>NZ_JBIWFB010000001.1:0-1310602 GCF_044762855.1 Psychrobacillus sp. NPDC096389 | reverse complement strand
TTTTTAATACCTAAAAACAAAGCCCTGGAAATTTTACTGTTCGTAAAATTTCCAGGGCTTTTCATTTTTCAAGATGGGTTTTGTCCCAGCCTCTTTTAATTTATCTTCATAATACTTAAAAGAAGTAAAAGTAGAGGTATGAAGGAAATTGAATTATGAAAAGAGCAAATTTGACGAGTTATACATCTAGTTAATTTTTTATGAACGCAATGAATTACAAAAAAGAATCAAAAACCATGCTCTACTACTATAATTAGAAAGTCTTTTAAAACTGTGAAAGACAGAGCTATTTAATGGAGTATGAACTGTATTTTACTGACAACGAGAAAGAATTTATTCCGCCCAATATCTCTCAACAAATTGGTGTACTTAAACAAGGTTATCTTGAATGCGCTTTAAAAAACCAGCTGTTGCTGATTAAAATAAAATAAAAGAAATGAGTCCATATATATTAGTAATGAGCTGTCAATTAAACATAATGTCTTTTTTAGAAGTCAGGCTAATGATGTAGGGGTACATGGGGCTATACAGCAGAAGGAGAAGGCTGTCAAGAATACCTACAGTAAAAAATATTTTAGAGGTAATGTTTTGAAAAAATAAGACCTTTCGGTATCATTGGAAAGGTCAATTCTGGATACTGGCATTAGTTCATACCTAGCTGAAAAATAATAATACCTGTTATAATACCACTTATTATCCCTGCTAAGATACCACCGGTTACTTGGTTAAAAATAAATCTTTTGAGTCCTCTGCTGAACCTTTTTTTATCCTTAACAAGTTCTTTGTAAGGCTCAGAGTTTTTCATAGCAGCAACTATTGAAGGATGGTTTTTATGCCATGGTTGGTTAAGAAAGTCTCTGTCTTCATCTGTTAAATTAAACCTACTATATAAGTCAGGTCTACTAGCCTGATTATCTATATTTCCTCTTTCAGCGGGAGAGTTGACATAGTATAGCATAACAGAAACAAAAGCATCCCCTACCTTAAGCTCAATATCTTGATCTGTAGTATTGCTTACTGTAACTAGAGAAAGACCATACCATTGAGGGTCTAAGGTAGTGGATATGTTACTTAATCCTTTTGCTACCAAGGAGACTCTTGGATGATATGTACCTCCTATCCTTCTAGAAACCCATATTGCCTCTTGGGTGTGTATAGATACAGTTGAGAAAGCTTTTAAAATTATTTTCTTCTTATCAGATGTAACAACAGAATCCCCTGACTTAATATCCCACGCATGAGCACTAGCAGTTAAATTAATTGAGCTAGCCTTGATATTGTGCAGAACTAAGGGGTATATACTTAGTTTCTTAGCTCTAACCAATTCTCTTTTTATATCAGTATTGCTTAACAACAAGGCACACACACCTATCATTCAAAATATGGTAGTTAATAAATATGAAACTATTACAATTGTTTCATATTTGGATTATTGTGTAAATTATATCATAAGTTCAACGAGACTGCTATCTTTATCATACTTTTTTACTATTTTATTTTTAATTATATGCAGATGCTGATAATAGGGTTTCAAGAATTGAATTACCTGTTGCAAACAATACTAGGATTATAAAACTGGGGAAAGATTTTAAATCTGCTAGTAAAATAAGAAAAGGGAGAGCTAGAAAGTTCCTCATTTATTTTATGTGCCTAAAATAAGCTTAGCCATAACTGTAATGGCTAAGCTTTCACGTATCTATATAAAAGAATATTGGAATTGCTAGTTAAAATTAAATAAGACCTAGATATTACACAGTTAAAGTTTTTAGACACAATCCATAATTAAATAAAAAACTGCCCAGAAATCTGTTAACAGATTTCTGGGCAGTCATTTTATTTAACCTTGTATTTCACCTAAAACTTCGAACCACCATATCCATACTCATCCAGTAGTTCTTCAAACGTTTTATTTTTTTCTTTTTGCTTTCTTTCAAAAGCTAGCTGCGCTTGTCGTTCTTCTTCTTTTGCTTGCTCTTCTGCTACTAATTGCTTCTTTGTTTCTTTTAATTTATCAAGTACATCAGAAGAAAGTTGATCGAAAAGACCATTTCCTTCTTCTTTTTTAGCTACTGGTTTTACTTGTTGCTTTTGTTTTTTCTTTGCCAAATGGTTCACCTTCTTATATTAACGTTTAACGATTGTCGCTACTCCTTGACCTCCGCCGATGCAAAGCGTTGCAAGACCTGTTTTTGCATCTTGTTTCTCCATTTCGTGAAGTAAGGATACAAAAATGCGTGCTCCACTTGCACCGATTGGGTGACCAAGTGCGATAGCTCCACCATTTACGTTTAATTTATCATGATTAAAGGATAATTCTCTATCTACTGCTATCGATTGTGCTGCAAATGCTTCATTTGCTTCGATTAAATCGATGTCTGAAAGGGCGATTTGCGATTTATTTAACACTTTTTTCACTGCTTCTACTGGACCAATCCCCATAATACTTGGATCTACACCTGCAGATGCATTTGCTACGATTGTAGCTAATGGTTTTAACCCTAATTCATCTGCTTTTGCTTTTGACATTACGACTACAGCAGCTGCTCCGTCATTAATACCCGAAGCGTTACCCGCAGTTACAGAGCCATCTTTTTTAAATGCCGGACGAAGTGTGCTTAATTTTTCTTGTGTAGACCCTTTTTTCGGATATTCATCTGTATCGAAAATGATTGGATCTCCTTTACGCTGTGGAATTTCTACAGGTACAATTTCATCCGCAAATTTTCCTTCTTCAATCGCGTTTGCTGCGCGTGCTTGAGATCGTGCTGAAAAAGCATCTTGTTCTTCTCTAGTAATATTATACTGATCACATAAGTTTTCTGCTGTAATTCCCATATGATAGTCATTAAATGCACACCATAGACCATCTGAAATCATGCTATCTACTACTTTTTGATCGCCCATGCGGAAGCCATCTCTAGCATTTTTCAATAAATATGGAGCTTGGCTCATATTTTCCATTCCACCTGCAACGATAATATCCGCATCCCCAGCGATGATTGCCTGTGTCGCAAGATGGATTGCTTTAAGACCGGATCCACATACTTTGTTAATTGTAAGTGCCGATACAGCAACAGGTAAGCCTGCTTGAATAGAAGCTTGTCTTGCCGGATTTTGTCCTAAGCCTGCTTGCAAAACATTCCCCATGATCACTTCATCTACAGACTCTTTTGATACCCCTGCTTTTTCAAGTGCTTTTTCGATAACAATGGCACCTAACTTTGTTGCAGGTACATCTTTTAATGCTCCTTGAAATGATCCGATTGCTGTTCTGACTGCACTAACAATAACTACTTCGTTCGTCAATTTCATTTCCTCCTCATATTCCCCTATATTTATTCCCCACACTTGACTACCCTCTTAATTCTACTAAATATAGTTAAAATTTGCTTGTTTAAACAATGATTCTTACAATAGAATGGGAGAGTTATTCCTTTTAAGTGTACCAAAAGAGCCCCCAATTATCGAGGGTGAAGCACTTGTTGGTCTAAAAATGAAAAAATATTAAAAACACAACTACAAAAAAGTATGCATGAACTTCAACCATTTGTGGAAAAATTAGAAGAACTAGGAGCAACAAAAAAATGTTGTGAATATGCTAAACAAATGAGTGTTGAATCGAATATGTATAAAATTCTTAAAAGAAACTAGGAGTGGAGGCTATGAAGAAAAGAGTAATCGTTTGGACGAGTATTTTTACGAGTGCCGTCACGGCAATTACCACTGTTTTTGGTTTTTTTGTGACGAACAAGCTAATGTATATGAAGAAAAAAGAAAATGACTTTATTTTAAATCGCGAAATAACATCAAAGCGGCTAGATGAGGCTTGGTTCCGTGCAGTGAACAAAACAGAACAGTGGATAGAATCAATAAATGGATATTCCTTAAAAGCCATTTTCGTGGAACCATTAGAAACAAAAAATTATGTTATCATTTGTCACGGTGTGACCGAAAATAAAATTAATTCCCTGCGCTTTGTTCGTATGTTTGAAAGACTAGGTTTCAACAGTGTTGTATACGATCATCGACGACATGGCGATTCTGGTGGAAAAACGACCAGTTTCGGTTTTTATGAAAAGATTGATTTACAGTCAATTGTAGAAGTAGTACGTGAACGTGTAGGAGATAACGCAATTATTGGTATACATGGGGAATCGATGGGTGCGGCAACCATGCTACTTTATGCTGGTTCTATAAAAGATGACGCAGATTTCTATATTTCGGATTGTGCTTTTTCCAATTTTGAAGAGCAAGTGACACATATCATCAAACAAACGACCCCACTGCGTACAGGACTTGCTATTCGATTTGCTAATTTATTTTTAAAGATGCGAGATGGTTATACACTAAATCTTGTGTCTCCCATTGACGTAGTAGATAAGATTGAAAAACCAGTTCTATTTATTCACAGTCTACAAGACGATTTTATACTCCCTAAAATGACAGAGGAATTATTCAAGCAGAAAAAAGGGGCCAAAACATTAAAACTATTTGATATTGGTTTGCACGCAAAATCATTTAATGAAAATAGTGAAGAGTATGAGCAAGTAGTTGCAGATTTTTTAATCGAAAATAAATTGCTGAATAAGTAAAAAGCACTCTTTGAAGAGTGCTTCAGACTGTCGACAAAGGGCCTTCAGAACGACCTCATTCTGAAGGCTCTTTGTAATTTTTAAAGATTTTTGGGTATTATTTAGACCCATTCTAGGAAAGAATGCTCTTCGAACATTCTTTTTTATACCATTTCCGGAGCTTGCCAAGTCCAATTGGCAAGCTTCTTTAAATTCATTGCAGCAAAAGTAAGCATCGCCTGCATGGACAATTTTTTAATCCCACGTAAGGTTGTCCATCGCATACCATGCTTTTCTTTTGCATCGGCAAAGACGCGTTCAATCGTTTCTTTACGTCTCGCATATATTTGTTTGATATCATTTTGATGACGAAGGTGATCCGCTTCCTCCACATGATGAGCCCAAATATGACGTTCAATGATTTTTCGGTGTTCCTTACTACTAGTACATTGAGCAAGTAAAGGGCAGTTTATACACTGAGTAGGGTTCGATTTATATTGACGTTTCCCTTCTTTAGTCGTTGTCGAATATTTTAGGACCTGTCCTTTCGGACAAAGGTAGCAATCATAGTACTCGTCATAAACGTATTCATGTCTGCGCAAAAATCCATCCTTTGTTTTTGGTCGTGTATAAGGAAGTGCTGGTTGAATATCATGTTCAAATAAGAATTTAGTTATCGCAGGTGTTTTATAAGCAGCATCGGCAGCAACAGCAAGTGGTTTTTTTACTTTTTTCATTACCTTTTCAACAAGTGGTTGGAGCATGTGGCTATCATGAATATTTCCAGGTGTCACAATCGATCCGAGTATAAATCCATATCGATCAGCTGCGGCATGAAATGAGTAAGCAAATTGCTTCGTTCGTTCATCTTTTACATAGTAGCCACTTTCAGGATCGGTTGTACTTTCCTTAATTTCCTTCATCTCTTCTTTTTCAAATTTATCAGGCGGAAATGGTTTCTTCCCGTGATCTATTCTATCTTGATTCAATTCTTCTTGAAGTTTCGCTTCATATGCCCGAGTCTCTTTTCGCACAATCTTCTTTTCGAATTTACGTTTATTCGCACTCGCTTTAACATGAGTTGAATCGATGAAAACGTGGTCGGCACTTAGTAATCCTTTATCCGCAATTTCTTTAAGAATCCGATAGAAGATTTGTTCAAAGATATCCGTATCTTGGAAGCGGCGTTCATAGTTTTTACCGAAGGTTGAAAAGTGTGGGACATCTGTATGAAAACCGAAGCCTAAAAACCAACGATACGCCATGTTTGTTTCAATTTCTTTGATGGTTTGACGCATGGAACGAATACCAAATACATACTGAACAAAAGTCATTTTGATTAACACAACTGGGTCGACACTTGGTCGACCTAATGTAGAATACAGTGATTCTACTAGTGGATAGATAAAAGAAAAATCAATCGCCGATTCGAGCTTTCTTACAAGATGATCCTGTGGTACAAGATCATCAATAGTTATCATCTCGATTTGATCACGTTCCTGATTATGGTTTTTAGTCATCATATCTATCACCTCTTAGTAGTTTTCACTTTATCTTTTAGCTCTACTTTAATATCGAATATTATCTTAATTTTATTGTAAAATAAAAAAGACTGTAAGCAAACTCGAATTTTCGAGTTTGTCTACAGTCTGAAGCACTCTTTGAAGAGTGCTTCTATTTATTTTGCATTTTATTCATTTGGTTCATCATTTGTTTCACTTGTTTTTCAGAAGGCTTACGTCCCATTTGTGCCATCATCATACGAAGCATTTGTTCATTAATAGGTGGGTTCTCTTTTAAGTATTTCATCATATATTGACGTGCTGCAAAGAAACCGATTGCCGCACCAGCGATTAACGCAACGATTACAATAATAATCCATATCCAAGTTTGCATATTTTCTCCTCCTTTACGTGCTTGTCTACGTGTACAGGACACCATTGAAAATTATACTATATATTCCCCATGCATTCTATATATATTCAAAGAAAAAAGCAATTCGAATACTATTAACAACGAGTATTCGAACTGCTTTTATACATTTCTTAATTTTGTAGTAAGTTTTTCATTTTCGAAACAACGTTTTCTACAGAGAAACCATACTCTTTCATCACAATTTCACCTGGAGCACTTGCGCCGAATTGATCGATTGCAATAACGTCTCCTTCAAATCCAACATAACGATGCCAGCCTAGAGATGCTCCCATTTCAATCGCTAGTCGTTTAGTTAAATGAGATGGTAATACTGATTGTTTGTAGGCAGCATCTTGTTTCTCAAATAAATCCCATGATGGCATAGAAACAACAGAAACTTGAATACCTTCATTGGCAAGCACTGCTTGCGCTTCTACAGCTAAGCTTACTTCTGAACCGCTAGCAAGTAAAATTGCTTCTGCGTTTTCATTTGGTGAAACAACGTATGCACCTTTTGCAACTCCGCTACTCGCTTGTTCTACAGAACCTTTAAGAGTTGGTAAGTTCTGACGTGATAACACAAGTACTGTTGGATGATCTTTTGCAGATACCGCAAGTTTCCATGCTTCCGCAGTTTCGTTTGCATCTGCAGGACGTACAACTGATAGACCTGGCATAGCACGTAAGGAAGCTAAATGCTCAATAGGTTCATGTGTTGGACCATCTTCTCCTACAGCAATACTATCATGTGTAAATACATATGTTACAGGTAAGCCCATAAGAGCAGATAAACGAATAGCTGGTCTTACATAATCACTAAATACAAAGAAAGTACCACCGAAAACGTTCAATCCACCATGAAGAGCCATTCCGTTTAATGCAGCACCCATAGCAAATTCACGCACGCCAAACCAAATATTTTTACCAGCATAATTTTCAGCAGCAAAATCTCCTGCGTTTTTCATCGTCGTTTTGTTAGAACCTGCTAAATCTGCGCTTCCTCCAAAGAATGAAGGTAGATTTTGTGCGATTGCATTAATGGCATCGCCTGAAGCAGAACGAGTCGCATGGGACGTTCCTTCTTCATACGTTTTCAAAGCATCCGCAAAATTCGCTGGCATTTCTCCACTAATCGCTTGTTTAAAAGTAGCAGCAAGTTCTGGGTATGCAGCTTCATATGCGTTATATACTTCATTCCAAGCAGTTTCTTCAGTTACACCTTGGCGTTCGGAAGCTTCTTTGAAAGTTTCATACACTTCTTCGGGCACGTGGAAGTCACCTTCGAAAGCCCATTCGTATGCAGCTTTTGCTAAAGCTGTTTCATCTTTACCTAGTGGCATACCATGCGCATCCGATTTACCTGCTCTGTTTGGAGAACCAAATCCGATAACCGTTTTTACTTCAATCAGTGTCGGTTTGTCATTTTGACCTTTTGCTTTGTCAATTGCAGCAGAAATTTCAGCGATATCATTACCGTCTTTTACTAAAATATAATTCCATCCATAAGATTCAAAGCGTTTTTCAATTTTCTCAGAGAAAGATTTTTGTAAATCTCCATCTAGGGAGATGTCATTACTATCATATAAAACGATCAGCTTATCTAATTGTAAATGTCCCGCAAGCGAGATTGCCTCAGCTGCAACACCTTCCATTAAATCGCCGTCTCCACAAAGAGCATATGTGTAATGATCTACAATAGCATGATTTTCTTTATTGTAAGTGGCAGCTAAATGAGCTTCCGCCATTGCCATCCCTACTGCCATACCAATACCTTGTCCAAGAGGACCTGTTGTTGCTTCAACACCTACAGTATGTCCAAACTCTGGATGTCCTGGAGTTTTAGAGCCCCACTGTCTAAAGTTTTTAATCTCTTCCATTGGTAAGTCATATCCACCAAGGTGAAGAAGACTATAAAGAAGCATAGAACCATGGCCCGCAGATAACACAAAACGGTCACGATTAAACCAGTTTGGATTATTTGGGTTGTGACGTAAATGCTTTGTCCATAAAGTATAAGCCATTGGTGCTGCTCCCATAGGAAGACCTGGATGACCTGAATTCGCTTTATCAATCGCATCAATGGATAATGTACGAATTGTATTAATTGCAAGTAAATCTGACTGTAATGACATAAATGACATCCTCTCGAACAAAATTTTTAACTATAGTACTAGTTTAGACAACAATGCACGTATTATCAATGGTTTCTGAAATGATTAATTAATTCAGAAACTTACCTTTCTTCGCTTGTTGTACTTTTGCAGGAGTAACATCATTTCCAGCAGGGTCAATAACTTTAACACTCTCAATTGTATCTCTCATCGTAGAACGAAACGTTTCTAGGTATTCTTTTCTTAGAGCACTTTGTTCTTTTGCTTCTTCTATTGATAATCCTGTTGTTTTAGATTTTTTGGACAGTTCGCTAATTCTTGCTAGCTTTTGTTTACTTAACATATTTAATTCATCCTTTCCTTTTGTACCTCTTATAAAGGTAAGGAAAAAAGCGCCAGAGTGCAAGTCTTTACACTTCCTGAGACTCCACAAATTCAATATATCTACGATGAATAGTTGCTTTACTGATTTCAAAACCTAATCCTTTTAAAGTAGAAGCGATTTCGTCGTAAGTTAAGCCAGCTTTTCTAAGCCTTACAATTTCTTCTACAGGAGCATCTATACGTTCTCTTCCTTCTGGATTTCCTTTTGATTTTAAGTTTTTCTCTGGTCGAAATCCTTGTGAGACAGCACGCTTCATGCCTCGCTTTATCTTTGCATTATGAAGCTTTCGTTGATACTCCTCCACAAGAGCCAATATTTCTAACAGCATGGAATCCATTTCATTTAAATTTAATATTCCTTTATCTTGTAAAGTGAAGACAGAAGTATTTGTTTTTTGAAGTAAATGGAGTACAGCCATTCGACCATTTCCCCGTCCAATCCGGGTCTCATCTTGGACAAAAATTGCTTTAATATCGAATTCTTTTACATATGTAAGTAGGTCAAGCAATCCATCGCGTTCAATATCATATCCACTATGTTGGTCCGTAAAAACTTCGCTTACTTCATAACCTTTCGTTTGTGCAAATTCTAACAGTTCTTCTTGTTGTCTAGTTAAAGAAGATTCTTGTGTTTCTTTTTCAGTGCTTACACGACAATATATTACTGCTTTCAATTGCTATCACTCGCTATCTCTGTACCGTGATCAAAATGAAAATTATCTCTTATCTCTGGAATAATAAGCGTCTCCCCTGCTCTAATATGAGCGGTTTGTAAATTATTCATGACCATCACGTTTTTTATCCAAACTTCTTTTGGTTCATCTACTGCAAACTTATTTGCAAGTTCCCATAAAGAGTCACCATGTTCTATTTTAATTTGATGTTGTTGTTCTGTCGATATTGTATTAGAGATGACAAATGTCGTCAAAAAAACGACACTTAATCCTAAAAATAATGTAATAAAATAGTTTTCTTTTATCCAATTCATCATAAATCCCCCTAATAAGAATGTTTGTTCGGAATGTATGTTCTAATAATAAAACGAACGTTTGTTTTTGTCAACACTTATTAGAACCTATGTTTGCATAAAGTTTGAGAGACTGTTATACTATTAGTAAGAAAGAAATTAGTAGAAAAATGAACATAAAAAAGAGGTGAACTCAATGAAAAAAGCGTCGAAAAGACAAGAAGATATTTTAGCTTTTATTAAGGAAGAAGTTCGTACGAAAGGATATCCGCCTTCTGTACGAGAAATTGGGGAAGCAGTTGGACTAGCATCGAGTTCTACTGTGCATGGGCATCTTGCTCGCCTGGAAAGCAAAGGTCTTATTAGAAGAGATCCAACGAAACCACGCGCAATAGAAATCCTTGATGGCACTGCAGAAAAACAAGGTGTCGTGCATGTGCCGCTAGTAGGTAAAGTAACCGCAGGCCTTCCAATTACTGCAATTGAAAATATCGAAGAGTTTTTCCCACTGCCTGAAACATTCGGTACAGCCGATGATCACTTGTTTATGTTAGAGATTATGGGAGATAGTATGATTGAGGCAGGAATTTTAAATGGGGATTATGTAGTCGTAAAACAACAGCAATCTGCAAATAATGGGGATATAGTTGTCGCTATGACAGAAGAAGACGAAGCGACAGTTAAACGCTTTTTCAAAGAGAAATCATTCTTCCGTCTGCAACCAGAAAACTCATCGATGGATCCAATTATCGTGAACCAAGTATCGATTCTTGGAAAAGTAGTCGGCGTATACCGTCATATACAATAAGATGAAATTCAATCAGTGAGGGGACCTTCCCAACTGATTAAAGTGGGAGTCTTGACTTATCGTTGATGCGTAATAAAATTCTTGTAAACTTGACAAATAAAACGAATGTCCGTATGATGACAAAGAGCCGATATCATATTTAAACGAAAAGTGGACATTTTCGTTTAAATCATCGAAAAACCCTCCCATCTGTAGAAGATGGGAGGGTTTTGTTTTATGCTTCTGTTTGCATTTCTACTTCTTCCCCGTTTAAGATTAAACGATAGGAAATGTCTGCTTTCAACGAAGCAGAAACTGCACAATATTTTTCTTCTCCAAGTTTTATAGCGCGAATGACTTTTTTCGCATCAATATCTCCTTTTACGTCGAATAATAATGCCGCTGCAGTAAAAGCTGTTGGTAATTCTTCTCGACGTGCCCCATCCACTGTAATTTCAATCGATTCAATTTTTTCTAAATGGGGTTTTAAAATCATTGTGACGTCAATTCCAATACAACCAGCTAACGAGCTTAATAACATTTCGGTTGGCGTCGGTGCTTGTCCTAGTCCTCCATAATTTGCCGTTGCATCCATTACCATCGGATAACCAGAAGGTCCTTTTGCTTCAAATGCTCGTCCGCCTTGCCATATTGCTTTTACTTCCATGATTGATCATACTCCTTTAGTTAAAATTCATTTACTTTTGCTAAAAACTTTTGGGCACGTTCTGTAAATGGATGCAAGAAAAACTTCTTCGGTTCTGCATCTTCTACCATTTGACCGTCCGCCATAAATAAAATTCGATCCGCGACATCTTGAGCAAACTTCATCTCATGTGTGACGATAACCATTGTCATTCCTTCATCTGCTAGTTCTTTCATCACTTTTAGTACTTCTCCGACTAGTTCTGGATCTAATGCGGAAGTTGGTTCATCGAACAACATTATTTTCGGTTCCATTGCAAGTGCTCGCGCAATCGCTACACGTTGTTGCTGTCCTCCTGATAGTTTCGAAGGATAGACATTTTCTTTTTCTTGCAAGCCTACCCTTTTCAACAATTGGGAAGCGATCTTTTTCGCTTGTTCTTTTGATTGTTTCTTCACGACGATAATAGCTTCCATTACATTTTCAATCACCGTTTTATGTGGATATAAGTTAAATTGTTGGAAAACCATGCCGGTATCTTGACGGATTGCGTGGATCTTTTTCTGTTGCATTTTTTTCGTGTCTGTCGCATTGATTAGATGATTATTAACTGAAATTGAGCCTCTCGTAATCGTCTCTAATCCATTTAAACAACGTAAAAACGTACTTTTTCCGGAACCACTTGGTCCAATGACAGCAACTACTTGATGAGCGGGAATCGTCAATGAAATATTTTTTAATACTTCATTTTGACCAAAGCTTTTCGATAAATCATTTACTTGTATCAAGACTTTTCCCCCTTTAATAAACGGATAATCGTTTCTCTAATTTATTCAAAATAAATGTAAATACAGTACTCATAATCCAATACATTAACGCAATCGTTAAATAAAACGGCATATAGACATAATATTGCGCAATCAATAACTGTGCTGAGCGCATTAGTTCTGTAACTGCAATAACAGAAACTAAGGAAGTCTCTTTCAACATCCCGACAAATGTATTTCCTAATGGAGGAATGGCGATGCGTATCGCTTGCGGGATGACAATACGTCGAATAGCTTGTCCTTCTGTCATCCCCGTAGCAAGCGCAGCTTCTGTTTGACCTGCCGGGACCGCTTGAATTGCACCACGGAACGCTTCTGATACATAGGCTCCGATATTAATACTTAAGGCAATATAAGCAGCTGTCAATGAACCTAACTCAATGCCAAAATCTACTAGTCCAAAATACACAATAAAAATTTGGACTAGTGGTGGAGTTCCCCGAATAATCGATACGTACACTCTCGCTACATTACGAAAGAAGCGATTGCCCTTTAATCGTGCAATCGCTGTTATCAAACCGATGATCAAACCGAAAAACATAGATACCACCGTTATTAATAACGTATAATAAGCTCCTTTTAATAAAAAAGGTATATTATCTATTATTAAATCCATGTACACTACCTCTTTCTTTACTCGGCCTTAGGTTCTTCTTCAAACCATTTAACGAAAATTTCTTTATACGTACCATCTTGTTTCATTTCTTCGAGCGCCTTATTAAGGGCATCAACTAATTCCGTGTTGCCTTTTTTAACTGCTACCGCCGCTTGGTCTGCTTTGATTGGTGCTCCTACTGCCTTTATTTTAAATCCATTTTCTTCAACGATCGGTTTTAAAGCGTATGCATTATTAATCGTCGCATCCACACGTCCAGCCTCTAGGTCTTTTAGTGTTGTGATGACATCGTCGTACGTGTTGATCTGGAAGTCGCCAACCTGAGGCATTAAATCATTGCGTAGAAAAGATTCATCGTTCGTCCCTAAGCCTACTGCAATTTTCTTACCTTTGAAATCCTCTACTGATTGGATAGTTGTATTATCTTCTTTGACAATTACTTTTACTTCATTCGTTATATAAGGTTCTGTGAAATCTAATTGTTTTTGTCGATCTTCCGTAATCGTTACTTGACTAACCAAAATATCGAATTTCCCTTTTTGCAAACCAGGGATCAAACCTGAAAATTCCTGTGCGACAAAGTTAGCTTCCACATCTAAACGTTTTGCTAATTCTTTTGCAATGTCTACGTCAAATCCATCGTATGCTTGCTCTTTGTTCATGAAATTATAAGGAGCATATGTACCCATGATTCCAACAGTTATTTCACCTTTATCTTGTATAGCAGACAATGTGTTCTTATCATTTTCTTTCGTTGTATTAGTTCCACATGCTGCTAAAAGCAAAACAGTTGCAGCTACTATCATTAATAGTAAGTTACCTTTTTTCATCTTTGTTTCCTCCTTTAAATCACTACTGTGCTCTTACCAATAAAATCCTATTAGAATACTAGCCATTAGTCAACTACTCTGTATTATCCAGACTCTTTCCTCAATTCAGCATTCTCATCACTAGTACCACAATTTGAACAAAACGAAACTTCTACCTATGTTTCCCCAAACGTTAATGTAATATGACGAAAATTAGCATGCTTTTCTTAAAATAAAAAAGATTGTTGAATAAGTCACCACATAGACTTTTTCAACAACCTCTTTTATTACACAATTTTTTTCTCTAATTCTAAGATCCGCTTTTCTAGCTCTTCGACTTTTTGTGCTATAGGTACTGCAACCGCCCAAGCATAGTACTGGTTGACGCTTTTAAATGGATCATTGCCATCCGTAATTTTCAATCTCATTGCTTCTTGACGAATCGCTTCTTGTCCAGCTGTTAGTCTTGGTTCTGCCATACTTAACTCCTCCTTTTTCGCTGCAACTGCATCATTTAATGCAGCCAATGTGTTGGCTCCTACAATTCCGTCTGCTGCTAGATTTTTCGATTGTTGGAAGCTTTTAATTGCCGCTTCTGTAATTGGTCCTTCAATCCCATCCACATTAAGCTCGTAGCCAATAAAGACTAACATTTTCTGCACTTCTTCCACTGCTGGGTCAACGATATAATGTAATGGATTTACAGCATTTGGTTGACCAGGTGCATATGCAGGAATATGCATTTCAAAATGTAAATGTACACCTGTACTATTGCCTGTAGTTCCTTTTATCCCGATTTGTTGTCCTTGTTTGACTGTCTGTCCTGCTCTTACAGACATGGATTTCAAATGTGCGTACAATGTTTCGTATTTTTTTCCGTTTACTATATGTGTTAGAATAACCGCATTTCCGTACCCATCAATGACTTCCGCTCGATTCACTTTCCCTTTTTCGGAAGCTATTATTATTGGGCTTCCATCACTTCCAAAGTCTACTCCTTTGTGCGCCTTCCATTCTCCTGTGACCGGATTTTTTCGAAGGGGACTAAACCTCGAAGTGATTCTTCCTTCACATGGTCTAATAAACATGCTATTTTTCCTTTCTCTACTATTTGTAGTTTTTTAGTCTCTTTATTATTAAATGCAGAAGAAATATTATTTCATAGTTTCTTATCATGCGTTTACATAATTTATTTCAAAAATCTCCGCGGCAAACCTTCTTTCTGCTTCTTCTACTTTTCGTTTTACCTCTTCTAGCCGCTTTGTATATCCTTTTTCATCAATAGGTCCAGAAGGTTGCACAATGTAAAATCCTGGTCCCGGTGTCCAATTTGTCATGACATGTCACCTCCACCCATCTAAAATGGAACATTTCCAATTCGGTAGTCTTTCGTTTCTTTAAACACTATAAACTTTGGTTTTTTAAAACAACGCGATAGAAATTTTTCATCGTATAATTTGGTCAATGTAGTACTTGATAAATTAGTTTTGTAAATGGTCACTTTATGTTGTCTGCTAGATGATAAAGCGTATAAAAACTTATGGACAAAGTCTGTAGCCGCCTTTTCTATATCGATTGCTCCTGACTCTGCACCAAGATCATCCAACACTAGGAAATCTACCTCTTCTATCAATTTTAAGAAATAGAATTCATCTAATAGGCACTGCTATTTCTTATAAGATTGTCAAAACGAATTTTATAGTGGACAGTCGGGGCTCCATTTGCTCTAAAAAGTTTAGTTTCGATCAATTCTTTTTCTGCCAATATAGTCGTTGCATAACGAACTTGCCTTTGGGTTAAACATACTTCTTCGTACCACTCTTTGTTCGATTTATAGAAAAATCCATCCGTCCTTTTGGACTTATCCGAATAAAAAACAATTTGATTTAACAAGATAGATTCCGCCAGGTCACCTGTCATTTCAATAAATAATTTAAGAATTGTAACGATGCGATCTTGTCCACTTAATTGCGTTATCATGCTCCGAATTTCAGTGTATTTATTCATCATCAAATTCTCCCTTCATCTTATATATAGGGTGATTTAGTACAATCGAATACACTAAAAATAAATAAAAAAAAAGCGTTGAGGCTAGTTATGGCCAAAACGCTTTTTTATATTATTTGACTTCTTCTATTTTAGCTAAAGTCTTGGGATGTGATTTTTTTTCTAATTTAGAGTTAGTATCATTTGTTACTTCATGTTTGGCCCAGTAAGAGGCAAGAAATGTTCCGGTAATTACTTGCCAAGCAGATGCAAATGCACTTGGTAATGCAGCTAGTGGCGTGAAATAAGATGCAGCTAAAGCTACACCGAGCCCAGAGTTTTGCATTCCTACCTCAATCGATATGGCACGCTGGTCTTGACGCGAAAGTCTTAAAGCCTTCGCCGCAAAGTATCCTAATAGAAGACCAAATCCATTGTGCATTAATACCGCTACGAATACTAGTGCTCCGGCAGTCGCAATATTTTCTTTATTGTTTGCAACAATAGCAGAAACTATAATTGTAATCGCCACAATGGAGATTAACGGTAAAATAGATTCGCTTTTTTGGGTAACAGTAGGTAAATATTTACTAACTAATAAACCTAAAATGATCGGAATAATAATCACTTGTATAATGGACATAAACATAGACATTGGATCAATTGGCAACCATTGCCCTGCAAAAATCAACAAGAGCAGTGGCGTCATGATAGGCGCAAGTAAGGTAGAAACACTCGTCATCGTAATCGAAAGAGGTACGTTTCCTTTTGCCAAATAGACCATTACATTGGAAGAAGTCCCTCCAGGAACACTACCTAATAAAACTAAGCCTGCTGCAAGTTCTGCGGGTAATTTTAATAAGTAAGCAATAATAAAAGCGATCGTTGGCATAATCGAAAACTGCGCAACTATTCCTATTAAAACAGGGATTGGGTTTGTAAAAACTAGTTTAAAGTCAGAAGCTTTAAGCGTTAAACCCATACCGAACATGACGACTCCAAGTAAGATCGTTATATACGCACCAAATGAAGAAAATAAATTAGGAACCATAAAAGCCAAGATGGAAAATACGATTACTATAAAAGCAAAGTATTTACCTGCAAAACTACTTATTGTGCTTAGTGCTTTCATTTTTTGTCTCCTTACTCAGCTTGCTTGAGTACATTACAGCTGAACTTGAATAGCAATATTTTTTATTTGGATATAGTTTTGAACGGCTAAATGACTTTTTTCTCGTCCAATGCCGCTTTTTTTGTATCCACCAAACGGCATCTGAACGCCGCCTGCAGCTCCGTAACTATTAACGAAAACTTGACCACTGTCAATACGCGAAGCGACATAATGTGCAACATCAATATCTTTAGACCAAACGCCAGCAACTAGTCCATACTCTGTGGCATTTGCTAGTTCAATTGCTTCCTCCACATCACTAAAACGTACAACACTGAGCACAGGTCCGAAAATTTCTTCCTGTACAAAAGAATTATCATGATCAGATGCTTCGATTATGGTTGGACTGATATAAAAGCCATTTTCATAACCTTCCACTTGAACAGCTTCCCCGCCTACTAAAATCTTTGCTTGATCATCAACAGATCCTAAAATCTCTAAAATTCGCTTATACTGTTTTTCATTAATAATCGGTCCCACATCTGCATTGTTAGCAGGTGGTCCCACTTTTAAAGTTTTAAATTTCTCTACTAACTTTTCTAGTAATTCGTCTGCAATGGTTTCCTCTACTAATAAACGAGATCCTGCTGAACAAGTTTGACCAGCATTTTGTACAATCGAATTAACGATCACAGGAACTGCTCTTTCTAAATCAGCATCTTTAAAAACAACATTCGGTGATTTTCCACCTAACTCAAGTGTAACAGGCACAACATTGTTTGCAGCTGATTTCATTACTGCTATTCCTGTTGGAACGGAGCCTGTAAAAGTAATTTGGTTGACACCTGTATGAGAAGTCAATGCAGAGCCAATTTCTGCTCCATATCCTGTAAGATGTTGAAATACTCCTTGCGGAAGTTTTTCGTGGAACCATTTGGCTAAAAAGTTCGTTGTCAGTGGTGTATCTTCCGAACTTTTTACAATAACTACATTTCCCGTAGCAATTGCAGCCGCAACACTACGAGCGGTAATTTGGATAGGATAATTCCAAGGAACAATATGAAGTGTAACTCCAATCGGCTCAATAACCGTTACATTCAATAAGTCTTCTTCAATGGGAATACTATCTCCAAACACTTTGTCTGCCAAGCCAGCATAAAATTCAAAATAACGAGCAGCTGCTTCAATATCCCCTTTTGCTTGTGCACTCGGCTTACCAATATCCGTCGATTCAAGTTCCGCTAATCTTTGCGCATTCTCTCTAATATATCTTGCCGTTTCTTGTAAAAATTGTCCTCTTTGAAAGGGTTTATAAGATTTCCATTCTTTACTTTTCAACGCTTTTCTCGCCGCTTCGACAGCACGATCTGCATGTTTTTCATTCCCACGAACGATTTGTGTAATTAACTCTCCAGTAGCAGGATTAAGCACATCGATCCATTGTTCTTGCTCGCTTCCAACCCATTCTCCGTCAATTAGCATTTGTATATTTTCCATTTTGATCTTCCTTTCTAGATACTTCTTCCGCCATCTACATGGATTACTGCACCAGTAATAATTTGAGCACCATCTGTTAATAAGTGTGTTACCGTTGCTGAAATATCAGTTGGATTAATCAATCTACCTAATGGAACGCTCTCTGCAAAAATATCTTTATTTAATTCTACTTCGCCAGCTTGAGCGGAAGAGAATTGTCCTAACATTTGTGTATCCGCTGGACCAGGGTGTAATACATTTACACGAATATTAAATGGTGCTGTTTCCAGTGCCAAAGCTTTGGAAAATGCTTCTACTGCCCCTTTTGAGGCAACATAGCTTTGCAAACCTGGACGCGGTCTTGTAACAGAAACGGAACCTACATTAATAATAGATCCATTTTTTGTTTCCTTCATATATTTTACCGCTTCACGGCTCGTTAAAAATATCGCAGTGGCATTGATATCGATTATTTTATGCCACTCCGAAAGCTCTACTTCTGTAATTGGTTTTGCAGACTGTGCGATTCCAGCTATATTGACTAGCCCATCTAATTTGTTGAACTCATCAAATATTTCTTTGAAAGTCTGCTGAATACTGTTTTCTTCTAAAAGATTAATAGCTTTAACACGTAGATTTTCATTTTCGATTGATGATAAAGATTCTGTGTTAATATCCAAAGCAACGACTGTTGCACCTTCTGCCAAAAGATTTTCTACTACTGTTTTTCCCATTCCTCCGCCAGCTCCTGTGACAGCAATGACTTTAGCTTCTAATTGACCCATTTAAAATTCCCCCTTTAGCATACTTTTTCATATTTTCAATAATTTTATCTGCAAATTCTGTTGTGGAAGCATTTCCACCTAAATCCGGTGTTCTCACTTTACCATCTACTAATGTATCTTCTATTCCATCGACAATTATTTTTGCTAGGTCCGGATACCCTAGATGTTCTAACATTAAAGAAGTGCTCCAAATTTGTGCGATTGGATTTGCAATGCCTTTACCCGCGATATCTGGGGCAGAGCCATGTATTGCTTCAAACATAGAAGGATATTTCTTTTCTGGATTGATATTTCCTGAAGGCGCAGTTCCAAGTCCACCTGAAATCGCTGCTCCCAAATCTGTTAATATATCACCAAACAAGTTGCTTCCGACTACTACATCAAAGATTTCTGGCTTCGATACAAAAAAGGCAACTAAGGCATCAATATGGTAAAATTTCGGTTCTATTTCTTTATAATCTACGCCAACCTCTCTCGTCACTTCATCCCAAAACGGCATTGAAAAGTTTATGGCATTAGATTTAGTAGCAACAGATAAATGCTTAGAACCTCTTTTTCGAGCCAATTCATAGGCATATTTTATAACCCGTTCACTACCCATTTTTGTAAAAACACTATTTTGAACTACTACTTCATATGGAGTTCCTACATGCAAGCGGCCTCCACTATTGGAGTATTCCCCTTCCGTATTTTCTCGCACTACGACAAAGTCAATATCTTCAATGCCTTTGTTTGCTAAAGGACTTTCAATTCCTTTTAATAATTTGATAGGTCTTAAATTTATGTATTGTTGAAATTCTCTTCTGATCGGCAGGATTAACTCCCAAACGGAAATATGATCCGGCACTTCTGGCGATCCAACTGCACCAAATAAAATAGCGTCATAGGGAGCCAATGTTTTTATACCGTCTTCCGGCATCATTCGTCCGGTTTCCAAATAACGCTTACAATTCCAATCATAAGAATCGATTTCAAATTGCAAATTTCCATGTATCTCTTCCACTGCTCTTAATACTTTGATGGCTTCCTCTATAACTTCTGGACCGATTCCATCCCCTGGAATACTTGCGATTGTGTGCTTAATCAAACACTACACTTCCTTTCTGCTCATTACATACTACATATGATGTACTCAATTTTATATGTTATCATCATAACTGCATATTGTAAATGAAATATTCTAAATAATTATAAAATTAATATTTTTCATTTATAAATGAGTTTATCCGATATAATCTAAAGAAAAGAATGTAAACAGGACTGGGGGATTCACCTTATGCATTTCGAAAAACTAACAACTTCCGACAAAATCTCAACCGAAATTGTCTCCACTATAAAAAACAAACTATTAGACGGAACACTTAAAAATGGCGATAAATTACCAACAGAAGCTGAATTGGTCGAACAGCTCGGTGTAAGCAGGACCCCTCTTCGGGAAGCAATAAAAGTACTGGAATCGATTGGAGTTATACAGATTAAGCGCGGTGAAGGGATGTTCATCACCAATAATCCTTCCCACTTTTCCTTAAATCCCTTGATTTTCAGCTTGATTTTGCACAGCAATAATACACAAATGCTAATCGAATTCCGTCAACACTTTGAAATTCTAATGATCAATCTCATTCGTGCCAAATGGTCCGAAGAAAAAATAAAGAAAATTGAGGAAGTCTATTATAGTCAAGCCCAACGACTAAAGCCCGATTTAAGCCCTGAGGAACTGGCCGACATTGACTTAGAATTCCACTATGCTGTACTAGAAGCTACTGAAAATGCCTTTGTAATCGAAATCGGAAAAACCATCTATGAATTGTATAAACCCAAGATGATTGCCTCTAAACAATCAAGCAATATCGAACAAACACTCTATTCACATAAAGTCTTTTTGGAATTACTTTATAAGAAGGATGTAACGGTCAGTGAGGAACAGATCAATGAGATGATTTTATACAATCAAGAGTGGTTGGAGGAAGAGTGAGGTTAGATTATTTAAATTATCTGTTCTAAAAAAGGTAAATTAAACAAAAAAAGTCCTACCCGTGATACATGAGTAGGACTATTAGTCATTATTAACTTTGCAGCTTTCCACAACGATCAAAATTCAATATCTTTGCTAGTATAAACATCAGCAAACCAGCGCAACACATCATTATGATGGTCAATAATCTGCTGAGCTAAAAATTCTTTCGAATCCCAAGTACTATGGGCATCTGAAACGAGCGTGACTTTATAGTCCATACTAAAAGCTCTTCTACAAGTTGTATCTACACACACTTCTGATTGAATTCCTGCAACAACCAAATGCTCGATTCCTAGTTTTTTTAGTTCATCATCTAACGTCGTTCTAAAGAATGAATCGGGCGTATTTTTTTGAATAATAATGTCTCCTGTTTCGGGTGTTATTTCCGGGTGAATCTCCCAACCTTTTGTGCCATTCTCCAAAGTTTTACCGACCGGAGCATTATGCTGCACATATAAAATAGGTGTTTCAGTAGAGCGGGCCTGACTTATTAAGACCTTCAAGTTTCGCAGTAAATTATCCCCATTATGTACGATATTGTCTTTTTGAAACATCCCATTTTGAACGTCTATAACTAAAAGTGCTTTCTTCATTACTATCCCCCTAAAAAGAAACGTGCGTTCCATTTTTATTATACACTATTCATCATCGATTTAAAACTACACAAATCTTTTAAAAGAATAAAAAACAGAGATCATAATCTTTTTCGATCGGAAAACGACTACACTGACCCATTACAGAAATGCCTCCAACTGTACTCTGCTTTCAAACGATTACTAAAAAAAGGATCTTGTAAAGTCGAATACAAATAAAATTAATTTTATTAAGTAGAAAAAAGCGACCAACTCCATTAAGAGAAAGTCACTTTTAGAGAAGTGAAAACAGGCGGATAGTATCTCGATTTTATTAACTAACTTTATATCCAACGATTTAATCATGAAGCTCATCGTAGCTGAAAATTTCTCCAAACTAAATAGTCTTCATAATTACAAGTTTTAATATAGGAATGATGCTCCTACAATAATAAGTAGGATAAACAGAACAACAATCAACGCAAAATTCGAATTGTTTCTTTCACCACATTCACCTTCATATCCAGACATCTTATACGCCCCCTTTCCTAATATTATTTCTAGATTATGAAAAGTTTAAAATATGGATAAGGTAATATATCTCATAGTGAATAAAAATAAAAAACCCATCGATAAATTTGAAGAGTACATGAAAGAAATTGAATAGTTTTGGGGTAGAAATGGGGCAGATTCAAAATACTTTCCACGAACTACTTATTCAATCAAAAGATAAAGCGTTAGAGCCCAACAGCTCCAGCCCTTTTTCTATTGATACTTCTTCAAGTATTGTTCTCTCTCCCATGGATGAAATGCGGTTCTAATGATGTGCTTGTTAAACACTCTATAAAATAGGCTTGCAGAAATGTAGTTAAATTAGTTTTTTTAGAAATGGCATCCTATACAGTCTTATTGGAAAACAAAAAAGTGGATTATCCCCATAAATAAAAAATAGTCCTTCCATTGCGGAAGGGCTTTTTACTGTAATCGAAGTAGTTAAAGTTGTATGTAATTTTAATGATATCTGCTTTTCCGTCACTTATAGTGCCCCCCTCTGACAGTATCAGAAACAGAAGAGTATCTAAAAGTGCTTGGATTTTTAGCTACTTCAATTAAACTTTCTCCCGGTTGTATATTTAGAAGAGCAAACATTTTTTCTTTATTTTTAATTGTGAAAGCATTGTCTGGATTGTCTGTTGGAAAATGTTCATTTTATCTACTGCATCATCTATTACTAGAAATTTAGTATAATTACCATTCAGATCGTAGTAATAAATCTTCATTGCAGATTTTTCCCCGCTGCTTGGAACTGTCCAGTTCTCTTCGTATTCTGCAGCAGGATTCCCCAACTTTTCTTTTAACTGATCTGGCGCTATACGACTATATTGTGTGACATCGATAATAGGTTGAATGTTTTGGATAACCGTAGCTGAAGTTTGAAACGAGCACATGCTGTCAAAATGATTAAGGTTATACTTGTTACGATTAGTAGTATAATTCGTTTCAAAATGATAAAACTTCCTTTAATTACCTCTAATAGAATCCATACCTTGTCCAATTTGATAAATTTAGTTCGAACAACTGCATTTTCTGCAGCATCTGTTTTTACTTTTTCATCTCGATTACTACTTAAAGATAGATAACCGAGTAGCATTCCAAATAGTGCACTCAACATAGCTACCACCACTGTTCTTTCCGTTCTGCACCCCCAATTTTTCAAATCAAAAAGAACGCCCATTTAGAGCGTTCAAACAAATAAATTATTCAATTGTATGAATTACATTCAATCCCGCTAGGAGAGTTCTTGCATCTTCATTAAAGTATTGCTTCACATCTTCTCTCATTAATAAGTTAGTGTTGTTTTTGACCGATAACTTTAGTCCTCTTAAATCAAATTTAGAAGCATAGGCATTTATAGAATAAATCACGTTCATTTCATTGCGATTTAACGGAATAACTCCTGCATCTGTTCTGTTTGTTATAAAATCCAACAACGACCTAGCATTGCCCCGAAGG
This sequence comes from Psychrobacillus sp. NPDC096389, assembly GCF_044762855.1. Lineage (NCBI taxonomy): Bacteria > Bacillati > Bacillota > Bacilli > Caryophanales > Bacillaceae > Psychrobacillus > Psychrobacillus sp. NPDC096389. The sequence goes on along the minus strand of NZ_JBIWFB010000001.1, from coordinate 1,287,010 downwards.
AGATGTTTATTCTGATTTAATAATTCGAGATTTTCCTCGATATATTTTCTTGCTCTTACTAAGTCCAAATTATCGAAGCATTGGTTGATTTTCTTCACCAGTTCTACAATATCCAATTAATAATCTCCTTTAGCCTACTTAGTAATATTATTATCGGATATATAATAATTTTTTTTATAGTTAAAGGCATATTCCTGAAGCTGTAGACAATAAGAATGCCCAATGGGGGTTCCTCATAAAACTTATTCACTTTTTTCTTATGACGCTTTATGTTCCAACTATCATATAAACATACTAAAGTTTTCTTCACAGTTATTTTCTAATATACAGTTTTCTATATTTTATACGTAACTATGCTACTCTGAATAAATTCTTTAAAGCAATTATATCTTTCAGTTAAAAGAATATTAGGGTTTCCTCTTGGTCCGCTCTCACTTTCAATAGCATCTTCTAAATCATTATTTGCTTTTTCAAACTGTAACTACAATTCAAAATCATTATCATCCACGTTCATTACCCACATAACATATGGAAGGGAGGTAACAACCGTTTTATCAGTACGTAGGGATCCGTCACAAATGATACCATCCATATCCCTTCATAGGTGAAACGTCACGCCACCAAGTTAAAACTTGCTTCTTTTTGGTAGAAAACGTTTTAAATTTGAAAGGTGCTGGCTTCTTTTAAACTTACTCTTTTCAGTGAAGAACGAAAGATAGCTAGTTTTAGGATTCTTTGGCGTTGGCGTTGACATTGCCGCGCACCTCCGAAGTTATTACATTTTGTGCTTTGTTGAAACCATCATTTTCATACTCTTCTAATTAATTAGCTCCGAATGCTTGATGATGCACGATTTTAAGTTTTTCTTCTTCAACTTCACGTTGGAACTCGTCAGGGAAGAGGTCTAAGTATAATGATAGGTTGTCTAATGCTTTCATCTTGTGCCAGCTTGATAGATACACCATCTTTATCTTGTTTAACCTCAGTAATGATTGAACCATCCACCATAGATGATTCGTTGAAGTCCACATAATTGACATCTTTCATTAGAGGATTGCTTTGTTCATCAAGGATAGGTCCCATCATTCCATAGTCACGAAGACCCCAATACGAAGGGCTTGTGATAACTGTATTTACGCTCTCATCATCAAATGTTTTTAAAACATTAAGACATTGGGCCTTGATAGATTTTATTAAGTTCCATTGCCGTCTCCTTTCTTTGGAACTAATTGTAGGATTACACATGTACCTATATTCCACTCATGTAATTTAGTCACATTTCTAACTACATCAATTAGGTCTCTTTATGAGTCAAAAGCTCCTTTTAGTAGTCGGAATATCATGTATGAATATCCAATCAATTGTTTATAATGCTTTTACACAGAACCGAAAGCAGTTCTTAGGAAGCTCTGTTGATTTGCCAATCTAGGTTCTGTTGTTTTTATTCAAACGAGGTGAACCTCATGCATACATTTTTAATAATCATCGCTGTTAATCTTTTATACAGTACCTTTATCTATCTTATTTTTATAAAGGAGTACCGTAAGAAGAAAGCTTGAACTCCATTAGTTGCAAATAATGGCCGAACTACGCAACATCCAATTTGTCTTTAATAAACTCACAACATCTTGTCTACTTTATTAAATAATATTCCGCTTTGTTTATTCGCCTGATTTTTGGTGATAATTAGCTATACATACGAAAGGAGTGACCTTTTGAAGGTTTTGTTAGTTATTGCCAGCATTTCTTTCCCAATTATTATGTTTTATCTACAGAATAAAAATATGAAATTCCAATTTCTTTTTAATATTATTGCTGTTATTTCAGCAGTCATTTTCGGGAGTATTGCTTCTACTTCCATATTCCAAATCCTAATTGACAATGCTGTATTTATGACTGCAATTCATGGCATTTTTCTTAATCCTTTTTTCCTGACAACTGGAGCTTATCTTGGTGTATTCTTCGTTTATAGGCTACTGATTCTGACAATGGATGAAAGATAAGATCTTACTCCATTTTCTCAACTTCCTTTACTCAACATTAAGGTCGTACTGCGTAGCTGCCTATTCCCTCAACAGCTACTTTATATCTTTAATTTTCAACACACACTTCTGGCAAATTAGCTTTTACAAGGGCATCTGCAAATGGTGGAGGAACACTATTTCCAACACGTTTGATTTGTTCTGATTTTGACCCTGGGTGCTGATAGTTGGATGGGAAACCTTGTCCAGCAAATAATTCATGTGGTTACAACATACGCAATCCAATATCAGTTATCTTATAGCCGTCTGTTCTTACTGCTGTTAGCGCAAAGCGGTCTTTTTTAGTAATGTAAGCAAAAGTTGATCTTAAATTTATTCAAAGTCAATTAGGTCATGGCAGTCAAGAAATCTCTAATGATGTATACATACATTTATCGAAAAAATAAAAAAAGAAAAACACCGATCAAGTCAATTCTTGACTGAACGATGTCTTTAAAGGTATATCATATGATGTTAATAACTAAAAATTTATTGCAGGAATACGGGGTGGATATGGGGTGCCTATGATTTCGACTAATCATTTTACTTGAGTCACCCCATACTAAAACCCAATAACTCGTGTGTTTCCAAGCTTAATACATCTTCAAATACTGTTCACGTTCCCAAGGGTGTACAGTCGTACGGAACATATCCCACTCAATCTCTTTCGCTTCTACAAAGTTTGCATAAATATGGTCACCAAGTGCTCCACGAATTACTTCACTTTTTCCAAGTTCTAACACAGCTTCATGAAGAGTTGGTGGTAAGTTATAAATACCGTTTTCGATACGTTCCTCTTCTGTCATCACGTAAATATTACGGTCAACTGCTGGTGGTGGAGTCATTTTTTGTTTAATGCCATCTAGACCAGCTTGTAGAATTACAGCCATTGCCAAATATGGGTTAGCTGCTGGGTCTACAGAACGTACTTCAATACGTGTACTTAATCCACGTGAAGAAGGAATACGGATTAGTGGACTTCTGTTTTGACCTGACCAAGCAACATAACATGGTGCTTCGTAGCCAGGAACTAATCGTTTATATGAGTTTACAGTAGGATTTGTGATTGCAGTAAAGCTTTGTACATGCTTTAAGACACCTGCCATAAATTGCATAGCTGTTTCACTCATTTTACTTTCTGTCGACTCGTCAAAAAATGCATTTTCTTTGCCGTTGAATAATGAAACGTTAAAGTGCATTCCAGAACCGTTCACGCCAAATAGTGGTTTTGGCATGAATGTCGCATGTAAACCATGTTTACGAGCAATAGTTTTAACTACTAGTTTAAACGTTTGAATGTTGTCACATGCTGTTACTGCATCTGCATATTTAAAGTCAATTTCATGTTGTCCAGGAGCTACTTCATGGTGAGATGCTTCAATTTCAAAGCCCATTTCTTCTAGCTCAAGTACGATATCGCGACGGCAGTTTTCTCCAAGGTCAACTGGTGCTAAGTCGAAGTATCCACCGTGGTCGTTTAATTCTAGAGTTGGTTCACCTTGTGCATCTAATTTAAATAAGAAAAATTCTGGTTCAGGTCCTAAGTTAAAGCTAGTGAATCCTAACTCTTCCATTTCTTTTAATACACGTTTTAAATTATTACGTGGATCTCCTGCGAACGGAGTTCCATCTGCTTTGTTAACATCACAGATTAAACGAGCTACTTTCCCTTTACCAGTAATCCAAGGGAATACAACCCATGAATTTAAATCCGGAACTAAATACATATCTGATTCTTCAATTCGTACGAATCCTTCAATAGAAGATCCGTCGAACATCATTTTATTATCGAGAGCTTTATCGAGCTGACTCACTGGAATTTCAACGTTTTTAATCGTACCTAGTATGTCTGTAAACTGAAGACGAATAAAATTCACCTCGTGTTCTTGAACGAACTTTTTAATATCTTCTTTTGTATACTTGCTCATTTTTTCACTCTCCTAAATTATTTTATAGTCAAACCCCGTTCTATCGAAAGAATCGAGATAGGTCTCCTTGCCGTAAAGATGCCCGTTGATGCCTTTGGGCTAGCTGCATTTCTTCTTTTACGATTGCACGTAGTTGTGCATCTGTGATCACTTGTTTTGTATCATTTTTTGCAGCTGGATTGTTTTTCATTTCAAAAATTTGTTTAATACCTGCAATGTTCACGCCAGTTGAAAGCATATCTTTTATTTCCAATAAAATATCGATATCATCCAGTGAGAACATGCGTTGTTTTCCTTCTGTCCGTGCAGGCTGAACAAGTTCATGCTCTTCATAATATCGAATTTGTCTAGCTGTTAAGCCAGTTAACTGCATGACAATATTCATAGATAGCAGTGGCATGGAACGTCTCCATTCCTTTTCCATCGCTGCACCTCCTAGTTGGATATATAAGTAGTATATGTCATGTTAGCTAACATGTCAACATCATGTCAGAAAAAGTGACATGAATTTTTATTTAACATAAAAAGCCACTTAACTCTTAGAAATAATCATTTTCTCACACCACTTAATCCTTTTACTTTGAGCCGTGGTTGTTTTTACTGACCAGCTGGTTTCCTTTAGCCATTTAGTGGGATTTATTTAGCTGAGCCTACCGTTCCATGATTTCCCTATCAAAATCTAAACTAAACAAACTGAAAATAAAGAAAGCGCAGAAAATGATTAAATCATCTTCCACGCTTCTTTTTTCTAACTCAGGGACGCATTAAAATACTTTTAATATGCAAGTCTACTACTATCCTACGAGATAGCCACACTTCTAGTACGTACAACCAGTCCTCCAATGTAATATATAACGCCGCTAACGAATAGTGCATTCAAAGATGGAATGCCCCACGTTACAAAATAGCCCACTAAAAACCCGCTTGCCCAAGCAATGATCGTAATAGGACTTAATCTACCGGCAACACTTGGTAACTCGCCACGTTCTCTGGATTCATCTAATACTTGACGACTCGTTTTAAGAATGAAGTAGTCTATAATAATAATTCCCGCAACCGGAGGAACTAACACACCAAGTACTACTAGGAAATCGATAAAATAATTTAAAATCCCGATTGCAGATAACACTGTACCGATTATTCCAATGACAAGGGTAACTTTCGCACGACCTAACCGTAAATTAAAGACAGAATCAAAAATGGATGTAACACTTAGAGATGCAGCGTATAAATTGACATTATTAATTTTAATAGTAGAAAAAACAACGACTAATGCGGCAATAACCCCTGATGCTTGAACCATAATACTGACAACGTCATTTGTTCTTGCAGCTAATGCTAGTAAAACTGCTATCATATTGATACCTAGTTCTCCTATAATTAAGCCAATTGTAGTCATCCAGAACACATCTTTTCCACTTCTAGCAAAACGACTAATATCAGGCGTAATGATTGCCCCTACGATAAAACCGCCCGCAATCATTGTAGAAGCTACCCCAATTGATAGCGGCTCACCCGCTGGAGCTGCTGAAAAGAGCTCGGATAAAGAAGTCTCACGAAAGACAGAAAATACCCCTGCCGATACGGCAAGTAAAAAAGCAGGCACTGCAATTGCAGCTGTAATGCTAAGCAATTTAAACCCAAAAATAACTAAGAAAGTTACACTTAAACCAGTAAGGAACATAGCGGGTATTAACGGTAATTTGCCGTTAGATGCTTCTACTAACCCACTGGCAAAAATCGTATTTTGTACACCGAACCAACCGATACAGGAAATTGCTATTATAATACTAAAAATAGTACCTCCATGTTTACCGAAGCCCGCCCAACGCGTTAATAAACTCGTTGATAGCCCTTCCCTAACACCGATGTAGCCCAAAAGGAATCCAACAACTTGAAGTATGATGCTACCAAAAAAAGTGGCAATGAGCGCATCCGTAAATGTCATGCCGTATCCCATTGTAGCCCCTAAAATAAATTGTGAAATTGTGGCAAATGCCCCAACTCGAATGATCGTAATGCTCCATAAAGATTTTCGTGCGGATTGTGGCACACGTGATAACGAGAAATCATCACCGATAGCATTTTTTGCTGCGCTCATATTAGTCCCCCTTTAAATTAAATACGTACTTTTGATGGTGGTGTCATATAGGTTAAACGGCTTTGTTTGACTTTCATATTTACAAGTGATTCCGTCATTTGAAGTGAAGCAAAAGCAGGATCGATAACAGGTACATCATACCCGGAAGCACTTAGACGTTCTTGCAATTCGCTTGCAACGCCTAGGAAACCTGTGCATCCTAATACTAAAGCGTGCGCCTGATCTTCTTCGATTGCTTTGATCATTTCGGAATAGAGAGCATCCACCAAACGTTCTTTGTCTTGCACCTCTAGCACTGGAATTGAAACATATCGAACGGATGCAAGTTTGCTATCTAAACCAGCTAACTTGCTAACATTGCGAATCATTGAAATAACATTAGGCAATACAGTAACGACCGAAAAAGAACTGGCTAATGAACTGGCATAAAGCATAGAGGATTCACCTGGACCAATCACAGGAATATCAAGTACCTCCCGAGCCGCTTTAACGCCAGGATCAGCGAAACAATCACTAATAATGGCATCATACCCCTCTTTTTCTGCTTCAATTGCTTTCTCTAAAAAGTTTGGCAAACAAAGCGCTTCATCGTATTCGCTTTCGATTGATGCGGGACCGGTGGATAAGTTCGTCATGCTTATTTCAGTTCCAGCTGATGCGTAAAAAGAAAATTCTTGCAAAACTTCCTCGTTAAAAATGTCCGAAGTGATTGGTAAGATTACTTTAACTTTCATCATGTATGCCCCCTATTAATTTAGATTAAATCCCCAGCAACTTTCACCCGTACTTTTGTAGCATTCCCCGCCATGTAGGCAAGTGGAACTTCTTGGATATCAACCACATTTAATTTTTCTTTGTCAGCCCCAGCTTTTACCGCTTCGTCATATGCAATCGATTTAGCTAAATCTAACGTCTGTTCCCGCCCTAAATCATCCATTTTGAAGATTTTTTCGATTTCTGCACTCACTTGAGAAATTGCAGATCCAATTGCATTTGCAACGCCGAAATTAGCAGGTTTAATGACTTCACTTGCCCCTTTTAAAGCAGATGGGAATAATATACTGCCACCGCCTACTAAAACAACGGGTATGTCATCTGCACTAGTTTTCATTTTATCGATAGACTCTTCTACCATAAACGTCATTTCTGCATATATTTTTTCTAATAAACTTCGATCTAAATGCGCTACTAACTCAGGATTTCCGATCTTAGCTTTTCCTAAAGCGATAATAACATCTGTTGTTGTTAACGTATTGCCGCCGAAAGCTAAGCCTTCTTTATACAAACGATGACCGACACTTTCGGGACCAATTGTAAATTCGCCGTTATCATGCAATTTTATAATTGTACCGCCTCCTAATCCCATCGATAAAATATCCGGCATCCGGAAATTGGTGCGAACGCCGCCGACGTCTACAGCAAGAGAAGATTGGCGAGGAAATCCGTTAGCTAGTACACCGATATCCGTCGTTGTTCCACCGACATCAATCACGAGCGCATCTGCTTTTTTCGACAAGTATGAGGCGCCTCGAATGCTATTTGTCGGACCGCAAGCAATTGTTAAAATCGGGTATTTCACGGTGTATTCAACCGACATTAATGTGCCATCATTTTGTCCAAAAAATACAGTTGCTTGAATTCCTTCGTTTTCAAGTGCATCAACAAAGCTTTGGGCAGTGATTTTCGCAACATCCACAATCGCTGCGTTTAAAATCGTAGCATTCTCACGCTCGATTAACCCTACGTTTCCAATTTCTGACGAAAGCGAAATTGCTATATCTGAACCGAGTTCTTCTTGAATAATTTCACTGACACGTTCTTCATGTGCTTTTGAAATCGGTGAGAATACAGAAACAACTGCAATCGAATCTACTTTCCCATTTAATTCCCTACAAATGGATCTTATTTTATCTTCATTTAGTGGGGTAATTTCCCTACCCTCGAATTCGTGACCACCTTCAACGATATAAAGATGCTTACCGATAATATTTTTTAAATCCTCAGGTACACCAACCAGTGGTTTAATGGCTAATGTAGCAGGCGCACCTATGCGAATCGAAGCGACTTTGTTTAATCTTTTTCGTTCAACGATCGCGTTTGTACAATGAGTCGTACCTAGCATCGCATACTTAATTTGACTTTTATCAACGTTAGAATTTGAAACTACTTTTTTTAATGCATTGAATATACCAGTTGATGTATCTGCAGTTGTAGGCTCTTTTGCCTCTGCGATCACCTTATTTGAAGCATCCAAAATGACAGCATCCGTATGAGTACCGCCAACGTCGATTCCTATCCGATAAATTTCCATAATTACGATAACTCCTTCTTCGCTTGTAATTTTTCAACTTCCACATAAGGCACTTCATATCCAAAATAGTTTGGTCCGACTGTTGCCAACCCTTTTTCTGTACGCCATTTTTCATTTGCAGGTATACCAATAACTGTGCAGCGCGCTCCATAGCGAATGCCTTCCGTAGTAATCGGAATACCAGTATCTGTGTCTAGCACAGCAATTAAGTCTGGTGTAACACATAGCGTTTCCTCGCCCTTAGTTGCTAAAAGGTGTTCATTTTGGAAGTGAAGCATACACTCTTGATCGGTATAAGCATCTAAGCCCTGTACTTTCGCTTGCCCTTTTGCAAAACCATCAACAGTTACACGATTAATATCGCTAATCTTTCCTTTAAACAGTTCAAAACCATTTAATAATTGCAATACAGCATCTATTGGATTCGCTTCATGCTCTTTGGCTTTGCGTATTGCAGCGCCAATTTGTTCTTCCAGTGTCAAACTTTCTAATATGGCACTTTCTTTTACTTCTTCTTTTGTCATCGGATAAATTGCTAGCATGACAGAGCCGCCCATATCAATTGTGGCACTGCGGGCAATCCGTTCAGCCCAATTATTATTAATGGTATTCATAACCAGATTATTTCCTTTTTCATCCGCTAAAACCATTGGAGATGCGGAAATGCCATTTAAATAAAATGTCACCATCTGTAATTCCGGGAAAGCTCGTCCCATTCCATCCGCATCAATTACCGGTAAGCCAAGTTTTGCTGCCAATGCAAGCGGTAATAATGAATTCACACCACCAGCTTCAATGGGCATCGTTGCATAAATTTCCTGCCCGATATAGTTTTCCAATGCTTTAAAAGCAGCCTCTGCTTCATCACCATTTGGTATTTTTTCTACCATTACTGTAGGTGCGCCCATCATAGCAGAAGGGACGATTAATGCACCATCCGGCACTTCATCAATCGAAATGAGACGAATGGGTCCATATTCTTCGATTGCTTGTAAAGCCATTAGTTTGCCGATGTACGGATCTCCTCCCCCTCCAGTGCCAAGGAGCGCAGCACCAATTGCAATATTTTCAATTTCTTCTTTTCCTAATAATCTCATAATGACTCGTTCTCTCCTTTTTTTAGTTGATTGATAAGCGCAAGTAATAATTTTTCAGCAGCTTGAACTTGTTTTTCAAACACCTCGTCAGAATATACGATTGTTGACCAAAAAAGCCCATTTGCAATTAGTTCTATTTGATGTGCACATTGCTTGATTTCTACGTGGGTTGCATTCGGAAATTCGTTTGATAGTTCGTTAAAATAATTTTGTAATAACCAGCTTTCAAATTCATCCAAGTATTCCGAAAATTCATTTTTGAAGTCTGCAAAATCGGAAGTTAATTGAACAAAGGCTTTTGTATTTACTACATCTTTTCTATGAAAATAAGCGATGCTTCTTAATAACTGTTGCAAGCCACTACGGACAGGTAACCCCTTTGTTTTCTCGAAAATTCGATGCAATTCCTTTTGATGATTTTCCAATATCTGTTGAAATACTTCTTCTAACAGCGCTTCTTTATTTGGATAAAAAAAATAAATAGAGGATGCTTTAATTCCAACGGCATCGGCTATTTTTTTCATTGTGGTCCCTTTATACCCTTGTTCTGCATAAATGTTCAAAGCAGCTTCAATTAGTTTCTTTTTTGTCAATTTGTAATCTCACCACCTACCTAATGTTCGTTAGGTAATATAATAAAACATTTTGTTTCATCTTTCAATATGTTTTGAAAATTTTAATTAGTATGTTTGTTAAATAATTGAGAACACCGTTGATGAATCAATTACATCAACCTCCGCATCTTTCCACATTCTCATGAACTATAAGATAATAGACTACCAGCCCCTTCAACAAATGTTAAAAAGTATTAAAAAAGCGCAGAAAATGACTGAGTCACTTCCTACACTTCTTTATTTCTATATTTATCTTAAAGACTGTACGGCCCCTAAAATAGCATATTTCACATGCTCGTACGTTAAACCACCTTGAATAAAAGCGGTATAAGGAGGACGAATTGGACCGTCTGCCGTTAATTCCATACTAGACCCTTGGATAAATGTACCAGCAGCCATAATAACATCGTCCTCATAACCTGGCATATAAGCAGGTTCGGGAGCAAATTGGGCGTTAACCGGCGAGTGCATTTGAATTGCTTTACAAAATTGAATCATTTGTTCAGCTGTTTGGAACGATACTGATTGAATAAGGTCGGTCCTTTTTTGTGCATAATGTGGCTCTGTCGTCATGCCCACTTCCTCTAAAACGGCTGAAGTAAAAATCGCTCCTTTTACCGCTTGGGAAACAATATGCGGAGCTAAGAAAAATCCTTGATACATATCCATTAATGTATTTAAAGATGCGCCAGCTTCTGCTCCAATTCCCGGTGAAGTCATACGGTATGCACATTTCGTAACAAGGTCGCTTTTTCCTGCAATATAACCACCAGTTTTTGCTAGTCCGCCACCCGGATTTTTAATCAACGAGCCTGCCATTAAATCTACGCCAACATTGGTCGGTTCTAATTCTTCCACAAACTCTCCGTAACAATTGTCCACGAAAATAATGGCGTCTTCTTTGATCGCTCTAATCTTTTCTACCATTTTTTTAATTTGTTCCACTGTAAAAGAAGGTCTTACTGCGTACCCTTTCGAACGTTGAATGGCAATTACTTTCGTATTTCCTTTGACAGTTTTTTCTACCGTTTCCCAGTCTACCGCACCAGATTCCAGTAGGTCGACATGCTGATAGGAAATTCCAAAGTCTGCAAGGGAACCGGTATCTTCTTCTCCACCACTTACAATGGATTGTAGCGTGTCATATGGCTTTCCAGTAATATATAATAGCTCATCGTTGGGTCTGAGCACACCAAATAAACTAATCGAAATGGCATGTGTACCTGAAATAATTTGCGGACGAACGAGTGCCGCTTCTGCTCCAAATGTAGTCGCATACACTTTTTCTAACGTATCCCGTCCCTCATCATCATAACCATAACCAGTGGATGGGTTAAAATGATGATCGCTGACGTGATGCGTTTTAAATGCATGAATTACTTTTTGTTGATTGAAAAATGCTATTTTTTCAACCGCTTGATGATAGCTAGCTATTTTCGCTTCTGCGCTATTTGCTAGGTCTAAAACTTCTTCTGATAAGGTTGTTGTAAAATTCATTTGTTTCGCTCCTTGCTAATTCATGACAAATAGAAAAGACTAATCTCAAAGAATGAAATTAGTCTTCGCTCTTAAAATTGTAGCTCGCCGTCCCAATCAAGCATACCGCCTGCTACGTTTGTAACGTTAAAACCGTTTTCTTCTAGAATTTCGCAAGCCATTGCACTGCGCGCTCCAGCTTTGCAAACAATATAATGAGGAATCGACTTGTCGATTTGATCGATACTTGTTTCCACTTGGCCTAATGCGATATGTTTTGCACCCGGAATGACACCAGTTGCTACTTCTTCACTTTCACGTACATCAATGATGCTAACTGTTTCTCCAGCATCAATTTTTTGTAATAGTTCTTGAGTTGTAATTACATTCATTTTTTACTCTACCCTTCTTTATCTATTCCTTTAAAATCATAATAGGAACATGCTTGTCTGTCAATTTACCTGACCTATTCTTCGGTAATATTGACCGGTTTAGAAGGTGCGAATGTTGAAATTGCATGTTTGTATATTAACTGTTGCTTTCCATCTGATTCAAAAAGAACGGTAAAATTATCATAGGACTTCACTAATCCTTTTAGTTGAAAGCCATTTAATAAAAATACAGTAACAAAAATATTGTTTTTTCTTAATTGATTCAAATAAATATCTTGAATATTCATAGGTTTCATTTCAATTCCCCCATTGTGCATTTTACAAAAAGTACTCTCCATCTACTAGTATTCGCCTTATTTATTTATTCTCCTGCAAGAAATCTGTAATTTCTTTGAGGATTTTTTCAGTATCTACAAATGGATCATACCACTGAATATCCATTTTGTTCCGGAAGTACGTCAATTGGCGCTTGGCATACCTTCTAGAATTTTGCTTTAAATTATCCAATGCTTCATCAAGTGTCAGGAGACCATCTAAATATGCATAGATTTCCTTATAGCCTATCGCTTGGATCGATTGCACTCCTCGAATTCCTTTTTCATGAAGCATCTTTACTTCCTGGATTAACCCTTTTTCTACCATCAAATCTACCCGTTTGTTGATCCGTTCATACAAAATATCACGATTAGTAGTTAGCCCGATAATATAATGTGGGTATGCTTTTTCATGCCCTTGGTCTTGTTCGATTTCCTTTTTTTGTTTCCCGCTAAGCTCTACCCGTTCAATCGCTCGCATAATACGTTGTATATTATTTGGATGAATTTCCTTCGCTGCTTCCGGGTCTACGATTTGCAATCGATTAAACAGTGCTTCAGGTGACAACTTTTCTAATTCGCGTTGTAAATCTACGTCTATTTTAGGTTGCTCTGTAAAACGAAAATCATATAAAACGGATTGGATATAGAGCCCTGTGCCTCCAACTATTATTGGCAGTTTCCCTCTCGATGCGATTTCTTCTATCTGTTGTCGCACGATTTTTTGATATTCCGCCACGGAGAAACTATCTGTTGGATCCTTTATATCCAATAGATGATGAGGGACTCCCTCCATCTCCTCTTCGGTAATTTTAGCAGTCCCTATCGAAAGCTCCCGATAAATTTGCATCGAATCTCCGTTAATAATTTCACCGTTAAATGTTTTTGCAAGCTTGATACTTAGAGCAGTTTTCCCTACTGCTGTTGGTCCTACAATTGCTAGTACTACCGGTTTTTCAGTCATTTTTTAACATCCAGTTTACGATAAATTGATATGTTTCTTTTTTATTCATTTCGTTTAAAATTTCATGTCGTGCATTTTCTACTAATTGTACGGTTACATTTTCCATTCCTACATTCGTCAAACCTTTCGCTACTTTAAAAATATCTTTGCCCGATTTACCAACCGGGTCTTGTAAACCACTGATTAATAATACAGGCAAATCTTTTCTAATTTTCTTTATTTCATTATCTTGATGAATCGTTTTTAATCCATGAAATAGATCAATATAAAACTGATTGGAAGGGATAAAACCACATAAGGGGTCGTCGATATACTTTTTCACTTCGTTTGCATCAGAACTTAACCAATCGAAATCTGTCTGTGCGTCTTTAAATTGCTTGTTAAATCCACCGAAAGACAGCTTGTTCAGTAAAGTACTTTCGGTTTGCGGTGTTTTTTGATTCGCTCCAAACTTTCCAATGATCGTGCCGATATCTCCCATTAAACCTGGACTAAATGTCGTGCCGCTTAGTACTACTTTAGCAAGGGATTCACTATATTTTTGCATATATCTTCTTGCAATAAATGAACCCATACTATGGCCAAATAAAATAAGCGGCAAATCCCCCATATCTTCTCTCACTTGCACTAATACTTCCCTGACATCTTCTACTACTCGATCAAAACCATCTTGTTCTGCAAAGAAACCTAGTTGCCCATTTTTTTCTGCCGTTTTTCCATGACCACGATGATCATGACCACTTACGATAAAGCCATTTTCCACCAAAACTTTTGCAAATTCATCATAACGCTCTATATGCTCTGCCATTCCGTGCAATACGTGCACATGTCCGACGGGAGTTTGTTCAGGCATATATTGGACAATATGAACCAAGTGATGATCAGACATTTGACCTTCTAGTATCGTTTTCAGAGAGCAGCCCCGCTTTCATAAATAGTAGCTTCTATTAATAGTGCATCTAATTGTTTTTGGAAAAAATTCTTTTCTTGTTCGGTATAATACAATAATTGACTCATAACGTTCAATATATCCTCTTTATACGTTTTATATTGCGCGATTTGAAAATAAAGCATGCCTGTTCTTCTTACTAAAAAGTCAGCTGGCGTATAGGCCATTTCTTCATGCACCGCATAATAGACTTGTGCAAGAAGGCTTAACGGTAAAGTAGATGGCATTGCCGATAATATATGCGCATAATGAAACACCCGGTCCACATTTGTCCCGTAAAATTTTGCTAAGCTTCTTCCTTCTGCGGTTGTTAATCCATAAGAAGGAGCAATTTGTGCTTTTGTCGCGATAAAAGCTTCGAATTGGTCCGCTCCTCCAATATCGCCACCAGATAAAGTTATATGCTTTGTAACACAAGGACCATACTGTTCGTCCCCTAGCTCTTTGGAAATAGCGTTGACGATTGTTTCCGCCATTTTACGATAACCAGTTAATTTTCCACCAGCTATTGTAAATAATCCAGCTTCGGACCGCCAAATTTCATCTTTGCGAGAAATTTCGGAAGGGTTTTTCCCGTCCTCATAAATAAGCGGACGGACACCAGCCCAAGTCGATTCCACTTGGTTTTTCGACACATTTACGAGTGGGAACATATGATGAATGGCATTGACTAAATAGTCCACATCTTCTTCTGTAGCAGTTGGATGTTCGATATTGCCTTCAAAAAAAGTGTCCGTTGTGCCAACATATGTTTTTCCATCACGTGGAATAGCGAAAATCATCCGTTTATCTGGTGCATCAAAGTAAATAGCCTGCCTTAAAGGAAAAACAGATTGATCCATGACAATATGGACACCTTTTGTTAATTTCAATTTTTTCTTATTATCAATTGCGTCCAGTGCCCGAACTGTATCTACCCAAGGGCCAGTTGCATTGACGACTTTTTTGGCATGGATGTGAATGCGTTTATTTTTGACTACATCTACAATTTCTGCACCGATGATTTTGTTTTGTTCGCTATATAAAAACGATTTTGCTTTCGCATAGTTTAAGCAAACGGCACCTTTTTCCATTGCTTTTTTCAACACTTCAATCGTCAGTCTTGCATCATCTGTTCGATATTCGACGTAATAGCCTCCACCTAGTAAATCCTTGCTTTTAATAAGCGGTTCTTTTTCTAGTGTTTGTTCCGGCGTTAACATATGACGTCGCTCTTCTTTTTTTACTCCCGCGAGAAAGTCATATACTTTCAATCCAGCTGATGTGCTAATTGGTCCAAATGTTCCTTTTTTATGAAAGGGCAGTAACATCCATTCCGGTTCTGTCACATGTACAGCATTTTCATACACGATTTCTCGTTCTTTGCCGACTTCTGCCACTACTTTTACATCTAGTTGTTTTAAATAGCGAAGTCCCCCGTGTACCAGTTTCGTCGACCTACTAGAAGTTCCAGCAGCAAAATCCTGCATCTCGACTAGTGCTACGGACATACCTCGAGTCACTGCATCTAGAGCAATTCCCGCTCCTGTAATCCCTCCACCAATGACTAATACATCGAATTCATAAAAATTTAATGTGTGCAAAATTTGTTCTCGTTCCACAGAAGATTTCACTTAATCCACCTCTTCATCTGAAAGTTTGAATACTCTTGTTGCTTCCACTGCTTTTTTCCATCCTTTATATAGCTGGTTACGCGTAGATGCATCCATTTTCGGTTCGTACAGTTTTTGACTCTCCCGCATATCCGAAAGAGATTGCTCATCTTTCCAAAACCCGGTAGCGAGACCTGCTAAAAATGCGGCACCAAGAGCAGTTGTTTCATTTAACTTAGCTAACTCCACTGGTAAATCGAGTAAATCACTTTGAAATTGCATGAGAAATTCATTACCAACAGCACCGCCGTC
Organism: Psychrobacillus sp. NPDC096389; assembly: GCF_044762855.1. Lineage (NCBI taxonomy): Bacteria > Bacillati > Bacillota > Bacilli > Caryophanales > Bacillaceae > Psychrobacillus > Psychrobacillus sp. NPDC096389. Next base: position 1,270,939 of record NZ_JBIWFB010000001.1, on the reverse strand, counting down.
CACACGCAGCACTTCCACATCCACACCGGAATCTTGTTCCATCGTATGGAGTACATCTTTTGATTGATACGCTAAAGACTCCAGTGTCGCGCGGATGAAATGCTCTTTTGTCGTTCCGCGAGATAGCCCAAAAATAGCACCTCTTGCATCGGAGTCCCAATAAGGCGTACCAAGACCTACAAAAGCAGGAACAATATATACCCCTTCTGTCGACTCCACTCTTTTTGCATAGTCTTCTGAGTCCGCTGCCTTTTTCACCATCCGCAGCCCATCTCTGAGCCATTGAATGGCAGAACCAGCAACAAAGACACTCCCTTCAAGTGCATAGGTCACTTTCCCATTTAGCCCCCAGGCAATCGTTGTTAGCAGCCCAGAGGAGGATTGCACGGCTTCTTCTCCCGTATTAAGTAGCATGAAACAACCAGTACCATACGTGTTTTTAGCCATTCCTTTTTCAAAACAGCATTGACCAAATAATGCTGCCTGCTGATCCCCTGCTGCTCCAGCAATATCAATTGCCTTCCCGAAAAATACAGAAGGATCCGTTTGTGCATATACTTCAGACGAAGGTACGACTTTCGGAAGCATATTCATTGGAATCTGTAGCTTCTCACAAATTTCTTTATCCCATTCTTGTTTATAAATGTTATAAAGCATCGTTCTTGAAGCATTGGAGTAATCTGTCACATGTGTACTGCCATTTGATAATTTCCAGATTAACCAAGTGTCGATTGTTCCAAAAAGTAGTTCCCCTGCTTCAGCCTGCTCTTTTGCACCATCCACATTGTCTAAAATCCATTTTACTTTCGTAGCAGAAAAATAAGGGTCTAGCATAAGTCCTGTTTTATCCTTGAAAAAGGTATCGAGCTTTTCTTTTTTCAACTCATCGATAATGTTTTGCGTTTGTCTCGATTGCCAAACGATCGCATGATAGATTGGCTTTCCTGTTTTCTTATTCCAAACGACCGTTGTTTCACGCTGATTCGTAATACCGATCGCATGCACATCTTCTGGTTGGTACCCACTTTCTGTTAAAACACCTGCAATAACGGATAATACAGAACCCCAAATTTCTTGTGCATCATGTTCCACCCATCCTGGCTTCGGAAAATATTGTGTAAATTCCTTTTGGGCAGTATGCACACTATTGCCTTGTTTATCGAATAATATTGCTCGAGAGCTCGTAGTACCTTGATCAATTGATAAAATAAATTTCCCCATCTGGACCCCTCCTACATGACTCGTTTAAACATCTTTTCCACTTCATACGTTGAAAAATGAACAATAACAGGTCGCCCGTGCGGACAAGTAAGTGGATGCTGTGCATTTTTCAAGCTTTCTAACAGTTGCTCCATATCATGCATCGTTAAATAATGATTCGCTTTAATCGATAATTTACAACTCATCATAATAGCTGCTTCTTCTCGCAGTTTTTTAATATCCGCTTTTCGAGTGTTTAATACTTGTTCGATTAAGTTTTCAATAATTTTCGTTTCATGCCCTTTTGGAAACCATGTTGGATGCTCTCTGACAACAAAACTCGAAGTACCAAACTCCTCTAAAAATATGCCAACATCCTGGAGTGCTTGCAGTGACTCTTTAATCCGGTATGCTTCGTCTAGTGAATAATGAAAGGTTAGGGGCAGTAATAATGCTTGCCGTTCGCTTGCATTTACTTCTCCGACTTTTTCTTTGTAAAATTCATATTTTATTCGTTCTTGTGCTGCATGTTGGTCAATCAAATAAAAACCGTCATCGCTTTGCGCAACAATATATGTTCCATGAATTTGTCCTACGACATGTAAATCGGGAAAAGGCTGTTTTGCTTCCACCACTTCTTCTACATATGCTTCTTCCACATACGGATCAACTACTGGTGTCGGTTCCTCTGGTAACTGTACTTGCGCTTCATGAATGATTGTTGGTTGCTCAGTTGGTTCTTTTGTTACTGGTGCAACAGGCTCTTCAGGAGGCGAGTATGGTTTAAAGAAATCGAATTGCACACTTGGTTGCTTTTTCACTTCTTGTTTTTCTGTAATTTTAGGTGGTTGCTGTACTCGGTGAATAACCGACCGAACAGTTTGTCGTACAAGCTCCATTAGTTCTTTTTCTTTACTAAGTCTTATTTGATGTTTAGCTGGATGGACGTTCACATCTGTTAGCATTGGGTCTGTTTCAATATTTAATACAACAATTGGATATCTTCCAATTGGAAGTAGCGTATGATAGGCATCTACAATCGCGTTATTTAGCCCATAATGTTTGACCCAACGACCGTTCACTAAAATCGTTATATAGTTTTTAGACGCGCGCGTAATTTCGGGTATCGTCGCAAAACCCGATATTTGAAAATCGGGCGATTCCTTTTCGAATGGCACCATTTTCTTCACATTCGTCACTCCATAAATGGAAGCAAGCACTTGCCGCAAATCTCCCCTACCACTTGTTTGAATAATCGTCTGTTCATTATGGATAAGCTTAAATGCTATATTGGGATAGCTAAGTGCAAGCCTATTGATCAAATCGATCGAATGTCCAAGTTCTGTTTGGATTGTTTTCAAATATTTTAATCGAGCAGGTGTATTAAAAAATAATTGCTTGACCGCAATATCCGTTCCTCTTCGTATTGGAGCTGGTGTACAAGAAATGATGCGACCACCTTCTAGTTCCACTTTCGTGCCAACGTTTTCCCCATCAGAAGTCCATAAACTTATTTTAGAAACGGAAGCAATACTGGCAAGTGCTTCTCCTCTAAAACCTAGCGACCGGATTCGAAACAAATCATGCTCCGTCGTAATTTTCGACGTCGCATGTCTGGAAAAGGATTGAACGGCGTCTGCTTCATCCATTCCTTTTCCATTATCGGTCACTTGAATTTTTGCTAACCCTGCTTCTTCTAATAGTATTTCAATCGATGTACTTTCCGCATCAATTGCATTCTCGACTAATTCTTTAACAACAGAAGCGGGACGTTCTACTACTTCCCCTGCTGCAATTTTATTGGAAAGTAGCTCTTCCATGACGATGATTTGTCCCATTTTCTTCACCTACTTTTTAGTCTATTTCACTTTGCAGTTCGTATAGTATTTGTAATGCAGCTAGTGGCGTTGTTCCGGAAATATTAATTTTTTTCAATTTCTTTATTACTTTATCCGCTGCAGGATGCTCTGTCACTGGCTTTGGTTGTTTTGGTGGTTGTTCATCAAAGAACGATAATTGTTGTTCCTGAACGGTAGTTTCCCCCACTTCTTTCTTTTCTTGTAATTCAAATGTATCGAGTATTTCTCGTGCTCGCTCAATAATTTCTTCCGGTAGTTGCGCTAATTCGGCAACATGAATACCATAACTTTTATCTGCTGGACCATTTTTTAATTTGTGCAAAAAGACGACTTTACCATCTTTTTCAGTCGCTGCAACATGCACATTACGAAGTTTTGTTAATGTTTGCTCTAAATCAGTTAGCTCATGGTAATGGGTAGAAAACAATGTATTTGCCCCAATATGATCATGGATATATTCCATCATTGCTTGTGCTAGACTCATGCCGTCATATGTCGAAGTTCCGCGTCCAATTTCATCAAAAAGGAGCAGGCTCTTACTTGTCGCATTCATAATGGCATGTTGGGATTCCATCATTTCAATCATAAATGTACTTTGGCCACCTGCTAAATCATCTGCCGCTCCGATTCGCGTAAATATTTTATCGACGATTGGCAATTCTGCTGATTCCGCTGGCACGTAACAGCCAATTTGAGCCATAATAACCGTAATAGCAACTTGGCGCATAAACGTACTTTTACCGGACATATTCGGTCCTGTGATCAGCAACATATTTTCCTCTTCTGTTAGCGTACAATCATTCGGCACATATAGTTGATTGTTCATCATTTTCTCTACGACCGGATGTCTTCCTTCTTTAATAATCATCGCATTTGAATCGTGGAATACCGGTTTTGTTAGACGGTACTTCTCAGCTACTTGCGCAAAGGAAATATACACATCTAGCTCACTAATTTGTTTGGCAAGCTTTTGTACTCGTGGTATATATGCTTTCACTTCTTCTCTTAATTGAGTAAATAGATCATACTCTAATACTAAACTTTCCTCTTCTGCTGAAAGAATGAGCGTTTCCTTTTCTTTCAATTCATCTGTTATATAGCGTTCCGCATTGGCAAGTGTTTGCTTCCGCACATATCGTGCCTCGTCTGCCAGATGGATCGTCGATTTTGTTAACTCAATATAATAACCAAATATTCGGTTGTACCCTATTTTTAAATTTTTAGCGCCTGTTCGTTCACGCTCTTTTTGTTCTAGTTCCGCAATCCATCTTTTCCCATTCACAGAAGCGTCTCTTAGCTGATCTAACCGCTCGTTATAACCATCTTTTAAGACGCCACCATCTTTCACAGAAATAGGCGGATTTTCATGTATTGCATCTTCTAACTTTCTCCAAATATCTTGACAATCCTCTATTGCTTGTCCAAGATCATTTAATGCTTGATTGTTTGCATGCATTAAATGCTCTTTAATAGAAGGAACTTTAGACAAAGACTGTCTTAGTTGCGCAAGATCCCTTCCGCCGGCACTTCCGAACCCAATCCTTCCTACTAGTCTTTCCAAGTCATATACTTCTTTAAATGCTTCTTTTATTTCTTCACGTAGCATAAAATCTTCTAAAAAGCTCGTCACTACTGCTAATCGCTCTTCAATTGCAAATTTTTCCGCAAGCGGCTGATGAATCCATTGTTTTAACTTTCGTCCACCCATTGCTGTAACCGTCTCGTCCAATAACCATAATAATGTACCTTTTTGATCTGCATTTCGGATTGAAGAAATAAGCTCTAAATTTCGTTTGGAATGGTAGTCAATTGCTAAAAAAGAATCTCTACGGGAAAAAGTAAAAGGCTGAATATGTAATAGTGAGCGCATTTGTGTTTTTTGAATGTACTGTAATAAGCGTTTCACTGTCCGATGTGATTCTAGTGGATGATTGGGTACATATTTTTCGATTGATTGATCATTTGCTTCATCTTGTTCTATGGATAAAGTAAAATCATGAATCGCCGATAAATCATTGATCAATACGTACATTTGCTCACTAACAATCAATTCTTTTGCTTGAATCGCTAGTAATTCCTGCAAAACTGCTTTTTCGTCCCCTGGAAGTATCGTTGTAAATCCATCACCTGTCGAAACGTCTAAATAAGAAAAGGCAACTTCATTTGGCGAAACTACATCCGCTGAAGCAATAAAATAATTCGTTTTATGTTGCATTCCTTTTCCTTCCATTATCGTACCAGGCGTAATTAATCGGACTACTTCTCTTTTTACGACGCCTTTTGCCTGTTTTGGATCTTCGACTTGCTCACAAATCGCTACTTTATGCCCTTTATTAATAAGCGTCTCAATATAGCCTTGTGCCGAATGATGGGGCACACCACACATTGGTATGCCATCTTTTCGACTAGTTAGCGTAATTTCTAAAATAGCCGCTGCCTTGATCGCATCATCATTAAATAATTCATAAAAGTCGCCTAATCGGAAAAATAAAAAGGCATCTAAATATGCTTCCTTTATTTTTATATATTGTTGCATCATAGGTGTTTGTGTTGTCATGTGTTGGCCTTCTCTCTTCTAAAAACTTTCTATTTTATTATAACAAATCAAAAGAGGGAGTGCTTATGTTAATGGATAGTTCACGTAATATGGGGATAAAATGTGCTACGCAATAGCTTTTCATCCAGTAAATGGGGTAGGGCAATCAAACCCACAGTGAAAGCAATCAATTCTAGTTCGAAAGCAACTAAATTAACACGAAAGCAACCAAATTGCTTTTGAAAGCAACTAATACATAAAACAACAAGTTTACTTGGAGTGAGACGACGATGACTGTGACTCATTTTTGTCAATGTTGCGAGTAATGACTGGAACCTTGCGCCATTTATTATTGGGCAATCTTCTCCAGATAAATAACTAGTAATTGCCGTAACACACCCGGCCACATGAAACTTAATATATTTACTAGAACAAAAAAAAGCCGGAAATACTGACCGGCTTGTTAAAGTGATGAGGATGGATCAGAATCTTTAGACAAACTAGCATGAACTGACGGACTAGAAGAACTTTCTTCGAATGTCCAATCTTCTTCAAAATCATCGTTCTGCACTTCGATGCAAATTGTCGTTTCTCCTACTACTTCTGCTAATAGTTCCCGTTCCACAGTCACTTGGAATTTAGTTCCTTTTTCTATTATAATAGCTTCTGTACAATTTGGTTGTTGAAGGACACGTACATGTACTTCTTCACCAGTTGAATCTTTGTCACGAAAATGTAATTTAATGCGATCAGTATAATGGATTGTTTCTGTAAAAACAGATGTTTTGGAATGATCATGATGTGCATACCAAACGTTTATGTCAAATTTTCCAGTAACTTCTACAAATCTACCTTGTTTCTTCGGTTGGCAAGAATGATTGATAACCCAGCAACCTAAAATGCTAGATGGAGTATTTGGCGGACTAAGAACTTCGCTAGATTCCGTTCTCTTTTTCCCTTTAGCTATTACAGCTTTCGTCACAATTTGTCGCACAGTTTTCATGTTTTTCCTCCTTGTATTCAAGTCATAACATCATATGCGCATTATGCCCAATCGGTTCATCTGATAAGATAATTCGTTGACCTTTCACAAGAATCGGCATACAATTATAGGATAATGAAGGAAGAGTGAGGTTTTGAAATGGCGTTTTTTGAAGTAATTCATGTTGCCAATCAACAAGAGGCAGCTACTATCGTGCAAGAAAAACTAGAACAAGATTTAAAAGCAAACCATTTAAACGTATTAGGCTTAGCAACTGGAAGTACGATGATTCCTATTTATAAAAATTTAGTCGAATCCTCTTTGGACTTTTCCGAAGTTACTGCGTTTAATTTAGATGAATATATAGGGTTGGCACCGAACAATGTGAATAGCTATGCTTATTTTATGCAAGAGCATTTATTTTCGCACAAACAATTCAAAGAAACGAATATTCCAAATGGAAAAGCGCAAGATTTAGATGCAGAGTGTGTACGTTATGAAAACCAATTAAATGAGCATCCATTGGATATTCAATTTCTAGGTGTTGGAGAAAACGGACATATCGCATTTAATGAGCCAGGCACTTCTTTTGATTCGGTGACGCATGTGGCGAAATTGACAGACTCTACACTCGGTGTAAATAGTCAATATTTTGACGATGAAGAAGAAATTCCGCATACTGCTTTTACGATGGGAATCTCTTCTATTATGAAGGCGAAAAAAATAATTTTATTAGCTTTTGGGGAAAAGAAACGCCCAGCAATCGATATGTTACTAGGGGATACAATTTCGGAAGAGTGGCCAATCACGGTTTTGAAAAAACATCCGCATGTGACAGTTATTACGGATATTAAATAAAAGATTAGATACGAAAAAAACGCTTGGAGAAATCTTCAAGCGTTTTCCTTTATACAAAAATAGCAAAAGGATAAAAGATATAATAATCATCCACCCGATGTACTAAAAAGTACCAAACGACAAATGAAATCACACTAATCACAATGGAAATAACTATTAGAATAAAAGTATTCATTTCTTTCCTTAATAATTTCAAAGATATAGCCAAACCAAATAACAAAAGTAAAATGGCTCCGAATAGTACATACAATCCAATGGAAAAGCCAGATATAAAACTCAGAAAATAAATAAACAAAGCACTTAAATAGAACTTAAGAGAAATCTTCATTTCTTTCATCCACTTTCCGAATCATGAAATTTAGCAAATAAAATTACGCCGTTCCTTTCTATTATCACTCTTTATTAATGCCTCTTATAGTGCAACCGAAGCAGCTGACATTTTTTACTTAAAAGAGTGCGTGCGATACTTTTACCTTCTTCTAATTTTCCTTGTTCGATTCCTTTCTTCTCTCCTTCTAATATTCCTTCTTTCCTTTCGCTTGCAAATATTTCAGCTAAAGTTGGAGAAGGATTTTCATTATTATACTGAACCATTTCATTAGCCTCCTTTTGTATAATCGGACGAATTGATCTTGCCAAACGCTCAGCGAAATCAATAAGTAATTATTCCATAATAGATATACTTATTTCCTACCCATTTATTGATGAAATTCACTTTTCAATACATACACCACATCATAATTCGCCATTTCACTAATACGATTATCTATATCCATATAAAATTCTGAAGATAGCGAGCTCATCCCATTCCCTTTTGCATAACACATTGTTGCCAACACCATTTGATCTGAAATAGGAATAGTTTCTAGTGGATTACTTCCCCATATACTTTGATTTTCGGTGGGCGATAATTGTTTGGCAGTTACTTTACTGAATGAAGTACCATGACCAACAATCGTATTAAAAATGAGCATTTCTTCGTCGAGTGGTATTTTGGAGATGGATAAAATGAGCAAGTCCTTTTCCTCTATTTCTGTAGTCAATCGGCCAATATGTTCTTCAGTAAGCTTTCCGAACTCATATTTATCGACCCATAGAGACACTTGTTTATACTCATCCTTTGCCCGAAACTCGAAGACAAATGATTCATCACTTGCAGAAGCTAATAGGAGCTTTTCCCTATCACTAAGTTCTACATTGGTTAATACATTATCTACTTTCGTTTCATTACTGCAAGCAGCCAATAAGCACAGAAACAAAAGAAAAGAAATACGAATACCTATTTTCCTCACAGAGTACCTCCTTTTAACTATGAAAAATCTTAAGCAACTCCCAAGTAGCTACCCAATCTTTTTTTCTTACACGCTCTTCATATACTTCTCTTAAGGTCGTTGTAGTCAAAAAAAGTGGCGTAGGTCTAACTTCGAGATGAATCACGTCTTTAATCCCGTGCGGGGCAACTAATATTACTTTGTTCAGATTATCTAATTTTACCCCTAACGCCGTTACCGTCTCGGGAAAATTCGCAATGCCTTCTTCTGCAGATGAATAAGGCGGTAAATTATTAATACTATGCATTCTTGCTTGATTTTTTACAGACCAAGGGATATTAGGTGTCAAACTTTTCAATCGTTCTTCTAACTTTTTCTCTTCTTCCTCTTTTGTGTTAGTTGGATCGAAAAAAATAACATCAATATCCGCTAACAAAGTCCGTTCGTTAAAGTCGTGCAACACATCCCAAATTTTAGAGCGAACAAAACCTGCACATATCCACCAATCTGGGAGATTCAATTGTTGAGCAGCTTTTAATAATTCCATCATCCACTCGTCTTCTTCAATCATTTTTCTAATATCACTTGCATTTTTTAGTTTCACTTGGTGCCCACTTCTTTCCACTTATTAGGAAATATTTTCTTCCAACCGACTATTATTCCTATCACTAAGATTGCCATATATATATATAGTCCAACAGGAATTTTACTAAAGATAAAATGAACAAGCACAAAAATTCCGACGACGAGTATACCACCAAACACTTTCATTGTGCTCATGTCCTGTGTATGTTCATGCGAATGAGAGAATGGGTAATCTTCCCCAGTAAAAAGTCGAAACGAAACAAGTGTCATTGCGATTGCCGCCAGCAATACTACGATTAAATCTGCGACAATTCGAAACGAAAAAACCCACACGAAAAATATGCTTAATAGTAAATAGATTGGAATAAAATAATTAATGATACATGCTTTTAACGTCCCACTATAGATCACTGATATATTTTGAATGGGTGCGACCCTGTAAATCCACTGAGCTTTGTACGTTCCTGTAAATTTCAGCATTTGAACAACAGTTGGTATCATCGCTAAACTAAAGTAAATGACCAAAAACATATTTCCTTTACTCATCTCTTCCCATGAACTCATGCGAAGATTGTTAAAAAGGAAAATGAATGGTAAAATGAGCGCAAAACCTATTTGAGGATAGATCTTCAACTTGAGCTCCCGTTCTTGCTTCATCATAAGGGATGAAAACATGTAAAAAGTTTGCTCCTCTTTCGTCCTACATAAGACAGTTGACCAAAATCGGTCTAGGTAACGTGATTTTTTTCTATTTCTTTTCGAATCACTTAGTAATTTTGCTAGATTTCGTTCAAAAGCCGGCATTAGTCGGATATATAACAAAATGGATAAGATTGGTCCCACTACGGCCAATACAGTAAATATAATGATAGGCAATGAAAAATTGTTGTTTAATAGCAGCTCAAATGACGCTCCATACCATAGCGGAGGCAGCAACAGATGCCACCAAGCAAAAGAATAGGTAATATCAAAATCGATGAATTCAAATACTCGGGCTACAAGCTGATAACTAAGCATGATTGCTAAAGTTAAAATGATTTGGACATAATTAATCATATCCTTTAATTTTTCCCCACTAAAAAAGCGCAAAATAAATAAGTAAACAAATGCAGTAAGCACCACTACTAAACAACTAATTAGTACTACATCCACTAGAAAAACGACTGCAAACCCAATTCCATGCCTAAAAATACTTACGATGAGTGGAACAATGATAAAAGAACCTGTTAATAAAAACAAATAAATTAAAATATGCACTACTTTTGCAGCATTCAATGTCCGAGTGCTAATCGGTTTCGAATGAAGAATATTCTTATCCCGAATATCAAGTAGGACAGCTGAAAAATCAGATACCATCGATGTCATCACGATAAACATTAAAACACTAAACATGATACTAATGAAAAAAATAAATTGATTCCCTAAAAATAAAAACGGGGTCAGTAATAAAAGTCCATATAATCCATAGACCCATAAAGATTTTATAAATTGATTTCCTTCTTTTTTCACTTTCGATCCATTGAAAACAGTGGGCATTCTTCTGCCATCCATCGTTAACTTTAATTGCAAAATTTTACGCATGACATCGTAGTCTATATGTAACTTTTGAAATGCCCATTTGAAGCGATCCAAAACGCGAAGCGACTTAAAATCATCCATGGGCATTTTCCTCACTTACTATTTCCACAAACTTTTCCGCAATCTTTTTATGCTCCGAAAAACCTGTAATTTGATTGAAGATCTCTTCTAACGTACCTTCTTTACTTTGTTCCTGTAATTCCGAAAACGTTCCATCCGCAACTACCCGGCCATCCACCAGTAATATGATCCGATTACTTATTTTCTCAACCACATCCATAATATGAGAGGAATAGAAAATAGTTTTTCCACGAGCTGCTAGCTGATCCAGAATTTCTTTAATAACCATAACACTATTCGCATCTAACCCACTTAAAGGTTCATCCAAAAATAGTAATTCGGGGTCATGTAACAAACTAGAAATGATAAGTACTTTTTGCCTCATCCCTTTTGAAAAAGAAGATAATCGTTGGTAAAATACAGACTCTAACTCAAATTCTTTCATTAACTGAAGAGCTTTACTTTCCGCTTCTTTGGCGTTTAACCCGTATAACTCCCCTGTAAATGTTAAATACTCACAAGCCGTTAAATTATCATAAAGTTCTGCCGTTTCTGGTACATAGCCAATTTTTCGTTTATACGAGACATCGCCATTGCCATTGCCAATTTCTTCGCCGAAAATTTCAATTTTTCCTTCGTAGCCTTCGATTAACCCAAGCATGATTTTAACCGTCGTACTTTTCCCAGCGCCATTCGGACCAATATAACCGATAATCTGCCCTTTATAAACTTCTAAGTTCACCCCATTTAATACTTGTTTAGGACCAAAACGCATCGTCACATCTTGTAATGATAAAACCTTTTCTTTGTTCATATTAAAACTCCCATCCATTCAACCGACATATGCTTACCATTTTTCCTATATACTGTTAATTATACAACTAAAACACACGTAAAAGGAAAAGAATATTCTAACTTCTATTATTCTAGTCTTTTGGCTATTGTATCTATTCATCGAAAAGTGATAGGCTAACATAATAATATGAAATAAGGAGCTAATCCGTTTGCAAACTATGGATCAAAAACACAAAAAAACCGTGCTATTACTTGTAATTGGTATTATTTTTCTTGCTACGACTTTAAGGTCTCCACTCACATCTGTTGGACCTATTATTGCCTATATTAGAGATGATCTTGGAATATCCAATGTGTTAGCGGGATTTATAACGACTATTCCGCTTATTGCGTTTGCACTCATTTCACCAATTGTCCCGAAAATAGCAAGACGTGTCGGAATGGAATTAACTTTATTCTTCTCTATTATTTTGCTCGCTTTTGGAATTATCATGAGGTCGTTAGGAAATACATCTTTACTTTTGATCGGAACTGCTTTAATAGGAATAGCTATTGCATTTGGTAACGTTTTAATACCTAGTTTAATCAAACTAAAATTCCCATTACAAGTAGGACTACTGACAGCCATTTTTACTTTATCGATGAATTTCTCCTCAACCATCGGAGCAGGAATTAGTTACCCGATTGCTGCATATACAACATTGGGATGGCAAGGGGCACTTGGATGCTGGGCAATATTAACAATAATTGCCGCTCTCATTTGGTTACCACAAATAAAAAACGTCAAACGAATAAAAGAAAATACAGAACCAGCTGCTACTGGTCGGTCTAAATCTATTTTATCTAATCCATTAACGTGGACTGTTACATTATGCATGGGGCTTCAATCACTTCTTTTTTATACGACAGCTGCTTGGATTCCAGAAATCATGCAATCGCAAGGCATTAGTGCGGACAAGTCAGGTTGGATGTTATCGTTAATGCAATTTGCTCAATTACCACTTACTTTTTTAACTCCAATTCTTGCCAGTCGCATGAAAGATCAACGTCCATTAGTGGCTTTCTTTTCACTTCTCTATGTAATTGGTTTCGGTGGGCTTTTAGTAGGAAACTCTTCCTTATTAATTGTATGGATGATTATTTTAGGATTTGCTGGAGGGGCTTCGTTCAGCTTTGCAATGATGTTGTTCACGCTTCGCACACGAACACCAATGGAGTCAGCTGAATTGTCGGGCACTGCCCAATCGTTTGGCTATTTACTTGCGGCAATTGGTCCTGTACTTTTCGGTTTTTTACACGATGCAACTGCTAGTTGGTCGATGCCTATTATTTTATTTATCGCAACAGCAATCGTATTATTCATTGTTGGAATGCACGCAGGCAAAGATCGATTTGTTTCTCCTGCTGAATAACAAAAACATTATAATAATTGCCCATTTAATAATTCACGGAATGGAGCACATAAAGTGAAACTTCAATCAGTGGGGGTTTCTTCATCCCCCACTGATTGCTAGTTGAACCAATCGGGCTTTTACGGGCAGTTGATCTCCCACTTATCTTTTCGTTTTTCTTAAATCTTGAAGTGGGAGTCTTACTGCCCGTTAATGCGGGATAAAAAGAATAATGAGTCGTAAACGACGGTATAGACTTGTTTAAAACAAAATCTTACACAGTTTTAAGTCTGTTTTAATCCAATAAATGGATTAGGGCAACTAATTGGTCTTTGAAAGCAACCAATTCTATCTCAAGAGCAACCAAATCAATCTGAAAGCAACCAAATTGCCCATGAAAGCAACTAATTCTTATAACAACTCTTTACTTGGATTGAGACGACGATGGATTTGATTCGATTTATGTCAAAGTTGCGGAAATGTCTCTCAATGTTGTGCGTTTGAAATAGAATGTTGCGAGAAACGACTGGAACATTGCGCGTATGTTATTGGGCACTCTCCTCAAGATAAACTGTTCATATATAATTGCAGTAGCGAGAAGGCTAGTGGTCTCAATCTAAGACGCATTATCCCTATAACGTAAAAGAGGAATCAGCAAATATGTAAGCTGATTCCTCTTTTTTAATACGGTGATTTTTGGTAAAAATAATTAGGCGTTTTCTTTTCATTTGCATACGGTTTATGAAAAATATGCGTTGCTGCTGGGGATAATGGAGGGATTAGCCAGCTCCAGTTTCCTGTTACATCGCGTCCTGCTTCCATTTCGTTTGTTTCAAAACGCTTAAATTGTTGAGCGGCTGTATGGTGGTCCACGATACTTACCCCATCTTCTTTATACGAATATAAAACCGCTACATTCAATTCTACTAATGCTCGATCTTTCCATAATGATGCATTCGATTTCGTGTTCAATCCCATCTGTTCAGCGATTGTCGGAAGCATATTATATCGATTATCGTCCGCTAGATTTCGTGCGCCAATTTCTGTTCCCATATACCATCCATTAAAAGGAGCGGCTACATAGGATATACCCCCTACTTCCAATTTCATATTGGAAATCATCGGAACGGCATACCATTTTAATCCCAAATCCGCAAACCAGTCGAATTCCGGATGTCGAATAGGTACTTCTAAAATAGATGCTTGTGGTATATCAAATAGTTTTGGCGGATTGTCTTTTATTTGGATAACAAGTGGCAGCACATCAAACAAACCATTGTTTCCTTGCCATCCAAGTTTCTGGCATACTTTTGTAAAATCTACCGAATCCGGATCCCCAATGATTCCATTGTTCGTTTCGTATCCTGCATAACGGATCAATTGATGATTCCAAATACGCACATCTTTGGGGGAAAACACCGTAATCGTTGGACGAATTCTTCCGTTATTCGTTGCAAATTCAATATGCGCAAGAAGTGCTTCGAATATGGACTCCTCTGTTTGTAAATCTCTTTTGTCTAAGACGTTTAAACTTTGCCAAAAAAGTCGGCCAATGCATTTATTACTATTACGCCAAGCCACTTTTGCTCCGTAAGTGAGCTCATCTAGCGTTTGTTCGTATGTACCTTGCTTTGAAATTTGTTGCTCTACTTCTATTAAACGAGTCGCCAGTTCCTGCTCCGATTGCCCTGTTTCTTCATAATACATTTGGATAAAATTCTTCGCTTCTTTGAACATGACCAAAATCCCTCCTGCTGTCTCCCTCCATCATAGAAGAAACAAGATAGCGTAGACAAGTCCCAAGGCTCATGAAGTTGTGAGGGATTTATGACAGAAAAAAAGCTCGTTAAGATTGTTTGTTAATGACACGTTCAATCCTCTTTTGTTGTCTTCTACTATAGGTTGATTTTGACATCTTTTTGATATTCATACTTCCAATTACATTCCGGGCTTTGGTGTTATAACTGATCAATTCAGTATGCTTTTCATTAAGTAAATAAGCTTGAAACCATTTTTCTTGCTTTAAATACTTAATGTTCTTGTCAATTTCTTCTTCCGTAATATCCTTAAATAAACAGAGTATAATTGTCGCTAGATTACCTATTAGACCTACTATTGCTTCCATTTAACATCCACTCACTTTTTCCCTAATGAAAATCCGTCAAATATTCGTCCTCCGTAAGGAAGTAATATCTCATCTATTAGTTTAATAATTTTATCTTTGGATCCAGTTCGATAAAACAAATCAAATGCCTCAATAAATCGTTCTGCAAATTGTGGATTGAAATTTTTTAATGAACGTATGACCCATTTGGAAGCACCGATCCACCGATTATTTGTCCTTAATAAAAATTCACTCGAAAGTTCAGCTAGTGCATTCGCAATAAATATTTCTTCATCACGATCCTTACATCCGATAAAATCATCCAAGGCATCGGTAATAAAATATCGTTTCATTTGTACCATTTCATCTGACCATTTTTGAGGACCATCCGCTAATAACTTTTTGGCTTCCATTTTGATAGAGTCAATGATACCTGTATCCTTTAAAACAATACCTTCTGATACCATTTGTGGTAATGACGGGCGAGCACGTTTTCTATCACTTTCGAAAAATGCTTGATAAGAATTCAAGTTATGTACGAACACTTCAATATGCCAATCAAAATCAATTAGCGACTCCCTGTATGAAGTAGAAAGCGATTGATCAAATACAACGATGTCTAGGTCTGAAGTTTCCGTCGCTTCCCCTCGAACAACGCTTCCTGCCAACAGAGCCGCATCACAAGCAGGAAAATATTTATGTATAAATTTTTGTGCTGCTACTACTGGTTCTATCTTGTTATACTTTTGCATAGATACCCACCTCCATAAAATGCCACCAGTTACTCAATAAAAAGATTATGACACTCTTTCATCATAAACTCCATATAATCCAATGTATCTTTACGCCTTTCCACAATGGAACGATAGTAGGACTTTTTAATACCTTGTCTATTTCTCAACGCTTCTTTAATAATCTTATGGTATTTTTCTGGGGCTTTTCGTAATACATATTCACCTGCACCAGCTTTAGATATAATATCCTTTTCGATAAATGTATAATATAGACGAGAAACTCCCAAAACTCCCCACTCAATCATATTTATACTAAAATATAAACCTATGTATTTAATAGAAGGAAATCTTCTGCAATCATTCATCCAACCAAGCCAATAAGTATTAAGATTATGCCGCATATTAGGAATTAAAATATTCCAATCTACTGTATAAATATTTTCTTCGAGTTTTTCTCCTTTTATAAGGACTCCATATTTTTGTAATTGAAAAGCATCGATTGAGTTTTTATCAAAGGCTGTAAAGCCATGGAACTTTCCATCATTAAAGCGAATACTAGTAACTTTTCTTTTGTTTATAGTTACAAAATCCTCTTTCATTATATAAAACCCATCTAAAATTGTTTCAGGAAATTTACTTTGAATACTTTTATGAATTTCTTTCAGCAATTTTAGTTCTGACTCTGTTAATCTCCGTTTAATAATTGCAATAAAATCAATATCACTACATCCATCCTTAAATGCTCCTAATGAGATGGAGCCATAAAGATAATAGGTTTCAAGTAAATCGGGTAATTTCTTTTCAAGCAGCTGAAAATACTTATCTAAAACCGGCTGTGTTTTTGCGGGGACATTATTCATTTTTTATCTCCACTCCCTTTTGATTACATTCAATAAGAAACCCCGAAAAAATTTCTAATTCGGGGCTTATTATTCCTTTTACCTCTTATCTTGGTTTTTCTTCGATGTTCCTTTACTAGCTCGCTTGAATTCTTTTTGATATAAGACCTCTTGCGTTGAAGACAATCCATTATCCTTCGTCGTTAGTTGCTCAACAGGTGTTTTATTTTCCTTCATTTCGGACACTCCTTTCGTTTTTCATCATTAGCTTTTCCATAGTGACGATTGATATTCTAATAATTAAAATATAGGTGACGCATAAAATTGTTTTCCTTAATATAAACATTACAACAGAAATTTACCTTTTACATACTGTATAAAGTAATCTCTTGTTTCTTGGTGAGGGAGTATTTCTACAACATGGTATGGATCTAGAAATGCGATGTTACTTATTTCATTGTCTTGCGAGATAAGTGAGTTGGACCCTCCCATAAATTCTACGAGAAACATCGTTGTTACCTGTTTGTCGTATCCTATTTTTTCTTTAAGCTCATCTGGAAAATCAAAGTTAATTTTTTGATCAAACTCCTTGATAATTTTGTATTCGATCGAACCTGTTTCTTCCTGCAACTCACGTAACAGCGCATCTTTGTAATCCTTATCGCTTTTTTCTACCTTCCCTTTTACAAAGTCCCATTCCCCTTGAATGTTCTGTTTGCCATCTATCGTATTTATATTCGTTTTATGTACAACTAAAAATTTGTCTTTTTGAAAAACTATTGCACCGACTGCTTTTCTAATCATTGACGCTCCATCTCCCGATGCGATAAATCTCCTTCTAAGACGATATTGTTTTTATTACCAGTTAACTCGATAATGGTCAGGCTAGTATCATGTATAAAAGGAGGTTCCCATAATTTTTCTAATGGATAATTTTTAAAGTAAGCTAATAATGTTTTAATAACAACAGAATGAGTCACAATTAGAATATTTCCTGCACTATGTTTGTCTTGTATGGAATTAATGGCATTCAGTACTCTTTTATGAAGCATTGCAAAACTTTCTCCATTTAATGGCTTATATAAATGTGGCGTATTCCAAAAGGCGTCATATTCAATTGGATATTTTTGCTCTATGTCGGTTAAAGTTTGACCTTCCCATATTCCCATATTTATTTCTCTTAAATTTTCATCGAGAATAATTGGGATTTCTCTTTCGCCTTTAATTAAATTAGCAGTTGTAATAGTTCTTTTACTAGGACTTGTATAAATCACATCTAATTTTATCTCTTTCATCCTATCTCCTAAAGAAACTGCATTAGAAATTCCATTCTCGGTTAAATCGGAATCACTCCAACCTTGCATTCTCTTTTGTGTATTCCATACTGTTTCACCGTGCCTAGTTATATACAAAGTTAGCATAAATGATCTCCTCATTAATCCTTATTATATTAGCAAATTAATAAATGTTTTTAAGCCATGTCATTATACGAATTATGTGAAATGGCTCAAACAAACTAACAATGAACAGAATAATAAAAAAAGAGGTGAGAGATATGAATTTCATATTTCCTTTTTCCTTTTTTGAAATAGCTATATAACTAAATATAACTCCTATAAATAAAAAAATAGCCCCTATAAGTACAAGAAGTTCAGAATATCCATCTATTAACCAATTTGCTCCCAAAGAAATCAATCCTAAGACGATAAAGAAAATCGACCATTTACTGAATAACTTCTTCATATACACCCCTCCAAATGATTTCATGATAATGTATTAGTATCCTCTTTAGCATAGGAACTTTTAGTAAATTAATATGTTTCTACCGCATAATCTATCACTTTGTCTTCATCATTAAACCAAATGACTAAGTATGAACCATCCATCCTTATCCACCCTAACTCAAGACCAAGAAGATATGAAACTACATTCTCATTAGTATGAAGCTGATTTTCATCAGGCGTCCCTAAAAGCTTTTGAATGTCCTCTTTTGACTTACCTACTATCTCATTTTCATCTAAAAAGTCATAGACAATATACACTCGATCATCCGGTTCATTTATCCATTTTTCTATCGTAAAATTTAACTTTTCTTCATTTTTTCCTAACAATCCTACTAAAAAAAGTGGCGGAATGATACAAAGTATAGCAATAACTACTAATAAATTTTTGCTTTTTCGCTCATTCTTCAAGTAGCTATATTTCCAAAGAATAAATAATAATAACAAAAGGAAAATAGGTGGTAAAAGAACTGCAGAAAGACTTAATACGCTATAGGTGGAATAAAATAAAATGATGAATATAGTCAGTCCGAAAAAAAGAAATATATACAAAAAACTACTGGTAGTTAATATACCTAATGCTAAACTTTTCTTAATCAATTTTTCACCTCCATCTCACTATTAATGCTAGTCCCAATTATTTAAAAAACTGTGCGATTGTTCTTGGTATTAAAAGAATGAAATCCATAATCGTCAATGAATTACCGATTTTATCTAACTTTTCATCAAAAGGATCTTTATACTCCTGTGGATTTACTATTGTATCGCCTTGAATGGGCTCATTACCGTCTTTAAATTGGATACGAATAGAATTACCGCTTTCCAAATCGGCAGAATCCATTACTTGAAAATGAATATGAGGTTCAGATGAATTACCTGAATTACCGCATTTTCCAATAAGCTGCCCCTCCCTTACAACATCTCCGGCTTTTACTAATATAGTATTCTTTTTAAAATGAGCAATCATACTAAACTCTTTATTGGCATGTTCTATGACCACATAATTGCCTGCTGGATTATTTGTATCCATTTCACCAGGTACATTATCTTTTAGTCCATCCACTACTTTTGCGATTTTTCCATCTCCCGGAGCGACTACAGCTTCATCAAATGCATAGAAGTCCTTATTTTCCGTTTGTGTATTTCTATAAGACAAACCCTCCTGTATTTTCACTAGATCATAAGCATAACGCTGGCTTTCATAGGGATAATGATAATTGATAAATTCATTGGCTCCACCCCAAAACACCAACCATTCCCCTTTTACTGGCATTGTGTACAAATTGGATGTATAACGATTATCAGTCTGTTCATAGGTTATAAATGGCTTTAAATATAAACGTTGAATAGTTTTGCGCTCATCAAAAAATACGGAGATTGCCTTTTCTTTTTTGTTGTCTAACCAAATATAATGGGTCATGTTTTGAAAAGCTGATGAAAATTCAATTTGATAATTATGAACGCCATTATTAAAAGTAGATGCTAATTCAATGAATTGTTCTAAAGAAATTATTTGTTGAAAGTCTTTTGAAGTACAAAAATAAATATTTTCATACGCTCCGTTCAAAAACATTGTTCCAAAATCCTCAAGATTGTCTAAACTAACATACAATTGTAAAACCTCCAAATCTCTCCAAAAAGCTTCTTTAAGATTTACTACGAAATTATAGTTGGAAAGTTTCATAGAAGAGTATTTTGTATGATATGATTATGAATATTAGTTAACCTGAAAACATAATTAGTTAACATATGCATTTTATTTTGGGGGAAAAATTATGTATACGCTAAGAGGTCATCATCTTTTTTGCCTTTTGGGCTATCGGGGAATAGGCTATTCGAAAGAATATGCGGAAAACATGACACGTCTTCATCAAACATTGAGGAATAATCCGAAGACGATGATTAGACTTGTAAATGGTCCCGATGAATTATGTGAAAAGTATCCAAACACAGCGGAATATCACTGCCAAAACGATGATATATACAAAAGAGATGCTGCTATTTTAAGTAAATTAGGACTAAAAATTGGACAAATTCTAAGTTGGGCGGAAATTGAATCTAATGTTCGAAATTACATCGTTCCTTCCGACATTCAAACCGTATGTGTAACTTGTTCCTGGCGTGCATATGGAGTTTGTGAAGAAGGCATTAAAGAATCTATTGAAGGGAAAGGGTTAAGGAAAATTAAATAACCCCTCCCTTTTAGTAATCTTATTAACAACTATTATTTTCTAAGCAAAGAGTCACTTTTCTCTTTTTCCATTAATCCTATTATTTTATCCAATTTCTTTTCTACTTCATTCAGTTGAGAATTTTTCACCTGTTGATTTACAAGTAATCTTCTTATAAATAGTTAAAAAGAAATTACAAATAAAATGACTAATCCTAATACGATAACTTGATATAATGCATCAGCTAAACTGAACATTGAAACATCCCCCTTTTTATAAATGCTTAAAAAACTATCATCCTAATCCTTTAAACCTTGGCCATCTAGGATTTTTGGTATATATTTTTCTACTCTTGACGCACGAGTCTTAGCTTGTTTGGCTTCTGAAAAATAAAAAATATATTGTCTTTGTCTGCCGGGAGTCAAATCTTCAAAAGCAGTTTTCAAGCCAGGAATCTCTTCGAATTTGTGTTGCAGTTCTTCCGGAATTTCATATTCTGCATGTTTTTTTAACTCTACTTTCAAACCAGCTTTTTCCACTTCAATGGCCTCAAGAATATAATCTTTCAAAATCGTTTCCATACCAACGATTTCTTGGACATTGGTAAACCTTATTTGGCGTGCTGCCTGGACATTCTCAGTTTGTTGGATTAGAATCTCACGTTCGTCCTTTAATAAGGCACCTTTGTGAAATAGAATCGCACAATATTCTTTAAATCCATGGATTAACAATATATTTTTATTGTCTAATGTGTAACAAGGATGCATCCACTTATAGTCTTCGGTTAGCTCACAATCAAGGATAATACTTCTCAACTGCTCGTATTCTTCCTTCCACTTTGTAGCCTTACTTAAAAATTCATCAACCTTTGGGTTCAATTTACTATTTGTCATAAAGGAACACTCCCCTTCTAATAATTAGGTCGACGTATTTACAAAAAAACTACGATGGTACAAATCAAAGAAAAAGTAAATCCGACGCTCCAAACGCAACCTAACACTTTTTGATTATGTATATCTTTTCCTAATTTTAGTTTTTCTAAAAGTTGGACTAAATTTAGAAACCAAAGTATCGCAAACAACGGTGTTGCGATAAAATAAATAAAATCCATTAGATCACCTATTTCTCATTTTATTATTTACTCAAACATTAGTATTTTCGGATCTTTTTGATAGCAATGAACGAGCATAGCATGTAATTGTCCTCTATGATGATACATATGTGCTAGTACTTCTAGCAGCCACTCAAATTTTGTATAAGTCAAACCCCAATAGGAAGTTGTTTCTCTTTCCAATTCTTCCTTCGATAATTGCATTACATTATTTTCTAATGCTTTGAAGTTTGTGCGTAAATCCTCTTTTAAGGCGTCTAATGTTTTGTAGGAAACGTTCGAATAATAATTTTCCATTTCTTCTTTTGTTGCGCCATTGGAAATTCGCCAATCCGCTTCGCAAATCCCTGCGATATGTTCTAATAATTCCCCGATTGACTGCTTATTAGCAGTAGGTCTTTTTTGTAAATCAGCCTCTTCTAATTTGTCTATCATTTCAATGATTGTTTTTACAGCTACTTCTATTTGATGTAACACAGCTTCAATATGCATAAGTTCCTCTTTCTTCTAACATTTATTGCTCGTTTAATTGATTCATGGCATCATAAATTTTATTTGTTGTTACTTCATTTCCATCTACATAGTATACTAATATGTTTTGAATAGCGTATATTTTATGACTCACTAATTCTGCGGTTGCTGTTTTTTCTTCAAAATCAAGCATTCCTTTTTCTCGTTCCTGTTCATTTGAAAATAAATAGATAGAAAGAATCTTTCCATCTATAAAATATACGATTGGATTAACGTTGTTTAATTGTTGGATAAAGACATTGTCACTTGGTAAATCTGATTCTTCTAATTTCAATCCTTTTTCCGTAAGCTTATTTTCAATTTGTTCTATAGTAATTTGATCCATGTTTGGATGATCTTCATTACTTTGTAATTGACTACAAGCACCGAGAACAGAAATGATTAATATTAAAAACAATCGTTTTATGACCAAATACACACCCCCTTGCTCCTGCATAAGAATAATTTCTAACATCATATGCAGTAACAAAAATAGCGATAAATGCTTATGGCATCAACATCTGACATACTTGCGTTTAAAACCAAGCTTCCCTCTATCCAGTTCTTTTTGAATACTTTCGCTTGCATTTAGAAAACTATTTTTTTTGTTTTCTCGTTTCATTTCTACCACACCCATCTCTTTCGCCGTCTCGACTGCTTTTTTGTGGAGCGGCACGTAAGAGATACCTACCGTGTATACAAAATTATTCATGGCAGATTTCGTTCTTTCAGGTGAATCATGAATCGTATTTTTCACTATATCAAGCATTTTAGAAATCTTGCTTTCAGAAAACTCCACATCTTTTCGGTTTCCTAAAAGCCAACAGTAGCAGCTCCACCCCGCCGACATTCTTAGCTCGTCACCACTTGCGATCCATTTATCCGAAACCTCTTGTGCAATATCTGACTCTGATAATGTAACGGCTACTACATAATCGGACAGCATATAAAAATACGCCGCATCTATCCAACGTTCATAATCCGACTCAGTCATCCCTTTTGGGTCAGCAATAATGCCTGCAAAGTACATAGCATCATAATTACCAGTGGCATATAGCTCTTCTGCTAAAGGCTGATCTATTCTTATTTTCTTTGCGATTGGCTTCATAGCGCCTGTAGCCACACCAAATAATGGTTCATGAGCTCCATTGGACATATACATTTTTTTCATTCGTTCCTTGCCAAGAGCTTCTAGCTCCTGCATAACCATTTCTAAATTCATTGTTCAGCACTTCCTTTTCAAGAATTTTTTTCTATAATTTTCGCTTATTTAACACAATACCATTATCCTATAACAGACGACTACTTGTCAGCAAAACTACCGTCTAAGTTAGTACAAAAGAGGGATAAAATAAAAGGAAGAAACTATTTTGTAGAATTAATAAGGAGGAAAAGGAAAGTGGAATAAAATAAGGAAGCTCTATGTTATGAAGGGCGGCTTCCTTATAGTTAGGAATCTAAAGTATTACACCCGCAAATTCACCTTTTAGCACTTCTTTTTCATGTTGATTGGTACATATAAAAGACGCCATAATAGCTGTTCTATTATTCTTGTTTTCTTGCTTTTCGTATTGTTCGATTTTTACTTCACAAATAATGGTATCACCTGTAAACACAGGTCTTAAAAACTCAAAATTCATTGTACGGGCCAACACATTATGATCTCCCCCCACTTTTGTTGGCAAAGTTGCTGTTAGTAACCCTTGAACTACTAGTCTTCCTTGTTCATCTGGAGTTAGATGATGAATTCCTTCGTCCCCTGAGATTTCTGTAAATAATTCCACATCTCTCTGTGTGAAAGCGCGTTCAAAAGAAATTACATCTCCTACTTTTAGCGACATACTAATCTCTCCTTTACATTTTCCATTCTCTTGGTTTTATATTTTTTTCCATCCATTCCTTCGCTGGTGCCTTGTACGGAGCGGTTGCCATTAAATGATTATCTTGCCAGCTTGCTGCTCCTGAACGAATCATTTCTTCTAACAAGATCGGAATAAATTCCTCCGGCTGCACTTGAAAAGAGTAGCGTGCAAAATCTTGAAACCAGCCACACTGCATTAGATAATCATCTATTTCTTCTTTGGCCAATCCATTTTTCATTATTAAAGTGAATGAAAAAATTCGTTTGCAGGCATGCCATGAAATTTTCTCCGGCGCCTTTATCCATTTTTCAAACCGTTTTCTTGCCACATCAATAGACAACCCGGGATTCTCTATTTGAGGTCCATGCCCTGAATAAGCCCTTTCAATGCGTAACTTGGACAACTGCTCCAAACTTTCCAAAGATCGTTGAATAGCTGAAACACCTTCTCGAAAGATATTTAACCAGCCAATATCATTATGGTGAAAGAGATCACCGCAAATTAATATTTTCTCTTCTGGTTCGAATAGAGAAATATGCCCTAATGTATGTCCTGGGGTGTGTAGGACTTGTAATCTTCTGCTCCCTGTATGAATCTCATCATTGTTCCAGAGTTTTCTATCGACTCGATATGGTTCTACCGGTTGATCTAGCCACTCCGCACTAAAAGCTTCCGAGTCACTAGCATTAATTAATTCTGCCTCCCATTTGTGGGCAGCAATCGGAATACCATAATTTCGCTGAAGATGAAAATTGCCTCCTACATGATCGCTATGATAGTGTGTGTTCACGATAAGATGTAATTGGTCTGGTGAGACGCCAGCTTCTTTTATTAAATGCATCGTATCTTGTATATCACTACCAAAACCTGTATCAATAAGAATTGGGAATTCATCCTCAATAAGGACCATATTTGCACTAGGAAACTTTCGTTCAAAGAAAATAATCTCGGATTTTTTCAAAAGCTATTCCCCGCCTTTTCATTGATTGAGCGTTCACTCAATTTTATTATACATGATTACTGATTATTTTGAATTAAACATTTTATACATTTAGCGTTGCAACAAAAAAGATCATCCGTTTCTATCAAGTAATTCTTTCAATCGAAAAATTCCATATATGCTTTTTCTTGTTTATAATAATCGATTCTATCTTGTAATGTACCTGTATGAAACTCAAACTTATGACCATCTGGATCAGTAAAATAAATAGACTTCTTGTCTCTTTCATCTCTTGGACGACTGGGCAAAATATTTACCTTCAATTCTTTCAGTTTCTCGTACATTTGATCAAATTCAGCTGCATCAATGGAAAAAGCTATATGTGTATAGGATTGATGTATTTCATTTCGCGGTATATCTTTCTCTTCATTGAGTGCAATCCACATACCATTTAAATCTAGATACGCAGTAGATTTACCTTTTACTAACAATTTAGCTTCCAATACATTTTTGTAAAAATCAATGGAAATATCTAAGTCCGAAACTGAAAATAAAAAATGATTAAGACCTTTTATGGACACTTTTATCACCTCAAAATTTATTTCTCAACAAATATAGATATAGATATTATCAAACTAGTTGCAAATAATAAATACGCTATCTGAATAATTATGTACATGAAAAATTCATAAAAAGATAGCTTTCTTTGTTTCTTAGCGTCTCCCAAATAGCGCATATAAAAAGCGGAAGTAATAACTAATACTCCTATCGAAATAGCACGTAAAATATCTGCAAAGATCAACTCCTTTACCATTACTACGAATAGGCAAAAATAAAGTTTCGAAAATTTCAAAATACACCACACTAAGTAACAGGGACTTGCAATCTTTTTTATTTGCCCATCCTTCTTTTATTGTAAATAGTATGGGGTAAATTCCAGTTAAAATAGACCGATAGTATTCTCAAAATAACGATGACGATTAAGAGAACAAACGTGAAATATGGGCCTTGTATCCAATCTAATCCAATGACAAGGCCTACTAATACTGCCCAAAAAGCATAAATGCCAGAAGAAAAAATCATCGGTTTTCGACCTGCGAACAAGTCTCTTAACATCCCACCCCCTGTACCTGTCATGCAAGCTGCAATGATTACTACGATTAATGGGGCCTCTATAGATACACCATAATTTGCACCTTGAATGGCGAATGCAGCCAAACCAATGGCATCAAAAAACACCACACAATTTTTCCACTTATGAATCCATCGATTCGGTAATAAATAAACAATCGTAATAGACAAAAATGCAATTTCAAATAAATGACCTTGTAACCAAAAGTTTTCAATTGGTATGCCGATTAATAGATTACGTATAAGTCCGCCCCCAAATGCAGTAGTAAAGCCTAAAACATAAATACCAAAAAGATCATAATCCTCTTCTTTTGCTATAAGCACGCCACTAATAGCAAAAGCAATCGTGCCAATAGCGTTCAGAATATCCCATGTCAAAGCAATTCTTCCTTTCTCAACAGTTTCCATTAATCGCAAAAGAGTCGTTCAAATAGGAAACATTGAACGACTCTACTGGTTTATTCTTGCATATTATATTTATAATACCCAAAAATAGTTCTCTTAAACTAATTCCAATGTATAATGGGCTGTAAGAAAAGTTTTATTCTTCTCAATTTTTCTAAAATAGGAATACTGGAGGTGGAAGGTCATACAGAAGAAATCTCTTACATTGTTAGGAGTCATAGTGGCTTGGGTTATTATACTTTCTTTTTTGTTTGTCCATTCTCAACACAAAGAATTGACATTGGCTGAAAGTATGGCAGAAACTAAAAAGGAACAGCAGAAAATGGAATCACTCTTAACAGAAATACAGCAATCATTAGAGCATCAAAATTATGATGAAGTAGGATTGTCCTTTTCTTTTCAAGAACATTTACTTACCGTACAGGTTAAAGATCAAGCATTTTTAGATCAAAACGAGAAGAAAATAAAAGCACTTATTAATGATATTGCGAAAGAAAAAAAGATAGATTCCTTTAAAATTCAATTAGAATCCTTGGAGACCTACCATGCTATAAGTGAAGAAGACAAAAAATTAAATGATTTAGTAAATGAAGTTTCCAAAATCGTATCTGAATCATTGCATGAAAAAGGATATTACATAAATGCGATGATGATTGATCCAAGAACCCCTAATCCATCTATTGAGATAAGAATAGAGGAAACTGAAGAATATTATGACAAAGTGAAAGATGATATCCAACAACTTGTATCCAATGCGGTTTTCTCCAAAACAAAAATCAACTTTCAAGTAAAAATAACAAGAAAAAGTGAGAATGATATAAGAGACGAAAAGTGGCAACCGATTTTTAGTACAATTAGAGAAGAGACTGAAAAAAAGTTTGAAGAATATGAAGGGTTTGCATACTCATTCCATCCAGAACCATTGCAAATTATTATAAAAACCGACTTACAGAAATCAAAATGGCCTTGGAATTCCAATAAAAAAGCGAAGCAGATTGTAAAATATGTAGATGAAATAATTGAACTCAAAAGGGAAGAATTATCAGTAGAAGTTTTACCATATAAAGTTATTATAAGAGGTAAAAATAATAAGCAAGTGAATGAAAGCTCAGTGCGAAATTGAACTGAGCTTTTTCCTATATATTTGTAAACTAGATTTACTTATCAGTTAACCAAGATTTGAAGTAATCTATGAACTTTTTCGTGGCAGGAGCAAGGGAGTTAAAGGAAGTAACGGCAATACCAAGTGTCCGATAATGCTCTCCTTTTAACTGAAGGATTCGAACATTGTTAGGAACCCGATGTAAAACCATTTCCGGGAGTATACTGATTCCCATCCCATTTTCAACCATTGAAATAATGGCTTGGTCATCTGTAAGTTCAAATTTAATAAAAGGTGTTATTTTGCTTTCTTTTAAGATTCGTAATAAATCATTATCACTTCCTTTTTTCGACTTAATGAGCGGCTCTTCCTTGATCATCTCAAAACTAATCTCTTTTTGTTTAGCAAGCGGGTGTGCTTCTGAAACTATACAGAGCATTCTATCTTTTATTAAAGGCATTACTTCAAAGTTTTGCAAAGTTGGAAGTGATACAAAGCCAAAATCAACTAGACCTGTTGAGATCCAATGCTCGACATCATCATAATCCCCTTCCATTAGTTTGATCTCGATAGCTGGGTGATGTTCATTAAATTTTTTCATAATTTCTGGTAGCCAATGAATCGACACACTCGAAATCGTTCCAATCCTTACTGTACCCACTTCCAGACCATTAATATTGGCGATTTCTTGAACCATTTCTTCATTCCACTTTAGAATTTCACGTATGTACTGTAAGATACGTTCTCCGTTACTCGTCAATTGAATACCCGCACGTCCTCGATTAAGTAAAGAAAATCCACATTCCGATTCCAAACTAGCAATGGCATGGCTTACAGCAGATTGCGTTAATCCAAGTGTTTCACCAGCTTTCGTTAGACTCCCAATTTCTACAACAGCACTAAATACTTCAAACTTCGCTAGAGACAATTTTAGCCCTCCCTTTACATTAATTTATTTCATGTAAATATTTAAAAACATTCATTTTTCTAATCTTCATCTTACATTTATACTAATGAATAATCAATTTGTAATAGGGATGGTGACTAAAAATGAATCAGTTTAAACTGTTCGGAAACTTGAGTAGATGGAACACCCAATCGAAAGCAGATTTCATGATGTTGATTGTTACGATGTTATGGGGTTCATCCTATTTGTTTATGCAGATGGGACTGGATTCTCTACAAGCGTTCAACTTAATAGCACTACGTTTTGGCATAGCCTTTATATTAGCTGGGCTTATCTTTTACAAACGTTTAATTCGTATAGATTTTAAAACGTTATTCTATGGGTTTATATTAGGAACCATTTTGTTTTTAGTAATTTCAGTTGTAACGATTGGTTTAAAATTTACAACCATTTCAAATACAGGGTTTTTATTTAGTCTCTCTGTTATTTTTGTCCCTTTATTATTAGCGCTGTTTTTCAAAATAAAACCGGAGAAAAAAGTCATTTATGGTGTGACTATCGCTTTTATAGGAATTGCCCTTTTAACATTGAATGGCGAATTAAAGATAAATTCTGGCGACTACCTCATTATATTGGGAGCAATCTTTTATGCCGTCCAGATCATCGTTACAGATAAGTTAACGAAAAATGTGGATTCCATCACCCTAGGGATTATCCAACTAGGGGTTACAGGCGCATGGGGCTTACTATTTTCATTGTTTATCGAAAAGCCGCATCTTCCTAGCACAACTAAATCATGGATAGCAATCATGGCATTAAGTATTCTATGTAGTGCCATTGGATTTATCGGTCAAGCGGTAGCGCAAAAACATACTACTGCCACACATACAGGTCTCATATTTTCAATGGAACCAGTTTTCGCAGCCATTTTTGCCTTCATTTTCGTCGGTGAAACACTTCCTGGAAAAGGATATATAGGAGCTATCCTCATTTTAGTAGGTGTCTTAGCTGCAGAATTCAATTTTAAAAACCCATTTATGAGAAAAAGATTTAACAAAACAGTGGATAGTTCGGAAGCCTAGTTTATTAGAAAAAAGGGCTGTCCTGAAAGAGAGTTACTTACTCACTTTTTGGACAGCCTATCATAACTGTTATATTAAATTAGGTTTATGTTTATTTTCCATTTTATTATCGAATTTTTGCTTTTTTCCTTTTAAAGCCAATTTTTTTAATAGCGGCAAAAGATAAAAGTCGATTCCGAATTTACCTGAATTTGCTCCAGCTACAAAGATTAAAAAGCCTAATAGTATGTCGATTGGATTGTGTGAAATAGCTCCTGCCATTAGGAAGGAAAAGTTCATAACCATTCCAAAGAATGCTGCAGCTGAAGTTAAACAGCCAACCATTAAACCTAAACCTACTAAAAATTCTCCCCAAGGTACCATTACATTTATAATATGCACATTTGGCAATGTGAACGTTTCTAAAAAAGTTGTATAAAAACCAAAAACACTATTTCCATCTGGCCCCATTACAGGATTATTAATGGCATTTGTAATAAAACCACTAGCATCAAATTGACCGCCTGTTATTTTCCCCCAGCCAGCAGTAAGGAAACCAAACCCTAAATAAAGTCTTAAGATGGTAAGAATGGAAGCAGCAATATTATTATTTCTCCACCAATTGTTTAACATAATATATCTTCCTTTCAAATTTGTTTTACAAGTACACAATATCATGTGCAAACGCTTTCTGTATTAGCGTTTAGAGCTCATTCATTGTTCTGTAATAATCTTATGACTTATTTTCGAATTCGGTCTTATTTATACAAACTTTATTCTAATAATACTTTTAATCTAATAGGTATTTCACACAAATGTTTGTGTACTTCCTAAACGCAAAGAAGAAGCTATGATTAAATTTGATAGCTTCTTTTTGAGGACTCTACTTAGTTATGGTTATATGATATTTTAGCGATTTCTTCAATTACTTCTGTTGTTTTTGCCGGGTTTTCTACGACTAGAAGATGAGTGCAGTTTTCAAAAGGTACTACTTTGGCTTGAGGAATTTTGGATGCTAAATAATCAGCAGTTTCTTTTGAATAGAGCGTGCTCTTCTCTCCATACACAATTTGCGTAGGAACCGTAATATTTGGCAGTACATCGCGGAAATCTGCAACTGCCATCGCATGCCACATCGCAGATAGAATATGTGGAGTGTTATTATTAATTACTAATTCAAGTTGCTCGTTCATAAGATCATCTGTTAAATAAGGCACAGCGATTTTGAAAAATGGCTTCGCAAATTCACTAAAATCCTCATTGATAACTGTAAGGTCGTTTAGCGAATCTTCTCTTGTATATTTTCCATGATACAGTCCAAGATTCCAATCTCCTTCATTGACTAATTTGGGAGTCATATCGAATATGGAAAGGGATTTTAATCTATGTACACCAAAGTTTCTTACATATTCGAATGTAGTAGATCCTCCCATCGAATGTCCTACTAAGGTGACATCCTGAAGATTTAAATGTTCCATCAATTCCTCCAAATCAGTCGCAAATCGTTTTAAGGATAACCCTTTTTCCGGACGATCTGAAGTACCATGCCCTCTCAAATCAACAGAGATCACGTGATAGTTTTTGCTCAATTCATCGAACGATTGATCGAATGCCGTGTGATCCGCAGACCAACCATGGACTAATATGATTGTATTGCCCTCCCCTTGTTGCTTATAAAACAATTTCACTCCATCACTTGCTTCAAATAAAGCCATTTCCCTTCCTCCCTTTGCTTATTGAAATACTTTTGCCACTATTATTTATTGTAGTATTCTAAATTATCAAATACAATTTATTGAATCGCTCATACATAGATTCATATGGAAGTTAGTTTTATGATTGAAAATCCCACAAATCTATTCAACAATTACAGAGAATAAGCAAATGAATTAGAAATAGAGCTCAGTTGTGATTTTACACTGAGCTTTTTTAATGACATTATGATGAATTAAGTATTATTGGAGCTTATTTCGAGCAACGGAAGGGATATCCTTCAGTTGGACTTCTTCCCAAGATTTTACGAAAGTTCTTTTGGTATCTACTTTTAAGTATGCCCCCTCACGTAATTGTTTACTGGCAGTGAAAGCAATTTGTACTTTCTTGCCATCTTCATTAATTCCTTCTAAAGTGTATTCGTATGTTTGTGAATCTATCTTTTCTCCAATTTGATCAATTTTTACGAAAACATCTTTTTGGGGAATAAAAGGATTTAACATGTCTGCAAGCTCGTTCTTAACAAAGAGGGACAAAGACAATATGAGTATAACTGCAACAACTAGGGTTCCAATTGCTATCTTTACCACTTTCATTCTAAAATTCCTCCTTCTTTTCTCCTTATGTACATATTACAAGTACGAGAAAATATTAGCCTTCGATTATGGTTACAAATTAAACAGAGAAGTGACAATATTGTCACTTTCTCAGCTTATCGTAAAAAATAGGAAAAGGAACATAGAATTCAGTGGCAGTTTTTCAATTATAGTTTGCTTCAGATTTATTTTTTATATTGTGAGATAGCAAGCGATACCTGTTATATGAATAAAAATTCTACTCGATCAACTTTTTATTTTTAATCACCATTATACTGACGACTAATAGAAGCAAACCGGAAAAAGCAAATACTATTCGAACGCCAAGTAAATCTACCAATACTCCCATAAGTAAAGAAGAAACTCCAAATACACCTGTCACTACTGTACCCATCGATGTATAGACAGTTACTAGTTTGTCAGTTGAAACACTTCGTTGCACAATAGTTTGCTGAGGTATATTTTTTAATTGAGAACTTAGACCAATAAATACCGATAATACCAATGCCACTATCGGGTGGCTAGTCACACCAAACAATATCGTCAGTATACCGCAAAAAAACGCACCGAAAATTATAAATTGGAATTTATATTGATCGACAATATGAGGAAACTTTATACAATAAAAACTACCTAGTAGCAGCCCTATAAAAAACACGCCATTAATAAGACCCCACCATTGTTCGCCAACATGTAGTGCCTGCTCCACAAATACATATAAAATGGCGGCAATCCATACAGTTCCAGCAATTGTTTCCAAAATGTCCATTTGAACTAATTTTCTCAATATCGGACTTGATCTAATACTTTTCCAGCCTGCTGTAAGCTGGGACCATAACTTCTTCTCTTTCTCTCCTACATGATGTACATTTTCAATAAAGAACAAAAATACACAACTCAACACAAATAATAAACTAACAAGCCATATTAATTGTGTAGGACTTAAAGCAAATAACAATAGTCCTCCAAAAAGCCAGGCCCCTATTTGAATCATTTGCGTAATGGACTCTACAATGCTATTTGCTCTCACAAGCTGATTATCTTCCACATAATAAGGTAGAAAACTACTCAATATGGGATTTGCACAACCGTCTAAAAAAGCTATACAAACAATAAGAAAAAAGATGTAGTAGTAGTTCGTATCGTTTAAAAACAGTAAAACAAAAACACCTAAACCTGCAAGCAATATTGTTTTACCGATTTGTGAGCTTAACAATATCGTTTTTAACCGCCATTTCCCAATTGCTAAAGGCGTCAAAATGCTAGAAATGAACATGGCAGAAGTAATCGAAAACGGCACAAATGCCGATACAGTTGCTGAACCAGTTAACTGATACAAAATACTAATCGTGCTAACAATATAAAATACATCACCAAGATTGGCTACAGACTGACCAAGCAGTAAGAAAAGAAAATTTTTATTAACTTTCATCATTATCCCCCATTTATTAAATCACATTTTTTTGCGTGTGATTTAATGGGGTTAAATTGGACGATTCATTTGCATAACTCCTTTACCATTTGGCAAGCAGAAGAAACTTCGGGGGATTAAAATTTCTTCATCCGCTTGCAACATATTTTATAGAGTAAAATATCAGTTCTTATTTATAGAGAAAAATATCAATTTATTAATGCGTGACATTTCAAGCGGTGCACACAACTTTATAAAAACGGCTCACAGCCATTGATGTCTCACTCCAAGTAAACTTTGTTATTTTAGGAATTAGTCGCTTTCAAGTGTGATTTGGTTGCTTTCATGTTGATTTAGTTGCCTTGGGAATGAGATTAGTTGCTCTCACTGACCAATTACTTGCCCTAATCCATTTACTGGATTCCCACAATTGAAAAACTAGATAATATTTGTTGTTTTTAGCAAATCGACATTGTTAATAAAGCAATTAAGTCTATTATCCTTAATCTACCATACGTTTTCGATAAACAACGACAGTCAATGCAAAGATAGCAATAATCCAAACAGCGATAATACCTAGGTTTGGAAGCACTTGAACTAAACTTGCTCCTAGTTCTACTTCTTCTGCCAGCTCAATTAGTCGGATATTCGGTAAAAATTCCGCCACCTTTAATATTGGATACTTTTCTGTCCATGCAGTTACAAATGACCCCATCGTGAATATCCCAATAACCGGAAGCACAATCACAGATGATTCCATGACAGATTTTGCTACAAGTCCTAATAACGTCCCCATTCCAATATAAAATAAGGTTGATAAAACAACAGCCAATGCTACAATCGCCATATTCGCCGGTCTATATTCGGATAAATAAGCACTAAAAAACACAACAACAATCGTTAATACGAACGTTAATAAACTTTTCCCACTAAGAATTTCGAGTGTACTTGCCGGTGATAACATAAGTCCTCGTAACGTGTTCTTCTCTTTTTCTTCTGCTATTAAACAACATTGCACATATGTCCCTACCATCGCAAAGGCCATATTAATATTCATAAAATGGGTTTGAATCAAATCGATTCCCATCCGCCCATATATTGCCGCCAAAATAATAGGTAAAAAAATGATGATGGATACAGCTGAGTTTCTTGAAAAATCTTTAAAATCTTTTTGAAGTATTGCGTTCACACGCTTCCATGAAAATGTCATACTAATTCCCCTCCCGTTACTTTCACAAAAATATCTCCTAATGTTGGCTCATTGGAATGTACTGTTACTACACGGTTTTCTTTCATTAGTTGGTACATTTCTTCTGCTCCTGCTGCATCTTTACAGAGTTGTATTTTTTCTTCATTCGTAAGTTCCACCGTAATGGTAGCATCCGCATATTGCTTCTTTAACTTGCTTGGTTGATCGAGCAAGCGGATTTTTCCTTTATTTAAAAAGGCAACGCGATTACACAGTGTATCTGCTTCTTGCATATCATGTGTCGTTAAAAAGATGGTCGTACCTTTTTTATTGAGCGCACGCAATCCTTCATATATATGAAGTGTATTCACAGGATCCAGTGCAGATGTTGGTTCATCTAAAAATAGAAGCTCAGGTTCATGAAGAATTGCCCTAGCCAACACGACACGCTGTGTCATCCCTTTTGATAAAGTAGACACTTTTTTCTTGCTTTCTTCTTTTAAATTAACGAATCCTAGCGCCTCATCAATTTTAGAAAGTGGGAGGTCATATAGCTCGCAATACAATTTTAAATTTTCATAAATGGTCAATCTTCCATAAAGGCCACTATTATCGGTTAATACACCAAAACGTTTGCGAGCTTTCGGATTTTTTAAATGGGAAACATTTTCACCAAAAACAAATGCTTCTCCTTCTGTCGGATCTAGTTGACCAGTTAATATTTTAATAGTAGTTGTTTTTCCCGATCCACTTGGACCAAGAAAGCCAAAAATTTCTCCTTTTTTTACTTCAAAATCGACTCCCTCAATCGCCTTAAAATTAGCAAAGTATTTTGCTAAACCTTTTACTTCAATCGCGTTTTCCATTTTCATCCTCCTAAATTGTTAGTTGCCTGTTTCGTTTCTACACACCTAACATTAAGCGGTTTTCATATGGAAAACATCATATTTCCCGTGAAAGGAGTCATTTTTGGGGTGAATGGAGCTTATTTGAGGCCCAACATTCCCTTTAAATCCGCCATTTTCGTTTTAGATAATGGAACGGACGATTTTAAAGCATCATCGAGTACGAGGCTATAACTATTTCTCGTCCATGTGATGACTTCCCTTACTTTTTGTAAATTGACAATGTAAGAACGGTGACAACGGAAAAATCCGAATGGCAATAATCTCTCTTCCAATTCATTTAACGTAAAAGTACAAGGAAAATTTTCTCCTTTAATATGTAAAAAAGTTTGCCCTTCTGTACTTTCAATATAGTCAATTTCTGGTGGATCAAATAACACGATTTTGTCGTTTACTTTTGTTGGAATTTTTTCAAATCGAATCGGTTGAACGATTTTTTCTTCGATTTCATTTTGGGTGATTGTTTCATTTTGTACTTCTTCTTGATTCTCTTCTTCCGTTTGCACTTCATGCATTCCTTTGTCGTCCAAACGAATAATTTTATCTGCAACAGTTACTGCTGTTTCCAAATGACTTGTTAAGACAAGTACTGTTTTTTGCAATTTTCGAAGTTCGTTTAACACGGCGATCAAAATACGTTTTGATTCCGCGTCTAAGTTTTGATCTGGTTCTTCCATTATGTAGATTTGCGCGTTTTGAATCAGTATGTATGCAAGCTGTGCACGTTTCTTTTCGGAGTATGTAAGATCTTTTATTTTTTTGTTTTTCTTTGCGTCCAATTGCACTAAACGAGTAACGTCCTCTATCGTTTGGGTGGATTGATACAATTGGTGGTAAAATTTAAGGAACTCTTGCACTGTAAGTCGTTCGTGTAAACCCTCATGAAGGAAAAAGAATGCTAACTTTTTGGAGTCAACATATTGGATTTCTCCATTTGATAATAATTTTTTTCCTAATAAAATATCTATGAGCTGCTCCCTTACATTCACATTCGAACAAATTGCTGCAACTTCCCCAGTATGTATAGTTAAATCGAAAGCCGGAAAAACGATTGTATCATGTATATGTTTTTCGGCTTGCAAAAAATTCAAAGACATTCATATATCCTCATTTCTATTATTCTTAACATTTTAATTATATCAGCAATTATAGATAGAAATGAAGGCGTTCTTTCGCAAAATAAAAAGAACATGCAAGAAACCATTTTAGGCTTCCTACATGTTCTCGTTACTTATTATGAACAACTATCGTATGTCGTATTTTTGACTTTCGAGCCAGTTTCGCCTCTTAGTAAATCGCCTTCTGTTGCTTCGATAATTTGGTTCGTAACGTTATTAGAAATTGAGTTTGCTACTAATTGTAGTAGGCTATTTACATCACCTTGTGATTGCTTGAACTCTTGCACGATTGGAAGATCGTCAATTTCTGCTTCAATTGCTTCAATTTTTCCTTCAATCATTTTTAGTGCTTTTTCTTTTCCTAAATGTTGAAAGTTTACTGCTTGTTTTTGCAAGCTTTTCAAACTAGCAATTTTTTCACGCACTGTTTGGTTTTCGTTGATTTGTGCCTCTGCACGTTTAAAGAAATCTACTTCTTCTGTATTGGCAATCATTGTAGCGATTTCTTTTGCTTTTTCAATAATATCGTCTCTTGTATATTTAGTAGTCATTATATTCCCACCTTTTGCTCATTTGGTACTTCTACTAATTCACCAGTAAGTGACCATGTTTTAGCATCTGTAATTTTCACTTGTACGAGCTTACCAATAATATCTTTTGGTCCAACGAAGTTTACTAGCTTACTTTTTGGTGTATATCCTGCCAGTACATCTGGGTTATTTTTACTTTCCCCTTCTACTAGCACTTCCACCACTTGACCTTCGTATTTTTTCATAGCTTCTGCTGACATATCATTAACTAATTTATTTAAACGTTGTAGACGTTCTTTTTTCACTTCCATCGGTACATTATCGACCATTTTGGCAGCTGGAGTACCTTCACGTGGCGAATAAATATACGTATAAGCAATTTCAAATCCTACTTCTTTATATAAAGACATTGTTTCTTCAAATTGCTCATCTGTTTCATTCGGGAATCCAACAATAATATCCGTTGTTAAGGAAACGTTTGGAATAGCCACTTTAATCTTACGAACTAATTCTAAATAATGCTCTCTTGAATATTTACGAGCCATTATTTTTAAAATGTCGGAAGATCCAGATTGCACTGGTAAATGGATATGATCGACCAAGTTTCCACCTTTAGCAAGTACTTCGATCAAATGATCATCAAAGTCTCGAGGGTGACTTGTCATGAAACGAATACGCGCTACGTCAATTTTGCGAAGATCATCCATTAAATCACCAAAGCGATAATCTAAGTCTTCGAAGTCTTTTCCATAAGCATTTACGTTTTGACCAAGTAGCGTCACTTCTTGATAGCCTTGTGCAGCTAAATGTCTAATCTCTTGAATGATATCTTCCGGGCGACGGCTACGTTCTTTGCCTCGCGTGTAAGGAACGATACAATATGTACAGAATTTGTCGCAACCGTACATAATATTTACCCAAGCTTTGATCGAACCTTTTCTCACTCGTGGTAAGTTTTCAATAACATCGCCTTCTTTAGACCAAACTTCTACGACCATTTCTTTTGAAAGGTATGCTTCGTTTAGAATATTAGGTAAGCGGTGAATATTATGCGTTCCGAAAATCATATCTACTTGGTTATAAGTTTTTAATATTTTATTGACAACGGATTCTTCTTGGGACATACATCCGCAAACACCGATCAATACATCTGGATTATTTTGTTTTAAATGTTTTAAGTGACCTAGCTCACCAAATACTTTGTTTTCCGCATTTTCACGAATGGCACATGTGTTGAGTAAAACAACATTTGCATCATCCACTGTGTCGGTAGGTTCATATCCAAGTTGCATGAAAATACCTGCCATCACTTCCGTGTCATGCTCATTCATTTGGCAGCCATACGTACGAATAAAAAATTTACGGTTTTGCCCCATCCCTTTAAATTGCTCAGGGATCGCAAAATCATTATGGTAGGCAACTTCTTCTTTACCCCGTTTTTTAGCTTCTTTTAAAGATGGTGGAGTATAAACTGATTGAAAATATTGGCTATAATCCTTCTCGGATTTTTTGTCCGGAGAATTAGGTTCCTTTACTTGTGTACTTTGTAAACGCGATTCTTCGTTCATAGAAGACGCTCCTTTCTTTCATTCGTAACAAACACGAACATCCATCACCCTATTATACTGAATAGTATCCACTCGTCACAAGGTATAAAGCTTAAAAGTACTGAATTGGACATAAGAAAGAATATTCGGTGAGGAAATATTGGAGTTTGTATTGTAGATGTGGGGATTTTGCGATTTTGACATCCTATCTTGCGATTCGAGCTGCCTATCTTGCGATTTTTGCACTCTATCTTGCGATTCACAATTTTGAGAGTGGATCTTGTGATACCGACTTCTTATCTTGTGATTTTGACACTCTATCTTGCGATTCGGAAGCCCTATCTTGCGATTTACTATTCTGAGTAGCAGTATTGCAAATCAAATGGTCTACTTTATCATTTTCAATACAATAAAAAAACTATCCACAAACGTGGATAGCTCTTAAGTCATTACATAAAATCTTGTAACAATGTATTAAATTCTTTTTCACTCATCTTCAAGTTTTGGTCTACGAGTGGTGTTGGTGCGTAGCCAGGAACTTGTTCTTGGTAGGACGGTGCATCTTCATTTTGATAAATGATTCCTGTCACTAATCCTTCATTTTCCATGACAACTTGCATTGCTTGTTCGCGATTTGTATGGTCGTATCCTTCCACATCGGAAAGCTTCGTTAAGTTTTCTTTGAACCAGTCATACGTATTTACTTTATTGTATGTTACGCAAGGACTGAATACATTGATGAAGGCAAAACCTTTATGGTTAATACCTGCTTCAATGATTGCTGTTAGTTCTTTAATATCAGATGAGAACCCTTGTGCAACAAAAGTAGCTCCAGAAGTAAGTGCTAGTTCTAGTGGTTTAAGGGAAGGCTCGATTGCTCCACCTGGTGTTGATTTCGTTTTAAATCCTTCTGCTGAACGTGGAGAAGTTTGGCCTTTCGTTAAACCATAAATTTGGTTGTCCATGACAACATAAGTTAGATCGATATTACGACGAATCGAATGAATCGTGTGGCCAATACCGATAGCAAATCCGTCTCCGTCTCCGCCAGAAGCGATAACGTGTAGACCTTTATTTGCCATTTTTAAACCTTGTGCAATAGGTAAAGCACGTCCGTGAATACCATGGAAACCATATGAATGAATATAACCTGAAATACGTCCAGAACAACCGATTCCTGAAATTACCGCTAAATCATGGGGCTGAATGCCGACATTGGCTGCCGCACGTTGAATAGCTGCTTGAACAGAAAAGTCACCACATCCTGGGCACCAGTTTGGTTTTACATTATTACGAAAATCTTTAAATGTTACCATCAGTTAAGCAGCTCCTTTACTTGTTTTTCTAGTTGTAATGGTAAGAATGGTGTTCCGTCATATTTCAATACGTTAATTACTTTATCGTGACCGCCAACATTCATTTTTAAAATATTTGCCAGTTGGCCTGTTGCATTGTTTTCTACTACGACTACTTTTTTCGCATTTGTCACGAGCGGTTGCACTTCTTTTGATGGGAATGGGTGGATCAGGCGAATATGTGCATGATTCACTTTCATTCCTTGTGCAATCAGTGTTTGCTGTAATTCTTCTAATACACCTCTAGTAGAGTTGAATCCTACGAATAAAATATCTGCTTCTTCATAAGGTGCGTTTACATAAACTGGCTCGTTAAAGTTTACATGTTGAAGTTTTTTCATACGCTTGTCCATTTGCGCTTTACGGTTAGACGCTGCTTCTGAAGGTTTTCCTGTTTCATCATGTTCTACACCAGTTACGTGATGAATGGCATGTTTTGTACCAGGTAGTACACGTGGTGAAATGCCATCTTCTGTTACTTCATAGCGTTTGAAGTATGATTTATCTTCTGCTTCTGGAATTTCTTCATTGTTTACTAAATTACCACGGCGAATTTCGATTTTAGAATAATCAAATGGTTCCACAGTTTGTTTACCAAGAGATAGTTGCAAATCAGATAAAATGATAACAGGCAGTTGCAATTCTTCTGCTATATTAAAAGCTTGAATTGTATCAAAAAATGCTTCTTCTCCAGTACTTGGTGCTATAACCACTTTCGGAATTTCCCCATGCGTACCATAAATCATTTGCATAAGATCCGATTGTTCTTGTTTCGTTGGAAGTCCAGTCGATGGACCACCACGCTGCGTATCGATAATAACAAGTGGTTGTTCTGTCAT
Organism: Psychrobacillus sp. NPDC096389; assembly: GCF_044762855.1. NCBI lineage: Bacteria > Bacillati > Bacillota > Bacilli > Caryophanales > Bacillaceae > Psychrobacillus > Psychrobacillus sp. NPDC096389. The sequence goes on along the minus strand of NZ_JBIWFB010000001.1, from coordinate 1,229,963 downwards.
ACCAGATAAGCCGATTGCTTCCATCATAAGTGATAATCCAGGACCTGCAGAAGCAGTAAATGCCCGAACCCCACCGTAGTTAGATCCAATTGCCATTGTAGCAGCAGCAATTTCGTCTTCTGTTTGGATAACTGCTCCACCAAATAACGGCAGCTTTTTAATCATGTACTCCATAATCTCAGAAGCTGGTGTAATCGGGTATGCCGCCATAAAACGTACACCTGCCGCTAAAGCACCAAGTGCGATTGCATCATTCCCAATCATAAACATTCGATGTTGCCCGTCTGCAGGAATAAGCTCCCATTCACCTAAACGGTCACCTAGTTGTTCCGCCATTGTATCAAAGCCTTGTTGAATGGCTTGCATATTCTTTTCAACGACTTCTTGCCCTTTTTTACCGAATATTTCATCTACAACTTCTTGGAAAACTGCTTTATCTAAATTTAATAGTGCAGAAGTAGCCCCAATTGCGACCATGTTTTTCATTAGCGATGTGCCTAGCTCTGCAGCAACTTCTGTAAATGGCACGATATACATTGGAGCAACGCAATCTTCTGGTGCTACCGGTGAAAACTTTGCATCTGCTAAAATAACACTTTTTTCTGTTAGTTCTTTGTAGTTTACATCTATTGTTTCTTGATCGAATGCTACTAAAATATCTAAATCATCTGGAATTGTACGTACTTGTGTAGGACGTACACAGATTTTATTGTTTGTGTGTCCACCTTTAATTCGAGAAGAGAAATGACGGTATCCGTATAAGTAATATCCCAGGCGGTTCATCGCCATAGAGAAAATTTCCCCAGTACTTTCAATACCCTCTCCTTGCTGCCCTCCTACTTTCCAAGAAAGCTGCTGCAACATATAAACATCTCCTTACTATCTCGTTGAATGCTTTTTACTTTCATTAGTTTACCATGAAGTAGTACGATTCACTATGTATTCAATATATTTTCCTTCAAAATCAGACCTTTGACGGAACCGAATTCGTCACAATATATACGAAAAATAAAATGAAGTCGCTACAACAATCAGTAGCGACTTCACGGTTATTTTACCTTTTTCTCTACTAACAACTTCAAAGCAGTTCGATCTTCACCCGAAATAATAATATCCGTGAAAGCAGGTGAACAAGTTAAGTCTGTACCACTAGGTGCAACAAATCCCCTTGCAATAGCAATTGCTTTAATCGCCTGATTTAGTGCACCTGCCCCTACTGCTTGCATCTCTGCATACCCTTGTTCTCTAATTACTGCAACAAGTGCTCCAGCAACTGAATTTGGGTTAGAACGTGAAGATACTTTTAAAGAATCCACTATCATTTCTCCTTTTATAGCTAGATTATGAACTTGCTTTCGTCCATAACCTACCTTATGCTACGCGGGGATTATTTAGACTTTTTAGCCTTGAAATGGGTAGTCTTCATTAATATAAACACGTTCTTGAGAAATTGCTTTCCCTGTAGAATTATCTACTTCTACGAAAAATCCACTTAACACGGAGCGACCATTTTTCGGTACTTCAAAACGAGTCGGCATATTTGTTTGAAAACGGTATAGAACATCTTCTTTTTTCATCCCTAAAACTTCATCATAAGGACCCGTCATCCCAACGTCTGTAATATACGCTGTGCCCCCTGGCAATATACGAGAATCGGCTGTTTGTACATGCGTATGCGTCCCTACAACAACAGAAGCCTTGCCATCTAGATGCCATCCAAAAGCAATTTTTTCACTTGTTGCTTCTGCATGGAAATCAACGAAAACGATTGGTGATAATTTTTTCGCTTCTTCTACTAGCTCTGTCGCTTTTTTAAAAGGATCATCATGTGGCGGCAAAAATGTTCTTCCGTGCATATTAATAACCGAAATCGTATGCCCATTTTTCGTAACGGACGTCATTCCTTTGCCCGGTGCATCTTCCGAAAAGTTGGCAGGACGAATCAAATAATCCGTATCATCAATAAAATCCATAATTTCTTTTTGATCCCACGTATGGTTACCCATCGTTACAACGTCGACTCCCATATGTAGCAAGTCTTGAAAAATTTTCTTCGTAATGCCTCGACCAGCCGCAGCATTTTCACCATTTGCAATGACAACATCTGGACTATATTTTCTTTTTAATCTTGGTAAATAACTTTCTAATGTGTCTCTACCAATTGAACCAACGATATCCCCTATAAATAAAATCTTCATTATTGTTCATCCACTTCCTTAACGAAAAAAAGGCTTCATTTCGAAGCCTTTTTTCTTAATACTAACATACGAAATAATAAATGGCTGTTTCAGCGTTTCTCAACAGTCTGAACTATTTTGCGTATTCTACAGCTCTTGTTTCTCTAATAACCGTTACTTTAATATGACCAGGATAATCAAGTTCTTCTTCGATTCGTTTACGAATATCTCTTGCCAAACGATGAGCAGTAATATCATCAATTTGATCTGGACGCACCATAATACGAATCTCTCTTCCTGCTTGAATCGCAAAAGATTTTTCCACGCCATCATAGGATTCTGAAATTTCTTCCAGTTTTTCTAATCGACGAATGTAGTTTTCTAATGTTTCACTTCTTGCACCAGGTCGTGCTGCGGATAGGGCATCTGCAGCTGCAACTAATACAGCAATAACTGATGTAGCTTCAGTGTCACCGTGGTGAGAAGCAATACTATTAATAACGACTGGATGCTCTTTATACTTCGTTGCAAGCTCGACACCAATTTCCACATGACTTCCTTCTACTTCGTGGTCAATTGCTTTCCCAATATCGTGAAGTAATCCTGCGCGTCTTGCCAGTGTCACATCTTCTCCAAGTTCAGCAGCAAGTAGACCAGCTAAAACCGCTACTTCTGTTGAATGCTTCAAGACATTTTGACCATAGCTTGTACGATAACGTAGTCTACCAAGAATCTTGATCAAGTCAGGATGTAGATTATGAACGCCTACATCAAATGTAGTTTGTTCTCCGATTTCTCGAATCTGTTCATCTACTTCTCTTCTCGATTTTTCTACCATTTCTTCAATACGAGCTGGATGAATTCGTCCATCTTGCACTAATTTTTCTAGTGCTAGACGAGCAGTTTCTCTTCGTATCGGATCGAATCCTGATAGGATAACAGCTTCTGGTGTATCATCAATAATTAGATCGATTCCAGTTAAAGTTTCGAGCGTGCGAATGTTACGTCCTTCGCGACCAATGATACGACCTTTCATTTCGTCATTCGGTAGATTAACAACAGAAACAGTTGTTTCTGCTACATGATCCGCCGCAAATCGTTGTAAGGCAAGGGAAAGAATCTCACGAGACTTTTTATCCGCCTCTTCTTTTGCTCTTGTTTCCGATTCTTTTGTCATGACAGCGATATCCGTAGCTAGTTCATTTTCTACTTCTTGAAGAATAACTGTTCTTGCTTCTTCACGTGTTAAGGTAGAAATTCTTTCTAGTTCACTTTGTTGTTTATCAACTAGCTCGTCCACTTTACTTTCTTTTCGTTCGATATGCTGTTGTCTTTCGGTTAGAGCATCTTCTTTACGCTCAAGACCTATTTCTCTCTTGTTTAGAGCATCATCCTTACGATCAAGGTTCTCTTCTCTTTGTAATAACCGATTTTCCTGTTTTTGCAGTTCCATACGGCGTTCACGGATGTCAGATTCTGCTTCATTTCGTAATTGGTGAGTTTCATCTTTGGCTTCTAAGAGCGCTTCTTTCTTTAATGCTTCTGCTTCTCGCTTTGCTTCATCTAAGATGAGTGCAGAAGATTGTTTCGCACCAGTCACTTTTGAATCGTTCACTTTTTTTAGATAATTATAACCAACAACGGCACCGACACCTAGACCAAGCAAAGCGGAGATGATAATTTCCAATAATGGCATTCGAACACCCCCTATTGCTATTCTTTTTAAGTTTCAGTCGGCTCATATATGCACCCCGCATATATGTATTGCCTTTTCATTATTTTATAAAGAAATTATACAATTTTAATTGTATAGATGTAAAAATACTCTGTCAAGGAAACGATAGGAATATTATTGATTTTACAACGTTTTTTATGATAAATTGCAAGTGTTCTTCGGAGCTTACTGAAAATATACTTTATTTTATAGGGATAATGCGTCTTAGTGAGCTCTATTAGGTGTCTGCCGTGATTTTCGCTGCAGGACGGACGATTTCCGTGGGGTGAGTGATGAGCCTTCGCCGCCCTGCAGCGAAAATCAATGAAAAAAACTAACTTATCGGGATTCGGTATTAACAATAAAGGGATGAACGAGATAAATTAGTTCAGCAGATGTCGGCTAAGCAGTTTCGGTGGGCTTTTAGGCATATTATTCCTATAGTATGTCGAAATCATGGTCGTCTCAATCCAAGTAAAGAGCTATTGTAAGAAATTAGTTGCTTTCATCTGAAATTTAGTTGCTTTCATACTGATTTTGGTTGCTTTCAGTGTAGAATTAGTTGCTTTCAACTGCTTTTTGATTGCCCTTAGCCATTCTTTGGAATTTTGCATGACGGTTTGAGACCTGGCAAGAGCGTTAGCGACAATAACCACTGCGAACACGACAACCACTATCTAGCAAATACTTGTTGCCGGGTTCAGCGGCTTCTGCGACGCAATCTCTTTATTTTGCGTATATACACAAAATAAAAAAAGTCTCTCAAATTGAGAGACTTTTTTTATTTTATTCTTCATCTAACAATAATTCAAACTCTGCGTCGTCTTCTTCCTCTACTTCGTGCCCGCCGATTGTTAAGGAACTTGCAGCCATTCCAAGAGACTCACGGATCTTTAAAGAAATCTCATTTTTAATAGCTGGATTTTCTTTTAAGAATTGTTTTACATTTTCTCTACCTTGGCCAATTCGCTCTTCATTGTAAGCATACCAAGAACCACTTTTTTGGATAATATCAAACTCTGAACCAATGTCGACAATTTCTCCTTCTTGAGAAATCCCCTCACCGTACATAATATCTACTTCAGCAGTTTTAAATGGTGGCGCTACTTTGTTTTTCACGACTTTTATTTTCGTTTTGTTCCCCATAATATCAGTGCCTTGTTTGATCGCTTCTGCGCGTCTAACTTCTAAACGGACTGAACTATAGAATTTAAGTGCACGACCACCTGGTGTAACCTCTGGATTACCGAACATTACGCCTACTTTTTCACGAATTTGGTTAATGAAAATAGCAATTGTGTTAGATTTATTAATAACACCAGAAAGCTTACGTAATGCCTGTGACATTAAACGAGCTTGAAGTCCGATATGAGAGTCTCCCATTTCTCCTTCAATTTCAGCTTTAGGTACAAGAGCAGCTACTGAGTCAATTACTAAGATTTCAATTGCACCACTACGTACTAATGCTTCTGCAATTTCAAGTGCTTGTTCTCCTGTATCTGGTTGTGATAATAATAATTCATCAATATTAACACCTAGTTTTTGTGCGTATACCGGGTCTAAGGCATGCTCAGCATCTATAAACGCTGCTTGGCCACCCGTTTTTTGTATTTCTGCAATTGCATGAAGGGCAACAGTTGTTTTACCCGAACTTTCAGGACCATAAATTTCAATAATACGTCCTCTTGGATATCCACCTATTCCTAGTGCTGCATCAAGTGCTAAAGAACCACTTGATGAAGTGGAGATTTCACGGTCTGTACTTTCTCCTAATTTCATAACAGAACCTTTACCGAACTGCTTCTCTATTTGCTTTAGCGCCATCTCAAGCGCCGCTTTACGATCATTAGCCAATTATATTTCCTCCTTAGAAAGTTCCTCTGTTTTTTATTTCTATGTTTACTATACTAGGTTTTTGAGAAATACACAAGAAAAAAGCGAACGTTTATTCGTTCATTTTTGAGACTATTTCATTTTGGTCAATAAAAACGGCCCAAAATGGAATTTTAGGCCGTTTTTTATATTCAAAATTAAATTTTTACAATCCTCGTTCATGCAGCAAGCGTATTAAATAATGAATGGTAAACTTCACAGCTCTCAGTCTGTTTGTATTACGCATGCCTGATAGATTTAATTTGTAAGAAATAGGTGCGGCATCGTCGAAGGAAATCCCTATCCAAACGGTTCCAGCTGGCTGTCCGCCATGCCCGTCTGGACCAGCTGCTCCTGTAATCCCGACTCCAATATTCGTATCAAACTTCTCTCTTACTCGCATAGCCATTTCTTCTGCACATTGACCAGATACTACGCTGCATTCTTTAATCGTCTTTTCACTGACACCTAGATGCTTTATTTTTATATCTTCCGTGTACGTAATCATACCACCAACTAATGCCTGTCCCATCCCAGAAACAGCAGAGAGTTCCGATTGGAAAAGACCGGCCGTCATACTTTCAGCTGCAGCGATCGTTAAATTATTTTCAACTAGTATATCTCGAAGCTTCGATGCAAGTGAATCATTGTTATAGCCATACACGAACTTTCCAACTCGATTGAAGATCTCCGTTTGCATGGCATCGATTAATTTCCAAGCTTCTTCTTCTGTCTCACTTTTAGCTGTTAATCGTAAAGTGACTTCCCCGTCAGAAGCAAGTGGAGCAAGCGTTGGATTCGTTTGATTGTACAACAAATCTTGTACTTCCGTTTCTAGTTCCGCTTCTCCAATCCCGTAAAATCGAATGACATGAGATTTTATGATCGATTCATTATGTAGTAGCTTCGTAAGAATAGGTTTCGCTTCGAATTGGAACATCGGCTCCATTTCTTTTGGTGGACCTGGTAGTAAAATATATGAATGCGTTTTAGTCGATAAAAACATTCCAGGAGCCATCCCATTCTTGTTTTCTAAAACCGTACAGCCCTCTAAAACAAGCGCTTGTTTTTTATTGTTTTCTGTCATTTTTCGATTCATGCGTCGGAAGAAATCTTCAATATAAATTAATGCATGATCGTCCAACACGAGATTTTTGTTTAAATGTCTCGAGATTGTCTCTTTTGTTAAATCATCTTTCGTCGGACCTAATCCCCCTGTAAAAATGATTAAGTCTGCTCGATTCTCCGCAATTTTAATAGAATCTACTAATCGATTAGGATTATCCCCAACGACTGTATGATAGTAGACATCTATCCCTAGCTCCGCTAATTGTGAAGAGATGAATCGTGCATTTGTATTGGAAATTTGACCTAATAATAATTCAGAACCAACTGCAATAATTTCAGCTTTCATAAGATCTTCCTTCCTACTTAGAGTCAAGCAACACTTTACGATTTAAATAAAAATAATCAAATCCAGACCATAAAGTGAAAAATAAACAAACATACAACATAATCATATCAAATGGAATATGGAACATTTCAAAAAATACATTTCCTAATAATAAAGACGAAACGGCAATAATTTGGGTCCACATTTTAATCTTACCAAGTTGGTTGGCGGCTACTACTTCTCCTTCGTTTGCAAGGATTAAACGCAGTCCAGTTACCGCAAACTCGCGGCTAATGATTAAAATAACTACCCATGCTGGAGCTGTTCCCAATTGCACTAAAATAATTAGTGCAGCAGACACTAGTAATTTATCTGCCAATGGGTCCAAAAATTTCCCCATATTCGTTACTAAATTATATTTTCTTGCATAGTAACCGTCAATAAAGTCGGTGATTGATGCAATAATAAAAATAATCGCTCCAATCAAATGCCCTACTGGAATTGTCGCTCCAAGAAAACTAACATCTCCCCAGTTAAACGGGACAAGCATAAAAAGCATAAATATCGGTATTAAAAAAATACGGAACATCGAAATTTGATTCGGTATATTCATTAATATGTAACTCCTTTCGTTTTAAAACAAAATAGCCATCTAAAAGATGACTATTTTTGAAACTGTATTACTAAGTTTTGCGTAGCTCTATCGTTCGGGAATTCCACTACTTGGTCATTCATATAGACTGTATTACCAGGAGTCGAACCAACACGTACACGAACTTTAGATGAGCTAGCTACATCTAATTCAAAAGTCTGCCCAGCTGCGATTTCTTGGTCCACTAAAATTTTGTTATCTTGGTCTCTTATGTTCAACCAAGTTCTATTTGTAGTAACCAATTTCACTACATAGTTTTCAGCGCCAGTTAAATCATACGTAGATGTTTCCCCTTGTGTTTCCACAAACGTCAGTTTTTGCTCTACCACAGGCTCTTCTTCTACTTCTTCCTCGACAGGTGCTTCAGGCTCTTCTTGCTCTTCCACTACTGGATCCTTTGAGTTTTGCTCTGATTGCGGCTGTTGTTCAATCAGCACATCTTCTTTTGGTTCATCAAGATCAGGAGTGTCTCCAAGTCTTTGTTGGTATAAAGTCCACACAATTACAATAATTGCGATAATAAATAGCGCCACGACAATCATCGGAAAAACTTCCATCAACTTGTTGGAAGAGCGTCCACCTAAAGTTCGCCTAGATGGCGTCGTAGGAATACTTTTGGATACTTCATCATTGGATGGAGAAGGAATATCCGTTTTATATGTTTCCAATAATTCGTCTGGATTCAATCCAACAGCCTCTGCATATTGCTTAATAAATGCACGCACATAAAATGCACCTGGCATAGTGGCATAATTTCCTTCTTCAATACTTGCCAAATACCTTTTTTGAATCTTTGTTATTTCTTGTAAATCGTCAATACTATAACCTTTTGCTAATCTCGCTTCTTTTAAGCGAGCGCCCAGTTCAGTCAACTAAAACACCTGCCCGTTAAAAATTAAAACCACCAAATCCACCGAAACCACTCATTCCTTTATCTGACATGGTGTGGTTTTTCTCCATCATTTCATACGAAATTTCTTCATCTGGATTATGACGAAGCTCAATAATATAATCAAAATCATCAATGGAATACTCGGAGTGTTGAATGAACATATCCGGATGCTCTACTACTTTTATCGTAGGCATTCGCATCATTTCTCTTACTAACATTTGATGTTTTTCATCATTTGAATTTCTTGTCACAATGCCATCCAAGATGAAAATATTGCGATCGCTAAACTCGTCCCCAATCAGTTGGCTTCGAATGGTTTGCTTGATCATTGTGGAAGAAAGGAAAATCCATTTTTTATTTGCACAAACGCTTGCTGCAACGACCGATTCTGTTTTACCTACTCGTGGCATTCCTCTTATGCCAATAAGCTTATGACCTTCTTGTTTGAAGATTTCGGCCATAAAATCGACAAGTATACCTAGTTCTCCGCGGACAAATCGAAATGTCTTTTTGTCATCCGCATCTCGCTGAATATAACGACCGTGACGCACTGCCAGCCGATCTCTTAGCTTCGGTTCTCTAAATTTCGTTAGTTGAATCGTTTCCATTGTCGAAGCGATATGTTCAAAGCGTTCGATATTTTCCTTTTTTTCTGCTTTTATAAGCATACCACGACGACCTTCGTCTACGCCATTAATCGTAACAATATTTACACGAAGCATACCAAGTAAAGAAGAAATATCTCCTAAAAGTCCGGGACGATTTATTTGAATTTCGTATTCAAAAAACCACTCACTTGTCATACGTATCTGTCCTCTCTCATTAGATGACGTTATTTACCTATTATAAGTTCTATCATATATGAATTCCTAGTTGAATAAAAGAAAAAAAGAAAAGAGCACAATATCTCTCTTTTCTCTTCATCCTTCTTAAATATACCATCCACCGTTTACGCGGATAATTTGACCCGTTATATAATGTGCCTTTTCACTGGCCAAAAAGACAACCGCATCCGCAACGTCTTGTGTTGTACCGAAAACACCTGCTGGTATTTCTTCTAAAATAAGCGTACGTGCTTCCTGTTCTACATGGAGATTCATTTTCGTATCGATGAACCCTGGCGCTACCGCATTAACCGTTACCTTCGAGTGTGCAACTTCTTTTGCGTATGCTTTCACAAATGCATGTTGCGCTCCCTTAGCAGCAGAGTATGCCGCTTCATAAGAGGCCCCCGTTTCTCCCCATATAGAGCCAACGAAAATTATGGAACTATGCAATTGCTTACGAAGCTTGGAAGTCACCTTACTTAAAAGGAACATCGGATGCTCCACATGCACTTGAAATAAGTGACGTATTTCTTCCGCAGTTGTATCTTCCAGCCCTTTATACAAGCTGTGCCCATGAGCAAAAACGATGGAATGAAGGGAATAAATTGAATTCGCTAATTTTTCGATGGAGCTTATTTCCCGCATATCCGCTTGTATAAGCATGAATTCTTGGGAAGGGTATAATTGTTCCAATTCATCGATCAGCACGCTTACACGCGCTTTATTACTTGAATAGTGTAGGTATAGAGACCAGCCAGCTTTCGCCAAGTTTCGACAAATCGTGTCCCCTATTTCTCCTGAAGCCCCTAACACTAATGCAAACTTTTTACTCATTGCTGTTTTTCTCGAATGGAACAACCGTAAATACTGTATGCGTCTGTTCATCTTTTAAAGATTCTAGAGCTTCAACTACTTGAACCATTGTTAGATTTTCAAGTGCAGGAACAACGTCAAATAAATTCATATCGTTAAATGAATATCTTGTAAATTGGTTGGCAATATATTCGATGGAGTTCAAAGCCCGTAAGAAAAACCCAATTTTTTTACGTGTCACTCGCTTTAAATCTTCGTCCGTAAACTGCCCCTCTTTTCCATATCGTTGAATTGATTGTTTAATCTTCTCGGCAAGTTCTTCTGCATTTACTGTATCCGAACCGATCATTGTAAAGCCATAGCCTTTTTCCATCGAAAAGTCTGCTGAATATGATTCATCGATTAATCCTTTTTCGTAGACGTCCTGATAAAATGCAGATGTTCTACCAAATAATAATTCGATTGCCACTTGCATAGATAGCTCATAATTTAGCATTTCTTTTCCTGAAATATCGGTATTAGTCGACTTGATGCCATAAATAATTTTTGGTTTTTGCACATCCATTTGTAAACTGCGTTTTTCAAAAGCAACATTCGTTTGTTCAGTCGGGAAAAATCGCTTTATTTCTTGTGGAGCTTCGAATTTTTTCGCAGCTTGATCTTGCTTAATGAAATTCATCATTTCTTGTGGGTTCACAGCTCCAACAACAAATACGGTCATATTGGATGGATGATAAAATGTGTGATAACACTCATATAAATGATCGGCCGTAATTTTATCAATAGACTCTACTGTACCCGCAATATCGATTTTCACTGGGTGTTCTTTATACATATTTTCAATAGCACCGAAGTATAAACGCCAATCGGGCTGGTCATCATACATCGTTATTTCCTGGGCAATGATACCCTTTTCCTTTTCCACCGTTTCTTCAGTGAAATAAGGTTGCTGTACAAAATCAAGTAATGTTTTCGTATTTTCTAATACATGATCGGTAGATGAAAATAAGTAAGTCGTTTTTGTAAACGAAGTGAAGGCATTTGCAGAGGCCCCTTTTTCGCTAAACTGTTGAAAAACGTCTCCTTCTTCTTTCTCAAACATTTTATGCTCTAAAAAATGAGCAATCCCGTCCGGAACGATTACCGGATCCTTTTTCCCAAGTGGAATAAATTCTCGGTCAATTGAGCCATACTTCGTCGAAAAAGTTACAAATGTTTTGGAAAACCCTTTTTTTGGTAATATATATACATCTAAACCATTCGGCAATTGCTCATGGTATAACGTTTCTTCTAATTGTTTAAAATATGTTTCATTCATTGGTTGCACCTTCCTTACCTGATAGGAAATAGACGAATTCCTTCTCTATTTTCTGAGCCATTTCTTGAATTTGATCCTTCGTGACATTGGACCATTTGGCAACCCAGTTTTCCACTGTAAATGACTCATTTATTTCTTTATATTGATCGTAAATTTCAATTTGTGCGCGAGCTGAATCCAATGCTTCTTTTAATTGGTTTGTTAACATCGATTTTGTTTGATTGATTTCTAAATCAGAAATATCGCCTTGTTGCATCGCTTTTAACTGTTCATCAATTAGCTTCACCGCTTTATCCTGCAAATTAGCATCAATACCCGCTAAGACGAATATCAATCCATATAATGACGCATAACTACTTGATGCATAGTAGGCCATACTTTCTTTTTCACGCACATTCATAAATATTTTGGAATGTGCAAAGCCACCTAATATACCATTCGTCATTTGCATAATCGGGAATTCTTCTGAGAAGAAAGTAACTGGTGTCTTGTATGCAATATGCAACTTACCTTGTTTCATATCTTGGATTTCATGTAAAAACCCATTTTCTGAGGAAGCTTTTGCAGCTTCTACATCGTGTACTAGTACTGATGTTCTGTTTGTAAACGGAAAATGGCTAGCTATTTTTTCTTTGATTTCTTGTGCATTGACATCCCCGACAATATAAATAGACAAATTGTCTTCTGTGAGGATCGTTTGATGCATGGCTACTAATTGTTCATTTGTTACAGCTTTAACTGCTGGAACCGTACCATTAGCAGAGATAGAAGCAGGGTGATTTGGACGAATATTCTCTAGCAATCGTTGTTGAGCATATCTTGTTTTATCGTCATACATCGATTGAATACGTTCAATAACTTGGTCTTTTTCCCTAGTTACAATCGACTCTACAAATTTTCCATCAACTTGTTTTGGTTTGAAAAGAACTGTATGTAATAAGTTGAATACTTCATCCACTACTTTTTCGTTGGATAAATAAGCATCATTTACAGTTTCCGCATTCAACGAAAAAATATGATGATTCCCTTTTTTTCCCGTATCAAAATATAAAACGGCACCATATAAATCATCTAAACGCTTTCGGAATTCCGCGTTCGTTGGGTATTCTGCATTACTATATTGCAAAACATTCGCTAAAACAGCGCGAATTGCCGCTTGTTCTTCGGTTAACTGTTGTTTCCATTTAAACGATATATTAATCGTTTTAAATTGTTCTGTAGGTCTTACGTAAAGCTTAACGCCACGCGCAAGTTCAAATTGTTGAAACATGTTGTAATATCCCCCTTTTTCTTTCTAGTGTATCTCTTATACCATTTTACTATACATATATTCATTGTACATATTCAAACAACTATATCAAATAGGAACGAACAATGGAATAACGTACATAATAGGGATAATAAGTCTTAGTGAGTTGACTGGTGACCACTGTGATTTTCGCTGTAGTTGTACGCTTTCCGTGGGGTGAGTGATGAGCCATCCCCGCCGCTTAGGCGTACGTTGGGATGTCTCATCTTACTCACTTGATCCCACTGGAGTCGACATCTGCAGCGAAAATCAATGGAAAATCGCTTACTAATTCAGTATCTACTAGCTAAAAACAAAATCTTCTACAGTATTTCGACAGTGTGAATCCAATAAATGGATTAGGGCAACCATTCGGTCATTGAAAGCAATCAATTCTATTCCGAAAGCAACCAAATCAGCGCGATGGCAACTAAATTGCCAATGAAAGCAACCATTTCTTAAAATAGCTCTTTACTTGGATTGAGACGGCTTTGACTACGACGCACTATCCCTAAAATACATACAAGATAAAAGTGTCTTATGTTTTATAGTTCCCAACACAAACAACAAAAAGGGACCAAATTTAATTGGTCCCTTCTATTTTATCGTTTTCCTTTAATATACGGTACACCACTAGCTTTTGGTGCATGTGCTTTTCCGATAAATCCAGCTACCGCTAAAATCGTCAAGACATACGGTAATATATGCAAGTAATAGCTTGGTACTTGATTGATAATCGGAATTTGTCCACCGACAATACTTAATGCTTGTGCAAAACCAAAGAATAATGCGGCTCCAAGCGCTCCAAGTGGATGCCATTTACCAAAAATCATCGCAGCAAGCGCCATAAACCCTTGTCCATTAATCGTCGAATGGCTGAATTCGGCTGAAATAGATTGTGCATAAACTGCTCCACCAACACCAGCGAACATACCAGATAAAATAACAGCTATATAGCGCATTTTCGTTACATTAACACCCATTGTATCTGCTGCCATGGGGTGTTCACCTACAGCGCGAAGACGTAAACCAAATGGTGTTTTATAAATAACAAACCACGCACCGATTGCTACGATGAAAGCTAAAATCGATGTTGAATAGACATCTTTAAAAAACATAGGTCCTAGAACCGGAATATCACTTAAAAAAGGAATATCAAAACGGATAAAGCGTTCTTGAATATAATCTGTTTGTCCTTTCCCGTAAATCATTTTAACGGAGAACAATGCAATCGCGACACCTAGCATATTGATCGCTACCCCAGAAATCGTTTGATCTGCACGGAATGAAATCGTTGCTACTGCGTGCATAATCGCAAATATACCAGAAACGATCATTGCCGCTATAATCGAAACCCAAGGAGTCATCGCACCAAAAGTACCGACAAACGTCAAGTTGAAAATAATCCCGATAAATGCTCCCATTACCATTAAACCTTCTAGTCCAATATTAACAACACCAGAACGTTCTGAGAAAACCCCACCGATTGCAGTAAAGATTAACGGAGCAGCATAAAATATGGCCGACGGAATAATGAAATATAGAACCTCTAAAAAGCTCATGTTATTTCGCCTCCTTTTTCTTGTTTAACTTTAGAAGGAAATAGCGAATAATGTAACCACATGCTACAAAGAAAATAATAAGGGCAATAACGATTGAAACGATCTCAACCGGTATACCTGCTGCGTTTGGCATATTTAATGAACCAAATTTCAACGCACCGAATAAAGTGGCACCGAACACAACCCCGAGCGGCGTATTTGCCCCTAAAAGAGCTACTGCGATTCCGTCAAATCCAATTCCTGTAAAGCCACCTTTTACACTCGCGTATTGGAATGTACCAAGTGCTTCCATTGCACCAGCAAGTCCTGCAAAAGCTCCAGAAATAACCATTGAAAGAATAATGTTTTTGTTTACATTCATACCAGAATAAGCGGATGCGTGCTTATTAAATCCAACTGCCTTCAATTCAAAACCAGTCGTTGTTTTTTCTAAAATAAACCACATTACTAGAACCATGGCAAGTGCTATGAAAATACCATAATGTAATCTCGAAAAATCTGTCATACTTTCAAAAAAAGCAGATTTCAAAGAAGCCGTTTCTTTAATAGGTTCTGTTGTTTCTTTTCCTTTTGCAACGATACGTATAAGCACATTCGTCGTATGAAGTGCAATATAGTTCATCATAATCGTTACAATTACTTCATGAACTTGTAATTTTGCTTTTAAAAGACCAGGTATAAATGCCCATAGTCCTCCTGCTACAGCAGCTGCGATAATGGCAAGTGGTAAATGAATATACATTGGTAGGTCGAAGGCAATTCCTACATATGCAGCTGCAAACCAACCGACTAGTAATTGTCCTTCTACACCGATATTAAATAACCCTGTACGGAAAGCAAAAGCAACTGCTAAACCGGATAACAAATAAGGAGTTATTGTACGAACAGTTTCTCCAATTGTATAGGAATCTCCAAAAATACCGTTCCATAATGCAGTATACCCTGCTACTGGATCATATCCACTTGCTATCATCACTACTGCTCCAACAAGTAGACCTAATATAACGGAAATAACAGGGACAAGTATATTAACTACTCTATTCGGCATTTTCTTTATCCCCCTGTTTTACAACATTTTCTCTCGTAGTTTGACCTGCCATTAACAATCCTAGCTCCTGCTCTGTTGTTTCTTTTGGCAATAATGTATCCACAATTTGCCCATCATAAATAACCGCGATTCGGTCTGAAACGTTCATAACTTCATCTAGTTCAAACGATAGTAGTAGTACCGCCTTGCCTTTATCACGTTGTTCGATCAATCTTTGGTGAATAAATTCGATTGCACCAACATCTAATCCTCTAGTTGGAAGTGCAGCGATCAATAATTCTGGATTACGTTCGATCTCACGTCCAATAATCGCTTTTTGCTGATTACCACCAGATAAGGCACGTGCTGGAGTATATTCTCCTTGTGTTCGAACATCATATTCGCGAATTATTTTCTGAGCTAGCTCCGAAACTTTTCCATAATTCATAATACCATTTTTGGAAATCGGATCTAGGTAGTACGTTTGTAATGCAATATTATGCCCGATTGGGAAATCCAGTACAAGTCCGTGCTTATGACGGTCTTGTGGGATATGCCCAACCCCTGTTTCTGTCACTTTACGAGGCTTTTTGTTCGTAATATCTTGTCCATTGATCGAAATAGATCCACTCTTTGTTTTTCTAAGTCCAGTAATAGCTTCGATTAACTCCGATTGACCATTTCCATCAATTCCTGCAATTCCTAAAATCTCGCCTTTACGTACTGTTAAATTTAAATTTTTTACTTTTTCAACGCCACGATAATCAGTAACAACTAGATTTTTAACAACTAGAGCATCATCGGTAGGATTTGCTTCGTCTTTCACTGTTGTAAAATCAACTTGTCTACCAACCATTAAAGAAGCAAGTTCATTGGGATTTGTTTCAGAGGTAATAACTGTACCAATTCCTTCTCCTTTTCGAATAACGGTCACTCTGTCTGAAACGTCCATAATCTCTTTTAATTTATGCGTGATTAAAATAATCGACTTTCCTTCTTGAATGAGTCGCTTCATAATTTGGATGAGCTCCACTATTTCTTGAGGAGTAAGAGATGCGGTCGGTTCGTCGAAAATTAGTATTTCAGCACCACGATATAGTGTTTTTAAGATTTCTACACGTTGTTGCATACCAACAGATATATCTTCAATTTTAGCGTATGGATCCACTGCCAAACCGTACATTTCTGATAAAGAATGAATTTTTTTGGCAGCATCTTTAATATCGATCACGCCGCCCTTCGTTAATTCATTCCCTAAAATAATGTTTTCTGTTACCGTGAAATTTTCCACAAGCATAAAATGCTGATGAACCATCCCGATACCAAGATCATTCGCTACGTTCGGATCTGTTATATTCACAGTCTTCCCATTCACTTTTATCTCTCCGGCTTCCGGTTGATATAGGCCAAATAGTACATTCATGAGAGTGGATTTTCCAGCTCCATTTTCTCCTAAAAGAGCATGAATCTCTCCTTTTTTTAATTGGAGAGTAATATTATCATTCGCAACAAATGATCCAAACTCTTTTCGAATGCCTAGCATCTCTATTACATATTCCAATGAATTCACTCCCTACTATACTAGTACAAAATTAATACAGGAAAGACTTTAAATTTTTAAAATCTTTCTTCTATTAATTAAAATATCATAAAGACCGAAATATCTCGGTCTTTATGATTTTCGTTTAATAATTTATTCCAAAGTTTCAGGAACAGTAATTTCTCCAGCAGCAACTTTATCTGCATACTCTTGGATTTGGTCTAAAACGTCTTGTGGGATATTTCCACGTGAATCAGCAAGTTCAACGCCTTCTTCAGCTAAACCATAAGTTAATGTAGTTCCACCTGGGAAGTCTCCAGCCATTGCAGCATTCGCAACGTCTTGTACCGCTACTCCAACTTTTTTCAACATAGAAGTAAGTGTTACGTTAGAATCGCCAACAGCGCCTTCTTCGTATTGGTCAGAGTCAACTCCGATTACCCATACGTTTGCATTCGGATCTTTTGTTTTACGTTCTTTTGCTTCTGCAAATACACCGTTACCAGTACCACCAGCTGCGTGTGCAATAATATCTACACCTGAAGAATACATACGGTTAGCAGTTGTTTTACCAAGTGCAGCATCATCAAATTTACCAGTGTATTGTACATCTACTTTAATACTTGGATCTACTGCTTTAACACCTTCAACGAATCCTGCTTCAAAACGTTCGATAACTGGAATTTCCATTCCTCCAACGAAACCAACTTGTTTAGTTTCTGACATAAGTGCAGCTGCAACACCAGCAAGGTATGCTACCTCTTGTTCTTTAAACAATACAGAAACAACGTTTGGCTTGTCCGCAACACCATCAAGAATAACGAATTTGTTATCCGGTTTTTGGTCAGCAATTGTTCCAATCGGCTCTTCTAATAAGAAACCAATACCATAAACGATGTCGAAATCGCGACGTACTAAGTTATTTAAGTTTGTTACGTAATCAGCGTCTCCTGCTGATTGAAGATAGTCAAAACCACCATCGCCTCTTTCAAGACCATGTTCTGCACCCCAAGCTTGAAAACCTTCCCAAGCTGATTGGTTGAAAGATTTGTCGTCTACTCCACCAACGTCAGTGATCATTGCAATAGAAAAATCTGTTGATTCTGTAGTGCCTTTGTCTGTACCTTCTGAACCAGTTGATGCTTTTTCGTCTTTTGTACCACAAGCGCCAAGAATTGTTCCAGCAGCTAGGACAAGTGAAAGACCTAAACCAAATTTACGTTTTGTCAAAATGAAAACCTCCATTTATTTTCTTATTAGCAGGACTCGGAAATATTTTACACCCTTTTTCGAACAACATGAAAGCTAAATTTATCTGCCCGAAAATAATTTTTCGAGTACAATACCACACGATCATTCTCGTCATAATGCAGTTGTTTTAATACAAGCAAAGACGTCTCCGGAGCACAATTTAATGTAGGAGAAGCAATTTCATGGTATCCAACAGGATCGATGTATGCAACCGCATGGGATACATGAATTTCTCCAGATTCCTCCAATGCGGAAAAAATAGAACCTTCTTCTCTAATGAGAAAATCTACAGGCAAGTAATTCTTTGGAACTTTATCCACACAATATACTACTGGTTCGCCATTTGCAGTACGGACCCGCTCCATCGAAATAATCGATTGCTCGTCCTTACATTCAAAGCGATTCATATCTTCTTCAGTTGGAAGCGATTGCATCGAACTCAAATAAATTGTTCCTGGTTCCATACCCGCGCTTCGAATCATAGAGGAAATACTCGAAAGCTGTTCAATACCAGACGTAAAGACAGGTTTTGAATTAACAAAAGTCCCGACTCCATGTCGTCTGACAATTACATTTTCTTCTTCCAAAAGACGTAAAGCTTCTCTTAAAGTTGCACGACTGACACCTAGTGATTTTGCTAATTCAAACTCAGAAGGAAGTTTTTCCTTTTCCTTGAATATGCCCTTTTCAATGTCTTCTTTTATACGATCAATCACTTGAAGATATAAATGACGATGATCTACTTTTATTGTCATATAAAAACACCACCATTTTTAGAGATCAGACCTCTGATGTAAAACCTTCCTACTAATCAGTCATACTATAACACTTTTAATTAGTGAAATAAATACTTTTATAAATTTTTTAACTATTTACTTAACAATAATTTAACCTTTTTGTAATCGTTTTGTCATATATAATCAATATCTACGGCGTTTTTTGCAATAAGTAGTTGGCATGGCCTACTTCCTTTATGAGGTCCTACTAATATACCCAATTCGAGTTAATCGATAATTCCTGCAACTTGAAATAACCCATTATAAAGCGTTTGTGGATTTGTCAAATCGATGCAGTTACATATTCTATTACTAATTGTGCAGCCTCATCATACAATTCATCCCGGTATACTTGTTCATGTTGTTTTTCTACTTCATCTGGAATCATTTCATCTTAGTACTGTTTACAAAATTAATACAGGAAAGACCTTAAATTTTGTAGGTTGAATTTTTTAAAATCTTTCATCTATTAATTAAAATATCATAAAGACCGATGAGCATCGGCCTTTATGATGTTAGAAAAACTAATTATTCTACTGTTTCAGGAACAGTGATTTCGCCATCAACAATTTTTTTAGAGTATTCTTCGATTTGGTCTAGAATATCTTGTGGGATAGCTCCGCGAGAGTCAGCAAGCTGCACCCCTTTTTCTGCTAAACCATAAGTTACTGTTTTCCCACCTGGGAAATTACCAGCCATTGCTTCATTTGCAATTGTTTGTACTGCTACATCTACACGTTTTTGCATAGAAGTTAGTGTAATGTTAGTATCACCAATAGCACCTTCTTCGTATTGGTCAGAGTCCACTCCGATTACCCATACGTTCGCATTAGCATCTTTTGTTTTACGCTCTTTAGCTTCCGCGAATACACCGTTACCAGTACCACCAGCTGCGTGGAAAATAATATCAATGCCTGAAGAATACATACGGTTAGCAGTTGTTTTACCAAGAGCTGCATCATCAAATTTACCAGTGTATTGTACATCTACTTTAATACTTGGATCTACTGCTTTAACACCTTCTACGAATCCTGCTTCAAATCGTTCGATAACTGGAATTTCCATTCCTCCAACGAAACCAATTTGTTTTGATTCAGACATAAGTGCTGCTGCAACACCAGCTAAGAAAGAACCTTCTTGCTCCTTAAACATTACAGAAGCAACATTTGGTTTATCCACAATACCGTCGATGATAGCAAGTTGTGCTTCCGGTTGTTGGCCTGCAATCGTACCAATTGGTTCTTCCATTAAGAAACCGATTCCATAAACTACATCGAAATTACGACGTACTAAGCTGTTTAAGTTTGTCATATAATCAGCATCGCCTTTTGATTGAAGGTAATCATAGCCACCATCCCCTTTTTCAAGGCCATGTTCGTTACCCCACTCTTCAATACCTTCCCATGCTAATTGGTTGAAAGACTTATCATCTACACCACCAACGTCGGTTACCATAGCGATAGAGAAATCTTTTGTTTCTGTAGTTTCAGTATCCTTGCCTTCTGAACCTGTTGAAGTTTTTGTTTCTTCGTCTTTTGTACCACAAGCTCCAAGGATAGTACCTGCAGCTAATACAAATGATAGACCTAAACCAAATTTACGTTTTGACAAAATGAAAACCCCCAATTATTTTCTCTTTTTCTTATTAGTAGGAATTTAAAGCCTTTTACACCCTTTTTCGAACAACATGAAAACTAAATTTATCTGCTCGAAAATAATTTTTCGAATACAAAACCACACGATCGTTTTCGTCATAGTGAAGTTGTTTTAACACAAGCAAAGAAGTTTCCGGTTCACAATTCAAAGTCGGTGAAGCAACTTCATGGTATCCAATAGGGTCTATAAACGCGACCGCATGAGATACACGTATGTCTCCAGATTCCTCTAATGCAGTAAAAATAGAACCTTCTTCTCTTATGAGAAAATCATTAGGCAAGTAATGCTTTGGAACTTTATCGACACAATACACAACTGGTTCTCCATTTGCAGTACGGACACGTTCCATTGAAATAATCGATTGCTCTTCTTTACATTGGAAGCGCTTTATATCTTCTTCTGTTGGAAGCGATTGCATAGAACTCAAATAAATTGTTCCTGGTTCCATACCCGCACTTCGAATCATAGAGGAAATACTTGAAAGCTGTTCAATACCAGACGTGAAGACGGGTTTTGAATTAACAAAAGTCCCGACTCCATGTCGTCTGACAATGACATTTTCTTCTTCTAATAAACGTAGAGCTTCTCTTAAAGTTGCACGACTAACACCGAGTGATTTTGCTAATTCAAATTCAGAAGGAAGCTTTTCCTTTTCTTTGAATATGTTTTTTTCAATGTCTTCTTTAATACGATCAATCACTTGAAGATACAAAGGACGATGATCTACTTTTATTGTCATATAAAAACACCACCATTTTTCGAGATCAGACCTCTGATGTAAAACATTCCTACTAATCAGTCATACTATAACACTTTAAATGTTCAAAATAAATACTTTTATTATTTTATTATCTATTGACTTTACATAAACTTTATCTAATTGTAATCATATTGTCATATTAAATCAGAATCTCCAGCGTTTTTTGAGACAAGTACTTGACGTGGCTTACTTCCTTCATAAGGTCCTACTATTCCACCCAATTCGAGTTGATCGATAATTCTAGCAGCCCGAGAATAGCCTACTCTAAATCTTCTTTGGATAAGTGAAACCGATGCAGTTTGCATATCTGTCACTAATTGTGCAGCTTCATCATAAAGCTCATCCCGATCCACTTGTTCTTGCGACTCTTCTACTTCATCTGGAATCATTTCTTCTTGGTAATTAGCTTTTTGCTGTTCGATGACAAAGTCGACCATGCGTTCTACTTCAGCGTCTGACAAAAAGGCACCTTGCACACGAACAGGTTTCGAACTTCCTGCTGGTAAAAACAACATATCTCCTCGACCTAAAAGCTTTTCCGCGCCACCCATATCCAGGATGGTGCGTGAATCGATCGCTGAAGATACAGCAAAGGCTATTCTAGAAGGAATATTTGCTTTAATAATTCCAGTAATAACGTCCACACTCGGTCTTTGTGTCGCAATAATTAAATGGATACCAGCAGCACGAGCCATTTGCGCTAGACGTGTGATGGAATCTTCTACATCACTGGATGCAACCATCATTAAATCCGCCAACTCGTCCACAATGACTACGATATATGGAAGCTTCGGATGTTTTTCATCGTTTTCTTCGTTCCATTTGTCGATATATTCATTATATCCTTCCATATTTCGTGTACCTGTATGGGAGAACAAATCATATCGTCGTTCCATTTCCGAAACGATTTTTTTCAATGCTTGTGATGCCTTTCTAGGGTCTGTCACTACCGGAGCAAGCAAATGCGGTATGCCATTATATACATTTAGCTCCACCATTTTTGGGTCGATCATCATCATTTTTACTTCATGCGGTTTTGCTCGCATCATGATGCTTGTAATAATTCCGTTAATGCAAACACTTTTCCCACTTCCAGTTGAACCTGCTACTAGTAAATGGGGCATTTTGTTTAATTGCGCAAGTACAGCTTGTCCAGTTACGTCTCGTCCAAATCCAATGAGCAGTTTCAAATTCGGCTTATTATTTTCCTCCGATTCTAATACCTCACGTAAGCTAACGATGGCCACTTCTGTGTTCGGAACTTCAATCCCAATAGCAGATTTACCTGGAATCGGGGCTTCAATACGAATATCTCTTGCTGCAAGCGCTAGCGCCAAATCATCATGTAAACTAACAATACGGCTTACTTTCACTCCAACGTCTGGAAGGACTTCGTATTTTGTCACTGCTGGACCTAAATGTACTTGCGTTACTTTTGCTTTTACGCCAAAACTTAAAAATGTCTTTTCTAGTTTTTGAGCATTAGCTTGAAGTGCATTTAACTCGCCACTTTGGTCGCTATGTGCAGGAGCATCTAAAAGTGTAATAGGCGGCAGTTGATAATCTTCGTTTTCTACTTCTTCCGCTTCCATATGGAGTTCAATTGGTTCCGTTATTTCTTCTGGCTCTACTTCGACCTTCTCTTCTCTTTTCGCGATTCGTTCCGTAAAAGCCGAAATAATTGGTGCAGAAACTTCCTCTACCACTTCTTCTCTAATCGTTAAAACCTCATCATGGACAGTCACTGCTTCTTCCTGAGGCTGTTCTTTCTTCGATCGTCTTGTTGTCTTTTTAGGTGGTGCCGGTTTTTTCTTTTTCTTATAATCGGCTATTTTATCTCGAAGTTTTGGTGCACCTTCCATCATTAATGGTACAAGTGCCTTCCCAGTCCATAAAATAATTCCTATTAATAATAAAAGCCAACCAGCAATCTTTGCACCAGAGGAATCAAACAAAACATGAAACGAGGCAAATAAAACAGCCCCTAATATACCTCCACCAAGAGAACTCGTTTGATTTATAATACCTCCACTTTCCACTAACACACGATAGCTTTCCCTTAAAACAGAATTGGTCATTAATCCTTTTCCTTCAAATAGTTGTTGGAAAAGAGCTATGTGACTAAATAGCAATAAACTACTTAAAATAAACCCACTTCCCAATAAGAGACGATGATTCCATGCTGGAAAAGTTTGCTTCATCATAATTATAAGTGCATAAACGATAAACATAAAAGGAATGGCAATATGCCAGTTCCCGAATAGGAAATAACCGATATATGCTAGCCCTCGACCAACTAGACCATATTCGAAAAAGGAAATGATCGCTAGTCCAATAATAAGTAATCCAATAATTTCAAACATTAGCGGATGCATTGTCTTTTTTTTCGGTGCTGCTTTTTTTACTGGTTTTCTTTTAGTCTGTGCCAACCATATCACCTGCTTTCGTTATAAAAAGGGATCTCCTTCCGTGTTCCGAAAGGAAATCCCTTTATTATTCATATTAATATTCCATAATAATCGGGATAATCATTGGACGACGTTTAGTTTGTTGGAATAAATATGAATTTAGCGTATCACGGATTTCTTGTTTTATGTTTGTCCATTCAAACGTTTCTTTATTCACATATTTTTCAACAATTGTTCGAACTAGTTGCGCCGATTCTTCCATAAGTTCCTCTGATTCTCTTACATAGACGAAACCTCTCGAAAGAATCTCTGGACCAGAAGCTATTTTCTTTTGCGCGCGGTTCAATGTAACTACTACGATAAAAATACCATCTTGGGATAGAAGTTTACGATCACGTAGAACGATATTCCCTACATCGCCAACACCAATTCCATCGATCAGGACATTTCCAGCTTGTACTCTTCCACTCATGCGCATTTTACCATTTTTGTATTCGACAATATCGCCTTTATCCGCAATAAATATTTCTGATTTTGTCATACCAGTATCTTGTGCTACTTTCGAGTGAGCCATTAACATACGGTACTCCCCTTGAATCGGGATGAAATATTTTGGCTTCGTTAAGTTCAACATCATTTTTAAATCTTCTTGACTGCCATGTCCAGATACATGGACATTTTTGCTAGCCGTTAACACTTTAGCACCAACTTTTGCGATTTGGTTCATCGTTTGGTACATACCAACTTCCATTCCTGGTGAAGGAGTAAATGTGATAAGCACAGTGTCTGTATCTTTAATCTTAATATCTTTATGGTGTTTACGAATCATTTTTTCCAGCGCTTCTAAAGGTTCGCCTTGATTGCCTGAAACAATGACAACCACATTTCCATCTTCATGCTTGGCGATTTCTTTAATCGAAATAAGCGTGTCTTCTTGGACTGTGAAATAACCAAGATCCAATCCGATTTGGAATGTGTTTTCTAACGTTTTTCCAGCTATCGCTACTTTCTTACCTGTTTCCGCCGCTTTATCTAATACTTGCTGAATGCGGATGAAATTAGATGCATATAAAGCTACTAATATACGACCACGTGCAGCGTGGAATGTTTCGGATAATTGGTTTTCAATGACAGCTTCCGATGTAGTATAACCCGGTCTTTCTGCTTCTGTTGAGTCGGATAAAAGAATGAATACTCCTTCTTCTCCTAGCCCAGCGATTTTTGCGATATCCGGACGATACTTCCCTTTTGCTGATTGATCAAATTTAAATTCACCAGTGTGTACGATCGCACCTTCTGATGTGTGAAAAACAATTCCAAGTGAATCTGGAATACTATGTGTTGTGTGGAAGAATGTTACATGTGTACTTTGAAAATTCATCCGACTTTTATTTGTTACTTCAAAATATTTGACCGCTTGTTTGGTAGGCAATGCTTTTAAATGTGTTTTCGCTAAAGCAATTGTCAATTTAGAACCGTAGACAGGTGCTTGTACCTTTTGCAATAAATAGGAAATAGATCCAATTGCATCTTCATGTCCGTGCGTTAAAAAGATTCCTTTTACGCGGTCTTTATTTTCTTCTAAATACGTAATATCTGGAATAACGATATCAATTCCAAGCATTTCATTTTCAGGGAACATTAGCCCACTGTCTACAACAAAAATTTCTTCATCTATTTCTACTACATACATTGCTTTTCCGATTTCCCCTACTCCACCGAGTGGGATAATGCGAATAAGTTCATTTTTTACTTTAACCAAATCTTTTCCTCCTATTATTAACCCGACCAACATCCACTAGATTTTATTATATCGAACGACGACGATTCACACAAATAAAAAAAGACAGAAAGAAAAATAAAATGTCCCGAGCGTAAGGTACACTTTAACTTTCCTCCGTCTTTTTGGTGAATATTATTTATTTTTCAAGTACTCTTCCCAAATGAGGTCGTATGCTTTTTTCTCGTCTTCTGTCATTTCTACGAGTGGTAACCTCAGGGAACCTACTTCTACTCCCACTTTGGAAAGTGCATATTTCACTACTACTGGATTTGGGTGTGCAAACAGTCCATGTATAACTGGTAAAATCGTTTGATGGATTTTAGCAGACTTTTGGTGGTCTCCTGCATGAAATGCTTGTATCATTTCTTGCATATCGTTCCCAATTACATGTGAAGCAACAGAAATGACCCCGGACCCTCCAAGCGCAAGTAGTGGTAAAGTTAACGCATCGTCTCCACTATATACACGGAACTCATCATCCACGCCAGCTAAAATTTTCGTCATTTGATCCAAATTTCCACTCGCTTCTTTAGCGATTTGAATGGATGGAATTTTACTTAAAGCGATCATGGAATCCGCTTCTAAATTGACGACCGAACGTCCTGGAATATTATAGACTACAATCGGTAATGTTGTCGCATTTGCAATTGCTTCAAAATGCGCAATCATCCCGCGCTGATTTGGTTTATTGTAATACGGTATAACAAGCATTAGTGCATCTACACCAAGCGCTTCCGCTTTTTGCGACAAGTCGATCGATGCCGCAGTATTATTACTTCCCGTTCCTGCTATTACCGGAACTCTCTTATTCACTTTTTCAACTGTAAATCGAAAGAGTTCCAACTTCTCGTCCGTTGATAGTGTTGGAGATTCTCCAGTTGTACCACAAACAACGAGGGAGTCCGTTCCAGTTGCTAGTAAATGTTCGATTAACTTTTCTGTTGCAATAAAATCAATGGAACCGTCTTCTGCAAACGGAGTAACCATCGCTGTGGAAATATGACCGATATTCATTTGATTACACCTCTTATCAAATTCGCCCTGGCGTATTTGCGTCCAGATTTTTATCGAGCCTGAGGCCTACAGGATGTAGGTCATGCGGGAGTTGCGACAGGACGTTGCGAACTTAGACCGCCTTCCTTAAATTCCCCTAAAAAATCTGTGACATCCGCCGGAGGTTTTAACTTTATTCAGCTTGGTTAGAACCTTCACTAAATTGTCTACTTAATTTGCATTCATCTTACCACTTATAACATTAAAAAGGTCAGCTGAATGCAGTTAAAATACGTTCCTCTATTAATGCTTCCGCAATTTGAATCGAATTTAGTGCTGCCCCTTTTAATAGATTATCAGATACAATCCACATATGGAAGCCGTTATTGTTGGAAGGATCTTTTCTAATACGCCCAACGAAAACATCATCTTGATCTTCTGCAAAATAAGGCATTGGATACAGTTGTTGTTCCGGTGAATCTTGTACAGTGATCCCTTTTGTATTGGATAATAATTGTTTCAATTCTTCTACTGTTACATTCTCTTGATCTACTTCGACATAAACTGATTCCGAATGACCCGTTACAACAGGCACGCGCACACAAGTTGCTGCAATAGATAGCTGCGGAAGTGTCATAATTTTCTTCGTTTCATTCATCATTTTATGCTCTTCAAATGTAAAACCATCTTCTTCAAATACATCAATTTGTGGAATTACATTACCAGCGATTGGATAATGCTTGTCAGCACTTTTAACCGGTAAAATCGCTGGATTTGGATTTTTTTCATTAAGCTTTTCACTTTGTATAGTTAACTCATCGATTGCCGCTGCTCCCGCACCAGAAACTGCTTGGTAAGTAGAGACGATAACTTTATTTAAACCGTATGCATTGCGAATAGGTTCTAGTGCGCAAACCATCTGAATAGTGGAACAATTCGGGTTAGCAATAATCCCTTGATGGGCATGTAACGCTTGTTTGTTTACTTCTGGCACGACAAGTGGTGTGTCTTTATCCATTCGAAAAGCACTTGTATTGTCTACAACAATCGCACCACGGCTTACCGCCTCTTTTGCTAGTACTTTCGAAATAGAACCACCAGCTGAGAAAAATGCGACGTCTACTCCTTCGAATGATTCAGGTGTTGCTTCCTCTAGCGTATATGTTAAACCATTCACTTCCACTTCTTTACCTGCAGATCGCTTGGAAGCTAAAAGTTTTAACTTTGTATATGGAAAGCTTCTTTCTACTAACTTTTCAATAATTTTTTGACCGACAGCACCTGTCGCTCCTACTACTGCTACTGTAAACCCAAGTGACATAAAAGCTCTCCTCCTAAAATCAAAACATATTGGCGATATTGTATCATATTATACATGAAAATACATCACTATTTATATTTATGATGAATGTGCAATGAGCAAAGGTTGTAGTTGTTTCTTCTGAATGGCGTGTTCCACAGTAGGTACAATCCTTGTGAAATCAGCGATTAGCGAGTTTGGTTTGGAGTGAGGATTGTCTTGACCAAAAGGAATAAAATAAATATTTTTTGTCGATAAAAGTTTCATGATATTCATCCCATTCAATCCTAATGCATCATTTGTCGATATTCCTAGGACTACTGGTTTGCCATTTCGTAATGTCGCTTTGGCTGCCATTAAAACAGGAGAATCCGTTTGCGCATTCGCCAGTTTACTAATCGAATTTCCGGTCATCGGTGCAATAACCATACAGTCGAGTGGATTGGTCGGTCCAAAAGGTTCTGCCTCGACAATTTTGGAAATGACTTTACTACCACTTGCACCTTCAATTTTTTCAATCCATTCTTCTCCCGTTCCAAAACGGGTTGCTGCCGTTAACACTGAATACGTAATAATTGGCACCACGACAGCGCCCAAATCTGTGAATTGTTTTATCATCGGAATTACTTCCTCATACGTACAATGAGATGCCGTAATGCCAAGACCTATTCTAAGATCTTTTAACACTAGTTTTTTCCTCCTCTAAAAAAGACAAATGTTTTTGAACCGCTTGGGCGATGAGTAAACCGGCATCTTGTGGAAAATACATACCTGGCAAACTAGTCGCAAGTGCATAATTGGATGGGATATTATCCTTTGTATCCAGTAAACATCCTGGATTGGAAGCAAGGTCGAAAACTTGTTTAAACAAGTCCGCCTGTTTATTTTCCAACCACTTAGATGGTATGGTGTTGATCAAGTAGGCTGATTGATTTTTTTGTTTATCCAATACATTTTCTAACGTTTCTATGTCATAGCCGTAGCTTTTTGCTTCAAATAATTGATGTTCGGATCGTACAGAAATAACTACTTTAGCCCCTAGATGATGCAAAGCATGTGCAAGTCTTTTTCCTACTCTTCCATAGCCTGTAATAATAAATTGCTTATTATAAATCGCTTGTTTTTCCTCAGTATAAAAATAATTAATAAAACCTTCTGCCGTAAGATTCGCATTATCCCAAATGTATTGCTCATCTTCTAAATAGGCAAAAACGTGCATATTCCTACGTTCTATTTCTTTCTCAATCTCTTCATTTTGTTTCCCGACAAACAAGACTTTACATGATTCAGGTAAGATAAATGGACATTCCATTTGAAGCGGTTGAATTGGCAAAAATAAAATCTGTGGTTCAAATTGTTCCACTGCCTCTTTTAGTTCTTCATCCCATGTCATTGTCGCAATTAATTTCGTTTCTAAATCGCTACTAATGGCTGTATGGAAGTAGGATAAGCGTAGGTCTGTTCCGATAATAATACATTTCTTTTTCATGAATAATCACTTGCATCGCTGGTTGAATCAGTTTCATTGAACAATATACGATCTTTTCCAATAAGGATGATTTCTTCCCAAGCGATAAATTCTTTTTTCTTATTTGCTTTGTTTGCCTGGAAAAAAGATGCTGCCTTTTGAAACACTTCAAAGCCTTCTATTTTACCGGTTTTTGGGTTGAATAATAGTTCTGTATCCGCAAGCTTCCCGTATCTCGCACCGTCTTTCACTTGGATTAATTCTTTTTCTGCCAGTTCCGAAAGTAACAATCATTTCCCTCCTTATTTCTTTCTATTTATGTATATGCCATTTTATGAAGCAAAGTGAATTAAAAATAAAGCAATCACGGTTTATTTACTACTTGATGTCTAACACATTGTCGGCGATTTAATGGATGTTGAGCTAAATAGGGATAATGCGTCTTAGTGACCTCTATTAGGTGTCTGCCGTGATTTTCGCTGCAGGACGGACGCTTTCCGTGGGGTGAGTGATGAGCCTTCACCGCCGCTTAGGCGTACGTTGTGAAGTCTCATCTTACTCACTTGATCTCACTGGAGTCGCCGCTGCAGAGAAAATCAGTGGAAAATACTAGCTGAACGGGATCCGGTATTATCAATAAAAAGTTGAAAGAGACAATTTACACTGCGAACGTGACAATAATATAGCTGAACACGACAAACTTGTCTTGCAGATGCCGGTCTGACAAGTTCGGAGTGCTTTTAGGTATATTATTTCCATAATGCACCCAAATCGTGGTCATCTCAATCCAAGTAAACTTGCTGATTTAAGAATTTAGTTGCTTTCATCAGCTATTTGATTGCTCTCGTGATGATTTGATTGCTTTCATACTGGAACTGGTTGCTTTCCATGAATGGTTGGTTGCTCTTAGCCATTTACTGGATAAAATAGACCCATAAAATGTAGCAAGCTTTGTCACCAGCAAACAAATATTGAAAAAGCAAGTGATTTCCATTGATTTTCGCTGCAAGAGTCGACTCCAGCCGAGGCCAACACGATGTTGGTCACGAAGGCGTTGCCACACGATTTGGTGCTCTTAGCCTTTGTGCCCTCTGTGAGCAAAATGAGACATCTCAGGCGGACACCTAAGAGGCCTCTCTTAGACGCTTTATCCCCACAATGCGAACCATAACTTATAACTGTAATCCATCGTCTATTCTTTAATAAAAAAACGCCAATCATCATTGATCGGCGTTTTTTGGCATAATAATTGATATAGCTGGCTTGTGGGAAAAGATTTCTTTTGCTAAATCCATTACAGATGCTAG
Source organism: Psychrobacillus sp. NPDC096389 (assembly GCF_044762855.1). Taxonomy (NCBI): domain Bacteria; kingdom Bacillati; phylum Bacillota; class Bacilli; order Caryophanales; family Bacillaceae; genus Psychrobacillus; species Psychrobacillus sp. NPDC096389. Next base: position 1,199,186 of record NZ_JBIWFB010000001.1, on the reverse strand, counting down.
CGTTACTTCATCTATTGTTTCACTCACTTCATCAAGTGAACGATGTTTTCCATATAATAATTCATTTTTGCCATTACGGCTCATCCGTGCATTTGTACTTTCTAAGCCTAGTAACAGATTTCCTTTTAGTTGCTCTCTTGCACTTGCAACCTCGGTTTCTGTAAATCCGTTTTGGACAATTGTTTCAATGGTATCTGAAATAGAGGATTGTAATTCATTTAATTGTTTGCTAGAAGTTCCACCGTAAATTGCAAGCACACCCGTATCTTCATAAGAAGAGTGATACGAATAAATAGAGTAGGCTAGCCCTTTGTCTTCTCGGATTTCTTGGAATAATCTAGACGACATACTTCCACCTAAAATATTATTTAAAATGACTAAGCTATATATATTATCTGCTTTTACTGCTAAACCTGGGTAGGCTAAACAAATATGTGCTTGTTCTGTTTCTCTACTTTTTTCTGTATAAATCGGGCTAATTACTGGTGTAGAAAATGCTGTACTCTCCTGTGTTCTCTTACGAGTGAACTGTCCAAATAATGATTTAATATAGTCTGTAAGTCCGTCTGGAATATTACCAGCTATCGAAATGACAACATTTTCTGGTGTGTAATGCTTTTCCATATACGATAAAATCATTTCTTTCGTAAAGCTATTCAGTGTTTCTTCCGTTCCTAAAATCGGCGCTCCAAGTGGATGATCACCGTACATCTCTTTCCACAAATACTCATGGACGATATCGTCTGGTGTGTCTTCAACCATATTTATCTCTTCCAATACTACTTGACGTTCTTTTTCTATTTCGATTGGGTCAAATACAGAATGGAAGAACATGTCTGCGAGTATTTCAACGGCGTGGCTTGCATGATGATCTAATACTTTTGCGTAGTAACAAGTATTTTCTTTCGAAGTAAATGCATTAATATTACCACCAATGCGGTCGAATTCCTCCGCTATTTGTTTTGCCGTTCTTTTGGTCGTCCCTTTAAACAACATATGCTCGATAAAATGGGTTAATCCGTTCTCTTCTGGGAGTTCGTATCTTGAACCCGCTTGCACCCAAATACCGACCGCTACGGAGCGCACATGAGGAATATGTTCTGAAACGATTCGAAGCCCGTTATTACAAGTAATTTTCTTTATCAATATTGCACCTCTGTCTAAGTTATTTATGTAGGATATTAATGGGTATTAAAAAAAGTTGCCGTAGTTATTATATGCCTACGGTCAACCTAATTTGCAACAATGAATTATTTATTATTGTTGTTCTTTTTGTTCTTCACGTTCTTTTTCTTCTTTTAGTACAACTTTGCGAGATAAGTTTACGCGACCTTGATTGTCTATTTCGATAACTTTCACTAGAAGCTCGTCTCCAAGTTTAAGCACATCTTCTACATTTTTCGTACGTTCTTCTTGAATTTCTGAAATGTGTAGGAGACCATCTTTTCCATTGAATATTTCGACGAAAGCACCGAATTTTTCAATTCGTTTTACTTTTCCTAAATAATATTCGCCAACTTGCGCTACGCGGACGATGTCTTCAATAATTTGTTTTGCACGTGCAATCATTTCTTCATCTGGAGATGCAATATAAATTGTACCATCTTGCTCTGTATCAATTTTTACGCCAGTTTCATCAATGATTTTATTAATCTGTTTCCCACCAGGTCCGATTACATCACGGATTTTGTCTGGGTTAATTTTGATCATTGTAATTTTCGGTGCGTATTGTGATAGTTTCTCACGTGGTTGGTTAATCGTTGCAAGCATGCTTTCTAAAATTTGCATACGACCAATTTTCGCTTGTTCTAGTGCTTCTTCTAAAATGGTCTTAGATAAGCCGTCGATTTTAATGTCCATTTGAAGCGCTGTAATCCCTTTAGATGTACCAGCCACTTTAAAGTCCATATCTCCTAGATGATCTTCCATCCCTTGAATATCTGTTAAAATCGTGTAATGCTCGCCTTTTTTCACTAACCCCATTGCAATACCTGCTACTGGAGCTTTTAGTGGAACACCAGCATCCATCATCGCTAGTGTAGACGCACAAATACTTGCTTGAGAAGTAGAACCATTCGATTCTAATACTTCAGCTACTAGGCGAAGTGTATATGGGAAATCAGCTTCGTCTGGAATAACCGCTTCTAATGCACGCTCACCCAAGGCACCATGTCCAATTTCACGACGACCTGGAGCACGGATTGGACCCGTTTCCCCAACGCTAAATTGTGGGAAATTATAATGATGCATGAAACGTTTTGTTTCCTCTAAACCAAGACCATCGATAATTTGTACATCGCCAAGTGGACCTAATGTACAAATACTTAATGCTTGTGTTTGTCCACGTGTGAACAAGCCTGAACCATGTGTTCTAGGTAAAATGCCAACTTCAGAAGAAAGTGGGCGAATTTCTGCTACACCACGCCCATCTGGACGTACTTTTTCTTCTGTGATTAGACGACGAACTTCTTCTTTCACCATTGCATCTAATATTTCACGAACTTGTTTTAATGTTTCATCGTCCGCTTCTTTTTCTGTATATTGTTCTAAAACTTCATTTTTAACTTCTGTAATGGCATCTTCACGTGCATGTTTTTCTTGTACTTGAATAGCTTGTACAAGTTTAGTTTCGCAAATGCCTCTTACTTCTTCAAAAAGCTCTTTATCTAATTCGAAAAGAGGAATTTCTTTTTTCTCTTTTCCAATTGCAGCTACTACTTGTTCTTGGAATTCGATTAGTTTAATGATTTCGTTATGACCGAACATAATTGCTTCTAGTACGACTTCTTCTGAAACTTCTTTCGCTCCAGCTTCAACCATATTAATCGCATCTTTTGTTCCGGCAACTGTTAAATCAAGTGTACTCTGTTCCATTTGTTCTACTGTTGGGTTAATGATGAATTCATCGCCAATTAAACCAACTTGAACTCCAGCAATTGGTCCGTCAAACGGAATATCTGACACGCTAAGTGCTAAAGAAGAACCTAGCATCGCTGCCATTTCTGATGAACAGTTTTGATCAACAGACATAACAATAGAGATTACTTGTACTTCATTACGGAATCCGTCTGGAAATAATGGACGAATCGGACGGTCGATTAGACGACTTGTTAAAATCGCTCTCTCAGAAGGACGTCCTTCTCGTTTAATAAATCCACCAGGAATTTTACCAACCGCATATAGCTTTTCTTCATAGTTCACTGTTAGTGGGAAGAAATCTAGGTTTTTCGGTTGTTTAGAAGCAGTTGCAACTGATAATACACTTGTATCGCCGTATCTAACTAATACTGCTCCATTTGCTTGCTTTGCAAGTTGTCCAATTTCTACTTGTAAGGGACGTCCTGCCCATTCGTACGTAAATACTTTCTTTTCACTCATTTATTCAAAACTCCTCTCGACTTCAAAACTTCTTATTAAATGTATATATAATCTATATATGTATCATAAGTAGTGTATCAAAAAAACCAAAACTATGCGAAGTATTTTATGCAAAAGAAAAAGCGGGATAAATCCCGCTTTCTTAGGTGGTATCTTATCGACGTAAACCAAGTTTAGCGATTAGCTCACGGTAACGTTGTACTTCGTTTTCACGTAAGTATTTTAACAAGTTACGGCGACGTCCAACCATTTTGAATAGACCACGACGTGAGTGATGATCTTTCTTGTGTGTACGTAAATGTTCGTTTAAAGAATTAATTTCTTCAGTAAGGATTGCGATTTGAATATCTGCAGATCCAGTATCGCTTTCGTGTGTTCTGAACTCAGCGATTAGTTCATTTTTACGTTCTTGTGTAATTGCCATGTTTGTTTCCTCCTAAAATTCATAGTATCCCCTGCTCCTGAGCAATCGTTGGAGAATCGAAAAAGCCAAGGAAAGGTTAAGTACAATTTTGTACTGTTACAGAATAACATATTATTTTATACGAAGCAACCAATTATGATTGTCTGAAATAATCGATTGCTACTAATTTATCTTTTGTGATTTGTGCTTTTAATGCTTCTATTCCATCGAACTTTTGCTCAGACCTAATTCGCATATACCAGTGTACAATCACTTCTTCTCCGTAAATAGATTGATCAAAATCAATAATATGTACTTCAATCGAAAGCCTTTTTTCATCTGGATTATTAAAGGTCGGTTTAAACCCTACATTACAAACTCCATCATACCATTTCTCTTGGACGCGAATTTTCACAGCATACACGCCGGTTGCAGGAGTGAATTGACCTTCCGCTGGTTGGATGTTGGCAGTTGGGAAGTCGATTGTTCTGCCTCGTTTGTCCCCGTGAACAACGACTCCCGATAACATAAACGGTCGCCCTAGTAAATCTTTTACTTTTTCCATATTACCAGATTTTAGTTCTTCTCTTATTCTAGTAGAACTAATTTTCTCCCCGGATAGCTCTTGCTTTCCTACAACAGAAACGGTATATTTGCCTTCTGAAAGCTGTTCCATGTCTTCCATCGTCCCTTTCCCAAATGCCCCAAATGTAAAATCAAAGCCTGCGGTAACATGTTTCACATTTGCTTGTTTAATAAACGATTCGATAAACTCAGCAGGAGTCAACTTGGCAAAGTCAGATGTAAAACGCACAACAAAAACAGCATCCACTTGTAGTTCGCTCAATATTTCTATTTTTTGTTCCAGAGGCGTTATATAAAAAATTTGTTCTTTCCGACCACCAAGGACTAATGATGGATGAGGATCAAAAGTCATTACAGCCGTTTTAATATTTCGCTCTTTTCCTTTATTTAAAGCTTCTTGGATAACCGCTTGATGACCAGCATGTACCCCATCAAAGAAGCCAAGAGCTAAAGCATAAGATTCATTTGTTTCATTTTTAAATAAATGGTTTGGGTAAGATACGTGATATACTTCCATATTAATCTCCTTTTTTAAGCTGAAAACATTTTTTCTGGTTTCATCATACCATCTTTTGTTGGATGTTTAATATAAATAGCAATAGGATTAGCATTTAATGTGTATATAATCTTATCATTCACTTCTAATAATGGATGACATTCTACTACTTGACCATTTGTTATACTCTTTTTTGTTTCATCTGTTATTTCGATCGATGGCCAAGAGCTGAGCGCATCTTTCAATGGTAAAATGACCTTATTTAACTGCATATTTTCAACCGCTTGTTGCACTTCGTAAAGTGTTAAGCATTGTGCTTTTGTAAAGTTTCCTGAAGTTGTTCGTACTAATGAAGACATATGCGCAGGGTATCCAAGTAACTCTCCAATTTGAACTGCGAGTGTTCGAATATATGTCCCTTTGCTGCAGGCTATTTCGATCGTGAATTGTACGTTTTCACCAGAGAAATCTTCTTGTGCATCTAATAGACTCAGTTTATAAATCGTTACTTGTCTACTTGGACGTTCTACTTCTTTTCCTTCTCTTGCGTATTCATACAGTTTTTTTCCGTTTACTTTTACCGCAGAAAACATTGGTGGAGTTTGTGTTATTTCACCAGTTAATTGTTGAAGTACTTCTAGAATTTGTGTCCGCGAAAAAGATTTCGCTGTGTTGTCTTGTTCTACTACTTCTCCATCTGCATCTTCTGTTGAAGTAGATGCGCCTATCGAAACGGTTGCAATATACGTTTTACCTTCGTTCATAATGTATTCGGATACTTTTGTTGCCTGTCCTAAACAAATAGGTAGAACACCTTCTACACTTGGATCTAATGTGCCTGTATGACCAATTCGTTTCATTTTCAATATTTTGCGTAGTTTAAATACGCAATCATGGGATGTCATTCCTTTTTCTTTCCATAGCGGAAGTATACCTTCGTACATGTAGTTCACCTCTAAATTCATGATAAAACAAAGAAGTCTGCTTGTATTGTTCAGCAGACTTCTTTGTTTGTTTTACTCTTCAGATGACTTGTTAATCTGTCTTAGTAAATCATCTATTCGATTACCGTAAGCTGCAGACTCATCAAATTGAAATAATAATTCAGGCGTTATACGTAATCTAATACGTTGTCCGATTTCCGAACGGATAAATCCTTTCGCTTTTTCTAAAGCTTTTAACGTATCTTCTTTATTTCCATCAAGGACAGTTATATAAATCGTCGCTTGTTGTAAGTCACCTGTTACCGCAACATCTGTTACTGTAACAAAACCGATACGAGGATCTTTTAATTTTCGGCCAATAATCTCGCCTAATTCTTTTTTCATTTGTTCCGCAACTCGGTTAGCGCGCATCGACATGATGGCTACACCTCATTTTCTATCATAAATGTTCTTTTCTAATTTCAATGCATTCCCATTCCGGATACGATTCTAAGTAACGAATAGCGTGGGTAAGCTCACGTTCTGCTGCATCCTTTTGTGAAGCAACGGAAACGATACCGATCGTCGTCCGTTGCCAAACATCTTGATGAGCCAGTTCCGAAATAGAAACATTGAATTTTTGTTTCGTACGAGTGAGCATTCGTTGAAGAACAGCTCGTTTTTCTTTGAGTGAATGTGCAGTAGGAATGAGGAAATCACACTCTGCATATACGATCATTTTCGTTTAATCTCTTCCATGATGAATGCTTCGATAATGTCGCCTTCTTTTATATCATTGAAGTTTTTAATCGTAACACCACATTCATATCCTTTTGCTACTTCTTTTGCATCATCTTTGAAACGTTTTAATGTATCTAATTCGCCTTCGAAAATAACGATGGAATCACGGATAATACGAACACCACTATCTCTCGTGATTTTACCTTCGATTACATATGAACCTGCAATCGTTCCAACTTTAGAAACTTTAAATGTTTCACGAACTTCTGCTTGACCAATAATTTTCTCTTGGAATTCAGGATCAAGTAATCCTTTCATCGCTGATTCAATTTCTTCGATTACTTTATAAATAACGCGGTGTAAACGGATATCTACACCTTCTTCATCTGCTGCACGTTTTGCATTAGTGTCAGGGCGAACGTTAAATCCGATGACGATTGCATTAGAAGCAGCTGCAAGTGTAATATCAGATTCAGTAATTGCTCCAGCACCCGTATGGATGATTCGAACATTTACGCCTTCCACTTCGATTTTCATAAGCGATGCTGCCATTGCTTCAACCGTACCTTGTACATCTGCTTTAACGATTAAGTTAAGTTCTTTCATTTCTCCTTGCTTCATTTGATCAAATAAATTGTCTAATGTCACACGAGCCTTTTCAGAACGTTGGTTAACTTGCGCGTGAGAAGCACGTGTTTCTCCAACTTGACGAGCTGTTTTTTCATCTTCAAACACGACAAAACGATCGCCCGCTTGAGGTACTTCGTTTAATCCAGTAATTTCTACTGGTGTCGATGGACCTGCCGATTTTACACGACGTCCTAAATCATTGACCATTGCACGTACACGTCCATATGCATGACCTACAACGATAGGATCTCCAACATTAAGTGTCCCGTCTTGTACTAAAAGTGTCGCAACTGAACCTCTACCTTTATCCAGTTGAGCTTCAATTACTGAACCTATTGCAAGACGTTTTGGATTAGCAGTTAGTTCTCCGACTTCTGATACTAATAATACCATTTCCAACAGACTGTCGATTCCTTCACCTTTTAGTGCTGAAATTGGTACGAAAATTGTTTCTCCGCCCCATGCTTCTGGAACTAAACCATGCTCTGTTAGTTCTTGCATAACACGGTCTGGGTTTGCAGCTGGTTTATCCATTTTGTTTACTGCAACGATAATCGGTACTTCAGCAGCTTTCGCATGGTTAATCGCCTCAACTGTTTGTGGCATTACACCATCATCAGCAGCGACTACAAGGATAGTGATATCCGTTATTTTCGCTCCGCGTGCACGCATTGTTGTAAACGCAGCATGTCCTGGTGTATCTAGGAATGTAATCTTTTTGCCGTTTTCTACTACTTGATAAGCACCAATATGTTGCGTAATCCCACCAGCTTCACCAGCCGTAACTTTCGTATGACGGATGGAGTCTAGTAAAGTAGTTTTTCCGTGGTCAACATGTCCCATTATTGTAACAACTGGTGGACGTTCTGTTAAGTTAGCTGAGTCTTCTTCCGTAGATTCGAAATGTACTTCTAAATCAGTAATGTCGATTCTAATTTCTTCTTCTACTTCTACCCCGTAGTCTGCACAAATTAACTCGATTGCATCCTTATCCAGTTCTTGGTTGATCGTTGCCATTACACCTAGTAAAAACAATTTTTTAATAATTTCTGCTGGTTCACGACCAAGTTTTTTTGCTAACTCCATTACTGTTAATGACTCAGTAAATGTAATTTTTTCAGGAAGTTCTCTTTCTTTTCTCGGTACTGGTGGTTGAACAGGAGTTGTTGGACCTTTTCTTCTTTTTTGGAATTTTTGTCCTGGTCTGTTTTGCCCACCTGGTCTATTTTGGCCGCCTGGGCGGTTATTTCCGCCTGGGCGATTATTGTTATTAAAAGGCTTTTTATCTTTTGATTGATGATTTGATCCTTGACTAGCATTTCCTTGAGCCGGTTTTGCCGCTCCTTGGTTTGTCGGTCTTGATTGGTTTTGATTTGCTGGTTTTGATTGTGACTGACCAGCAGGTTTTGCTTGTGATTGGTTTTGAGCTGGTTTGCTAGGTTTAGCAGAAGGCTTTTTATAAACACTATCCAATTTTTGAACAGCGTCTCCTTCCAACATCGCCATATGATTCTTCACTTGAATATTAAGCTTTCCTAGTTGCTCAATAACTTCTTTACTCGATTTATCTATTTGTTTCGCATATTCATGAACTCTGATTTTTGTCATTAGCTCACCCCCGGTTGTATTCGTTGAGAAGGCCGGACAGTTTTTTAGCGAAACCGTCATCCATAATGGCTATTGCCACCCTGGCCTCTTTTCCCGTCGCATGTCCGAGATCGTGCCGGTCTCCAAAGACATGCAGCTCAACGTTAAAAGATGCACATTTATCATTCATTTTTTTTGCTGTATTGTCAGAAGCATCGGATGCTAAAATGACAAGTTTTGCTTTTTTGCTTCTTATTTCTTTAACGACTAATTCTTCACCAGAAATCGTTTTTCTTGCACGTGTTGCTAGTCCAAGCAGTTGGGTAATTTGCTGTTCAATCGTCATTTTAGTTTTTCTCTTTCGATGATAACGATCAATTCATCATATATTTCATTTGGAATTGAAGCTTCTAAATGATTGGCTAACGAATTTTTCTTTTTCGCTTGGTTCACCGCTTCGATCGTTTTAGATACGTATGCGCCACGACCTGATTTTTTTCCAGTTAAATCGACCGTAACTTCGCCTTCTTTTGAACGAACGATGCGAATCATTTCCTTTTTCGGGAACATTTCACCAGTAGCAACACATTTACGTAATGGAATTTTCTTTTGAATCGCCATACAAGCTCACCATCCTTGCTTATTCTTACTCTTCGTCTTTATAAAAATCGAAATCATCCATCTCATCATCAAAGCTCTCTAAAATAACTTCTGGAGAGTTTTCATTCGGATAAATCCCTAATTCTCTTGCATCTGTTTCGCTTTTAATATCAATTTTCCATCCAGTTAACTTCGCAGCAAGTCTAGCATTTTGACCTCTTTTACCAATTGCTAGGGAAAGTTGGTAATCTGGAACTACTACGGTAGTAGATTTCTCTTCTTCGTTCACTTGTACATCCAATACTTTGGAAGGACTAAGTGCATTTGCAACGAACACGACTGGATCTTCCGACCATTCTACGATGTCGATTTTTTCTCCGCTTAACTCGTTAACAATTGTTTGTACACGTGCTCCTTTTGCTCCAACACAAGAACCTACTGGATCGATTTCTTCGTTATGTGCATAAACAGATATTTTCGAACGATCACCAGCTTCGCGTGCAATCGATTTTATCTCGACAATTCCTTCGAAGATTTCTGGAACTTCCATTTCAAACAGACGGCGAAGGAAGCCAGGGTGTGTTCTAGAAACAAACACTTGTGGTCCTCTAGACGTGCGTTCCACTTTCGTAATATACACTTTAATACGGTCATGTGGACGATACGTTTCTGTTTGGATTTGTTCATTTGCAGGAAGTACGGCTTCTACTTTTCCTAACCCAACGTAAATATTACGGGCATCTAAACGCTCCACGATTCCATTGACAATATCGTCTTCACGATCTACATACTCTTCGTAGATAAGTCCACGCTCTGCTTCTCTTACGCGTTGTGTCACGACTTGTTTCGCAGTTTGTGCAGCAATACGACCGAAATTTCGTGGAGTTACTTCTTCCTCCACCACATCTCCCACCGCATAATGTGGATTAATCGTTCTTGCATCCTCTAATGAAATCTGTAGACGATCGTCTGTGACTTCTTCCACTACATCTTTACGAGAATAAACAAGCATAGTTCCAACTGCTAGATTAATGTCCACTCGCACATTTTGCGCTTGGTTAAAATTTCGTTTATAAGCAGTTACTAATGCCGCTTCGATTGCTTCGATTAATATATCTCTTGAAATTCCTTTTTGTTTTTCGAGCGCAGTTAGCGCATCCAATAAATCACTACTCATAGCCATCACTCCTCAATATACATTATGCAGAGAAATCGATTGCTAAACGAGCAAGCGCAATTTTCTCTTTATCAATTTGAATTTTAACTCTTCTTGTTTTCACGCGAACTTCTATTAAAGCGCCTTCTTCAACTGAAAAGGAAAGTAATGTCCCTTCAAATTCTTTAGCACCATTTATCGGTTCATACGTTTTAATGAAAACATATTTTCCAACAGCTGCGACTAAGTCCGCATCTTTTTTAAGCGGTCGCTCTGCTCCTGGTGATGAAACTTCTAAAAAATAGTTTTCCTTGATCGGATCGACAACGTCTAATTTTTCACTTAGTTTTTCACTAACTTGAGCACATTGTTCAATATCTATACCACCAGCTGGTGTATCAATATAGATACGTAAAAACCAATCGCGCCCTTCTTTTACATATTCAATGTCAATTAGCTCTAAGTTCAACTCTTGCAAAATAGGCGTTACAAGGTTTTCAATTTCGCTTGTAATATTACTCATATAAGCCTCCTACACAACAATGATTTTCTATATAACAACAGAAAAGAGCGGGAAATCCCACTCTTTCGTCACAGAACTATGAAACATTGGTAGTTTTATATTACCATACTTATAGCCTTCATGCAAATTGCATGCTAGAACAGTGAAAGTTGATTGGCTTCTGGAAGGCCTTCTAAACAACCCATAGCATCCATATATTCGATAATCGTTTTCGACACGCGACCTCTTTGTTGTAGATCCTCTTTCGATAAAAACTCTCCATCTAATCGTGCTTTTGTAATTTGAATGGCAACGTTTGTTCCAAGGCCAGGAATTGCATTAAAAGGCGGAATAAGTGTGTTTCCTTCGATTGTAAACTCTGTTGCTTTTGATTTGTACAAATCCACTTTTTGCATCTTAATCCCGCGCTCGGACATTTCCAGTGCTATTTCAAGGACTGTCAACAAACTTTTTTCTTTCGGTGCAGCGTCCAATCCTTTTGCGTTGATCTCATCTAATTTTGCTCTCATTGTATGCGATCCATTGACCATCGATATTAAATCGAAATCGGATGCTCGCACCGTAAAGTATGCTGCATAATATAGTATTGGGAAATGCACTTTAAAATATGCAATACGAACAGCCATTAAAACATAAGCAGCGGCATGGGCTTTCGGGAACATATACTTAATCTTTTTACAAGACTCTATATACCAATTCGCTACGCCCTTTGCTTTCATTTCAGATTCAAACTCTGGTGTTAACCCTTTCCCTTTTCGAACGGATTCCATTATTTTAAATGCTAATGAAGGATCTAACCCTTGATAGATCAAGTAAACCATAATGTCATCTCGACAACCGATTACATCGGATAACTGACATGTACCATCTTGGATAAGCTCTTGTGCATTGCCTAGCCATACGTCGGTTCCATGAGAAAGACCCGATATTTGTACAAGCTCGGAAAATGTGGACGGCTTCGTTTCTTCTAACATTTGACGAACAAAGCGAGTTCCGAATTCCGGTATACCAAGTGTACCTGTTTTACAATCTATTTGTTCTTCCGTCACACCTAATGATTCGGTACCGCTAAATATTTTCATTACTTCGGGATCATCCGTAGGTATCGTTTTCGGATCAATTCCCGATAAGTCTTGGAGCATCCGAATAACCGTCGGATCATCGTGTCCGAGAATATCGAGCTTCAATAAATTATCATGGATAGAATGGAAGTCAAAGTGTGTCGTTTTCCATTCTGAATCTTGCGCATCTGCTGGGAATTGAATTGGTGAAAAATCAAAAATATCCATATAATCTGGAACTACAATTATTCCCCCAGGGTGCTGACCAGTCGTCCGTTTAACCCCTGTACAACCTTGCACTAACCGGTCAATTTCTGCGCCTCGCATCGTTAAATTATTATCATTCATATACCCGCGTACATATCCATAAGCTGTTTTTTCAGCAACTGTTCCAATCGTACCTGCCCGGAATACATAGTCTTCTCCAAAAAGCTCTTTTGTGTAGTTATGCGCTACAGGTTGATACTCCCCACTAAAGTTTAAGTCGATATCCGGTACTTTATCTCCTTTAAATCCTAGGAAAGTTTCGAACGGGATATCTTGTCCGTCTTTTACATAAGGTGTATCGCATTTTACGCAAGACTTATTTGGCAAGTCAAATCCTGAACCAACTGAACCATCTTGGAAAAACTCCGAATGTTGACAGTTTGGACAAACATAATGAGGCGGCAAGGGATTTACTTCCGTAATTTCAGTCAGTGTAGCAACTAATGAAGAACCAACCGATCCACGCGAACCAACTAAGTAGCCATCATCGAGCGATTTTTTCACCAGTTTATGTGAAATTAAATAAATAACCGCAAATCCATGCCCAATAATAGAAGTTAACTCTTTTTCTATTCGAGCCTCCACTATTTCAGGCAGTTCTTCCCCATATATTTCTTTTGCCTTCGAGTAAGTTAATGATCTAACCTCATCATCTGCACCTTCAATTTTCGGAGTATATAAGTCATCTTTAATCGGTTTAATCTCTTCAATCGAATCTGCAATTTTATTTGGGTTTGTAATGACGATTTCTTTCGCCAATTCTTCCCCTAAGAATGAAAATGCATCCAGCATCTCATTCGTTGTACGGAAATGCACTTTTGGTAATTGATGACGATTGAGTGGATTTGCCCCACCTTGCGAGTTCACTAATATCTTTCGGAAAATCGCATCATTTTCATGCAAGTAATGGACATTTCCTGTTGCTACTACTGGGAGATTTAGTTTTTTACCTAGCTTGATCATTTTGCGAATGATATCTTCTAAATTCCATTCATCTCGCACTAATTCAAGCTCAAGTAAATGGCTATACACTTCTTTTGGATGTATTTCTAAATAGTCATAGAACTTCGCAATTTCTTCCACTTGTTCAAGTGGTTTTTGCATAAGACCCTCAAAAACTTCCCCTTTATCACAACCTGAACCAATGATTAAGCCTGCTCGATGTTTTTGCAAGACGGAGCGCTTAATCCGAGGCACCCGATAAAAAGTTGTCGTATGCGAAAGAGACACTAATTTAAATAAGTTTTTTAGCCCTTCGTCATTGACTGCTAAAATTGTACAATGAGATGGTCTTGCTCGTTTATACGAATCCCCTTGGCCGATGTGTTTATTGAAATCATCATGGTATGCAATATCTTTTTCTTCTGCTTCCTTCAATAAATGAAGAAGTAAATAACCGGTTGCTTCACAGTCAAATATTGCTCGGTGGGCTTGTGTTAGTTCAATATTAAACTTCTTCGCTAGCGACCCTAGTCGATGCGTTTTAAGCTCTGGATGTAAAAATCGAGCAAGTTCCAGTGTATCAATGACAGGATGTGTAAAGTGATCAATACCGCATCTGCGGTACCCTTCATATAAAAAGCCCATATCAAAGGATGCATTATGCGCAACAATGATTCCATCGCCGATGAATTCATAAAAGTCTTGAATGACATCTTCAATTTCTGGTGCATTTTGAACCATTTCATCCGTAATACCAGTTAACTCAATTGTAGTTGCTGATAAAGCATGATGTGGGTTGGCAAATCGTTCAAACTTATCAATGATATTGCCGTTTTTCATTTTGACTGCAGCAAGCTCGATTATTTTATCGTAAGTTGCAGATAAACCAGTCGTCTCTACGTCAAAAACGATATAAGTAGCATCTTCCAGTAGCGTATGTTGTTCGTCATAAGCAATGGGAACACCATCATGCACTAGGTTCGCCTCTAGCCCATATAAAATTTTAATGCCATTCTTTTTACCAGCTGCATAGGCTTCTGGAAACGATTGTACATTTGCATGATCGGTAATAGCGATTGCTTTATGTCCCCACTTGGCTGCTTGGGATACAACAGAAGAAACGGAGGATACTGCATCCATTTGACTCATTGGCGAGTGCATATGTAGTTCTACTCGCTTTTCTTTTGCTGTATCGAGACGAATGACAGGGTTAATCTCCGACATATCTTGCGCCATAATGATAAGATCTCGTACGAACGTATCATTTTGTACAGAGCCTCTTACTTTTATCCACATTCCTTTTTGAAGACGTGCCATCATTTGCGCATCTTCTTTATCACGGGAGAACATTTTAACAAGAATCGAATCTGTATAGTCCGTTACTTTTGCTGTTAGAAGCGAGCGTCCACTTCGCAGTTCTTTTACTTCAACATCAAATACAAACCCTTCGATTGTGACTCTTCTTTCCTCGTCTTGAATCGTTCGAATTTCTAAGATAGGTTCTTCTTTCTTCAGTGGTATACCGAGTTGGAAAGGTCCATCTGCCACATCGTCCCCAGTGTCTTTACGGTTTTGTTCTCTATTCTGTAAGTCTAATAAAGCCTTATGTCCAAGTGCTTCTTCTTCTATTCTTCGCTGTTCTAAAAAAGCGATTTGCGCTTCTGCCATTGCTTCGGTGTTTTCCACTAATCGAAAATCGATCGCTACTTTTGGAAAACCAAAACTTTCAAACACGTTCGATATTAATTCGATATATTTCTTTTTAAAAGTGAGAAGCTCTAACTCGTTCGTACATGTTAGTTGAATCATTTGTCCATTCCACTCTGGCTGTTGCTTTTGCAAACAATCTTTTAGTGGCGGAGACATATCGCTTATTTCTTTTAGAACAGTTGTCCAATATTGTTTAACTAACTCATCTGATACACTCACATTTTCACATGAAATCGTTAATGAAACATTTGCGATCCCTGCAAACTTTTCTTGTAGTCGAGTATGTAAAATAGTATATACATCAATGGGCAAAATAGCCGATAATTGGATTTGAAATTGCCACTGTCTTATTTTTTTATGAACTGTAAATCTTGTAATGGATGCATGTTCGAAATACCTGACGAAAGAATCTTCCGTTAACTCGAGTTGTTGCAACAATAAGTGCATTCTCATTTTACCGTCTTGCATAATAGCGATTCCTCCTTAACCTTAACTGCAAAAAGAAAGGAAAGTTCATTGATGCGAACTTTCCCTTCTTCTAGTTTTCCTTAGAAGAAAAACCTTTGTATATCATTCCAAGTGACGACGACCATTAATACCATGAGAAGCATGATTCCAACAAAGTGAACCATTCCTTCTTTTTGTTTATCTACTGGTTTTCCTCGAATTGCTTCGAATAGGAAAAATAATAAACGCCCTCCATCTAATGCAGGAAGTGGCAACAAGTTCATAATTCCTAAGTTTATACTTAACAATGCTGCCCAATACATTAGATTAAACACGCCGTGTTGAGCAACTTCTTCAGTCGCTTTATAAATTCCAACTGGACCCGATAAATCATCAATAGTGAAGTTACCTGAAATTAAAGTGCCTAATAAAATAAATATTCGTTTCGTTGTTTCATATGTTTGCTCTGCACCATATGGTATAGCTTTCAATGGATTTTTTTCAAACGGGCTACTATACTGAACACCAATTTGTCCTACTTTTTCATCGCCTACCACAACTTCATTCGGCGTTATGGCTAAATCCATTGTTTGGCCATTTCGATCAATGGTGAATTGCATTTTTTCATTTGGATTTACTTTTACTTCTTCCGAAAATTCATCCCAAGTGGAGATTGGAGTACCATTTATGGCCGTTACTAAATCTCCATCTTTCATCCCGCCTTGTGCTGCCGGGCTATCACCAACTACTGTTGTAATGACAGGTTCATATGTTGGAACACCTTGCAGTAAACCAAGCATTAAAAAGATGAAAAACGCTAATATGAAGTTAAAAAGTGGACCTGCAAAAATAGCCATTGATCGTTGTCCAACTGTTTTCGATCCAAATTGACGATCATATGGTGCGATGAACGTCTCATTGCCATTCTCAATGATTTTAGCATTTCTAGCTACTTTGTATCTAACTAATCGTTCTTCCTCATCATAACCTTCAATGAACATTTCCTTCATTAAATCTGACTTCTCTACTTCTAAAAAAAGCATATCCGGAAATTGCTTATTTTGGTTGAGAACTATTTGATCGATTTCATTGGCATCATTTACTCGAATTCCTAATCTATACCCTGGTTGTAGTTCGACAGAGTCCAAATCTTCCCCTGCCATGCGCACATACCCACCTATCGGTAATAGTCGAAGTGTATAAAGCGTTTCGCCTTTTGTCATCGCAAAAATTTTTGGACCCATTCCAATCGCAAACTCGCGCACCATAATTCCTGCTTTTTTCGCAAAAATAAAATGCCCTAGTTCATGGAAAAATACGATACTTCCAAAAATTATTATAAACGCAATGGCTGTCTCCATTATATCCCACCCTTATCGTGTTCCAGCTTGTCTTGCATTATTCTATCATGTTTTGTACAGTTTTTCTTGTTTCAGTGTCTACATGTAAAATTGTTTCTAAATCAGGACTAGAAATGTTCACATGTGCATCCATTGCTCGCTCGATTAGCTCATCAATTGTTAAAAAGCCAATTTTCTCTTGTAAAAACAATGCCACCGCTGCTTCATTTGCTGCATTTAGAACAGTCGTCATTGTACCACCTGCTCGTCCTGCGTCAATTGCTAGCTTCAACGCATAATAACGCTGATAATCCATCTCTTCAAAATGCAATTTCCCTATATCCGCTAGACTTAATCGTTTCGCATGAGGACGCAGAAGTCTATTTGGATAGGACAAGGCATATTGAATCGGAACTCTCATATCTGGAGTTCCTAGTTGAGCAATAACACTTGTATCTTCAAATTCTACCATGGAGTGAATAATACTTTCTCTATGTAACAACACTTCAATATCATCGTATGATATGTCAAAAAGGACATGTGCTTCAATTACTTCTAATCCTTTATTCATCATCGTTGCCGAATCTATCGTAATTTTAGAGCCCATGGACCAGTTAGGATGATTTAAAGCGTCTTTTACAGTTACATTTTTCAGTTCTTCTCTCGTACGATCTCTAAAACTCCCACCAGATGCCGTAATGATTAACTTGGCAATCTCTGATCTTTTTTCCCCATTCATCGCCTGAAAAAGAGCAGAATGTTCACTATCTACAGGTAGAATTGGTACATTGTATTCTTTTGCTGCTTGCATGACTAGATGTCCCGCAGTCACTAGTGTTTCTTTGTTCGCAATAGCTATTGTAATCCCTTTTTTGATGGCCTCAAGCGTCGGATTTAAACCAACACTTCCAAGGACAGCATTGACCAGAACATCCGCATTTGTATGAGCAGCAACTTGTACCAATCCTGCGTCTCCATATACGAATTCTACATGCGGAAATTCTTCTTGTAATTGACGCGCATCTGCTTCATTTAAAACAGAAACTAATGAAACCGGAAACTCTCGCAAAATATTTCTGGTTTGTTCTATGTTTTTGCCTACTGAAAAAGCAACTAATTGAAAATGTTCGGGATGCTCTCTCATAATATCTATCGTTTGAATTCCGATAGAACCGGTAGCCCCTAATAAACTTATTCTTTTCTGCATAAAATTATGTCTCCTTAGATGAAATGTAAAAAGTGAAGTAATGGCAAGACGAAAAGAAGGCTGTCAAAGCGATCTAATATTCCACCATGACCAGGTAAAATTTTACCAGAATCTTTTACATTATAATGCCTTTTAATCGCAGACTCTACTAAATCACCTAATTGGCCAAAAATAGAGGCAGCAATCGTAATCCCAATTAAAATAAGGTAGGAATTCGTAAGCGGGCTTATAAAGTGCATAATAAATGCTGCGATCAATGCCCATACAATACCGCCAATAAACCCTTCTACCGTTTTATTCGGCGAGATCTCTGGCCATAATTTACGCTTCCCTATTTTTCGACCTGTAAAATAAGCACCAGAATCGGTTGTCCAAACAACAACAAGGGCAAAGATTAAATAGCCTAATCCTGCGTCCCTTGTTTCGATAAAATAGTGAAATCCAATCCCTACGTATAAAGTACCTAACAACATAAATGCTGCATCATCAAATGTAAATCGATTTTTCACCAGTACTGTATAAATTAACAGCAGAAAAACAACGACAAAAACCCATTCGATTTTGGAATGACCTGTTATATCAAACACCGTCTCCGCAATCGATGAGGGCAATAAAAGCACAAATAACAGGAGCAAAGAAATAGCCCCTGCAAATGAAAATATCGGTAAGTCTTTCATTCGCAATAATTCATATACGCCTATTGCAGCCATAATATATATAAGTGCAGTAAAAATGGATCCACCTAACCAAACAATAGGAAGAAAAAGTGCTGCCGCAATAACACCCGTAATGATACGTACTTTCAATTCCCTTCTCCCTCCTTCAATCCACCATATCTCCTGTTTCGTTTTTGATAATTTTCAATCGCATCCATTAAACACGCTTCATCAAAATCCGGCCATAAAGTGTCTGTAAACCAAAACTCTGTATAAGCAAGCTGCCAAAGCATAAAATTACTTAATCGCACTTCTCCGCTTGTACGAATAAGTAAATCTGGATCACTTAAATGTTTTGTCATTAAATGATTGCTTAATAATTGTTCTGATATCTCTTCTACTGCTACATGTCCCGCTTGTACATTACGAGCAATTTGGCTGACTGCTTGAACTATTTCATCTCTACTCCCATAATTCAAAGCAAAGTTTAAAATTAGCCCGTCATTCATCGCAGTTTTATCCATTGCTTTTTGGATAGCTCTTTTCGTATGCTCCGGCAATGATTCCATATTCCCCATCATTTGTACTTGTACATTTTGCTCAATAAGCTCAGGTAAATACGTACCTAAAAATTCCTCTGGCAAGCGCATTAAAAATTCTACTTCCATTTTAGGCCTTTTCCAATTTTCTGTAGAAAATGCGTATAAAGTTAACACTTTTATACCCACTTCATTCGCAAACCTAGTTATTTTCTTTACAGTCTTCATGCCTTCGTGATGACCAGCTATGCGGGGTAGTGCTCGCTTATTCGCCCATCTGCCGTTTCCGTCCATGATAATCGCTATATGGCTCGGCAATTGTTCTTGTTGGGCATCTTCTTTCCGTTTCTTTAAAGGAATACTTATCGTTTTATCATTTTTACGGATAAGTTTATTTAACATACAAAAACCCCCACCTTACTAACTAGGAACATATATGACCTATCATATCAAATATATCGCAATATAAAAAGGCGTCCCACTAAAAGGACGCCTTTTGCAAACAAAAAGTTCAAATAATTATTTGGATGCACTACTGAGTGAGGTTATACTTCTAGAATTTCTTTTTCTTTATCTTTCGTAACAGAATCAATCTTTTCAATATTTGCATCTGTTAATTTTTGAATTTCTTCTGTGTAGTTTCTTAAATCATCTTCTGTAATGTCTCCAGCTTTTTCTAGCTTTTTAAGATCATCATTTCCATCACGACGAACATTACGAATATTAACTTTTGCTTCTTCTGCTTCTTTTTTCACTTGTTTCACTAGTTCTTTACGACGTTCTTCCGTCAGGGCAGGAATTGCTAGACGAATTACTGTTCCATCATTAGTAGGTGTAATACCAATATCCGACTTTAAAATTGCTTTTTCAATTTCCCCAAGAACTGATTTGTCATAAGGTTGAATCGTGATTAATCGGGCCTCTGGAGTCGAAATACCTGCCATTTGATTAATTGGTGTTGGAGCACCATAATAATCAATCGAAATTTTGTCTAGCAAAGATGCATTTGCACGACCAGCACGGATCGATGCAAGTTCTCTTGTGTACACTTGAATCGTTTTTGCCATTTTATCTTTCGTTTGCTCAATTACTTGTTTCGGCATTATGAATTCCTCCTAACGACTGTACCAATCGTTTCCCCAAGTACAGCCTTTTTAATATTTCCACTTTCCATAACTGAGAATACAATAAGTGCAATATCATTGTCCATACATAAAGTTGACGCTGTAGAATCCATTACTTGCAAACCTTGTTGGATTACTTCAATAAATGATAACTCGTCGTATTTAATAGCTGTAGTATCCGTCTTAGGATCGGCAGAATATACACCGTCTACATTATTTTTAGCCATTAATATAACATCTGCCTCAATTTCTGCTGCTCGAAGTGCGGCAGTTGTATCAGTAGAGAAGTATGGATTTCCTGTTCCCGCAGCAAATATCACTACTCGCTTTTTTTCTAAATGACGAATTGCTCTTCTTCGTATGTATGGCTCTGCGACTTGACGCATTTCGATGGAAGTTTGAACACGAGTCTCAATCCCGCATTTTTCAAGTGAATCTTGTAGCGCAAGTGAATTCATAACCGTAGCAAGCATACCCATATAATCTGCAGTTGCACGATCCATACCCATTTCGCTTCCTACTTTACCTCGCCAAATGTTACCTCCGCCTACTACAACGGCAACTTCGACGCCTAATTCAACTACTTCTTTAACTTGCTCTGCTACAGACTTGATAATTGCAGGTGATAGTCCGAAACCTTGCTCTCCAGCTAATGCTTCGCCACTTAATTTTAAAACGATTCTTTTGTATTGTGGTGTGCTCATAGGTATCCTCCATCTCTTTTCTTGAAAAATAGGGAACACTAATTGCGTGTTCCCTAGAGTTTTTGTCTATTTAGTGAAAATACTGTTGCATTTTCACATTAAAATTAGTTACCTTTAACTTGGTTCATTACTTCTTCTGCGAAGTTATCTTCACGTTTTTCGATACCTTCACCAACAGCATAGCGTGTGAATGAAACTAGTTTACCACCAGTTGATTCAACGAATACGCCTACTTTTTGGTCTGGGTTTTTAACGAAAGATTGGTCTAATAAACAAACTTCTTCGAAATATTTACCAAGGCGACCTTCTACCATTTTCGCAACGATATTTTCAGGTTTACCTTCGTTTAATGCTTGTTCTGTTAATACTTTACGCTCACGCTCTACTTCTTCAGCAGATACTGCGTCACGAGAGATGTGTGCAGGGTTAAGTGCTGCAACGTGCATTGCAACATCTTTAGCTGCTTGCTCGTCAGTTGAACCTTCAAGAACAGTTAGAACACCAATGCGTCCACCCATGTGTAGGTAAGGACCGAATGCATCTGCATCTGTTTTAGTTTCAATTACAAAACGACGAAGTGTAATTTTTTCTCCGATTTTTGCAACTGCGTTAGAAATAGCGTCTTCTACTGTTACACCATCTTCTAATGTAGAAGCTAAAGCTTCTTCTACTGAAGCTGGTTCAGTTGCTAATAAATGAGAAGCAACTTGTTGAACTAATTGTTGGAAAGCTTCGTTTTTTGCAACGAAATCTGTTTCTGCATTCATTTCTAAAAGTACAGCTTTGTTTCCTTCAATTTGGATAAAAGTAGTACCTTCAGCAGCGATACGGTCTGCTTTTTTAGCTGCAGAAGAAAGACCTTTTTCACGTAAAAAGTCGATTGCTGCCTCTAAATTACCGTCTGTTTGTACTAAAGCTTTCTTACAATCCATCATACCTGCGCCAGTTTTTTCACGCAATTCTTTTACCATTTGTGCTGTAACTGCCATTTTATATTCCTCCTAGTACGAATAATTTCATCTTCTCAAAAAAAGGTGATAAGTGGTTTGGCCGCTTATCACCTGTTCATTACATGTGTCTTACTCAGCAGCAACTTCAGCTGGAGTTACTTCTTCGTCTTCACCTTGTCTTGCTTCAAGCAATGCATCCGCCATTTTAGCTGTTAATAATTTAACTGCACGAATTGCGTCGTCATTTGCAGGAATTACATAGTCGATTTCATCTGGATCACAGTTTGTATCAACGATTCCTACTAATGGAATGTTCAATTTACGTGCTTCCGCAACAGCGATACGCTCTTTGCGTGGGTCAACAACGAACATTACATCTGGAATAGCTTTCATATCACGGATACCGCCTAAGAATTTCACAAGACGTTCGTGTTCTTTTTTAAGTTGAACTACTTCTTTTTTAGGTAGTACATCAAATGTACCATCCTCTTCCATTTTTTCAATCGCTTTTAGACGAGCTACACGTTTTTGAATAGTACCGAAGTTTGTTAAAGTACCACCTAACCAACGTTGGTTGATGTAGTAGTTACCTGAACGTTCAGCTTCTTCTTTAATAGCTTCTTGCGCTTGTTTTTTCGTTCCAACGAATAGAACTTTCCCACCGTCTTGACCAACTTGACGCATGAAATCATAAGCTTCTTCTAATTTTTTCACCGTTTTTTGAAGATCGATGATGTAGATACCGTTACGCTCAACAAAAATGTATTTTTTCATTTTTGGGTTCCAACGGCGAGTTTGGTGTCCGAAATGTACACCAGCTTCAAGTAATTGTTTCATTGAGATTACTGACATGATTATTCCTCCTGGTTTGGTTTAGTCTTCCGCAGTCATCATTTTTCTTTAGCCACTCTTTTAGTAAAAGAGCACCTGCTAAATCCATCCGAACTGCGTGTGTATTCATACCGTATTGTAATATACCATACATTTTTCATACTTTCAACTATTTTAATGTTTAAACTTTAAGAAAAGCTCTACTTCTGTTTTGCCTATTTGTAGCATCTTCGCAATTTCATCGATACTTTTACCTTCGTTATCATAGAAAAAAACTTTTTCTTTTATCGTAACAGGTTCTTTTTTTTCTGTTATCGTTGCTGTTTTACTATAACTATTGGCTACACGATGTTTGGAGACAAATGTTTTGGGAAGTTCGAAAGGAACTGGCGCTACTTTTTCATCCTTTTCTATTTCCTTTACAAACTCTGTCGTTGCCGCTACAACATGATTGGTGTTATTTAGCTCTTGTAAAAGTCTATCATTTTCATCTTTTATTTCGGCTATATATGCACTGAAAGAGTCTTCCATTTCGGCTAAGATTTGCGATTGTTTATGTTCCATATTGTTAAATTTAGCAAGTTTTGCATGTAGTAAAGCAATGAAGTAAAAACTGATTATTTGAAGTAAAAATAGTATGACTAGAATGATAGACGTCATAACCTGCTCCTATCCACTAAAATCCACAAAGTTCCCTTTAAAAGGATGTTTTGCCTTATTCATTTCTTGTTCTTGTTGTTGTCGTTTTTTTTGTTCGTGTTCTGCTTGTTCTCTTTCTTTGTTGTCGAGATTCGCTTCCGTTGTATGGTTCGATTCTAAGACAGTTTCTCTATTTTTTTCTAGTTGTCTCTCAGAAGCTGCTTGTGCATTTGCTTGGTTTACCGAACTCTGCTGTTGCAGTTGCTCTTGGACTTTACCAGCGTCAAATGTTTTCGGAATAGCAATTTGAAGTTCCACACCTTTTAAACTCATCGCGAATCGCTCCTTTAACAAAGTAAAATAAAATACTAATTGGTTTAAGCCGCAAATTTAATAACCATTTAAAAAGTAACTTATAACATTGCATTTTAGGGAAAATACGTCTTAAAGCCCTATTAGGTGGCCGCTAAGATTTTCGCTGCAATCGTACGCTTTCCGCCGGGTAAGCGATGAGCCATCCCCGCCGCTTAGGCGTACGCCTGAGATGTCTCATTTTGCTCACTTATCCGGCTGGAGTCGACGCTTGCAGCGAAAATCAATGGAAATCACTTGCTTATTCAATATTTGCTTGCAAATAACAAAGCTTCCTACATTTTATGGGTCTATTTC
Organism: Psychrobacillus sp. NPDC096389; assembly: GCF_044762855.1. Taxonomy (NCBI): domain Bacteria; kingdom Bacillati; phylum Bacillota; class Bacilli; order Caryophanales; family Bacillaceae; genus Psychrobacillus; species Psychrobacillus sp. NPDC096389. Next base: position 1,175,078 of record NZ_JBIWFB010000001.1, on the reverse strand, counting down.
ATCCAGTAAATGTCTTAGAGCAACCAACTATCATTGAAAGCAACCAATTCCAGTCTGAAAGCAATCAAATCATCTTGAGAGCAATCAAATAGCCGATGAAAGCAACTAAATTCTTAAATCAGCAAGTTTACTTAGGGTGGGACGACTATAATTTCTATATATTATTGGAACAATACGTTATAAAGCCACCTGAGCACGCAAGCTAGTATCGGATAGACTGGGGTTGTCGTGTTAAGCTGCCATGTTTTCTCTTTCGGGGTGTGCATTGAAATGTTCGGAGTTGTGATTGTCACGCACACTGTGGAAATTGGCTCGTTCAACCATTTATTGTTAATACGAGAACACGATAAGTCAGTTTTTACCATTGATTTTCGCTGCAGGGTGGCGACTCCGAAGGGATCAAGTGAGTAAGATGAGACTTCACAACGTACGCCTAAGCGGCGGTGAAGGCTCATCACTCACCCCACGGAAAGCGTCCGGCCTGTAGCGAAAATCACAGCGGTCGCTAAGACGCATAATCCCTAAACTGTGAGCATGCATTTTTATTTTCCATTGTATGATTCGTCTAACCTTTTTTACGCATTCATCATTTCACTAGCTAGTAGTTTTCTTAATTTGAACAAAGCTTTTGAATGAATTTGCGAAATTCTAGAAGTTGAAAGTCCAAGCATTTCACCGATTACCGTTAATGTTAGCTCTTCTGTGTAAAACAAACTCAAAACTAACTGTTCATTTTCATTTAATTGTTGAATTTGTCCTGCAAGATCACGAAGTAATTCTTCTTTCACCATTTGCTGCTCCGGTGTTTTTTGCGCATCGTCTCTTATTACAAATGACTTCGCATCTACTTCTTCATTATCTTGTAATTGTTCATCAATAGACAAAACATTTGAGAAAAAATGTTCCTGAACCGTTTGGTATACGTCGTCTACTGGCATTTCGACATAATCCGCTATTTCTTCGGCGGTAGCATGCCTTAATAATCGTTGTTCCAGTTCTTCAATTTTGGTCTCTAATCTCTTCGCCTTTTCACGAGAGGATCTTGGAAGCCAATCTTCTTTTCGTAAACCATCTATAATCGCACCGCGAACACGGAAAGATGCATACGTATCAAACTTTAACTCTCTCGAATAATCAAATTTGTTAAGCGCATCAAATAGACCCATCATACCTAGGCTTTTCAGTTCGTCTCTCGATATATTTTTAGGGATGCTTGCGCCAATACGCTGAACATGATAGGTAACTAGGGGCGTATACTTTCGTATGAGTAAGTCTCCGGCCTCTGAATCTTTACTTTCTATCCATTTCTTCCAAAGGAGTTGTTCATCTGTCGAATTATCTTTTGCCACTATTACCCTCCTCTCCAATATATCTAGTGAATATGTATATTATATCAAATTTCTACACAAAAAGGGGAGCCGAAACTATCGACATCCCCTACTTTTACTACTCATTTAACATAGATTTGACAATTTTCGCAAGTTCCTCCGAGGAAGGCTCCTCCTCAACTACTTCTTTCGCTGAAACAGTAATGGATTCTTCTTCCTTGCTCACCGGATCTGCCATGATAAATGCGATAATTGCCCTGGCGACAAACGTTAATATAAAAAATAACAAAGCTAGCATACTTGCGTTCCACAATATACTTTTTCCATTCAAAAAAGGATATGAGAAGAAAAAGTATGCACTAAATGCTATAAGGGCAACCCAAAAGTTAGAAAGAATAGTGCCGACCATCAAATATCTCTCACTCCTTGGTTTACCGTTCGAATATTTAATAGATTTGTAGATGGATTAAATTCTATTGTTCTTCCACTATTACCACCTGTATCTTCGGAAACAATGGGTATGGAATATTTTTTTAAATATTCTTTTACTGCTGCTACATTTCTAGGTCCAATCCGCATCGTATCTTTTCCCGATGTAAATTGGAACATTTGCGCACCGCCCGCAATTTTCGCGCGCAATCTAAAAGGTTGTATCCCTTCTAATTTAAGCTGTTCAATCATAGCAGGAATACCGGTATCAGCAAATTTAGCAATATTAATTGTTTCAGTTCTTCCTAAACTAGAATCTGGTAGCATTACATGAACTAATCCAGCAATTTGAGATCTTTCATCATATAAGACAACGCCAACACATGAACCAAGCCCAGAGGTACGTATCGTATTTGGGGCTTTTACTGTGTTCATATCTGCTATTCCGACTTTCACTACTTGGCCAATTGCTACCATACTAAAATACTCCTAAAGCAGTGAAAATAGCATCAAATGAATCCGGATCAGGCAACAAGAAGAAATGTCCTTTTACACTTTCTCCGTCCGGCTTACTTTCCTCCGTGATTGCTGTGTCAATAACGATTACATAATCACTCACGTGAGAAACTTCCACTAAACCAAAACTAACGATAGCCCCTACCATATCTACACTTAATGCAGGTACTGTAGGGTAAATTTTGAGACTCGTAAAATCAGATAATGCAGATAAATATGATCCAGAAAGAATATTTCCTAATTCTTGCATGGCAGATGCACCAAGCTCTGAAACTTCTCCCGTTTGAAAATCCAGACTACTATCTTGCACCAAGGCCCGAATAAATCGATTAGCTTGCTCGACAGGCAGTATAAAAAACATACTCCCCGTTACATCTCCCTCAATTCTTAGGTAGATACCAGCAACAACGTTTTCTGGACCTCCCGCTAAATCCATCATGTCATCGAAAGAAACCATTTCTACTTTTGGCACTTTCATATCTATTTTTTTGTTTAATAATGTTGAAAGTGCGGTAGCTGCATGCGCAGCCCCGATATTTCCTATTTCTTTTAAAACATCTAAATGCATGGAAGTAATCTTTTTTTCATACATGTATTAAACACCTGACTTTATCGGGTTTAATACGAGATGCATATGCAGCAATATCAATAAGCGGCTGCCTAATTTCGCAACACCAGCAATATAATCTTCTTCTAATCCGCCTACTACTTCGGGTTGTGGTTCTATTGAATCCATTGGAATGTCTAATACATCATTTGCAGAATCGACGATAACTCCTACATCCATATCTTCTAACGTAATAATAATAATTCGGGAAGATTCATTTAATTCGCTTTCACCAAGTCTTAACCGATTTTTCAAATCTATAATCGGAGTAACAACTCCTCTTAAATTGATAACTCCTTTAACATAAGAAGGGGTTTTTGGTACTCTTGTTATATGCGTAAATTTTTCAATTCCTTGTACATGTGTGACGGGAATAACATATTCTTTATTTGCTAATTGAAAAACAACTACTTTTAAATTTTGAACGTCTACTGTTTCTGTCATATCGCTTCGCATCCTTTCTAAAAGATCAACTTTTATATGATCAATGCATTACAATCTACGATTAATGCTACTTTTCCGTTTCCTAAAATAGTTGCCCCTGAAATAGCAAACGCACTTGTTAAATATGTTCCTAACGACTTTAGTACCACTTCTTGCTGTCCAATAAACGAATCTACGACAAGTCCAGCTAATTTATCCCCTTTTCGAACTAGGACTACTGAATGGAATTCTTCTGCTGTACTTTCTCTCGGCAGCTCAAATACATCTTCTAAAAATACTAATGGCACTACTTTTCCACGGAAATCAATTACCTTTTGATTGTGCGCATTTAAGATATCCGATGAACGAATTATCGCTGTTTCAATAATCGAGGAAAGAGGAACAGCGTATATTTCTTCGCCAAGTTCTACTAACATAACCGAAATAATAGACAATGTTAATGGCAATTGGATAGAGAATAAAGATCCTTTTCCTTCTGTTGAAGTAATATCCATCGTTCCGCCAAGTGATTCAATCGTTGTTTTCACAACATCCAATCCTACTCCACGTCCAGACACATCGGAAATGACTTCAGCCGTAGAAAAACCGGAAGATAAAATAAGTTCCGCCACTTGTTTATCTGTTAAAGTAGCAGCAAGTTCTTCACTGACAATACCTCTAGAAATTGCTTTCTTCAGTACTTTCTCACGATTAATCCCTGCTCCATCATCTTCAATTTCGATAAAAACATGGTTCCCACTATGATACGCACGAAGTACGACCGTACCTTCTTCAGGTTTGCCTTTTGCTTTTCTGATTTCTGGACTTTCTATTCCATGATCGAGTGAATTACGAATTAAGTGAACGAGTGGATCTCCTATTTCATCAATTACCGTACGATCTAATTCCGTTTCCGCTCCAATTACTTCTAAGTTAATTTTCTTATTTAAGTCTCTTGCTAATTGTCTTACCATTCGTGGGAATCGGTTAAATACTGTTTCTACAGGCACCATTCGCATATTTAGAATGATATTTTGAAGATCTCCTGTTATACGTGACATCCGTTCCACTGTCTCGTCTAATTCAGCGTTTCTTAAATCTTCCGAAATAGACTGCAATCGACCACGATCAATGACTAACTCTTCAAATAAATTCATTAGCACATCTAATCGTTCAATATTTACTCGGATTGTTTTACTATTGGAAGCCCCTTTTGTAGAAGCGGATTTTTCTTTTTTCTCTGGTTTTGATTCTACTACCTGAAGCTTTGGCTCGTCCGGTTGGACAACTACTGGCTCTGCTTTTTCTACGATGCTAATTTCATCTTGTTGACGAATTTTAAGTTGCTCGAGTGTGACAGGCTGAACAACTACTTCTGTAACTTCTGAAACTTTCATCAGTTTCTTTTGTACATCGTCTTTTGGCTCAGTAGTAACAAGTGCGATATAGAAAACTTCATCAAAATCTTCTGCCTCTAGCTTTTCCACTGACGGTGAAGATTTAATCACATCTCCCATTTTTTCTAACAGTTCAAAAACCATATAAACACGCGCTGCTTTTAATAAACAATCTTCTCGTAATTTAACGGAAATTTCGTATGTTTGATAATCTTGCTCTAATGATTGTTGGATGACCGTCAATTCATAATCATCATACGACAACCAGTTATCCCCTGTTGTTGCTTCGATCGCAACAGGCTCATCTATAGTAGTTGCTGCTACAGGTACTTCCTCGCCTATTTCAATCGCATGCAGTTTTTGAACCGTATCAGCTACATCTAATTTTCCGTTTCCTCCAGCCGCAATATCTAGGACCATTTCTTCTAACTGATCAACTGCAGTAAAAACAACATCTAGTAAATCGGCTGTTACATGCAAACGATTATTTCTTATTTCGTCTAGTACATTTTCCATTTTATGCGTTAAATTTGCAATATCTTCGTATCCCATCGTAGCGGACATCCCTTTTAACGTATGCGCCGAACGAAAGACTTCATTGACAATAGCTATATCTTCCGGATTTTTTTCCAGTTCTAATAAGTGTTCATTACAAGCTTGTAAATGTTCTTTACTCTCTTCGATAAACATTTCTAAATATTGACTTGTATCCATTCATTAACACTCCTTAAGGTAAATAGTGTATGATCGCTTTTGCGATATTTTCTAATTCTACTACTTCGTTTACTAACTTTGTTTCCACTGCCGCTTTAGGCATACCATATACAATGCAAGAGTCTGCCGATTCCGCAATGGCTACTACATTTCCATTTTTCTTCAGTTGCACAAGCCCTTTGGAACCATCCGAACCCATTCCAGTCATAATAACGGCGATTTTATCGAAATCATTATAGTGGCTATTATTTTCAAATAGCACATCTACAGCGGGTCTATGTCCTGCACGTGGGGCCTCTTCTTTATCTAATAAAATGCTATAAGTGCTCCCTATTTTATGAATTTTCATATGGTATCCCCCAGGAGCAATATAGGCATGACCATTCCGAATAATATCGCCATTTTCTGCTTCTTTCACTTCTATTTCAGCTAATTGATTGAGTCTTTCAGCTAAAGATTTAGTGAATCCTGCTGGCATATGTTGTACTATAAGCACGGGAGCTTGCATGTCTTTTGGCAGCTTTGTAATCACTTCTTGCAAAGCTCGAGGTCCTCCTGTAGAAGTACCAATCAACACCATTTTCTTAGTTGCTTTATTCCAATTGCTCACTCTTTTTGGACTGATTGTTTCTTTTACTTCTGTTTTTCTTTCGGGCAAGATAGAAGTTGTGGCTACAACTTTTGGCGGTACTTTATTTAATTTGCTAATAGAAATATTCGCCGCGTTTTCTACCTTTGCTACTAGTTCGTCTTTAATCTTATGTAAATCTAAGGAAATTGTCCCACTTGGCTTAGCGACAAAGTCCACTGCACCATGTCCCATTGCTTGAAGCGTGATTTCCGTACCTTTTTGCGTCGTACTAGACAACATTACTACCGCAACAGGCGTTTCTGTCATTATTTGTTTCAGTGCATCCAAGCCGTTCATTTCAGGCATTTCGACGTCAAGCGTCACAACATCCGGTTTCAATGCTTTTATTTTTCGAATGGCATCTTTCCCGTTACGTGCGATTCCAACCACTTCAATTACCTGACTGTCCTTGAAAAAGTCACCGATCAGCTTACGCATAAACGCAGAATCATCAACGATTAATAATTTCTTTTTTGACAAAAGATCCACTAGCTCATGACCTCCTCGAAAATAGATTTTTCAATCGAGATATAAATGTACTTTGGTTTGGAACATTTGTTTCTTCCACTATAAAGTTAGCAAAGCGATGCACAATTAATTTTAGCTTTTTTGTAATGGCAGCATTTGGATGTAAAATGGAGAAAGGAACTTGTTCTTTGACAGATGCACGTACAACTGGATCTTCAGGCAAGGAACCTAGTACAACAATTTCTTTGGATAAAAATTTAGACATTGCCAATTTTAATCTAGACGTTGTGTCCAACCCTTCTTCTTCTGAAAATGCTCGATTACAAAGGACAAAAAAATTCTTTTCCGGATCTTTCAAGTAAATAAACTTCATCATTGAATAGGCATCGGTTATGGAAGTAGGCTCCGCAGTTGTGATAACGATAATATCGTCTACTGAAACTAGTAAGTCCAAAGTTTGACTAGTGGCACCGGCACCCATATCAAAAACAATATAGTCAAAGTTTTTTTGTAAATATTCAAATGCTTCAATAAGCCGTTGGAATATTTTATCATCCCACTCCATCACGCCTGAAAGACCAGAACCACCAGAAATATATTGTAAATTATTTGGTCCTTCGAACATGACCTCTTCGATTGCTTTTTCTCCGACTAAATAATCTCTTAAATTGGATGGAACTGTTTTCCCTAGCAATATGTGAATATTTCCCATGCCGATATCCATATCGATAAGCACTACTTTTTTCCCTAATGCACTCAATGTGGTCGTAAAATTCATTGAAAAATTGCTTTTCCCAACGCCACCTTTTCCACTAACAACGGCTATAGATCGACCTAGCTTTTGTTGACTCTGCAACATTTGCATTCGTAACTGTTCAGCTTGATCTCTCATAACGAATCCCCTTTAAAAACAAATTGAGTAATTCATCTAGACTAGCTTCCACAATATCTTCCGGGACTTCTTGACCATCTGTATAGTAAGCAAGTCCTTTCTTATATTTAACCATTAAATTAACAATAGAGCCAATAGAATTTGTTTCATCCACTTTTGTAAAGATAAACTTTTGTATCGGAAAATCCTTAAATTGTTCAATAATTACTTCCATATCACGCTGTTTAGATGTTGATGATAGGACAAGAAATGTTTCCGTATTTTCTTTTAAGTCGATTAGTTTTTGCAAGTCTTCGACAAATTTTACTTCTTTATAATTTCTTCCAGCAGTATCGATAAACACTACATCTAAAGCCTCAAACTTATGCATTGCTTGCTTTAAATCTTGTTCGTTATAAACAATTTCTATCGGTGCTTGCAATAGTCCTGCATACGTTTTTAGTTGTTCTATCGCAGCGATTCTGTATGTATCTGTCGTGATAAACCCAACTTTTTTCTTCTTTTCTAATACGGCCCGCGCCGCCATTTTCGCAATAGTCGTCGTTTTTCCGACTCCAGTCGGTCCAAGTACGTTAATATATTTCTTCTCATAGGAAATGCCACCGAATGGGAATACCTCTAGTTCGGACCTTAATTGATCTTTTGCTATTTTTAGTTGAGCTTCCATTGCTGTATCTTCTTCATTTTTTTTCAAATGTACGAAAAGCTCATCACCGATCGATGTGATAAGCTCTTCTGCCAATTCCTGCTCCTTCAAATGTTGAATAAGGGCTTCCATTTCATCCGGATTGGTTCTATTCGACTGCGTGCGCCCAATCGACTTAACCATTTGTTTTAAGTCCTCTAATTCCTTTTTTATCTCTTCTGAACTAGAATCTTCTTGTACTTGTGGAAGGATTGGTTTTTCTAGAATAGGTGCTGGACTTTCAATCGAATCCATTCCTGCTAAAACTTCAATCGATTTCTTTTTAAACAGCCCTAAAAAGCCTTTCGAATAAACAACTTTAGAATTTAAAATGACCGCTTCTTCTCCTAATTCTTTGCGAATCAGTTTCATTGCTTCCGGCATTGTACTAGCCGTATATTTTTTCATTTTCATTCTATATTCACCACCCCAACACTTTGTACTTCAATTGATGACTCTAGTTCATTATAAGAAAGAATCGGAATTTGAGGAAAATACCGTTCTGTCATTTGTCTTAAATACATTCGCACAGCAGGAGAGCATAAAATAATGGGCGATTGCTCCATTAACGATACTCGTTCTATTTCTTTTGCCATCGATTCTAAAATTGCTTGGGAATCGTTTGGATCGATCGATAAGTAATTGCCGTGTTCTGTCTGTTGAATACTGTCTGCTATCAATTTTTCGACTCTACCAGAAACAGTCAACACTTTTAAAACATGATTATTTCCCGCATATTGCGCTGTAATTTGTTTTGCTAAAGATTGTCTTGCATACTCCGTTAATACATCGACATCTGACGTCATTTTCGAATAATCAGCAAGTGTTTCAAAAATAATCGGTAAATTACGAATGGACACATGCTCTCTAAGTAAGTTGCCTAATACTTTTTGAATTTCTCCAACCGTTAAAGGAGTAGGCGTTAGTTCATCGACAAGAATCGGATATGTTTCCCGAATATGGTCAATTAACTGCTTCGTTTCTTGACGACCTAATAATTCATGTGCATTATTTCGAATAATTTCAGTCATATGTGTAGACACAACGCTTGGTGGATCGACTACTGTGTAACCAAGTATTTCTGCCTCTTCTTTTACCGATTCGGTAATCCATTTTGCAGGTAATCCAAAGGAAGGTTCGATCGTGTCTATTCCTTCAATCGAATCATCATCACCAGGACTCATCGCTAAATAGTGATCTAATAATAGTTCCCCTCTTGCCATTTCGTTTCCTTTAATCTTAATCCGATATTCATTCGGTTGAAGTTGGATATTATCTCGAATACGAACGACTGGGATGACAACCCCAAGTTCAAGTGCCAACTGTCTACGAATCATGACTACTCGGTCGAGTAAATCGCCACCCTGTGCTGTATCTACTAACGGGATCAGGCCATAACCGAATTCAAATTCAATCGGATCCACATTTAATAGATTAATAACATTTTCGGGACTTTTCATCGTATCCGTTGCAACTTCCTCTTCATATTCTTCTAATTCATCCGGATCTTCTTTCGCTGATTTACTAATCATATATGCACCAATTGCAAGTGCAATGGAAATCGGGAAAGTAAGTAAGATTCCAATAGGCGTAATAATACCAAGAAGCGCTATAGTAGCCGCTGCAACATATAAAAGTTTTGGTTGATTAAGTAATTGACCTGTAATATCTCCACCAAGATTACCTTTAGAAGCCGCCCTTGTAACAACGATACCAGTTGCTGTAGAAACTAATAAGGCAGGAATTTGAGAAACAAGACCATCCCCAACTGTTAAAGTAGAAAATAGAACTGCAGCTTCATTAAAAGGAAGACCTAGCTGAGCAACACCAATAATAATTCCAAATACAAGGTTAATAATAACAATAATGATCCCTGCTATTGCATCCCCTTTTACGAATTTGGTAGCACCATCCATTGCCCCGTAAAAGTCCGCTTCTCCACTAACTTTTTCACGTCTTTCTCTTGCCTCTTTTTCGGAGATCATCCCTGCATTTAAATCTGCGTCGATACTCATTTGTTTACCGGGCATAGCATCCAAAGTAAAACGAGCGGCAACTTCCGCCACACGTTCTGCCCCTTTCGTTATAACGATAAAATTGATAATTACTAAAATGGCAAACACAACAAGACCAACTACCATGTTTCCGCCTGTTACGAATGTACCGAAAGTTTCTACTACTTTACCAGCGTCACCTTCCGCTAAGATGGCCCTAGTAGTCGAGACATTCAGTGCTAGTCTAAATAAGGTGACGAGCAATACAACGGTAGGGAAAACGGAAAACTGTAAAGCCTCCTGCATATTCATAGCAGTCATTAATATTAATAAAGCTATAGTAATATTAATTATTATCAGAAAACTTATCAACCAATGAGGAAGAGGTATTACTAGCATCGCCACAATGGAAATGACAGCTGCTAAAACGGATATATCGCGGATTTGCATATACTTCCACCTCAATCTTTGCCTTTAAATTTTTTGTTTAATTCGATATACATAGGCTAGTACTTCTGCTACTGCTTTGAAAAATTCATCCGGAATTCGTTGACCGATCTCCACTTGATCGAACATCGCTCTAGCAAGTGGCCTGTTTTCAACCATGACGACATCATTTTCTTTGGCAATTAACTTAATTTTTTGGGCGACAAAATCGGCGCCTTTAGCCACAACTATGGGGGCCTCCATCGATTCATCATCGTATTTTAACGCAATGGCAAAATGAGTTGGGTTTGTAATAACAACATCTGCAGTGGGAACTTCTTGCATCATGCGACGCATAGCCATTTCCCTTTGCCTTTGCCTAATACGAGATTTAATAATCGGATCTCCCTCTGAGTTTTTATGTTCATCTTTAATGTCCTGCTTCGACATTTTCAAGTTTTTTTCATAGTCAAATCGCTGATAAAAGAAATCTAGTATCGATATAAATAACAACACAAACGATGCCGCAATCCCCATCATCCCCGCTAACCAACCAACAGTCGATAATGTATCCCAAGCTGTTTTAAAGGACAGGGATAATACTTGTTCTAGATTCATCCATAAGATAAGCGTTGTGACAGATCCGATAAATGAAATCTTCAATATCGATTTTAATAATTCAATAATTGCTTTTAGTGAAAAAATACGTTTCAATCCTTTAATCGGATCTATCTTTTTCAGATCAAACTTAAGTGGCTCCGTTGTAAAAAGTAATCCAAATTGAAAGAAATTTGCAGCGACCGCAGCTACAACTGCAACTAGCATAATTGGCAGTAAAATGACTGCCATTTCCATTAATAAATCTTTATATATTTCCATCGACGTTTCAATCGTCAGCGTTTTGATTAACATATACTTCGTAAATGTCACTTCAAAAAAAGAAAAGATTTCAGTTCTTAAAAAACTGGCAAATAAAAATAAAAACAAAAACACGGAAAGTAAAACAATGGCACTTGTTACATCTTGGCTTTTTAATACTTGTCCTTTTTTACGCGAATCTTGCCTTTTCTTAGGAGTTGCTTTTTCTGTTTTTTCTCCAGCAAAAAACTGTAAGTCTAATCGGAGTTCGAACATATTAGCCACCTCCTAAAATAATCATTAAATCGCGCATACTGACAACCATCATTTCAAACATTTTCTGAACAACTGCCATTAAAACTCCCATCATGACAAGGAGTACTAAAAAACTAACTCCTATTTTAATAGGAAACCCGACTACGAATATGTTCAACTGTGGAACGGTTCTTGCCGTAATACCTAATGCAATATCTACTAAGAAAAGTGTTGCCACTATTGGTATAGACATTTGAAAAGCTACAGCAAATATTCCCGCAAAGGTTTTCATAATAAACTCCACATAATTTTCTTGCCCAAACGCAGGCCAAACAAGCTCCATCGGGATAAATTGATAGCTATAAAAAACACCATCTAACAGTAAATGATGACCATTTAGCGCAAGTAACAATAGAAGTGCCAATGTATTTAAAAATTGACCGATTAAAGGGCTTTGTGCACCAGTTTGCGGATCAATTACATTGGCAATGGCAAAGCCCATCTGAAAATCGATAAACCCACCAGCAATTTGGACGGCAGACATAATAATATAAGCAAGCAATCCAATAAATAATCCAACCATTACTTCTTTTATAATTAATAATAGATAATCCCCGTTCACTTCAAATGGTTCCACATCCATCGTATAATACATCATCCATGATAAGATAACCGCAAAAGCGATACGATGGGATGCAGGTACCGCACGATGGGAAAAAAGGGGCAAAATAACAAAAAAGGCGGAAACTCTTGCAACAATCAATAAGAATACGGTTAAGCTAGGTATAATTTCTTCCATCTGCTCAACCAATGTATCTAATTAGATTTTCAAATATATCTGTTGCATACGATGTCACGCGCGATAACATCCATGGTCCAAAAAAAACAAGGGCAACTAAAACAGCAATAATTTTCGGAACAAATGCAAGTGTTTGTTCTTGAATTTGCGTCGTTGCCTGAAAAATACTGACCGATAGACCAGTGATTAATGCGACCAAAAGTAGAGGACCTGATGTAAGAAGAATGACCCAAATTGCGCTTTCTGCAATCGAAATTACCATTTCACTATTCATGACAATCAGCTCCTAAAAACTTTGTAAAATGGATTTCATGACTAAATACCAACCATCCACTAATACAAACAATAATATTTTAAATGGCAATGAGATCATAACAGGTGGTAACATCATCATACCCATCGACATTAATACACTGGCAACAATCATATCTATTACTAAAAAAGGAATAAAAATCATAAAGCCTATTTGAAAAGCAGTTTTAATTTCACTTAGTGCGAATGCAGGAACCATAACGGTTAACGGAATATCCTCAATCGTTTCTGGTCGTTCTGCTTCTGTGTAGCGTAAAAATAACTCTAAATCTTTTTGCCTCGTATGCTTGCTCATAAACTCTTTAATTGGACCACTTGCATTTTCATATGCTTGCTCTAATGTTATCTCTTCATTGAAAAGTGGCGTTAAGGCATCTTCATTCACTTGTTGGAATGTAGGTGCCATGATAAAGAAAGTCAAGAATAATGCCAATCCAACGATTACCTGATTCGGTGGCATTTGCTGTGTAGCAAGTGCCGTCCTTACAAAGGAAAGAATAATAACAATTCGGGCAAAACTTGTCATCAATATTAAAATGCTCGGTGCCAAAGATAAAACCGTAAGCAATAGCATTAACTTGATTGAAGTAGAGACATTTGACGGATCACTGTCCGAAAAGAACTGGACAAAATCATTCATTTTTTTCGCGCTCCTTTGTCTTCCAATCCTCTAATACTTCACTACGGTCTTTTTTGATTTCTCGTAACTTCTTTTGAAACGTTTCGTTAAATGAAGGATCTTTTTCATTACTTGTCGGTTTAGAAGAAATATTTTCTTTTAAACGCTGGATTAGTTCTGTTATGTACGGAACTGTTTTACCAATATCTTGTTTTTCTTCATATATTTTCGTTAATTTCGCTTTCTCTTCGGGATCCTCTATTTCTTTTAATAAAGTAATATCTTCCCCAATACCAACTAAAAAAAGTGAATTCCCAACTTGTAATAACTGAACGGATTTACCTTGACTGACGCCAACTCCACCTAAATTTTGTATTAGGTTATTTTGTTGGAACGTTTTATTTCTACTGTTGACAAACCGTAAAAGACCATACAGCAATAACACAACAAATAGCAATGCAAAAATCATTTTGACATAATCCCAAGCTGTAACAGACACTGGTTCCTTGGCTATTGCATCCGCCGGTTCTTCTTCTACGTCAGGAGCAGGCTCTACTTCTGAACGATCATCCTTTGATTTATCATAAAACTCTTCGACGCTTCCATTAGGATCTATAGCCGCATACACGTTTTGATCAACTAGTAAAAACAAACTACTGATGACACAAAAAATGAGGGTGAACTTCCTCATCATTGTGTTACCCGATTGCTTTAGAAATTGCTTCAATTACTCGGTCCGCTTGGAATGGTTTCACGATAAAATCTTTTGCGCCAGCTTGAATAGCATCAATAACCATTGCTTGTTGTCCCATAGCTGAACACATAATGATAACCGCATTTGGGTCTTTTGCTTTAATTTCTTTTAATGCTGCAATTCCATCCATTTCAGGCATTGTAATATCCATCGTTACTAAATCTGGTTTCAGTTCCGCATATTTCTCAATAGCTTGTACACCGTCCCCAGCTTCTCCTACTACTTCAAACCCGTTTTTAGATAAAATATCTTTGATCATCATGCGCATAAATGCTGCATCGTCCACTATTAAAATTCTTTTTGACATCGTATGTCTCCCCCAGTACTTATTTTAAATTGTTAATACGATCTGCTTGGCTAAGAATATCGGTAATTCGAACACCGAAGTTTTCATCGATTACAACGACTTCCCCTTTAGCGATATGTCTATTATTTACTAAAATATCCACTGGTTCCCCAGCTAATTTATCCAATTCAATAATAGAACCACTTGTTAGTTCCAATATATCCTTCACTGTTCTTTTAGTACGACCTAATTCTACTGTTACTTGTAGTGGTATATCAAGTAGTAAATTTAAATTTCTTGATTCATTTTGTGACAAATTAGGTGCTTCGAAACTAGCAAATTGAGCTTGTTGCACTTCTACCTGTGGTGCTGCCTGTCGCGGTTGACTAAACTGCATTGGTGCCTGCTGTTGAATTGGCTCTTGCACATGCGGTGCTTGCACTACTTGTGGTTGCGTTTGCGTAGGAGCCTCTTCCAAAATCGTTGCGGCCGCTTCTTGCTCATCTTCTTCTCCCATCAGCGATTTAACTAAATTCAATCCGAATTGAAGTGGCAGTAATTGCATAATATTCGAATCGATTAACTCACCAATTTTTAAACGGAAGGAAACTTTAATTAACATTTCATCGCTTGGAATGGCATCCGCACCTTCATCTGCTAATAAATTCATCAGATCGATAGAAGGTGGAGAAATATCTACTTTTTTATTAAAGACAGTCGACATGGAAGTCGCTGCAGAACCCATCATTTGGTTCATCGCTTCTTGTACGGCACTCAGTTGAATCTCACTAAGTTCTGGTTTTGGATCAATTCCATCCCCACCAAGCATTAAATCGGCAATAATAGCGGCATCTGATTGTTTAATGACCAAAAGATTCATCCCACTAAGTCCAGCTGTATAATGAACTTGAACCGCTACGTATGGCTGTGGAAATTCCTCTTTCAGTTTCGAACGATTAATCATGCTAATATTAGGAGTCGTTATTTCTACTTTCTGACCTAATAGAGCAGACAACGCTGTAGCAGAACTACCAAAAGAAATATTTCCGATCTCTCCTAAAGTATCTTGTGCAAAATCATCCAAATAATCTTGAATGTTAATCACTTCATTTTCTTTGTCCTTTGTATCCTCTTCTAAAGTAGTTCCTCTTAGGAGGGCCTCAATTTCTTCTTGGGAGAGCATATCATCACTCATCATCATCCTCTCCTCCTTTCAAAGTTTCCATGACTTGGACAGCCATTCGTTTTTTTAGTTTTCCAGGTTGGGCTTTAAATTTAGGAATATTCCCAACTTTAACCGTTAATGGATCGTCTATTTTCGCATTCAACTGGATCACATCTCCTAATTGCAAATACAATAAATCTTCGATGGAAATATCAGTAGAGCCTATTTCCGCAATTATCGGTATTTCAGCTGATTTCACACGTTTTTCCAGTACTTTTAATTGCTCTGGTGACACTTCTTTTTTATTTGTTTGCATCCAATATCGCACGGATAGATTAGGTACAATCGGTTCTAAAACGACATGTGGGATACAAATGTTAATCATCCCGCTTGTTTCCCCAATAATAGTGTTAAAAGATATAACAACTACTGTTTCATTTGGAGAAATCATTTGTAAAAATTGAGGATTAACTTCCAGCTCAGTAAGTATCGGGTCGATATCCGCAATATTAGCCCAAGCCTCCCTCAAATTATCAAACGAACGTTCAAATAAGTTCGTCATAATTTTAGTTTCAATCTCTGTAAGATTATCTGTTTTAGTATGTGTTTCTCCCCGTCCACCCATTAATAGATCTAACATCGTGTAAGCGATATTTGGATTAATCTCCATGAGAATATTCCCTTCTAAAGGAGGAACTTCAAACACATTGATCAGTGTCATATGCGGAACCGATCGAATAAATTCTTCAAACGGAATTTGATCCACTGATACGACAGAAATTTGCACGTACGATCTTAATTGGGCAGAAAAAAAGGTTGTTAATAAGCGAGCAAAGTTTTCATGAATTCGTGTTAAACTACGAATTTGATCTTTAGAGAATCGAAGTGCGCGCTTAAAATCATACACTCTAACTTTTCTAGCTTCCTGCTCACTTTTCATCTCGTCTGCTGTCATTTCGCCTGTAGAAAGCGCACTTAACAACGCATCTATTTCCGATTGAGATAATATATCTCCTGCCAATCTGCCCACCTCCATTCAAAGTATATCTTTATTGGATTATATAAGAAGTAATATAAACTTGCTGCACTTCTCCTGCATCCATTAACTCATCAATTTTCGTTTTTAGCGCTGCTTGAAACACAGCTTTGCCTTGCTTGCCTTCTAAATCTTCTGGAGTCATTTCAGAAAGCTCTGTAATGACAATATTTTTTACTTGGAAATCGCGTTTCGTTAGTTCTTCTGCCGCTTTGGCATTATCCATTTGCACTTTTAACGAAATACGAATGAATTTGTTTGCTGCAAGATTCGTTGTAATTTCCGGTATATCTACCGACGCCTCCACAATTTCGTCAATGGTCGGTCCAGTTTCTTCATCACCTTTGTTCAGTTGGAAAATAATAAGTAAAGCGATAACACCTACTAAAGTGATGGAAACTAATATTATTAGCATAATCGTTAGCAACTTATTTTTACTCTTCATGTTCTTCACCTCTAATATGGGGGTTCGCTAAAATATGTACTTCCTTATAAAATTGAGCAATTTGAGCGTGTACTTCTTCTCTGGATTCCAACGCTACATATTTATGACCGTTTGTAGTCGTAATCGTTGTATCCGGAAAAGATTCCACCGTCTCTATGTATAGAGCATTCAACGAAAACTCTTTTCCGTTTAATCGTGTTAACTTAATCATATATAAGGGCCGGGCCACAATGGAGCGGCCCACCCCTCCCTTACAAGTTTAATAGTTTAATTGATTAACGTTTTAAGTTGATAAGCTCTTCTAAAATGGAGTCAGAAGTCGTAATAATACGAGTATTCGCTTGGAAACCACGTTGCGCTACAATCATGTCTGTGAATTCTTCTGAAAGGTCAACGTTGGACATTTCTAGGAAGCCGGAGTTGATGGTACCCAATCCTGCTTCTGTTGCAGTTTGAAGAATTGGATCTCCTGAATTCGAAGTATCTTTGAAATAGTTTGACCCGACTTTTTCCATACCACCTGGATTCGGGAATTTAGCTAGAACAAGTTGACCTGCCCAACGTAATGTTCCTTCTTTGTCGACAAACGTTACAGTACCATCTTGGCCTATATTCATACTTTGTGCATCGGTTGGTATTTTGATTGGTCTGTATTCACCATTTGCAGTAATCGGCATGTCCGGTAAATAACTTCCACCAGTGTTCAGATTACCAGAAGCTTCCCAATTTCGTTCAACAGTAGAAGCATCTGGGTAAGATAGGTTAACTACTGCCGCGTTTGCTGCTGCTAAAGCTTCTGCATCAGCTGTTGCAGCGTTCTCTGCTTCAAGAGCAGCTTTGGCTGCTGCCCCGTCTGTTGCATTTGTAGGATCCTTAGTATCAGCTAACTTTTTTTCTGCAGTTTCCAATTCGGTTTTGGCAGTAGCTTTTTCCGCATCAGTTTTTGCACTTGCTAATTTATCTTTAGCGTCAGATACTGCCTTCTCTAAAGGTTTTAGTATGCCAGCTAACGTCTCAGCAGTGCTCTTAGCTGTTATAGCGGTGCCTTCTGCTTTTGTTTTAGCAGCTGTAGCAGCATCCTGAGCTGTTTTAAGGGAATCAGGATCTACTTTAGTAACTCCACCAACTAAAAACTTCCCGTCCCCATTCACTAAATACCCGTCATTGTCCATATAAAAGTTACCTGCACGAGTATACAGAGGATTAACAAAACCATCACGGTTAGCATTTGAAGAATCCGCTACTTGAAAAAAGCCATCTCCTGAAATTGCCAAGTCCAGTGTGTTTCCTGTTGATTGAAGTGAACCACCTGAGTGAATTGTGTCAATAGCAGCCAATTGGGAACCTAAGCCTACTTGTTTTGCATTTACTCCCCCACGTGTTCCAGTTGCTGCTGATGCTCCAGCTGTTGTTTGTGAGATTAAGTCTTTAAAAATTGTACGGCCTTTTTTGAAACCATACGTATTTACGTTGGCGATGTTGTTACCAATTACATCTAGCTTTGTTTGGAAGTTTTTTAAACCTGAAATACCTGAGTACATTGAGCGAATCATTTATTTTTTCTCCCTTCAATTTGCGTGCTAGCTTCAATCAGTCAGCTGCACATAGCATCCTTTAAAAGGTCCTGCTATTTATTAGTTCAGCACGATTGTGCCGTCTATATTTGTAAATAATTGATCTTTCGCTTCCTTGCGATCCATAGCAGTAATCACTGTTGCATTTTTTGCACTAACGATTAATGCTGCTTGGTCCATCAATACTAATGAGTCATTCACACCTTTTGAGCGAGCTTCTGATACTTTATCACTCACAAGTTGCCATTCTGCGTCTGTTATATGAATATTTCTTTCAGTTAGACGCTGATTAGCATGTTTACTTACTTTCAATTCTGTTTTTACGGTTGCTTCATGTAAGTGCTGTAAAAACGATTGTTTAGGCGAAGTTACTTGTTTAGATGTGAGCGGTTGACGGATAGTTGATTGCAGCGGAACGCGATTAACATTAATGTTGCCCATTGCAGATCCCCGTTCTAATTTATTTGATAGATGTAATTTGATCAGCAGTTATAGATGCACCACCAACTAGATTAAATACAACTTTGCCATCTTTTTTAGATACAGATTCTACTTGAGCTGAAATTTCTTTAGTTGTTTCTGCTTCTTCCTCTGTTTCCTCTGTTTCCTCTGTGTTGGTTGGAATATAGCTAACTGTTTTACCAATCATCATACTAGCTTCCACTAAACTATTAGAGCTAGTGCTTGTTGATAATACTTCTGAAATATTACCCGGTGTAATAACTTTACCGTCCGCAAGTGTGAATTCGACACTTCCATTCACAAATTTAATGCCTTTAATTTGACCGCTACCTTCATTTATAATTGGCTTTTTATTTTCATCTAATTTATCTGTTACCTCATGCCATTTAACTTCTTTCCCTACAAAACTACTATACTCAATCATTTGAGATTGCTCTTGAACTGCTGCAAACTCTTTAAATGCGGTCGCTAGGTTTTGCATTTGTTCTAAAGATGAAAATTGGGCCATTTGAGCGATAAATTCAGTGTCTTTCATTGGGTTTGTTGGATCTTGGTTTTGTAATTGTGTCATTAATATTTTTAAAAAGGCATCTTTTCCAAGTGCATTGCTCCCTGTTTGCTTTTCTACTTTTTTTTGATTGGCCAAGTACATATTTTTTGTAATTGGGTTCATATCAGCCACTTGTTAAACCTCCATTTCCTTCAAAAATTCTTCGAATGAAGATTGTTCTTCCAACTTCTCATCGGGTTGTTCGTGCTGCTGCTCTTGTTGTTGTTTAAATGATTCTTGGAAAGATTGGTTTCTCTCTTGTCTATTCGTATCTTGCAAAGCTTGCGCTATTTCTAGTTTATCTAGTTGAATATTTTGGTGAACTAAGCTTTGTCTTAAATGATTTGAATTTGAATCTAACATTTCTTTTCCAAGTGCAGTAGATGCCAACATTTTCGCAGTTAGGATTCCGTCTTTTTGAACTAATTCAATACGAATTGTTCCTAGTTGCTCCGGATATAGTTTAATAACTAATCTGTTTGCCCCATTCGTTTGACCGAATTGTACACGGTTCATCACTTTTTGTAGTTCTTTTATAAATTCTTCCGATTGCGCTGACTTTTCAGTCGGTAATGTCACGGATACCGTTTCTACTTTCGTTTGAACAATAGCAGTAGATTGGCCTTGGATATTGGATGTTACTTCCTTCGTTTCAGCAATTGTTTCAGTTGGAGCTTGGGTTTGTACTTGACGAACAATCACTTGCTGAATAACTGGCTTTAATCCTTGCATTAGGTCTGGTTTTTGGCTTTGGTTAACGACAAGATTCGCTGTGCTGTCTTTGACATTTTCAAGGAGTTGTTTCAAGTCAAAGACCGTTGACTCTTGTTTTAATGTAAGATCCGATTTATTTCCGATTAGTTGTGCTATTTTTAGTAATTGCACTGCTTGCTTTGCTTCTACTGGTGTGGCAGTACCTTGCCCATTGAGAGACAAAGTTATCACATCTGTTAGCTTACTGGCTTGCTCCTGAATACCTGCTAGCAAATCCCACACATTAGATTCTTCTATCACCAAAGGAGCATCTATTTCTTCATCAAGCAGTTTATTTAATAATTCTTTTAATTGTTTCGGATTTACTTCTAACTCTTCCGAACCGATGAGTGACTCTAATTCTTCTAGAGATGTTGCGTTAAGAATGGATAGTAAATCTTGGATTACATCCTGCTCGGGCATATTTGGAATAGTATCAACTGTTGACTGTCCTTGTTGGTTGGATAATATTTGACCAAATATATTGCCGAAAACTTGATTGCCTTGAGGAGATAATTGCTGCACCTTTGTTGGAACGGCTATATTATTTCCCATATTTACGATTGTTGCGAGATTCACGGAATATCTCACCTCCTTTCACTAAGCAAAAATTACTGTTCTGTCATAAGCTCTGTATACTTTGCAGCATCCTCCGGCGTCATTTTTTCATAAATTTTCGCCACAGTGTCTGGTTTTAAACTAGTTAATATGCGCAGTGCCTCTGCGTCACTCATTTTCGTAATGACAGGTGCCGCTGCTTTGGCGGACATTTTCTCAAATGTAGAAACAATTTCACTATATGCTTGTTTTGTGCTCGTTTGTTCTCTTTGTAGCGTTTCTATTTCATCGAGTAGCCTTTGCTGTTCTACTAATAGAGCTTCATTTGACTTCGCAGAGTTTTCAATCTCTACTTGTAATTGGTCAATTTCTGCTTCTTTTTGTTGGATCTCTGCTTGTAGTGAAACAACTCGTTCTTCTAAACGATCCGTTTTTATTTCTTCAGTTACTACTTCCGTTTGTCCGGCACCGGTTAATTCTTTTGCTTTTTCAAAAACATTCACATCCAAAATTTGAGCAATAATTAGTAGGAGAGCTAAAGCAAATAACAAAGGAATGATAAACCAATACAAAAACATTTTCATTTTGCTTATACCTTTTGCACTATTTTTCTCTTGTGGAATGCTTTTATTCGATTTGTTCTGCTTAGCCATGCTTTTACTCACCTAATCTCTTTGTTTTGAAACTTTAAAGAAGATATTTCATCTAACTGTATCGCTTCTAAGCGCTTTTGTTCTTCTTTGAATTGTTCGAAATCCTTTTCTTTCATCTTTTCAAACTTTCGTACTTCCAATGACTTTTCCACTAGTTTTTGTTCAAACCAGTTCATTTTGGAACGTGCTTGAATTACTTCTTTTTGAACAACATCAATTCTTTTTTGTAATCCATCGATATATTTCGAATAATGATGCACTTGGTCGATAGACAAGCCTGATGTTAACCGATCGTTTTGCGCATCTACTGTATCTTCTTGTTTTTTTAATAGCTCATATAATTCAGTGGCAACTTTTTCAAACATATTTACTGATTCTTTGTATGCAAGTTCCGTTTCTGACTTTTCTTGCTCCCTGACATTTAAGACTTTTGCAAATTTATATTGATAAGCAACCATTTTACGAACCACCACCCGCTAATTTCACTATTTCATCCACAGTCGTCGCAAGCGATACTTTGTCTAAATAGCCTTGTTTTAAGAATGACGTTATTAAAGGCTCATATTGTATAGCTTCATCAATTTCTCTGGATGTGCCTCGTTTATAAGCACCTATATTAATCAAATCCTCCGATTTGTTATACGTAAAATATAAATCTCGCAATCGTTCAGCAGCCTTTTTATGACTATCATCTGATATATGATTCATCAGCCTACTAATACTTTTCAAAACATTAATCGCTGGATACTGTCCTTTGTTGGCAAGCGATCTATCAAGTACGATATGTCCGTCTAAAATACCTCGGACCGTATCTGCAATTGGTTCGTTCATATCGTCCCCGTCTACTAATACCGTATAAAATGCCGTAATCGTACCGTGCTCATTCGTACCTGTACGTTCCAATAGTTTCGGTAATATCGAAAACACAGAAGGCGTATAGCCTCTTGTAGCAGGAGGCTCCCCAACCGCGAGACCGATTTCTCGCTGTGCCATTGCAACACGCGTAACGGAGTCCATCATCAGCATGACATTTAAGCCTTTATCACGGAAATATTCGGCAATAGCGGTAGCAGTAAAGGCACCTTTAATACGCATTAATGCAGGTTGATCGGATGTTGCTGCGACAACGATCGATCTTGCTAATCCTTCTTTTCCTAAATCACGCTCGATAAATTCACGCACTTCTCTTCCACGTTCTCCGATCAGAGCAATGACATTTAAATCTGCATTGGTATTTCTTGCAATCATTCCAAGTAGAGTACTTTTTCCTACACCCGAACCCGCAAAAATACCAACCCTTTGCCCTTTTCCGATCGTTAACATGCCATCAATCGCTTTTACTCCCACTTCGATACGTTCATCGATGGGTGGACGAGTAAGTGGATTAGGGGGGTCTTGTTCAGTACCTACCGTCATTAATCCCTTCGGTAGGACACTTCCATCAATTGGGTTCCCCATCGAATCGAGCACTTTTCCTATTAAGTCTGGACTAACCTTTATCTCTAGAGGGCTATTCGTTCCTTCCACTAAACAACCTGTAGAGATTTCTCGAATATTCGTGTAAGGCATTAAAATGACGATCTCTTCTTTGAATCCAACTACTTCTGCAAAAATAACAGAAGGACCGTTTTTAGAAGAGTTTATATGAATTTTACAAACATCGCCGATAGAACTTTCAGGACCTTGTGATTCAATCATTAATCCAACAACACGACTCACACGACCATATTTTTTAAATGTAGGCACATTGGTAATTTGTTGAATTAAATCGACCGCTTTCATCACATTCACTCCAAGCTCTCTAGCATGTCTACTAATTTTTTCCTTAACTCCTGCAGTTGCTCATCGATACTAACAACAATTCTTCCGTGATTTGTTTCGATAAAACAATCCGTACTGTCCATATCTTCATCTACAAAAATCATAAAAGGCACATCTACTGGGAACAATGAGGCAAGTTCTTCGCGATTACTTGATACTAAAGAAAAATAAGTTGGTGAAACATATAACTTAATTTCTTTCATTTCTCTCGCTTCTTTTAAGCCTCTTTTCACGATGGACAAATAAATCTCAGGATTTTCTTCTAGTTTCGTACTTATTATTCGCTCTGCTGTTCTAAGTCCAAGTTCCAGTATTACATGTTCTTGCTGTTGTAAATATTTTGCTGCGTTTTCATGCGCAATCCGCATCGTTTCATTTGCAATTTGTAAGGAATGTTCCATATCTGAAAGGGCTTTTTGGCGCCCCTCCTCGACTCCTTGCGTGAAACCTTCGTCGTAGGCTTGTTGTTGAAATGCTAGTTTTTGTTCATCCCATGCATTTCGTTCGTTTTCAATCAACTGATTCGTTTCTTCTATTTCCTGAGCTAATGCAGCTTTTTTGTGTGTAATTTCTTGCTTTACTTCTTGCATCATTTTCTGTCTTTCTTTTAAGATGATGTCTAAAGAAAGAGGTTGCTCGGTATCTATTTCTTCTTGCACAAAAAGATTTCTTATTTCAATTGGTTTTGATTTCTCATTTTTTTCACTTACTTGTACGTTTCGGAAAATCCTAGACAATAATGTCATCTCCTCCACCACGTGCAATAATGATTTCGCCTGCATCTTCTAATCTACGAATAACTGTGACGATACGAGATTGTGCTTCTTCCACATCACGTAATCGAACTGGACCCATAAATTCCATTTCTTCTTTAAACGTTTCAGCCATACGAGTAGACATATTCCGAAAAATAACGTCTTTTACTTCTTCGCTCGAAACTTTCATCGATAGAAGTAAATCTTCATTTTCACAATCACGAATAACGCGTTGAATAGAACGATTGTCCAATGTGACAATATCTTCGAATACAAACATGCGTTTTTTGATCTCTTCTGCAAGTTCTGGATCTTGAATTTCTAATGCATCCAAAATTGTTTTTTCGGTTGTACGGTCGACTCCGTTCAATACTTCAACAACCGCATCGACTCCACCAGTTTCGGTATAATCTTGCGTAACTGTTGATGAAAGTTTTCTTTCTAACACCGATTCAATTTCACTTATTACTTCAGGGGACGTAGAATCCATCGTCGCAATCCGTTTTGCAATATCTGCCTGCATTTCTTGTGGCAATGAAGAAAGAATAATTCCTGCTTGCTGTGCTTCTAAATAAGATAAGATAAGTGCAATGGTTTGTGGATGCTCATTTTGAATGAAATTAAATAATTGCGTCGGTTCAGCTCTTCTTGCAAAGTCAAAAGGTCTCACTTGCAAAGATGATGTTAAACGATTAATGATCGCTTGGGCATGCTCTGAGCCAAGTGCTTTTTCCAGCACTGTTTTCGCATACCCGATACCGCCTTGTGAAATATAATCTTGGGCAAGTGCAATATTATGAAATTCTTCTATAATATCTTCTTTAATTTCTGGTTCGACTTTTTTCACTCCAGAGATCTCCAAGGTCAAGCGCTCGATTTCTTCTTCATTTAAATGTTTATAAATGGAAGCTGACACTTCAGGTCCAAGAGAAATTAACAAGAGCGCGGCTTTTTGTTTGCCACTAAGTTCTTTTTCTTTTTTATTCATAGCCGTCCCCCCAATCAATTACGCCTCTGCGTAATTGTGTCCAGATGTTAATTGCGCTCACACACGCAATTAACGACCTTTCAAAATCTGTGACAACCTCCGAAGGATTAACTTTATTCTCCAGAATAAAGTTAATCCTCTGTTATCCAAGTACGTAACAACTTCGCGAAATCTTCTGGTTTGTCTTTTGCCATTTTTTCTAGTTGTTTTCGTCTTAATGTAGCTTCGGTTTCTTTTTCATCATTAACGTCATCTATTTTCAATTCTTCGCGCTGTTCTTCTAGGATAATTTCTTCTTCCTGTTCTTTTCTTCTAGATCGAATGATAAAGATGACTAGTAGAATAATAGCTACAAGTAAAATTCCTCCAATTACGTACACCCACCAAGGAATTGTAGTATTCGTTTCTGCAGTCGTTACCGCTTTACCGTTAAACGGTTGTACAGACACGACTATTTTTTCTTGTAGTTGCGCTTCTGTCAATTCTGTTACTTCGTCTTTGTCAATTGAAGTTCGAATAATCGTTGCAAGAATCTGTTCAATATCACCTTGTACACCAGTTGGCATAGAGGCAATATCTTCTGGATTTGGTGGTTCGACCATTACTTGAATACCGATGTCTCTAATTTTGTAAGGACTTTCGACAATTTCTTTACGGATTCGATTAACTTCACTGTTGATCATATCTTCGGTTCTTTCATAATCTCCGTTGGCAGTAGAGCCTTCTACATAATTTGTAAAGTTATCTGTTGCATCTTCTGCTTGCGGTGTACCACCTGCGACAGGGTTATTTCCTGTGAATGTTTCTGAAATACGCTGTGCACTAATCTCAATACCAGCCATGTTTTCTTCATCTACAGGAAGTACTAAATTTTCTTCTCTGTTTTCTTGTTGGAAATCGATATCTGTAGTAACCGATACGACTACTTTGTCTTGCCCCATTAAAGTACCTAACATCGTTTGTACTTGTCTTTGTAGGTCCCGTTCTATAGTCTTTTTAATCGTCATTTGATCGGTTACACTTGTACCACCAGCTCCATTAGTAGCTTGTGCCATATCAAAATACTCTAAATACTGATTTCGGATCGTAATATCTTCTGTTGATAAGTTCGGAACAGATCTAGAAACTAAGTTGTATAAAGACGTTATTTGAGATTCCGTAAATTGATATCCCGGTTCAGTATTTAAAATAATTGCTGCACTTGCTGCATCATTGCTTTGTGATAGAAACACGCTTTCTTCAGGTAATGTAATCATGACTTGCGCATCTTTTATCCCTTTAACACCTTTTATCAAATTAGCTAATTCTGTTTGCATAGAAGCTAATTTTAATACGTTAAATTCGTTGTCTGTCATACCAAAACCAGCATTTTGTGAAAAGAAGCTATAGTCAATCATTCCTGATTGTGGAAATCCTTCCGCTGCCAGTTGTACTAATAATGTATCAACTTGATCTGCAGGAACAGAAATGGATGTCCCACCAGCTGCAATTTCATTTGGTACTCCTTGTGCATCTAATGTTTCTTTTATACGCCCTATTTCAGAAGGTGAAACATCTGAGTAAAGAGGAACAAATTCTGTTTTTGTTAAGAAGTAAGTAAGTATAGCGGCAAGTAGTATAACCGCTAAGACGCTTCCTATCATTGTCCCTTTTTGCGCCTTTGTTCTACTTTTCCAAAACAAGGTTATATCATTGGTTATTTTTTTTATACGATCATTCATTTGTATCCTCCGGTTATGGTGAATATTTTTGCTCGATATTTAGCGATAACCGAGGGTTTAGACTGGCATTCGCATGATTTCTTGGTACGCTTCAATTACTTTGTTTCGAATTTCTAAAGTTGCATTCAATGTAATACTTGCTTTTTGAGAAGCAATCATCACATCATGCAATTCTATATTTTCTCCACGAATTAATTTTTCTGTTGCAACATCAGAAGCTTTTTGATTTGCATTTACAGAATCAATTGCGCCTTTCAAAAAATCACCAAATTTCTCTTGTGCTTCAGCGGAACTCACTTTTGAAGTCGTAGAGGTTGGATTTATTTGGGAAGGATTAAATAATGAAACAGATTCTATTGCCATTTTAGTTTAGACCTTCTTTCTTCTTATTTTCCAATTTCTAATGCTTTCGATAACATCGATTTGTTAGCATTAAAAACTGTGACATTCGCTTCATAAGAGCGTGTGGCTGATATTAAGTCAACCATCTCTTTTAAGGGGTCAACATTAGGCATTTCTACATACCCTTCCTCATTCGCATCTATATGCGTCGGGTCATACACTAATTTGAATGGCGTTTCTGTATCTTCATTTATTTTCGACACTTTCACACCATGCCCTAAACTATCTTTATTGGCAGTTCCCATAGCTACGTTTAAGAAGTTCGAAAAATTCCCTTCTAATGGTTGTAATGTAACCGTCTTTTTTCTATAAGGCTGCCACTGACCATCGACAAATTTTGCACGAGTCGTATCAACATTTGCCATATTGGAAGAAATGACATCCATTCGAAGCCGTTGCGCTGTTAAAGCGGAAGCCGTTGTATTCATCCCATGAAAAATCGACATTATCTGCTTCCTCCTTTAATAACGGTTTGTAGCGTATTTAACTTCCCACTTACTCGGTCAACCAAAGCATTATAGTATAGTTGATTAGTCGCAAGATTTGCTTGTTCCTTATCCATATCGACTCCATTTCCATTGTTGCTGTAGCGGAAATTTTGATAGTCGAATACTCCAGATGTACTAGTTTGAGTGCCAAAAATCATATGCTTTTGGTCTGTACGATGAGCAGCTATCGTAGTTTTTTTGGCATCTGTAAGAAATTCGTTAAAACTTACACTTCTTGCTTTGTAATTCGGTGTGTCAACATTCGCTATATTTTGAGCAATTGTCTTTTGTTTCGCCGCTGAGAAATCTAATCCTCTTTCCAAATTTGAAATTGTCCCACCAAATATACCCAACTATTTCACCTCTTTTTTACTTTCTTGTCTTTTATAAATAATAATAATCTATGAAAATCACAATAATCTAATTGTAATGAAAACGTTACAATGTGTCTATTCAATTTCCCACGAATTAATAGGTCTTTTTTCCTTTTTTTCGCTAACTTTCGACTTTTTATTGTCCATTCTATTCAATTGTTAATTTTTACATACATTCCCTCTAAAAATCAATCATAAACTATCAAATTTCACAAATTCTTAATATCAGAATAATCTCAAATATAAGACTTGCGAGCCATATTATCAAATTATTGATTATTATCCCTTCAATTCATGAGTAATTTGCTTAAATGGAATATCGCTTAACACTCATTTCCTTCACCTTTCGTAATTGTAAAAATAAGAGCGGTGATGGTGAGTCTTATACTTCGACAAAGATTTCCTTGAATATGATTATCTTTTATAAAGACGAAAGGATAATAATGCCTGATTAGCAAAAGACAGCTTTCCAGTAAGTAAAGTGTTACCAGGAGAAATAGGTCCTTTTCAGTGGGTGGTTAGTCGTATTTGAGCGGCGATTCTCTTATACAACCACTTTCCACCAATATTAACGCCTTATAAGTCAGTATTTCCCTTTGTGTTTTCACTGTGTAAACCCAGTGAATAGATTTGATGAACTAATTCTTAAAATAACAAATTTAAGCCTTAATACCACACAAAAAACCTCTTCCACAATTAAGTAGAAGAGGCTCAATTATTTTACTTATTATTTCATTTTTAATTGAGCTAATTCAGCAAGGAATTTGTCGTTAAGAACTTTAATATAAGTTCCTTTCATTCCTAATGATCTTGATTCGATTACGCCAGCACTTTCTAGTTTACGTAGTGCGTTAACGATTACTGAACGAGTAATACCTACACGGTCAGCGATTTTAGATGCAACAAGTAAACCTTCGTTACCATCTAGTTCTTCGAAAATATGCTCAATTGCTTCTAATTCACTATATGATAATGAATTAATCGCCATTTGAACAACTGCTTTGCTACGTGCTTCTTCTTCAATTTCTTCTGATTTTTCACGTAGGATTTCCATACCAACTACTGTTGCACCATATTCACCAAGAATTAAATCATCATCATGGAATTCTTGTTTTAAACGACCTAAGATTAATGTTCCTAAACGTTCACCGCCACCGATAATTGGGACAATTGTTGTTAAACCTTCTTTAAATAGTTCACGGTTTTCTTCAGGGAATACAGAATGTTGGCTATATACGTCTAAGTTAGATGATGTTTCATTTACAGCAAACAAATTCTTTGTGTAATCTTCTGGGAATTGACGTTCTTCCATCATTTTAATCATACGCTCGTTTTCGATTTGTTGATGTACTTCAAATCCAAGTAGTTTACCTTTTCTGCTTACGATGAATGCGTTACATTCGATAACATCACTTAATGTTGCTGCCATTTCTTTAAAGTTAACTGGTTTACCAGCAGATGCTTGTAGCATCGAGTTAATCTTTCTTGTTTTGTCTAATAAGTTCATTGTTGTATCCTCCATTTTGGTTCATTAATTTTTTTAATTTTCTAAAGTTTTTCAATTGTTCCGTTGAAAACACCCAGTATTCCATTCTACAGTATAAACTGAGATAAATCTTTATTTTTCACAATATTGTCAAGTTTTTGATCGATATATGCTGGAGTTATTTGAATATGTGCCGGTGATATGTCGGAAGCTTCATAAGAAAGTTCTTCTAAAATCTTCTCCAATATCGTATGAAGTCTTCTTGCTCCGATATTATCGGTCTCTTGGTTAACTTCATAAGCGATTTCTCCAATGCGTTCGATTGCTTCATCCGAAAATTCAATCGTTACACCTTCAGTTTGAAGTAATGCCTCGTATTGCTTTACTAAAGAATGCTGTGGCTCCTTTAAAATTCGGACGAAATCATCTTTTGTTAGCTTTTCCAATTCTACACGAATCGGGAAACGCCCTTGCAATTCCGGAATAAGATCCGACGGCTTCGACATATGGAAAGCTCCAGCGGCGATGAACAAAATATAATCTGTTTTAACAGCACCGTATTTAGTCGTTACTGTAGAACCTTCAACAATCGGTAAAATATCTCGTTGAACACCCTCTCTTGAAACATCTGCAGAAGAATTACTTCCACTTCTGCTTGCAATCTTATCCATCTCATCGATAAAAATTATGCCGGATTGTTCCGTTTTTTCAATTGCAATTTGGGAAATCTCATCATTATCTATTAACTTACCCGCTTCTTCATGAACTAAAACTTTCCGGGCATCCTTCACTTTCATTTTTCTTTTTTTCTTTTTCTTTGGCATTAAACTAGAAAACGCGTCCTGCATATTCATACCCATGCTTTCCATTCCGCCGCCTTGCAATGCATCAAAAAGAGATGGTGCTGTTTCCGTTACTTCAACCGTTACAATTTCATCTTCTAGTTTTCCGTCTCTTAAATCTTCGGCAATTTGTGAGCGTTTTAAACGTACATCTGTATCTTCTATCTCAGAAGTTTCTTCGTCGGCTTTTCCACCAAAAAGAGCTTCAAACGGATTCTGGTTCGCATTCTTTTTCTTTAAGGAAGGTACAAGTAATTTCACTATTGCATCATTTGCTAAACGAATGGCTTGATCTTTTACTTCTTCCATTTTTTCTTCTTTTACAATACGAATCGCAGCTTCTACTAAATCTCTTACCATCGATTCCACATCTCTACCGACATACCCGACTTCTGTAAATTTAGTTGCTTCCACTTTTACGAATGGAGCTTTTGTCAGTTTTGCAATTCGTCTTGCAATTTCTGTTTTCCCTACACCAGTAGGTCCGATCATTAAAATATTTTTCGGTATGACTTCGTTTTTCATCTCTTCATGGAGCAATTGTCGTCGATAACGATTTCGAAGTGCTACGGCTACCGCTTTTTTTGCAGTTTCCTGTCCGACGATATATTTATTTAAATGCTCGGTAATTTGTTTTGGGGTCAAGTTTGTTTCTTTCATTCGCCTATTACCTCCACAATAATTTGATGATTTGTAAATACACAAATATCAGCAGCAGTTGTTAAAGAAGCAACGGCAATTTCTTTTGCAGACATTTTATCTCCAGCATACTGTTTTAATGCTCTTCCAGCGGCAAGGGCATAATTCCCACCAGATCCAATAGCTAAAATACCATCGTCCGGTTCAATTACTTCCCCCGTACCAGAAACGAGCAATAGATTTTTACTATCCATTACTAATAGCATCGCTTCTAGCTGTCGTAACATTTTATCCCCTCGCCATTGTTTAGCAAGTTCTACTGCGGCACGTTGAAGATTCCCGTTATATTCCATCAGTTTCCCTTCGAACATTTCAAATAGGGTAAATGCATCCGCTACCGAACCAGCAAATCCTGCTACTACTTTCCCGTTAAATAATCTTCTAACTTTTTTTGCTGTGTGTTTCATTACGACTTGATTGCCTAATGTAACTTGCCCATCTCCTGCCATTGCATGAGTTCCATTATGACTAACCGCAAAAATCGTTGTTGCATGAATATTAGACATTGTACCAATTCCCTCCAATAGATCAAATTCACCTGTTATAGCCTGCATGCTATGCACGTGGATGAGCATTCATATACGTTTTTCGTAAATGCTCTTTTGTTACATGAGTGTATACTTGCGTAGAAGATAGATGTTCATGGCCTAATAATTCTTGAACACTTCTCAGATCTGCTCCATTGTTTAACAAATGAGTAGCAAAAGTATGGCGCAGCATATGCGGATAAATGGTTGTATGCATAGAAGCTTTCTCCATCATTTCATTTAAAATATACCGTACTCCCCATGTCGTTAAATGCCCTCCTCTATTGTTTACGAATAAAAAAGGATGGGAAGTATGCTTCATCAGTTTCGGTCTACTATTTAACATATATTCTTCTACAGCAGAAAGCGCAAAATCACCTACTGGTACATACCGCTCTTTTCTACCTTTTCCCATTACACGGACGACCCCGTAGCTGCTATCAATATGACGCAATTCGATGGATATAAGTTCACTTACACGTATTCCAGTCGCATATAGTAATTCAAGGATTGCCATATTACGGATGGATAATAGATCGGTTCCCTTATTTGCTTCGAATAGTTTCTCCATTTCTTCTTCATAAAAGAAATGTGGCAATTTTGTTTCTTTTTTGGGATGGTATAACGATTGGAAAGCATCATCTCGAATATTGTATTCTCTATGCAAAAATTTATAGAAAGATCGTATAGAAGATATTTTCCGAGAAATAGAAGTTCTGGCATGTTGCGCATCATACAAATTTGTTACATACAATCGCGCATGCACATACTCTACATCGTTTAAATTAGTTACTCCTTCTATCTCAAGAAATTGGATAAATTGTGTTATATCTTTTTCATATTCGCGAACGGTCAGATTTGAGTAATTTTTTTCTAATTGAATGTATTCTAAAAAAGCATGTAATTTATCAGATTCACTCATCCCAACAACTCCGTTACATTTCCATAGTAAAAGCCTCTAAAAGTATACAACTTTTAAGAGGCTTAAAGCAATTATATTGCTGTATTTTTCATAAAATTTTGAATCGTTGTAAGCGCTCTATTTCCTAATTGTTCCGTTCTTGCCTTTTTATCTCTTACTTTTGGCTGTAATTCTGGGAATAAACCAAAGTTTATATTCATAGGTTGGAAGTTTTTCGGGTCTGCTTCCGTGATATAGCGCGCCATACTACCGAGCGCTGTTTCACTTGGGAATACGACTAATTCTTCCCCTTTTGCTAGTTTCGCTGCATTAATACCTGCGAGTAGTCCACTTCCAGCTGACTCTACATATCCTTCTACACCTGTCATTTGCCCAGCAAAGAAGATATTTTGATTTGCTTTTAACTGATACGTCGGTTGTAACACATATGGCGAATTGATGAACGTATTACGATGCATTACACCATAGCGAACGATTTCCACATTTTCAAGACCTGGGATTAGCTTAAGGACTTCTTTTTGTGGTCCCCATTTTAAATGTGTTTGGAATCCAACGATATTATAAAGCGTTCCAGCTGCATCATCTTGTCTAAGTTGAACAACCGCATATGGACGTTTTCCTGTTTTCGGATCTTCTAATCCTACTGGCTTCATCGGTCCGAATAACAATGTTTTGCGGCCACGCTCTGCCATGATTTCTACCGGCATACAGCCTTCAAAATAAATTTCTTTTTCAAATTCTTTTAAAGGCACTACTTCTGCTGCGACTAATGCATCATAAAAGCGATTGAACTCGTCTTCTGTCATCGGACAGTTTAAATATGCTGCTTCCCCTTTGTCATAGCGAGATTTCAAATATACTTTGTCCATATCAATACTGTCTTTTTCTACGATTGGTGCTGCAGCATCATAAAAGTATAAATATTCTTGACCTGTCATTTCTTTGACTTTTTCCGCAAGAGCTGGAGAAGTTAAAGGTCCAGTTGCAATAACTGTAATGCCTTCTGGAATTTCTGTTACTTCTTCATTCACCACTTCGATCAATGGATGATTTCGAATTGCATCTGTTACTCTTCCAGCAAAATCATGTCGATCGACTGCTAGTGCGCCACCAGCTGGTACACTGCTATTATCTGCAGAATCAATTATAAGTGAATCTAACATACGCATTTCTTCTTTAATAACGCCTACAGCATTCGTTAAATTATTTGCTCGAAGGGAATTGGAGCATACTAACTCAGCAAATTTATCTGTATGATGGGCAGGTGTTTGTTTGACTGGGCGCATTTCATAAAGACGTACTTTCACACCTCTTTTTGCAATTTGCCAAGCTGCCTCACTTCCAGCAAGTCCTCCACCAATAACGTTTACAATTTCAGTCATGTATTATCCTTCTTTCTCTTAACTCTGTGGATCTTCTTTATAATCGCAAGAAACACATTGTATTTGTATACCTTTTTTCAATTTCTTCTCTACTAGCATAGCATTACATTTAGGACATGGTCGATTGATTGGCTTGTCCCATGAAACAAATTCACATGTTGGATACTGGTTGCAGCCGTAAAACAATCGTTTTGTTTTACTTTTTCGTTCTACGATTTGCCCTTCTTCACATGACGGACATGGCACACCAATTTCTTTTATGATCGCTTTTGTATTTCGACAATCCGGAAAATTGCTACAAGCCATAAACTTACCATAACGTCCTAATTTATATACCATTGGAGAACCACAATTTTCGCAGTCTTCTCCAGTTGGCTCATCTTTGATGACGATTTTCTCCATTTCAGCATCTGCATGCTCTACGTGTTTGGCAAAGTCTTGGTAGAAACCATCGATTACTTCTACCCATTTCACTTGCCCTTCTTCTATACTATCCAGATCTTGTTCCATTTGAACGGTAAATTCAATATCCAAAATGTTCGGGAAAAATTCTAACACGAGTTGATGAACAATCGTTCCAAGCTCGGTAGGCACGAAACGTTTCGTTTCTAATGCAACATATCCCCTCTTTTGAATTGTATCAAGTGTAGGTGCATATGTTGAAGGTCTACCTATACCTAACTCTTCTAGTGTTTTTACTAGTCTTGCTTCCGAATATCTTGGAGGCGGTTGTGTAAAATGTTGCTTTGGTTCGATAGAAAGTGCACTCACTTTATCTCCAACTGCTAAAACAGGTAATAGTTTGTCTTTATCATCTGTTTGATCATCCGAACCTTCCACATACACTTTCATAAAACCTGGAAATTTTATTTGGGAACCATTTGCACGAAATACCGCATCTCCGTTTTTCAAGTCTACTGCAACTGTATCTAAAATCGCCGGGGCCATTTGACTAGCGATAAATCGTTCCCATATTAGTTTGTACAATCTAAATAAGTCACGGGACAAGATTGCTTTCAACTCATTTGGTGTTCTTAATACACTTGTAGGACGAACTGCTTCATGTGCATCTTGGGCTTTTTTCGATTGCTTTTCCGCTTTTTTCGTTGCAATGAAATCAGTTCCATATTCCTGTGTAATGAACTCCTGTGCATCCGCTTTCGCAGTGTCTGATATACGAGTAGAGTCTGTTCGCATGTAAGTAATTAAACCTACAGTACCTTCTTTTTTGCCAAGATCAATACCTTCGTATAATTGTTGTGCAAGCATCATCGTTTTTCTAGCTCTAAAGTTTAGCTTGCGAGCGGCTTCTTGTTGAAGAGATGACGTAGTAAAAGAAGGGGCTGGATTTCTTTTGCGTTCTTTTTTCACAACATTCGTTACTTCAAACTTTTTGCCTTTCATAACTTTTAATACTGCTTTAACATCACTTTCATTGGATAGTTTTACTTTTTCTTTTTCGTTTCCAAAGTAGAGTGCATCAAATGCTTTTTTATCTTTTTCGAATTCCCCTTCGATTGTCCAATACTCTTCCGGGACAAAGTTATTAATTTCGTTTTCACGGTCAATGATCAAACGAAGTGCTACAGATTGAACACGACCTGCTGAAAGACCTTTTTTCACTTTCTTCCATAGTATAGGACTAATATTGTAACCAACGAGGCGATCCAAAATCCTTCTTGCTTGTTGAGCATCTACTAAATCCATATTAATGGGTCTAGGATGCTTAAAAGATTCTAGAATAGCATCTTTTGTAATTTCGTTAAATACAACGCGACAATCAGATTCAATATCAACATTTAATGAGTTAGCTAAATGCCATGCAATAGCCTCTCCTTCTCTGTCGGGGTCAGCTGCGAGATAAACTTTCTTCGCTTTTTTGGCTGCTTTTTTTAAATCTTGCAATACGGGACCTTTTCCTCGTATTGTAATATATTTTGGTTCATAGTCATGCTCCACATCTACACCCATTTGACTCCTAGGTAAATCACGAACATGACCGACCGATGCTTTTACTTTATATTTTTTTCCAAGGTATCGCTCAATCGTTTTTGCTTTTGCTGGCGATTCTACTATAACTAAATAATCCGACATAAATGTGCCTCCTTATAGAAGGTAACTCGCTTTAATCTACAAAACAAATACCTGTTGCAAAATGTATAACAGTTTCTCAAGAAATGCAAGACATTTCATTTTTTATTATTTTATTCGGTTGTTATTTTAGTAATTCTTCTAGTATTTGATGACCATCCCAAACAGGCTTGGCCCCTTCTTGTATAAGGAGATGCGGACCTACAGAAAGAGGGGAAAAGATAGATCCGGGAATCGCAAATATTTCTTTGCCATTTTCAAGTGCATGTTCCATTGTCGAAACTGTACCACTTTTTGCTTTGGCTTCTGTAATAACGACACCTTGCGACAATCCGCTAATAATTCGGTTACGCATAGGGAAATTCCACTTTTTTGGTGTTATATACGGAGGATATTCCGTTACTAATAACTGAGTTTTCGCCATTTTATGTGCTAACTCTACATTTTGTTTTGGATATAGATGAAAAAAGCCAGTACCTAATACAGCTATTGTTTTTCCTCCATATTTCATCGTTATTTCATGTGCTAACGTATCTGCACCTTTCGCTAGTCCGCTTACAATGACAAAGTCTTCTTGTATTAATGGAGGCAAAATTTTTTCAATACTGCTTTTCGAATATTCGGATGCTTCTCTGGACCCAATAATTGCAAGCTTTTTATTAATTTGAAGTAAATTTACATTACCTTTTACATATAATATTGCTGGCGGATCATGTAAGTTTAATAGATTCGATGGGTAATTGGGATTAGTATAAAAGATAGGGGATATGGTATGTTTTTCATACATTTGTAGAAGTGGGATTTCCACAAATTTTCGGTACATTTGCTGCAAATTAATCGCTCTCTCCTGCGATATTTTGCATAAACTGGCGAGCTTTTGAGGTTGCATCTTGTCTATTTGAGCTAATTGGGGATCATACTCAAGTAGAGGTTTTAGTTTGTTTAATGGTACCGGGAGAACATAATGTAAAGCTAAAAATCGATTGACGAAAAGTTCATCTTTCATTGCTTCCCTCCTACAAAAAATAGTACGGCAACACCGAAAAGATGCGCCGTACTACTATATTAATGTGTTTTACAAGCGTCGTAAAGACCTGCTTCTTTAATCGCTTCGATTAAAGTTTCACCAATTACCGATGGAGTTGCAGCAACTTTCATTCCTGCATCTTTCATCGCTTGGATTTTCCCTTCAGCTGTACCTTGACCGCCAGAGATAATTGCTCCAGCATGTCCCATACGTTTACCTTCAGGAGCAGTTTGACCGCCAATAAATCCTACTACCGGTTTTTTCATGTTTGCTTTAATCCATGCTGCTGCTTCTTCTTCTGCAGTACCACCGATTTCACCAATCATTACCACTGCATACGTTTCTTCATCTTCATTGAATGCCGTTAAAGCATCGATAAAGTTAGTACCGTTTACAGGGTCTCCACCAATACCTACAGCTGTCGTTTGACCGATACCAGCTTGTGTTAACTGATGAACCGCTTCATACGTAAGGGTACCAGAACGTGATACAACGCCTACATGACCTTTTGTATGAATATATCCTGGCATAATACCAATTTTACATTCACCTGCTGTGATAACACCCGGGCAGTTTGGTCCTACTAAACGAGTTTTCTTTCCTTCCATGTAACGTTTAACGTTTACCATGTCAAGTACTGGAATATGTTCTGTAATACAGATTGTCATATCTAACTCTGCATCTACTGCTTCCATAATCGCATCCGCAGCAAATGGAGCTGGCACATAGATTACAGAAACGTTTGCACCAGTAGCTTTTACAGCGTCTTCAACTGTATTGAAAACTGGAACGCCTTCTACTTCTGTACCACCTTTACCAGGTGTTACCCCAGCAACGATTTTAGTGCCGTATTCAAGCATTTGTTTTGTATGGAAAAGAGCAGTTGAGCCCGTAATTCCTTGAACGATTACTTTCGTATCTTTATTAATATATACGCCCACAATATGTCCCTGCCTTTCTTATCCTACAAGATTAACGATTTTTTGAGCACCGTCTGCCATTGAGTCAGCAGCGATTATATTTAAACCTGATTCATTTAATAATTTTTTACCTAAGTCGACATTTGTTCCTTCTAAACGAACTACTAATGGCACAGCAAGTCCTACTTCTTTCGCAGCGATAATAACACCTTCTGCGATTACGTCACATTTCATAATACCACCGAAGATATTAACGAAAATACCTTTTACGTTTGCATCAGAAAGGATGATTTTGAAAGCTTCTGTAACTTTTTCAGCTGTAGCACCGCCCCCAACGTCCAGGAAGTTTGCGGGTGAACCGCCGTAATAGCTAATCGTATCCATTGTAGCCATTGCAAGTCCTGCTCCGTTAACCATACAACCAATATTTCCATCTAATGAAATATAGCTTAAGTCATATTTTGAAGCTTCGATTTCTTTTGGATCTTCTTCATCAAAATCGCGCATTTCTAAAATATCGCTATGGCGATATAAAGCGTTTGCGTCGAAGTTAAATTTTGCATCAAGTGCTAATACGTTGTCATCCGCTGTTACTACTAGCGGGTTAATCTCAACGATAGAAGCATCTTTTTCTTTATATACTTGGTATAAGCCAAGCATAAATTTAGCTGCTTTGTTAACAAGCTTTGCTGGAATGTTCATATTAAAAGCCATGCGGCGAGCTTGGAAGCCCGTTAAACCTACAACAGGATCAATCTCTTCATAGAAAAGCTTTTCTGGTGTATTTGCAGCTACTTCCTCGATGTCCATACCGCCCTCTTCAGAGCCCATTAATGTTACACGAGAAGTTGCACGGTCTAGTACTAAACCTACATAATACTCTTTCTTGATATCGCTACCTTCTTCGATAAGTAAACGCTTAATTTCTTTACCTTCTGGACCAGTTTGGTGTGTTACTAACACTTTTCCTAAAAGTTCCTTGGCGTATTCGCGTACCTCATCTAAACTTTTTGCGATTTTTACCCCACCAGCTTTACCACGACCACCTGCGTGGATTTGAGCTTTTACAACAATAACGCTTGAGCCTAACTCTTTTGCAGCTTTTACAGCCTCTTCAGGTGAAAAAGCGACAATTCCGTTTGAAAC
Source organism: Psychrobacillus sp. NPDC096389 (assembly GCF_044762855.1). Lineage (NCBI taxonomy): Bacteria > Bacillati > Bacillota > Bacilli > Caryophanales > Bacillaceae > Psychrobacillus > Psychrobacillus sp. NPDC096389. The sequence goes on along the minus strand of NZ_JBIWFB010000001.1, from coordinate 1,135,898 downwards.
TGCTACGCCATATTGTCTGAGGAGTTGTTTCCCTTGATATTCATGGATATTCATCTTGCATCCTCCAATCAAACTTGTGTCAAGTAATTTACTACCTTATTCATTGTATTAAAACTGTCACAACTTGTCCACAAAAGTCTAGTATTTAAACAATTTAGCAAATATTCGGATTTTAAATTGATAGAATTAGAGCGGCAGATTGTTTTTCCCTTTTTCTTGATCCACTTTATAAATAAATGCAAACACCTCAGCGACCGCTTGATATAACTCTTCTGGGATCGATTGATTAATATCAAGCTGACCTAAAAGTCCTACTAAACTTGCATCTTGTTGGATAGGTACATCATGTTCTTTTGCTTGCGCTAATATATTTTCAGCGATTTTTCCTTTTCCTTTTGCTACTACTGTCGGCGCATCTACAACTCCAGGTTTATACGTTAAAGCAATTGCTTCTTTTCGGATTTGTTTCTCTTCTGTCATATGCGTATATCTACTCCTTGTATTTCTTTCGAAGCTACTTTTGGCAGAACTTTCGATGCAAGTTGTTGTTCTTCGAAAGTTTTCGTAAACACACCAGATAAAGTATAGCCAACTGATAATAACCCTTCTTTTAAAGCGGATTTAAATGTATTGGCAAGCTGCTGCAACTGCGCATCATTATTATATACGGTAATCGTCACGATTCTATTTTGTACTTGCATATCGACAACCGTTTCGTCTAATGTTTCTAACTTTAAATAAAACATAATTCTCGCAAAATCAGAATCTATTTTACCGTCTTCTTTCATCCTGCCATTCCACTCGAGTGTTGCATCCATTTTCTTTCCAAGAAACTCTAATGGTACTTGCATTAGCAGTTGATGCTGCAGACCATTTTCTCCCGACAAAATTTGCAAGCCATTCATTCGATTTAGTAACGTTTCTGCTCCCTCTCTAACAGATGTCGAGATGGCCTGATTTTGTAATAATTCTACTAACTGTGGCTTTAACTGTAACGCTACTTGCCTCAAGTCCTGACTTTCGCTACCAAGTTTTGCTTCATAATTAAATCCAAGTGATTTCAACACTTCTTTCATCGCATGTTCAAAAGCTTTTCCGTCCAATTGGTTTAATGCAGCTTGCTCCGACTCGGTGATCAGCTGTGGAGCAAAAAAACTATTGGAACTACTTTTAATCATCGTATTTATTTGTTGTAATGTCTGGTTAACTGTTTCCACCGTCTGCCCTTTTCCAAGTAGAGTGACTAAATGTTCTTTAGCAGTTAAACCATTTGTATCTTCTCGGAAAATAGCCTGCCCGCTTTGTTCCGCAAATACTTTAACAAGTACGTTTTGTATTGTTTGAGCTTGGCTGTTTTCTTTCACCAAAGATAACAATTGCTCTTTTTGCCCAGTAGTCAATAAAGGCTGCGTATTTATCCAGTTTCGTAGTTGTTCTACAATTGCTCCTTTTTCAGTTGGAGGGGCTTGTACGAATTGTGCCATCCATTGTCCAGCTGAATTTGGCAAAGCAGGTTGACTAGACAGAGGAGTCGGGTTCGACAAAGAAGCCGCTGCCGGTAAAATTCCCGTTTCCTTTAATGCTTGTAAAATAGGTAACTTCGTTGAAATATTTGTTTGTTTGTTTTGAAGATTTTCTATTTGCTTTCCAACAATTGCACCTGCTACCGGTAAGCGAAAAGGCTCTGATATTTTTTGTAAATTTTGCAGCAGATCATTTTTAACATTTGGTGAAATAGTCGAATCTTGCTGTAATGCTAATTTAAAGCTTTCGATAGCTGATTGCATCCCACTTGTGGATTTCCCACTTAACATTGTTTCCAAAAGATTTGGTGTAAGAGGTAGCTTTAATTCGATCATTTTTTGAATACCTTCCAGCGCAGCCTTCACCTGGACTCCTGGTGGTAATTGTTTTAATAATTGCTCCGCTTGTACTAATATCTCTTTCGAAATAGGCAATTGCTCTTTTAAGAAAAACTGAGTTACCGCAAGCATTTCACTCGTTTTCGTTAAATTCATCGCCTGTAATAATTGGGTCGCTTGTTGAGCAATTGTATTGCCTCCCGCTAATGGACCAGTCACTACTTTTAATTGCACGTCTGGAGATGCTTTCGATACTTGAAAAAAATGGGCGTCTCCTGCTTTTAAAGGCGTTTCTAATTTTGCAATGACTTTTTGATTGCCAATTTGCACTTCTGCCGTTTGATTGGGATATAGTTTTTTTATAGTTCCGTGTACAACTTGCCCCTCTTTCATTGGCATCTGTTTACTTGTATTGGTCGTCTGGGATGACTGTGCCCCAATAGCTGAAAAAGATGTGGAAGTCATATACTCACCTCATTTTTTTAAAATGGACTTGATAGGTTCAAACGTTTTTCGATGATGTTCGGTAGGTCCATATTTATTAATCATTTCTATATGGTCTTTCGTTCCATATCCTGCATGTTTATTGAACAAATATGCCGGAAATGCTTCGTGCAATTGATCCATATACTCATCTCGAGCTGTTTTAGCAAGTATAGATGCTGCAGCTATCGCTAAACTTTGCGCATCTCCTTTGATAATAGAGTGTGTTTTTATATTAATGGGCAGTTTCATTGCATCTACAAGCACTACAGAAGGTTGTGTAGATAAATTGGCGACAGCTTCTGTCATGGATTGCTTTGTTGCTTCGTAAATATTCAGCTCATCAATCTTTTCGACCGATTGAAAATGAATGAAATAACTGATCGCATTTTTTTTTATTTTCAACGCTAATTCTTTTCGCTTCGCTTTGGAAAGTTGCTTAGAATCGTTTAAGCCAATCAGTTCTTCTGCATATGTATCTAATATAACAGCGGCTGTTACTACTGGTCCTGCCAATGGTCCCCTGCCTGCTTCGTCCACTCCAGCTACTAAATCTTGTTCGTTTGTACAAAAGCTGCGATCGAATAATATTTTTTCTTCATGGGCTTGTTTTTCTAGTAGTAATTTTTGCTGGTTTCTTGTCCAACCGTTTATTAATTTTTGCGCACCTACTCTGGTATCGGCTTCTAGCTCTTTGAACCAGGTTTCCGCACCGGTTGCATGCTCTAATCTTTCTTTTATTTCTTTCAAACTTAACATATTCACATCTACTTTCTCTTGCTTATTATTATGTATCGGTTATTTTATCAATTAATTTAAAAATGCTTGCATACTTTCTTTTCTAACGTTTGAATCTATATTTCAGATTGTAGGGATAATGCGTTTTAAAGAAGATTATCCAATAAAAAAATACGCAACGTTACAGGCGTTACTCGCAACATTGTATGGCATTCGCGCAACATTCTCCTTCAAACTCGCAACATTATCGACCATTTGCGCAACGTTTATAAATAATGCGGCCAATTCCTGGTCCTCTCGCCTCAAGTCAACTTGTTATTTTAAGAATTGGTTACTTTCACCAGCAATTTGGTTGCTCTCATGTTGATTTGATTGCTTTTGGAATAGAATTGATTACTATCAATGACCGAATGGCTATCCTAAGCCATTTACTGGATTCTCTTAGTCCAAAAACCTATATAAAATTTTTTTTTAATGAGTCGATGCTAAATAAGTAAACAAATTCTATTGATTTTCGCTACAGGCGTCGACTCCAGTCGGATGAGTGGGCTAATGAGCAATCCCAACGTACGCGCAAGCGGCGGGGATGGCTCATCGCTCGCCCGGCGGAAAGCGTACGACTGCAGCGAAAATCATAGCGGTCACTACGACGCATTATCCCTAAACTGTCCCCATTTCACAAAGTTTATTATGTCTGAAAGCAAGAGAAAACCCTCTTTACCGTATGGCAAAAAGGGTATATTTTCACATTAATATTCTTCTACAAAATCAAAGGTCAATTTACCAAGATGCAGATTACGAACGTCTCGAACGATTAATTCAGCGACTTGATCATAATCAATTTCGCCACCGCCCGCGTAACATCTCCGTAGCTTTCCAATATGGTCAAACGTTTCTACTAGGTCTTCACCGACCTCTGTTAGCTGATAACGTTCTTCCATACGCTTTGGATAATGTTCTTGTAGAAAACGAAGCCCATATACAGCCAAGTCTTCCATGTTGATCACTGCATCTTTTATTGCACCAGTGAGCGCCAATTTATATCCAACTTGTTGATCTTCAAACTTTGGCCAAAGAATACCCGGCGTATCGAGTAATTCTATTTCCTTTTCTACTTTGATCCACTGTTGTCTTTTGGTCACGCCCGGCGTATTACCAGTTCTCGCAATGTTCTTCTTGGCAAATCGGTTAATGAGTGTAGACTTTCCTACATTCGGAATGCCAACAATCATTGCACGAATTGCACGAGGTTTAATGCCTCGCTCTTTCATACGGTCCCATTTCGGCTTTAAAAGCTCTTTAGCGGCTTTGAAAACAGTTTGTAATCCTTTTCCTTCTAAAGAGTTTATCGCAACAGCAGGGTGCCCTTTTGACTCAAAATAAGCTATCCATTTTCTCGTCTGTGCTTCATCCGCCATATCCATTTTGTTTAAAATGAGTAATCTTGTTTTTTGATGAACTACTTCATCAATCATCGGATTTCGGGAAGACAACGGCAAACGTGCATCTATTAACTCAAATATAATGTCGACTAGTTTTAAGTTTTCCGTTACTTCTCTTCTTGCTTTGGCCATATGACCAGGAAACCATTGAATCGTCATTTCGTTCCACCTTCTTTACTTTACAAAACCAATATCATCCATTGGCCAAAATACGAAGTTCGTGCTTCCAATCACTTCGTCGATCGCAATAAGACCGATATGTCGGCTATCTTTACTATATAGACGATTATCTCCCATTACAAATATATATCCGTCAGGGATTACATTCACTTGTGCTGGAGTCTCTTCTAAAGTGAAGTCACCTGTAAGCGTTCCTTCACTAATTTCACTTTTATACTGTTCTAAATATGGTTCTGGTAATGCTTTTCCGTTAATTAATAACTGGTCATTTTTAAACTCTACATGATCGCCAGGTAGACCAATCACACGTTTAATATAATTTTTTTGTTCTGGCGCATGAAATACTACTATATCGTAACGATCTGGTTTGCCAACCATATAGCCAATTTTGTTAACAACCATTCGATCCCCATTTTTTAAAGTAGGCATCATGGATTCTCCGTCTACTACGATTGGTGTAAATAAAAAGAAACGAATTATTGCCGCTAGTCCAAAAGCGATTAAAAGTGCCTTTGACCACTCCCATAATTCATTCTTTTCCTTTTTTACTTGTTCCATCAATTTGCCTCCTTTATTCACTCCTTATATTGTACAAGGAAAATTAGTTTCAAGCAAAAGGTATGACAACATTTCTTTTGAAAAAAGAAAAAATGTTGTAGCAAAAGTGGCATCACCTTCACTACAACATTTACTTTTACTATTAGCGACGTTCTTTAATACGAGCTGCTTTACCACGTAGTTCACGTAAGTAGTACAATTTAGCACGACGAACTTTACCACGACGAACAACTTCTAAGTTTGCAATTTTTGGTGTGTGTACAGGGAATGTACGTTCAACACCAACGCCAGAAGAAATTTTACGAACTGTGAAAGTTTCGCTAATTCCGCCACCACGACGTTTAATTACAACACCTTCGTACATTTGGATACGTTCACGAGTTCCCTCTACTACCTTAACGTGTACACGAACAGTGTCACCAGGACGGAAAGTAGGAAGATCTGTACGTAATTGTTCTTTAGTGATTTCTGAAATAATGTTTTGCATCATTTTCTCTCCTTCTCTAGAATGCTCTTACACACATTAGCTGTTGCAGCGGAACACCCAAAATCCGTACTTTACATAAAAGTACATAATAGAATATATCATAACAAGTTCATAGGTGCAACAGTTTAATAATTTATTTATGTTATTTTTTTAACACACGAATAATCTCTTTATCTGCTTCAGTCAATTCAGCCGTTTCTAACAAATCAGGTCTTCTTTCAACCGTTCGTTTTAATGACTGCTCTTTTCTCCATTTTTCAATGGCTGCATGATTTCCTGACAATAAAACATCCGGTACTTTATAGCCGCGATATTCTACTGGGCGAGTATAATGCGGATGCTCTAATAGTCCAGTCGAAAAAGAATCCTGTTCATGTGATTCCGCTTTTCCAAGTACATTCGGTAAAAGTCTCACAACACTGTCAACAACAGTCATTGCCGCCAACTCTCCACCTGTCAAAACAAAATCTCCGATAGAAATCTCGTCTGTCACTAAATGTTCTCTGATGCGTTCGTCATAGCCTTCATAATGACCACAAATGAAAATTAGTTCTTCTTCTTTCGCAAGTTCCTCTGCTTTTTGTTGCGTAAATCGCTCTCCTTGGGGACAAAGAAGAATAACACGACGTTTATGTTCCGAATCCGTAATAAGCGATTCTACCGCATTAAAAATAGGTTCTGGCTTCAACACCATACCAGCTCCGCCACCATATGGATAATCATCCACTTGATGATGTTTGTTGCCGGAAAAATCTCGAAAGTTGACTACATTAATCGCAACTTCCTCTTTTTCCTGCGCCTTTTTCAAAATGGAGGAATTAAATACCCCCGTAAACATTTCTGGAAAAAGCGAAAGAATATGAATGTTCATCATGATAACAAACCATCCAGCACATCAATCGTGATTTTTTTGCTGGCAATATCAACCGTTTTAACAACGTCTTCGATATACGGAATATAATGCGTTTTCCCTTTTACAGGTTGAACTGCCCAAACGTCATTTGCGCCGGTTTGAATGATTTCCGTAACAGTTCCAATTACTTCACCTTCTAAAGATTCAACGGAACAACCGATAATCTCGTGGTAATAAAATTCATTATCTTCTAAATCAGAAAGATACTTTTCCGATACTTTTAATACCGCATCCCGGAAAACTTCCACATCTTTTAATAATGTATATCCTTCAAATGTTAATAAATCAAAGTTTTTATGCTTACGATGACTAGCCACTTTAACAATAATCGGTTTAGAACCATCTGCTTTAAAAAGACCTAGTTCGCTACCTACCTCATATCGTTCATCTGCAAAGTCAGTTGTAGAAATAACGCGAACTTCTCCCCAAATACCATGCGTATTTACAATTTTACCAACATTAAACCATTCCATCTATAATAACCTCCTATCAAAAAAGGAAGAACAAAGTGTTCTCCCTTAATCTTGAATATCGACATATGTTTTTTTCTTTTGGTGACTGCCTGCTGCTGAGTAAACAATAGTACGAATGGCTTTCGCTACTCGCCCTTGTTTGCCAATTACTTTTCCCATATCTTCAGGATGAACAGAAAGTTTATAAACTATACGGTTTACATGCTCCTCTTCTTCAACTTGAACTTTATCAGGATAATCAACTAATGGTTTAACGATTGCTTGGATCAGCTGCTTCACATTGTCCCCTCCGATTATTTGCCGAGTTTTGCGTTATGGAATTTTTCCATAATTCCTTGTTCTGAGAACAAGTTACGTACTGTATCAGATGGTTTCGCACCGTCTTGAAGCCATTTTAACGCTAATTCTTCGTTAATTTTAACTTCTGCTGGTTTAGTAAGTGGGTTGTAAGTACCTACTGTTTCAATTTGACGGCCATCACGTGGAGCGCGAGCGTCTGCTACTACAATACGATAGAAAGGAGATTTTTTTGCTCCCATACGTTTTAAACGAATTTTAACTGCCATTTTTATTGCACCTCCGAATAGTTTCACACAAGATAGTATATTATCAAGCTTTTATTTGTTTGTAAAGTGTTTTTTCTTAACACCCTAATTTTTTTCGAGAAAATTTATTTGAAAAGCGAGTCTAGGCCTGGCATTTTCATCTTTTTCTTCCCTTTTTGTTGCATGTTGGTCATTTGTTTCATCATTTTTTTCATGTCTTCAAATTGTTTCAACAATCGATTCACGTCTTGAATAGACGTTCCAGATCCTTTTGCAATTCGTTTTTTTCTTGGACCGTTAATAATTTCAGGGGTCGTTTTTTCTTGCTTATTCATCGAATAAATGATCGCTTCTATACGATCCATTTGTTTTTCATCGATTTTTGCATTTTCTAACCCTTTAATCTTCCCGGCCCCTGGAAGCATCTTCAAAATTTCTTCTAATGGTCCCATTTGTTTCATTTGACCAATTTGCTCTAAGAAATCATCAAATGTAAAAGATTGCGTACGGAATTTTTCTTCCAATTCCTTCGCTTTTTCTTCATCTACATTTGCTTGGGCTTTTTCGATAAGAGACATCATATCTCCCATACCTAAAATACGGGAAGCCATACGTTCTGGATGGAAAGCTTCTAATGCATCCATTTTTTCGCCCATTCCGACAAATTTTATCGGTTTTTGGGTGACAGAGCGAATAGATAAAGCTGCCCCACCACGAGTATCGCCATCCAGTTTTGTTAAAACAACACCTGTAATTCCGATTGTTTCGTTAAAATTATTCGCGACATTGACTGCGTCTTGCCCTGTCATCGCATCGACAACTAAGAAGATTTCATCCGGTTCTTTAATCGCACGAATATCTTTTAACTCTTGCATAAGCGTTTCGTCAATATGAAGACGACCTGCTGTATCGACAATTACGACATCATGATGCTCTTCTTTTGCATGCTCTAGTGCCTGTTTGACAATTTCCACAGGAGAAATATCTGTCCCTAATGCAAAGACTGGCAAAGATAACTGTTTACCGAGCGTTTCTAGCTGTTTTACTGCCGCTGGACGATAAATATCGGCAGCAACAAGTAAAGGCTTTTTATTGTACTTTTTACGCAGTACATTCGCTAGTTTTCCAGTAGTCGTTGTTTTACCTGCACCTTGAAGTCCAACCATCATAATGACAGTCGGTGGTCTTGTCGCAAAAGAAATTTGACTTTGCTCCCCACCCATTAACTCCGTTAGTTCATCTTTAACGATTTTGATAACATGTTGGCCAGGAGTTAAACTTTTCATCACTTCTTGACCAACTGCTCGTTCGGATACATTTTTGACAAATTCTTTTACTACTTTTAAGTTAACGTCCGCTTCAATTAACGCACGTCTTACGTCTTTCATCATTTCTTTTACGTCAGCTTCAGAAACTTTTCCTTTGCCTTTGATTTTCTGAAGCGTCCCTTGGAGTCGCTCAGCTAATCCTTCAAATGCCATGCATGCCGCCTCCTAATCCCATTCTTTTAATTGATTAATGAGTTGAATCAGTGTTTGTTCAGATGATTGTTCCTTTACTGCTAGCAGTAGCTGGTCAATCGTTTCTTGCCGCTTCTCAAATTTCGTGAACAGATTTAGCTTTTCTTCATATTCTTCTAACATTGCCTCTGTTCGCCGAATATTATCATAAACTGCTTGTCTCGAAATATCATATTCTTCTGCTATTTCTCCAAGTGATAAATCATCTAAATAATAAAGCTGCATATAGCTTCTTTGTTTATCGGTTAATAAAGCCTGGTAAAAATCGAAGAGAAAATTCATACGCGTTGTTTTTTCAATCATACCCATCTCTCCCTACCATTTTGAATGGTCTTTCTCTAGTTTAGTAATAGAAAATACAACTGTCAAGTATTTTTACTTGTCTTCTTCATTTTCACTTTCATGCTCTAAGCCTTCTGCGAAAAGTCCATATACATATTTCTCAGCATCAAATGGTTGCAAGTCATCCATTTGTTCCCCCAGACCAACGAATTTTACTGGTATATGCAACTTCGTGCGAATCGCTAATACGATACCACCTTTTGCCGTGCCATCTAACTTCGTTAATACAATACCTGTAACATTTGTTGCTTCTTTAAACGTTTGTGCTTGCACTAATGCATTTTGCCCGGTAGTAGCGTCTAATGCCAATAATACTTCATGTGGAGCGTCCGGTATTTCCCGAGAAATAACGCGATGAATTTTTTCTAATTCATTCATTAAGTTTACTTTGTTTTGAAGTCGACCAGCAGTATCGCATATTAATACATCTGCATTTCTTGTTTTCGCTGCTCTAATGGCATCATACATAACTGCAGCAGGATCTGAACCTTCTGCTTGTTTGATCACTTCCACACCTACTCGGTCGCCCCAAACTTGCAGTTGGTCAATTGCTCCTGCACGGAATGTGTCTCCTGCAGCAAGCATTACTTTTTTGCCCTCACCTTTTAGACGATGCGCAAGTTTTCCGATTGTAGTTGTTTTCCCTACACCATTTACTCCGACAAATAAAATAACAGATAATTCCTCTTCTTCCAGTTGCAAATCTGTTATATTTTCATCGCCTGCTTCATAAATTTCAACTAGCTTTTCAGAAATTACTGACTGGATCCCTGCAGTATCTTTTATATTTTTACGCTGTACTTCAAAACGTAATGCCTCCATAAGCTCGTCTACCGTTTCAAAACCAACGTCTGCTTGTAGTAAAATTTCTTCTAGTTCTTCGAAAAACTCTTCATCTACTTTGCGGTACTTTGCGACTAAATCATTTACTTTAGAGGTAAACTGGTTTCTCGTTTTAGCTAATCCTTCTTTAAACTTATTCGTAATCGTAACCGTCTCTTGGACTTCTTCCGTTGTACCAAGCATTTTCTCTTTTAACTTTTTAAAAAAACTCATTCAACTAAACTCCTTTACGTCACTAATTGTTCTTCTAGTTTAACAGAAACTAATTTTGAAATTCCGGACTCTTGCATTGTAATACCATACAACACATCCGCGCCTTCCATCGTACCTTTTCTATGTGTGATAACGATAAATTGCGTATTGTGACTAAACTTCTTCAAATACTCACTATAACGCGTGACATTTGCTTCGTCTAGCGCCGCTTCTACTTCATCCAGAATACAAAATGGAACTGGTCTTGTGTGAAGAATTGCAAACAGCAACGCAATCGCTGTAAGCGCGCGCTCCCCACCTGATAACAAGGAAAGGTTTTGCAATTTCTTTCCTGGAGGCTGTGCGATTATATCAATACCTGTATCCAACAAAGAAGTCGGATCTGTGAGTATTAAATCAGCCTGACCACCACCGAACAATTCGCGGAACACTACTTTAAAATGCTTCTGTATATCATGGAAAGTCGTTTCAAAACGAATTGTCATCTCTTCGTCCATCTCTTTAATCACTTCATGCAATGTTTCTTGTGCAGATAGCAAATCTTCTCTTTGTTCGGTCAGAAATGCATGGCGTTCACTCACTTGCTCGAATTCTTGAATAGACCCTAAATTAATCGGTCCTAATTCCTCAATAGAAAGTTTCAGTAGCTTCACTTTCTTACGAGCCGAATCTTCTTCCAGCGTAAATGGATAATCACGCTCTGCTTCTTCTAGAGTCATGTCATATGTTTCTTCTAAATGTTTTTGTAAAGTATGCATCTCTACTTCTAACTTGCTTAACTTGATTTCCAAATCTCGCTCTACATTTGTATGAAGATTTGCCTCATTTTGTACTTCTTTTAACGCGTGTTCCAATTTACTTATTTGGTGAACAAGGTCCAGCCTATTTGTTTTAGCCGCTTGAATTTGTTCCACTAAATGATCTTTTTTGTCTTTCAGTTGACCAATCAGTACCACCAGTTCTTCCGCAGTAGTACCACCTTGTTCATCATTTTCATACCAGGCAATTTCTTTTTGTAATGTGGCCACTTTTTGGGTACTCGTTAAAATAGAGCTTTCTAGCTGAACTTTTTCTTTTTCTTGCTGAGAAACTTGTTCGTTTACGACAGCAATTTGGGATAATAGCTCCCCAAGCTCATTTTGAAACTTGTCTTTTTCCTCAATGGATTGTTGTTTCAACAATTGGAGTTGATCAATCGTTTGCGTAATGGTAGCTAATGATTCCTTAATCTCCGCATTTCTTACCGCTGTTTGTTCTTTTTTACGCACTAGGTTCTCTTGCAAATGATTTTTTTCCGTTTTTTCCTCATCGTACTCTAGTAATTGATGGGTCAGTCGGGAAATGATGGCTGCACATTCTCTCGTTTCAGAAAGCAGTCTATGCTCTTCTCCTCGTAATGTTTCACCAGCAAGTCGAGTTTCCTCCAACTCAATTTTTAACTGCTGCACTTCTTGTTTTCTAGAAGAAACAGCTTTTTCCGCTTGGTAAACAGACTTTTCTAGTTCAATTAGCTTGTCATTTAATTGGTCCAGCTCCGCTTTTCGAGTAAACAGTGAAGATTGCTGTTTAACAGATCCACCAGTGAGGGAACCGCCCGCATTTACAACGTCTCCATCCAACGTGACAAATCGGAATTTATATTGCAAACGAGACGCCATTTCATTGGCACCTTTTAAGTCTTTTGCAATAATAATATTTCCAAGTAAGTTTTCCACAATAATTTGATAGCCATCACTGTAATTGACAAGCTTATCCGCTGTATTGACATATGATGGGTGCTCACTAATCGAAGCTAGTGTATGCTCGTTTAATTTACGGGATTTCATGACTTGGAGCGGTAAAAATGTTGCTCTACCAACCCTTTTCTTTTTTAACCATTCAATCGCCTTGCGGGCATCTTGGCTCGTATCGGTAATAATATGCTGGGATTGTTGGCCAATAGCCGTATCGATTGCATTCATGTACTCATGTGGTATTTGGATTAGTTCTGCTACTGCCCCATGAATACCTTGTAATTCTTTTTTATCTCTTGCTTTTAATATTTCTTTTACTCCTTGGAAAAATCCGGAGAACTCGGACTCCAACTCTTCTAATGAATCTTTTCTAGCTTGCATTTGATGTTTCATTTGATACGCTTTTTGTAGCATCGTTTGTTGATCTTCAAATGTTGTTTCTAAACGTTCCGATGTTTCCCGTTTCTGTGCATAGTCTCGTAGTTTTTGTTCTAATTCTTTTTGGCAAGTTGCTAGCAATTTGTCTAGTTCTTGTTTACGGGACGTCAGTTTTTCAAGCTCTTCTTTTATGTCACGGTAGTCTTCAATCATTTTTTCCGAAGAAACATGTTCAAAATGCAATTGCTGCTCCATATGCTTCATTTCATTTTTCATCGTTGCTTCTTCGTTTAACAAATCGATATAAGTGCTTTTTAACTCTTCTATTTCGTCTTCTACTTCTGAAGCCGATTTACTTAATACAAGATCGATTTGATGCTTTTTAGCACGAAGCTCTTTTAACAGAATTTGTTTTTCTGATTTGGAAATATTATTTTCTTTTAATTGTTGCTCAAAAGAAATAAGTCTTTCTTGTTCTTCTTGTAGTGTATTTCTTAGTTGTGAAATTTGCTGACTTGCATTATGTTGCTTTTCTGCAAGTAAAAGCTTGCGACCTTCTAAACGTTCTAATTCAGAACTTGTCTCTACCAATTCACTTTGTTCCGAATCTAACTTTTCATCTATCTGAGTCATTGTTTTGCGGTCTTTTTGGACAGAAGTTTCCATCGTATGAATTTGTTCTAAAAGTGCTTTTTTTGTTTCTTCCATTGCTTGTAATTTACTATGTAATGTAGCGTTTTCTTGAACATATAATCGTAAATCATGTGCAATTACAGCAATCTCAATACCTTTTAGCTCTTCGGACATTCTCAAATAATCGGATGCAAGAGAAGACTGAATTTGCAAAGGCTCCATACGACCGTCTAATTCATGCAATATATCTAAAACACGGTTCAAATTATCGTCCGTCTCGATTAGTTTAAATTCAGCTTTCTTTTTTCGCTGTTTGTATTTTAGTACTCCAGCAGTTTCTTCAAAAATAGTTCTTCTATCTTCCGGACGACTATTTAAAATTTCATCGACACGACCTTGGGAAATAATCGAAAAAGCTTCTTTTCCAAGACCAGAATCCATAAACAAGTCCGTAATATCCTTTAATCTACATGTTTGTTTGTTCAATAAATATTCGCTATCACCAGACCTGAAAACCCTTCTAGTAACATTAATTTCTGCAAAATCAAGCGGAATTAAGTTATCCGAGTTATCCAGTATTAATGTAACTTCTGCAAAGTTTAACGCTTTTCTAGAATCACTTCCCGCAAAAATAACATCTTCCATTTTCGCACCACGAAGTGATTTAGCGGATTGTTCTCCTAATACCCATCGTATTGCATCCGTTACATTACTTTTCCCACTACCATTTGGACCGACAACCGCTGTAACACCGGGTACAAAATCTATGCCAATTCGATCTGCAAATGATTTAAAACCAATAATTTCCAATCTTTTAAGGAACAATTATTATTCCCCCTGTTCTTGATCCTTTATTGCAAGTATTGCAAGTCTTGCCGCCTGTTGCTCTGCTTCTTTTTTAGAACGACCTTTTCCTATTCCTAATTCTTTTGCATTTAGTAGGACGCGCGAAACAAACGTGCGATTATGTGCAGGTCCTGTTTCCTCTACAATTTCATAGCTAAGTGTCCCATTATTATGTTGTTGAATAACTTCTTGTAACTGACTTTTATAATCCATCACATGCGAAAAAGCACCGAGCTCTATTTTCGGAAAAACAATTTTTTCTAGAAAGGAGACGACTTCGTCTAATCCCTGATCCAAGTATAATGCACCTACAAACGCTTCAAAAACGTCCGCAAGTAATGCTGGTCTTTCTCGTCCGCCTGTTAGCTCTTCTCCTTTTCCAAGCAATACATATTGACCAAAATCTAACTCATTGGCAAATAACACGAGCGAAGGCTCACAAACGATTGCTGCACGGAGCTTTGTTAACTCTCCCTCACTCATCATCGTATATTGCTGAAACAAATATTGAGAAACGGATAACTCTAGCACGGCGTCACCAAGAAATTCTAAGCGTTCATTATCGGCAAAAAATTTCCGTCGATGCTCATTCACATAGGATGAATGGGTAAAGGCTTGATACAATAGTGCTGGATTATTAAAATGAATTTGAAAATGTTGCTGAAATTGCTCAAACTTTTCTTTGACATTTTCAGAGAATACTGTTTTTCTTGTATGATTATTTTTACGATTTACTTTCATGAATAATCTGCCTTCCTCACTTTTTTCGCTTTGTCATGTATGCTTTTAAGTTTACCTGTTTATAAAGCATTGTGCAAAAAGAAATAGAGACGCCCTGCCCTTATTCACTTGGAATAAGTAGGACGTCTCTTTTCGCTATTTGTCATTAGCTTTGTTTACTTTCAATATAGCTAACTGCACTACCTACAGTTGAAATGTTTTCAGCATCTTCATCTGAAATTTCCATATCGAACTCATCTTCCAGTTCCATTACTAATTCAACTACATCTAGGGAGTCAGCACCTAGATCATCACGGAAAGATGCTTCTAGTTTCACTTCGCTCTCGTCTACACCTAGACGATCAACGATTACTTTTGTTACGCGTTCTAATACTGTTGACACATTAGTCACCTCCCCTCAATGATTATACAAAATTATCCCTGCTAATGAAAGAGGAGATTACATGAACATTCCACCATTTACATGTAGTGTTTGCCCAGTAATATAGTTTGCATCATCCGACGCTAAAAAAGCAACTGCTTTTGCAATATCTTCGGTGTTACCGAACTTAGCAAGCGGGATTTGACTTAGCATTTGTGATTTTACTTCTTCTGGAAGCGCGTCTGTCATATCGGTTGTGATAAATCCTGGAGCAACCGAGTTCACTGTAATATTACGACTTGCAAGTTCTAATGCTGATGTTTTAGTTAATCCAATAACACCCGCTTTTGCCGCTACATAATTCGCTTGTCCTGGATTTCCAGATACACCAACGATGGATGTAATATTAATAATACGACCAGCACGTTGTTTCATCATTTGTCTTGTGACAGCTTTTGTACACAGGAACACACCTTTTAAATTCGTATTAAGTACATCATCCCATTCCTGTTCTTTCATACGCATCAGTAAATTATCACGGGTTATACCTGCATTATTTACTAAAATGTCAATGGATCCGAATTGTTCTAATGTAGCACTCACCAATTCTTTAATATCTTCTGACTGATCGACATTTGCTTGAAACGCAAATGCTTCGCCACCAAGTGCTTTAATTTCTTCTACTACTGCTTCTGCTTTTTCCTTGCTTCCACTATAATTCACCGCAACTTTTGCACCTTCTTTTGAAAGATATAAGGCTATATCTTTTCCAATCCCGCGAGATGCACCTGTTACGATTGCTGATTTCCCGTCTAATTTACCCATTTTTATTCCCTCCTAACAAGTCTATTACTTGATGCAATGATTCCTCATCATGTACGCAATAAGTAGTAACAGAACGATCGATTTTTTTCACTAATCCACTGAGTACTTTACCTGGTCCACATTCGATAAATGTAGTTACGCCTAGTTCGATCATTTTCCCGACTGATTCTTCCCATCGAACAGGTGAATAAAGCTGCTCCACTAATAAGTTTTTAATAGTCGCACTTTCAGTTACCGGAAGTGCTGTTACATTCGATATAACTGGTGTGTCTGCTTCTTTTAAATCAATCGAAGAAATGGCAGCATCTAATTTAGCTGCTGCTGGTCGCATTAACTCCGAATGGAACGGTCCGCTAACTACTAGAGGAATTGCTCTTTTGGCACCAGCTTCTTTTGCTTTTACAGAAGCTTCTTCCACTCCAGCTGCAGTTCCAGAAATAACGATTTGACCAGGGCAGTTTAAGTTAGCTACTTGCACAGTTTCACCATTTGCAGATACTTCTTTCGTTACTTCGATTAAGGACTCTTTATCTAACCCTAAAATAGCAGCCATTGCCCCTTCACCAGCAGGTACTGCTTCATTCATAAAAAGACCTCTTTTATGCACTAATAAAACAGCATCTTCAAAGCTTAGTACACCTGATGCAACAAGTGCGGAATACTCACCTAAACTGTGACCAGCCGTATAATCAGGTGAAATTCCTGCGGCAAGCAATTGTTTTGCCACCATTGTACTAGTCGTAAGCAAAGCAGGTTGTGCATTGTATGTTTTTGTCAATTCCTCCGCAGGACCTTGTAACATAATGTTCGATAAAGAAAATCCTAACACTTCATCTGCTTGATCGTAATACTTTTTACTTTCTTCATTTGTTTCGATCAGTTCTTGCCCCATCCCAACCGATTGGGAACCTTGTCCTGGAAAAATAAATGCAATTTTAGTCATTGGATAATTCCTTTCGTAACGTACTTTGAATAATTCCACACACATCGTACTCCACCATTGTTCTTGCTTGACGGATTGCATGGAAAATAGCGTTCGCATTGGATGAGCCATGCGCTTTAATAACAGGTGCTTTTAAGCCAAATAATCCAGCCCCGCCATACTCTGTGTAGTCCAACTTGTTTTTCAATCCACGAAGCTGGTCTTTTACTAATAAAGCGGAGAGTTTTGTTTTTGTAGAAGTATTAAACGCTTCTTTTAGCAATGTAAAAATACTTGATGCAGTACCTTCAATTGTTTTCAACACCATATTACCTGTAAAACCATCTGTTACTACAACATCCGCAACACCATTTAATAAATCGCGAGACTCCACATTGCCAATAAAGTTAATCGGTGCATTTTTCAATAATTCGAAAGCAGCTTTTGTTAGCTCGTTTCCTTTAATATCTTCTGTACCGATATTTAATAGCCCAACACGAGGATTTGCAATGCCACGTACTTTTTCAGCATAGACACTCCCCATAACTGCGAACTGCTCTAAGTGCTCCGGCTTTGCGTCTGAATTCGCCCCTAAATCGAGCATGACAAATCCTTGGCCATCAAGCGTGGGTAATGTCGGTGCTAAAGCCGGTCGATCTACTTGATCAATACGTCCAACAACAAATAAACCAGCAGCCATCAAAGCCCCTGTATTTCCAGCCGAAACACATGCATCTGATTCACCGTTTTTCACAGATTCAGCCATTTTAACTAAGGAAGAGTTTTTCTTTCTTCGAATAGCGCGGACTGGTTCATCCGTCCCAGAGATTACCTCATCTGTATGGATCACTGTTAATCGTTCATGTGCTGTAAGGAGAGAAGCTAGCTTTTGTTCATCCCCGTATAACTGGATTTCAATATCATCAAAAGCTTGTAGCGCTTCATATACACCTTTTACAATTTCATGCGGGGCATTATCTCCACCCATTGCATCAATGGAAATTTTCATTTGTCATCACCTTTATTTAAGACTTTGTCACACGGTACATACTAAATTGTCCGATAAAAACAGTATCATTTTCTACTTTACTAGTCACTTCTATTAGCGTGCTATTTTTTTCAGTATCACTTGATAACACGACAGCCTTTGCAATTACTCTATCCCCTGCTTTGACAGGTTTCACAAACGTAATGGTAGATTTTCGAGTAAGAGCTAGTTCATCATTTATCACTGCTACCGCCAAAGAATTTGCTTGGGCAAACAAATGATGTCCCCTTGCAATGCCATTTCTTGCAAATACATGATCTTGTGTAATATCCAATATAGAAATAGCTTGTTTGTCCAAATCAATATCAATAATTTCTCCAATTACCTCATTTAGCGGAAGTGACTTCACTTCTTCCCCAAAATTATGTGCCGCTACTGATTTTATACGTTCACGTAATTCCGGTATAGATAACTCCATTCGATCAAGACGAATTGTTTGAACGCTTACGTTGAATGTCGAAGCTAATTTTTCATCTGTGATAAATGGATTTTTATCTAATGTCTCTAGAAGTAGTTGTTGTCTGTCTTTTTTAGTGTATTTCATCCAATCACCACCATTTTAGCACTTGGTACTAATATCAGTATATAAATATTAAAAAAAGAATGCAAGAATAGATTTCCATCCTTCTTGCATTCTTCTTAATCGATACGTTCTCCGTCTAGTGCTTTCGAATCAATGAGAATCGCCCTGAGCGCTTCCATTTCTTCAGACTTCCAAAAATCATCCGAATTTAACAGCTTTTCGGCATCTACCTTTGCTGTATTAAGCGCTCGATAATCATGTACAAGATCCGCCACCTTAAATTCTGGTAGCCCACTTTGTTTACGACCGAAAAAATCTCCAGGACCCCTTAGCTCTAAATCTTTTTCCGCCAA
This sequence comes from Psychrobacillus sp. NPDC096389, assembly GCF_044762855.1. Taxonomy (NCBI): domain Bacteria; kingdom Bacillati; phylum Bacillota; class Bacilli; order Caryophanales; family Bacillaceae; genus Psychrobacillus; species Psychrobacillus sp. NPDC096389. The sequence continues at coordinate 1,116,936 of NZ_JBIWFB010000001.1, read as the reverse complement.
AACGAACCCATCATTCGTCTCGGTCATAGACATCATTCGTTCTTTACCTTCTTCTGATTTTGGATCTGCAAGTAAGATACAGTAGGACTGATGCTCCCCTCGTCCTACTCGTCCCCTTAACTGGTGAAGCTGCGCAAGGCCAAACCGTTCCGCATCGAAAATAATCATAAATGTTGCGTTTGGTACATTCACTCCAACTTCCACAACCGTTGTAGAAACAAGTACCTTCACTTCCCCATCTGAAAAACTACGCATCACTTCATCTTTCTCATCCGGATGCAGGCGACCATGCATCAAGCCAACTGAATAATCATTACCAAGTTCTGTAGCCATCATATTGTACACATCGACAGCATTTTGAACATCTAGTTTTTCGGACTCTTCGATAAGCGGACAAATTATATAGGCTTGTCTTCCTTTTGTCAGTTCTGCTTTTAAGCGTACAATCAATTTATGAAGCTGTTCCTGCTTCATCCAATATGTATCAATTTTCTTACGCCCTGCAGGCATTTCGTCAATAATCGAGACGTCCATTTCTCCAAAAGCAGTAATCGCCAAAGTTCTTGGTATCGGAGTTGCCGTCATAAACAATACATCGGGATTTTCGCCTTTTTCTTTTAACACTCTTCGTTGTTCGACACCGAATCGATGCTGTTCATCCGTAATTACTAAACCAAGCTTTTTAAAGGTCACATCTGGCTGAATTAATGCATGAGTTCCGATTAATAAATCGATATTCCCGGCTTCTAGATTTTCTAGTACTGCGCGACGTGCTTTTGCTTTTGTCGACCCTGTAAGAAGCGCAATTTTTATCCCAATTGGCGCTAACCATTCATCTAAAGAGCTGGCATGTTGTTCGGCTAAAATCTCCGTCGGCGCCATAAGTGCACCTTGATATCCAGCTGTTATTGCAGCATACAAACAAATAGCCGCTACAATCGTTTTACCTGAACCTACATCTCCTTGTAGTAAGCGATTCATTCGATGCGGTTCTTTTAAATCTCGGCAAATTTCATTGACGACTCTTTTTTGTGCGTTCGTTAGTTCGTATGGCAATGTTTCTATTAATTTTTTCAGTTTATCATTATCAAATGCAATACTATTCCCAACGTTTTGTTCTTTGCGTACTTTTTTGATTGCTTGCATTTTCAATTGAAAAACAAGCAGTTCCTCGTACACAAAACGTCTGCGAGCATTTTTCGAATGATCTACATTTTGTGGGAAATGAATACCTTCTAACGCTTCTGATATATTAGGTAGCCGATAAGACATTCGGATGGATTCCGGCAAGGGATCTGTTAAGCATCCATTCACTTCATCTAACGCTTGTCGCATAAATTTACGAAACACTTTTTGGTTAATAGATCCTTTTAAAGAATAGACAGGTTCAAAGTCCTGTTGATCCGTTTTTGGACCAGCTGAAAAAGTAGACACATTAATAACCTGCCTACCTCTATCCCATTTCCCAGTTACCGTAACGATAGATCCTGGAATTATTTTATTTTTTAAATAGGCTTGGTTAAAAAATACCGCTTTTATGAGATGCTGTCCTGCAAGTATTCGGACTTGCATACGTGATTTTTTAGGTCCTAAAAAAAGGAGGGAAGGTTCACTTTCGACCCTTCCTTCTACCGTGACACGCTCATTATGTGGGGTTTCTGCTATATTTTTTAATCGAAAATCCTCATGCCGATATGGAAATGTCATCACTAAATCTTCTAATGTCACAATTCCAAGTTCTTGTAATGCGTTAGCAGTTCCACTTCCCACTCCTTTTAAGGAAGTTACTAACCCATCTTTTTTAGTTTCCACTACTTACAACTGCTCCACCGAATATTTTTGCTTCTAACCATTTTCCAGTAGGAGTTGCAGCTAGCCCGCCTTGAGCTGTTTCTTTTAAAGCTGTTGGCATTGTTTGCCCAATTTTGTACATCGCATCAATGACTTCATCACAAGGGATACGGCTAGTAACACCTGCAAGCGCCATATCAGCAGCTACCAATGAATTCGACGCACCCATAGCATTTCTTTTTACACAAGGAACTTCTACTAAACCTGCTACTGGGTCACAAACTAAACCGAGCATATTTTTTAACGTTATCGCAAATGCAGTAGAGCTTTGTTCCGGTGTACCACCAGCCATTTCTACAATTGCAGCTGCAGCCATTCCTGCTGCTGATCCTACTTCCGCTTGACAGCCACCCGCTGCACCAGAAATTGAGGCATTATTGGCAACAACAAATCCAAAAGCACCCGCATTAAACAAATAGCGAATCATTTGTTCTCTCGTCGGATTTAATTTATTTTTCACCGCAAACAAAGTACCTGGCACAACTCCAGCAGAACCTGCTGTTGGAGTTGCACAAATTGTTCCCATTGCTGCGTTCACTTCGTTTGTAGCTACTGCTTTACTAACAGCATCTAACATTAATTCACCAGATAAAGTGTTTCCTTTTTTCATATAATCTTGAAGAAGTACTGCATCTCCTCCCGTTAATCCAGAAGTAGAGCGTACGCCATTAAGACCTTTTTCTACAGCTTCTTCCATGACAGTTAAATTACGTTCCATTTGCGTCATAATTTCTTCTCTGGAACGGCCTGTGATTAACATCTCTTGCTCAATCATGATTTCCGAGATTAGTTTTTGTTCTTTATTTGCTCTATCTACTAACTCGCGCACATTATGAAATAACACATCCATATGACATCCTCCTTAATCTGCTATTCTCGTTACTTGCGTGATATTTGGTAATTTCCCAATTTCCTCAAGTACATCTTCATCTACCGTTTGATCCACTTCTATAACCATTAACGCCATATTTCCTTTTTCTTTTCGAGAAACTTCCATATGACCAATATTAATATCGTACTTCGCCAAGCAGTTAGCCACATTTGCAATACATCCAGATCGGTCTTCGTGCACAACTAAAATGGCTGCTAAATTACCTGAAAGTCGTAGCGGAAAACCGTTTAACTCAGTAATTTCTGTTTTCCCACCACCAATAGAGATACCAACCATAGACATTTCCTGCTTGCCATCTCCAATAACAATACGTGCGGTATTCGGATGCTCTGTATTTGCTGTCTCCGGTATAAATTCAAAGGTAAGTCCAGCTTTTTTAGCATCTTCAAATGCCGTTTTAATGCGTTCATCAAATGTATCATAATCGAGCAATCCGCCAATTATTGCTACGTCTGTACCATGTCCTTTATACGTCTCAGCGAACGATCCGTACAAATGTATTTTTGCCCATGTAGGTTGTTTTCCAAATAAATCTCTTGCCACTCGACCAATTCGTGCTGCTCCTGCCGTATGGGAAGAAGACGGTCCAATCATAACGGGTCCAATTATGTCAAAAACGGATTTGAATTTCAAAGCATAGACCTCCAGTTAACTATATATTTATTCTCTATTTTACACTTAAAATACGAATTAAACAAAAGGATAAAATTTCATCTCTTTTGCGCAGAAAAAAACCACGGGTCTTGTCATTCCCGTGGCATCTTATTACTCGACTGATAAAATATATGGATAAAGAGGTTGTTTACCATTGTAAACTTCCACTTCCACATCTTCAAATTGCTCTTCAATAAATGCAGCAAAATCATTTGCTTCTTCTTCCGAAACACCTTCGCCATAAATAACAGTTACGATTTCTGATTCTTCATCAATCAATGCTTTTGCCAGGCTCGTAGCAGATGCTTCTCTAGAAGGATTCGATAAAATAATTTTACCTTCTGCAAGTGCCATGAAGTCATCTTTTTTAATTTCCACACCATCAATAGATGTGTCACGAACAGCAAATGTAACTTGACCTGTTTTGACATGTGCAAATGCGTTCGTCATATTTTTTTGGTTTTCTTCCACAGTTGCTTGCGGATTAAATGCTAGGATAGCTGCCATTCCTTGTGGGATTGTTTTGGTCGGAACAACTGCAGCTTCGATCCCTAGTACTTCTGCAGCTTGCTCAGCAGCCATTATAATATTTTTGTTGTTTGGTAAAATGAGCACACGTTCAGCTCCGACAGCTTCAATCGCTTTCACAATATCTTCCGTAGAAGGGTTCATTGTTTGACCACCTTCGATGACTGCAGATGCGCCTAAACTTTTCAGTAGTTCAGATACGCCACTTCCCATTGCAACTGTAACAACTGCATATGGATGAACTTCAGCTTTTTCGACAGGTGCTTCTTTCGTATATCCTTCGCCGACGATTTCAGTATGCTGCTCGCGCATATTTTCAATTTTTATTTTGATCAAATCACCATATTGTTGACCATATGTTAATACGTCACCTGGTGTTTCAGAGTGAATATGGATTTTCGCTACTTCCTCATCCGAAATAACTAACAAAGAATCACCGAATGCACTTAAATCATTTCGAAATTGTGTTTCATCAAATGCTTTTTTCCCTTCTTCTAAACGAACCATAAATTCGGTACAAAAGCCAAATTCGATATCTGCTGTATCCATAAACCCTTGTACACTTTTATGGTGTTCTGCACTTACTAAATCGTCCATCGAAGAAGCGACCGTTTTTTCAGGAAGCGCTTCCCCTCTTAAGCTAGCTAAAAAACCTTCATAGACGAAAACAAGCCCTTGCCCACCACTATCTACTACCCCTACTTCTTTTAACACTGGCAATAAATCTGGTGTTCTGTTTAACGATTGTTTCGCTTCTTCTACAATCGCTGCCATTAATGTAGGAATATCATCTTCTGTTTCGCTTACTTCCACAGCTTTTTTCGCTGCATCTTTTGCTACTGTTAGAATTGTTCCTTCGACAGGTTTCATTACCGCTTTATAGGCAGTTTCTACCCCATAGTTCAACGCTTGTGCAAATTGTTTAGCAGTTAACGTTTCAAGATTTTCTACTGATTTTCCAAAACCTCTAAATAGTTGAGATAAAATAACGCCCGAGTTTCCACGTGCACCCATAAGTAACCCTTTAGATAGAGCTTGTGCTGTTTTTCCGATATGCTCACCTGCATGTGCTGCAGTTTCTTTTGCACCAGAAGTCATAGAAAGATTCATATTTGTTCCTGTGTCACCATCCGGGACTGGAAATACGTTCAGTGCATCTACATAATCTGCATTTTGAAAAAGATGATGTGCTCCCATCTTGACCATATCTGCAAATTGAATACCATTGATTAATTTCATTATGTTCTCTCCTTATTTACACGTTTGCCACGCGAACTCCTTGTACATAAACATTTACGGATTCCACGGACATTCCAAGAGATTTGTTCAGTGTATATTTCACTTTCGATTGTACTTGATAAGCTATTTCCGAAATTTTCGATCCGTAACTTACAATTATATACATATCAATATGTAAATGTTCTTTCTCTTGTCTGACTACTACACCTTTTGTGAAGTTTTCTTTTCCTAATATATCTGTTAGTCCGTCTCTTATTTGGTGCTTTGATGCCATACCGACTATTCCATAGCACTCAATCGCAGCACCACCAGCAATTTGAGCAACAACATCTGGTGATATATCAATTTGTCCGAATTCGTTTTTCAATTCAATTGACATGTTGAAACCTCCCAAGTCTTTTTGACTACCCTTTATTGTACTACACCCATAGAAATTATAAAAGAAACGTTTCTTTTCGTCTATAGATTCACTGTTTGGGGATAAAGTGTCGCAGTGACTGCTGTGATAAACTTTCCCTATAGTGAACACTATTTAGCTGTGTCCAGTCAGTTATATAGCTTCATCTACATTTGAATGTCTGTAAAGGTTTTTTTCTTGATAAGACTTGCGCATAATAAAAGTCTGTGGTAAATTATTAAAGTATGTGAAATATCGAACTGAAAAATCTTTCAGCTTCTTTTAAGAGGAGGAAAATATAATGCCAAAAGTATGTGCAATCACTGGGCGTAAAGCTCGTACTGGTAATGCTCGTTCACACGCTATGAACGCTAACAAACGTACGTGGGGAGCTAACCTTCAAAAGGTCCGTATCCTTGTAGATGGTAAACCTAAACGTGTATGGGTTTCTGCTAGAGCTTTAAAATCAGGAAAAGTAGAGCGCGTTTAATCGCCCTCATAAATAATGCCAAGCTGACAATTGTCAGTTTGGTATTTTTTATTTTAATTAAAATTAGTACAAAGCTACGAATCGCACCACACCGGGTTGTAACAAACATAAGCTTAAGAAAAAAGCGCAAGTCTTTGTCTCCAAACAATATAGCAAGCGAATGATGCACATAATAAGAATAGTAAGTCTTACGGCAAAGTATTGGCTCTTTAAAGATTAGAAAATAATATCAATTAATAAATACCCAACGTAGCAGCAGTTACGCACAGCATTGACTAGAACAAGTAGCAGTCATCGTCGTCTCACTTCAAGTTAACTTGCTATTATTAGAATTAGTTGCTTTCGCGCTAATTTGGTTGCATTCGGAATCGAATTAGTTGCTTTCAATAAAAGATTAGTTGCCCTTAGCCATTTATTGGATTAAAAATGCCGAAAAGTTTTAATTGAATTTATTTTTAGCAATTCAATACTGGGTAAGTAAGCAATTTACTTTGCACTTTCCCTATAATGTGTTCGATATAAAAAAGCATACCTTAAATTATAAAAAAATGACCCCAATACATATGGAGTCATCAAGGTCTTTCATTTCTTCACTTCTTCTCTTTTAAACAGACGGATACAAACTTTCATCAAACTACTAACGGATTTAGGCAATCTAAATGTGTAGACCTTCACACAATTCCTCCCTTTTAGTCACTGCTTCTTATCATTAAACATATGCCAGTTATAAAAGAGATAGTACTTGTTCGTCCTTTAACTTCATTACTCGTGAATTTTGTATTGCCTACCGTAATATTTTCTTCTGTAACATTATATAAAAAACCTGTTAAAGTAATTTTTTCCACTGTTTCGCCGAAAGAAAAAAAGGAAATATATTTATAATGGTCGTCTTGCTCAATTTCATAAGTTCCTGGAAACAGAAATTGGATGATGTTTTGATTATTTTGAATGGAGAAATGAATATCCGGATGGTCCATTTGAAAACGACAAATATCATGTAAGCACGCTTCATAATGATCTAATCGGCCCCCGGTAACTCCTGTCAATATAATTTCGTCTGTTGCATATGTAAGAGCTTTTTGAAGTGCAATATGGGTATCCGTCTCATCTTTTTCTACTGGTAGCGTGGTAACTTTACTTACTCGTTGCTGAACTAATTGAAATTCTTCTGTCGTAAGTGAGTCGAAATCACCGATAATTTCGGTAGGTGTGATACCTTTTTCCAATAAATGCAAAGCACCTCGATCCGCACCAATATAAACAGTCTCTTTTTCCAAAAGAGGAAGCTGTTCAAAATCAACAACTTCCTCTACTGGACCTCCAGAACAAACAATTACTCGGTTCATTTCGAAAGTACACTCAAACCTGCTTCTTTAATCGTTTGCAAAGCTTTTCCTTTATCTGGTGCATTGTAAATAGCAGATCCTGCCACTAAAACAGTAGCTCCGGCTTCGACGCAAGGTTTAATCGTTTCTTCATTAATACCGCCATCGATTTCAATCTCGATAGAAAGATTTCTTTCTAGAATAATATCTGCAAGTTGTTTCACTTTTGGAACGACCGAGTGAATAAACTTTTGCCCGCCAAATCCCGGATTTACCGTCATAAAGAGCACCATATCAATATCTTCTAACACATGTTGAATAGACTCAACAGGGGTATGCGGATTTAAGACGACTCCTGGCTTAACGCCAAAAGAACGGATCAATTGGATTGTTCGGTGTAAATGAGGACAAGCTTCCACATGCACCGTAATATAATCAGCACCCGCTTTTGCAAATGCTTCAATGTATTGATCCGCATTTTCAATCATTAAATGCACATCTAGTGGCAAAGTTGTTAGTGGACGTAATGCCTCTACAACGATTGGTCCCATTGTAATATTCGGAACAAAATGACCATCCATCACATCGATATGAATTAGGTCTGCCCCCGCTTTTTCAACTTCTAATACTTCTTCTCCCAGTTTCGCAAAATTTGCTGCTAAAATGGATGGAGCTATTTTCACCATAATCAGTACCTCGGCTTTCTTTCTAATATTTCATCTAAAAACTGTAAATAATGTTTATAACGATACTCTTTAATATCTCCCGTTTCTACAGCATCTTTGACAGCACATTTCGGTTCTTTCACATGCATACACTCTCTAAACTTGCACGAATCTTGTTTTTCGACGAATTCCGGAAAACATTTAGACAGTTCTTCTTTTTCCATCAGATCAAATTCGAACGAACTAAAACCTGGTGTGTCAGCAAGTAAACCATCACAAACTTCGATCAGCTCAACATGCCTTGTCGTATGTTTCCCTCGTCCTAGTGCACTAGAAATCACACCTGTTTTTAAATCTAAGGAAGGTAAAATCGTATTTAATAACGTCGATTTCCCAACACCTGATTGCCCTGCAAGCACGGTTGTTTTATCTTTTAATAGTGGTGCTATTTTCTCGTCAAAGGATGGATCATCTTTAAAAGTCATTAATACTTGATAACCGATTTGTTCATAGTCCTTTATATAAGTATCCATCTTTTTTTCCATTTGTTCGTCCATTAGATCACTTTTCGTTAAACAAATGATCGGCTCGATATAAAATGATTCTAACACTACTAAAAAGCGATCCAATAGGATTGTATTAAAATCTGGTTCTTTTATCGAAAATACTAATATTGCTTGGTCAATATTAGCTATTGGCGGGCGAACTAAGTTATTTTTACGCTCGTGAATGACTGTAATGGTACCGTCATTCTCTCCGTCCACTGTATAATCTACGAAATCACCTACTAAAGGAGATTCTCCTCTATTTCTGAAAACTCCTCTAGCGCGGCATTGAATGATCTTTCCATCATCGTATACGTAATAAAATCCACTTAATGCTTTTCTTATCTGACCTTGTGGCATCCGAAGCCTCCTTTAAATATCGTCATAGGCAATCGTTTCATGTGCAATTTCAGTTGAATTCACCATCACACGATAAACTGCTTTTTGCCCTTCACTTATTTCTAATTTAAGTTGTCTTTCCGTAGTTTCAGTTAAAAGAAACTCCTCAGCTGGTTCTTCAAGCGACCTTGTCTTATCTTGAATATAAATACGCACAACTTGTGGTATTACTTCTATTTCGCCTTCTTGTTCTTCATCCTCAGAATCTTCTCCACTTGGATTCGGTTGTTGATATGGAATCGTAATTGTTTTGGCAAAGAATTTCGTTGGCTTTTCTTTTGGCCCGTCTGAAATGGTGACTTCTATCGTACTACCTGGTGCTACTTTGGCATTCGGTTTGGGATCTTGCCTAATAACATTTCCCTTTTGAATGGTATCATGGTTTTCTTTGCCAACTATTTTTATTTTAAATCCAGAAGACTTTTCTGTATCCTTTAATGCTTTTTCATTGTAATTTGTTAAATCATTAACAGTTCTTAAGTCAGGACCTTTACTTACGACAAATTTTAATATCGTTTCGTCTGGAATAATTTCTGTACCACCGACTGGTGATTGTTCTAAAATCGTTCCAGCAGGTTTCGAATCGAATCTTTCTTCATCATCATCAATATCAAGCAATTGCTGATTTTGAAGTAGTGTTCTCACTTGATCAATATCTTGTCCTACATAATCTCCAATTGCAGATGTCTCTTTACCAGATGAGACAAAGAGATGGATCTCCGTATCTTTATCTCTCATTTTTCCTGCTTCCGGTGATGTCCGAATAACATGGTTCTCTTCTACTTCTTCGTTAAACTCTAATGTTTGCTCTCCAATTTTAAAACCATTCGCTTCCAATTCCTCTATTGCAGCTTCAAGTTCTAAATTGGATACGTCTGGCACTTCAATTTTTTTAGGTCTAAACATTCCTGGAAATACAATAATAACTAACAGTGCAAGCACTACGATACTTGCTATGATCGCACCAATAATCTTTCTTTTTTTCTTTTTACTTTTCGGCTTTACCTCTTCTATTACCTCTGAGGTTGGCACTGCCATTTTTTTCGTGTCGGAAACTTCTTCAAAAGAAACGGGTTCTTTAATAACAGGTAGAACTTTGGTTGCATCATCATCCAAGGCAACAACAAACTTCGCCTCCTCCGCTCTTTCCGGGGATAGGGCTGTTGCTAAATCCGCTTCCATTTCTTCTGCACTACGATATCGATTTTTTTGATCTTTTGCAGTTGCTTTCAATACAACGTTTTCTAAACTTTGCGGTATAGCTGGATTAATGGCACGAATAGATGGCGTTTCCGATTGCAAATGCTTTAATGCAATCGATACAGCTGATTCCCCGGAAAATGGGAGTTGTCCAGTCAACAGCTCAAACATGACAATCCCTAAAGCATAAATGTCAGATTGGTTTGTAGCTGTTCCCCCACGTGCTTGTTCTGGCGATAAATAATGGACCGTCCCTAGTACAGAATTCGTTTGAGTAAAAGAAGTGGCACTAAGGGCCATCGCAATCCCAAAGTCTGTTATTTTAATATTTTCTTCTTCATCCAGCAAAATATTTTGTGGCTTAACATCCCGGTGAATAATATGGTTATTATGTGCATTTGCAATAGCGGAAGTAAGCTGTTTCATAATCGTTACTGATTTTTTAGGTGAAACGGGAGCATTCCGTTGTATGTATTGTTTTAATGTTTCCCCTTTCACATACTCCATGACAATATAGTGAATATCCCCATCTTCGCCAACATCGAATATATTCACTATATTTGGGTGTGTAAGGCTTGTTGCAGATAGTGCTTCTCGTTGAAATCTTCGGTGCAATTCTTCTTCATTCGAAAAATCATAACGTAAAATTTTGATCGCCACATCACGGTCTAAAATCATATCATGTGCCAAATAGACATTGGACATGCCGCCTCCACCAATCATTTCAAGCAACTTATATCTGCCGCTTATTCGTTTACCTATTAACATCCTTACACCTCCTTATCACGGTTTGATAGTAAGATCAATGAAATATTATCTTCCCCACCAGATTGATTTGCTTCCTCTACTAATTGACTCGCTTTTTGTTCGAGTGTTTTATCCGAATATAGGAGAGATTGTATAAAAGCTTCACTAAGTTTATTGCTTAATCCATCTGAACAAAACAGAAAATAAGAGTCCGGCAAAAATGCTACTTCGTAAAAATCTGGTTGTATCGTTTGTTCCGTACCAACTGCTTTCATTAATACATTTTTCTTTGGATGTGTCTTCGCCTGTTCTTCACTAATTTCCCCTGAATCGATTAATACATTTACATAAGAATGATCCCGTGTTATTTGTTTTACTTTTTCTTTTGTAATTTGATAAACACGACTATCCCCGACATGAGCGATAATTCCTTTATGCTTGTCAAATAGTCCAGCGATTAATGTCGTCCCCATTCCTTCACACCCAGCAGTTATGGAAGAGTGCCTAGCAATGGATTGGTTAATCGTTTGGAATGTGTAAGTGAGCCAATCTTTAGCCTTGATAACAGCAGGATTATACGTTTTAAAATACTTTTTGAACTCAGATATAGCTAATTCACTTGCCACATCTCCGGCATTATGACCACCCATACCATCTGCAACAACCGCAAGTATTCGATGATCATCGCGGACGAACACATCCACCCGGTCCTCATTTACGGTCCTTTTCAAACCGACATCTGTTTCAACAACGAACTTCATTTCTTCCATCACCTCTTTTTAAATGAAAAGAAAAAACAATTTTTCTTTTTAGAAGCTTACCTCTTCTTGAAAATTGCAACAAAAAATCCATCACTTCTTAAATCTTGCGGGAATAGTTGGAGCATACCTTCTTGTTCCTGTTCTTTGATATTTTTAATAACGTTCGGAAACGGCTGAAGTTCCATATCAGGATGCGCTTCTAAAAATAATTTGGCTGTTCCCTCGTTTTCTTCCCGATCTACTGTACAAGTGCTATAAACTAACAGTCCATCTCGTTTTAAAAGCTTGTATGCCTCATCTAATAGTTTTAGCTGGATTGGCTTAAGCGTCGCAAAATCTTTTTCGTTTTTTGTATATTTAATATCCGGTTTACGCTTCATTACCCCTAAACCACTACATGGCGCATCAACCAATATACGATCAAAGATTTCAGCTTCATATACTTCTGAAGATTTACGCCCATCCATTTGCACTGTTTCGATAAAGTCAAAACCGAGTCTAGCTGCATTTTCTTTTACTAGCTTTAACTTATGTTCATGAATATCCAACGCTACAAGTTTTCCGGTATTACGCATTTTCTCCGCAATATGCGTTGTTTTTCCTCCTGGTGCTGAGCACATATCTAGCACTGTCATTCCAGGTTCTGCTTGAAGTGCGTAAGCCGGAATCATTGAACTTTCATCTTGAATTGTGACGAAACCTTTTTGATAAGCAGTCGTTTTCGCAGCTTGCCCATTGAACAAATAAATACATTCCGGAATTACTTCACTTTGCGCAACGACATATCCTTCTTGTGTCATTAAATGCAATACTTGTTCCACTGTTCGTTTAAATAAATTCACACGAAGCGTCGTCACAGGTTGCTCATTATTTTCCTTGAGCATTTTCGCTGTTGTTTCAAAGCCATACTCTGAAACAAATCGTTTCACCATCCATAGGGGATGACTTGTTTCAATCGAAAGACGTTCCAATTCGTCTGTTATTTCTTCTGTCGAACGAACACCTTCTCTTAATATAGAACGAAGAATTCCATTTACTGCTCCTGAAATTCCTTTATGTCCTCTTCTTTTCGCAATATTCACCGCTTCATTTACCGCAGCATGATCTGGAATTCGAGATAAATAATGAATTTGATATAAAGACAGACGAAGTAATTGTTTAACCCAATCATCTAACTTCCCTTTAATGAATGGTTCTAAATAATAGTCTAATGTCATTTTATATTGCAATGTTCCATATGTTAACTCGGTTAATAATGCACGGTCTTTGTCATCGATTTTATATTTTTCAATCGTTTGATGTAATAATAAGTTGCTATAGGCTTGTTGTTTTTCAACGGCCATTAGTATATTGAGTGCTGCATCTCGAACATTACCTGTCCAAATTTTTTCTTGTTTTTTTGTCATTCAAATATATCCCCTATTCGCAATTTCGAACCAACGCCACGCAAATAATCTTCTGCGGTCATTTTCTTTTTTCCAGCTGGCTGTAATTCATCTATTCGAATTGCTTCTTCCAATCCTGTTTGTACGACAAAATAATCCGATTCAATTTTCACAACAGTTCCTGGTAATTCTTTTGACTTTGCTTGTATTGTATCTGCTTTCCATACTTTCACCGTCTGGCTTTCTAACGTTGTATATGCAACTGGCCATGGATGTAACCCCCGAATTTGGTTGTGTATATCTAACGCCGATTTGTTCCAATCGATTCTTTCTTGCTCTCGTGAAATATTTCTAGCAAACGTTACTTGTGACTCATCTTGCTTTACCCGATTATTTGTTTTCGAAATGATCGAAGGTAAAGTTTCTTTTAATAAATCAGAACCGACTTTGCTTAACTTATCAAAAAGTAAGCCTGTATCGTCCGTATGTGCAATTGGGATTTCACTTTGAGAAATAATATCTCCAGCGTCTAGCTTTTCTTCCATATACATAATCGTTACGCCCGTTTTGTCTTGCCCATCAATAATCGCTTGGTGAATCGGTGCTCCTCCGCGGTATGCTGGTAATAGCGATGCATGTACGTTAATACAACCAAGTTCCGGAGCATCAAGTAATTCTTTCGGTAATAGTTGACCAAATGCCGCTGTCACGATCAAATCTGGAGCTAACTTAATAATTTCTTCGAGTTCTGGTGAACCTTTCAGCTTGTTCGGTTGGATGACTGGTAGCCCCAGTTTAACTGCTTCTTCTTTAACAGGCGGAGCAGTTAGCACTTTTTTTCTTCCTACTGGGCGATCCGGCTGTGTCACTACAGCTTGTACATTATAGCCTTCTTCAACGAGCATTCGTAAGATGGGTGCTGAAAATGCAGGTGTCCCCATGAAAATAATATTTGTCATGCTTCTTCCTCCTCATTTTCTAATTCCTCTAAATCTACATAACGAATCACTTTAGTTGTAAATAAAACTCCATGTAAATGATCGATTTCATGTAAAATAGCTCTTGCTTCATAGTCCTCTGCTTCTAGTTCATATAATGCGCCATCACGATCTTGCGCTTCTACTTTCACATAAAATGGACGTTCTACTTCTCCATATATATCTGGAAAGCTTAAACAACCTTCTACTTCTATTTCAGATCCGCCAATCTGCACGACTTCAGGGTTAACCATCTCTATTACTTCTTGTCCTTCCCCAAGATCAACAATTGCCACTTGAACCGTTTCCCCAACTTGTGGTGCTGCGATTCCAATTCCATCAGAAGCAATCATTGTGTCGTACATATCATCTAGTAGTGTTGCTAATTTTTCGTCAAAAACTGTGACTTCTCGACATTTCGTCGTCAAAATTTCATTTGGGTGTGTAATAACTGGTCTAATTGCCATGTAAATTCCTCATTTCAATCTAAATCAATTTCGCCTCAGCGTAATTACGTCCAAATTTTGAATTGAGTTAGGCCTACACGATGTAGGTCATGCAGTCGTTGCGACAGGACGTCGCGAACTTAGACTGCCTTCCTCAACTCCTTTCAAAATTTGTGACACCCGCCGGAGGCAATAACAATATCCAGCAATTCTTTTTGCTGAATATTGTTATAAAATAGTAGATGGGTCTAAATCAATTGTTAAGATAACGCCTTTTTTTATCCATTCTGTACGGTATATTTTGATTAATTGCTGTAGTTTTTCGATTAATAATGGCTCTTTTTTGTATTTTATCAAACATTGGTAACGATATCTATTTTGTATTTTACTAATAGCACTAGCTGTAGGCCCAACGACCATTGTCGTGGACGATAAATTTGCTCTTAACCAATCGGTCGCAAGCTTTGCATATTCAGACGCAAGCATAACATTCTCGTGTGTTACTTGGACTAATGTTAAAAAGTAGAAAGGTGGATAGCCATACTGTTTTCGTGTCAGCATTTCTGTATGATAAAAAGGCTCATATAGTTGAGATTTGGATAGTTCAATCGCATAATGCTCGGGTGTATACGTTTGAATGAATACTTGTCCTTCTTTATCATGTCTACCAGCTCTTCCGCTTACTTGGGTCATTAGTTGAAATGTTTTTTCCGCTGCTCGGAAATCTGCTAAATGGAGTGTTGTATCGGCATTTAATACGCCTACTAGTGTAATATTCGGAAAATCTAACCCTTTGGCAATCATTTGCGTACCGAGTAATATGTCCGCCTCACCGTCTCCGAACTGTTTTAATATACGTTCATGGGCACCTTTTGCTCTTGTTGTATCTACATCCATTCGCAACACTCTTGCATAGGGAAATAATTTCGCGATTTCTTCTTCGACTTTTTGTGTGCCTGTACCGAAAAAGCGAATATGTTCACTACTACATTCAGGACATGTTTTAGGTACTGGTTCTTCATGTCCACAATAGTGACATTTTAATTGTTCTCCCGCTCGGTGATAGGTCAATGAAATATCACATTGTTTACATTCTACTACTGTTCCACAGTCTCGACATAAGACGAAAGATGAAAATCCTCTTTTATTTAAAAACAGGACAATTTGTTCTTTTTTATCTAATTTTTCTCTCACAGCGTCTGCAAGGTCTACACTAAACATAGAACGATTTCCGTTTTTTAACTCTGCGCGCATATCTACAACATTTACGGTTGGTAATGCTTGTTCTTTTGCACGCATTTTCAATGTTAATAAAGAATAAACCCCTTTAGATGCTCGTGCATAAGATTCAAGTGATGGTGTGGCACTTCCTAAAATAACTGGACATTGGTGAAATTCACTGCGCCAAATTGCTACATCTCTAGCATGATATCTAGGATTGTCCTCTTGTTTATAAGTAGATTCATGTTCTTCATCCAAAATAATAATTCCTAAATCTTTGAATGGAGCAAATATAGCAGATCTAGCACCGACAACAACTTTTACTTCCCCACGCCATATTTTCCGCCATTCATCGTATTTTTCACCGATAGATAATCCGCTATGCATAACAGCCACTTGATCACCAAAGCGTAGCTTAAAACGACGAGTCATTTGAGGGGTTAACGAGATTTCTGGCACAAGCATAATCGCTTGCTTTCCTTTTAGAATGGAATTTTCGATTGCATTCAAATAGATTTCTGTTTTTCCACTACCAGTAATTCCATGAAGTAAAAATGTTGTATTTTCGGCATGTTCTTGCGCATGTTTAATGTTCGAAAGTGCCTTATTTTGTTCTTCTGTAAGCTGGAATCGTTTATCTTTATCATCATATTCCAAAGAAGAAATCTCGCGATAAACTTCTTCTTGTTCTTTTTCTAAAATTCCTTTTTCGATTAATGCTTTTACTGTACTATTGCTTGCATTTGCAACTTCGACCAGCTGTTGCATCGTAAATGTAGTTTGCTCTTGCTGTAACAGCCATTCGATTAACTCTTTTTGCTTCACTGCTTGTTTCGTTAAGCTGTTTAACTGTTCGACAATAAATTCTCTATCTGATGCTATATTATATTTCACAATTGTTTTTGCTTTAGCATGCTGCTTAATAACCGTTTCTAACTGAATAGCACCATCTGTTAAGTACTTCTTCATCGCACGTAAATAACCAGATTTTTCAATAACTTCGTAGGAAATGATCTCTTTTTTTCCGAACAAAGCTAAAAAGTCTTCATCTAGTGCAGATGAGTCGACTAACCTAATATTTTTCTTATAAGTAGCACGCAAAGCCGCTGGAAGCATTACTTGCAAGGCATCTATTTCATAGCAAAGTGTTTTTTTCGTCAGCCATTTGGATAGCTGCAAAAGCTCTTCTGTTACAACAGGTTCCACGTCCACAAGGGAGTGCACTTCTTTTAATTTCGACTTATCTAAATCTGTTTCTTCTTTTATATTCGTGACAAAGCCTTGCACTTTACGAGGTCCAAAAGGCACGTGCACTCGACTTCCTCGTTCCACAAGGGTCTCCAACTTTTCAGGGACGATATAGTCAAAAGGTCGATCAATTGGATAGGCAGAAACATCGACAATTACTTCTACGATCATTTTGACTCAGCTGTTTCTAATTTCATAATTGTTTGTAGCAATTGTAGTGCAAGTTCCTTCTTAGGTAGGTGGTCAAAATGTATTTCCATATCGTTTTTTCCAACTAAAGTAACGGAATTTGTATCCGTGCCAAATCCTGAACCTGCTTCTGTTACGTCATTTGCAATGATATAATCCGCATTTTTCTTTGCTAGTTTTCCTTTTGCATAATGCGTGACATCATTTGTTTCTGCAGCAAACCCTATTAACAATTGACTCGTTTTTCTTTCACCAAGCGCCGCCAGAATATCGGTTGTTCGCTCTAATACAATGGTCGCTTCTCCTGGTTGCTTTTTCATCTTTTGGCCATGTACTTCTTTCGGTTTATAATCAGCAACAGCCGCAGTTTTTATGACAATAGAAGCTGTATCAAACTCCTCTATAACGGCTTCATACATTTCCTTGGCACTTTCCACTGAAATAAATTGTACATTAGAAGGTGGATTTATACTGACAGGCCCTGAAATAAGAATTGTTTCCGCACCTAATTCAGCCGCTGCTTCCGCCATTGCATATCCCATTTTCCCACTTGAAAAATTCGTTAAAAAGCGAACTGGGTCAATTCTTTCTCTCGTCGGTCCAGCTGTGACAACAACTTTCTTCCCTTTAAGAGGCAAATCCTTCGGGGTAAAATAGTCTTCCACAAGTTGTACAATTTTTTCCGGTTCTTCCAATCGCCCCTTTCCAACATAACCACATGCTAAAAAACCTTCAGAAGGCTCTATGAATGAATATCCGTCTTTTGAAAGTTGATCTATATTTCGTATAACCGCTGCATTTTCATACATATGTACATTCATCGCTGGTGCGATCCACACTTTTGCAGTCGTCGCAAGTAATGTTGTCGTCACCATATCGTCCGCAATGCCGTTCGCAAGTTTGCCAATAACGTTGGCTGTTGCAGGTGCCACAATGACTAAATCTGCCCAATCTGCTAAATTAATATGCGCGATCACACGCGAATCTTTCTCATCAAATGTATCGAAATACACATCATTTCTAGACATTGCTTGAAAAGTTAGAGGTTGTACAAATTCCATTGCGGATTTCGTCATGATTACTTTTACATCAGCACCAGCTTGCGTAAGCTTGCTGACAAGTGCAACCGTTTTATAAACTGCAATCCCACCAGTTACACAAACGACAATTTTTTTAGAAGTTAACATCTTAATTTCTCCCCTCTAAATAACAACCTCCCAAAGAGTACTTACTTTGGGAGGTGTTTCATTCATCCTATTACACTTCTTACACTTCGTCTTCGTAAACTATGTTTTCGTTAGATGACTCAATCGCCAGTTCCCCAGCTGCAACTTCTTCTAACGCTTTCCCAACTTGTTTAGCAGATACGTATGAAGTTAAACGTTCGCCGCCTTCTTCTTGTAACTGTCGTGCTCTTTTAGAAGCTACACTTACTAACGAGTATTTTGAATCGATTTTGTTTTTTAATGAATCTACTGATGGATATAACATTTAAAATTCCCCTTCCAACATTGCTAAATATCTTTTTTCAACACGTTCACGTCGACAATGCTCAGCAGCAACGATGGCATTTATTTTCGCACATGCTTTTGTGACTTCATCATTTTCCACTACATAATCATATAGATGCATCATTTCAAGTTCTTGTCTAGCAGCTTGAATTCTTGAATTGATCACATCTTCTGTTTCTGTCCCTCTGCCTATTAGTCGTTGCTCTAACTCAGACAAACTAGGCGGTGCAAGGAATATAAAAAGTGCATCTGGTGCTTTTTCTCGAACAAGGGCTGCTCCTTGTACTTCGATTTCTAAAAATACATCGCGACCAGAATCGAGTGTTTCATTTACATAGTCGATGGGAGTACCATAATAATTGCCGACATAAGAGGCATACTCTAATAACTTCCCTTGTCCGATTAACTGTTCAAATTCTTCTTTCTGTTTAAAGAAATAATCCACTCCGTCTACTTCGCCTTCTCTAGGAAGTCTTGTAGTCATAGAAATGGAATATTCGTAATTTGTACCAGGCTCGGAAAACAGTTCTTTTCTCACTGTCCCTTTACCAACTCCAGATGGACCTGATAAAACGATTAATATACCTTTTTCTCTTCGCATAACGTCTCCTTCAAATATATGCTTACTCCGTTTCCTTGTTGCATTATATACTTAACTGATTATAACACAAGTTTCCATTAAAATGATATCATATTAGAAAAGCGTTATTGCCTAAAAAAGTGTGGCAATAGGCTAGTTCGACGATAAAGTTTTGAAAGAGGATACAATTATGGCTTTTGACGGTTTATTTACAATAGCAATGACAACAGAACTACAACAATTGGTTTCAGGACGTATTTCTAAAATACATCAACCAAATGCACAAGAAATTTTAATGCATATCCGAGCACAAGGGCAAAACTACAAATTATTATTTTCTGTTCACCCTTCCTATTCTCGCGTACAAATTACAAACGAAACAATTGATAATCCAACACAACCACCATTATTTTGCATGGTGCTACGCAAACATTTAGAAGGCGGCATTATTCATTCTGTTCGACAACATGAAACAGACCGAATTATCATTTTCCAAATTCAAAGTAAAAATGAAATCGGAGACGACATAACGCGAGAAATCCATATGGAAATTATGGGTCGCCATAGTAACTTATTATTAGTCGATCCTACCCGTAATCTCATTTTGGAAAGTATTAAGCATCTATCACCTTCCATGAATAGTTACCGGACGATTTTACCTGGGCAACCTTATATTGCACCACCTGCGCAGGATAAGCTCCATCCCTTAGTGTATTCAGAGGCACTCCTTAATGTGATTCAAACAGCTAATGAATCGAAAGAAATCGTCGAGCAAATTTCCGGTTTCTCTCCTTTACACGCAAAAGAAATAGTACATCGCTTCCAAAACGGTGCGAATCGTGTCGAAATTTACAAGGAATATTTGAACGAATTTGAACAAGGTGGAACTTCGAAACAAATTGTCGAATCTGGCGGAAAAACGTATTATTCACCGAATGAGTTAACCCATTTAGATGGCGACAAATTTAGCGAAAAAACGCTAGGAAATTTACTGGACCGAGTATATTTCGCCAAAGCGGAACGAGACCGTGTCAAACAACAAGCTGGCGACTTAGAAAGATGGCTTCAAAACGAATTAAATAAATTGAAGCTAAAGATGAAAAAACTCCAAAAAGATTTCGAACAAGCCGAAAAGCTTGATACATTCCAATTGTACGGAGAGCTTTTAATGGCAAATGCATACGCATTGGAAAAAGGGTTAAAAGAAGTGGAGCTCGTCAACTACTACGATGAAGAGGAAAAAACAGTCATCATCCCGTTGGATACACGAAAAACACCAACCCAAAATGCACAAAGCTATTACAATCGCTACACAAAAGCAAAAACAGCTTTACAAAAAATCGAACAGCAATTTGAAATCACAAAAGACGATATTGCCTATTTCGAATTACTGCTTCAACAAGTCATGCAAGCATCTCCAACCGACATCGAAGAAATTCGAGAAGAACTAATGGAGCAAGGCTTATTAAAAGCAAGAGCTTCCAAAAAGAAGAAAAAACCATTGAAGCCAACACCAGAAAAATTCATCGCCTCAGACGGAACTGAAATTTCTGTCGGTAAAAACAATAAACAAAATGATTTCGTCACATTCAAACTAGCGAAGAAATCAGATACATGGCTCCACACTAAGGATATCCCAGGATCCCATGTCGTTATACATTCCGATAATCCATCTGAAGTAGCATTGCTAGAAGCAGCGAATCTTGCCGCTTATTTTAGTAAAGCTCGAGAGTCTGCTTCTGTGCCGGTTGATTATACGGTGATTAAGCAAGTGAAGAAGCCAAGCGGGGCTAAGCCGGGGTTTGTTATTTATTTTGAACAGACTACTTTGTTTGTTACTCCGGATGAGGAGAAGATTCGGTTGATGAAGAAATGAGAAAAGGTTATCAGAGCGGGTTTTTAGTCGCTTTGATAACCTTTTTTTATTTGATATTTCAACTATGAATGAATAATAAGCATACTTACATAAAAATTACTCTTCTATTTTGTCACAACTTTTATATATGAATATCAAGATAAAATGGTCTCATTACTTATGGTACGATTCTTCGTTACAAGGTTAAATAAGGTTTTTGTCTTAAATTTTATTTCATCTATAAATCGCTAACACTTCTAATTCTATCGTATCTCTTTCTGATTTGATATTTTCAATCCCCTCTATTTCACTTTGTCCCATTTGTCTTCTTAGTCCTCTACTAATTGAAAACAAATCTTTCATGATATCGAAAACAACAATAGATGTATCTTTTATTTGTTTTCTAGATGTAATTTTTGCAATAAAAGTAAGTTCTTCTTCCTCATAATCTTCTAATGCTTCCATACCTACAAGTAATTCTGTCGATGTTAACTTTGTAAAGCCTTGCCTTTCACCTAATTGACTACTTTCAATAAAAATTGGAATTTTAGTACTCTCTTTTTCAAAAATCTTTTTAAAAAGTTCTTCTTCCTGAGCATTAGCTAAATTCATGCTATTTATCAATATAGGTTTAAATTGATTAATTAATTCCATCATATCAAACTCATTTGGAATACTTATTGCCCCTTCGAATGAAATGATTGATGATTTTGTAATAGTCTCAATATCGTAATCTAAAGTCATTAAATCAAAATAATGATTTCCACCTTTTTTCTTTAATAATTCTTCAAAATCATTACAATCTAAAACCAGGTTATCAATCAACTCACCTTCCATTTCATTAGTTCCACCAATCCCCCCGGAAAATACTGAAATGTTAGCATCTAGAGATTTGGACGAAGATATTTTCACATTTTTTATTGCTACATGTTTTTTCCCTTCTAAAACGGCTTTGTATTCAGCTACTTTTTGTGCATTAAAATAAATCATATTTTTAAACATAATAATCCCTCCGAAAATTAAGTAGTTTAAAAGTTCAATTACGCTAAATAAGAACATTCGTTCCTATTATATAACATCACAAAAATTTCTTCAATTTACTTTTTACTAAAAGATACTATATCTGATACTAGAGCTAATACATCTAATGTTGCACCATCTTCTATTATTTAACATAAAAAAGAGAATGGCTTTTATTAGCCATCCCCTCTAAATTAAATGATTCTTTAAACTTATGTATTTTCATCTCTACGAAATTAATATAAAAGATTAATAATAATAATAATAATAATAATAATAATAATAATAATATCTATTGGGTTTTTAAAATTTAAATGCGTAGCTAATTTTGTGTTATATAATAGTCTTCAAGGAGGAAGACTATGTCGTTTAAACATTTAAGACAACAATAGAGCAATATAACATATTAATTGCTAGAAGCCATAAGATTAAAGATAAAGATTTTGTTATAGGTTACTCAAACTTCGCACACTGAAATCGAGAAATCAGCCTTGATATAGTTAGGCAGACCGTCAATCCGTTGCTGAAGTTGACTTTTGAATAGTTTTTGTAATGTTTTATTGGTCTTTTTTAAGACATCTTCAAGAAGCTCGAGTAATCGCTGCAGCGCGACAGCCCAATTAAGTTTAATAAAGTTTCCCTGTGTTAGACACAAATTAAAACGTTTCAAGATAGTGTCCTTGTTGTTTCTAGCACTTTTTTGGAATAGTTGTAAACACTTGAAAAGCCAATATTTCACATGTATACTAGAAGTAAGATTTGAATAAAATAAAAAAGACCGTTTGATGTTATAGCATCAAACGGTCAATTATAATAGCGGTTCCCTCAAGGGGATTGGCTGGTTGATAGGATTAACCCATCTGAGCTCCAACTCAAGGATGGGTTATTTTTTTGGGTTAAATGACAGAATCACTACGACTAATGTTGCAAATGCTACTGCGAACATCAATGCTTCGAATACTGACACCGGCACCACCTCCTTTCTTACAGGAGTGTGCCCACCACCCTTGAGTTACCTATCTATTATCCTCTCATTATACCACACATACGTTCTGAAACATATTATTCTCTACGACTCAAGGCACAAATTAATCAAAACACAAGGTCCTGCCTAGAACTATAGACAGGACCTCGTATAATTTATTTCAGAATAGTAGTTTTTAAAAACTCCTGAGTTCGTTCCTCTTTCGGATTGCTGAAAAATTGCTCGGGCTTGCCGCGTTCGACGATTTTTCCATCGTGCATATACACGATCCAATCCGCTACTTCTTTAGCAAATTCCATTTCATGGGTGACAACAACCATTGTCATTCCTTCTTCAGCTAATTCTTTCATGGTGGTTAAAACCTCTCCCACCAGCTCGGGATCCAGTGCCGATGTTGGCTCATCAAAAAGCATAATTTCTGGTTCCATTGCAAGTGCTCTAGCAATCGCCACTCGTTGCTTTTGCCCTCCTGATAGTTTACTTGGATAGACATCTAACTTATCCTCCAAGCCTACTTTATTCAGTAATTGTTTTGCTTTCGAGATAGCCTCCTCTTTGGGAACCCCCTTCACCATAATAGGTGCTTCGATAATGTTTTCCAAAACTGTTTTGTGTGGGAATAAATTGAAATGTTGAAACACCATTCCTACCTTTTCTCTAATTTTATTGAGGTTATCGGTATTAGGGTCGACTTCTTTTCCTTTAATGATAATGTCGCCCTTATCCTTTTTTTCTAAAAAATTCAAACAGCGAAGGAGAGTACTTTTCCCTGAGCCGCTTGCTCCTATTAAACAAACGACATCGCTCTCGTAAACTGTCATATCGATACCTTTTAATACATGCAAGTCTCCAAATGATTTATTCAATTGATTAATTTTAATCATTTCCTTTGCGTCCAATGATCTCATCTCCTATCTGTCACTTACTGCTAATTTCAATTCAAATCGTTTCACTACGAATGTCAACAGTGCCACTAGCAATAAATAGTAGACCGCTACAATGAGTAAATAGGTCATTTCGTCAAAATTATTGGACCCTAGTGTTGTCGCCACATTGAACAACTCATTCATCGAGATAAATGCGGCTAACGAAGAATCCTTTAAACCGATAATAAATTGGTTGCCTAAAGGCGGCAGTGCTCGGCGGAATGCCTGTGGAAGAATAATTCTTCTTAATGTCAGTACTTTTGTCATCCCTAAAGAGCGTCCTGCCTCCATCTGACCTTTATCGACTGCCTGTATGGCTCCTCGAAGGATTTCCGAAATATATGCTCCATTATGTAGGGCCAAAGCCAAGGAAGCGGCCCAGAAATCAGGAAGGAGGAAAAGCCCGCTAATTCCGAAATAGAGGATAAATATTTGAACAATCAGCGGTGTTCCGCGGACTAAATAGACATATGCATCTGAGATGAATTCTAATATTTTTATTTTAGAGATTTTTAATAAGGCAAAGAAAAGTCCAATAATTATTCCGATTAAGATAGATACTATAGTAAGCTCTATCGTTACAAGCATGGCCTTTACGAATACACCCTTTGTATCTATGAGAGTTTGAAAAAAATGTAATAAACTTGGCAATGTACCTACTTCCTTTCTTTCCATCGTGTTGATTTATTCCGGTTTTTTGGTAATGTCCTCACCAAAATATTTGATGCTGATCTCACTTAGTGTTCCATCTTGCCAGAGCTGCTCCAGCGCTTCATTTACACGCTTTAATAGCTTTGGGTTATCCTGGGGTAGCACGATCGCTTGTTCACTGCGCTCAATTAACTGCTGCTCTTTAATCTCAAATCCTTCCTTTGCAGCATTTTTCCCTGTAACAAAATCTGTGATAACCGCATCATGACGTCCACTGCTCAATGCTTGCAAAGCTGTAATATCGCTGTCATATGTTTTTATTTTGTCTGTATACTCAGCCGCTGTATCGGCATAGGTCGAACCTTTTGCTACAGCTACTTCTTTTCCTGCTAAATCGTCGACAGTCTTAATCTCACTGTCCGGTCTTGTAAAAATTTGCGGACCAGAATAATAATAGGGTGTAGAGAAGGAAACATGTTTGCTCCGCTGTGGATTAATCGTATGGCTGGCAACAGCTGCATCTGCACGCCCCGTTTTTACCCCTTCTACAATCCCTTTGAATTTAATTCGCTTCTGAACTGGCTTAAGGCCCATTTCTTTTGCAATGGCTTCGCCAACCTCAATATCAAAGCCTGACATGGTGAGATCATCGTTCATATAACTAAATGGCTTAAACTCACCAGAAGCAGTAAAAACAAATTCATCTTTATGTATCAGTTCAGATCCGTCGGCAAGCTTCTCCTTCTCTGCACAAGCAGATAAAAAGCAGACCACGATCAAACCAAAAACCAATATTAACTTTTTATTTAACCTCATGCTGGCTATCAATCCCTTTCACTCTTATTTAGTTCTTCAATACTTCTAGCTAACTAAGTAGCTTGCTTATAAATGGTAAATACCCTACTAACTTCCGGATTAAACAAAAGAGTGTCAGGCACCTTTAATGGTGTCTGACACTCTTTGTATAATACATACTATACACATTTATATGCAAAAAATAAAAAGCATTTAACTGCCTGGAAAAAGTTCATTCAATAGGTTGGGAACAATAGTGCAGTTGGGACCTATCATGGAACGTATCAAGTAAAAAAAGGTGCTTATGAATCTATTTATGGTAATATGCCTCTCTATGGATTAGGAAAAGCATTAGAATATTTTCCAATCATAGCTGAAAACAATACCGCTAGAAAAAGGCTTCATTCTCGTGCTTGACCTCCAGTATTCTAAAGCTTGGCCTTAATAGGTTCCAACAGACTTTCCGGTAGTTAATCCATTAATCCAAAAAGGTGTAGTCCTCTCTTAAAGAGAAGACTACACCTTTTTAGTAAACTCTATAAACGAAAAAACATCTGCCTTAGGCTTCCATGTAAGAAGAAAAAGACAGGCGTTTTCCAAAACCTAATTGTAATATAGGTTCTCAGTCGGATACACTGGATCATTGGTGATGTCGATTCCAAGCTTCTTAAAGGTCTGTTCGTTTTCCCTATTCAATATAACCGTAGAATGAGCTTGTGTGTCTTTTAAATTTGGCAGTTGCTTATAAGCCAGCTCAGAAGTAGGGTTGGTGACCGCACTGATTGCCAGTGCAATCAGCACTTCATTGGCGCTTAGTGTCGGGACTCGGCTGTTCAAATCATCGGTTTTCAACCGTTGAATCGTCTGCAAAATCATAGGTGACAACAAATCAATTTCATCGGCAATATTGGCCAATTTCTTCAACCCATTCAGAATCGAGGCTGCCGAAGCATCCATCAAAGTTGTCGTTCGACCGGTGATCATCTCGCCATTTGGCAGTTCAATCGCAATTACGGCTTGCAAATTCGTGCTGTCAATTCTCTCTCCGACTGCTTTCGCATAATTACGGGCCGGCAATACCGGTGCCCGATCCTCTTGCTTTAAGTCAGTCTCTTCCAAAATCACTTGCATGTGGCGTACACTATCTTCATCGGCAAGCCCTTTTTTATAGTCGTTCTCTACGACGAAACTGCGCCGAATGATTTCCTGCCTGGCAGCTTCCTGCACGACCATATCGTCGGTGATACCCGATTTCAGACGATTAACACCCATATCAGTCGGTGAGCGGTAAACAGACTCTTTACCAGTAATCCTTTCAATAATCCGTTTGATGACAGGAAACGTCTCAATATCACGATTGTAATTGATCGCTACTTTCCCGTATGCTTCATAGTGATAATTGTCAATCATATTCACGTCTTTCAAATCGACGGTAGCCGCTTCATAAGCAATGTTTATCGGGTGCTTTAACGGCAAGTTCCAAACCGGAAAAGTCTCAAACTTGGCATAGCCGACTTTATTCCCCAGTTTATTCTCATGGTACATTTGGTTAAGGCAGGTTGCAAGCTTTCCGCTGGCCGGGCCAGGTGCCGTTACTACCACGATTGGCTTTGTCGTTTTAATATAGGGATTCATCGCAAATCCCTCCTCGCCAATGACCGCGTCCACATTTGTGGGATAACCTTTGATTTCACTGTGGGTGCAGACGCTAATTCCGTTCCTCTCAAGCTTGGTCATAAATACTTTGGCTGTTGGCTGTCCTTGATAACGAGTGAGCAAGACGCTGTTGACAGAAATGCCATATGCCCGGTATTCATCGATTAAGCGCAAGACATCTTGGTCATAAGTGATACCGTAATCTTCACGGACTTTGTTCCGCTCGATGTCTCCAGCGTACACACAGATGATGATTTCCGCATTTTCTTTCAGCGTATTCAATAATTTGATCTTGGCGTCTTCATCAAATCCAGGCAAGACACGCTTGGCATGTTTGTCGCCTATCAATTTTCCGCCAAATTCCAAGTAAAGTTTATCATACTGCTGCACCCGTTCTAGGATGTAGGCAGATTGTTCTTGTAAATATTTCTCCAAATCAAATCCAACTTTTTTCATTTAATTTCCGCCCGCCTTCTATACTTCAAGCTTTCCCTTAAACCGATAGATAAAAACGCCTTTAGAGAGAATACTAACTAATTTAAATCTTTTATCATTATAAAGCTTTTTAAAAAATAGACAAAGGATAACTGGCCCAATCGTTTCAGTGATTGGGTTATTCTAATAATCTATTTTCTTTAGCATTTGTACAAAACATGTATAAGTTAGAGTTTATATAAAGTATTTATTTATTTTTTGTTGTCTACATATGCGTAAACAGGTGATCCTTTTGACCAAGGAAATATGCCATCAGTTTCTTACATTGAGGAATAGAAATTCCTAAAATCGGACCTAATCCAAATGCAATCAACACGGTTCCAATTCCTACTGGCCCCCCTAGCATCCAACCAAGAAGAAAAACCAGTACTTCTATTCCATTTCTAACTAACGGAATACTCCAACCCGTTCTTTCAATGATTAAAAACATAAAGCTGTCTCTAGGACCTGCTCCAAAATCAGCAGAAACATATAATCCAATACCATACCCAATTAAAACGACACCTATGATAAAGGCAATTGTTGCTCCTATTAAACTATCAATGCTAGGTAAAATCGAATTAAAAAGATCAATAAACAATCCTAATAACAACATATTCAGAAAAGCCCCTATTTTTGGCCATGCCTTATTGAAAATGGAACTGATCAACAAAAGGAAAAATCCACTTATGATCGACCAAGTTCCAATAGTAAAGCCAAATTTAGTGAATAAACCATAATGAAAAACATCCCATGGTCCAATCCCTAAATACTTTCCTTTAATGGTTAATGATATGCCAAATGCTAACACCATTAATCCAAAAATAAAAAAAGACCAGCGTAAAATCCATTCCTTTTTCATAACCGCTCCTCAATCTTGAATCATACTTTTTTATTAATATAACATTAAATTTGGCCAGAATTTATAATCTATATTTTCTAAAATGTCACTCGAACTCATATCTCTCATTTTCTAATAATACGGTTAACCATACCAACTTCTGAGGTAATATAAAATAGAAGAGCATTTTCACCACCTCTCCTCATGATTGTATATAATGAAAATGCAAAAAAAAAAACGGATACAGGTACTTCGGCATATTGAGCCAAGAAACCTGTTCCGTTGCTTTCACGTTCCCATGAATTTCTGTTAGAATTAATAACTACGGGTAATAATAAATATAGAAAAAATAGGATGATGCATATGATCGGAATGGGATATCGGACAATTAAAACAGCAATAGGGGCAGGGTTAGCAATTTGGATTGCGAGTTTATTCGACTTGGAGTTTGGTTCATTTGCAGCCATAATCGTTATTATGTGTATTGAGAAGACAAAGAAAAAGACATTACATTCCATTCAAAAAAAGTTTTTCGCATCACTATTATCTTTAATTCTTGGTTCCATATGTTTTGAATTATTAGGATATCATCCCATTGTCTTAACTCTATTTATCTTATTGTTTGTCCCATGCCTTGTAAAGTTACGTATTCAGGAAGGTTTTGTCACAAGCATAGTTGTAATTTTACATATTTATACAGTAGAGCGAGCCAACCTAGAAAACCTATTGAATGAACTCTATATTATTTTTATTGGGATAGGAATCGCCATACTCGTAAACAGTATTATGCCAAGCTTTAAGAAAGAAATTGAAAAATATAAAACAGAAATCGAAAATAAATTCAGTGTTATTCTTTACCAATTTTCTACATTTTTAAAAGATAGTAAACAAAAATGGAATGGTAAAGAGTTAGTCGAAGTAGAAAACATTCTTAATCAAGCTAAAAACATTACGATACAAGATGTAGAAAATCATCTATTAAGAAAGAAAAACAAGGATTATCATTATCTCGAAATGCGTGAGGATCAACTAGAAATCCTAAAACGGATGGTAGACATCCTAAGCATCGTTTCTTCTTCAGAATTAGATGTAAAACAAAGAGGAATGCTTGCTAATATCTTTCAGTACATCAGTCAACATGTGGATTCAGGGGATACAACCATTGCATTAAAACTATTAGAGGAATACGAGGAGTCCATACGTGAAACAGAATTACCGACGTCAAGGGAAGAATTTGAAGTCAGAGCAAATCTTTTTTATTTAAATTTCGAGATTAAGAACTACTTAATCATTAAGAAAAATATATATAAAAGAAGTAAACTTTAAACCCAGAGTCTAGTGAAGCATCCCTGTGTTAGACACAATTCAAAAGAAGTCAGAATAGAGTCTAACACAGGAATATTCTTCTGCAAAGAAAGTAGACTAGTTATTTCACAACTTCTCCTCTATATGCTACCGTGCAACCACTTGCTCGGAGCTGTAGATATTCGTCATTATAATAGGTATTCCCTTTCTCTCTAATCTATCTAAATAAATGATAGATTACTAATTAACTACTTTTAGATGTTTTGATACAATTATTATGAAATACAATTCTATATTGCATTTATTAGGAGGCCCATAATGGAAAAATTACAGTTTTTGTATCAACTGAAACTTATTCCTTCCCTGTTAGATCAAGCTAGTTGGACAGATAAAGAAAATTCTATTGTCCAACGGCATTTTGAGGTATTACAAAATTTGCAAGAAGAAGGAAAACTCCTTTTAGCGGGTAGAACTTTGAACTTGGATCCAATGGGAATCGTCATTTTAGAAGTAGATACAGAGGAAGAAGCAGTTGAATTGATGAATAATGATCCTGCAGTAAAAGAAGGAATCATGGAAGCGCAACTTTTTCCTTATCGGGTTGCTTTATACAAAAAATAAAGCGATGCTAAAAAATAAAAATAACCCATCCATGAGTTGTCAGTCCAAAGCTCAGATGGGTTAATCTTATCAAACAGCTCTTGAAGGAACCGTTTGTTATATTAAATTGCTTGATGCTACCACAGGTTTTCTAAAATCTTCCTTGTTGATAATATTCTACTCCTTGGTTATCTACTAAAATGCGCTCTCCTTTTCTTATAAAGACGATGTCAAATCCATCTGCCGATAACCATAACAATTTTCCATTATTTTTGTATACAAGGCGAGGTTGCTCATAATATGCAGAGACAGATTCCTCTCCAATCTCTTTTAAGTATAACTCGATGGCCGATTCTACCTTATTATATGAACGAGAACCACTCACCAGCAATTTTCCGCCCTCAATCGCTACAAGCTCATCGTTATTACGATATCCTCCGAAACCAAAAATGGCTTGTGCCTGCGCTTTTTCAATATCAAACTGATTATATACATAAAACGGATGTTCATATACCGGCTCATATATTTTGCCATCAACGATTTGATAGTAGGTAACAACATCCTCCCATTTTTCCCCGTCCTCATTAATCACCACCAACTTCATCCAAATAATGCCGTCAAGTTGAAGCAAAAATTCTGCTTTCGAAAAATCTATATTTTCATATTTACTAACTAGCTCCTCTATAGCCACACCGTGTGCTGGTGATGCAACTTGTTTTAATGTTTCTACATCCTTTGCATCAATTGCCTCAAAATACGTATTAAATAATTCTCCATGCGCACCAAGCGCCTTTGTTGTAGAAGCACTTAAAATATCTGATTGAGATGACCATAATGTAATCGTAAGAAATAAGGCAGCTATTGCAACAAAACCGACTACTGCATATATCGGAGTACGCGACGTTTTTTTTCTCGGTTCAGCCATTTTCTTGGCTAACCTTTCCGTCATCCATATTTTCTCACCAATGACTTCATCAATACCCGTTTTCAATCGTTCCATCAAAGCCGACCTCCTTTAGCCCCATTTTGAGTTTTTCACGACCACGCGCGAGCCTGGTGCGCACTGTTGCCGCTGAACAATTAAGCAACTTTCCTACTTCCACTGAAGAATAGTCTAAATAATAAGTAAGCACGATGACTTCACCGGTATTTTAAGGGCAAAGAAAGAACTGCTTTTGCAAGTTGCCGATTTTCTGATTGCGTGACTACATCTTGCTCTGTCAATCGACCAAATAAACGCTGAAATTTCTCGCCAAGAATTGTATTTTTATAATGCCAACTTCGCAAATAGTCGTAACTACGATTAATCGTCATTCTATACAAATAAGTACGGTACGTGGCTTCTCCACGAAACTCTGCTTGCTTTTCAAATGCTTTGAGTAACACATCTTGGACAATGTCTTCCGCAGCTTGCTTGTTTTTCACATAAGTATAAGCAAGTCTCAATAACTCCTCGCCATGTTCATATATAAATTTTTCAAGATGCGACATAGGGCACCTCCTTGTTGTTAAACGTTAGACGGAGCAACAGGAATTTCTGTTTCAAACCGACAGTATTTTTTTATTTACATGATATATTTCACAACTAAATCATAGCATCTTTAACGTTCACATCTCCAAAACGGCTACATGGGACTAGCTTGAATATAAATTATTTTGCACTTATTCAGAAAATTGCACTTGTATTCCCTAGTAGCATCCTTTATTATATATCTAAATGATATATATTCTTTAGATAGGTGTGGTAATACTGAAAAATTATAACGATTCAACCTATGCAATATTAGGAATACTAACTACTGAGTGTAAATCTGGTTACTCCATTAAACAGTTCATTGATCGAAGCTTAAATCATTTTTGGAAAATTAGTTATGGACAAATATATCCAACCCTCAAACTAATAGTCCAAGAGGAATTAGCAGAAGTTCGTACTTTATCTAGCACAGGAAGGCCTGATAAAAATGAGTACTTTCTTACTTCAAAGGGAATGGAAGTACTAAAAAGTTGGTTAGAGCAGCCAGTTAAACAATTACCAATTGAGCGGAATGAAATTTTACTAAAACTATTTTTTGGTCGCTATCAAGGACGAGAAAATAAGCTATTACTTCTACAGAACTATAAGCAAGAGCTTGAAGGACGTTATAATACCTATGTTTCTATTGAACAGGCAATTAGCAATCACAAAGATACCAATGACGATTCGATGTATTGGTTATTTACATTAGATTATGGAAAAAGAACCACAAAGGCCGCAATAGAATGGTGTGATTTTTCTCTTGATAAACTGGAGGAGGATTAATGATGGCTAACCAAACTTTTACTGGGCGTTATACGGTTGATAATACAGAGGATATTGTCGTTTTCATAATTGGCATGAGGGTAAACAAACGATTTGCAATTCATAAGTGGCTACCCGTTTTTAGCTCTATGCCCGGGATGATTAAGGAGCTATATATGAACAAAGAGGAACTAGGATTTTTATCGATGGAAAGCTACTTTGGTCTTCGAACTACTGCCATGATCCAATATTGGCGTTCCACTGAGGACCTTCTTACTTATGCTAAAAATGAAAAACATCTTAAGGCCTGGAAAAATTTCAACCAAAAAGTAAATAACAATGATGCGGTTGGAATTTATCATGAAACTTTTCAAATAAAAAAGGGGAATTATGAATCTATTTATGCCAATATGCCCCATTATGGCTTAGGGAAGGCGTTGAACCATATTCCCGTTTCTGTAGAACTAAATTCCGCTAGAAAACGACTTAACAAATTATAGTGTGTAGTGCCAGGCACACAATCTATTCAAAATAGTATCAGTGCCTGGACAATATACACTTCAGTGCGTTTTTAAATTCACCATATTATTTTGTCGTTCAGGATAATCTTCTGTCAAATCAAAATGCGTCCGCCAATGCTTCACATTTATCATCTGATTAGAAGTTTATTTTACTTCTTGTCATCTCAAAACTTTGCAATCAACTCTTTACAAGTGTTCTACCACCAGCAATACCAGGATGTGTCATTTCAAATGGATCTAATATTATATCTAATTGTTCTGCCGTTAAAACGCCGGTTTGTAAACACAGTTCACGAACAGAAGCTCCGGTAGCAATGGCTTCTTTTGCAATTTGAGCTGCAAGTTCGTATCCGATATGAGGATTTACTGCAGTGATAATTCCTACACTTTTTTCAACGTATTCTCTTAAACGTTCTTTATTCGCAGTAATGCCTTCTAAACATTTCTCAGTAAATACTGTAAATACATTATTCATAATCGAAATGGATTGGATTAAATTATAAAATAGAACCGGTTCCATGACATTTAGTTCAAATTGACCCGCTTCAGAAGCTGCAGAAATGGTTAAATCATTCCCCATTACTTGGAAAGCTACTTGGTTCACGACTTCAGCCATTACGGGATTTACTTTTCCAGGCATGATTGATGACCCTGGTTGACGAGCAGGTAATTGTATTTCAAATAAACCATCACGAGGTCCAGAAGCCATTAAGCGCAAGTCATTCGCAATTTTTGACATATTAATCATACAAACTTTTAAATTCGCAGAAACTTCGGTATAACAATCTGTATTTTGAGTAGCGTCCACTAAATGTTCAGCACATGTTAATGGTAAGCCACTGATTTCACTAAGATTTCGAACGACTAGTTCGATATATAAAGGATCTGCATTTAATCCTGTACCAACGGCAGTTGCACCCATATTGATGTCATATAAGTGTTGTTTTGAGAGTGAAATACGGTCAATGTCACGTGAAATGACACGACTATATGATTCAAATTCTTGACTCAGTAAGATTGGTACGGCATCTTGAAGATGAGTACGACCCATTTTTATAATACCTTCGAATTCTTTTGCTTTCGATACAAATGCTTTTTGCATTGTTTTAGTAGCCTCGAGTAATTGATCCAATAAGCACAACACTGCGATATGCGTAGAAGTTGGAAATGCATCATTTGTCGATTGGGACATATTAATATGGTTATTTGGGCTGATGAGTGTATAATTCCCTTTTTCTTCTCCCATTAACTCTAAAGCTCGATTTGCAATCACTTCGTTTGCATTCATATTAATAGATGTTCCTGCTCCACCTTGAATAGGATCGACAATAAATTGGTCATTCCATTTTCCCGCAATGACTTCATCACACGCTTGAATAATCGAATATCCTATTTCTTTCTCTAACATGCCAACTTCCATATTTGCTAATGCTGCAGCTTTTTTCACAATACCTAAAGATCTTATAAGTTCCGGGTGAATTCGATATCCCGTAATCGGAAAGTTTTCAACTGCCCTCATAGTTTGAACACCATAATAAGCAGCTTTCGGAATTTCTTTTTCCCCTAAAAAATCTTTTTCCATACGAAACCCTGTGGTAACCATTATCCTAATCTCCATTTCTAATAAAACGTTTATTGTGGAATATTATTCAACAGTTAATAGAGTAACACAATTTATAAATAAGTCATCCTATATTATTTATTAACCAATGTTTCTAACTAAAATACTTTTCTGAAATTAATAAAACCGACCTAAAGTTGACTTTGTCACTTCAGGCCGATTCTTTTTTAAAATTTTTTATTTATTTTTAGATTTTCCATGATTATAAGAAAGACCGAACCCATACTTATACGCATCACCAGATTTATTTACATAAGAATAAGAAGCGTCTTCTTCTGGAGCGTAGCTAGGGACATCTCCGACTTCATTGTCTACTGCTTCCAAACTTGCTGGTAGGGCAAATGGTAGCTTTCCGGTTGGATTAAATTTACCACGGATAACATCCATAATGGCCTCAGCTTTCGTGCCAAATGTACCGATTAATGCTGCCGCATTTGGTTCGATTTCATCCAGCACCCATGGATTCGTCATGTTTACTGCCGTAATAGTTGGAACTGTTTTTTGTATAGTGACAATTCGATCCACATTTGTAATTCCTGTTTCAGGACCTACCGTAATTCGTGGATTATTATCCCAGTTTGATTGAACAGGTTTCACATAAATATAGGCATGCGTGGCCTCTTCTAGTTTATTCGTAATTGTAATAGAAGGATCATGCTTTTTGATGGTGTCTATTAACCCTTTTGTGCCTGCTCCATCTTTACCACTAGGGAACATCTCCACATATAGTTTTACTTCTTTTAAGGTTGCATCCTTTAAAGGCAATAGATTTTCATCATTGCGTAAAAGAACGAGTGATTTAAGATGCGCTTCATATGCTAGTTCTTGTGCTTTTGGATTTGCCACTACATCTAGTGCATGTTGTGCATCTACATATGGGTCTTCAAATAGACCTAAATCCATCATTTCTGTTAGCAATAATGTGATAGACTCGTTCACTGTTTTTTCTGAAAGTAATCCTTTTTTTACTGCATCAATGATTAACTCTGGTTCAGATGATCCTGAAATAATATCAGTCCCAGCGTTGATTGCTTTAGCAACTTTTTGTTCTGGTGTTAAACTCTCTGCACCCCAAGCATTATCTCCCACGGCACCTGTATCAGAGTTTACATATCCTTTGAAACCAAGTTTCCCACGTAAAAGGCCATTTAATATAGAATCATTTAAGGCAAAGCCAACTTCTTCAAATTGTTGATCTTTACTGTACCATGTTAATCCTTGATCAGCGCTATCATTAGTTGGATATGCATAATATGGCATGATAGACGATACATTTGCTTTAATAGCAGCAGCGAATGGAGGAATATGATACTTAAGTAAACTTCCTTCCGTTGGATATGGATTGAATTTCCCTTCAACAAAATGAGGATCTAACCCATTATCACGCGCCCCGCCTCCTGGAAAATGTTTCACCGTTATGGCTACGCTCTCTGTATCGAGCTTTTCACCTTGAAATCCTTTGATGACGTTATAAATCATATTGGAAGCAACGATTGGATTTTCACCAAATGTGTCTTCAATTCTCGCCCAAAGTGGATCTGTAGCGATATCTGCAGTATATCCGTATACTTTACGAATTCCAGCAGCTCTCCATTCTTGAGCAGCTATTTCTGCAAACTCGTTTACAGCATTTGTATCTCCTGCTGCTGCAAATCCTAAAGGTCCTGGCCAGAATGAATGTTGCCCTTCACTTGCGGCAATATTCGTATAGTCCGTGGAAGCATGGTTTCTCGGATTCGAAGTAACCACTACTGGGATTCCTAATCTTGAAGACTCGCCCAATTCTTGAAGCTGATTTGTATATTTAGCGATTATATCTACAGTAGGAGTTTGACGGAAAATGACGTATCGCATATTCTTTCCAACAATTAGTGGATCATCTGATTTAACATACTTTCCGTCCGTTGGGTCCGCAATTGGTGTATGTGTGTTGATGAGCATGAATCCTGCTTTTTCCGCAAGCGTCATCTTAGATACTAAATCGGCCACCCGTTCTTTAACAGGTTTTCTCCAGTCCTCGTACAAATCAAGACTCTTGTTACCATTTAAGTCTTTGAATTGTTTTCCGCCTATTGTAAGAACACCTTTTTTCGCTGCTTCGATTTCCGGTTGACCCGTTTTACTATTCGCTAGCACACGATACGTCTCTACGTTGGTGCCTGAATGTCCAGGGTTTGTATTCGTGCTTGGATCTACATACCCTAAGTTTTCATTTGCCGCTACTTGTGGAATACCCATTGATGTAATAAGAGATAATGCAAGGACACCAGTTATTGCTTTTTTAGATTTTTTGCTTTTCTTTAGACTTCTGAAAATTGAGCTCATACTTTTCCTCCCTTTTCTTAACTAAATGTTTGCAGACAATATCTTTTATTCATCAAAAATCAAAATACTCATTTGCATTTTGATAGCAGATTCCCTGTACAATGCTTCCCAACATGTCTATATCATTTGGCACTTCTCCGTTTTCTACCCACCCACCAAGCAATTCACATACTAATCTTCTAAAATACTCATGTCTTGTGTAGGAAAGAAAACTTCTGGAATCCGTTAGCATTCCTATAAAACGGCTAAATAGTCCAAGATTTGCCAATGCTTTCATTTGTTCGAGCATGCCATCTTTTTGGTCATTAAACCACCAAGCAGTACCAAACTGGATTTTTCCTGGCTGTTCTCCTTGAAAATTACCAATTAAACTACCAATCACGTAATTGTCTTTCGGATTTAAAGAATATAAGATTGTTTTTGGAAGCGCATCTTCTCTTGCCAAACCGTCTAATAATAGACTTAAAGGCAAGGCTATTTGCCCGTCATTCATACTATCGAAACCAGTATCTGGCCCTAATTGTTTATACATTTTTGTATTCGTATTTCGCAATACTTGCATATGCAGTTGCATGACCCAACCAAGCTTCGCATACTGTTTTCCTAAAAAAGATAAGGTGTGCGACTTATACTTTTTTTCTTCATCTAGGGATACTTTTACTCCTGCCAATGCTTTTGTAAAAATAGTTGTTGCTTCATTTTTCGTTGTTTCCTCATACATCAACGTATTTATCCCATGATCCGAAACACGACAGCCATTCGAATGAAAAAACTCCACTCTTGCCTGTAATGCATCTAGAAACTCATCATAGTTGGAAATTTGTATTTCCGACACTTCTCCAAGCTTCTGAACCCATTGTAAATAGCCATCTAGATTAATTTCTAATCCTTTATCCGGTCGAAAGCTTGGGAGTACCTTCACGTCAAAGTCGGATTCATCTTTTAATTTCTTATGATATTCCAATGTATCGATTGGATCATCCGTTGTACAAACCACTTCAACCTTTGACATCCTCATTAAATCCCTTGCACCAAAGCCTCCACTAGTAAGCTTACTATTAACTTTCTCCCAAATCATTGGAGCAGTTTCTTCATTTAAAATGTCATATACATTGAAAAAACGTTGAAGTTCTAAGTGAGTCCAATTGTATAAGGGGTTACCAATAGTCATCGGAACAGTTTTGGACCATGCCAAAAACTTTTCGTAATCTGTTGCATCCCCAGTAATGAACGCTTCATCCATTCCGTTCGCTCTCATCGCTCTCCATTTATAATGATCACCATATAGCCACGCTTCTGTAATGTTTTGAAATGTTTTATTTTCATAGATTTCCTTAGGGCTTAAGTGACAGTGATAATCGATAATTGGTAAATCCTTTGCGAATGTATTATACAAAGTCATAGCCGTATCGGTTGACAATAAAAAGGTATCGTCCATAAATTTTTTCAAGTCTACTACCTGCTTTCCGAAAGTTTCACGCAGTTAATCCTATATTTTTTGAGATTTACGAAATTCGGACGGAGAATATCCCGTCATTTTTTTGAAGTTATTGCTGAAGTAGGCCACTTCCGAGTATCCCACTCTTTCCGCAATCTCGACCATTTTTAATGTGGTGTTCAGCAGTAAACGTTTTCCTTCTTGAATACGAAGTTCGGTTAAATAATCTACAAATTTAGTATTAAGTTGCTGTTTAAACAATTGACTTAAGTAACTTGGATTCAAATGCACACTATTTGCAGCGTCGGTTAGCGTTACTTGTTTTAAAGGTGTTTTTTCAATATAAGCCAATACTTGATCTATTGTAGAAGTAGGAACTATTTCATCCTCAATGATAGATACTTTACTTTCTTCTTTTATTTCTTTTTGCTTATTAAGCCATTTTTCCAAACAAGTTTTTAAGTCTTCTTCCTCGATTGGTTTAAGAAGATAATCCATTACCCCGCTCCGGATTGCTTGTTGAACAATTTGAAACTCATCATGAACGCTAATGACGATACAATCCAAGTCTCTCCCTAATTCATTTAGCTCTTTCACTAAAGAAATTCCATCCATTACGGGCATACGAATATCTGTTAAAACCAAATCCACCTCATTTTGTTTAATCCAGTCAAGCGCCTCTAATCCATTTGCGCATTCATGTACGATTTGTAAGGATAAGTTCAGCTTATTAATCGACCACATAAGAGCTTTTCTTACCCATCTCTCATCGTCCACTAGTAAAACTCTCTTCATTCTTTCTTCACTTCCCTAACATCTACAATCGGCAAATGAATACTAACCTCTGTTTTCAAACCTCTTGTGCTAGTGATTGTTATCCCATACTCTAAGCCAAACAAATAGCGAATTCTCTGATGAACATTCATAATCCCAATATGTTGCCCACCTAGGGAAGTTGAATTTTCACTCAATTTCTCTGTTAATCCTTTTAATACATCTTCCTGAATTCCTATTCCTGTATCAGTAATTCGAATGACAAATTCCGATTCGGATAGAAGCTGTGCAGTTATCGTAATTTTTATTTTCTTAGAGTTTTCACCAATACTATGCATAAAACAATTTTCCACAAGTGGTTGGAGAGAAAACTTTACAACTTCAAAGTTCATCAAATAATCTGGTATATCAAATAAGTAGTCAAAACGATCCTCAAAACGAATCATTTGAATTTGTAAATACATCTCACAAAACTTTAACTCTTCTCGTAAACTAACAGTAGGAATACTATTTCTAAGGTTATAACGTAATAGTTTTCCAAGAGAAGACGACATATTAGCAATGTTCTCTCTTCCCTCCTCCAATGCCATTCCTCTAATTGTTTCAAGGGAATTGTATAAAAAATGAGGGTTAATTTGCGATTGGAGCATTTTTAACTCTGTTTCTGTTTTGTTAAGAGACATTTCAGCTTCCTTTAATTTGGAAACATACACTTCCTCGAGTAAATTAGATAGTCTTTCCACCGTCTTATTAAAACCGGCTGTCAATTGTCCGATTTCATCATTGGACTCCACCTTTACTTTTCCATTAAAATGACCAATTTCTACTTCTTTCATAAAGGAACGAAGTCGATGAATAGGACGAACGATACTTTTGGAAATACTATAAAAACCTACTAAGTATGCAAAGAGTAAAGAAATAAAAATTGTCCATATTATAGCCGTTCTTATCTGTTCGATACCGACTCGCAAATCTTCGTATGGAGCAGCTGTAAAAAAGCTCCAACCAACATTTGGAGAAAATGAATAGGAAACAAACTCCTTTCGATTGTTATCGATGAGCACAGAACCACTTTTTTCATTATCAAGATTTGTTAACTGCTTGAATTCTACCTTGTTTCCAAGTTTTTTATAATTTGGATGATAGACATAATGCCCGCTTGAATCCAATATAAAAAAATAACCATTCTTATCAAAAGTCACCTTTTTAGATATTTCTTCGATTCTCTTAAAATTGATATCAATAATGAGCATACCAATGGGCTTTAGTGTATGCGGATTATATAAACGTCTAACTAGAGAAATGACCGGTAGTTCCTTGTCTTTCAATTTCAACGTTCTACTGACAAGCAAAACCATCCCGTTTTGTGGGACCGATGAATACCAATATTCCTCTTTTATATTTTGGGCAGGATAGTAATTTCGCTCTCTCAACGAATCTATAATAATGCCATTATCTAATGAAACAGTAATATTAGAAATATCACTTCTGGAATATTCTGAATTTTTTAGGACTTTGTATGCTTGTTCTTTCAGTATAGGATCATATTCATTTCCATTTGTTTCTAATCTCAATAAACTTCCCATTTCAGGCGAATTAATGATTTTTAAACTAGCTATTTCAAAATCCTGCAAATAATATTCCACATGCAATTCTACTTGTTCTATTATTTTCTGACTTGATTGCTTGAACTCTTCTTCTAGTTCATAAGAAGAATACGTATAAGTGATGAATCCAACCGAAAGTACTGGTAATATAACTAAAACACTGGAAAATACACAAAGTTTTATCATAAGTGTCTGATTTTCAAAAAGAATATAACGTTTTAAAAATTCCGAAATCTTACTCCACAAATTTTTCATCGCAGTTCCTTTCCACTAAGTATTGATGAGTATTATATCTCCTAATCTTAATGGAAAAGACCTACCTAGTAAATATTCCCCCAACTAGGTAGGGTAGTAATCACACATAGTTTTCGAGAGATTATGGACTTGCTGAATTGATAGCATCAACTAGCTCCGGATAGTCTTTAGAAAATCCATCCACAATAGGTTTAACTGCCGCTTGCCAAGGAGATATATCTTCCACTTCTGTAATCGTTACTCCCGCCTCATTCAATGTGTTGAGTGATTTTTCTTCATAATCAGCCCAAGCTTGTCTTTGAGTCTCTACTGAGTCTAGTGCTGCTTGTTTGATTAACGCTTTGTCGTCATCTGAAAGCTTATCCCAAGCCGTTTTACTCATTAACACTACTTCTGGCACTCGAGTATGGTGATCCATAATCAAATATTTTGCCTCTTGGTAATGGTTTGATGAGTCAAAGCTCGGAAGATTGTTTTCTGCTCCGTCAATGATACCAGTTTGAAGACCAGAGAATACTTCTCCATATGGCATTGGAGTAGCACTTGCTCCTAATGCCTCCATCAATTTAATATTAA
This sequence comes from Psychrobacillus sp. NPDC096389, assembly GCF_044762855.1. Taxonomy (NCBI): domain Bacteria; kingdom Bacillati; phylum Bacillota; class Bacilli; order Caryophanales; family Bacillaceae; genus Psychrobacillus; species Psychrobacillus sp. NPDC096389. The sequence goes on along the minus strand of NZ_JBIWFB010000001.1, from coordinate 1,075,183 downwards.
TCTCGCTTTGCTGAACGCGAATCTTTTGCCCTTTTAAATCTTCAATGCCTGTTAAAGGTTTAGTGGAATAAAAACTACGAGAACCTGAATCATAATAGGCAAGACCTTGCATTTTCGCTGCTTGAAGACCATTTAACAAATCCGTACCTTTTTCTCCATTTAGAAAATTCCACAGATGTTCATCACTGTTAAATAAATAGGGAACGGAGAAAACCGTGAAATCATCATTAAATTCTGCAAGTGGGCTGGCATTGATTCTAGCGAAGTCAATAGCTCCAAGTTGCACTTGCTCTAGTACGGATTTTTCATCGCCTAGCTGCCCAGATGGAAATACCTCTATGGTAATTCTTCCTTCCGATCTTTCACTAACTAACTCAGCAAACTTTTGATCTCCAATGACCGTCGGATAATCAGCTGGTTGGTTGTCTGCTAAACGTAATGTAATTTTAGGTCCTTCTGATTTGGTACCTTCATCTTTCTCTACTGCTTCCTCTTTCTTTTGACCACATGCTGCTAGAATTAATGTGACAAAAAGTACAAAAGTTAATAATCCTATCATTTTTTTGTTCTTCACTAGCGCAAACCCCCTTCAATATTTTTTATAATTTCTCCCCATGCCCAAAGTTAGTCAGCCATCAAATTTGGAAGCCACATCACTACCTCAGGGATATAGGTGATAATTAACAGAACTACTAATAAAGCATAGAAAAATGGCATCATTGCTTTCGTACCTTGTGCAATGGAAATCTTTCCTATGGCACACCCGACGAATAAAACGGTTCCTACAGGTGGGGTCAGTAAGCCTATTCCAGCATTTAATATAAGCACAATCCCAAAGTGTACCGGATCCATGCCAAAGCTTGTGACAACTGGAAGAAGAATTGGTGTCATGATTAAAATCATTGGTGCCATATCCATTGGTGCCCCTAGGAGAAGCAATAATATATTAATAATCAATAGTATAATAAGCGGATTATCCGAAATGCTTAACAGTAAGCTAGTCATCATAGATGGAATTTGTAAGTATGCCAATACCCAACCAAATGCAGCAGAAGCAGCGATTAGGAAGAAAACCATTGAAACTGTTTTCAAAGTACGTTTTAATATCGGCCAAATACTTGATAGCGGTGCTTCTCTATAAATTACGAATGCGAGAATAAAAGAATATAAACAAGCTAATGCCCCTGATTCAGTTGCTGTAAAAATCCCACTCATAATGCCACCCAATATAATGACTGCTGGACTTAGGGATAACACTCCATGTAAAAGAGTAGTTGCAATTTGTGATTTTGGGACGGGAGCTGCCTTTTCATAACCTCTTTTTCTTGCAATTATATAACCTGTAATACATAGTGCTACTAACATAATGACACCTGGAACGATACCAGCCATAAAGAGACTAGCAATGGAGACGCCGCCTGCTGCTAAAGAATATAAAACAAGATTATGACTTGGTGGTACTACAACTCCTTGTATAGCAGATGCAATCGTAACTCCCACCGCATAATCTGCTTCATAACCATTCTTTTTCATCATTGGAATCATCACCGAACCAACAGATGAAACATCGGCTACAGCAGAGCCAGAAATATTACCAAAAAACAGGGAGGCTACACTATTTACCATGGCCAAACCTCCCCGGATTCGACCAACTAACAGAATTGCCAGATTTACAATCCGATTAGCAAGACCACCTGTACTCATTATTTGACCAGTTAGGATAAAAAATGGTATTGCGAGAAGTGAAAAAGAATTCACACCTTGAACCATCTGTTGTCCAATAATAGGTAACGGGATATCTAAAAAAATGATCGTTAGCAGGGATGATATAACAAGTGTTAAAGCTATCGGAAAACGTAGCATGATTAAAACAACAAAACTTACGAGTAAAATGGTTACTGCAATGCTAGTACTGGTCATGCTAATGTCCCTCCTCTATGTCTTTATACTTGGCTGTATCGATATTAAATAGTTGTAGCAGTGCATATAAACAAATCATGAGTCCCGTTATTGGCATGACAATATATGTAATACTGCTTGGTAGTTTTGTTGCGGGAAGAGTAGATTCCAACATTAGAACTGTAAATTGCCAACCTTGAACTACTAGATATATTCCAAATAAAAAGACAATGGCAAGAATTACTTTATCTAGCACTTTATTAAATATTTTCGGAAAGAGATTAGTAAATGAATCAATTCCTAAATGGATGTATTCACGAAATCCAATCGCTATTCCCATAAATCCAAACCATACTAATAAAAGTAAGGTGATTTCTTCTGACCAAAAGAAGACAAAGTTGAAAAAATATCTAGTGATGACTTGCATTGTGACGATGAATACTAATAAAATAAGTGATAAAAGGGTGAAATTTTCAAATATATTGTCCATGATTGAATAGAGCTTTTTTATTAGTTTCATAACTCCCCTCCTCAAGAAAGCGTTTACTTCTTCTTACTCTTCATATGTTACTTTTTATTCAGAATTGTTAGAATGTTTATTTTTTATGAAAAACTTGTGTTTTTTTTAGGTTAGATAATCGATCAATAAGTAAAGTCTAAACATTTTCTAAGTTCAAAACCTGTTTTGTTTCGTTTTCGAAAGTCTTTGGACAGTCTTATTGCTATATCATTGCCGATTAATTTTAAGAAAGGTTGGTCATGACTGACATCACGACCAACCTTTCTTTTTCGGTAATCTTATTGCGTTTGTCTGTCCGGCGTCTTTCTTCAACAATACGAATAAGGTTAAGATCTTTTTGGATAATAAGTGAAAAGATACTTTCAAACTCATAAAGAAAGCACCCGAAGATACAATTTCGGGTGCCCAAGTAGCTTCTTTATATAGTAGATGCTAACTATTTTTTGATCAAATCACTACATTTTTATTTTATAACTTTACAGGACTTCCACTTCTGGCGGATTGATAAATCGCTAAAATTAATTCGAGGGATTTTCTTGCTTCTTCCCCTGTTACTAGCGGTTCTCTGTTCTCCAAAATTGCATGTACAATGTCCTCGTATTGTCTTTTGTGGGACTTATAAGAAGCCATTTTGCTTGATGAAGCACTTGTTTTTGCTAGTTCTTTTGACAGTTTTGTATATTGATTTCCATTTTTGAAATTCCATTCTTTTACTTGGTCATTTTCAATGATTACACTTCCGTTATTGCCGAAGATATCTAGAGTTGCACTATATCCTGGATATGCAGCTGTGTTTCCCTCGATTAGTCCGAGTGCACCTGACTTAAATTTTAAAGATGCGACAGCGATATCTTCTACTTCTATTCTTTCATGCGCTCGAGTCGCACAGTACGCATGAACTTCTTCAACTGGACCCATTAAGTAAAGTAGTAGATCAATATAGTGGATCGATTGGTTCATTAATGCTCCGCCACCATCAAGTTCCCAAGTTCCTCGCCATGCACCACTATCATAATATTCTTGTGAACGATACCAAGTAGTGCGTGCTGCGCCAAAATTCAGTTGACCAAATTCTCCCTGATCCATTGCATGTTTAATATCTATTATCCCATTATCAAATCTATGTTGAAAAATACAACTCAACATAACATTAGCATCTCTACAAGCATGAATAAGATCGTTTGTTTTGTTTAAAGACGTATCAATCGGCTTTTCTACAACAACATGCTTCCCATTTTTCGCCGCTAAAATTCCTAAATCCGCATGTGTCCCACTCGGCGTTAAGATCGTGACAATATCCAATTTATCGTTACTTAGAAAATCCTCATAATCGCTAAAAACTTGAATGTCGTATTTATTTGCCCATTTTTCGGCAGTTGCCCTATTTCTAGAAAAAATAGCTGTGACTTCCGCATTCGGTATCTCTTGAATACTTCTAATATGGGTTTCTACAATACTTCCACTACCGATTATTCCGAAATATAACGTTTTTTTCATCATCTTATACCTCCGGAGAATTAAAATTTAGAATGCAGGGATTTTAAAAAGACTAGCAACTTATCTGTCGCTAGTCTTTTTAAAATAGTTTGAGTGGCACCGAATGCCTATTTTACAAGCTTATGTTCTCGGATAAAACCTTTTAATACATCACTTAAATTCGGACCATCTACTTCATCTAAATCATAATGTACACGTGTAGACGGTTTATTGATCGAAATGATGCGAGTTAAATCGATTGGTGTTCCAATAATGACTGCATCACAGTCAGCATTATTAATTGTTTCTTCTAGATCTTTCAACTGTTGTTCACCATATCCCATCGCCGGAAGAACGTTTCCAATATGTTGGTATTTGTTGAACGTTTCAGTTAGTGTACCTACTGCAAATGGGCGAGGGTCAATGATTTCTTTCGCGCCTAAACGTTCAGCTGCAACTATACCTGCACCAAGTTTCATCTCTCCGTGTGTCAACGTTGGACCATCTTCCACAACTAACACACGCTTCCCTACTACATTCTCAGGCTGATCGACAGTAATCTTTGATTCAGCTTTAATAATCGTACTACTTGGATTAGCAAATTTGATATTATTTTCTACGATTTCAATTGCTTCCTCTGCAGCACTATCTACTTTGTTAATGATAGCCACGTCCGTTGTTCTTAAACATACTTCACCAGGATAATATTTAAGCTCATGACCTGGGCGGTGTGGGTCTAATACAGTAACTGCTAAATCAGGTTCGAAGAAAGAAAAGTCATTATTTCCCCCGTCCCATAAAATTACGTCACAGCCGTCTGGATCATTTTCTGCCGTTGCTAAAATATCTGCGTAATCCACACCAGCATAAATAATATTACCACGTGCTACATGTGGTTCGTATTCTTCCATTTCTTCAATCGTGCAATGATGCTTCTCTAGATCTTCCACTGTTGCAAAACGCTGAACACGTTGTGCGTTTAAATCGCCATAAGGCATTGGATGTCTCACTGCAATAACATTTAAGTCATGCTCCAGTAGCGTCTCAATAATTTTTCTCGATGTTTGACTTTTTCCAGTTCCGGTGCGTACAGCGCAGACAGAAATGACAGGCTTATTGCTTTTTAACATCGTGGACTTTGGACCTAACAATGTAAAGTTAGCACCCGCTGCATTCACAATTGCACTTACACCCATCAGATCTTCATAACCAATATCACTATATGCAAAAACACATTCATCCACTTGTAATTCTTTTATCAACTCTGGCAGTTGATCTTGTGAATAAATATGAATCCCTTCTGGATATAGCTCACCTGCTAATTCACTTGGATATTTACGTCCATCGATATCTGGAATTTGTGTGGCTGTAAAAGCAACAACATTATATGCTTCATTATTACGATAATATGTATTAAAATTGTGAAAATCTCTTCCCGCTGCACCTATAATAATAATATTTTTTCTTTTCATAGCACTCTCTCCTAATAATTCATTAAATTATTATAATCATAACTAATAATGTATATTAATACAACCGCATTTTCGGAATTGCTAGAAATTTAAAGATATTGATGATAGGTTTCTTTTACTAAGGGTCAACAGGGCTACCCTTTCATTCACTCGTATACATGGCCTGTTTATATATTAAAAGAAATTCTGACATTAAGAATTACCTAAAAACTATCCCTGTTAAATCCCTTAGAGATACCTTATCCTATATATATCCTATACAAAAAAACTAATATCATTTGTAGTTGTTTAATAGTCTTAGCTTCTGAAAGGAGTTTAAATTGTGGAGATAATAATAGCTTTAATACCATTTGTATGTATTTTCGTCTTTTTATTTATATTTAAACAAACATCTTTAAGGTCAGGTATACTCTCTTATATTGCAACCTTGTTCATTATATTAGTCTATCCTAAATATCATATAGTCTTCGAAGAGATTATACATGCTTCTTTCAAAGGCTTTTTAATTTCATTTATAGCAGCATATGTTTTGTTCTTTGGAATGCTCTTTTTTCATTTAATTAATAATATTGGTGGCATTCAAACTATTGCCGATTTTATTTCAAGTGCAACAAATGATCATCTTTTACAAGTTATATTATTGGTTATTGGACTCTCCCCACTTTTAGAATCAACGAGTGGTTTTGGAATCGCTTTTATGATTACAGCGCCAATCCTCATTGCTTTAGGATTTCCTCCTATAAAAGCGGCCTCGATTGGACTGGTCAGTTTACTTGCAGTTCCGTGGGGAGCCTTATCTACAGGAACAGTAATTGGTGCACAAATTGGAAATATCGATCTTAAGGAAATGGGTATAGGTACGGCTATTATAAGTATTCCTATATTTATTTATTTCTTGATAATTGCTATTTACTTAGCTGGAGGAAGAGAAGCAGTAAAACGTAGATGGAAGGAAACTTTAGTTGTTTCCATAGCTTTTTCGCTTACTATGATTCTGTTTAACATTTTTGTAAGTGTAGAGTTAGCTGGCGTTCTTAGCTCCTTGGTAAGTAGTGGTATAGGTTTACTTATAATCAAGATGAAAGGTCCTTCTCGATTTAAATCAGCTAATAAAACTATCGAGGAAACTTATACGCCTATAGTAACTGATAAAAGTGTTAGTATTGTTAAAGTTATGAGTCCATATTTATTTCTAACTATCTCCATCTTTATTACAAGACTTGTACCTGCAATTAAAGATTTTTTGGAATCTAATTTTGTTATTGATCTCCCTGCTTTTTCTTTTTCACTGGCTTTATTTTATTCACCAGGTTTTTGGCTTTTTATTACTTGTTTATATACTATCTTCATTTTTAAAATTTCTAAAAATATTATATGGAACTCCCTTAAAACGACTGTAAAACAGTGGGTTCCTTTTGTAATCTCCACTACAACATTTGTAGCCATTTCTCAGCTAATGACTGCGTCAAATATGACATTTGTTATAGCTAATGCTGCAGGATTAACATTTGGATTTTTCTACCTATACATCTCTCCTTTTATCGGTGGGATTGGCGGATTCCTTACAGGAAGTAGTACAGGATCCAATGCAATGTTTATCCAATTACAAGTTCAAACTGCTTCAAAAACTGGATTACCATTAAACTTGGTTTCTAGTATTCAAAATGCAAGCTCTGCCCATGCAACCATGGCTTGTCCTTCGAGGGTTGCATTAGCAGCAACATTATGTAAAATCGAGTCCGAAGAAAACAGTTTATTAAAAAAGATGTCTTTAATTGTTCTAGGAGCAATATTGTTAATAATACTTATGACGACTATTTTAATGTTTGTTGAAGGTTATACTTATTGAACCTCACGACTTAACCCGTGAGGTTCAGTAGAAAGATTACAGTTTTTATATCAGCTTTAACTGATTCCTTCCCTTTTAGATCTAGCGATTTGAACGGATGAATAATGATTTTACTGTCAAAAAAGAATCATTGAAAGGCATCTATTTCCGTACAGTTTTGCTTTATACAAAACTAAAAAACTCCCCCTCCTTAAATTAAAGCTCAAATAAGGTTTTTCACTCAATGAGCCAATCCCCTTATGAGGTGACTATTTTCCCCATATACAAATTTAAAAGCAGATAAATTTTGTTCTGTACTATTGGAAGAATCCTTCAACTTATTATCCATTCGACTAATAATTCTGCTATATGAGATTTTCTAATATTTTCAACATTGGCTGCCAACTCTAAAGACACTTTAACCACAGCCCTTGCCTTTTTCCTTTATTTCGCTAAACTGCTACGTACTTGAAAGAGTGCAATACCTAATTTAAGTAAAGCTCCCTTATAGTATAATTATTATTTAGTATTTTTTACTTTTACAGCATTAGAGATAAAATAGCATAGATAAGACAAGGTTTTATTCATTGTCAACATGGGGTTGCGCCTTGATGCGCCTATAACTAGCTTTACTTTAGTTATACACTCCCTCAATAATGGAAATAAGGAAAGGTGATAATAACATGATTTTTAATGAACGATTAAAAAAGGAACGAGAAAAAAGAGGGTGGTCACAAACTGATCTTGCTGAAAAAATTCATGTGAGTCGCCAATCTGTGTCAAAATGGGAAACTGGTAAGAACTATCCAAGTATCGAAATTATCATTGAGTTAAGTGATTTATTCGGTATTACGATAGATGAAATGTTGAGGAGTGACAAAAATTTGAAAGAACAAGTAATTCAAGATAGTAAGAAATTAGCATATCCAAAATGGAAAACATTCTTTGATAGTGTGTTTATGTTAGGAGTATTTATGTTACTAACAAAACTAATTATTTTCGGTTTAAATTATTTTGTTGGTACAAATATTATGATTCTAGAAGGATTGCCTAAAGGTATGGTAAATTTTGCACCCTTAGTTTTAATGGTAGTCGGTGGTATTGGAGCAGACCAGTTAAAAAATAAATATATTGATTAACACAAAAAAGGTAGCATTATCGCTACCTTTTTGTGTTAATCAGTATTTCATAAAATGTAAATTTAGTGGAATGCTCAAATATTATTCATACTTGAATCATTTTTTCTCACAAAAAACATAAAAATCAGTAAAGCAATACCACTACATAAAACAATAATAATTCCCATTGGCCAAGCCGTTTGATCGCCTGCTATTCCAACAAGCGGAGAAACTATCGCCCCTCCGATAAACGGAAGTAGCCCAAGAAATGCAGACGCGCTTCCTGCCGAATTGCCCTGCCTTTGCATTCCAAGTGAAAACGAGGAAGTAGAAACCATCCCAACACTTGATACGATTAAAAATAAAGCAAGAGCCATCACGAACAAAGGCAATTTAAATAAAATCACTACGAGCAGTAAAAGACTACCTATAAATGACAAAAGGACACCACTAAAAAGTAATTGCACTTCCCCAATGGTATTTGACAGCCTTCCTGTCATTTGCGCTGCAATAATAATCCCAATACCATTCAGTGCAAAAAGCATAGAAAATTGTTGAGGCGTAACATTATAAAGGTTTTGCAAGATAAAAGGTGAGCCTGCAATGTAGGCAAACATACTTGCCATAATAAGTGCTTGTGTACATGCAATTCCCATAAACAGGCGATCCTTTAATAACCCCCGAAAGGTCTTGACGACTGCCAATATACTACCTTCTGACCTTTTTTCGACAGGTAGCGTCTCGGGCAAAAAGAATAGAACACCTAAAAACATAATAAGACCGATAACTCCTAAAATAATAAATACAGCATTCCATGAGGTAAAGTTTAGCACTATCCCACCGGCAAGCGGTGCTAAAATAGGTGCGGCACCATTCACAAGTGCAAGCAATGCGATAAATTTCGTTAAATCTTTACCCGAATACAAATCACGTGCGGAGGCACGGGCAATGACGATACCTGCCGCTCCTGTCACCCCTTGCACAAAACGGAAAACGATAAAGAGCCAAATATCCGTACTAAGGGCACATAATACGGAGGCGATAACATAAACAATAAGTGTAGACACAAGTGGTTTGCGTCTCCCTCGAATATCACTTAAGGGACCAAATATTAGCTGACCAACTGCAAGTCCCAGCAAACAAGCGGTTATACTTAACTGTGCCAAGGAGGTTGTCGTTTGTAAATCATCAGCTACAATTGGTAGTGCTGGTAAATACATATCCATTGATAATGGTCCAAATGCAGTGAGTGAACCTAGTAGGAGCACCATCCATACTTTGGACAGTGACTTCGTTTCTTTCCTATTATCTTCTAATCTATTCATAAAGTAGCATAGTTCCTTTCCCCAAAAAGTTTCCCTGTGTAAGACGCAATTCTGAATATTGTCTTGTACAGGGACTTAGTTTATCCCAGAAATAATATATGGTATTACTGATTGGATAAAAATCTCTGGTTCAACATTATTATTACTTCTTCTCCATTCTACAGAAGCTCCGTAAATCCCCCAACTTAACATGACCGCAGTAAGTCTCAAAGATTGCTCATCATCTGTTGGCCGCTGTTTTAATAACATGTGATAAAAGATAAATTCAAGCTGTTCCCTAATAATACGAGCGATGGTATCTTCGTAACCTCTATGGCAACGGTTGGATAATGATTTTTGGAAATTCGTGATGACTTCGAAAATACTAATCAACACTTCTTCCTTTAATTCGCTATTTTTGTATGTATCACAATCTAATTTTACCAGTAATACTTCTGATAATGATTTGTCTAATAAGTCGTATATGTCTTCAAAATGATAATAAAAAGTGGCACGATTTATCATGGCTTCTGCTGTAATATCCTTGACGGTAATATCCTTAAATTCTTTTTTACCTGATAGCTCTATAAAAGCATCCATAATTAATTTACGGGTACGTAGAATTCGGGGATCAACCTTTGATTGAGTCATTGTTATCCCTCCTATTTTTTAAACAAATTCTTAAATGTGTTGGATAAACGACACATCCTTAGAACTATTGGTGTTGATCCTATTTATTATGACTTAAAATTCAATTATAGGGCAAATAATTAAACCTAGATTGAAATTTTGCCTTTTATTGAAACAATTTAAGGAGGAATAAATATGGTTAAGATAGGTATTATAACAGGTAGCACTAAAGATTCAAGAGTCAACGTACAGGTTGCACAATGGGTAAAATCGATCGCAGAGAAAAGAACGGATGCGGAATTTGAAGTGGTAGATATTAAAGATTATAATTTACCAAAATTTAATGAACCGATTCCTGCCATTATGTCACAGGATTACCAAGCACCAGAAGCACATATTTGGTCTAAAAAAATTAAGGAACTAGATGGTTTTGTATTCGTAACACCTGAGTACAATAAAGCCATTACGTCTGGATTAAAAGATGCAATCGATTATTTATATGTGGAGTGGAATAATAAAGCAGCAGGAATTGTAAGCTATGGTTCTACGCTAGGTGTTACAGCAGCGAACAACTTACGTTTAATATTAACGGTGCCTAAAGTTGCAACAGTGGGTACGCAGCCTGCACTAAGTCTTTTCACAGATTTTGAAGAAATGAAAACTTTTAAACCAGCACCGTTTCATGAAGAAACCGTTCAGTCAATGTTGAACGAGGTCGTAGCTTGGTCTACTGCATTAAAAACAATTAGATAAAAAATAAAGTGTCCCTGTGTAAGGAACAATTCAGAATAATTCCTTGCACAGGGACTTAGTTTAATTCCTATCACTTCATGTACTTTGCAACTAACTCATAGCATCTTTCTCTTGTGAGACTTGCTTGCGTAGCCACATATTCTAATGACTCCATAGAACCACCTTCATACTTTAATGATGCCTCTTTGGCAGCCTTATCCCTATGTTTTATCCAGTTCCTTTGTTCTTCTTTTAATTTATCCATCTGTTCTTTACTAAGCTGTTCTTTTAACACACCATATATTTCGTTCAACTCTACATCCCATTTTTTATATCTCTCCACCTCTTGTTCCTCTAACTCTACCATCGTGGTTCCAGCTACTAAGTTTCTATCTGCTTCTTCCATATCATTTAGTTTCTTGAGATATTCTTCCTTTTTACTTTCCTTCTTTACTTCACTATCTTCAGCAATTTCCGAAGTATTTTCTGTTGAATCTGCATTAGATGATTCGTTATTCGGTTTAGCACCTAGCTCATCAGACATGTCTTCACAAGCAACCAATATGATGGATACTAAAACTAATATTACCGTTGTGATTTTTTTATTCTTTTTCATTATTAAACCTCCTTTTTAGAATCATATAACACTTTAACATTCTTCGAAGGGAAGTTTCCAATTCCATTAAATATTTGTAAAGAACGAATCATTTTGAATAAGTTCATCACTACTGAGCACATTAAACTCTAGGAGGTGAAGATCCAATGACAAAGAAAAATAAACCAAACTTTAAGAAGAAAGAACCCAATTCAAGAAAAGATACGCGTGAAGAATTTGCAGAAGAACATAATCTAAATCAAGCTAAACGAAATAACACACAACCAAATAATCAACAGAAGCGATAATCCAACTATGAAATAATGCAATGTACTATAAAAAAAACACGAAGGCTAAATAAATTTTTGCCTCCGTGTTTTCACACTAATCGTTTTAGTTCAACTACAGTAAACGATTGGAGTTACAAAATTTTTTTAACACAAAAAGAAAAAACACCTCCAAGTTGAATTTTGCGTGACTACCTGCTTCAACGTAAAGGTATTTTTATTTCTAAACTCTATTCCCTACAACTCTTCCGCTATTACTTTCACGATTTCATCAATCGCTGTGGATGCCCCCGATTTATTTTGTACTAAAACACTAAAAATATATGATTGCCCGCTGCTTGCTTCTAAGTAACCGCTTAGTGTACTGACACCAGTTAATGAGCCAGTTTTTGCATATACTTTTCCTGCTGTTAGCGGATCTTTTAATCGTGTTCTTAAAGTACCTCCCACCATTCTGTCTGCATTTCCGGCTACCGGTAAGCTAGTCAAATAAGTAGTAAACCAATCTTCGCCCTGTACTTTAAATAACAATTCACTCAACAATAAACTCGAAACGCTATTTTCATGAGACATTCCAGAGCCATCTTCAAAACGCCAGTCTGCCATATTTAAGTTAATTGATTGACCGTATTCTTCTAAAACCTTCAATCCATCCTTTGTGCTACCACGATGATTTATTATTCTTCCCATTGTTTTGACTAAAATATCCGCAATCCCATTATTGCTTAATTTCATATACGGGATTAATAGTTGCTCCAGTGGCATTGAATGCTTTGTTGCTACGAGTTGAGCGAACTTTGGTGTTGCCGCTTGAAATACTTTATCTTTTGTATATTCGATTCCTGCTTCTGTTAATACTGCTTGGAACATTGTTAATGTATGGGTCGTTGGATGTTGAACAGTCACCCATTCTTTTTTAGTTTTATCGATTGGAAGATTCCCACTAATGACAATCTTATTTGTTTGATACAATCTTTCAATTGTTATTGTGTTAGTTTCTCCAGCTGCCACTGTCTGTGCTTTATTTACAATTTGTAAATCACCAATGTTCGGCGTTACTTTAATGGACGGTAATTCCCCAACTACAGACCCAATAGCTTCTACAATAATCGTTCCAGAATCGTAATCTGTGTTTGGAGAAGTAGTTAAGGCTGAAATAGGAGCAGCATAATAATAAGACTCGTCACCAACCCATATTCCAGGCGTTAACAAGTCATCATCGAACCACTTATCATCCCCGACAATTCGTCCATCAACCTTATGAATCCCCTTTGCTTTTAACTCTTCTGCAAACTGTTGTAGATCCTCGATAGATAGTGTTGGATCACCTTGTCCTTTTAAATAGACATCCCCTTTTAAAACGCCATTCGACAGCTTACCATTAACATAGAGGCTTGTATTAAAACGATAATCCTTGCCAAGAACTTCTAAAGCTGTTGCTGTAGTTAACAGTTTCATATTAGATGCCGGTTTTACAGCTGTTTGACCATTATAATCATAAATCATTTCTCCTGAATGTCGGTCTCTTACCGTAATACTTACATCTGCTCCAGCTAATTTTTCTTCTACAATCCTATTAATAGAATCGCTTAATGTGACTTCTATTGCTTCCTCTGCTTGAGCCACATGTTGAAAACTAAACATGCTCATTATCAACATCCACGCCATTACCATCACTGGCCACTTTTTCCTCACAAATCTTCATCCCCCTTATTTGAATATTCGATTATTTCAAAGCATAAATTCACCATAAATACTTTTTTTCCTTTATTGTTATTAAAAACAGGCTTATCGATGGAGATTAGAAGCATTAGTATAAATCTATAGTTCTATCTCATTCCCTTTATAAATACTCATATAACTAAAACACCTTGAGAGGCTTTAGCCACTCAAGGTTAGTTGTGTCTTCTTGTAAAATCAATTATGCCTAGCTTACTTTTTAGATGATAATACTGGTTATTAATTTTAATTAATGATTATAAGTCTTCTGAATTAATAGGCGTTATCTCTTCAATGAGCATAACCTCACTTTTTGATACCCACCCAAGCCATGAATCCCTATCTATTCTAGGTAGATTTAGTTTACTTCCCACCAGTAAAGAACCAGTGGCAACTTGATATTCGTTTTCTTTTTCTTGTAAAATTTGGACTTTCTCCTCTTTAATAATACCAAATGGAATAATACTTACACAATCCACTATTTCGTTTGGTTTCACTATCTTAGTGTATACTCCATTTTGATAAGTATCTTCAAAAGTTGCATCTATTTTCTCTTTATTTTCAGTCATGATTTTCAAATTATTATCCATATCAAAAGTTATACTAAACTCGACTCCACCATAAATTCCATATAAGCCTTTTCTCAACACACTATTCACCTCATTAATCTTCTAAAATAAATTCTTTACCGTTAAATATTCCTATAACCTCATCTTTCCCATCAACTACTCTGTGTAATTTTGCTCCTACCTCTAATTCAATAAACTTTTTAGATGTCCATTCTGGTATAACATCACCATTTCTAGAAGCGGTAAACCCATTTCCAGTCCATGGCCACTCGTTACTTTCCCAGCCACTATACGGTTTTTTCATATTATGGCCATACGGAATCTCTAAATTTTCAGGAGAAAGCAATTCTGGGTTTTTTACTTTAAATTCAATATAACCATAACTATTGCCATCCTCAGGATAAGGTTTAACTACTTTTTCTTTATATTCATCGTAATAAGAGTAATCTAATCTCATAGACTCTCTAACGTGAGAATAATCATGTATATGGGAACTATCTTCAGCTTTTGCCACAAAACCTTTAACAGTGATATACTCTCCATCAAGATATTTTTGAATATCATTAGCATGAATGTTTTTTATTAAAGTTGTTTTATTATCTGGCCTTGGGACAGAGTCTCGAAAATCTTGAATCATCATTCTTTCACTGTCATTTAGCTTGTAGTATGGTTTTAATCGTAAATCTCTAAATTGATCGTAACTTAAATTATGCTCTTTTAATTTGATCGGAAGTATACTATTCATAAAACTATTAGTGTCCATTCGACTAGCTGCAAATCGAGCTTCTCTATCCATTCCTACAGCAACTTTATCATGAAATTGAGCATATCTTTTTGCTTCATCAAAGTCCATTAATTCATTTAAATCGCTTATTTTTCCTACGTTTCTTGTACTTACACCAATTTCCGTTTCTCCAAGAATTCCTACACTAGGTTTAGTTGGCGATGTTAGCAATTTCCCAGCCCCCAAAATACTTGTGGCTAATCCAAAACTATTTTGCCAATGTTCTTTGGAAAAAGCATCTTCTGGTAGAACGGCTTCTTTAACCATACCGCTAAAACCGAATGTAGCATAGTTAGCAAAATCAGTTTTCGAGTCGAACATTTTGTCTGCTCTCTCTTTAGCTCCTGACCAAATTCCATCTGTAGCCCCAAGCGTTATATAATTTACAAAATCATATGGCGAATCTAATGACTTATCAGCTCGAGTTTGTAGTCCATTCCAAAAATCTTTTCCCATTTCTGTGAAGCTATTCATCGACCTCATAAATGGATTTACATCTTCTTGTTGATCGTCATCAGCCTCAGGTACTGGACATGAAAGGGTGATCATATCAGTACCAACAAATGGATTTTCTTTGCTAATAGTACCTCCGAAGCCAAACGTAATTGGTTTTGCATAATGCAATAATGTTTGATAAATCGACTGTAACTTTTCCCAACTAAGCACATACGAAAGGTTTTTAAGACTGGCTTGCCGTACCTCCAGCTCTACCTTCAATCTATTTTGAGAAGTTAAAGTTGCCCAATCACTTTGATGGAAATTGACATCCGTTAATCCCCCAATAAACACTCCTTCTATATCTGACAACCATTTTTCCATCGCATGTATATCCATTTCAATCGGATTCAATGCAGTCATCTGATTCGCATCAAATTCGTAAAGCCGTGTAATCGTATCATCCCGTTTCCTTTTTGAATGATGGACCCCTTCTTGCACTCCACTATCATCAAGATGTGGTAACCCAATAATGTCACTTACCTCATCCATCACACTGTTTGTCTGATCCGTCAAACTGGCTGTGAGCTGACCGATGAACGTCAACCCCTGTTCCAGTTCACCCTCTAGAAATTGTTCTAGTATGTAACCTGCTGTATCAGGTTCGAGGGAGAAAAGGGCTGCCTCCATTTGGTGAAGCACTTGTTTAAATTAAATGGAAAACAACTGAAAAAATTGAAGGAATGGCAAATGACATTCTCCATAAAAGGAGCGAATCGCATTTCCTCCTTCCCCTTTCAGCATTTCATCCATTTGAACAAGTCCTTCGATTGAACGAAGAATAACTTCTGTTTCATATCTTAATCTTTCTAGCATTGCTATATTTCGCTGTAGACCTTCTTGAAATAAATCGACATCTAAAACCTTCATATGTAATACCTCAACGAGGGACTAGAAATTATAACTTTATTAAGTTCTTTATTATATAACAATACTCCAAAAGTGAACATTCTTCTCCTCCTCTAGTAAACTATCAATAGTTATAATATTCCATCTTTACATATGAAGGTAAAAAGAGAAGTAATAATATTCATAAAAATGAATCCTAAGAAACGATTATAAATAAATATTTTATAACTCTTATCCTAATACATCATGAAAATAGTAGTTATTTAGATCGGAGCGAGCATTTATTTAACTAGTATGTATCTATTTATTTTGAGAAAAGGCGAGCATTTAGACACTCACCTTTCATATACTGATTTAATCCCTTTTCTTAGGCTTATTTTTATTAATTTCTTTCGTTACTTTGTTTTTAGATATTTCCACAAATTCCTCTGCAAATTCCTCGTCAGGATTATTTGTAGGATTTTTATACAGTTCGAATCCATTTTGCGTTCGAATATTCATTGTCTTATTATTATTTTTACTCATTGATCATCACCTCCTCGAGTCTAATTTGCTCTATATAGAAGGTTTTATTCTTTATAAATGCATTAGCTTCAATCATTGTAGAACGAGATGCATATTTGGCTTAAAATTCCCTCCCTCTTATACAGTAGACAAACTACTAGTAAGCTTGTCTACTGTCTTTCTGGTAAAGTTTTTAATAATAAGCTTCAATCACACATATACTTTTATATTTGGAGACTTCAATGATGAGGAGGAAGTACATGGAAGTTCATGTAAGACGTGGTGATTCCCTCTATTACTATAGCCAATTATTTATGATTCCCTTGCAATTAATTATTCATTCAAATCGCACTGTCAATGCTCAAACATTAGCGGTTGGTCAACTCATTCAAATTCCTGGATTTGTTACGGTCACTTATCAAATAACACCAGGTGACTCGCTTTGGAGATTGTCTGGTAGTCGTAACCTTCCTTTAGATGCTATCTTGCTTCTCAACCCAAACCTGAATCCAAACTTTTTGCAAATTGGGCAGACAATTCAGCTTCCACTAAGAGTAGACTGGAGAATCGTTAGTGGCAAACAAGATTATGATTACAATACAATGATGTTTGATATTAGACGGTTACAAACCATCTATCCATTTTTGCGCGTTTCTTCCATAGGTAATACAGTTTTAGGTAAGGATATCCCTGAAATAGAAATTGGAAATGGAGAAAAACAAGTGCATTATAATGCCTCCTTCCATGCCAACGAATGGATTACTACTCCAATACTTTTAACCTTTTTAAATGATTATTTACTATCCTTAACGAATCAACGTCCAATCCGAGGACTCACTACTTCTCCATTGTATGTTCAAACGAACCTTTCTATTGTTCCGATGGTTAATCCAGATGGTGTTGACTTGGTATTAAATGGCCCTCCTACCGAAGAACCTTCTAGAAGCAATGTGATTGAATGGAATAATGACAGCATGGACTTTTCAGGATGGAAAGCAAATATTCGCGGAGTAGATTTAAATGATCAATTTCCTGCTGAGTGGAAACGTGAACGGGCCCGGAACCCTAAAACTCCTGGTCCAAGAGATTATGGTGGTGAAAGTCCTTTATCCGAACCAGAAGCGATTGCAATGGCAGATTTAACAAAAGATAAGGATTTTGCAAGAGTATTAGCTTTTCATACACAAGGAAGAGTTATTTATTGGGGATTTGAAAATCTAGAACCGCCAGAAACCGAAGCAATGGTCAAAGAATTTAGTAGAGTTAGCGGATATGAACCTGTTCAAACAATCGAAAGCTACGCTGGTTACAAGGATTGGTTCATCCAAGACTGGCGAAGACCCGGTTTTACGGTGGAACTTGGATCGGGAACAAATCCGCTGCCACTTACCCAGTTTGATGAGATTTATGAAGAGGCATTGGGCATTTTCTTGGCGGGTTTATATTTATGAATATTCACTTGGAAAGAACAGCTGCTTTTGGGATTCTCACATTCCTCTAGCGGCTGTTCTTTTTAGCGTGCGTTTATCATTTGATTTTGATATCCATTACCGTATTCTAGTTGAAAATCCATTGATATAATCGAAAAAACTTTATCATTGCTCCCAGTTCTCTTCTCAACCTATCACTCAAGCAAATTAATAGTTATTAAGATAGAATAGAAAAGATCTCACAAAAGTTAGCAGAACAATAATTGATTACATGGCAAATACCCTCAAGTGCGTATCACTGAGGGCTTTCATCTCATATGCATGCCTACTCTCTAACTTCTAATCTTCCTAAGAAAACCACTAGGCATTTTGAACTTAAATATTTTCTTTATATTTTCTAATGTTATTGCTTTTCGTAATGCTGTATAACTTTTCCCAAATAGTTCGCTGTTTTTTACAATATCAATAATCACTGTCTCTAATAAAGCAATACTACCTACAATTATAAGAATAATAAATGCAATCATATCGTAGATACTATCGAATGAATTCGGTTTATAAGAAATAAAATGGAGTTTGATATAATAAAAAATTAACCCAGAAGCAAAAGAAAAGACTGGAATATATTTCATTAAGCTATGGGCTACTTTTTTTCCTAAATAAAAAGTAATACACGCAATAAAAAACATGATAATTAAACAAATAAGAATGCCAAACTTAAAGCTCATTTCTTCACCTCTTTCATTTTAACAGTATATTCATATTCCCTGTTTAATATACAAATAAGACGCAACTCAGAATTGCTTCTGAATTGCGTCTTATACAGGGAATGTATTTAAAATGCAGGAATTGCAGTTTCATCATAATTTTCTTCTAAAAATTTGCGTACTTCTGGACTAGTCATCGCTTCGGCTAATTTTTGGATTGGCTCCCAGTCCTTGTTGTCTTGTCGTGCAATTAAAGTAATGGCAAAATCATTTTCTGTTCCTTCTGTAAGGAGCGCATCACTTTTAGGTGTTAATCCAAGTGGCGCAGCATAAGCAGGGTACATGAATACAGCATCTGCATCATCGTACATTCTCGCTAACATTAACAAATCTACTTCTTTAAATTGATAGTTTTTTGGATTGTCTATAACATCAGCTATTGTATAATATGGACCTGTCTTTTCCTTTAACTTAATGACATCATGTTGCGCTAACAAAGCTAACGAACGATCTATATTGGAAACGTCATTCGCTATAGCAATGGCTGCACCTTCTGGTAATTTGTCCATCGAATCATATTGTTTTGAATACACACCGTAATTTGCAAAATAAATTGGTACAATCGGAACTAGATCTGCATTATTGTTTGCATTGAATTGTTCCATAAACGGGACATGTTGGAAGAAGTTTGCATCCACTTCTTTTGCTGCAAGTGCACTATTAGGTTGCACATTATCACCTAATACAACCATTTCCAAATTAATTCCTTCTTCTGCTAATTTCGGTTTCACCAGCTCGAGAATTTCTGTCATTGGTGGTATTAAAGAAGCTACTTTTAGTGTCACTTCTTCGCTCTCATTATTTTGCGGATTATCATTTTTTGCCTCTTTATTATCTTTACCGCAACCAGCTAAAACAAGTAGTAGCAAGGCGATTAAAACAAGTAGTTTTTTCATAACTATTTTCCTCCATTTATCTTTTATCTATTTTTCTAGATACAGTAGTTCCAATAAACTGAATGAGTTGCACAAGAATGACCATAATTATTATCATATACATCATTAAGTCTGTTTTAAATTGTTGATAGCCATACCGTATTGCAAAGTCCCCTATACCGCCTCCTCCTACCACGCCCATAATAGTGGAATAGGAAATAAAACTAATAATAGATGTTGTCAATCCGAGAACGAGACCCGACCGAGCCTCCACATAGAGGAATTTAAAAATAATTTCCTTCACAGACGCACCCATTGAAATCGCTGCTTCCAGTACACCCTTTGGTACGTCCAGTAAAGATTGCTCGACTAAACGTGAATAATGCGCAATAGCTATGATGGCTAATGGAATAGTTGCAGCCGCTGTGCCAATCGCAGTCCCAATGATGAATCTTGTAAATGGGATTAAAAAGACAACCAATAATAGGAAAGGAAAAGAACGTATAATATTTACCAATAAATTCAATGATGAGAAAATGATTTTATTCTCTAGTATTTGTCCCTTCCTACATAGGAAAAGTAATGTTCCAACTGGGAGTCCTAATACTATCGCTGCTAAAATAGAAACACCGACCATTATAAAAGTTTCTCCAATAGACGACCAAATTTCCGCTTCATATTGAACTAATATTTCAGGCATGGTCCATCCCACCATCCTTTGTTAGTTGTTCCACAAAGTACTTTGGACTATTGTCTGTACTTAGCATCTTTTTTGGTTCAATTGATAAGGTGTCATATATTTCTCCATCTGCCATTACCGTTACGCGATTACATATACTTTTAATCACGTCCATTTCATGACTAACAAGAACAATTGTAACCCCAAAACTTTTATTTACCTTTTCTAATACTTCTAATATTTCCGAAGTTGTATGAGGATCAAGTGAAGAGGTTGGTTCATCACATAACAAAACTTGCGGATTATTTGCTAGTGCTCTTGCAATTGCAACACGCTGCTTTTGACCTCCACTTAATTGTGCTGGATATTTGGAAATAAAATTTTCTAGTCCAACAAATTGCAGACATTCTATAATGCGATCTCGACGCTCTTTTTTCGGAAACTTTGCCAATTCTAAAGACACGGCTACATTCTCGAAAACTGTTTTATTCGCCACTAGATTGAACTGTTGGAAGATCACCCCAATAGATTTTCGTGCTTCTCGTAGATGTTTGCTGTTCAATTTAGTTAATATTTGACCATTTACTTCTACTTCCCCTTCATCGGGAATTTCCAGCAAATTCATGAGTCTCAATAAAGTAGATTTTCCTGCTCCACTTGCTCCGATAATTCCGTAGATATCCCCTTTATTAATCTGCAAAGTTACGGAGTTAATAGCCCGAAAATATGCATAATTTTTAGTTACATTATGTAATTGAATCATAAAAAAAACACCTTTCTATTATTGGAAGGGCGATTGCAACGATACTTATTATAGCTTAAAATGCTAAGGCTGTCATGGTTGTTATTCCCTGTGACATATACAACTAAGACAGTACTATGCATCATGTCTAAATTGTGTATGTCACAGGGAAAGTTTTTAATTCAATAACTGGTCAATCCACTCTTGCACCTTCAATCCTTCTTCAAACGAAACGATGAATGCTTCTTGACCATTTAATGTTCGATGACATGCATCTATTAGACTATTAGGCTGAATGCTAGGATTTACTTGTACAGCTTCTTGATCTTTCTCACTGATCCAAAGCTCTGACCAATTCCGGATAGTCATCACTTTTTTTGTTCCAAAAACTTTAAACTCAAGACGTTCCTCTTGTCCAATTCCTGATAAGCCATTTAATACAATCGGTATTCCATTTTCTGTTTTTGCGAATGCTGTTACACCCGTCTCACAAAGTTCCATGTCTGCTGGATAAGTCGTCTTATGCGAGGAAATTGTAAAGTTTCCGAAAAGATGATACATAAGTTGAAGATAATGTGGAAATATTTCTCTTATGAAACCACCTTGTTCTCTTGTGCCAATCCAAGGATTTTGTTGCCATTTTCTAGGCCAATTTGCTAAGTATGTATGCAGTTCAATGCGAACGATATCCCCAAGTTCTTTTGCAACTATTGCATTGTTGAGACTATGTACAACCGGACTATACATTAACGGGAAATGCATCGCTGTTTGTACGTTAGCTTCAGCTGCCACTGTTACCATCCGCATTCCATCCTTCACATCATGAGCAAGTGGCTTTTCAGAAAGAATGTTCAATCCATATGCTGCTATTTGTTCGGATAAAGGCGCGTGGCTGACAGGTGGAGTTCCAATGTAAATCCAATCTGGACGCGTTTGTAAAAGCCTTTCTAGCGATTCTGCAACCGGAAGCTGATATTTTGTCGTAATTTCATCTAGTCTTGTTTTATTTTCATCAAATACCGATACGATTTCACAATTAGCATGGGCAGAAATCTGATTAATAATACGTTCCCCCACAACTCCTGTGCCGATTATTGCAAATGTAGTTTTTGCCATTATTTGCACTCCTTTAACATTCTATTTTTCAAGCTATGTAACTAGTTAATCATAATCATCAAAAGAATGAAAGATAATCATCCCTTCATTAAAAAACGTGTAATCCTTCATTTTCAGGAAATACTAACAGGTAAAGGAGTGAAAAAAATGGCAAGTAGAAATAAAATATTAGTTCCCTCTGCTCGAGAAGAATTAGACAAACTAAAAGCCCGCGTGATGAAAGAACAAGGTTATGAGGTAAATATGGACAAACCAAATGATGTTAAATACGAAATAGCAGAAGAACTAAGCATCCCATTAAAAAATGGTTATAACGGCAAACTTACAGCTGAACAAGCTGGAAAAATTGGCGGCCCAATCGGTGGCAGTATGGTGAAAGAAATGATTAGAATGGCACAAGAACAAATGATTAAAAAATGAATGACCAACATGACTGTCGAACAAAGACACATATTTTAAATAGGATTGGGGACTATAAAATTGAAACGGAGAAGGCAATAAAAACATGGTTTAAATACAGATAGGAGGAATCACACAGATGGCAAAAAATCAACAAAACATTAGTCCGAGCACTGCCTATGCCCGTTTCATGTTGGGCTCTATCCTGACCGCTTATGGTACTGTTAAATTATTGCGTGAACCTAAAAGCAGAACAGGGAAAATGCTTGTTTTATTTGGTTCGATGAAAGCAGCAGAAGGCGCTACAAAATTTTGCCCAAGAAAAGCTATGAGTAGTATGATGGACACTATGATGAGTAACAATACTTCCCAAGGTACTTCTTCTGGTGCTGGAACGGCGATGGCTAGTGGAGCAAGTTCTGGGCAAAGTGCTTCCAATAGTGGAACGAAACAAATGGGTGGAAACCTTATGCAAATGGTCGGGAATCTCGCTCAAAAACTAACCAGTGCAAATGCTTCCCAACAAATGACAAGCGGGACAACTGCTCAAACTATTGGTGATATAGCTCAAACTGTAGCACCGAAAGTTGGACAAATGATCAACGATGTAGCAGCAATGGCGGGATCACAAAATGCTACTGGAGGAAATAACGGAGGAACACAATCGGCAGCGACGAGCGGAGCATCGAACAAAGCAACTACTTCCAATGCGAGTGCCAACACACAGAATACTGCAACCGCATCCTCTAGTGGAAAGAAAAATGCTTCTGCGAATGCGGACAATACAAAAACAGCTTCGGTTACAAACAACAATGCAAAGAAACAAGCTACTTCCACAACTAATAATAAAACTCAAAAAACTAACTCGACACCACCAATTGATGCTTCTGTCATAGACGCTGTGTCAAAAACAGCCGCTAATAACACAACCACTTCCAATATTCTTCAATAATAAAAAAGCATGTCGCCGTAAATTGCGGTGGCATGTTTTTTTATTATGCATTAAAATATTCGAATAAACAGAATATATGTTCTATAATTTTTAAAAAGGAGGATTTTACAATGAGAATGGAAGTTAATGAGTTTCATAAAGATTATATGCAAAATTCACTTGATTTGAGAAACATGTATGTTTTCAAAAAAATATTCAGAAAAGCAGAAAACTATGATCTTTTACTTGATTTCATTCGGCCATTTTTAGATTTAAATATAATCGAAGTCGAAAGAGTAAAGGATTCTAATTATCTTGGACATGAATTTTTTGAAGAGTTTTCTGTCGATGTTAAAACGGATAAGGGGAAGCTTTATAATATAGAAATTCATCTTATTCACTCCGAAAAGTACTATAAACAGATGACTATGACATGGGAAAAAGAGTATGTAAGACAAGTTGTACAAGGTAATATTGGCCATACTCCTAAAATTGTCATGTACTTTTTCGACTTCAGTACGATATTGGATTCCAGACATAAAATGCAAAAAGCTATAACACATGATGGTAGTTGTTATTCAGATCACTATGAGGTACATGCTATCCATATGAAATACTTTGCAATAGTAGAAAACAACTCCGAGAAAAGAAAATGGTTAGATTTCTTCATCGGAGACCAAGAAGCAAAGCAGGCGCTAGCCGCTCAATATCCTTTACTTCAGAAGACTTTAAAAGCACTTAACGAGTTAAACGAAGATGAAGTTACCGTCCAAGAAGCAGCAGATTATTATGCTTCATTACAGAAAGTATATTTTTATAGATACGATAGTATGGATACTAGTGAATGGGAATCCCAAATGGATCTCATTCATGAACTAGTCTCAAGCTCCTGTCCAATGTCCTATCAAGAGACGGCAGACCATTTAGGAATTCCAATGATTGAAGTAATAGCTAAATCAAACATGTATTACTTCTTTTGAAGAGACATGGCGGTATTCTAATTAACAGTTTAATGAAGACCGTCGTGCTACATTACACAATTCACCGCAACCGCTGTACTCCCCTCTCTCGCAGAAAGCCTGAATCGAAATAAGCAACGAAACTGAACTAAAACTGCATCTATAAATAACTGAAAATACAAAATTATCTTTCTAGTAAGTGTATTCTTAAAAGCCTTAAGCTATAATTATAAGTTGAAGGGGGAA
The DNA here is from genome assembly GCF_044762855.1 of Psychrobacillus sp. NPDC096389. Taxonomy (NCBI): domain Bacteria; kingdom Bacillati; phylum Bacillota; class Bacilli; order Caryophanales; family Bacillaceae; genus Psychrobacillus; species Psychrobacillus sp. NPDC096389. The sequence continues at coordinate 1,050,258 of NZ_JBIWFB010000001.1, read as the reverse complement.
ACAAATATGATCAAACAATCCATCATTGAAAACGTGTTAGAAGCCGCACTATCGAATGGCGGTGATTTTTCGGAAGTATTCATTGAAGATAAGTATGTAAACAGATTGGAATTGCAAAGCGGAAAAATAGAGAAAAGTATTTCCGGTCGTGATTTTGGCATAGGCATTCGTATTTTTTCAGGTTTGCAAAGCATTTATACTTATACGACTGATTTTTCCGAAGAAGGCTTACTACTTGCAGCAAAACGTGCAGCACTTGCTATAAAAGATGGCATAAATGGAACTATTCATCCACTCAGAAAAGAAATATTCCATCCTATTCACCAAATTGAACAAATGCCAAAAACTGTGGAACATGCTAGGAAAGTAGCCGTTATGAGAAAAGCAAATGAGATTGCTAGAAATTACGATGAACGAATCTGTCAAGTAGGGCTACGTTATATAGACGAAGAACAGCATGTACTTATTGCAAATTCAGAAGGAAAATTTGTGGAAGATACTCGTGTCCATAGTAGGCTGTCCATCCAAGCTACCGCTTCTGATGGCGTGGAAATGCAGACCGGATTTTACGGTCCAGGCGCACATGCAGGTTTCGAGTTTATTGAGAAACTAGATTTAGATCATTATGCAGGAGAAGCAGCCCGTATTGCGATCACGATGCTTGGAGCAGATGAATGTCCAAGTGGAAAATTCCCTGTCATTATCGACAATGAATTTGGCGGCGTTATTTTTCACGAAGCGTGTGGACACGGATTAGAAGCTACTTCTGTTGCTAAAAATAATTCTGTTTTCGCAAATCGAATTGGTGAAAAAGTTGCACCTGATATCGTGACATATATCGATGACGGTACTCTGCCAAATGAATGGGGTTCCTTAAATATCGATGATGAAGGTGAAAAGACACGAAAAAATGTCTTAATAGAAAATGGGATTTTAAAAGGATATCTTATTGATAAGTTTAATGCCCGTCGAATGAATGCAGAAGCAACAGGATCTTCTCGCCGTGAATCATACCGATTCAACCCGACTTCACGTATGACAAACACGTATATTGCACCAGGTACTTCAACACCGGAAGAAATTATTGCATCGACTGAAAATGGACTATATGCAAAGTATATGGGTGGCGGTTCTGTAAATCCAGCTACAGGAGATTATAATTTCGCTGTTTCGGAGGCTTATCTTGTGAAAAACGGGAAAATTGATCGACCTGTTCGTGGTGCAACTCTTATTGGGAATGGAGCGAAAACATTACAGTTAGTCGATAAAGTCGGCAATAATCTTGCCCATGGTGCAGGAATGTGCGGTTCAATAAGTGGAAGCCTTCCAGTCAATGTCGGGCAGCCGATGATTCGTATCAGTGAAATTACAGTCGGTGGGACGAAGGGGGAATAAATCATGCAAATCATAGAGTTTCAAGAAGAACTACTAAGTAAAGCAATAGAAGCTGGCTTCAAGGAAGCTGAAGTGTATTATGAACGTTCGGACTCATTTCAATGTATGATTTTTGAAGGAGAAATTGATAGCTACGAAACTTCTGAAGAGGGCGGTCTCGGACTTAGGGGTTTATTTAACGGAAAAATGGGCTATGCATATACGGAAAAAATCGATGAAGATTCAATCCCCTTTTTAATTGAAAGCGCAAAAGCAAATGCGGACGTACTAGATGAAGACGATGGATCAGATATTTTCGGTGGTAGTAAAGAATATGCTAATCATTCATTTTACAGTGAGGAGCTTGCAAAGATTCAAATTCCAGAAAAGATTGACCTTATTAAATCTATTGAAAAGAAAGTGCTCGCGTATGATCCACGGATTGTGACGCTTAACTACTGCGTTCTACAAGACTTTGCTGGAGATCGCATGTTGGCCAACAATAAAGGTCTTTCTTTGAAAGAAAAAAAGAATGGATTAGTTATTTTTATTTCCGCAGTTGTCAAAGATGGCGAAGAAATGAAAACAGGCAGCTTTATAAAATTGACACGTGATTTCGGTTCCCTCGATGCAGATAAAATCGCAAAAGAAGCAGCAGAAGAAGCATTGTCTCACCTCCGTGAACAATCTATTCCAACTGGAAAATACCCAATTATTATGCGACATGACGCGGCAGCATCTTTGCTAGCAACGTTTACACCAATATTTTCAGCAGAAAACACGCAAAAGGATCAGTCCCTTTTGAAAGGGAAAGTCGGAAAGAAAGTTGCATCAGATGTTTTTACCTTGCTTGATGATCCCTTCCATCCGGATGCCGTTGCAGGATCGAATTTCGATGGAGAAGGTGTTGCAACTAAAACAAGGAACATTGTTTCAAACGGCATTCTCGAAACACTACTTCATAACCGAAAAACGGCAAAAATTGATGGTGTAGAAACAACAGGTCACGCACATAAAGCATCTTATAAAAGCACACTCACTATAGCACCTCTTAATATGTTCATTGCACCTGGTGAAAAAAGCAAGGATGATCTAATTACTTCTATTGCAAACGGAGTACTCATTACAGATTTGTCAGGACTACATTCTGGTACAAATACGATTTCAGGGGATTTTTCGGTTGCTGCAGCCGGGTTTCATATTAAAGACGGCAACATATCGACACCAGTTAAACAGATGACAATAGCTGGTAACTTCTTCGATTTGATTAATAATATCGAAGAAATAGGATCCGACTTAAATTTCCTACCAGGTGGTTACGGTTCCCCATCATTACGTTTAAAAGAACTTTCCGTTACAGTGGATTAAGTAAAATACGGGATATCCTCGCGCTTCTGAGGATGTCCCGTATTAGAAAAAATATTTTGATCTATTCTTTAATCTAGTAACCTATTGATAATCGATTTACTTTATTTATCGAAATCTTGCCCTAGACGTTTCACGAATTCTTCCGCCGCGCTGTAGCCTTGTTGCTTCAAATACCAGTTATTTGCCGCCGCTTCTATTAATCCAGCAACATCTCTTCCAGGTTGTAATTGAATTTGAATATGTGGAATTTGGACTCCCATATATTCGATAAATTTCGTTTCCAATTCTAGTTCATTATTCAGCGCATTATGTTCCCATTTCGTTAACTCGATATCCAGCGCAATCCGTGTTTCATCTTGGAATGCAGCTCTTCCATATAAACGTACTACATTTAATAAACCGATGCTTCGCAAAGCAAGAAATTCTTTGTTTTTTTCATTATGCGAGCCCAGTAACGTTTGCGGACTGAGCTTCTTCAATACGACGATATCATCAGCTACTAAACGATGGCCGCGCCCAATTAACGTGTGAGCCGTTTCACTTTTCCCGACACCCGATTTACCACGCAACAAAATACCCATTCCAGCTACATTTACACAAACACCATGGATCGCAATTTCTTCTGCCATCGCTTTTACCGCATAAGCATCTAGTTTTGCACTGACCTCACTTGTCGAGTCATGTGTGCGCAATACTGGAATTTTCTTTTCTACGCAATAATGGATTAATCCCAGTGGCTCTTCTTGATTGGATGTGATGATAATGCATGGTGGATCGTATTGAACAATATTGCCGATACGTAATTTGCATTCTTCCTCGGAAAGTGTATGTAAATAATTAATTTCATTTTTCCCTAATATTTGGACATGTTCTGTTGCGATAAAATCGAATTTATCCATAAATTCTAACCCGGGTCGACGGACTTTTGATTTTTTCAGTATACGATGTAACTGATCTATTCCTGTTAACACATCAAATGAAAATGTCCGAACGATATTTTCAACTGTTATGATTTTCATATTAATCTCTCTCGCCTTCTAAATTCCCTGTTAAATATTAGTTATAATACCCTATTAAAGTATACTTCACAAGTATCTAAAACATGAATATTTAAACATAAGATTATGTTCTACAAAATAGGGGTATATCCTTATATATTATCCGAATGGAGATGAGCTCAATTGTATCTCGATATACTATTGAAACTTACAATTGGACTGGCTGCTTTACTGATTGTTATTAGGCTTCTAGGTAAAAAAGAGCTTGCTCAACTGACACCTTACGATTTTATTTATACAATCGTACTAGGTGGAATACTGGAAGAAAGCTTATTTGACGAGAAAGTAAAAATCACCCATTTCCTTTTTGCGATTGCTTTGTGGGCAATCCTCATATTTATCATTGAAAAAGCAGCTAAACAATGGAACCCAATACGTGTACTGCTAAAAGGAGAACCCGTCCAACTGATCAGTGACGGTAAGTTAGACATGAAAAAATTTAATAAGCATAATCTCGAAATGGAACAACTGCGTTCCGCACTAAGAAAGCAAGGTGTCTTCTCCTTGCGTGAAATACGCGATCTTTTTTTAGAACCCGGAGGAGATGTAACGATCAATAAATATGTGGATTATGAACCGATAAAAAATGGAGATTTCCAAACAAATGCAAGGGATCAGGAACCAACTGTATTATTGATCGATGAAGGTGAAGTGAAAGATGATATGCTAAATTCAATCGGAAAAGATCGTACTTGGCTAGTCACAAAACTATCAGAACAAGGGTATACTCAACTTCAAAGTATTGCCTATTGCGATTGGTCCGAAACAGAAGGATTTTTTGTAAGGAATAACAATTAAATGCTATGTTATGGTTAATAGTTGATTGTATATAGAAAAATGAGCATAAAGAATTTTCCAAGCTCATTTTTTCTGTCTATTATACTAAAGCACCTGTTCGTTAAAGTGCATTTCTTCTCAAATTTTAAAAATAGAAAGTAACAAAGAGTCGTACTTTCTTTATAATTAACATTACTTATTTGATTTCCTCGGCCAGTTCCAAAATAATTCCTTCAGGACCACGAACGTAGCATAATTTATAACTTTCTTCATATTTCCGTATCTCACTAAAGAGTTCCGTGCCCTTCTTTTTCAGTTTGGCAATAACAGCTTCAATGTCCTCCACAGTAAATGCAATATGTCGGATACCCAGTGAATTTGCAAAGGTTTGCTGAATATCTTTTTCGTCTGAAGGTGAATAAAATTTGATTAGCTCTATCCATGTCTGACCGCCTGGCGTTCCTAATCCTACACACGCTACTTTAGCATCATTAAGCCCAACTGCATATCCCATCAACTCACCTTCCATTTCCCATTCCCCTTTGACCTCAAGTCCAAAATCGAGAAAAAACTCCTTAGCGGCAGAGAGATCATTTACGATTACACCAACATGATCTATTTTTCGGATTTTCAACTTTCATACCTCCTATGTTCCTGTTATTTTGCAATATCCTGTATTCAAATTTTAGTGTTAACAACGAGACGATTAAAACAATAGTAAGATTCCAGTATTGCCAGTGAAAAAAACGCCTCTGATTATTAAGGAATGCTTTACATATGCCTCATCTACTTTAAGTCCCTCAGTGTATGTAGGTTTTAACCATAAACGAATAACCCGTAGTTGGAGTTAAATATTGCCATATCGAAATAATACTGAATGCCATTACTGGGATTAAAAATAAAATTGTTATAAACAAGTAATTTAATCCTGCCCGATTTCTTTCATATGAAAAAGGCTTATCTCTTCTTGAAGTAAAGCCCCTTTAATGATATAAACACCTTCTCATTTATTACACATTATAGTCGTACTGCGACATTGTTCTTCTTCAGCGTTCAATTCCAAATATCGCATCTCCTTTTACGTTGCGTAATTTTCTCCATAAATTTTGCTTCTTTTTATCAAAACTTGTTGATTAAAATAACTTTGTAATTATCGATCCTAGAGATATAATTATGGTAATAATCGGGGGAGGAATAAAAATGAATCAACCAGCTCTCCATCAAAGGCATAAAAATCATAATAAACAAGTAGCAAAATTTCATAAAAACCACGAAATTGAAATACAACGTGGTGAAAATGGGAAAGGTTTGTTAGCTAAATGGGAAAGATTTTTTTATAACATTGTCATTTCCCCTTTAAAGCGTGTAAAATAATACCTATTCTCCCCATTCATTAAGGACAAATCAATCTTTTTCCTTAACTGAGCCCAATTAAATAAGGTTATCAAACCATTGCGTTTGATAACTGTTTTTCTTGCATAACTCTATTATGTTTATTTATTTTCTATAATCTCCACGAACTTTTTTGACGCTTGTGACAAGGACACACTCTTTAAATAACATACACCAATATTTCTCTTTGGAATTTTTTCCATTAAAGGTACTTCGTTTAGTAATCCTTTGTTTATATATTCCCCTGAAAATTCTTTTGTTACACAAGCTATACCTAAATTAATACGAGCAAATTCTAATAATAAATCGTGTGAACCTAATTCAAATTCAGGAGCGATCTTTATCCCCTTAGATAATATATAATCTTCTACATACTTTCTAGAGATTGAACTAGGTTCCAATAATATTAATGGAAGTTTCACCATTTCCTCTAGACTTATCGGGTCAGATAGTAGCTTTTTATATTTTTCTCCACACACAAATATATCTTGAATATCAATACATGGAATTTGTTCCAACGTCGTATCTTCAAGCGGGAAATTACAAATCGCAATATCCACTGCTCCAGATTTTAATAACGAACAAAGCTCCAATGTCGTACCGTTCTCAATTTTGAATTTAATATTTGGATACTTCATATGAAAAGCTTCTAAATACGGAAGTAAATAATATCTAGAAATGGTATCCCCGACGCCTATTTTCAATTCACCGGCTGTCAAATGCTTAAATTCAAACATCTTTTCTTCCCCAACATCGATTAAGTTCATTGCAGAGCTCACATACTCAAATAGAAGACTCCCCTCATTTGTCAAAGATACTCCCCTTGGTGTTCGATTAAAAAGACGGATATCTAATTCTCTTTCTAACTGCATGATGGATTGGCTAACTGCTGGTTGTGTCATATAGAGATCTTTTGCAGCCTTCGAAAAACTTTTACAAAGGGCGACTTTATAAAACACTTTATATAAATCTAATTTACTTACCACATAAGCACCTCTTATACCTACTATATAATATATTCATTTTACTTATACCATTAATTTCATGTATAGTACAAGTAGGCACGATTTGATATTAAATTTTTATGCTTATTAAGGAGCGATCATTTTGGAAAGAGTTGTTGGAACAGTTGTAAGAGGCCTTCGTTGCCCGATTATCAATCAGGGAGATAAAATCGAAGAAATCGTTGTAGATAGCGTATTAAAAGCTTCTGAAGTAGAAGACTTTACGATTCAAGACAAAGATATCGTTACGTTAACAGAATCCATCGTTGCTCGTGCACAAGGAAATTACGCGACGATTGATCATATTGCACAAGATGTAAAGGCAAAATTTGGAGAGGAAACAGTTGGTGTTATCTTCCCTATTTTAAGTCGTAATCGATTTGCAAACATCCTTCGCGGCATAGCGAAAGGTACTAAAAAAGTTGTATTAATGTTAAGCTATCCATCGGACGAAGTTGGAAATCACTTGGTAGACATAGATTTACTGGACGAAAAAGGCGTTAATCCATGGACGGATGTTCTAACAGAAAAACAATTCCGTGATCATTTTGGTTATATTAAACATACCTTTACTGGAGTCGACTATATTGAGTATTACAAATCATTAATCGAAGAATTCGGTGTGGAATGTGAAGTAATTTTCTCAAATAACGCGAAAACTATATTAGACTACACTAAAAATGTCCTGACTTGTGATATCCATACAAGATTCAGAACGAAAAGAATCTTAAAAGCAAATGGTGGAGAGAAAATTTACGGTCTGGATGATATCTTATCAACATCTATTGATGGCAGTGGATTTAATGAAGCATATGGTCTACTAGGATCAAATAAATCAACAGAAGATAGCGTGAAACTTTTCCCTCGTAATTGTCAACCACTTGTTGATAATATACAGCAGATTTTAAAAGAAAAAACAGGTAAAAATGTGGAAGTTATGGTGTATGGAGATGGAGCATTTAAAGATCCAGTAGGTAAGATTTGGGAACTTGCGGATCCAGTTGTATCCCCTGCTTATACTGCAGGTCTTGATGGTACTCCAAATGAAGTGAAATTAAAATATCTTGCGGATAATAATTTTGCCGATTTAAGAGGCGAAGAACTAAAACAAGCTATTTCCGAGTTTATTAACAATAAAAATGAAGATCTTGTAGGAGCGATGGAAGCACAAGGGACAACTCCTCGAAAACTAACAGATCTTATTGGTTCGTTATCTGACTTAACTTCTGGAAGTGGCGACAAAGGGACACCGATTGTTTTCATCCAAGGTTACTTTGATAACTATACAAAATAAAATCACTACTTTTGAGCGATGCATTCGACAAATTAATTGTTGAATACATCGCTTTTTTTAATGATATTATTTCATCCTACACCAAAACTGACCTTTAAGTTTTGTTCTAAACTGACGCTTTTACAAGTGTCATAATTTTGATAAAGTTATCGACAAATACATAAAGAAAGAAAGGTATAAAATTATGAACTCAATAAATAGTTATTCAAAATCCAATACTACCGATTTAATTATCACTTCTATGTTAATCGCTCTCGTATTTGTTGCAACAGTTATGCTCAATATTAAACTGCCTATCTCTGCAAACGGCGGTTTAGTTCATCTTGGTACAGCCATGCTCTTTATCGCCTCTATTTTATTTGGTCCTAAAAAAGGTGCAATTGCTGGGGCTGTTGGGATGGGGTTATTCGATATAATGATGGGATGGACATTATGGGCTCCTTTCACTATTGTTGCTCGAGGACTTCAAGGGTATATTGTAGGAAAAATTGCTTGGTCCAACGGTCGTAATGGAAACAGCTATGTCTTCAATCTAGTTGGAACAATAGTTTCAGCACCAGTTATGTTAGCAGTTTATTATATTTGCGAACGAGTTATATTTGGTAGTTGGGTTATCCCATTAGGGTCTATTCCCGGGAATCTCGTTCAGATTGTTGTAGGTATGTGTATAGCGCTTCCAGTTTGTGCTGTGTTAAAAAAATTACCTATTTTTAAATAATCAGCTAAAATCCCCACTTCTTTATAAAAAGAGGGGATTTGTTTTATTGCATATTCTATTTACATACTTCATTGCTAAATTCAGCGAGACGTTGCGTTAAAGGCATTATTGTAATAAATTCAGTGCTTTTCCCAAGCTCACTTCGAACAGTTATACTTCCCCCATGCATATCTACAATTCTTTTGACAATGGAAAGTCCTAAGCCACTCCCGCCATTTACAGCTGTTCTCGATTTATCCGATTTAAAAAATCGTTCAAAAACATGCTTTTGGTCTTCTTCTGTCATTCCTATTCCATTGTCTTTAATAGAAATAATAGCTGTTTCATTTTGTTGACTTATACGAATGTGAATGGTTCCTCCAATCGGCGTAAACTTGATACTATTATTAAGTAAATTCATCCACACTTGATTCATCAAGTCTTCATCCGCGACTAATGTCACTCCATCTAGCCGAATATCCATTTCAATATTTTTGCTTAACCAGCTTGGTTCACAAGCTAACACAACGTTTCGCAATTGTTTATCTAGCCTATATGATTTGGGTTCAAACGGATGATGTTGCGATTCTAAAGACGTGAGTTTTAATAAATTATCACTAATTTTCGATAATCTACTACTTTCCATTTCAATGATTGTTAAATAATGAATTCTTTTTTCATCGGTCATGTCGATATTTTTCAACGCTTTGGCAAAACCATTGATGGATGTTAAAGGAGATTGAATTTCATGCGAAACATTGGAGATAAATTCTTGACGCATTTTCTCCATCTCCCCTAATTCAACCGCCATATTATTTATCCCACTAATGAGCTGTCCAAACTGATCTCGTTCATTTGCTTTAAGATCTAATTTTACATTAAAATCTCCGGTGGCCATTTGTCTCAAAGCACCTACAATTGAATCCCAATAAAGCCGCTGCTTTTTGGAACCAAATAGAAAAGTAATAACCGCTGTACACCAAAAGAAGAGTATTACGCCTATTACGGTAAAAAGCTGTTGCCAGTAGCCTTGAGGATATTTTCCAATCCAATCATAAAGAAAAGAAGTTACATGAAAAGAAAGGAATGAAAAAACAGTAGTAGCAATAAGAAAAAATGTAATCACCATTAAAATCCTTCCGATAAATTGCCATCTCTTCATGATTCAAGCTCCAATCGATAGCCAAGTCCTCGAATCGTGCGTATTGTAAATCCACTTTTTTCTTCTGGGAATCGTTCACGCAACCTTTTTATATGCACATCTACGGTTCGCTCATCACCTTCATAATCAAATCCCCAAATTTCTTCTATCAATTGCTCACGTGAAAATGTTTTTCCAGGGTAACTTGCTAATGTAAATAAAAGCTCAAATTCCTTTAATCGTAGCGTAATATTTTCGTCCAAATACACTAGCTCATACGTATTGCGGTTCATCTGGAGATGGCCGACTTCTACTGTTTGAGATAAAGAAATACGATATCGCTTTAAAATGGATTTAACGCGTACGATTAACTCCGCTGGTTCAAAAGGTTTCACCATATAATCATCTGAACCAAGGTTAAATCCCTTTACTTTTTGGGCAGTTTCACCTTTTGCCGTCAGCATAAGAATGGGCAAGTCCTCCTTATACATACGTATCTCCTTGCACAACTCCCACCCGTCCATATTCGGCATCATAATATCCATAATAACCATATCAACCTTTTCCGACTCAAGCTTGGACAGTGCATCTACACCATCCACCGCTTCTAATACGCTAAATCCCTCGTTTTGTAAAAACACTTTTATTAACTCTCTAATATGTTCTTCATCATCTACAACTAACAGTTTTATCATTACAACAAATCCCTTCTTACTTATTCCTCAATACGTAATTGTTGTTTGGCAAACTCTCTGTACATGTCATGTGTTTGAAATAATGTATCATGCGTACCACTTCCCGTAATATGCCCTTTCTCCATAAATAAAATATTATCCGCATCGACAACGGTAGAAAGGCGGTGGGCGATTACTAGTGTCGTTCTGCCTTTCATTAAATTATCAAGTGCTTTTTGCACATAAATTTCTGATTTACTATCAAGACTTGAAGTCGCTTCATCCAGCATTAAAATTTGAGGGTCGCGTAATAACGCTCTAGCAATCGCAATCCGTTGTCGTTGTCCACCAGAAAGTTTAATCCCTCTTTCGCCTACTTCCGTATCAAATTTATCCGGAAGGGCTTCTATGAATTGATCGGCATAGGCCATTTTCACTACTCTTTCAAGTTCTGCATCATCCACATTCTTTTCAATTCCATAACAAATATTTTCGCGTATCGTTCCGGATAATAATGCACTTTCCTGTGCAACATATCCTATTTTACTTCTCCAAGAATGTAGTGAAAACGTATCAATTGGAGTATCCCCAAGTGTAATACTTCCTTTGGTCGGTTGATAATACCGCTCTAAAAGAGAGAATGTAGTCGTTTTCCCACCACCACTCGGTCCGACAATAGCCGTTACTTTACCCGGTTCAATAGTAAAATCTATATCAGACAAAATCTTCTCTTCTCCATATGCAAAGTCTACATGATGCACATGAATTGGTTTATTTACTACTTCTAAATTCTTGCCTGCATGTACATTTTCCTCTTCATGTTCTAGTACTGCACTAATACGTTCTGTAGCACCCATTGCTTTTTGCAACTGCGTAAAGAACATCGTTAACTGTGTCATCGGAATAATAATTTGAATTAAATATAAAATAAACGCGACCATATCACCAGCAGTTAGCTCGCCAGAAGAGACACGAACTCCACCATAACCAATAATTGCAACGAGAACAATCATAAGAACAAAAGAAATCAAAGGAGTGATAAGCGCGTGTATTTTCGCTTCTTTCAAACCAAATTGGAATAGATTTGTAATTCCTTTTTTCCCTCGTTTATATTCCAAGTCCTCTGCATTGGAAGCTTTCACTAAGCGTGTTTCCGGTAAAACTTGATTCAACACAGCAGTAAATTTCGCTGTTTCATCTTGCATTCCTTTTGAAATTACATACATCCGTTTACCTAGCAGCATCAAAATAACCATGGCAATTGGAACCGCAATAAGCATGACTAAAGTCATTTTCCAATCCAAAAATAGTAGAATTGTAACTGAACCGATAATCGCAATAATTCCTGTTAAACAATTTGCAAGATGCTCCGTAATAAGTTCTTTCACAACAGAAGTATCATTCGTTACACGACTTAACGTTTCTCCAGTATCATTATCATCATAATAAGGTATCGGTAAATGGAGTAATTTTCTCCATAATCTATCTCTTAAATTGGCAACCACATGATGCCCAACTCGGTTCAATAAATAGATTGAGAGCCCACTTGCAATTGCTTGTGCAATAAAAGCAATCACTAACAAAATAATTTGCCAATAATTTAGAGAATCTATTGAAAACCCATCTACTAGTTGCTTAGTGAATAATGGTACGATAAACCCTACCCCAGTTGTCACAAAACTCATACAAAGTGCAATAATTAATATGAGCTTAGGCGGTTCCGTTTCTTTTATCAGTTGAAAAAATTGTCGCCAATTTTTAAATTTATTTTCCCTTTTTTCTTCTTTCATTGCTTTCTTCCTCCTATCAAAACTCTATTACAAAAGTTACTTTAACATCTGTTTATGAACTGAATATGAAATACAAAAAAGAAGAGACATCTTCGTTGCATGATGTCTCTTCTACTTGCAGTTTCTATTTTAATAAATAATTACAGTTAAGTTCATATCGTAATTGCAGGTAAAGTACTTCCTGTTTCAAGTAAACTTTTCAAATTGCTTAAAATCGCTGGCCAGCCATTATTGTAACCATGGAATCCTTCATTTTCATCACGTAAGTCCGTCGGCAATATATGTTCTTGTTTAAGTGTTAACTTTACAGTCGAATCCATCTGTTTTAGTTCGAAAGTCACTCTTGGTTCATGCTCACGAACTGTTTCATCCGCTAACCAGTTAAAGGTATACGAGAGAAGACGATAAGGCTCGTTTATTAAAACTGTTCCTTGATCTACTACTTTTCCATCCTTGTTTAGGTAGGAAACAGTGGAACCTACTGTCCAATCAGATTGGACTTCATTTTCAAACCAATACTTTTTTGTGAACTCACCGTTAGTAAGCGCCTTCCAAAGCTTTTCGGGTGTCGTAGCGATGTATGTATCGTATACAAAAGTCGTTTCAATCATCTTATTCCTCCTCAACAAGTGAAAGTCTTTTCTTTCATTTAGTATAACATAATGAAAGTATTATAGATCTCCCTCTTCGATCGTTCCTGGTTCTCTTTTTAGAAATTTGTATATATCATTCCAAATATACTTTATCTTAAACAGTAATATTATTTTTTATTACTTAATAGCTCACTTTTTTAAAATATTGATATACTTTGTTAAGTTTTTTTATTTGCTTTCCATTGGAATTCTCCATGTTACCAAATTCAAAAAATTTTACTTTTTTGATTCCAACAAAACTGAATAGAGCTCGTTTCATTAAAATTTTATGAGCATTATTCAACCAAACAAGTAAATAGTTTGTTGGCCCCTTCATCGTAGATACACAAACTACTGACTTTCCTTTTAATAGACCCTCTGGTATGAGCCCCTTCTTATCTCTGTATGCAAAATTTGCAGAAAATAATTGATCAATATATCCCAAAAGCATCGCCGGAGGTCTTCCCCACCAAATCGGATAAATGAAGACAATCTTGTCGGCCCAAGTAAGTTGATTTCTATATTTTTCAAGTGCCGGATCACGGTACATATCACGTCTACGTTTTTGCTCATTAAATTGGAGAAGGGGGTTAAAGCCCTCTTCATACAAATCTAATACTTGTAACTGTTTTATCTGAGGATTCTCCTTAATACCTTCCATTACTTTTTGTAAAAATGCATAATTTAAACTTTTATGATTCGGATATGTGTAAATAACAAGCGTATTCATAATAGCACCCCTTATAATTATCATTTGATAACTAAATGATAGCACGATATTTTTAGTTGTCAATTGATAATTGTTTTTAGATAACTTTTTTGTTATGTTAGCAATAAGAGGTGAGAATTCTGGACAATAAAGCTCTTTTTAACAAATGCATAACATTATTAACTTCTGTTCATCGTGTGACACATGAGTTAACACAAAACGCCAAATCGGAATCAATCACACCAGTTCAATATAAAATTCTTGAATATATAACCGTTAGTCAGCCTGTTACTCCTAGCGAAATTAGTGATTGTCAGCATATGTCTATGCCAAATACAAGCCGTGAATTGAAAAAGTTAAGTGAAAAAAATCTAATCGAAAAAATAAGCAATACAGATGATCGACGAAAACAATCTATTTGTCTTTCAAAAGAGGGGGAAGCGATGATGCATGAAGCATTTGCAACCGTAGAATTACGTTTTCTAGATCGAATTCAGAATGCTTCCAAAGAAGATTTACAAGAAATTGACCAAGCCCTTGATGTACTCCAATCAAAATTATTTTATTAATCGACAAAAAAAGTCCATCAAAATCGATGGACTTTTCTCTTTATTATAAGACTCTTGCTTCCTACCACTGAGTTATGCAAAATCAGTTTTATTAATTTCCGGTTTAGCAGCATCAATCATTAAAAATATCGCGGAAATTATATGCATAACCATCCCAACAAACGGTATCCAAGCGATGCATGAAGTGACAATCCCTAATACACTCCCTCTAATGGAACCTTCTTCCTTGCTAGTTAAAACGAGCGTAATAATATGAAGTATTAACATCACACCTAAAGGAATCCACAAAAAACCAATTACAATTGTAGCCCCTAAAATAGGAATACCTAAGAGCGCTTCCAATCCACCAGTAACCCATTTCAGTACTTTTGATGGCGACATCTAAACATCCCCTTATAATAATAATTTTTAAGAATAGAACCAAATTTCATTAAATATACCACATATTTCCCAAAGCGTCTTTAGCATTTCTTAATTCATATGACTTTTACTCAATACATGGAAGAATCAGAAGGAAGTTGTCTCTAATAACAATATGCATGTACACTTTCACTTATTTGAAAGACTGTATATAAAAAAAGACATTCACTAATCTATAAGTGAACGTCTTTTCCTTTTATTTCAATAATCCTTCTTTTAAATCATTATGCCATTTTGAAAGCATTGGCAAATCTGATTCTGCAATTGTGCCTGCTTCTTTTGCAGCGTTTGTTAGTGCATCGTAATTTGTTAAGCTTACAAATGAAACGCCTGCTTCTTTAAATGCTTGTTCTGCTTTCGGAAGTCCGTATGTAAAAATGCTTACTACTCCCAGCACTTCAAATCCTTCTTTTTGCAATGCTTCTACCGCTACTAAGCTACTACCACCTGTAGAGATTAAATCTTCAATAACCACTACTTTTTGTCCTGCGACAATTTTACCTTCGATTTGATTGCCACGGCCATGTTCTTTTGCTTTTGAACGAACATACATCATTGGTAGTTCCAATACATCACTAACCCATGCAGCATGTGGGATACCTGCAGTTGCTGTACCTGCCACTGCTTCTGCTTGCGGGAAGTTCTTTTCAATTGCTTCTGCTAGTCCTTTTGCAATTTCTTTGCGAATGGCTGGTGAAGACATGGTAATGCGGTTATCACAGTAAATTGGTGATTTGATGCCGGATGCCCATGTGAAAAGATCATTCGGTTTTAATTCGACTGCTCCTACTTCGAGCAATGCTTTTGCAATTGTATTTTCTAATGTCATGCTTGTTCCTCCCACATTTTTAATATATTTTCATAAGCTTGTACTGGGTTTTCTGCTTTTGTTATTGCACGTCCTACAACGATATGAGATGAACCTAGTAGTCTCGCATTTGACGGAGTCGCTACACGGATTTGATCGTGGGCCTCTCCTTCTGCTAAACGAATGCCTGGCGTTACTCTCAAAAATTCATTACCACATGCTCTTGCAATTTTTTTCGCTTCGAGAACGGAGCATACGACACCGTCTAGTCCAGCATTTTTTGCTAGCTTTGCATAGTGGACAACGGATTCATCGATTGTTGTTTGAATCAATTGCTCTTCTTGCATTTGTTTTTCAGAAGTAGATGTTAGTTGCGTTACACCGATAATGGATGGTCTTTTATTGCCCGCAGTTGTGCCTGCTTCTAATCCTTCACGTGCAGCAATCATCATTGCTTCTCCGCCTGCAGCGTGGACGTTAACCAAATCTGCCCCTAAACGAGCTAGTCCTTTCATGGCCTGCCCGACTGTATTTGGAATATCATGCAATTTCAAATCGAGAAACACATCATGTCCCATTTCTTTCAACTTGTATACGATAGATGGACCTTCTTGTAAATAAAGTTCCATCCCTACTTTAACGAATAATGACTCTTGGAATGGAGTTAAAAATGGATATACTTCTTCCGCAGATGCAAAATCTAATGCTATAATTGGGCTGTTTTTCATAATCGATGACTCCTTCCAACTAGATCTGTTACAGTTTCAAATCCAAGCTCATCCAATTTTTCTGGAAGCTGCTCGATTAAATTCGGACAAACAAATGGATCCACGAAGTTTGCCGTACCTACTGCAACAGCACTCGCTCCCGCGGATAAAAAGTCAATTACATCATCAATTGTTGAGACACCGCCCATTCCGATAATGGGAATTGACACTTGTTTTGCCGCCTCATAGACCATACGTAGAGCGACAGGTTTAATGGCTGGACCAGATAATCCACCTGTTACGTTTGCGATGACGGGTCTACCTGTTTTCGTATCAAAACGCATACCAAGTAATGTATTAATCATCGTGATTCCGTCTGCTCCACCTGCTTCAACTGCTTTTGCGATTTCATTTACATTGGTCACATTCGGAGAAAGTTTTACGTATATAGGTACAGAGGAAACTTCTTTTACAGCACGAGTTAACTCTTCTGCAACTACTGGATCTGTTCCAAATGTAATGCCACCTTGCTTGACATTTGGACAGGAGATATTTAATTCCAGTGCATGCACATTTGGTGCTTGTGAAATGTGTTTAGCGACTCCTACATAGTCTTCCATTAATGTACCGGCAACATTTGCGATAATTGGCACATCATATTGTTCTAACCAAGGAAGTTCATTTTCCATTACTTTTTGTAAACCTGGATTTTGTAATCCGATTGCATTTAACATGCCAGCAGGTGTTTCTGCTACTCGTGGTGTCGGGTTTCCAAGCCTTGTTTCTAATGTTGTAGCTTTAATCATAATTGCACCGAGCTTTGATAAATCATACAATTTCGCATATTCTTTCCCAAAACCAAAGCAACCAGAAGCTGGCATGATTGGATTTTTCAATGAAAGTCCTGGTAATTCAACCGCTAATCTATTCATACACGAACCACTCCTGACTCGAACACTGGACCATCTGAACATACTTTCACATAATCAGCTTCCGTTTTTTCTGTCGTTTCACATACACATGCGAAGCAAGCGCCAATTCCACAGCCCATGCGCTCTTCAAAAGATAAATATCCCTCTTTTTCAGGATACATTTCTTCTAGTGCTTTCAGCATTGGTGTTGGTCCACAACTATAGTAAACGTCAAAATCATCCGCTAGTGTTTCCAATACATTTGTTACAAATCCTTGATGCCCGTGGCTACCATCTGCTGTGACAATATACGTTTCGCCAAGCTGCATAAATTCTCTTTCGTAAAACACGACATCTTTTGATTGGAATCCAAGTACATGAATTGGTTTTACACCCTTTTCTACAAGTCTTTTTGATAACTCATAAAGTGGTGGCACGCCAATTCCTCCTCCAACAAGTAAGGCAGTCTGACCAGCTTTTATCTTATCTATCGGAAACCCATTTCCAAGAGGTCCAAGTACATCGACTTGGTCTCCTGGTCTCTTTTCTGAAAGAAGCGTCGTCCCTCTTCCATCTGCACGATAAATCATTGTAAACTCTAATGTTTCTTTATCAATAGAAGAAATACTAATTGG
This sequence comes from Psychrobacillus sp. NPDC096389, assembly GCF_044762855.1. Taxonomy (NCBI): domain Bacteria; kingdom Bacillati; phylum Bacillota; class Bacilli; order Caryophanales; family Bacillaceae; genus Psychrobacillus; species Psychrobacillus sp. NPDC096389. Next base: position 1,032,298 of record NZ_JBIWFB010000001.1, on the reverse strand, counting down.
TCTTCTAAGCAGTGGTTCCATTTGATCAGACACACGTAAGTGGACAAATTGACCTGGTTGCTTCATATCTAGAACTTGTTGTCCAATTAATGTTAACTCGAAAATGTTCGTCGCAATCTGTTGTTGCTTGACGACTTGCATTTGTCCTTGTCTAATCATGCATGAACCTCCTCATGTTTCATTATTTCTGTGGAAAAAGTCATTGATTCAATGACACGTAGCATCGCTTTCGCAGTGTCTAGAGATGTTAAACATGGAACGCCATTTTCAACAGATTCTCTTCGAATGCGGAAACCATCACGTTCTGGCTGCATTCCTTTTGTTAGTGTGTTAATAACAAATTGTGCATGCCCATTTTGAATAACATCTAATATAGTCTTACCCTTTGAGCCTATTTTGTTGACGATATCTACAGGGATACCAACTTTTTGAATTGCTTTTGCTGTTCCTTCTGTCGCAATTATGCGGAAGCCTATATGATTAAATCGTTTAGCGATTTCTATTGCTTCTTCTTTATCCTTATCGGAAACTGTCATTAAGACGGAACCATGGTCTTTTATTTCCATACCAGCTGCTACTAATCCTTTATACAATGCTTTTTCTAGTGTAATGTCTTTCCCCATTACTTCCCCAGTAGATTTCATCTCCGGTCCTAACGTAATATCTACTCTGCGTAGCTTCGCAAAACTGAATACGGGTACTTTTACGTATACACCTTGACTATTTGGAGCAAGTCCTGGGCTGTATCCCTGTTCTATTATCGACTGTCCTAAAATCGCTTTTGTAGCAATATTCGCCATTGGAATAGATGTAATTTTACTTAAAAATGGCACTGTTCGGCTTGAACGTGGGTTTACTTCAATTACATATACTTCATCATTAGAGATGACGTATTGGATATTCATTAGCCCGATAATTTTTAACCCTTTTGCAAGTCTAGTTGTATAGTCTATAAGCGTATCAATATGCTGCTGAGAAAGTTTTTGCGGCGGGTAAACTGCTATCGAGTCCCCTGAGTGAACTCCAGCGCGCTCTATATGCTCCATAATTCCAGGTATCAACACATTTTCTCCATCACAAATCGCATCTACTTCGATTTCTGTACCAGTTAAGTAACGGTCGATTAATACTGGCTTCTCTGGACTTGCATCTACTGCGTGCTCCATGTAATGTTTAATCTCTTCTTCGGTGTAGACGATTTGCATGGCACGTCCACCAAGTACATAAGAAGGTCTAACTAGAACAGGATAGCCAATTTCATTTGCAATTGTAACTGCTTCTTCTACTGAAACCGCCGTTTTACCAAGTGGCTGCGGGATATCGATTTCATGTAAAGCAGCTTCAAATTCATTACGATTTTCAGCACGGTCAATACTTTCAAGTGTAGTACCAAGAATTTTTACGCCTCGTTCTTCTAAAGCAGCAGCTAAGTTGATCGCTGTTTGACCACCAAATTGAACGACAACCCCTTTTGGCTGTTCTAAGTCTACGATATGCATGACATCTTCTACCGTTAGTGGTTCGAAGTATAATTTGTCTGAAATAGAGAAGTCAGTCGAAACTGTTTCAGGGTTGTTGTTTATAATGATCGCTTCATATCCTGCTTCTTTAATAGCCCAAACAGAGTGAACCGTCGCATAGTCGAACTCTACCCCTTGACCGATGCGAATCGGACCTGAACCAAGTACGATGACACTTTCATTGTCTGTACGAATCGATTCGTTTTCTTCTTCATACGTTCCATAGAAATATGGCGTTTCGGATTCGAACTCTCCTGCACAAGTGTCCACCATTTTATATACTGGTACGATGTTATGCTTTTTTTTGAAATGGTACACTTCAATTTCTTCTACATTCCAATATTTTGCGATTGTTTTATCTGCAAAGCCCATACGTTTCGCTTTGTACAATATTTCTTGATCAAACTGGTTCGCTTGAATCTCTTTTTCGTACTGCACAATATTTTGTAATTTGTTTAAGAAAAATAAGTCGATTTGGCTCCACTCATGAATTTGCTCTACTGTGATTCCTCTTCGAAGTGCTTCACCGATGAAGAATAAGCGCTCGTCACCAGCTCGGCGAATACGCTTTTCCACCCACTCATCTGTGATGGATACGGCATTTTTCATCTCGATATGGAAATGACCAGTTTCAAGGGAACGAACTGATTTTAAAATTGCTTCTTCAAACGTACGTCCTAGCGACATTACTTCTCCAGTAGCTTTCATTTGCGTGCCTAAATTACGTTTAGCTAACTCGAATTTATCGAATGGCCATCTTGGTATTTTCGCCACGATATAGTCTAGTGCAGGTTCAAAGCAAGCATATGTTTTTCCAGTAACCGGGTTCATCATTTCGTCTAATGTAAGTCCAACTGCAATTTTGGCAGCAAGCTTTGCAATTGGGTAACCTGTTGCTTTAGACGCAAGTGCGGATGAACGGCTAACTCGTGGGTTCACTTCAATAATATAGTAGTTGAAGCTATGCGGATCGAGTGCCAATTGCACATTACATCCGCCTTCAATTTTTAATGCTCGAATAATTTTTAGTGATACATTGCGAAGCATTTGGTTTTCACGGTCAGATAATGTTTGCGTTGGAGCAACTACGATTGAATCTCCTGTATGGATCCCTACTGCATCCACATTTTCCATGTTACATACTACGATTGCATTATCCGCAGAGTCACGCATAACTTCATATTCGATTTCTTTATACCCTGCGATCGATTTTTCAAGTAAACATTGTGTTACGGGACTATACTTTAAGCCACTCGTCACGATTTCTAGTAAGTCTGTATCATTATGGCAAATACCGCCACCTGTTCCACCTAAAGTGAAAGCAGGACGTACGATTACTGGGTATCCGATTCGTTCCACGAATGCTTTTGCCTCGTCCATATTATGGATAATATCACTTTCTGGTACAGGCTCTCCAAGTTCATTCATCAATGTGCGGAATAAATCACGGTCTTCCGCTTTGTGAATTGCTTCTAGCTTCGTACCTAAAATTTCAATGCCTAATTCATCTAAAATACCGGATTTATCAAGTTCAATCGCCATATTCAATCCCGTTTGACCACCTAGAGTAGGTAAAATCGCATCAGGTCGTTCTTTGCGAATGATTTTGCTAACAAAAGGTAAAGTAATTGGTTCGATGTATACTTTATCTGCTATTTCCGTATCTGTCATAATCGTTGCAGGATTCGAGTTTACGAGGATTACTCGGTAGCCTTCTTCTTTCAATGAAATACAAGCTTGCGTTCCCGCGTAGTCAAATTCAGCTGCTTGACCGATGACAATTGGACCAGAACCAATTACTAAAATCGTTTCGATATCTTTACGTTTAGGCATGTGAATTCTCCTTTTTGCTATTAGCATTCATTAATTCGATAAATTGATCAAATAAGTGCGTAGAATCCTCTGGACCTGATGAACCTTCTGGATGGAACTGTACGGAATATACTGGGAACTTTTTATGTTTCACTCCTTCTACAGTGCCGTCGTTTAGGGCAATATGGGTAATCTCTAAATCTGTATTTGCAATGGAATCTGCATCTATTGCGTAGCCATGGTTTTGAGAAGTAAGCTCGGTTCTTCCTGTTGTCAAATCTTTTACCGGATGATTGCCTCCACGGTGCCCAAACTTCAATTTGAATGATGTTGCCCCACTAGCAAGGGAAATCAGTTGATGTCCAAGACATACTCCGAAAATAGGAACTTGGCCGATTATATCTTTCACCATTTCAATTGCTTCTGGAATATCAGTTGGATCTCCAGGACCGTTTGAAAGCATCACTCCGTCTGGGAACATACTTAAAATCTCTTTTGCGGAAGTATTATATGGAACAACAATAATGTCGCAGTCGCGTTTATTTAATTCTCTTAAAATACCATGTTTCATCCCAAAATCGACTAGTACAACTCTTTTTCCTCGACCTGGACTTGGGTATGGACGAGTGATGGAAACTTGTTGAACGACATTTGTTAGAATAACAGCAGCTTTTAATTTTTCTATTTCTTGCGCTATATTCACTTCTTCTCCTGCTTTTGTAAGCTTTCCTTTTAAAGAACCATGGTTGCGGATAATTCGAGTTAATTTGCGGGTATCAATTCCTTCAATACCTGGTACATTTTTTGCTTCTAAAAATTCATGCAATGTATTTTGACTTCTAAAATTGGATGGTTGCTCTGCTAGTTCTCTTACTACGACTCCAGCAAGGGCAAGATCAATGGATTCAAAATCGTCGGGGTTCACCCCGTAGTTACCAACCATTGGATACGTAAATGTTAATATTTGACTACAGTTCGATGGATCCGAAATAGATTCTTGATAGCCGGTCATTGCGGTAGTGAAAATAACTTCTCCGATTGTTCCTTCATCACTTCCAAAAGCATTCCCTTTAAACACTGTTCCATCTTCTAGTAGCAAATATCTCACTGGCATACGCGCTCCTCCTGCCATACGATTTCTCCGTTATAAATAGTTACTTGCGGCCAACCCGTACAAACCCATCCGTCGAATGGTGTGTTTTTCCCTTTAGATAAAAATCCTTCTTTATCAATTGCTTGTTCTTTTTCTAAGTCGATTAAAACTAAATCTGCAGGTGCGCCAACTTCTAACTTCCCAAATTCAAAGCCGAAAACTTCAGCTGGTTTAGTCGTTAAAGAGTCCAGTAATTGCTGTAAAGTCCATTCGCCCGTTTTGACGAAATGTGTATATAAAAGTGGGAAGGCTGTTTCTAGTCCGACAATTCCGAATGGCGCTTTTTCAAAACCGAATGCTTTTTCTTCCTGCGTATGTGGTGCATGATCTGTTGCTACGAAATCCAGCGTTCCATCTAATAAACCTTCACGAAGAGCGAGCATATCCTCTTTTGCTCGAAGCGGAGGATTCATTTTCCAAATAGCATCATTAGATGGAATATCATCTTCACAAAGAAGTAAATGGTGAGGGCTTACTTCCGCTGTGACATGAACTCCGGCTCTTTTAGCATCTCTTATCACACGTACTGATTCTTTTGTGCTTACGTGGCACACATGATAGTGAGCTCCAGCGCTTTCAGCGAGTAGAATATCTCGCGCAATATGTACTGATTCTGAAACGGATGGAATTCCTTTTATCCCTAATTCCTCATTTCTTTTTCCTTTATGCATGGCACCACCGTAAATAAGTGTATTATCTTCACAGTGTGCAACAACCGGGATATTAAATTTCGCTGCTTCCTCCATTGCTTCCAACATTGTACCCGCAGCTTGTATTCCAACTCCGTCATCCGTTAAAGCAAAGGCACCAAGATTTTTTAGTTCTTCAATATTTGTTCTTTCTTTTCCAGCCTGTCGTATCGTAATCGATGCATATGGAAGCACACGTACTAGCGCATTTTTCTCTATTAAACCAAGCACATGTGAGAAATTTTCCGCTGTATCAGGTACAGGTCGTGTATTTGGCATTGCACAAATCGTAGTATATCCACCTTTAGCAGCAGCTTTTGTTCCGGTCTCAATCGTTTCTTTCTGTTCACCACCTGGCTCACGTAAATGGACATGAACATCGATAAATCCAGGTGAGAGAAGCATTCCTTTTCCGTCTATAACATCGGCATGTTCTGCTGTTACATTTGCTCCGATTTCTGCTATTTTTCCTTCTTTGATGACAACCGAAACTTTTTCGAAATCTCCTGCATTGTTAACTGTTTGAACGTTTTTAATAATTTTTGTCATGTTATTCTCTCCCTTTCAAAATCATTTCAGTAATCGCCATACGTACGTACACACCATTTTCCATTTGCTTAATAATTCTAGAACGATCACATTCTACTAATTCACTCGCGATTTCAACGTCTCGATTAAATGGGGCTGGATGCATAATAATTGCGCCATCTTTCATTTTTCTTTCTCTTTCCACTGTTAATCCGAATGCTTGATGATAGTCTTCTTTAGAGAAAATTCCATTTTCCTTATGTCTTTCATGTTGTACTCGAAGCATCATCATCACATCACTAGATTCAATTACTTCATCGAAATTTTGCAGGCATTCGAACTCTCCTTGCCATTCTGTCGGGCAAACTAATTGTACTTTTGCTCCAAGTCTAGAAAGAGCATCTGCGTTCGATCTCGCAACGCGACTATGTGCTATATCTCCGACTATCGTGACAACTTTATCTTGTACTGTCCCAAATTCTTCCCAAATGGTGAAGATGTCTAAGAGGCTTTGAGTTGGATGATTTCCCGTTCCGTCTCCTCCATTAATGATCGCTACTTTCGTTTTCCCTACTAAATCTTCAAAAAAGTTGTTTTGTTCATGTCTTATTACTAAAGCATCTATTCCGATTGCTTCTAAAACTTTCACTGTATCGTAAAGCGTCTCGCCTTTTAAAGTACTGGAAAAACCGGAATCGAAAGGAATTACATTTAGCTGTAATTTACGTTCCGCCACTTCAAAACTCATTTTCGTTCGAGTACTCGGTTCAAAAAATAAATTTGCCATCATATAGTTATTTTTCAACGTCGAGGTAGCACCATCTCGAAAATCCTTTGCTCTTTCTAAAATTGCTATTATTTGTTCCACCGATAAATCTTTCATTGATACTAAGTTTTCCATTTGAATCCTCCTCTTTTCTATAAAAAAAACTTCTTGAAAAGTCTCAAGAAGGTTCGTTTAAGCATAGACAAGGAAAGGAATCTCTTAGTGAAGTCCCAACCAATCTATCCGAACCTTTTGCTGACTCTCTGTTCAACTTTTAAAAGGTTTCTTATTCTGTTGTATTTAAGTTCGGTGTTTCCGCTTCTTTTCTTCCTGGTAATACCCAATTCAGTATAACCCCAATGATTGCTGCTAGTGCCATGCCTTCTATGCTTAATGATTCTGATACGATGAATTTTGCTCCACCGATACCGATTACTAAGATAACCGACGCAATAACTAAGTTTCTACTATTCCCAAAGTCTACGTTTGCTTCTACTAGCATTCTTAAGCCACTTGCAGCTATTATTCCGAATAATAGTATGGAAACTCCACCAAGAACTGATGTTGGAATTGTTGCTATAACAGCCATTGCTTTTCCAAAGAATGATAGTAAGATAGCGATTACTGCCGCACCCATAATGACATATACACTATACACTCGTGTAATTGCTAGCACACCGATATTTTCACCGTATGTTGTCTTCGGTGGACCACCGATTAATGCGCTGACAAATGTTCCAAAGCCATCACCAAGCAAGGATCTGTGTAAACCTGGTTCTTTAATATAATCACGATTTACTACTTTTCCAAGCACAAGTTGGTGACCAATATGTTCCGAAATCGTGACGATAACAATCGGCACCATGACTAGTAGTATTTTAGAAGTTACTACAAATTCATAATGTACACCCGGTATTAAGAAGTCTGGTAATGCGAACATGTTCGCTTCTTTAATCGGTTCAAAATTAACGATCCCAATGACAATGGAGTAAATATAGCCGACTACTAAACCGATTAAAATTGGCATTGTACTTAAAATATTTTTAAAGTAGATCGTACAGAAGATCGCTGTAAACAGTGTAACTAAGGCTGCTGAGAAGTGTAAAAAACTATATTCTTTTAAATCTGTTCCTTCAACAGGAATATTCATCGCCATATCTACGGCAGTAACTGCAAGTCCAAGCCCGATTACCATAATAACCGGACCAACTACGATAGCCGGCAATAACTTCATAATCCACTTATATCCACTCTTCCAAATAATAAGTGATACGATTCCGTAAGTTAACCCGACGAACATTGCGCCTATCATGGCACTTCCTATCCCACCTATCTTCGAAGCCAGAATAATCGGAGCGATAAAGGCAAATGATGATCCTAAGTAGGCAGGGACTTGAAATTTCGTGATTAACAAGAACACTATTGTCGCTATTCCACTTGTAAGTAGGGCGATAGCGGGGCTTAATCCTACTAGTTGCGGTACTAAAATTGTGGAACCAAACATGGCGAACATATGCTGGAAGCTTAATGTGATTAGTTGGCCTCCAGATGGTTTTTCATTTACATCTAATACGGTATTTGACATGGATGATTCCTACCTTTTCCTCCAAATTTATCACTCAAAAATGGTGACTGTATCTAATCCATCTTTTTCTAATACTTTGACTACAATTCGTTCACTGCTGGAAGTCGGGATGTTTTTCCCAACATAATCAGCCCGTATCGGAAGTTCTCGATGTCCTCTGTCTATTAATACAGCAAGTTGGATTTGTGCAGGTCTCCCTAAATCCATAACTGCATCCATCGCTGCTCTAACCGTTCTTCCTGTATATAGCACATCATCGACTAGTATTACTTTTTTACCCGTCACATCGTGTGTAATATCGACGTCTTGGACTAAAGGCTCATCAATACCATTTTTTAAGGATAAGTCATCTCTATAAAGGGTTATATCGAGTTCCCCTGTTTTGATTGCTTTACCTTCTATCTGTTCGATTCTTTTTGCAAGTCGTTCTGCTAAAAATGCACCTCTTGTTTTTATCCCCACGAGTATACACTGTTCAATACCTTTGTTTCGTTCAATAATTTCATGTGCAATTCGTGTAAGTGCTCGTTTGATCGATTGTTCATCTAATATATTTGCTTTTTCCGCCATGGTCGTTTTTTTCCTCCTTTTGAAAATATAAAAAACCTCTTGAGCTAGAGAAGCCCAAGAGGTTGTATGCGCACGTTTAAATAGGGTGAGGCACACTAAAAAAGTCCGCAGACCTATAGTGAGTCACTTTCACATATACCTTCTCAGCCTCTCTGGACTGTTATTAAAGGTGAAGCTATTCGATTTTCTTTTTTCAGTATAAGCTACTATTCTTCTTTTAGCAAGGATTGTTTTCTCAAATCTTGTACTAAATTATCGAAATCCTCCGGAAGTGGTGAGGAAAATTCCAAATACTCGCCTGTTTTAGGTTGGATAAACCCTAATACTCCGGCATGCAGTACTTGACCGTTAAAATCAATTGTTTTTTTCGGTCCGTATTTTGGATCCCCTGCTAATGGATGTCCGATGTATTTCATATGCACACGAATTTGATGCGTTCTACCTGTTTCCAATTGACACTCAACTAACGTAAATTTATTAAAACGTTCTAATACTCGGAAATGAGTCACTGCATGCTTCCCGTTATCCACTACCGCCATGCTTTGTCTCTCTTTTTTATCACGGCCAATAGGAGCATCGATTGTTCCTTTATCATGTGGTATGTGTCCATGTACAAGTGCCGTATATTTACGCGTCACTGTTTTCTTGACTAATTGGTCCACTAATGATTCATGTGCCACATCATTTTTAGCAACCATTAATAGTCCCGTCGTATCTTTATCAATTCGGTGAACAATTCCCGGACGCAATACGCCGTTAATACCAGATAAATCTTTTACTTGATACATAAGCCCGTTCACAAGCGTACCACTTACATGACCCGGTGCAGGATGAACGACCATTCCACGTGGTTTATATACCACCACTACATCCTCATCTTCATAGACGATTTCTAAGTTCAAGTTTTCCGCTATAATATCAAGTGGAATTGCTTCAGGAGGTGTGACAACAATAACATCCCCTTCTTTTACTTTATAATTCGATTTTGCAGCTTCATTATTCACTAACACATGTCCATCTTTTATATAGTTTTGGATTTGCGTGCGTGACCAATCCGTATCAAAAGAGGCAATTGCTTTGTCTATTCTCTCTTTTTCTTGTTCTTTTTCTATTACAAATGTAAATTCTTCCATTACTTCACCTTTTTCTTTTCTGCTCGTTCTTCTTTTATTATGAATATGATTACCATCACAACACCGATTGATAAGGCAGCATCGGCCACATTAAAAATTGGAAAGTCATAATTGATGATTGGTATTAACACATCGACAAAATCGACTACTTCTTTTCTCCATAAACGATCGATAAAGTTTCCTATTGCCCCGCCAAGTAGCATCATCAAACCTGCTTGAAACATTGGCTTGCCCTTTGCCTCTTTATGAAAATAATAAATTATCCCTATAATTACGATAACCGTAACAATGGTAAATATACCAAACTGCCCTTGAAGCATTCCCCATGCCGCTCCGCGATTTCGATGGGAAAGTAGTGCAACATAAGGGTCCCAGATAATAATCCGTTCTCTAAGTTCCATATTTTGAACTACAAGCCATTTCGTCCACTGATCAAGGGCAATGACTATTGCCGCTAGTCCATAAAATTTCCACACATCAAATTCCCCCGATATCAAATTCGCCTTGGCTTATTTGCGTCCGGATTTTTATCGAGCTCGAGGCCAACAGGATGTAGGTCATGCAGTCGTTGCGACAGGATGTCGCGAACTTAGACTGCCTTCTTTAAATTCCTCTAAAAAATCCGTGGCATCCGCCGGAGGCTTTAATTTTATTCAGCAGTTACTTTTGATGAATAAAATTAAAAGAATCTTCCCTAGTTTACCATACAAACATGCTATCCGTAAAAGAGTGGTTGAATAAAAATGAAAATCTCCAGATCTTGTTTTTGAAAAACACAAAGTCATCTCATCACAACTAGCGATCATTCAATTGAAATTGATTACTTTTTTTGAGGAAAAAATATCCTTTTCCAACTAACCGTTTCAAAATTCCAACTAAATATATTTCCGAAGACAAATATACAAAAAATGGACTAAAATCAAGCTGATTTTGGTCCGTTTTCAGATGCCTTTGGGAAATAGTGATCAATCTATTGAAACTGGCCATTTTTGGAGTCATTTTATATTAATTCCTAAGCATAAAAAATGTGGTCCTGCCTAAGAGGACCACATTTACTGATTACATATAATTTTCTTCTACAACATCTGCACAACGCGCACATAAAGTTGCGTGTTTTTCATTTGCTCCAACTGTTTCCGAAATAGTCCAGCAGCGCTCACATTTTTCTCCATCTGCCTTTTCAACTAATACAGACGCATGCTCCAGTACAAGACTATTTTCAGCAGCAGCTTCTACTAGCTCAAACTGAGATACGATAAATAATTGGGCAAAATCAATTGCATCTGTTTCGAACAATGATTTATATTCATCTTTTACATATAAAGTTACTTTTGCTTCTAATGATTTACCGATTGTTTTTGCATTACGTGCTTCTTCTAATGCTTTTAACACATCGTCACGTAAATCCATAATTTTCGTCCATTTAGTAGCTAGTTCTTCGAAATCTGGATATTGTACCGCATCTGGCATATCCGTTAATTGAATACTGCTTTGCGTTTCATGCTCCAAATAACCCCAAAGCTCATCAGTCGTATGCGGTAAAATTGGTGTCATTACTTTTAATAATGTAAGCAAAGTATCATACATTACTGTTTGCATTGCACGACGATCTGAATGATTCTGTCCGTAAATATATACAACATCCTTGGCAACATCTAAGTAGAACGAGCTTAACTCACCTGCTACAAAATTGTTTACAGCATGGTAAACTGCAGCGAAATCATAGCGATCATATGCCGCACGTGCTGTTTTTAATACATCTTGCAAACGCATGAATACATATTTATCCATTTCGCGTAAGTTTTCGTATGCGACACGATCTGTTGCAGGGTCGAAGTCCGTAACGTTACCATGTAGGAAACGGAATGTGTTACGAATTTTACGGTATACTTCCGAAACTTGCTTTAACATATCCATTGAAATTCGAACGTCGCCAGTATAATCAACTGATGCAACCCATAAACGTAAAATATCTGCACCATATTGGTTCATTACTTTTGATGGTAGAATAACATTCCCAACTGATTTACTCATTTTGCGACCTTCTCCGTCTAACACGAACCCGTGAGAAAGCAATCCTTTATACGGTGCGTATCCATTAATGGCAACGCTTGTAATAAGTGATGAGTTAAACCAGCCACGATATTGGTCAGATCCCTCTAAGTAAAGGTCTGCAGGATATTTCAATCCACGTTCTACTAGTACTCCTTGGTGAGAAGATCCTGAGTCGAACCAAACGTCCATAATATCGTTTTCTTTCGTAAATTGACCATTTGGACTACCTGGATGTGTAAATCCTTCTGGTAATAGCTCTTTCGCTTCTTTTTGGAACCAAATATTAGATCCATGCTCACGGAACAATGTAGAGACATTGGCAATTGTTTCTGGCGTGATGATTGGCTCTCCGTTTTCTGCGTAGAAAATTGGAATCGGCACACCCCATACACGTTGACGAGAAATAACCCAGTCTCCGCGGTCACGGATCATATTGTATAGACGCGTTTCCCCCCATGAAGGTGTAAACTCTGTTTCACGAACCGCTTGTAATAATTCATCGCGGAATGCCTCGACAGAAGCAAACCATTGTGGTGTTGCACGATAAATAACTGGTTTTTTCGTACGCCAGTCATGCGGATAAGAATGCGTAAAGAAAGTTAGTTTTTCAAGTCTACCTAGCTCTTTTAATTTTTCTGTTACGACTTTGTTAGCATCGTCATAAAATAATCCTTCAAAACCAGGTGCTTCCTCTGTATAGCAACCACGATTATCTACTGGACTTAAAATATCTAAACCATATTGTTTTCCGATTAAATAGTCATCTTCCCCGTGGCCTGGTGCTGTATGAACACAACCAGTACCAGCGTCAGCCGTAACATGCTCCCCAATCATTACAAGTGAATCACGATCATAAATTGGATGCTTGGCTACAACATATTCTAAGTCTGCCCCTTTTACTTCTTGTAGTACTTCATATGCTTCCCACTCTAAAGTTTCCGCTAATGAAGCTAGTAAATCTTTTGCAACGATGAATTTATTGTCCGCTACTTGTACAACAACATAAGTGAATTCTGGATGCACGGAAATACCTAAGTTTGCTGGAATTGTCCAAGGAGTTGTCGTCCAGATGATGAATTTAGCATCTGCTGGTACAACATCTTTTGCATCTTTTACTTCGAAACTTACATAAATTGATGGTGACTTTTTATCTTGGTATTCAATTTCTGCTTCTGCTAATGCAGATTCCGAAGATGGTGACCAGTATACTGGTTTTAATCCTTTATAAATATAGCCTTTTTCAGCCATTTTACCGAATACTTCAATTTGGCGAGCTTCAAATTCAGGTTTTAATGAAATATAAGGATTTTCCCAATCTCCGCGAACACCTAAACGACGGAATTGTTCGCGTTGGTTGTCGATTTGCTCATAAGCATATTTTTCACAAAGCTCACGGAATTCCGCAACGGACATTTCTTTGCGTTTTACTCCTTTATTAGTTAACGCTTGTTCGATTGGTAATCCGTGTGTATCCCAACCTGGAACGTAAGGTACGTGGAAACCAGTCATAGAGCGATGACGTGTAATCATATCTTTTAGCACTTTGTTTAGTGCGTGTCCGATATGAATATCCCCGTTCGCATATGGAGGTCCATCGTGTAGGATGAATTCCGGACGATCCTTTGTACGCTCTAGTTGTAATTTGTTGATGTCCATTTCGTTCCATTTTTCTTGAATTTTCGGTTCATTTGCAGGTAAGTTTCCGCGCATTGGGAAATCTGTTTTTGGCATTAATAACGTGTCTTTGTATTCCATTTGAAATCCTCCTTATAATTTGAAAAGCGGAAGCGCCTATGTCTGCCCCGACAGGCAAATGGGGAAAAGTGAGGAGGCAGCTCTTCAGCCACCGCAGCTTTTTCACATTTGCCCCCGAGGGGCAAGGCGCTGGAGCTGGATCGATAATTAGAAAAGCACAAGCGCCTTTGAAGTTGGGCTAATATACAAAAAAACTCCTCATCCCCAAAAGGGACGAGAAGTTTGAACTCGCGGTACCACCCTACTTGCGATTTTGTGAAAAATCGCCGCTTAGTATGCCATAACGGGACATAAACCGAAGACACTTACTTCTTTTTTCAGTGTCTTTGCTCCAAAGTGATAATCTAAATAATTTCATTGCTTGAGCTCTCACCATCCTCAAGTCGCTTATTCAAAAATTATTTTAGACGTCTTTTTCAACGCATATTTTATATGATATGAAATCATTATAGAAAATGTAAGTCCAACAGTCAAGAAATGAAATCAAATTCGCCTTGGCGAATTGCTCCTGCGCAAGTTCGTCGCCGAAAACAGTGTGCGCAGATTTTTATCAAGCCGGCTGAATAAAGTTAATCTTCTGTTGCCGAAATTCGATTTAGGCTTTCTGTATCCACATCGTACTCCATTAAATGATTCCAGTCATCTGTATTGATCAAATCGAGTTGTGCTTCTACTAGCATTTTAAAACGATTACGGAATACTTTGGACTGTTTTTTCAAGTCCTCGATTTCAATTGCAATTCTTCTTGCTTTAGATAGTGCTTCATTGACAATTCGGTCTGCATTTTTTTCTGCTTCTTTGACGATTAACTTCGCCTCTTTTTGCGAGTTTCTTCGTACTTCTTCCGCAGCTTCCTGTGCAACAACGATAGACTTATGTAAAGTCTCTTCAATCGATGTGAAATGCCCAACTTTTTCGCTTGAAGATTTTAATTTGGATTCCAGATCTTTTTTTTCTTTTATTAAGATTTCAAGATCTTTCATTATTTGATCAAGGAATTCGTTTACTTCATCCTCATTATACCCTCGAAATCCTTTACTAAATTCCTTGTTATGTATATCAAGTGGTGTTAATGGCATTTTTTCCATCTCCTTTGACTAGACTAGCATTCTTTTCTCTATTATACATTTACAAATGAGGGAATACATCTAAAATTCGCAGTTTGTTGTATATATTTATTTTTTTTGCTCTAAACGACCTATTTGAAGTCGTATTTTGTCTTTTTTTGTTCTTCCTTCGATCATCAATAGCTTAACTCGTCCCAATCCACGAATCGAAAGTAAGTCTAACTCCTGCAACTCCATAGACGTCTGATCTTTCTCTGCCCAATTTACTTTCACTTTGCCACTTGAAATAAGGTTAGCTGATTTTTGGCGGGAAATATTAAAAACTGCTGAAAGTACTGTGTCTAAACGTAAAGAGCTTACTGTTAATGTCTCGGTTAGCCATTCTTCTGACTGCTCAAAGTAATTTAGTGGATCTTCCACTAACTCTATTTGTACTTTCACTTTTCCGATAGATGCAAAGTTCGCTCGGACATAGTCTAAAACTTCTGCTGCAACGACAAATTGAATAGCACCCTCTACAACACGGATATCTCCAAATTTACTCCGATCAATGCCTAAAGACATCATCGATCCGAGCACATCCTTATGCTTTAACGTAACAAACTTCGTCGGATACTTCACTTCTACCACACGCATAGAGAAATCTTCTGTTGTTGGTACAAAATAGGAAGGATATAATAATACTCTTTTTCGTTCTGCATCGTCTAAGACACCGTTTGTCTCTGATTCAATCCCTTCATATTGTCTTCGAATCGAATCGACGATAAATTGTTGCCTAGGATCCAAAAAGTCCAATAGTTTTGGAGCATACCTGTTTTCTACTTCATGTACCATACTCACAACTTGCTCTATAAAAGGCTGCTCTTCTTTCCTAAAATGTTGTAATACATGTTCCATTTGAGTTTATCTCCTTATATTCCTTATGTATAATAAAAACCCCACGAATGTGAGGTTTAAACGAACGTTAGAAAAAGATACGCTACTCCACTCATTGCAAGCTGTAAAGCAAAAATAGCAGCAATTGGTGAAATATCAATCATGCCCAGTGGAGGGATGATTTTACGGAATATATCTAAATATGGATCACAAATTCTTCCTAAAAACCTTCCAACCGTTGATTGTTGAATACTTGGAACCCACGACATTAAAATATATACGATTAATGCATACGTATAGATTGTTACTGCTTGACTTAATAAATATAAAAATAAACCCATAGTTTAAAATGCTCCTCTATTAATCTAAATCGTTATAATAATAATCCGAAATGGCTCCGGCTACTTCGACAGAATCAGGTGCACAAAGGAAAATATCTGTGCCAACTCGTTGGATATCTCCACCTAAAGCATATACGGTTCCGCTTAAAAAGTCGATGATTCTGATTCCTTGATCTTTATCAATACGTTGTAAATTTACGATAACTGCTTTTTTGCTTTTTAGATGCTCAGAAATATCTTGTGCTTCTGCGTATACACGTGGTTCTATTAACATTACTTTGGAAGACTTTTGCACATTTTGTATGCTTACTAAATTAGGTACAGTCATTTCTTTAGGTGTCGTATTAAATTTACGCTCTTTCACAGGGGACTTAGCCGGTTGTTGTCGCATTTGAGTTTCTACTGGTTGTTGCTGAGGTTTTGGCTGCTGTGTTGCTGAAGTTTCTTCCTCTTCGTCTAAGTAGAAGAAATTTTTCATCCAGTCTTTCATGCTCATTTAATTTCCTCCCTCTCTTTACCTACTAATGCTGTACCTATTCTAATAAATGTTGCACCTTCCTCGATTGCAATTTCATAGTCACCGGACATTCCCATTGATAATTCTGTACAAGGAGCATGGGTTAACTGTTTCGCTGCAATTTTTTCTTGTAGTGCTTTTAGCTGACGAAAAACATCACGAATTAAGGAATGATCATCTGTATTAGGAGCCATTGTCATTAATCCAACGATGCGAATATGGGAGTAATTTCCTAACTCACTAATAAAAGCTTCTACTTCTGCGATAGAAAGACCATGTTTTGACTCTTCTTCGGATACATTCACTTGTACAAAACAATCTTTCATTGAAGTTGCTCTTTTTTCAATTTCATCTGCTAAACTAATACGGTCAAGCGAATGCAAATAATCTACTTCGTTAATGACTGACTTAACTTTTCTAGTTTGTAACGTTCCTATGTAATGCCATTTGACATCGTCTGAAATGGCATCTAATTTATTCTTAAGCCCATCTGGTCTATTTTCTCCCAAATGGGTTAAGCTAGTAGCGATTACTTCCTTTGTACGATCCACGGATACTTCTTTCGTCACTGCGATAATCGTAACATCTTCTACTTTTCTTCCGGAACGGTTACAAGCGTCTTGAATATGTTGTTTTATTTGTTGTAAATTTTGTTCTACATTTGTCATATGAAAACCAACTTTTCATCATCAATATTTTCTTTATTGTATCAATGAAACACTGATTTATCAATGATGAAACTTACCTATTCTATGTTTCTCGAAACAATTATTACATCTTTTCCAATTATAGCTATATTTTCAACGGCTATTTTTTTAGTTTCTCTTTTTTTATTAAAAAAAGTCGGATATGCTCCATTGGTCTCAACGATAAACGAAATAATACGCCCGCTTTCTTTATCAATTTCGGCATCGACTATAAATCCTAATAATTGGCCACTGCTCGCTTCAATTACTTCTTTTTGCTGTGCATCAGAAAACTTCATCACAAACCTCCTTTTAACACATTGTATGAACGAAATCAAAAAAAAAAACGCTTCTTCTATGTAGAAAAAGCGTTTCGTCTATTTTTTGTCGTAACTTTTGAACACGAAATCATTTAGGATTCAAATGGCTTTGGATTGTGGACAAGGCGCTTTTTTCTAAGCGGGAAATTTGGGCCTGAGACAATCCTAAATCCATGGCGATTTCTGTTTGCGTTGCTCCGTAGTATATTCTTTTCGTTAAAATCTTTTTCTGTCTGGCATCTAGATTTTGGAAGCTTTCTTTGACCGTAAAGTACGTTACCCATTGATCTTCGGACACATCATTATCACATAATTGGTCCATCATATAAATAGCGTCTCCTCCATCACTAAAAATAGGTTCTTGGAGCGAAACAGGATCTTGAATAGCATCCAAAGAAAGTAATATATCTTCGACTGGTATTTCTAATATTTTCGATAAGTCTTCCAATGTTGGTTCTTGTAAATGCTCATTTATATATTGTTCTTTTGCTTTCATCGCTTTATAGGCAATATCTCGTAACGATCTTGAAACACGCACCGAGTGATGATCGCGTAAATGTCTTTTAATTTCTCCTATAATCATTGGGACAGCATACGTGGAAAAACGAACGTTATGCTTAAGGTCAAAGTTTTCAATTGACTTGATCAAACCGATACATCCAACCTGAAATAGATCATCTGCTTGTTCCCCGCGATATGCAAATCGTTGAACTAGACTTAAAACTAGCCTTAAATTACACATAACTAGTTCATCCTTAACGGACTCTTCACCTGCTTGTAACCTGATAAACAATTCTTTCATTTCTTCATGCTTAAGTAAAGGAAGCTTAGATGTATCAATGCCGCATAATTCTACTTTTGTTCTCGTCATAGATCTTCCTCCGGACTTTTTAATTGGTTCTTAATCAGTTTGTCCGGTAGTGTGAAGATTATTCCGAGGTGCCAAATCCAATTTCAACCATTAGGCAATCGGTTCGTTTAACAGCTCTTTCAAATCTAATATTATTTTCTTCTCTAAGCGAGATATATAAGACTGTGAAATACCTAAGTGATCGGCCACTTCTTTTTGTGTCATTTCTTCTTTTCCATTCAGTCCGAAACGACATTGCATAATATATTTTTCCCTATTTCCAAGTAAATTAATCGCTTCAAACACATGTTGTCTTTCCAACTTTTTTTCTACATCTTCAATGATTAAATCTTCACTTGTTCCTAAAATATCGGATAAAAGAAGTTCATTCCCATCCGAATCAGAGTTTAATGGTTCATCAAAAGAAACCTCTGATTTCATGCGATTTGTTTTTCTTAAATGCATTAATATTTCGTTTTCGATACATCTGGACGCATATGTAGCAAGTTTAATTCCTTTATCAACATTAAAGGTTTCTACTGCTTTAATAAGTCCAATCGAACCGATACTAATGAGGTCTTCAATGTTTGTATTCGTTTGATCGAACCTTCTTGCAATGTATACGACCAGCCTTAAGTTTCTTTCGATTAATACATCTCTCGCATGTTCGTTTCCATCCATAAAAGCTAAGAGCATTTCCCGTTCTTCTTCTCTAGTTAGTGGTTTTGGTAATGATTCATTGCCACCAATATAATGTACTCCGCTTCTTCTAAATGATAATATCCAGTAATATAATCTACGTAATAATCTTAACAGCATTATCTAACACTCCTTTTCTTTAAATGGAAATAAGAAGAACTGTGTAAAATACCATCTGCCCCGTGTGGGAATTTATCTTTCACTCTTGTCATGACAATGTATCCTTTTGGTAGAGGCAGATCATTTACAAACCATTCGTCGTACTTTATTCCAATAACCCAAGTTTTCTCTTTTTGTATAGTCGATATTGGTATTAACCGCAATTTAGTAGCATATTCTTTGGAGAGTTTATCAAGTCCCTTATCTTTTTCAAACTCCCAATCATTAATCGCTTGAAACAATTCTTTTGGCAGCACATCTTGTAACACTTCTGACGCAACAAAATGTACTGGATCATTCGACAGTGGTTCCTTACATACATTTCCAGAGTCTATAAAAAGAGTTAGCTCCTTTGTTTCCCCAAACAAAGTAATATGAGAAGCGTATAATAACTCTCTTTCTGTACTTGAAATATTAAGATGAAGCACATGTTTCGTTAAGAAGTAGAGTCCGCCAATTGCAATTAATGCGAAGTTTACGATCATAAAAATATTACTACTATTGCTATACATCGGTGCGATTGCGGTTAATAAGCCACCCGCGAAAATACTTGCTAGTAATGTCAATGTAATCGCTTTAACGATATGTGTGCGTTTCTTCCAAAAAGCAATGCCGATCATCACAACAAACGATAAAAAGACCGTACTTACATGATGAGAGAAAATGACTGTAATCACTCCAGCAGTAAACGCTGAAAGGAACAAATATCTTTTTTGGTTTTCTATCCACCCAATTTTGTTTGCAAATGCTAACACGGTATAGTTGAAAAAAGTATTAGTTGCAATCATGACTTCCGCGTACATGATTCTCCCCCCTTTTTTACTAAATGGTACCATGTCACTTTTAAAAACTTTGTCAAAAGAACGGTGGAAAAGCCCCTTTTTTAACGACAAAATAACATAATAAAAAACTATCCATATTAAGGATAGTTGGGATTGTAGGGACAATGCGTCGTAAAGCTTTATTAGGTGGCCGCTAAGATTTTCGCTGCAATCGTACGCTTTCCGCCGGGTAAGCGATGAGCCATCCCCGCCGCTTAGGCGTACGTTGGGATGTCTCATTTTGCTCACTTATCCGGCTGGAGTCGACGCTTACAGCGAAAATCAATGGAAATCACTTGCTTAGTCAATATTTGCTTGCTAATAACAAAGCTTCCTACATTTTATGGGCCTATTTTATCCAGTAAATGGCTTAGAGCAACCAACCATTCATTGAAAGCAACCAATTCCAGTCTAAAAGCAATTAAATCATCACGAGAGCAATCAAATTGCCGATGAAAGCAACAAATTCTTAAAACAGCAAGTTTACTTGAAGTGAGACGCCAATGATCTTACCTCGTTTTTGTAAATGTTGGGCAAATGACTCATAATGTTGCGTGTTTGAAAGCGAATGTTGCGCATATGCACTTCAACTTTGCGAGTAACGGCCGCTACGTTGTGCATTTTATTAATTGTCATTATTCTCCAAGCAAAAATAGCTGTTACTCTGCTGTACGACGCACTATCCTTATATGACACTCCATACAAAATGATATTCTCTATAAAGTTACTAAACAAAAAAGCTATCTCCCATTCGATGTTATTCGAATTGGGAGATAGCTTCATCTGTAACAATATATTAACGACGTTGACGATTTCTCAAGAATGTTGGAATGTCTAGTGCATCTTCTTGTGGATGATTAGGCACTTGACGTTCTTGGCGTTCATGCTGTAAAGGTTGTTGGATTTCTTCTTTACGTTGTTCACGGATTGGAGTAGTTGGAGCAGCTTGTTGTGTTCTACTTCCTCCAAAGCCTGAAGATCTTGGCTGTTTTTGCATGATTAGTTCTTCATTGAAACCAGTTGCGATTACTGTAACAACAATCTCATCTTTCAAATTATCATTAATAACCGAACCGAAGATCATGTTCACTTCTTCATCCGAAGCGGAAGCAACAATATCAGCAGCCTCTTGAACTTCAAATAAACTTAAATTAGAACCACCAGTAATATTCATCAGCACTCCAGTTGCTCCATCGATAGATGTTTCAAGAAGTGGACTTGAAATTGCTTTTTTCGCTGCTTCTGCCGCACGATTTTCGCCAGAGGATATACCGATACCCATAAGTGCTGCGCCTTTATCAGACATGATCGTTTTAACATCGGCGAAGTCCAAGTTGATAAGTCCTGGAACAGCGATTAAATCGGAAATACCTTGAACCCCTTGACGTAAAACATTATCTGCTTCTCTAAATGCTTCTAGCATCGGCGTATTTTTGTCGACAATCTCTAATAATCGGTCATTTGGAATAACGATCAGTGTATCTACTGCTTCTTTCATCATTCCAATACCGCCTACTGCTTGCGTAGAGCGTTTACGACCTTCAAAAGTAAATGGACGTGTTACTACACCAACAGTTAATGCACCTAAATCACGTGCAATTTGAGCGATTACAGGAGCAGCACCAGTTCCAGTTCCCCCACCCATTCCAGCGGTTACGAATACCATGTCTGCGCCTTTTAATGCTTCCTCAATTAGTTCCTTGCTTTCTTCAGCTGCTTTTTTACCTACTTCTGGATTTGCACCTGCTCCTAATCCACGAGTGAGCTTACCACCGATTTGTAGTTTTACTTCTGCTTGTGACATTTTTAATGCTTGTGCATCTGTATTAACGGCGATGAAATCTACCCCTTGAACGCCATGTTCAATCATTCGATTTACTGCATTGTTACCGCCGCCACCTACTCCAATAACTTTAATAACGGCTAATTGATCTTCACTTGTTTCGAATTCTAACATGCTATTGCCTCCTATATTCTCTTAAGCTATGATAAGGGTTTTGTTATTCAAAAAATTTGTCGAAAAATTTCTTCGCTTTTGACATTGCACTCTCTTTGTTTTCATTTGTCGAATGTTGAACAGTTTGTTTTTGTTTTTTAGGACTTGAAACTGCTTCACTACTAGCTATTTGTGCCAATGCTTGGCTATTACCAATTTTACCATAGAAAAGATCTTCTTTATAGGCATATCTTATAAGACCAACAGCAGTCGTATATTGTGGTTCACGTACCCCAATATAGTCTGGTGTGTACAATCTCACTCTTGTTTGTAGAATATGTCTCGCTAATTGACCTATTCCATCCAATTTAGAAACGCCCCCGGTTATGACGACACCACCAGGTAGATCTTGGAGACCCATTCTATAAAACTCTTCTAACACCAATTCAAATAATTCTTCTAGGCGAACACCAATGATCTCTGCAATATAACGTTGAGAATATTGCTCTTTCATATCCGCTCCAATTACTGGAACTTCAAATAGTTCATCATCAGAAGCATCATCATAAAAAGCATGTCCATACTTTAACTTAATCATTTCCGCTTGTTCCGTTGGTGTTTTTAATACAATCGATAAATCTTTTGTAATATGATCTCCACCAACTGGAATAACAGATGTATTGATTAAATGCCCTTCATTGAAAATGGCAATTGTTGTAGAACCACCACCAATGTCAATGTAGGCTGTTCCATGGTTTTTTTCATCTTCCGTTAAAGCAAAATGACCACCAGCTAGTGGTTGCAAATAAATCTCTCTAATTTGCAGACCAGCTCTTTCTACACACCGCAACACATTATGTAAAATCGTTTTCGATGTAGTCATCATAATACCGTCTAGTTCTAACCTTGTACCAATCATACCGCGAGGATCTTTTATTTCTTCTAGATGATCTACGATAAATTGCTTCGGTGCAATATTGATCAGTTCCCTCTCAGGAGGGATAGACATTACTTGAGCAGATTCAATGACACGTTCTAAATCACCATCTGTAATTTCTCGATCTTCTCTATTAACGGCTACAACGCCTTTTACATTTTGTATATTTGCTAAATTAGCTGGAATTCCTAGAACGATTTCATGAATAGACATTCCTATCATTCTTTCCGCTTCACTTATCGCTTTCTTAATAGACTGAACTGTTGCGTCTATATCAACAATGGTGCCTTTTCGAATACCATTTGATTTTACATTTCCCACACCTATTACATGCAGCGAGTCGTCATTCATTTCGCCGATTAATACTTTAATCGAAGACGACCCGATATCTAGTGATACGTACAATTCTGATTGATTCAACCCGTGGCACCTCCTATTTACTCTTTAACTATTATTCTAGTGTAAAAACCGCATAAAGTCTAAAACTTTATAATGCGATCGTTAAATATTCTAATTTTTCATACATATTACTTATGTATTTTTTCTATCCGACCATTTTGTCAAAAGAATCCGGCGTATAACAGCTATATTTTGGAACAAGCGGACGCCAAATGCAAAAATAGCAGCCAAATATAAATCTACCCCAAGATGAACCCCTAAAAACGCAAGTGCTGCAGCGAGTCCAATGTTGAAGAAAAATCCAGAAACAAAAACCTTATCATCATACACATGTTGTAATTGCGCTCTTATTCCTCCAAAAAGCGTATCGAGCGCAGCGAGTACAGCAATGGACAAATAGCTTTCATAGATTTCAGGAATTTGGATATCTGTTAATAGACCAAGCGAAATCCCGAGTATTAACCCTAATAATGGCAACCACATACATTACTCTCCTCCTGGATTCTCTTGTAAAAATTGATTGTTGATCGATTGGTCATAACCAGAAATAGTCAGATTGTTTACCGGATTTCCAATTTCTAACGTTAGATTATCGATGTAAAAGTCGTCCCCAATAGCGGAAGCCTCTAATTGATTATACATTTTTTTGGCATCTTCAAAGGATGCTGTTCCAATTTTAATCGTAAAAGGGGCATTTCGTATCGCAAGATTATTGACAGTCGTTTTGCCATTCACATCCCTTATTGCAGATGAATAAATGATGCGTTTTCCATCTATTTCTACCACTTTTGCTTTAAAACGATTAATTTCATTGACCAATCGAATAAGTAAATCAGGAGAAATTCCATCGATAGCTTGTCCAACAGCGATACTTTCTAAAGACGGTTTAACTGCAATTGTAAGTCCTGGACCATTAAATGCTTCTAATCCGATATCTTTTTTTAATTGGTTCACTGTGTCGCTTAAAGCGATTTCTGGACTTTCATTCCTCATATTTTCGTATTTACCAATTGTTTGCTCTAACATCCGTACTTCCGATAATAACTCTGAATGTAATTCTGTTTCTCTAGCTAGCTCTTGACGAATAGCCCAAACGTCTCTTGTATCTCTCGCTTCTGGATTTTGTACGGTATTATATTGAACAGCTAACATAAAACCAACTATTAACAAAATGATCGTAAACCGAATATAGACGGCTTTTTTCATTATTCGGCCTCCTTTATTTTGTTAGCTTTTTTCATCCCTTAGTGCAGGCATCGTTATTTTCCCTTTTTCCTCAACCGTCACGACAATATTATCACTTGTTAGCTGATCTAAAACGCCGCCACCTAACTGCACAGAAGCTAATAGGACAGCAGGATCCCCTACTGCTTCAATTGTAAAGGGTGCGGGAAAAGTCTTACCATCTATTGTTATAACTGGGCCGGTACAGCGGATAAACGAATTTGCTCGAAGTCTTTGTCCATTAATAGAAATTGCTTCTGCTCCTGAAATTTTCAATTCGTTTACCACTTTAAAAACATGACTTTCGTGAACGATATAATCATTTGGATTTTCTTGGGATGGGTTATATGCGCCATCTTCTAATGAAACGGATATCCCCTTTCCCTGTGATGGGATATCCCCCATTAATAGCCTTAACTTTTCTGCTTCTTTTACTAGTGCTTCCACGCTTTCTTCACTACTCACAAATGATTTTTCGTAGTCACGTATCTCTTGCTGCTTTTCATTTATTTCTTCTGTTAGTTCCTTATTTTTTTCTTTTTGTTCTATTAAGTCTTCTCTATATTTGCTCTGCTCCATAAAACCTTCACTTGTTGTATTTATTTCGGTTTCATTTTCGACAGCTATGCTGTAGGAATAGGCAAGTATAAAACCTAAAACTAGACTAACTAAGGAAATAAGTATTCGACCTCTGGAGGGAATTTTAAGGTGTTTGTTGCTCTTCTTCAAGCTCCATCACCTCTTCTTCTATCTCTTCATTGTGTAACTCTACATATGGTTGGAAGAACGAGCCAACCTCTAGGTCGATAATGCCTTTTACATCTGGATCTAACTGCGATACGATCGATGGATAATAGTTCATCTTCTCAGCAAATGATGGGATAAGCGCTTTAATTTCATTGCCATCATTCATAAATACTTGAATCGAATAGGCATCATTTTCTGTTGGTGTGTAAAAGATTTGTGAAATAGTTAACAGTACTTCTGGTTGTAAATTAGCTAATTCTTTTATCAATCTTAAACGGACTTTTTCTTCTTTAAACCCTGAAAAAATAGGTCCTTCTAGTGGCAACACTTGTCCATCTGTTTCTATCACTTTGCCATTTTCTAAAATAATTTGAAGTGTCCCATTTTTTTCCTCGTATCCTATTTGTTTGTATTCCTCCACTTGAATATGTACTTCTGTTAACCAATTTCGTTTTACTTTAGCAACCTTTACCCACTCATTTTGTTCTAATGCATCTTCGATATTCTTTTCTTTAAATCCCCACATCGAATCGCCTAATTTTAATGCACTCTGTTCGATATACTTTTCTTTCGGAACGAGCATCGCGCCTTCTAGCTCAATTGCCTGTACTTGACTATAGTCAGATTGAAAATAGAGAACGATTAGAAGAGTCGTGACAAAGAGAAAAAGTAGAATGGAAAACTTTTTGTTTGTTCTACGTCTTCTACGTTCTTTAAAAGTAGGTATGCGCTCTTCAATATCGATGATTTTTTCCATTCTACCGCCTCCCTTCGTTTATCGATGTATTTGCTAAATTGAATATGATCCCAATAATAATCCAAGTCATAACAAGTGATGAACCACCATAGCTTATAAACGGCAAAGTAACACCTGTTACAGGAAGTAACCCTGTCACAACTCCCATATTTAAAAACGTTTGAACCGTTAACAACGACGTAAATCCAATAATCATTAACTGTGCTTCTCTTGTTTTGGCTTTTGCAGCCATCATAAAACTCGTTGTAAAAAATATGAGAAATGCGCTGATAACGATGATCCCACCGATAAAACCGGTCTCTTCCAACAAAATAGAAAAGATAAAATCATTTTGTGGTTCTGGTAAGTATAAAAACTTTTGTCTACTATTCCCATAACCAAAACCGAACAAACCAGCTGGCCCTATCGCTAGTAACGATTGGATTGCTTGGAACCCTGAACCTAAAGGATCCTTCCAAGGGTCTAGAAATGCTTGAATTCGAACAAGCCGGTATGGCGCTGAAATGATCAATGCCACAAAGCCAATAACCCCAACAGCCCCAATAGCTACAAAAAACTTAATCGACAATCCTGCTGCAAACAATAAGAAGAATACGGCTACTACTAGCACAAAAGCGGATCCAAAATCCGGTTGAAGCATGATGAGACTAATCGGCAATAAAAGCAAAATAGCACTTTGAAAATACACTGTCTTTTTCGGCTTTTTGTCATTTGCCAAAGCACTTGCTAATACACCTAATACTGCAATTTTAGCAAGTTCTGCTGGTTGGAAATTCATAAAGCCTAATGGTATCCAACTTTGTGACCCATTACGCACTACACCTATTCCTGGGATTAATACCCCTATTAATAATACGACAGAAATTAAATATAAAAACTGCCAAAATGTAGGAATGCGGATGATGCTTTTATTTCGGATAAAAAAAGCTACCGCAATACCTACGACTAAATAAGTAGCTTGCTTAACAGCGAATGGCGTTTGACCTTTATAATGTACTTCGCTCCAGTAAGACCCTGCAGAATGCACAAACAATATACCAATAATTGATAAAAATAGGACAGAGGAAACGAATAGTACTTTACTTTTGTCTTTCGATTATTTCATCCTTTCGTTATTCTTTTAATGCCATCACTTTTTCGATAAATTCATCCCCACGCAACTCGAAGCTCGCGTATTGATCCCAGCTTGCACAAGCAGGAGACAATAGTATGACATCCCCTACACTTGAGAGTTTGACTCCTTCTTCAATAGCGTCTACTAAATTATTCACTCGAGTAACTGTGGGGATAAATTGCTCCTCCCCAAACTTTTGCAAACGTTCTGCTGTTTCTCCGTAGTGAATCAATGCTTTTACATGATGTAAATAAGGGATTAATTCATCAAATGAATGTCCTCTATCCACACCACCAGCGATTAAAATAACTGGTTCTGAAAAGCCTTCTAATGCACTTTTTGTTGCTAGTGCATTCGTCGCTTTCGAATCATTATAAAACTTTCGATTTTTCCACTCTCTTATAAATTGCGTTCGATGTTTTACACCGTGAAAAGTAGAAATTATTTCCTTAATGGCTTCTAACGAACAATCCATTAAAAGTGCAGCTGCAGTTGCTGCCAACACATTTTCTAAATTATGTTTTCCGCGAAGCGCAATAATAGACCGCTCAAATACCTTCTCGCCATTCCAATAGACGAATTGATCGTCTGCACTAATGCCATCATCTGTCTTCTTGCTTACATAAAACGGTACTTTAATCGCTTTACTTTTTGCCGCATAATCCACTACAAGCTGTTGTTCCCCGTTATATATAAACCAGTCAGACGCATCTTGGTTTTTTGTGATATTAAATTTAGCATCCGTGTATTCTTCGAAATCGGCATGGTAATCTAAATGCGCCTCATATAAATTCATCAAAATGGCGATTTTCGGTTTTAATTGTTCGGTACCCATTAATTGGAACGATGATAGCTCCGTTACAATTGTATTTTCTTTTGTAGCTTCTTGCGCTACACTACTTGCTACCGTTCCAATATTCCCAGCAATTAGCGGGTGTTTAACGGCTTGTTTTAGGATTTCAAAAATAAGTGTAGTCGTTGTTGTTTTTCCATTGGACCCTGTAATACCAATCATTGGTGCATCACTTATGCGATAAGCCAGCTCCACTTCCGTCCATACTGGGATGCCTCTCTTTTTCGCCTCAGCAATAACAGGGTTTGTGTAAGGAATACCAGGGTTCTTTACTATAAGACTGAATCCCTCGTCTAAAAGATCCTCCGGATGGCTTCCACATATTACCGTTAGCCCTTTAGAAAGTAAATATTGGGCATTTTCATTTTGATCAAAAGGTTTTGCATCATTAACTGTGACGAAAGCACCTAAATCATGCAAAATTTCGGCCGCAGCCGTACCACTTTTAGCCAAACCTAATACGAGTATTTTTTTATGATAGACAATTGGTAACTGTTTCACTCTACAAAACCTCCATCAATACAACAAACATAGCGGCAACAAAACCAACTGCCCAAAATACAGTAACAATTTTACGTTCATTCCAACCGACTAATTCAAAGTGATGATGTATCGGACTCATTTTAAAAATACGCTTTCCAGTCGTTTTAAAACTAATTACTTGCAAAATAACCGATAATGTCTCAACTACAAAAATAATCCCAACGATGACAAGCAATAATTCTTGCTTCACTAAAATAGATACCATAGCAAGGGATCCACCTAATGCTAGTGAACCCGTATCCCCCATAAAAACTTTTGCTGGGTTTTTATTGAATAATAGAAATCCTAATAAGGCACCAGCAACACTAAATGCGAAAATAGCGATATCCGTTTGTTCAAATGTAAGTGCAAGCACGCCAAATGTTACAAAAGCTACTGAAGCGGTTCCAGAAACTAAACCGTCTAACCCATCCGATAAGTTTACTGCATTAGAAAAACCGACTAACCAGAAAATGAGGAACGCCACATAAAATTGACCAAGTGATATATCGATATTCGTAAATGGAATTGCAAGTGTTGTATCAAACGGACCTAGTTTCAATAGGAAATAGGCAATAATCGAAATAATAATTTGACCAATCAATTTTTGAATGGATGTTAACCCAAGATTTCGCTTCAATACGACTTTGATAAAGTCATCTAAAAATCCAATAGCTCCGAAACCAACTAAAATGATGAGCAAAACGATTGATTGCGTCGTTAACTTATCGAAGTAAAACGACAGACCTATCGTGGAAATGATGATGGAAGCGATAAAAATAAGTCCACCCATCGTCGGTGTTCCTGCTTTTTTCTGATGTGATTGCGGTCCTTCTTCTCTAATACTTTGACCAAACTTCATCTTCCTTAAATAAGGTATAACGATTGGTGCGAGAATGACCGATAATAGAAAACTAACAAAAAGTGTTATAATCGTTGCAGATAATGTCATGAATAAATCTCCTTAATTGCCATCAACTATAGCTAAATGTTCCATAGTTATTTATTTTTTAAAATGGTTATTTCGTATATACATGTATAGTTCCATCAATAGGTATAAGCGTGTCTTCTTTTGGTAACTGGGTAAGTATTTCTTCCCCTTCACCATGCCAAACTATTGAAAATGGATACATATAAGACGTTACTTCTTTTTTCTTTACTCCAACTAAGTTTGGAACGCGAACTTGTTCGATGTCTCCCCATCTGTATTCTTTTTCCAATTGTTCCCCATCACTAGTAACTTCCAATGTATCCTCGATAATTTGCCCGACTATCGGTGCTGCAATAGTAGAACCAAATACCGTAGAATTTTTGGGATTATCGATTGCGACATATACAACGATTTCCGGGTTATCAGCTGGGGCAAAACCGATGAAAGATACGATATATTCCCCATCAGCATATCTACCATTTATTACTTTTTGGGCAGTTCCTGTTTTCCCACCAATTCGCAAACCATCTCTATATGCATGTCTTCCTGAGCCTAACGCTACGACGTGTTCAAGTGCATCCCGAACTTTTGCAGAAGTTTCTTCACTGATGACTTGAGTTTTCATTTCAGGCTTTGTACTTGATAAAATCTCATTAGTTTCCCCGTCTAGAACATTTTTAACAATATACGGTTTATATAAATAACCACCATTTATCGCTGCAGACACCGCCTGCACTTGTTGAATAGGTGTGACAGAAATACCTTGACCAAATGATGTAGTGGCATGTTCCACAGGACCGTAGCGATCTTTACTAAATAGAATACCCGTTGATTCTCCAGCCATGCCTGATTCTGTCGATTGTCCAAAACCAAAATTTCGAATATACTCCTGAAGCTTGTCTGGACCTACTCTCCTGCCTAGCTCAACAAAACCTGGATTACAAGAATCTTGGACCACTTCCAGGAAAGTTTCATCTCCGTGTCCCGCTCTTTTCCAACAACGAAGTTTAGCACCTTCTACCATTACGTACCCTGGATCAAAAAAATGATCATTTTCTAAATCTACAACATTTTCTTCCAGTGCAGCACTTAATGTAATTATTTTAAAAGTGGAACCCGGTTCAAATGTCATCCAAACTGGTAAGTTACGATTATAAATAGTAGAATCCACATCTTGATAATTAGCAGGATCAAAGTTTGGTGCAGAAGCAAGTGCAAGTATTTCTCCTGTATTAGGGTTCATTGCAATACCGATAGCTTGCGTTGCATCATACTGCTTCATCGCTTGAGAAAGTTCTCTTTCTACTACTTGCTGCACTTTCATATCAATCGTTAGTTGCACATGATTTCCTTTAACACCACTTTTCCAGCCATCATCTACATGTGGTAAAGGAATCCCTTTTGCATCAGTATACATTCTAATGGCTGAATCATTTCCTTTTAATACAGAATCATATTGATATTCGATACCCGCAAGTCCCTGTTTGTCATAACCTGCAAATCCTAATAATCTAGAAAGCATCTCACCATATGGATAGTCTCGTATGTAATCGACGCCTGCATATAAGCCTTTAATATTCTTATCTTGTATTTCCATTGCTAGTTCAGTAGAAATGTTTTTTCCAGCAGGCGCTATTTTGACGATAGACTCTCTTTTGTTTAATTGTTCAAATAGCTTGTCATTTTCCATTTCTATAAGTGGTGCGATTTGGTCTGCTACTTGCTGGGGGTCGTCATTTTGAGACGGCATGTAATATAAGGTTGGAGAAAGCTTGTTTCCCACAATTACTTCGCCATTTGTATCCAAAATATTCCCACGGAGATATGAGTAAGGGAGTTCTCTATCCCAGCTTTCTTTCGCTTTAGACGTCAATTCATCAAATTGAAAAAATTGAAGCTGTATTAACTTGCCACCTACTAATATAAATAAAATAATTGTAATCAGCCAAATCATTCGTAAACGGATCATTTGTTTTATTTTAGAAATGCCATTTTCTCCTTTTACTCGTTTTAGATAAGGTATGAGAAAATGGCAACAACTATTCTATTCCTCTTTCAAGTCTTTCAATCCTGTGGCAGTTCTTCTTCTACTAGTTCTTCCTCGACAGGAGCAATATTGGTTGCTTCATCTGGAGTCGCTAATTTGACAACGATAGGCGTTTCACTCGTTACTAAGGAGCCTGCTGTCAAACTTTGTTCTGTAACAAATCCTTCTCCAGTAATTTCAATTGGAAGATTCGCCAATGATTTATATAACATTAAATTACGCTTAGACCAACCAGAAAAATTTGGTAAGTAAATATCTCCCTGTCCTTTAATAAACACAGTGCCACTTGAAATAATAGAAGTACCAGCTGTCGGGTATTGCGCCAATACATTTTCTGCCTGACCAATTATAACAGTTTTCAAACCTTGTGACTCTAGCATACTTTGACTCTCAATAACATTTTGCCCTACTACATTCGGCATTTCAATAGGCGTAGCAAGTTCCAGATTTTCGGGTTGAACATTTAAATACTTTAAACTTTTTTCCGTTACTGCGTTAAATACGTCCGCAACCGGTTGTGAACCAGATTCCGTTAACTCTAGATGCGGTTTGTGAACAGTGACATACACAATGAGTTGTGGGTCTTCTACTGGTGCCATTCCTAAGAAAGAATATAAAAATACTTCTCTCCCCCAATAATAGCCTCCACCTGGTTTTGCGATTTGTGCTGTTCCGGTCTTTCCAGCAGTTGTATATTCGTCTAACTTAAAACGTTTTGCAGTACCATACTCAGAGGTAACCGTACTAGCCAAAATTTCCTTTACCCGCTCCGCTGTTTCCGCTGAAATAGGTGATTTTTTTTCAGTCGGCTTATGATTGCTTAATACTTCACCAGTATTAGGATCTACAATCTTATCAATTACATATGGTTGCATCATCTTTCCATTGTTCGTTATCGCAGTCATTCCTTGAACCATTTGAATAGGTGTTACAGTGGTACCTTGTCCATATGTCGTCGTTACTCTATTCAGTGGATAAGTGTCGAGAACAGTACCCGTAGCTTCATTCGGAAGATCGATACCTGTTTTCTCTCCAAAACCGAAACGATGAATATAGTCGATGAATGTCTCATCGCCCATTCGATTCATTAGGTACGCCATTGATACGTTAGACGAGCGTTGAAAACCTTCTAAGTAACTAATTTGTCCCCACCCATAAACGTTATGATCTCGAATTGTATCACCATACAATGTGTAAGAACCAGATTTAAACGTTGCATTTGGATCCCATACACCTTCTTCAATAGCTGCAGCCAACGTGAAAATTTTCATCGTCGAGCCAGGTTCAATCGTTTGTTCAGTCGCCTCATTTAGCCAGTTTGTCGATAACCCTTCTCGGGTATTCGGCTCAAATGTGGGTCTTTGAGACATCGCAAGTATTTCACCTGTTTTAGCATTCGCCACAATGGCAGTCATTTTCTCCGGATTATATTTTTCTTCTGCTTTATTTAACGCATCTTCTAAGAAGTTTTGAATCGTTTTATCAATGGTCAAATAAATATCTTGCCCATTCTGTGGTTCTGTTATCATTTTCTCTGCATTTGGTAGTAAAAACCCTTTTGTATCACTTTTGAACTCAACTTTTCCCGGGGTTCCTGTTAACGCTTTATCGTATATATATTCAAGCCCCATTTTTCCTACCGTTTCTGTTTCACCATTTTCTTTCTCTTCTTTTAATGCAAATCCTATTAAATGTGATGCAAATTGCCCGTTTGGATACAGTCTTTTTAAATCTTGAACGAATATAATTCCAGGTAGTTTATGTGCTTTTATTTCATTCATTACTTTATGACTAATATCTCTACCTGCTTTTCCAAACTCCACTTGATATTTGTCTTTTTCTATATTTTTCTCTAATAGAGCGATTATTTCCTCTTCCGTCATATCAATATACTCCGATAATACTTGCGCCGTTTCTTTCGTATCTACGACATGTCGAGGTACTTTAATGTTTTCAGTAGCTTTCGGGCTGATGACAGCAATCATCTTATAACTTAATGTATCTTGTACAAGAATTTCGCCGTTCCGATCGATAATATTCCCCCTACTTGCTTGCAAAACTTGTTCTCTATTATATTTTGCCTCTGCTTTTGCTGCTAATACTTGTCCTTCTGCAACCCCGGTTACTTGAATGAAAACAAATCTACCTAGTAATAGAAAAAAGAGCCCTCCATAAAATAAAAACATTAGAAAGGCTCCCCATTGAAAACGAAATTTCTTATTCATTGTCCTGGTACTACCTTCACGTTTTGCTCATTCAGTTTCAAACCGAGCTCTTCCGCCTTTTTCCAAATGCGATCATAGGTAGATAGTTCGCTTACTTGTATGGACAAATCTGTATTTTCTTTTGAAGTAGTATCGATTTGTTTTTCAATTTGAGAAATGTCCGTAGTTGTAGCACGAACCGCGGTTTGCGTTTGGATAATCATTAGAGAGAGAATCGTTACTACAGAAAGCAGACAAACGAGTAATATCTTCTCCCCTTTTGATAAAAGCTTTTTTTGTTTTTTGATCGGTTTTTGTATTTGTGGTTGTTCTGGGAAAGAAGGACGACTTATGTATGTTTCTGACTGATGTTTACGTAAAGCCATTTAGACACTTCCTTTTTCAATTAGTTTTTCCACAATTCTTAGCTTAGCTGAACGAGATCGGTTATTCACTTCTAGTTCTTCTGCTGAAGGCAATATCGGTTTTCTTGTTACTAGCTTTAACATAGGCTCCATCCCAGCTGGAATTACAGGTAGGTTTGGAGGTAAATCTGGTAATGATGATGCTTCTTTAAAAATGGTTTTTGCAAGTCTATCTTCGAGTGAATGGAAAGTAATAACACTAACCCTTCCGCCCACGTTAATCAGTTGGATAGCATCTTCGAGAGAATCTTCTGCTGCTCCAAGTTCATCATTTACAGCTATTCGGATTGCTTGGAAAATTCGTTTGGCCGGATGTCCACCAGTTCTTCTTGCTGCAGCCGGAATTCCAGCTTTTATCAATTCCACCAGTTGAAAAGTTGTCTCAATAGGTGCTACCTCTCTTGCTTGCTCAATTTTACGAGCTATTTGTTTGGAGAACTTCTCTTCCCCGTAACGGAAAAAGATTTTCACTAATTTTTCATATGCCCACTCATTGACAACATGATAAGCGGTTAACTCGCTCGTCTGATCCATACGCATATCTAACGGAGCATCGTAGTTATAGCTAAAACCACGTTCTGGTGTATCGAGTTGTGGAGAAGAAACTCCTAGGTCATATAAAATGCCATCTACTTTCTCAATCCCAATGTCAGCGAGCTCTTTTTTCAAATACCGAAAATTCGCATGTACAAAAGTTACTTGATCTAAGTAAGGCGCAAGTTTTATTTTTGCATTTTCAATCGCTGTCATATCTTGATCGAAACATATTAACTTGCCTTGTTCATTTAATTGTTTAACTAAGTATTCACTATGCCCTGCACCACCTAATGTACAGTCCACATAAATACCATCTGGACGAACGGCAAGTCCATCTACCGTTTCTTTTAATAATACTGTTGTGTGATGAAACAAGCCTTTTCCTCCTCTAAATATCAAAGTCGATCATATTTTCTGCAATGTCATTGAAGGAATCCTCTGATTCTTCAAAGTAATTTTCCCATGCATCTTTCGCCCAAATTTCAAGACGGTTTGAAACACCTAGAACGATACATTCCTTGTCCATCTTTGCATAACTGCGAAGATTGCTTGGAATATTAATACGTCCGGTTTTATCAATTTCAACTTCAGTTGCACCTGAAAAGAAAAAACGAGTGAATGCCCTTGCATCTTTCTTGGTGACAGGCAGTTCTTTCAACTTTTCTTCGAGTTTTCGCCATTCATTCATAGGATAACCAAATAAACAATTATCAAGACCACGTGTTAAAACAAAACAGTCTTCTAAGTGTTCACGAAATTTGGATGGTATTATTAACCGTCCTTTCGCGTCAACGTTATGTTGATATTCGCCCATGAACATGCTACTCACCCCACTTTATGTCATTAACATACCACATCCCCCCACTTTCCTCCACCCATTTTTTTAAAAATGAGCATTTAATTTTTCAAAATGTGTAAATAGTACTTGTTGAGACAAAAACAGTGCAAAAAAGCTATATTTCTCCTCATACAAAAGCCCCCACATAAACTGTGGGGGCTAGGGTCAACAGGACGTTGATCACTCAGGCTTTGCCGCAGGACGCGGCGATCTTAGCCAGAGTTCTTCTGTTTTATAGATAGACTACATGATGTTTACCATTAAACTCGTAAGGAACTTCTAAAAGCTCTTTGATAAAATCTGCTCCTACCTCATTTATTAACTGAAGTGGGGAATAAATTCTCTCTTGTAGTCCTCCATTTGGAGTTAATTCCATTATTATGCGATCATATCGATGAATAGATGCATCTAACTTACCAAGAAGTGTGTCATCGATAGCATGTTCGATAAATGTTAATTGATTTTCATGATAACGCAAGTTTTTCTGAACTAATGGACTTAGTTTAAGATCATCATCTGTTAAAAGTGCCTCTAACTTTTCATATTTAGCAGCAAGCTCCTGTCTGATCGTTTCGATCAACGCGGGAATTTGCTCATTTCGATGTTTGTTGATGTACTGAAGTTTCGCTTCTTCTACCGCTCCGTCCCATACATTTTGAATCGTGAACGAAAACTTTTCCAGTAATGTTTGTGTTTTTGTGTTCACAACCGACACACTTAATCTCGGCATTATAACTGGCATCTTCATCTGAAACAGTTCAAAAGCAGTTTTTAACGTCCCCCAGTAAGCAATTTCCCCGGGCCCACCTATAAAACTCAACACAGGGAATACCATTTCTTGCATAATTGGTCTCGTTACAACATTATTACTTAACTTCTCCGGATGATTAGTTGCAATTTGAAGCAACTCATCTTTCGTAAAGGAAAGTCCCTTTGCTTCGTGGACGAACATATCATCTTGTCTTTCCAATAAACATCGTTCTCCAGATTCGACGTAGAATAAGTGGGCAGCTGATTCCTTTGTTTGGATCGGCGTACCAAATCCGGCGTTTTCAAATTCTTTTTCTTTTTCAAAGACGATTTCCGCAAGCTCCGTAGATTTCTCTACAAAAAGTTGAAAATATTCACTTTCCAACTTTCGAAGCGGTTCGTATGCAGCATCTATTAAAAGTAATCCTTCTTCTTGAAAGAAATCATTCATTAGCGCCGAGAAGAAATCCGTATACGTACTATTATCATCTAAATGATGGACCACTTTAGAAAATAGTTCCTTAGTGTACAATGTTTCAGGTAAACTTTGAAAAATTTCAGTTAAGTAGTTAACCATAAACGGCTTATCAAATGTTGTCTCAGAAGCCATTTTCTTTATTTTCGTTTTTTGCGGATATACAAACTTTTGAAGCTTTCTACTTCTTTCTATGTAAACATGGTTAATCTCGTCAATATCATGATCTTCTCCAGCAATCCAAAAAACAGGAATTACAGGAACTCCAAGTTTCTCCCTTTGTTGCTTCGCCAACGTAATAACCGATATCGCCTTGTGAATAGAATACATCGGCCCCGTTAATATACCAGCCTGCTGCCCACCAATTACAACGACACCATTGTCTTTTAACTCTTCTAAATGTTCACTGCTCTTTTTTGAAATACCAAACTTACGCATATAAGTCGTTAATACTTCTACCAGTTCCAATCTTTTCGTCTTGCTAAAATCAGTTTCTTGAAGTCTCTTATTAAGTGCCTTTTGATTCCATTCATAATGAAAAAAAGAAGTAAGACTAGCTGTATCCTCCAAATATTTCTTATAAAATAGGGACGCGAATGGTTGTGTATGTTGCTCTAATCGCACGATTTTTCCACCTCTAATTATCAATTTCATCTCGGCGCTTTTTTAGTTACTTCACAAAAACACTGCATACGCCGTCGATTTTTATCCTAATCCTAAAGAGTTCTTTACGTATTACTGGATTAAGACAAATACTTGTATGAGTATATCATTACAGGAGAATGCGTGGAAAATTATTAGCTTATATAGCCTAATACATATCGGATAACTCCGAATATCCAAAGAAACGCATAAAACAAACAAAGCAACATAAATAACAATCTCCAAATTTTTCGAAGTAGCGGACGAACTTCCATTTCTTTTTTTGTACGCCAATCAAGGAACGTCAAGATTGTTGCTAATAGTAACGAACAGATGATCAATATAAATCCAATATTTTTAGAAAATATAACCGAATAAACATGAGAAACCGAGAAGAATAATAGAAAAGTAGTTACATCTGCGGCAATACCAATCGATTTTTTTCGTTTATGTAAAAAGTATTTAGAGACAATGAAGGTCAGAATAAATAGTACGATTGGATATAATAGCAAAAATGAAATAATCGTATTAAAGATGTCGTTCACCTACTTTATTCTGTTCATTCAATAGCAAATAAAATGTATTTAATATCGGTAATTTTTTATTTCTTTTACTCGCTTCCTCTATAATCGCTCCCATAATAGTATCGAGTTCCATCTGACGACCGTTCTCATAGTCTTTTAACATAGAAGAATGATTAAATTGGGTATTAGTACAAAGCATAACTACTTCATCCCATGAAAAACGGTCTTTCCATTCATCAAATGCATCTAGCATTTCATCGAAAATATTTTTAGCAATCGTTTGATAAGCCGTGTTTTGCACAACCACTCCATTTGGAACACGAGCTATTGTCGTCAAAGGATTAATCAAACTATTTAGCATTGCTTTTTTAAATAATACATCCTCTATTTTAGTGGAAATTTCAAATGGAAAATGCTGATTTGGTGGAAATAATAACTCCTCCATCCTTCCCCATTCCCCTTTCCAAAGACCAATCGTCGTAACCCCCACCCCTAGGTGCTGGACTGTATGTGCATCTTTTTTCGTTGCTCCATGTAAAACAGAACCGATTAAGATCGTGTCGTGTTTTAATGTATTAGCAAACGTGAGATGAAGCAATCCATTTTGTAAAAATAAAAGCGGGATATCTTTTGGCAATGCATCTAATTCATCTTTTAATAATGGCAAATGATGATATTTCACTGCTAGTATGATTAAATCCATTTCTTTTAGTTTGTCCATGCTATAAACAAGATTGCAGGGGATCAATTGTTTAGTTGTATTCATTTTTTCTATGTATAATTCATTTGATGTAGGAGGATTTCGAACTAAAAATGTAATCTTATGTTTTGCTTCTGCTAAATAGGCACCAAATAACATTCCGATAGAACCGGCACCTACAATTCCAATATTCATATGAATCACCTCAAGTTTTAAGAATAATCGGACAAAAAAAGATACCCAAATACTTTACGTTCAAAATCTTCTTCTATCGTCTTCGAAGTGCTTTGAACAAACGATTTGCTATATCATTACCGAGTGAATTTTTTGCTATTGGTAATCTTATGGCGTTTGTCTGTCCGTCGTCTCCTATAACTCTTAGAAACAGATAAGTACATTTTTGGATAACTAGGGAAAAGAGACTTTCTTATTAATAGAGGAAGCTCTCGAAGATACAATTTCGTTCGCTATTCACTTCTTTATTTAGCAAGCACTTACTATTTCTCTTTATTTCCACTAGTAAAAAAGAAAATCTACTTTCCTCATCCCCCATTGCATTATAGTATCCCAATTTCAACAGACGATTTTATCACCATTTTAACTTTAACTACTATTTTCATCTCAGTGATAAGCGATGCTAAATCTACTTGTTGAATACTAGACACCATATTGTTTGAAGTTGGAGGTGTCGTCTCCGATGAGATGAGCAAGATAGATGTGCCATTACATCATCGCAGTTCATAGGAAGATTTTGCTATATTTTTATCTTTTTAAAAAGGTCTACCGGAATGGTAGACCTTTTTAAAATATTATACAGGAAGCACTGGGTGTTTTCGAGGTGCTGGTGCAATTTCTTTGTCTTCATAATAACGAAGACGATCCGAAAGCTCACGACGCAAATCACTCGGCGCAACAATTTCATCAATAATCATTTCAGACGCTAACTTATAAATATCAATTTCTTCTTTATATTCCGCATGTTTTTCTTGTACAAATTTCAATCGTTCTTTTGGATCTTCAATTGCTTCAATTTTATTGGAATAAACAGCATTTACAGCTGCCTCTGGACCCATCACCGCTATTTGGGCTGTAGGTAGTGCGATACATACATCTGGTTCAAACGCTGGTCCCGCCATCGCATATAGTCCTGCTCCATAAGCTTTGCGGACAATGACCGAGATTTTTGGTACAGTTGCAGAACTCATCGCTGCGATTAGCTTTGCTCCATGTCTAATAATCCCAGCTCGCTCCACTTTCGTTCCAATCATAAACCCTGGAACATCCGCTAAAAATACTAATGGAATGGAAAAAGCATCACAAAGTGAAATGAATTTTGCCGCTTTATCAGCTGAATCAACAAAAAGAACGCCACCTTTTGCTTTTGGCTGGTTGGCAATAATCCCTACAGCTTGACCTTCGATGCGAGCAAACCCAGTAATAAGTTCTGGTGCAAATAGTTTTTTCACATCGAAGAATGTACCTTCGTCTATTAAGGCATCAATTGCTTCATACATATCAAATGGTGCATTTTGGTTTTCAGGAATAATCGCTTCTAACGTTCTTCCTTCTTTAATCGCTTTCGCTTCTACTTTTTTAGGCTTCTTCGTGAAGTTTGCCGGGAAAAAACTTAAATATCGTTTCGCTTCTTCAATTGCTTCTTCTTCGGAAGTGACAAGTACATCCCCTACACCACTTACCGTACAGTGCATTCGTGCACCGCCCATTTCCTCGAGCGTCACTTTTTCACCAATTACTTTTTCTGCCATGCGAGGTGATCCTAAATACATCGATGCATTTCCTTCGACCATAAAAACCACATCACAAAACGCTGGTATGTATGCCCCACCTGCTGCAGATGGACCAAATAGCAAACAAATTTGTGGGATGAATCCCGAAAGTCTTACTTGGTTGTGGAATATTCTACCCGCACCTCGACGATTTGGAAACATATCTAATTGATCTGTAATTCGAGCACCAGCAGAATCTACTAAATATAGTAATGGCACTCTATTTTTTTCTGCAATTTCTTGGATGCGGATAATTTTTTCTACCGTGCGAGATCCCCATGAGCCCGCTTTTACAGTAGAATCATTTGCCATAACGCATACAGTTTGTCCATTTACCTTACCAGTCGCTGTGACAACACCATCTGCCGGTAAATCTCCCGCTTCCACATTGGCAAATCGGCCATCTTCTGCATATTCACCGTTATCGAAAAGTAATTTTAAACGATCTCGCACAAATAATTTATTTTGTTGTTTCATTTTTTCGTGATATTTTTCGTGCCCACCTGCATAAATAGATGTTAATTTTTCTTCTAGTCGTTCATTGTATCCTTTTACCTCTCCCACTTTGCAAATCCCCCTTATTAGAAAAGCGTAAGCACTATTTTATTCGAACGTAATTAAAACATCGCCTTCGTTAACGAAATCGCCTTCTGTTGCATTGATAGCTGCTACTTTACCGGCTGATTCTGCTTCGATAGGAATTTCCATTTTCATTGACTCCAGTACCATTACTACTTGTCCAGCAGAAACTTCCTCTCCAACGGCTACGTTTACTGTAAATACTGTTCCTGCCATAGTTGATGCTAAATTTTTCATGTTGATATTTCCTCCCTTTGATGTTCCAACCATTCCCCTTTAGAGGATGTTGCGCATATTCTACTTTTCAAAGCAAATATTTTGTAAGAATTCATTGAAAAGTGGAATATTTGTTTTCACACCTTCTATTTTAGCAGAAGAAAATACTTTTTGTGCGTTCTTTATTGCTAATTTTCTATTTTTTGCATAAAAAAAAGCCTCTAATGGAAGAGACTTCTTAGTTATTGCCGTTCTAAATGCGTAATTCCTTGTTTGGCCCAATTTAATAATTGCTCGTAATCTTTTTTCAATAAATTATAGGCACTAGAGATTTCATCATAAGACTGTTTCATCTCATCATAACTTTCCATTGCTAACTGTAAATGATTTTGCAAAGTGGAAGAGTCTGCCACTTCTCTTACTACATGTTCCTTCGACGAAGTTTCCTTTTTAAAAATTTGAGGGCGCAGATTTTTATTCCATCTGAATGCACAAGCTTGTTTAGAGCGACCTAGCAATACACTCGCTTCTTCAAATCCAGAAATTTGCGTAAGGCCTTGCTCTATTTTCTTTAAAACTATTTCTTTTAAAAGATTGTCTTCTTCCGTACTCCAACTATCTTTTCTAATTTTAACATTCATGTTTTTCACCCTTTGCTTTTTTACTAATATATGCAAAGTGGGTGCAAATAGACTCTAAAAATGGTTATCTTTTTAAAAAAGCATCGACCGCTTCATGATGTGCATCTTGAGCCCAAAGAACCGAACATGTGGATACTTCTTTCATAATTCGTTCATATAATCCGGCATTTTCCCATTTTTGGATAACTTGTTTCTTATATGCCTTTAAAACAGATGCATGGGGGACCATCATTTTTTCGATAAACTTCCCTAAAGCACTATATTTATCTCCTTCAAAAACTTCGGTTGCCCAACCAATAGTAAGTAGATAGTCAGAAGTATATGGCACAGCTTCTGTTAGCATTCGCAATGCATGGTCGTGCCTCATCCCTTTTTCAAATAAATACGAACCTCCACCCCAACCAGAAGTAATTCCTAATTTCCCCTGAATAAAACCACATTTCGCTTCTTTTTTCACTAAACGAAAATCACATAATGTAGCAATTTCACAGCCCCCACCTACAGCTGTCCCGTTAAGTAAAGCTATTGTTGGGATATCTAATGTGGCTACTTCGTATAAAACTTGCGCAGTATCACTTAACATTGCATATGATTCTTGTTCTGTTTTAAGCATATGAAATACAGAAAGATCCCCACCTGAACAAAATGTTTTTTCGCCCGTTCCTGTAATGACAGCTAGTTTAATGGAATCATCTGATTTCACATTCTGAATTAATTGTTTAAACCCTTCTACAATTTCTCCGTTAATCGCATTATGGATTGCAGGTCTGTTTATTTCAAAGATAATGATACCGTCTCTTTTTTCAATTGTATATGCCATTTCCATACCCCTTTGCAATTATATATATATTAAGGGTACCATATCGATCGATTTACAAGAAGTAGGATTATGAGAAAGAGCATGCTATAGGATAATACACAGTATAGGGATAATGCGGCTTAGAGCGTTCTATTAGGTGACCGGTGTAATTTTCGCTGCAGTAATGTAAGAATTAGTTGCTTTCATATGCAATTTAGTTGCTCTTGCGCTAATTTTAGTTGCTTTCAATGTAGAATTAGTTGCTTTCAATAGCTTCTTGATTGCTCTTATCCATTCTTTGGAATTTTCCGCGACAGTGTAAGACCCTGCAAGAGCGTTAGCGACATAACAGCTCGTCACACGTCCAGCGGCGGAAATATAGCGATCTCCTTATTGAAATCTCTAAGACTCATTACCCCTAAATAGCGACAGATTTTCAGCTGTTGAGAGAAATTTTTATAAAACAAAAAAAGACTACCGAAGAGCCATGGTCTCTTTGGTAGTCTTTTATGGAACAAATACTGTATTATTTGCTCACTACTTCTTTCCCTTTGTATTGACCGCATGATTTACAAATACGGTGAGCCAATTTCATTTCACCACAATTTGAACAAGCAACCATACCAGGTACGGATAATTTGAAGTGTGTACGACGTTTTCTTTTTACAGTTTTAGAAGTTCTTCTAGCTGGTACTGCCATTGGTGGCACCTCCTTACAGATCTATTATTCGTCTGTTTGATCAAAATACTTAGCTAAATCAGCTAGTCTTGGATCCAGTTTTGGTTGTTCATCTTCTTGCATATCGTCCAGATCATCATCTGTTGTATAACTCCAACCATTCCCACCTTCATGTTTAAATTGGTCTGAACCTTCTTTAAACACTTGCAATGGTATTTCTAAAAGAACTAACTCTTCTAGA
Source organism: Psychrobacillus sp. NPDC096389 (assembly GCF_044762855.1). Classification (NCBI taxonomy): domain Bacteria; kingdom Bacillati; phylum Bacillota; class Bacilli; order Caryophanales; family Bacillaceae; genus Psychrobacillus; species Psychrobacillus sp. NPDC096389. The sequence goes on along the minus strand of NZ_JBIWFB010000001.1, from coordinate 988,892 downwards.
ATTGGGTCTACATGAATGACATCTCCTTCTACCACATGAAAATTATCATGTGTTTGTGCAGAAGCAGCTGCAGTCTCTGACCAGTTGAAAATTTCATCAGATTGAATCTCAAATGGATATTCTACATCTTCCCATGTGCGAGCACAAGGTAATATTAGAGTCCCTGAAAGCTGAAAATGACAAGTCATTTGCGCTGCACCAAACGTGCAATGCCCTGTTACATGAACGGGTGAAATATTTCGAACGTCCGGGTTTAGTTCTTTCACTTTTTCAAGTGTCACGAACTCATCTAACGGCATCCCGTTTTCACGATATTTTGCTAGTTGACTAATTGCCCATTTCATACGATTATCACCTCAAGACAACAAAGTTGATTATATAATGACTGAATTTAGATGTCAAGATAATTTCTTGTCACTACATTATAATAACACTATAATTTGATTATGGAAAGGATTTGATTGGGATATGAAAGCTACTGGAATTGTTGTGGAATATAATCCATTTCATAATGGCCATCTACATCATTTACAACAGGCGCGACTGAAAACAAATAATGACGTGATGATTGCTGTAATGTCTGGTAATTTCCTTCAACGCGGTGAACCAGCGCTTGTGGACAAGTGGACTCGAACGAAAATGGCACTTTCTGCGGGTGTGGACTTAGTAATTGAGCTACCTTACGCATTTGCAACTGCTCAGGCGAGCGATTTTGCTAAAGGAGCCATTTTTTTATTAGATGCTTTAAAATGTACATCATTTTGTTTTGGAAGCGAAGAGGGCTCTTTAAAGGCGTTTGAGCATACGTATGATTTATTAACCGAAAATAAGACTGCTTATAATTTAGCCATTTCCACGCTTATGAAAAAAGGAATTAGTTACCCGAAAGCATTAAACGAAGCTTACGATATAGTTTCTAAAGATGTGACCGTGCCATTAGTAGACTTATCTAAGCCAAATAATATTTTAGGCTATCACTATATAGAGGCTGCAAAAACATTACATGCAACCATTCAACCAGAGACTATTCAACGTGTAGTGGCAAATTATCACGATCCTGCCAAAGCTACGGAAACTATTGCGAGTGCAACCGGAATACGAAAAGTGTTGTTTGACGGTGCTAACCTAAGTGCGGTGCAAACTTATATGCCACCAACTAGCTTAGAGGCATTATACGAATGGCAAAGTACGGCTAATTCTTTTGGAAACTGGGAACAGTTTTACCCCACACTTCGATTCATTATTTTACGTCACACGAAAGAAAAATTAGCCCAGTTTGCAGAAGTGACAGAAGGTATGGAAAATGCTATTTGGAATGCAGCAACCACGTGTCTTACTTTCCAATCCTTTATGGAAAAGATTAAATCGAAGCGATTTACATGGACTAGAATTCAGCGAATGTTAACGCATATTTATAACGATTTTACATGGAAACAATTGAAAGAGACCGAATTACCGACTTATATTCGCCCACTAGGAATGAATGAAAGAGGACAGGCTTATTTACAGTCGATAAAAAAAGACTTGCAGCTTCCACTTGTAAGTAGGGTTGCTGCAAGTAAAGAAAATAGATTACTTCAGTTAGATATTAAAGCGGCCAATTTATATTATCTTGGATTACAAAGTGCATTTGGACAACAAATGGTTGGAAGTGACTTCCGTATTGCCCCGATTAGAATATAATACTTTATTTTGGTTCTAGTTTGTCTAAATATGCCAGTGCATCATCAACTGTTTTTACAGGTACAATTTTCATTTTTGTGCCTATTTTTTTTGCCGATTTTAATGCTTCTTCATAATTGGATGTAAGATTCGGATTTTTCTCTAATATGGCAGGATCAATCTCATCATCAGGAGCAAACATGATTTCCATTCCTTCTCGATCTGCAGCAATTACTTTTAAGTCAATGCCACCAATTCGTCCAACCGTTCCATCTGGAAGCATCTCCCCAGTACCGGCAATATTATGCCCTTTCGTAATATCTTCCGGTAGCAATTGATTTAATATTTGAAGTGTGAACATAAGACCGGCAGAAGGGCCTCCAATATCTTCAGTGTTCATATGAACAACAGGGGTAGTTTCGACGATTTTATCTTCTTTATAGGAAATCCCAATACCAGGTTTCTCAAGAACGCCAGGAACTACCTTAAGTGTCACCTCTTTTATTAACTCTTTACCATTTCGATCGACCAGTAGTTGAATTGTGTCTCCTTCTTGTTTGTCTGCTAAATAAGTTTGGATTGAGCTTTCAGTTAAATCCTTTATATTATCCATTTCTAGAATTTTATCACCAGGTTCTAACACATTATCAGCTGCACTACCATCCACTACATTAAAAATAAATATTCCGTTATTTGTTATTGTATAAGGCTTCTTCGCTCGATTATATGCAACGGTTATAGCATTAAATTGAGAATCAGACATAAGCTTTAATTGACGAACATTATATTCTTTATCGTCTTCATCTTCTTGTCGAATTTGATTGGCCTTATAGATTTTTTGATTGTCCACAAGTTTAGCGTATGCATATGTAAGTGGCGTCGCCTTTGCAAGCGCAATCGTGAGTAAACTCATTGTTCCGATGTCATCCTCATCTCCACCTTCCACGTCTACAAATGGAGAAAGCTCATAGGCACCTCCTGGTTTGGAAATATAGGATTCCATTGGATAAAAGGCAAGAGCCAACACAATCGCAAATACGAAAAGAAGGATTACGGAATTTCTCTTCTTCATATGTTCTCCCTCTCTTTCTTAACTATATATGAGTATTAGTTTATCACTTCCATTTTTTTCTGACAAAACAATTGAAAATAAAGGATGAATTTATGCATATTATAATAACGATCGGAAGCTGGGCATTAATAATTTTACTATTTCTACAACCTGGTACGGCCCATAGAGGTGCCGTTGAAGGGATGCGTATTTTTACGACGTCATTACTTCCTTATTTGTTGCCTTATTTAGTCATTACACAAATGTTTATAAGGTCGCAAAACACTTTTTTACATACAACGAATAAGTTTAAATTGTATATGAATGTCTACATATTAAGCGCGATTGGAGGGTTTCCGAGTGGAGCCGCAGTAATTTCTTCGTTAAAGGAAATGGGTACTTTAAACGAACGAAATGCGAGTTGGTTGTTAGGGATTTGTCATGCTCCGAGCCCAATGTTTGTGATCGGATTTGTTGGAATTGAAATATTTCATGCAGAGTTTGCGGGCTTGAAATTGTTAATCATTATACATCTAATCAATTTACTATTCCTTTTAGTATTCATCTTTTTTTCACAGCCTATACAACAGAATGATTACAAACCGTCAATTGCCGTTTCTCCATTTCAGGAAAGTATAAAAGAAACCTCTCAAATCTTATTACTAATCGGTACCACGGTAATTTTTTTCACAACGGTGAGCATTATCGTTTTTGAATCTGTAAAAGAAGTGCTGCCATCCATTTCACCATTATTATTAGTATTTGTCGCATCTTTTTTCGAAATGACTGGCGGGATCAGTTTAGCAGGAGAAATTCTTGCTGGAAAAGCAATCCTTCCATTTATCGTGGCAATCATCATTGCTTTTAGTGGTATTAGTATTCACATGCAAATCATTGTGCTTGCACAAAAAGCTCGTATCCCTATAAAACGCTATATTCTATTTCGCTTCCTTCATATGCTCATCATCCCATTGTTTTTTATACTCTAACTACCAATATGACAGAATTGCATGCGCCAGTCTCTGCATCGATTTAGTAAAAAGAATTTCGAATGGAATGAAACGCATAATAGAGAAAATGAGTCGTAGCGACCACTGTGATTTTCGCTGCAGGACGGACGCTTTCCGTGGGGTGAGTGATGAGCCTTCACCGCCGCGCCTACGCGCGTACGTTGTGAAGGCTCATCTTACTCACTTAATCCCTTCGGAGTCGCCGCCCTGCAGCGAAAATAAATGGTAAAAACTTACTTATCGTGGTCTCGTATTAACAATAAATGGTTGAAAGAGCCCATTTCCACAGTGTACGTGACAATCACAACTCCCAACATTACAATACACACTCCGAAAGAGAAATCACAGTAGCTGAACATGACAACTCCAGTCTATCCGATACTAGCTTGCGTGCTCAGACGGCTTTATAATGTATTGTTCCAATAATATATAGAAATTATAGTCGCCTCACCCTAAGTGAACTTGTTGATTTATGAATTTAGTTGCTTTCATCGGCTATTTGATTGCTCTCGCCATGATTTGATTGCTTTCAGACTGGAATTGGTTGCTTTCAATGAATAGTTGGTTGCTCTAAGACATTTACTGGATAAATTAGGCCCATAAAATGTAGGAAGCTTTGTTATTAGCAAGCAAATATTGAATAAGCAAGTGAGTTCCATTGATTTTCGCTGTAAGCGTCGACTCCAGCCGGATAAGTGAGCAAAATGAGACATCCCAACGTACGCCTAAGCGGCGGGGATGGCCCATCGCTTACCCGGCGGAAAGCGTACGATTCCAGCGAAAATCTTAGCGGCCACCTATAATAAAGCTTTACGACGCATTGTCCCTATACTACGCTCAAAACTATAAATCCAAATTTAATGTTTTTTTAAAGTTATCCACATGTCATAAATTTTATAGTTTCCTAAGCGATAAAAAAACCTTGCCTGGTTGGCAAGGTTAGGAGTTTTGGAATTTTTGTCGAAGGGCAGCTTCTACTTGTGGGGGAACTAATTCTTCAATTTTCCCTCCATACTTCGCTACTTCTTTGACGATGCTTGAGCTTAAAAAAGAATATTGGTTTTTTGTCATGATGAAAAATGTTTCGATTTCATCGTTTAATACGCGGTTCATCGATGTAATTTGCATTTCATATTCGAAATCGGAAACTGCTCGTAATCCTCGAATAATCGCGCTTGCATGGACACTTTCTGCGTAGTCCATTAATAGTCCAGAATATGTATCCACTTTCACATTGGAAAGATGACTTGTTGCTTGTTTGATCAGTTCCATTCTTTCTTCCACCGAAAAGAGTGGATTTTTGGAAGAGTTGTTTAAGACAACTACATTAACTTGTCCAAAAACAGCTGCTCCTCGATTAATGATATCTAAATGCCCATTCGTAATTGGATCGAAACTTCCTGGTACTACTGCAATTTTAACCAATTTAATCCCCCTCTTCTTCTAAACGTCTACGATAAATAGAAATAATTGTACCACCGTATGTTTCCCGTCTAGCTAGAGTAAAAGGACCAAAATCAGTTGCCAAGTCTACCGTTTTATCATGTTCACACACGATAATTCCTGTATCGCTCATACATCCAACTTCTACAATTTTTTCAGCTAAATCATAAAATGCAGTCTTATTATACGGTGGATCTACAAATAACAAATCAATTTTTAACTCTCGTTTTTCAAACGCTTTGACAGCCCTGGATGCATCAATTCTGTATATTTCGCTCGATTCTTCTAAACGACATTTTTTCAAATTTTCATTGATTGTTTGAATCGCTTTCTGGTCTTTTTCGATAAAAATACATAAATCGATTCCTCTACTGAGTGATTCAATTCCTAAGTTTCCGCTTCCTGCAAACAAATCTACTGCAGTTCCCCCGTCAAAATATGGACCAATCATATTAAAAATCGATTCTTTTACTTTATCCGTGGTAGGTCTTGTATTTGTTCCAGGTACCGCTTTTAATGGCAGTCCTTTTTTGTCTCCTGATATAACTCTCATGTTATGACTCCTAATGATTAAATTCGCTTCATCGTATGTGCTCCTGCGCAAGCTTGTCGCAAAAAACATTGGCTGAATGAAGTTAAAGTGGTACGGACTCCGTAATATTTATACGATTTTCTTCTTTCTCTAAACTCAATAAAAACAATCGAATCATCCATGCTTCTTCAATATAAAATTCTGATCCAATCCGTTCGAACGGTTCTGACATTGCGTCATATCGTTTCTCATTCAACACATAAAAAGGCTCCTGTATCGGAAAACGAAATGCTCTTGAATCATTTTGTACATATAATCCTTTATCTGTATCATTTAAAGTGTACTCTAATGCGGTAAGCAATGGTTCCGCTGCATATAAAACTTTTCCGTCTCTCATCAATAACTTCATCTCTTCTTGTTGAACCCCATTTACATACAAAGCACGTGGATCTTCAAAAAGTAAAGGAAACTTTTCCAAATCAGCTTGTTCATTCTTTTGAAAGAAAGAAGTTTTCAAATCGATTGTTTCTGACAAGAGCTTGTCTAATTCTTTAGCATTTAACGGATGATTTTTAGTCAATATTGCTTTCCATTCTGTCATCTGACTTGTTGTCAAATAATTATTAACTGTTTCATACATCCAAATCGATTTTTCGGTTCCAATCGGACGTTCCATTAAAAAACTACTAATTACTTCGGCAAGCAATGGACTTTCTCCGTTTAAATCATATTGTGATTGAACACTTTTTACTGTTAAATCGCGTTCAATGGAATCCATATCTTTACCTAATACAAATGCTATTCGTGATGATTTAATATTATTTTTATTTTCAGTGAAAAGCAAGGTCATATGCGTACTATTTGGAATATTCAAGCTATCTAAGCGTGCACGCACTTCTTCTGAAAGGTCTTCCGGTGAATAGACTGTAAAATAATCGTTTTCATATTTCACTGGAATTATTTCCTGTTGCCAATATAAATCGGTAATATCTCCAACACCATATGAAAAAGTATAATCGATTAAATCTAACGATGTAGTGCCAATTACAGGTAATCCGCTAACCCACATCCCTCCTCTTTTCAACTCATCCGTCACATGAAGCGTTGTGTAGGAAACTCCACCTTTTTCAATTTTCGCTAAAAAACCAGTTAATAATTTTCCATCCGTTAATCCATCAGCTAAAGGAATTTCATAGGAGATGCTCTGCTCGGATGAATCCCCTTCAACGAACGATATTAAATCATCCGATAATCGACTACAACTATCACTCGTACTCACATCACAGCTTCTATTTTCACTCGAAATAGGCCATGAAATAGTCAATGGTTGTTGCGGTAAATGACGGAAATGTTGCTTTACGATGACGCTGTCACTTTTAAATGTCAATGCGATTTCTTGTTCATAAAAAAAAGACTGCTTCTCTTCTTCCAAACTAGAGGAATAAACATGGTATTGAAATAAAAGCAATACACTATTTACAACAACAAGCGACATCATCAAAAAACTTATAACAAATTTCATAGAATTTTCCTCCAACAAAGTGGTAAGATGGACTGGAAAGGAAGTGATACCATTGATTCAACGTTTTATAGAACTAGGTGAAGGTTATGCGGATGTATTTGAGCTCTGTGAACTCACTCGTTTAAATAAAAATCGTATACACCATGCATTTATATTCACATCTAAAAAAGAAGAGAAAGAGTACTTTTCCATTGCAGTTGCTTTAAAACCAATTAATAACGCCAATTTTTTCCCAATATATATATGTCGAGAAGGAATACCAAAAAAGGAACTGGTACCTAAAAGACTTTCCATATTTAATGAGACGCTAGAAACATTTCAAATTAAACCAATCCAAATTGATATGAAACATTCATCCACTTTTGTAGATACAAATTTATACTATCAATATGTGATCGGCGTTTTACGATTAAATAATTTAATACCGCCATTACAATAGATTTGAAAACGTTATAAACCAATTTTATAATCGTATTCTTTCGCTTTATCCGGTTTACTATTTTCAAATTCCGTTTTTAAAAATGGACGGTATGATTCAAGTATTTCTTTGACAAATGGAAGTTTATTCATCTTCTGTTTGGCCGTCTCAATTTGATCTTGATCACAATACAACACGACATACTTCAATTTTTTTGATATATAGTGGACATGGCCATATTTTCTTAATGATTTGGCTTGTTTTAAATGATGCACATAGACAATTAATCCTTGTCTTTCTGTCATACTTTTTCCCCTCATTTCTTCCTCTTTAGGATAACATAACCGGGAAAATGATAGCAACAACAACTAGCTGACAGTTGTTTGTCTAAAAGTTATAATTAGAAAAGCTAAATGTTAAAAAGGAGGTTAAATCGATTAATGGGAAAAAAAACAAATGTTGCATTCGCTATTGCTGCGGCTGCTGGAGCAGCTTGGGCAAGTTCAAAAGCTATTTCTAAACCACAGATTCGCACTCCAAAAGAAGCACTTGAATACGAGCAGCCTATCATCCTTGCTCATCGAGGTGGTGCATTATTAGCTCCAGAATGTTCGCTTGCCGCTTTTGAAAAGGCAGCAAAATTAGGAGTACATGGATTTGAAATAGATATACGACTGACGAAAGATGAAGAGATTATCGTCTTTCACGATGAGCACTTAGACAGAGTGACAAACTTAAGTGGTAAAGTGGCAGATTACACATTAGCCCAATTGAAAGAAGCCGATCTTGGCTATCACTTTGTCGATTTAGAAGGTGCTCAAATCTATAGGGGATGTGGTGAACAAATAATCACATTAGGTGAGCTTCTCGATACATACCCGCAAATGCTTATCAATATAGATATTAAAGATGCCCCACAAACATATGAAGGTAGTTTAATGCCTTCTAAGCTTTGGAGACTACTAGAAGAAAAACAAGCATATAAGCGTGTAGTAGTTACTAGTTTTTATGATGAACAAATAGATCGTTTTAACTTGTATGCACAAAATACGGTTGCCTTAGGTGCTGGCGAAAAGGAAGTAAAAAAAGCATATACTGCGTATACGAGCCAATTTAAACACTTATACCATCCAAAGGCAGATGTGTTTCAAATTCCGGTGAAATCCGGCGTATTTCCGCTCGATAGTGTAGGGTTTATCAAGTTCATCACTTCTTTGAATATACCTGTTCACTATTGGACTATTAATGATCCAGTAGTGATGCAGAAATTGATAAAAAACGGTGCTAAAGGAATTGTCACCGATCGTCCCGACCTAGCCATCGAAGCATTAAAATTAGACTAAAAAGGATGTGTGCAAAAATATGCACACATCCTTCGTATTTCTTATGCAGAACAAGAGCAAGCGCCGCCCGTACCACAACCACTTCCGCAGCTTGAGCCACCGGATGAAAAAAACGGGTTGCTTACAGGAACTTTTACACCTTCTGAAACAGATTTACCAATTAGCAAGCTCACTTCATCTAAAAGATCTTGCAATTCATTTTCCGCAACCTTTAATGTTGCAACTTCATCCACCATGTCCAAGTTTCGTTTAGTTACGCGAATATCTTTCATAACTTTCGAATAGTCAGGATGGTATTTTCCGAATCGTTGGACCTCTTCATATTGGTCTTTCAGTTTCGTAAAATGATTAATTTCACGGACTAGATCCGAATTTGTATATACAGCACGATGTGCATCTAAGTATTGATAAAATTGTTCAGAGGAAAGAACCATTGTACATAGCATATCTGATTGGTCCATTATAGTGGCCCATTCATTGGTCATTATCATTTATAAAACCTCCACTCACTGTATATCATAACAGAAATGGAGAAATAAATGCTAAATTATTAACTTACTGTTAGGAGAAAAAATAATGAATGAATTACAAACATTACTTAACCAAGTAACGGAAAATGCAACAGATACAGACATGACTCTGCTAAAAGATTTTCTAACAGGGTTACAAAAAAAGCAACAAACAAGCGATACTTATTTAAATTCCCTTCTCCAGATGGATATACAATTCGAGCAGGATACATGTATCGTCACTTTTCCAATTACGCCACTTTCTTATAATACATTTGATAATCCACACGGTGGTATCATCGCAACACTAATGGATAATGCAATGGGATACCTCGTTAACAAAGATTTACAACCAACAGGAAAAGGTGCTGTAACGACGAATATGAATATTCATTATGTGAAAGCAGCTTCCGAAAAATCTTTGATCGCTACAGCGTCCTACATACATAGAGGTCGCCAAACATTAGTGCTCGAATGTACAGTCACTCAACCAAACGGCAAAAGAATTGCTCATGCCACGGGATCATTTTTTGTTATTAATCCACCAACTTCTTCAAAATAATTACGGACTACTTCATGATCAGAAAAAGGGACAACGAGACCATGAGCAATTTGTTCTTGCTCATGTCCCTTTCCTGCTATTAAGATAACATCTCCCTTTTGGGCAGTTTGTAAGGCTAACTCGATTGCTTTTTTACGGTCAGGTTCAATCATGACTTTGCTAGGGTCCACTCCACTTACAATTTCTGTAATAATGTCTTCTGGACGCTCATCTCTTGGATTATCGGAAGTGATAATTGCTTTTGTTACATATTTTGTTGCAACTTCCCCCATACCTTTTCTTTTTTGTCTATCTCGATTTCCCCCACAGCCAAAAACTACATAGATGTCTTTTTTTGCATAGGAAGTAATAGTAGATAAACAAGCTTCCAACGCATCAGGTGTATGTGCATAGTCAATTAGCACTTCCACCCCTTTACTATTAGGAATTTGCTCTAACCGTCCCTTAGGGAGCATCAGAGCTTTTATTTCGTCAAAAGGAATATCGAATGCACTTAAACATGCTATTGCCGCTGCTATGTTCATCCCATTATAATAACCACTGTTTTTCATTTTTAAGTGCACTTCTTTATCCCTTACCCAAAATTTATAAAGGACCATTTCCGTTGAGTAATCTACCTTTTGATAAATAACGTCATTTGTATATTTTTCGCCGAATCGGATAACTGGTAGTATCGTCCTTTCAGCAATGGATTGACACCACTCATCATCATCATTAATAACTAATTGCTTGGAAAGTGTGACGAGTAACTCTTTTGATTTTTTGTAAGGAACCATCCCGCCATGGAATTCTAGATGATCTTTTCCTATATTCAAAAATACGCCTAAATCGATTGGATATACCCCTAATCGATTGTCCAACAATCCTTGGGAAGAAGCTTCTAATACGATGTATTCCACTTTCTGTTCAAAACAAGATTTTACTACTTGTATGAAATCATAAAAAGGCAATGTTGTATTACTTCTAAATTGACCATCCAATTTTTGACCATTTATAAAAACGCCAAGTGTACCAATTACGCACACTTTTTTCTGTTGTTGCATCAGTAATTGTCCTATAAAAGACGCTACAGTAGTTTTTCCATTCGTGCCAGTAATCCCAATTGTTTTTATATATTTCCCGTACATTTCATAGGTCATATAGGAAATTCTCTCTTTTAACAAATGCATATCCGTCGGTAAAATAATTTGTGGAACACTACAATCAGGGATGAAATACTCAGTGAGTATCGCTTTTGCGCCGTTTTGTATGGCTTCTTCTATAAATATTCGATTCCCCGTTTCGGAAACAAACACATCTCCATCTCTTATTTGTTTCGAATGATCGATAAATCTGTTTATCTTAAAGTTCTTCAAGTCACCTTTAATCTTGTAGTCTAAACAATCCAATAGTTCTTTTAAAGGAAAAATAGTAACACACTCCCTACACCATTCTTGTGAGTTCGCATAAAGTAAAATGAATTCCCTGTATCGTATGAACGGAGTGTTTGAAATGTCACGAGTAGAGTGGTTGAAAATATGATAGTGCAAAAATTTGGTGGAATTGCAATGCAGGATCATCAAAGTAGGAAATTGGTTATGGCAAGGATTAAAAAAGCAATAACGATGCATCAACAAGTATTGGTAGTTGTCTCAGCAATGGGAAGAAGTGGTCAACACTATGCAACGGATACATTATTAGATCTAGTACCAAACGCTGTTAATAGTGTGGAAACGGATTTACTTTCCGCATGTGGTGAACTAATATCTGCATCTGTACTTTGCGCAGAGTTAAAAAAAGAAGGAATTTTGGCAACCCTTTTATACGGAAAAAGTGCAGGAATTATTACAAATGATGCTTACGGAGATGCTCAAATAGAAAAAGTAGATACAACATCAATAGCCGCCACCTTCCAACATTTCCATTGTATTGTAGTACCAGGTTTTCAAGGAGTTGCAGAAGAAACACAAACTTTCACTACGCTTGGTAGAGGTGGAAGCGATTTAACTGCAGTCGTTTATGGACATTATTTAAATGCAGATGTCGTGGAGTTTTATAAAAACGTTCCAGGTGTGATGACGTCTGATCCTTTTAGAAATAAAAACGTCGAATTAATTACATCAATGACGTATGCAGAATTACAAAATAAAATAAATGGACCAGTGGAAGTCATACAAAAAAGAGCAGCTAAATTTGCTGCACTCCATCATGTTCCTTTGCATATTCGCTCCCTATATGAAGATAAAGAAGGAACATTCGTTTTTAAGTAATCAGTCTGTTAATGAACCAATTTACAGCACATTTCAAAAACGCAGAAGGTTAGCGGTGGACGAAATGATTGCAAAATTATTACCGAAGGCTTAGTGGTGACGATTAATGAAAAGGCATAAACACAATAGAGATGGACTGAGCAGCCAAAATTTCATCTTTGGCTGCTTTTATATGAATAGGAAAGTGGCCATTCTTTCGTTTTCAACACCTTTGGTACTTTCATTACCCATAAACTACTACACCATTACCCAAAAATACGAAAGGGATGTGACATAATCACATCCCTTTCGTATTTTTTCGATAAAGGTATAGAACTCGTTTAGTTCAAAGCATTTAAAGTTAAAGTAACAATCGTACCTTCTTCATAATAATCATCCATCTGCTTAATATTTTTGTTTAATCAATACTTGCGTCTTTTTTTCTATCTTTTAGTTTTGGCTTAGGTTGTTCGATTAAGTTTTGCGTATAATAGTTACTATAAACTCCTACACCAGTATGTGTGTACCATTCGCCAAGTATTGTTGCACGATGGTCTTTCGAATTTAACCAACCATTAACGGCCTCCCCTGCATCAAAGTAAAAAGCGGCTGTGTTTCCGGCTGCCCGTGTAAAATCAATGGCAGATTCTTTTAATTGATCACTAAATTTAGGAATTTCAAATGTCTCATTTATTACTATGTTATTTTTAGCCATTTCTTCACTATGATTTCTTGCAAGTTGTTGCAAGGCATAATTGGACTCTAACACTTGTAAACCGTGCCGGTGGCGGATAACATTCGTCATTTCTACCACTTGTCTCTCATTTGCCCTATCTATCGAAGCTTGCAGAGAAGAGGCTGGAGTTTCCACATCAATCATCATTCCGTTATATAAAATATCATATGGTTTAAGTTTTAACAGTGTTTTAGCGTCTATATATCGGACTGCCTCTAGCTCTTGATCATCCATATCTATATATAAAATGGCAAACAAATCATTAAATTGCACTAAAATACGCGTATTAATATCTTCTTCTGTTAACGAAAAAGTATACGTATTAGAATCAATAGACATAGTGATTTCCGATTGTACTAGTGTAAACCGATAAATATCCGTGAGCGTCTGCCCTATTTTATATGGAGCGACATCTACATCTCCTCCTATGGCAAATGATTGTACGACCAGACCATCTGAAACTCCGAACAGTCTATATGTTGAAAATGATTCATTATACACCCACCAATCATAATCAAATCCAGATGGTTCGATTCTCACGGGCTTCCCGTACAAATCAATTAATGTTTGAGAAGGCTTTCCTATAAGAGTAGAGATCCCTTCTTTTGGTCTATCGAAAATGGTTAAAGGCTCTGAAACCTCTGTTACTTGTTGTGGTATTAATTGACCAGAGTTGTTTGGTCCCATAATTAGCTCATTTTCCTGAACAGGATTATCCAAATATATAAATATCACCAGTACAATAGTAACAGCTACTAAAATGCGAAATAGATTTTTCATCTCAATTTTCTCCTTAACGATTAATCCGTTATCACTAGTATATCAAGCTTACATGGAAAGACACAATGTTGCCATTGCAACATTTTCAAATTTGAATTAATATTAATGAGAACATATTCTTTGGTAATTCGAACGTGAAGGAGGACAATTCAATGTATTTCGAAAACACAGGTATAGAAAACACTGTCATTGATCTTAATTTATTAGATGATCTTATGAGCAAAAACGGATTAATCCGCGCTGGTCAATGGGATTATGAACGTGTAACTTATGACAAAAAGTATGAGATAAAAGAAGGCACATTCTATCTAAGAGTATTTGGTTTTACAAAAGACGGCGATGTTGGTGCTCACGAAGCAAACATTACATTATTAAAACCAGTAGTCGGCAAACATTATTATCCACATGGGGTAGAATACGGGGAAAATGAAGTATTCCCTAACCACTTAGTAAAATCATGTGAACAAGTATTAGCTGCACTAAAAAAAGACTTAGACGCTTTTGAATTGCAATCGAAATAAGACTTGTATTAAACGTTAGAGAATAATTCTCTAGCGTTTTTTATATGTTCAAATATAAATATGTTGTCTATACTAGGTGGGAGTCTACAGAAAGGAGTATCTGCCATCGTGCTGAAACGTTTTAAAAAAGAATATGTAAAATACATTATAACAGGCATTTTACTATTATTAATTGCAATATTCGTCATCCCAGTATCACTCCCAATTATCTTAGCTTTAGTTACTGCAATCATCATCGAGCCTCTTGTTAAGTTCACCCAGAGAACATTTAAATGGAATCGAAAAATAGCAGTTATGACTAATTTCTTTTTCTTTATCATTATTATTTCAGCCATTATTTATTTTGTTATAACGAAGCTAATCAGTCAGCTCATTTATACTTCTAAAGTAATCCCATTTCATTTGAATAGCTTAACAGGAGTATGGATCAACATACAAAATAACTTGTTTCAATATACAGAAGGACTGCCAAAAGAAGTAGTAGAATCCATTCAAGATAAATTCGATTCCACCTTGATGAGCATGAAAGATGCATTACTCGATTTGCTAAGTTACTCGAATATTACCGCACTTCTTACGAATGTCCCAAACTTTCTAATCAGCTTTATCGTCTTTATTATTGCTTTATTTTTATTTATGTTAGATTTGGAAAGATTGCGCACGAAATTCTTTCGGTATTTATCCGAAGGCACTGCAGAGAAAGTTCGAGTGATGAGTACAAGTATAAAAAAAGTAACAATCGGATTTATGAAGGCTCAAATTTTAGCAAGCTTCATAATTTTAGGAGCGTCGCTTATAGGGTTACTATTTATACTTACGCCAAAATATGCGATCATTATGGCAATTATTATATGGATTATCGATATAATCCCTATCTTAGGTTCTATCATTATTTTAGCACCCTGGGCCATTTATGAATATATTACAGGCGATATTGTATTAGGTACTAAGCTTACGATTTTAGCTATTATCCTTTTAATAATTCGAAGAGCAGTTGAGCCAAAATTAATGGGGTCACAAATGGGCATATCCCCTTTAGCAATATTAATCGCTATGTTTGTCGGAGCGAAACTATTCGGCTTTCTCGGATTTTTAATAGGACCGCTCATCGTCATTGTTTTTATAACCGCAAAAGAAGCGGGAATGATCAAACTTAACTTTAAACTATAACAAAAGCCAACACATTTTGAATGTGTTGGCTTTTGCCTCAGTTATCCACCGATTATCGCTTTAATGACAGAAGTCGTATCTCCACCATGATAAAATACATACAGCAATAAATACACGGCTACTCCTGTGATTGCAACGAAAAACCAAATGACGCTTGTAATGGGACCAATTTTACGATGCTTTGTAATATTATTCTTAAATCCTAAAACAATCGTAACAATTCCAAATACAGCCCCTGTAGTCGCTAATACGATATGGAAAATTAAAAATATTGTATAGTAAATTTTTATATTATCTGGTCCGCCAAATGCGGTATTCCCGATAAAAATTGTTCGTGATGCGTAAATGATGAAAAAAATTAAAGCAGAAATAGCTGCAGCAATCATCGTTTTTTTATGTGCTTCTATTTTACGTTGCTTTACTAATCCCCATCCAATGGCAACTAATACAGCACTTAACACGATGAAAAAGGTACTAATCGTTGGTAACACGGGTAAACTCATCGTCAATTCTCCTTGAATCCATTAAATTTGTTATTTATTATAGCTTGCTTGTAGTTTTAAATCATCTAATGCTTTTTGTGTAATTTCATCAGCAGTTTCCTGCTCTTTTTTAAACCATTTAAAGAATATTGACGCTAAAACAACAGCATATATAATCTCTTGAATAATCTTCATCAAAATACCACCGAGTTGTTGATCCGCTTCAGGCGACATATTAGAAAACAGTTCAGGTCCAGAAAGTGATAAGCCGGATAATGTACTAGTTGGTACACATAATTCCATCGCTTTAAGCCAAGCTTCTCCGTCTGTGTATGTTACATAATTTGCTGTTCCTGAGAAAATAATCAATGCACAAGCTGGAGTTATTAAGATAGCACTACCTACAATAAAACCAATTTTCTTTAACCCGTGCAACCCTTGCTCTCCCTTAATAATATCAACAATAGACCACCACATAAATATCGCTGAAATAAACAAAATGAACGTATATGTTCCATGTAACACTTCATCCATTTTAATATAGTCAAGGATTAAGGGAATATGGTAAAGAGAGAATAATCCAGAAAATACTATTAACGACAATAACGGTTTCGTTAATACCGGAAAGACCTTTCTTACAACTGGTAATTGAATGACAACTTTCCAGACCCACCATGGAATTCCTTTCATCAACAAAGGTGGAATTAACAGTAGTAATAAAGCCATTTGCACCATATGATAGGAGAACATAATATGCGCCATCAAATCTACAGGTGATCCTTTAACAATATAAACAAGTACGATACTCGTTAAAAAATATGCTGCTTCTTGTTTTGTTAAAGGCTCTGAAACTTTGAAGTCTTTACGCCACTTAACTGTTATTAAAAAATATAGAATAGTTATAAACACTAATAATCCGATTAATACAGGGCTCCAGTTAGCTTGAAAACCAAATATACTTAAAGGCATATGTAACCTCACTCCTTTACTTTTACTACTAATCCCATTATATAGCCGAATGTCAATAACTTCAATGAACGAACTATGACAAATGAAAGACTAGCTTTCTCTAAGGTGTTTTACGCAATGTAGGGATAATACGTCGTAGAGAGTTCTATTAGGTGGCCGCTGTGATTTTCGCGGGCGAGTGACGATCCGCTACGTCGCTAACGCTCTTGCAGGGTCTCACACTGTCATGGAAAGTTCCAAAATATAGCTAAGGGCAATCAAAAAGCTGTTGAAAGCAACTAATTCTACACTGAAAGCAACTAAAATCAGCATGAAAGCAACCAAATTGCTTATGAGAGCAACGAATTTCTTACAATAAAAAGTTTACTTGGAGTGAGACGACCATGATTTAGGCAGATTATAGGAATAATATGCCTATAAGCCCATCGAACTCGCCTGGCAGGCATCAGCTCGACTAGTTGGACGAGTTTCTGTCTGGTTCGCAGTGTATATTATCTCGTTCACCATTTATTGTTAATTACGGACACTGAAAAGTCAGTGTTTTATCATTGGATTTTCGCAGCAGGGCGGCGACTCTGAAGGAGGCCAACAGGAGGTTGGTCACAAAGGCGTTGCCACACGATGTGGCGTTCTTAGCCTTTTGTTCCTCTGCCTGAGTAAGATGAGACTTCACAACGTACGCGCGTAGGCGTGGCGGTGAAGGCTCATCACTCACCCCACGGAAAGCGTCCGCCCTGCTGCGAAAATCCCTGCGGACACTTCATTCAACTCTTTACGACGCATTATCCCTAAAAAGTGCCATACCTTCAATGTTTGAAGAAATTTTACACTTACGCGTACCACTAACTTGGGAACTTCCCAACAAAAAAAGCCGAGACTAAGAATTTTCTTAGTCTCGACTTTTGTGTTTAGATTATCCCCACCAAATGATCGTTAAGAACGTAAGGATGAAGATAAACGCGAAGAATGCCCCAACAAACAAGAAATACATCGGAACATTATGATTTTTTTCACTCATATGCATGAAGTAAAAAAGTTGTAATATTACTTGAACTACAGCAAGTAACAAAATTACAGGTGCTATTAAGTACTTAGAGAAGTCAGCCGCAACAGCAGTAAATGCAATTAGTGTAAAGAAAATCATAATTGCAAATGTTGTTATTTGGCCACGCATATCTTTTCTTCTCTGTTGCTTAATATAATTAAATTCAGTTTCTGATTTAACATAAACTTGAGCATCGTGAGACATATTAGCCAACAACTCCCATCAAGTATACTACTGTAAAGATGAATACCCACACAACGTCGATGAAGTGCCAGTAAAGTGAAGCAGTATAGTATTTTGGTGCATTATACAAGTTAAATCCACGTTTTGCATTACGTACAATCAATAGGATAATCCATACTAAACCGATTACAACGTGTATCCCGTGTGTTCCAACTAGTGTAAAGAACGCTGATGAAAACGCACTTTGACTATAGTTAAAGCCTAAATGTACATAGTGATTAAACTCATAAATCTCTAAAGCTAAGAACGTAAGCCCAAGAACAACTGTGATTCCTAACCAAAGTTGCATAGCTTTAAAATTATGGTTTTTCATATGATACATTGCATAAACACTTGTTAAAGAAGAAGTAAGAAGTACCATTGTCATAATGAATACAAGCGGTAATTCAAATAATGACTGAGTAGAAAACTCCATACCACTTGGTCCTTTATTTTTAAGCGCTAAATAAGTAGCAAATAAACTCGCAAATAGTACAGTTTCTCCACCTAGAAACAGCCAGAAACCTAAAAACTTGTTCTTACCTTCCATTGTTACTTGTTCTGGGTGATCCGGCCAAGTTTGTGGGGTGTACTTTTTATTTAAGTCCATTATTATTTACCCCCTTTTTCATTCATCAAATCTTCTTTGTGAATATGGTAACCATGATCATCTTTTAATGAACGAACAGCCATAGAAGCTGCAGTGATTGCTAATCCAAGAACTAATACCGGAACAGCCCACTCTTTTTCACCATGATAAAGTGCTCCAAAACCAGCAATAAAGAAACCAAATGTCATTACGAAAGGAACAAATGAGTTGTTTGGCATATGGATATCAGATAGAGGCTCTGCATATGTCATACCTTCTTTATTACCTTCTTGTTTTTCAATCCAGAAAGGATCAAGTCCACGAACAAGTGGAGTTTGTCTAAAGTTATAAAATGGAACCGGTTGTGGAATAGCCCACTCTAATGTACGGCCATCTTCCCATGGATCATTTCCAACTGGTACATTTTTAACAGCCGTAATAATGATGTTAATAACAAGAATAATAACACCTGCTGCCATGAAGAACGCTCCGACAGAACTGATTAAGTTGAATAAATCCCAACCTTGGTTCGCTCCAAACGTAAATACACGACGAGGCATCCCCATTAATCCTAAGAAATGTTGTACGAAGAATGTTAAATGGAAACCGATAAAGAAGAACCAGAAAGTCCATTTACCTAATTTTTCGCTTAGCATTTGGTTAAACATTAATGGCCAATATAGATGTACCGCAGCTAAAATTGCAAGCACAACTCCACCTACGATTACATAGTGGAAATGGGCAACGATAAAGTAAGAGTCATGTAATTGATAGTCAAGAGGTGCAGCCCCTTGCATAACTCCTGTTACCCCACCTGCTACGAAGGATGGAATAAATCCTAAAGCGTACAACATTGGAGTCGTAACTTTAATACTTCCTCCCCAAATCGTCAGCAACCAGTTAAAGATTTTCATACCGGTAGGAACAGCGATTGCCATTGTAGCTACTGCGAAAATAGCATTTGCTGTAGGTCCTAAACCAACTGTAAACATATGGTGAGCCCAAACCATGAATCCTAAGAAACCGATTAATACAGTCGCAAATACCATAGATGAGTAACCAAATAGACGTTTACGAGCAAAAATAGTGAAAATTTCCGAGAAAATACCGAAAGCAGGTAATATTAAGATATATACTTCAGGATGTCCGAAAATCCAGAATAAATGCTCCCAAATAATTGTATTACCACCCATTGTATGGTCAAAGAAGTTTGCTCCGAACATACGGTCAAGGATTAAGAAGAATAATCCGATTGTAAGTGGTGGGAAAGCAAATAATATTAACGCACTTGCAACAAATGTAGTCCAAGTGAATAATGGCATACGCATATACGTCATACCTGGTGCACGCATATTAATAATCGTTACAAGGAAGTTAATACCACCTATGTAAGTACCAGCACCAGCTATCTGAAGACCAATGGCATAAAAGTCAATACCATGACCTGGTGAAGCTAATGATAACGAAGCGTAAGAAGTCCACCCTGCATCAGGTGCGCCACCCATAAACCAAGATAGGTTAAGGAATAGACCACCAAATAAGAAGAACCAAAAACCAAGTGAATTTAGAAATGGAAACGCAACGTCACGTGCACCAATTTGAAGTGGCATAACTGCGTTCATAAATCCAAATAATATTGGCATGGCCGCAAGGAAAATCATCGTTGTTCCGTGCATTGTAATAATTTCATTAAACAGACCAGCACTAACAAAATCGTTATCTGGCTGCGCTAATTGAATACGAATTAGCATTGCCTCAATACCGCCGATTACGAAAAATAATCCACCAGCAATGAGGTACATGACCGCGATCTTTTTATGGTCGACTGTTGTTAAATAGTCCCATAAAGTTGCGCCAAAGCCCTTTTTTTGTGCGATTGAACTCACAACTTTAACCTCCCTCATAATTATCTATTGAAATTATTTTTCAATAGATAGTCCCATTAAATATTCTGCAAGAGCATCTAATTGCTCTTCACTAAATTTTTTACCATCGTTCAGTTGTTCAGGTTGAGGCATTAAGTTACCCGGTTTATAGCTTTGTGGATCATTAATCCAGTTTTTTAGATTCTCTTCTGTATGTTCCATGAACCCTGCAACACGATTACGGTCTCCAAATGCCGCTAAGTTAGGACCAACACCACCGGCAGAACCAGCAGCCGAAGTTGCATGACATGCGATACAGCTTGTATTAAATATTTCTTCACCTTGAGTAGCAAGTTCACCTTCTGCAACAGCTTCTGTTGTTTTAGCTGACTCTACCCAAGCATTAAAGTCGGTACGACTCAATGTTTTTACTTTGAAATCCATTAAAGCATGTGATGGCCCACAAAGTTCCGCACATTTACCATAAAATACGCCGTCTTTTAATCCCGCAGATTCTTTATCAAATTCTAAATAGAATTGGTTGACGTTTTCTACGTTTGTATCTAATTTACCACCAGCTGCTGGGATCCAAAATGAGTGTTTAACATCCGCTGCTTTTAAGTTAAAGTATACTTTTTCCCCTGTAGGAACTACAAGTTCTTGAGCTGTAACTACACCTAGATCAGGATATTCAAACTCCCACCAATATAATTTTGCAGTTACATTGACTGTAACAGCTGTTTTGTTTCCGTCTGCGTCCACGTGGTCCATCGCTGATACATCCGCGTGTTTGTAAGTATAAATTACAGTTGGAATAGCAAGCACGATTAATAGAAGAATTGGAATAACTGTCCAAATAACTTCAAGTGTGTGACTTCCTTCTACTTGTTTTGGAATCACATTTTCTCCAACTTTTTTGCGTCGGAATTTCACTATTGCAAGTACATAAATAATTACTACTACGATAACAACTAATGTCATAATACCAGTAGATAGAAGTAGTAAATTAAATTGATCTCTTCCGACTTGTCCAGCAGGTGTAAGCGTTGATAAATATTCCTCGCCACAACCCGATAGGAAAATCGTAAGAGCTGCTAACAGTGAAAAAAGTCGCCATTTTTTAAGCCCTTTCATCATAGCTAAATCAAACCCCTCTTTCATAGTTGTATTCATGTGCATTTGGACGGTCGTACTGTTTTATATGAATTCTTGTTGACTAAAAGAAAGAATCCCAATAGTTAAATGAAAATAGAAAAGATAATCATGGATACAAATAGAATCGTCATATAGTTTAACGAATAGACAAACATACGAGTAGACCATTTAATATCATCTTCTGCACGAAAGCCTTTAATAGATAGCAATAACCAGCCAATATTAAGTACTGTCGCTAACACAATAAAAATAATTCCTAAATCCAATAATAAGAATGGTAACGGGAACAAAAGTAAAATCCATAACAGCATAGAAACTTTAGTACGTTTGAAACCCTTTACAACAGGTAACATTGGAATGTTAGCTGCACGATATTCTTCCGTTCGCTTCATTGCAAGCGCATAGAAATGCGGTGGTTGCCAAGCAAACATTATTAAGAACAATGCAAGCGCACCAAAACTGAGACCTGGTTCTACTGCTGCCCATCCAATTAATGGAGGAATAGCACCGGAAATACTACCTACTACCGTATTACTAACATGTTTTCTTTTTGACCACATTGAGTATAAAACAACGTAACTAATAATCCCCGCCAGCCCCCAAACTCCCGCAGAAGTTGAAGCCATAAATAACAAGATTTCACCTACAATTAAAAATGAAAAGGAAGTTATCAGCACGGCCGATGGTGTAAATCTTCCAGTAACGGTAGGTCTACCTTTCTTGCTTTTCATGACTGGGTCAATATCACGATCGATATAGTTATTCATTGCCGCAGATCCTGCAATTATAAGTGCTGCGCCAAAAAGCGTATAAAATAACAAATCTAAATTATGCAGAAAATTGACATTAGTAATTTGAAAAGCTAGCCACATTCCAGTAAACGTCGTTACTAAGTTGGAATTGACTATTCCAATTTTAATAAGCGACAGAAAATCTTTCAAAAAAGAACTGGATACTGGTTCCTTTTCAGCTTCGGTAGTAGCGGTTAATGAATGACCATTTGACATGCTGCGCCCTCCTTTCAAAATTGTAAGCATATTCCGCTACCTTTTACTATATCGAAAATCCTTTCCAATTTCTATAGTGAATAAAGATTTTCGCATAATAAGTTCTATAAAAATGTAAATTTCGATAGAACATATCCATAGTAAATCATTTTTTGTCGTTATTTGTGAAGGTTCGAGCACGAATTTATGAACAATTTGTGAAATGCCTTTATCGTTCTATGGTGTTCAAAGTATATACATTGTAATTTTTCTCATGTTTCGATATTATCTAGTAGCAGATACCGTCTTTTATAGACGAACAAGATACATAAAGTGGGTGGCGCATTGCACATTAATAAATATTTAAAAGCCCTTGCTATCGCTTCTACAGTTGGTATGTTGCTCATCCTTTTGGGTGGAGCACTAGTTACCAAAACTGATAGCGGCATGGGTTGCGGACGACATTGGCCTGGTTGTAATGGACAACTTATTCCAGATGTAATTACACCAGAAGTATTAATTGAATTTTCACATCGTCTTGTGACAGGAGCTGTCGGCATCTTCATCGTTGCTTTAGCTGTTTGGGCTTGGCGTTCCTTAGGACATGTGCGTGAAACAAAATTCTTATCTTTCATGGCAGTCTTTTTCTTAGTATTACAAGCTCTCATTGGAGCTGCACAAGTGAAATGGGGACAAGGAGATTTTATCCTCGCACTTCACTTCGGTATTTCTCTTATTTCATTTGCTGCTGTTTTGTTATTAACTTTACTTGTATTTGAAGTCGACCGTAAATTCGACACGGATAAAATAAGAATAGGTAAAACACTGAGATTTCATACAATTGGTATTACACTTTATTCTTATGTTGTCATTTATACAGGTGCACTTGTACGACATACAGAGTCTAGCTTAGTTTGCCGAGATTGGCCATTATGTCGAAATGATGAATTTACACTGCCGACAAACTTGTACGAGTGGGTACAAATGGGACATCGGGTTGCAGCTGGATTGATTTTTATTTGGATTCTCATTACTGCAATTCATGTTATAAAGAATTATAAAGATCAACGCGCAATATACTGGAGTTGGATTATTGCACTTATACTAGTAACATGCCAATTAGTATCTGGAATGTTTGTTATATTAACGAGGTTAAATTTGTATATAGCATTATTGCATTCATTGTTTATATCATTACTTTTTGGATTACTATGTTATATGATTCTATTGTTATCTAGAAGTAGAGCGAAAAATTAAGTATATCTTTTTTTCCTGTTCCCTAATAAACAATAGAATAAACAAATAATAGGACACTTCTTGTTTCGAATTGAACAAGCAGTGTCCTTTTTGTCTATGCTTCGGGATGCTGGGTCGTAAGGTAGCCACGAGCCTGCGCGCTATAACAAATAT
The DNA here is from genome assembly GCF_044762855.1 of Psychrobacillus sp. NPDC096389. Classification (NCBI taxonomy): domain Bacteria; kingdom Bacillati; phylum Bacillota; class Bacilli; order Caryophanales; family Bacillaceae; genus Psychrobacillus; species Psychrobacillus sp. NPDC096389. Next base: position 964,682 of record NZ_JBIWFB010000001.1, on the reverse strand, counting down.
TTCCGAGCTATTCATTTGGTGAAGATTGACCAATAAAAAATGAGTCAGATTCTTCGTCGTCTCACTTCAAGTAAACTTGTTGTTATAAGAATTAGTTGCTTTCATCTACAATTTAGTTGCCCTTGCGCTGATTTTAGTTGCCTTGAGTGTATAACTAGTTGCTTTCGCTGCCTAGTTGGTTGCCCCTATCCATTTACTGGATACACTCAATGGAAAAATTAGAAAAAAATATTGTTTTGAGCGAGTCGCCTTTGAAAAAGCAAGCAATTTCTATTGATTTTCGCGGAAAGCGTCCGATCTGCAACGAAAATCAGGTCAGTAAGCCGCACTATTCTCTAAAAGCATCTACTACAAATCTTCTAATTATAAGAAAAAGGCTGTTGGACAATGTATGTCCAACAGCCTTTTTTCTATTCTTTATCCATTACGATTAACAAATCTCCAGTTGCAATAGCTTCACCAGCTACTACGTGAATCTCTTTAATGACACCATTATATGGTGCTTGTACGGTTGTTTCCATTTTCATCGCTTCAGTTATAAGCAAATGCTGACCTCTTTTTACTTTGCTGCCAGTATCTATTGCAACTTTTAATACAGTTCCTGGCATCGTTGCGCCGATATGGCTTTCGTTTGTTAAATCTGCTTTTTGTTTTGCTAAGTGACTTACTTCAATATTCATGTCTTGAATAATTATTTCACGTGGTTGACCGTTTAATTCGAAATAGATGACGCGGTTACCGTCTTGGGTTGGTTCACCAATCGAAACTAATTTAATGATTAAAGTTTTCCCAACTTCGATCTCTACTTCGATCTCTTCTCCAAGTCTTAAACCATATAAGAATGTAGGTGTATCTAAAACAGACACGTCTCCAAAATTCTTTTCTGTCGCACTATATTCTTCAAATACTTTTGGATATAAAGTATAGGCTAAAATCTCTTGGCTAGTGACAGGACGCCCTAGTTGATTAAATAATAGCTCTTTAACTGCTTTAAAATCAACTGGTTCTAGTAGCTCTCCTGGACGTACAGTAATAGCTTGACGGTCTTTCAACACTACTTTTTGAAGCTCTTCAGGGAATCCGCCAAACGGCTGTCCAATATATCCTTCGAAAAACTCAATTACGGAGTCTGGGAAGTCAATTGTTTTTCCTCTTGTAATCACTGACACTTCATCCAAATTGTTTTGTACCATGAACAAAGCCATATCCCCTACAACTTTAGAGGAAGGTGTAACTTTTACAACATCACCGAATAGTAGGTTCACACGGGAATACATTTCTTTTACCTCTTCCCATCTTTCTCCTAGCCCTACCCCTTTTGCTTGTTGTTGAAGATTACTATACTGTCCACCTGGCATTTCATGTACATAAATTTCTGTATGTGGACTCATCATGCCACTTTCAAAGTCTTGGTAATATTTCCGTACATCTTCCCAGTAATAAGATACCTTTTCAAATGCATCAATATCTCCAATAACTTCTCTTCCAGAGCCTGCCATCGCATAACTCAAACTGCTTGCACTTGGTTGTGAAGTCAAACCAGCCATAGCGCCTAGTGCAGTATCGACAATATCTACTCCAGCATCTATTGCTTTTGCATACATATAAATTCCATTTCCGCTCGTATCATGAGAATGTAAATGGATCGGCAAATCGACTGTACTTTTTAGCTCGCTGATCAAACGATATGCGGCTTCCGGTTTTAATAAACCAGCCATATCCTTAATCGCTAAAATATGAGCTCCTGCTGCTTCTAACTCTTTTGCCATATCTTTATAATACTGCACTGTATACTTGGCTCTAGAGTCATCTAAAATGTCTCCTGTGTAACATATAGCTGCTTCTGCGATTTTTCCGGATTGTCTTGTAGCATCAATAGCAACTTCCATTCCTTTTATCCAGTTTAAGCTGTCGAATATTCTGAATACATCTATACCTGCTTCTGCAGATTTTTGAATAAATTCTCGTATCACATTATCCGGATAGTTTTTATATCCAACTGCATTTGCCCCTCGGAATAACATTTGGAATAATACATTTGGAATCATTTCACGCATTTTTAATAATCGATCCCATGGACTTTCTTTTAAGAAACGATAGGCAACGTCAAAAGTTGCTCCTCCCCACATTTCAAATGAGAATAGATTATGCAATCCTTGAGCAGATTCTTTCGCTATCCCGAACATATCATGAGAACGCACGCGAGTTGCAAGTAAAGACTGATGTGCATCACGGAATGTTGTATCGGTTAATAGAACGCCTTGTTGCTCTTTCACCCACTTTATAACCCCTTCTACGCCTTGCGTTTCTAGGATTTGCTTTGTTCCAGCCGGTGGTGCAAGTGAGATATCTACATTCGGTTTTCTTGGCATTCCAAATACAGGTTTGGATTTTTGTTCTACACCAGGGAAGCCGTTCACCGTAACATTGCCGATATAATTTAATAATTTCGTACCACGGTCTTTTCGATTTGGAAATAGGAACAACTCAGGTGTGGAATCTATAAAACTAGTATTAAACTGTCCTGAAATAAAACTAGGATGTTTCACAACTTTTTCTAGGAAAGGAATATTCGTTTTAATACCACGAATTCTAAATTCCTGTAAATTTCGGTCCATTTTTGCTGCCGCTTCTTTAAAAGACATACCCCAGGTAGAAACTTTTACTAACAAGGAATCATAATAAGGAGTAATAACTGCTCCTTGGAAGCCGTTTCCTGCGTCTAAACGAACACCAAATCCGCCTCCGGAACGATACACCATTAATTTTCCTGTATCTGGCATGAAGTTATTTAATGGATCTTCAGTTGTTACTCGGGACTGTATAGCGAATCCAAAAAGAGGAATATTCTCTTGACTTGGAATTCCCATATCCTCACTATTTAAGGCTAAACCATCAGCAATTTTAATCTGCGCATGTACGATGTCTACACCAGTGATCATCTCTGTAATCGTATGCTCTACTTGAATGCGCGGGTTTACTTCGATAAAGAAGAATTCATCTTCTGTCACTAAAAACTCTACAGTTCCTGCATTTATGTATGATACATTTTGCATTAATTGAACAGCAGCTTGGCATATTTTATTGCGTAATTCAGGACTAAGTGAATTCGAAGGAGCAATTTCCACTACCTTTTGATGCCTTCTTTGAATAGAACAATCACGTTCATACAGGTGAATTAGATTTCCGTGCTTATCCCCTAGAATTTGAACTTCAATATGCTTTGGTTCAAATATAAATCGCTCCACATATACCTCGTCCGAACCAAAAGCGGCTTTTGCTTCCGATTTAGCACGTTCGTATGCACTTTCCAAATCATCTTTCGTCTGTACAACACGCATCCCACGACCACCGCCGCCCAAGGAAGCTTTGATCATAAGTGGGTAGCCATGTGCTTCACCAAATTCCCGGACTTCCTCTAAGCTTTGCACTGGGCCGTCACTACCTGGAATAACCGGAATACCAGCTTTTACAGCCTGCTCACGAGCCTTCACTTTATCTCCGAACATATCTAAATGTTTAGAAGTAGGACCGATAAATATAATTCCTTCTTCTTCACAACGTTTAGCGAATTCTAAATTTTCAGATAAAAAACCGTAACCTGGGTGAATGGCATCCGCTTTACTCTCTTTTGCGATACGAATGATGTCCTCAATATCTAAGTATGCATCAATCGGTTTTTTGCCTTCCCCAACCAAATACGATTCATCCGACTTAAAACGGTGAAATGCACCGCTATCTTCTCTCGAATAGATCGCTACGGTACGCAAATTTAATTCCGTACACGCGCGAAAGATTCGAATAGCAATTTCTCCCCTATTTGCAACGACGATCTTTTTAATATTTTCCATCCAGTGGCACCCCTTATTCTTTTGATTTTTCGTGCTTCACAAACATAGATACATTCATTAAAATCCCTATTGCAGCAGATAACAGTATGATAGAAGTACCTCCGTAACTAATAAAAGGAAGTGTTACCCCGGTAAGCGGGATTAATCCTAGCATTCCACCTAGGTTAACGAATGTTTGAAAACCAATTATACTGGCAATACCTGCTGCAATCATACGGGCTTGCGGATCTCTTGTAGATAAAGCAATTGAAATTCCTTTAAATACCAGAAAGAACAGACCACACATCACAATTAATACACCGATGAGTCCAAGTTCTTCCGCAATAATAGCCATTATAAAATCTGTATGAGGTTCAGGCAAGTATCCAAACTTTTGATTGGAGTTTCCTAAGCCTAAGCCTTTCAAACCTCCGGAGCCTATTGCAATATATCCATTTACAATTTGATAACCAAAACCTAGTTCATCTTCAAAAGGATGCAAGAAAGCTCCCAATCGACCTAGACGTTTTTCCATTTGTAATTGGTCTTTCATTATATAAATCACAAATAGACCCATTAGTATAACTATACCAATTAATCCGACAAGTTTGGAAAAAGATTTTAGTTTAATTCCGCTCGCTGCTATAACAGAGATTGCAACGAAGCTGATTATCATTGTATTTCCAACATCTGTCTCCATCATGATGAGTACAAATACAAAGAATAAGACGATCAATGGCGGACCTACAGATTCATTTAACTTATCCAGCGTGCCCTTTTCGTATTTTTTTGTGAAAATTCCAGCAAAATATAATACTATTACTATTTTTGCAATTTCCGAAGGTTGAATATTCCCAAAACCTAAATGAATCCAACTCTGAGATCCACTTTCTCCGCCTGTTCCGATAAAATGCACTAGTATTAAAAGTATGAACATAACTATTAGCATAAGTTGCATCATTGCTCTACTTTTATAATGCTTATAAGGGAAAAAAGCTGCTAAAAAAAACATTGGAATTGCGATTACTAGATTTTTTATTTGTTTATCAAAAAAGTAATCAGGCTCTCGATCATAATTAAGCACAGCCCAACCCATACTAGCACTGTAAATCATCACTAATCCAAATAAACTTAATGCTAAATACACAAAAAATAACGGGTAATCAAAGTTTTTAAAAAATCGTTTTAAATATGGAATCATGTTAAAACCTCTATTTCTTCCATTAGAAAAAAAAACTCAAACAGTAAGCTTCGTTTGAGTTTTAAAATTATTTTTCTGTATGGATATCATGTAAAACGGATAACTCTTGTTCTAGTGAAGCAATTATTTCTCTTCCTTCACTTTTCTCTAAAAGTCCAAGTTTGACCGCAAAATCTATTTCGCGTGATAATCCAAACATTTGAGTATCCAAAACCTCTTCGTAAAGCGGACATTGAGGCATAGTTAAGTTGTCCATTTGCACTTTTATTAGCTGCGCAATCTTTTCCGCATCTTTCTTTAAAAGCTCTAATGCTTTTTCTTGATACGAAAGTTGTATTTTAGTATCCATGAGGACGCCCCCATTATTTTGATTTCTAATTGTTTACCTCCCTAAAGTGTATCTTTTGATGAACAAAAAAGCAAGTGTTCTCTCATCTTAGTTTAGAAAAAAGTGAAATATTCTTTAGATATTTTCATTTTAGCGATATACTTAGTTTGATAAGAGAGATTAGAGGAGGCAATTTCGTTGGAATTTATTATCCCTATTAAAGGTGCTGTGAAATTTACTATTACACTAGATCCAACAGTTTGGATTTTTGATGATCGAAAAATTGATTTAGATGAATTTTTCTCAGGAGAATATGAATATGAAGATGAGTTAGAGGAGTACACAAAAGTAACTTCCGCTCACTGGTCACGCGAAATTATAGAAGGCTCTACAGTTCCTCCTACTTTACAATCAGAAAAAAAATACGAGCGCACAAAAGTATTAACAAGTACTTACGGTGTCGAACTAAAACCATTTATCTTAAATGCAGAACCGCTACCTGAAGCTTCTACCCTAATTATTGAGACTACAGAAGGTGAACATACTATACCAATGAGCGAATTAGATACGCTATTACTTAAATTTAGTCATAAAGGGAAACCTCTTCGTGAAGATGGTCCTGTGCATATTATTAAAAAAGATGGTTCAAATATTAATAATCCGATTAAATTGGTTTCTGCATTTCGTATTGAATAGGAGTTGACTTATATGAAAGTACAATGTGTCATATGCGATCGAATAGACATACTATCGGATGATTTACCATTAGCAAAAAAGCTAAGGAATCGACTCATCCACACATACATGTGTCCGGTTTGTCACGACCGCATAGAAGAGAAAACGAACGCTCGGCTAGCAACAGGAAAGTTCATTTTCTACAAAACATCCAAACTAATCGAGAATGAGTTTTAACTACCAATAGACCACTACCTGTTTTAAAGTACCAGGTAGTGGTCTATTTTATATTATAGGTGAAATGCGGCGTAGTAAGAAGCTAGCCAACCGAGTATGGCAAAGTTTATGGAATGTTTCTCCTAAAATGTGTCGAAACTATCGTAGTCTCACTACAAGTAAACTTGTTATTATATGAATTAGTTGCTTTCACAGGCAATTTAGTTGCTCTCGAGCTGAATTGGTTGCTTTCGGCGTGGCATTAGTTGCTTTCAATGAACGATTTTTGAATTAGAATAAAAAGTGGACATGTTAAAACACGACCTTCATACTAAAAGAAAATTAAGGGAGCGTGTTTGTGATGGCACTAACAAGTAAAGAAATGCGTGAATATCTAGTGAAACTAGTAGTGGAAGATGGAAGAAAAGCGACAGAACTGGGCTATGAACATGGGATAAACCCGGCAAGAATACGTGCCTGGGTAAGAACCTTTAAAAAGAATCAGGAGCTTGCAAGTGATGTCCAGCTTAGTTCTTCCACAGAATTAAAGAAACGGATAGCAGAGTTAGAGAAGAATGAAAAAGAATTAAAAGAGGAAAATGAAATCTTAAAAAAGGCCATGCATGTCTTTGCCAAAAGCCACACGTGATATTTCAGTTCATAGAGGAATATCAACAGGAATTTCGCGTAGTGAAGATGTGTAAAGTATTAGAGGTTTCTAGCAGTGGCTATTACAAATGGATAGAAGAAAAAGAGAAAAGAAAAATTATACACGAGGAAAAAGAAAGAATGGACCAACTGATTCGACAGTCCTTTATCGAAAGCCAGGAAACTTATGGCAGCCCACGAATCGCAAGGGAATTAAAAGCACGGGGAATTCCAGTGTGTGAGCGGACAATAGGAAAACGAATGAAAGAAATGGGGCTCCGGGCGACGCCCAAAACCCCTTATGTAGTGACGACCGATTCGAACCATAAGTACCCTATCTATCCGAATTTGCTAGAGCGTCAATTCATGGTGGACACGCCTAACACAGTATGGGTGACAGATATAACGTATATCTGGACGATGCAGGGTTGGCTTTATTTGGCGAGTGTAATGGATCTGTTCTCCCGAAAAATTGTCGGATGGAGCATTGCGGCAACGATGAAAAAAGAGTTGCCATTGGAAGCCCTTAAACAAGCGATTATGCTAAGAGAACCGGGTGAAGGGCTCATCCATCACTCGGATCGTGGCGCACAATATTGTTCTAATGAATATAGGGAGCTATTGAACGAAAGGAAAATGAAAGGAAGCATGAGTCGCAAAGGAGATCCTTATGACAATGCCTGTATCGAGTCCTTCCACGCAACGATCAAAAAAGAGTTGATCTATCGGTTTAAATGGGAGACGAGAGAAGGAGCCATCCAGGCAATTCGTCATTATATCGACCAGTTCTATAACACGAGAAGAAGGCATTCGACGTTGGGTTACGAGAGTCCCGTAGACTTTGAAAAAGCGTACTCTAAAAGTCTACTTTTAGCTGCAGGTTGATTAAACGGTAGATGGTGGAAATAGGATAGGTACGGTTTTGACCTATCCTATTTTCACCATCAGAGCAAGCGGTAGCGCGGTAGTGAAAAAAGAAAAAGTTGTGATTTAATATGTCTACTTTCTTTACAGAAGACCAATTTGTTGACCTAAGCCATTTACTGGGTGTATCAGTTCGAAAAAAGCAGGAGTTTTTTTACAATTCAATACTGAATAAATAAGCAGTTTCCCTATTACCCAAAAAACAAAGCCCAACTACTTTTAAGTAGTCGAGCTTTGTTTTTTTTCAAGTCGTAAACGAATCTTATAAATGATTAAGATGAGCGCTGCCACGATTAATCCTTCCACTACAGGAAGGAAAAACGCTAAAAACGTTAACATCAAACATCCTAAGAATAAGAATACGTAAATGACTATATTTTGTCCAACACGCAATTTTTTGGCAAATCCTAGCTTGTACACAAGCACGGATAGCAAGAAAATTGTCAAAAATAATACATAACCCGCTATGTCGTAATTTGGAGTTATCTCATAGATAAACTTCGATATACTAGACATTCTACCAAATACGAATTGCTGTTCTTCCAAGGTTATTCACCCTTTTCTGATTCTATTCAAGTTCTGCATTTTTTAACTTTTTCGTCACACGTTCACGTTCATTTTTCTCTAGAATTTGTTTACGTAGACGGATTGACTGTGGTGTTACTTCTAAATACTCATCATCACCTAGAAACTCAATTGCTTCTTCAAGCGTTAAAATACGAGGTCTTTTAATAACGTTTGTTTGGTCTTTGTTAGCAGAACGAATATTTGTTTTTTGTTTCATTTTAGTAATATTGACCGTAATGTCATTATCACGAGTATTTTCACCAACTACCATACCCTCGTAAATTTCAGTACCAGGTTCTACGAATAGTGTACCACGGTCTTCAATTTGCATCATCCCATAAGTTGTCGCTTTACCAGTTTCCATCGAAACAAGTACGCCTTGGTGACGTCCACCAACACGACCTGAAACTACTGGTTGGTAGCTATCAAATGTATGGTTAATGATACCAAAACCTTTTGTTAGAGACATAAACTCAGTAGTGTATCCAATTAGTCCACGTGCTGGAACCATAAAGATTAAGCGAACTTGACCATTTCCATTATTGATCATGTCCGTCATTTCACCTTTACGTGTTCCCATGGATTCGATAATAGAACCTACGCTATCTTCTGGTACATCAATTTGTACTCTTTCGATTGGCTCACATTTTTTACCATCAATTTCACGAATAATTACTTTTGGTTTCGATACTTGAAGTTCAAAACCTTCACGACGCATATTTTCGATTAAAATCGACAAGTGAAGTTCCCCACGACCTGATACAATCCATGCATCTGGAGATTCTGTATCATCGACACGTAATGATACATCCGTTTGAAGTTGAGAACGTAAACGCTCTTCTACTTTACGAGAAGTGACCCATTTTCCTTCACGACCAGCAAATGGTGAGTTATTTACTAAGAATGTCATTTGTAAAGTTGGTTCATCTATACGTAATGGAACCAATGCATCTGGATGGTCTGTCGGACAAACTGTTTCCCCTACATTAATTTCTTCCATACCAGATACAGCGATTAAATCTCCTGCTTTAGCTGATTGTACTTCTACACGTTTTAAGCCGAAGAAACCAAATAATTTGGTTACACGGTAATTTTTAATAGATCCATCTAGTTTCATCAAAGAAATTTGTTGACCTACCTCAATCGTACCGCGGAATACACGACCGATACCAATACGACCAACGTAGTCGTTGTAATCTAATAACGCTACTTGGAATTGTAGTGGTTCATCTGAGTTATCAATTGGTGCTGGAATAGCTTCGATAATTTTTTCGAATAGGCATGCCATGTTTTCTTCTTGAGAAGCTGGATCTGGATCTAATGAAGCAGTACCGTTTACACCAGAAGCATAAACAACAGGGAATTCTAGTTGATCTGCATCCGCATCTAATTCGATAAATAATTCTAATACTTCATCCACTACTTCTAATGGGCGAGCAGAATCTTTGTCCACTTTATTTACTACGACGATTGGTGTTAACTTTTGTTCTAATGCTTTTTTCAATACGAATCGTGTTTGTGGCATACAACCTTCATATGCATCAACAACTAATACAACTCCATCTACCATTTTTAGAATACGTTCTACTTCACCACCGAAGTCGGCATGTCCAGGTGTATCTAATATATTAATGCGTGTACCATGATAGTCTACAGCTGTGTTTTTAGCTAAAATCGTAATTCCGCGTTCACGTTCGATGTCTCCAGAGTCCATCGCTCTTTCATCTACATGCTCATTTGAACGGAATGTACCCGATTGTTTTAATAATTGGTCGACTAATGTCGTTTTTCCATGGTCAACGTGTGCTATAATTGCAATGTTTCGTAAATCTTGACGTAATTTTGTCATATTTCCACTCCATATTCTTTTTTCGAGTCCATAACTGTGTTATTATATCACAAGTGGAACTAAAGTAATATTATTTTTTTATCATTTTCTGGGGGTAATTGTATTGGGCAATATTAAATGGATTTTTGTTCTTTATTCTTTCGGCGCAATTTTATCGATGGCACTAGTTGGAATCGCTATTGCACTCCGTAATATTCCTCTTGTGATCTTGTTTCTTGTGTTACTTTTTGTCGTAATGGGTTTCGGATTCAAAACAAAGAAAAAAATGCGCGACCACGGGCTTTTGTAATAATGGACCAGCAAGAACTTTCTTGCTGGTCTTTTACTTTAGTTTAACATAGTTCATCACAATATCACGATGCAAACCAGGTTTCGACACGATAAATGTATTTTGTTTCAATAAATTAATTGGCTCGTTCCCTAAATTAGTTACGATAGCACCGACCTCTTTCGCAATTACCATTCCTCCTGCAATATCCCAAGGCGACAAACGCATCGAAATGTAAGCATCTAGTCTTCCCATTACGACATACAAGATTTCAATCGCTGCTGATCCGTATGATCTCGTTCCTCGTACTTTACGTAAAAGCTCGATCATTCCGTCATGTTCAATGTATTTATTTGGTGCAACCCAACTCGCATTCATACTAATAATAGATTGCTCCAAATGTGCCTCTTCTACTCTTGGAATTCGTTGATCATTGAAAAACGCACCTTCGCCTTGTGCAGCTGAAAGTAAATCATCTGCCATCACATCATATACATACCCTAGAATGCCTTCACCGTCTTTGAAAATGCCCAAAGAAATAGCAAAATTCTTTTTTTGATGGATGAAATTCATCGTTCCATCAATAGGATCGAGTATCCACACATAACCGTTCAAGTCTTGTATTTCATCCCCAAATCCTTCTTCTCCCATTATTCTATGTTCTGGAAACTTTTTCTTTATTTGTTGAATAAAAAATTGTTCCGTTTCTTTATCGATATTCGTTACCAAGTCATTTGCTTCTGATTTCGTTTCAATAATGAGCTCCGTAGTAAAAGATGCTCTAATTTTCCCGGCCGCTTCTTTAATTAAAGATTTTGCGATTTTGTCCAGTTTATGTATATTCATTTCAACAACCCTTTCTTCACCTAGTTTCCCCTAATCCGCTTTACTATAGTATAAAGAAAAAAACACCGGCTGTCTTTCGATTAGCAGGTGTTTTTATGGATTCCTAAAAAGTAAAGCATCAATCAAGTGCATCAAGCTCTTTTAAAAGGCGGTGAATTTCAGTCAATTGCATTTTTGCTTCTGTTATTTCTTTTTCGTTTTGGTCATTCAATGCATCGTATAAAGTAGCAAGTTGATAATCCAGTTCTAATTTCAGCGTTTGGATTTTTTCTTTTTCCATGTCATTTTTGCGAATAATATGCACTACCTGTCTCATAACTAACACCCCTTCTTTTTATTATTCCGTAATATTCAGAAGATTTTTAATATTTTATGCTGTCAATGAAATATTGTCAACTGAAGAAATACTACTTACATGATTTTTACCCATATTTCCTATAAAATAAACATGGAAAACGAAAGGAGTTTACAAATGGTTAAAACATTTTGGGAAGCCAAAGATTTTGATGTGTTTCAAGTAGAAGGTTTAGAAAACAGGATGAACGCACTTATTGAAAACGTTCGTCCAAAGTTCGAAAAACTCGGAATGCAATATAGTCACTATTTTTCAAGCACTTTAGGGGACGAGTTCTTTCCTCATGTAGCAAAGCATGCTAGACGCTCTGTCAATCCCCCCAAAGATAGCTGGGTTGCTTTTGCGCCATATAAAAGAGGGTATAAATCATTGCCTCATTTTCAAATTGGGCTATGGGGAAGCCATTTATTTATCATTGTTGCAGTCATTTATGAAGCACCTGATAAAGTAGCTATAGCAGAACAGTTGTTAAAGAAGAAAAGCTTATTCAATAAATTACCAGATGATTTCATTGTTTCGGGAGATCATATGAAACCAGATGCTATTCCTTTGAAACAAGCCAAAAAAGGGGAATTAAAGGATTTATTAACACGATTACATAATGTGAAAAAAGCTGAGTTTCTAGTTGGTCGTCATATTTCTAAAGAAAGTGCTATTACATTCTCAGAAGACGAATTCTTACATTTTGCAGAAGAAACATTCAATGAACTGTTGCCTATTTATAAAGCTATGGTAAATAAAAAGTAGCAATTACCTCCTATAACTTTAAAGCTATAGGAGGTAATTTTCATCCTTTAATAACAATGTTCTCGCCTTTTTCTTTCATCATCTTCACAATTGGATAACTTGCGTAACCGCTTTCTTTTTCAAATTCTCGGAAATAAGTTTTTTCTTCTGCTATTGAAGGAACAATTTCTTTAAAACGTCTATATTTCATTAATAATTCTTCTCGTTTAATGCCATTTTCATACGCTTTTTCGATCGCTTCAAAAAATTGGACGACATCTACTATTTCTTCCGTGGACCAATCTAAAGAAAAGGGATATGTGTATTCCATAGTTTTCCTCCTATTGTTGCCATTGTGTTCTTATCGCTACTGCTTGTTTTACCATTCGTTCTATTAGTTCCTTTGTTGACGGAATATCACGTATTAAACCAATTGACTGACCTGCCCAACCAAACCCATTTTCTTCCTTACCTTCATAGATAAATTGCTTATTTGCGTGGCCGCTAACGAACTCTTTTAATGCATCATATGTTGGATTTTCAGATTCAATACGTAATATTTCTTGTGTCCATCCATTTTTAATCGCTCTTGCTGGTGCTCCGATAGATCGTTTAATAACGGTCGTATCCGTTTCGTTGCTTGCAATTAATGCCTGTTTATATACTTCAGAGGCATGTACACATTCCTTTGTTGCGATGAATCGTGTTCCCATTTCAATACCTTCTGCACCAAGTGCATGTGCAGCCATCCAGCCCCTACCATCTGCAATTCCCCCAGAAGCGATAACTGGTATGGATACAGCATCCACTACTTGTGGTATTAATACAATAGTGCCAATATCGTCTCTTCCTAAATGCCCGCCACCTTCTTGCCCTACAACCATGACTGCATCCGCACCTAGCTGCTCTGCTTTTTGTGCTTGGCGTTTTGCTGCAACGAGGACTAATTTTTTTATAGAAGTATTTGCAAGTTTTTCCAAAATAGGCGCAGGATTTCCTCCGGTCATAGAAATAGCTGGAACTTCTTCGTCAATTGCTACTTGAAGCATATGCTCATAAGGTCTTCCTGTTTGTCCAATGGCGAAGTTAACTCCAAATGGTTTATCTGTTAACTGTCTAACCTTTCGAATTTCCTCTCGCAATTCATCTGGTGTCTTTAAGCTCATTGCCGTTACTTGACCAAGTCCACCCGCATTTGAAACAGCTGCACAAAGATCAGAATATGCTAAGTAGGCAAGTCCCCCTTGTATAATTGGATATTCTATCCCCAATAAATCCGTGACTCTAGACTGAAATTTCATTCTCATCCCCCCTACTTTAAGTATAAAGAATTTTTCACACACTTCAATGTTCAAATATTTTTTGATAGTCATGAAACGGTGAAAGTGCTATAATTCTTTTGTTTTAATAAAAATTTTAGCTAGAGGTGGTATGAGCGTTGTCACAATTAGAAACTCCTTTATTCGATGCCTTACTAAAGCATCGAAATCGTCATCCTATCCAGTTTCATATTCCAGGGCATAAAAAAGGGAAAGGGATGGACCCTGCATTTCGAGAGTTCGTTGGAGATAATGTACTTTCTATAGATTTAATTAATATTGCCCCATTAGATGATTTACATTCCCCTAAAGGTGCAATCAAAAAAGCACAACGCTTAGCCGCAGAAGCATTTGGAGCAGATGAAACATTCTTCTCTGTGCAAGGGACAAGCGGTGCTATTATGACGATGATTCTTACTATTTGTGGTCCTGGAGACAAAATACTAGTTCCACGGAATGTTCATAAATCCATTATGTCTGCCATTGTTTTTGCTGGTGCTATCCCTATTTTTATCCATCCTGAAGTAGATAAAGAACTAGGTATTTCACATGGAATTTCCGTTGAATCCGTTGAAAAAGCACTAGAGACACATCCTGATGCAAAAGGTTTACTCGTTATTAATCCTACCTATTTTGGATTAGCTGCAGACTTAAAAAAAATTGTAGACATAGCACATGATAAAGGAATTCCAGTAGTGGTGGATGAAGCACATGGCGTGCATATTCACTTCCATAAGTCGCTCCCTATTTCCGCTATGGAAGCTGGTGCAGATATGGCTGCTACTTCTGTTCACAAATTAGGCGGATCTATGACACAAAGTTCTATTTTAAATGTGCGTGAAGGGCTTGTTTCTACTAAACGTGTGCAATCCATTTTGTCTATGCTTACGACAACTTCCACATCTTATCCGCTCCTAGCGTCATTAGACACTGCTAGAAGACAATTAGCAATACATGGGGAAGATTTAATCGGAAATGCTATTAGACTTGCTAAAGACACTCGCAAACGCATAAATGCGATTCCACATATTCACTGTGTTGGGGAAGAAATTTTACAAACATCCGCAACATTTGATATGGATCCTACAAAATTATTAATAAGCGTGAAAAACTTAGGTATGACTGGTTACGAAGCGGAAATATGGCTGAGAGAAAAAGCGAATATTGAAGTAGAGCTTTCCGATTTGTATAATATTCTTTGTTTAATCACCCTTGGAGATACTAAAAAAGAGACAAATTTACTGATAAATGCTCTTTGCCGAATGGTGGATGCCCATGAATCAGAAGCTGTGGTGATAGAGCCATCAGTTACCTTACCTGATATTCCTGGACTTGCGATGTCTCCTCGTGATGCATTTTATGCAGCTACAGAGCAAGTACCATTAAAAGAAGCAAGCGGGCGTATTTCTGCGGAGTTTGTGATGGTATATCCTCCTGGGATTCCAATTTTTATTCCCGGGGAAATAATTACTCAAGGGAATATCGACTATATTTTAATGAATATGGAAGCTGGACTTCCTGTGCAAGGACCAGAAGACGATACATTAGAAATGATTCATGTAATAAAAGAACATCAAGCAATTTTTTAAGAGCATACGTAAAAAGGAGAGATCAACAATCGATCTCTCCTTTTTTCATTGAAACAACAAGGCAAACAATGGACATATAAAAGCACCTATAATGGCGCTCAACGTCATCGAAACAGAGCCCATTGATAGCGTCTGCTCCCCGTATTCTGTAAGTTTAGAAACACCAAATCCATGCGAGGCGCTCCCCATTGATAATCCTCTACTAACTGACTTTTCAATGCGACCTATTTTAAAAATAATCGGTCCTAATATTGCACCAGTTAAACCAGCGATAATGACAAATATAGCCGTCAGTGACGGAAAACCTCCAATAGCCCCACTAATCTGCATGGCGACAGGAGTAGTAATCGATTTTGGCAATAAAGACAAAATATAATCATTACTTAAATTTAGTAATTTAGCAAAAACAATTATACTTACTAGTCCTGACAGCATCGCCACAACAACACTGGTAACAATAAGAAACATGTTTTGTTTAATAATATGTCGTTGTGTATATAATGGGTACGCCATACTAACTACTGCTGGTCCAAGCATTGCATCGATCCACTTTGCCCCACTCATATACGTATCATAAGAAAAAGAAAATGATTTCAATAAAATAACGATTAGAATAGTAGTCGTAAGTACTGGAAAGAGGAGAGGGGTTGAAAATCTTGCATTTACTTTTGCCATAAGGACAAAAATTAAGATTGTCCCGATAATCATACTAATTGCAATCATTGTATCTCCTCCTCTCCTGATTTTCTACCCTCCAAGTATTGGCTAAGTCTACCACTTACTATAATTGCAAGTACTGTGCTTATCATTACCGAGGAAATAAGAAGGATTCCATTTAAAGACAATAACTCTGGATAATTCATTACCCCGACCGTTGATGGAACAAAAAACAGTGCAAATACACCTAATAAAAACCCTGCTCCATCTCTAATTATATTAACTGGAATAATTTTCAAGTATAAACAACCTAGAAGCAACAATAACCCAACGATGCTTCCAGGGAATTTGATATGCAGTATTTGTACGATAAAAGAACCTAATATAGAAAACAAGTACAATATACAAATTTGAAGAACAATGCGAATATATTTTTTCATTTAGTAGCTTTAAAAGACTTTTCTTTTAAAGTACTCACCTCCTAAACTATTAACAGGAAATATTTTACGCTCGTTTACCAGTCATGTCTAGAGTTAAACTTTGGTTAAACTTTATAAGAAATAATCGTCTCTATTAATAAGTGAACGTAAAAAAGACGACATTTCATTCAATCCCGAACTAAATACCCCCTTTAAGGATTGCCTATACCGATAAAATTTAATAATATTTCTTTTTAGCGCCTTATTTTTTATCAGTCGATTACGATCTGTATTTAACTAATTCACGGTCTTATTGCTATTTTCATTCACATACAATTTAAAAACATCGGAACTTGCGTAATGACCAGTAACATCAAAATCTAATTGGCTAAGCGCAATATCTTGTAAGTTCAAATCAGCAATCAATATCTCTTCTCGTCCCCATACTGGTTCCGAGATATATTCTCCCAATGGTCCAACAATCGCACTACCGCCGGCACTCATTTCTTCCGGAGCCTCATTTAAATCTTCATAACATTTAAGATCTGTTGGATACATATCCTTTGTTACATATTGGTTGCATGATAAAACAAAGCATCTGCCTTCCATTGCTATATGTCTAATAGTAGATTGCCATGATTCTCTTGAATCCGCTGTCGGAGTGATATACAACTGTACACCTTTTGCATACATTGCCGTTCTTGCAAGTGGCATATAATTTTCCCAACATATTCCGTGCTCGCTTTTCCATCTATGATAATTAATGCAGCTTGTACAACTGCCACCCGAACATTTTTTTGTCTATGCGTCAAAACAAGCTCCCCCTTTGTTTTTGAAAAATAGTTATATATTAACAAGTTAACATAGTTTACTATATTCTACATCATTGTTTATTATTAACTTTTGATACAAACTCGTACTTATAAGCTTTATAAATTCAAATTGGCAGTCAGAACACGCTTATTGCTTTACTCCACCTCTTCCAATGTCGATTAATATAAAAATGGTTATCGTCCTATTGGGCGATAACCATTACTCTTACTGTTCTATTCCTTTAATTGTATGAGGATCTATAAAGTCATATCCTTTATCACGAAAACCTTCTACAATTCCAGTTAAAGCTTCTGCTGTCCACTTACGATCATGCATTAATAAATTTGCTCCATCCGTTAAATATTCAGTATTAAGCATTATATCTGTAAGACTAGCAGCATTCATATAATCTTTTTCCCAATCGTATCCATATGTCCAATTCATCAGAAGCATTCCTTCACTTTCAACTAGCGATCTACTAAAATCCGTGTTGATACCAAATGGTGCACGGAAAAATTTAGGTTTTTCACCAATTACAGCTTCCACCGTTTCATTTACTTTCAAAATTTCTTGTTGTTGCTCTTCCTCAGAAATATCTTTTAAGTTAGCATGAGTTTGCGTATGATTTCCAATTGCAAAGCCCATGTCATAAATTTCTTTCAAATTCGCTTTTTCTTCATCTGTTTCAACGAAATGTCCATTGACGAAAAAGATAGCTGGTGCATTCAATGCTTTCAATGTTTTCGCCATTTCTACAGCATGTTTATCGGGAGCGTCATCAATTGTCAGTAATACTACTTTAGGATTAGCATCTCCTATTGGTTTGAATGTCCAGTTTCCTGTATTTAACTCATACAACGGTTCTTTCTTTTCTTCTACAAGTTCTTTTTCCACTACCTCCCCAGTTACTTCCTGAGTACCTTCGCCATTTACTTCTACTTTCTCCTCACTAGTAACTTCACTTGTTTCTCCACTTTCCTTTTGTACAGTAGGTTTTTCTTCTGAAACTCCACATGCTGAAAGTATAAGCATCAATGCTGCCAATAATATCCATGTTGTTTTTTTCAATTTGATCACCTGTTCCTTTCAACTATTATTCTATTATGTAAAAAAGAAAACCATGTGGCATAACACACGGTCTTTTGTTTCTATTTTAGAGTGTTCCGCCAGACCCACCATCGATATTAACTGCTGTCCCCGTTACGTACGATGCTGCACCTGAAACTAAAAAGGTAATAACATTTGCCGCCTCGGCTGTCTCACCGATTCTTCCTAGTGGAATAGATGGCCCTGCAACATCTTTGGAATATTCTTCCCACGAAAGCTGAGGAGCTTCTTTTTTCCATTTTTTCTCTAATTGATCGCTACGTATAAGTCCAATGCAAACTGTATTTACACGAATATTATCTTTGCCTAGATCCTTACTCATCGCTTTTGTTAGCGCCATACCCGCTGCTCTACTTACTGTTGTCGGTAAAGAAGAGGCGGGTGGTGTTTTTCCAAGTACTGCTGTTACATTAACAATTGCTCCTCCCCCTACTTCACGCATATAAGGAATAGCAGCTTTGGATGTATGTATTGCGCCAAAAACTTTTAAATCTAAGTCTGAGTGCCATAATTCTGTATCAACCGACTCGAATGGATTTGCAGAGGATGTCCCTGCATTGTTTACTAAAATGTCTAATTTACCATAATGCGCGATTGTTTCTTGAATAATTTTTTTACATTCCTGCTCATTTGTAATATCAGCAGACACCGATAATACTTCTTTCCCTGTTTCATTTTTTATAAACTTCGCAGCCTCTTCCAATTGTTCTTTTCCACGAGCGCAAATTGTAACTGATGCACCTTCTTTTACTAATTGTAAAGCTGTATATAAGCCAATTCCTTTACTCGACCCCGTAATTACTGCTACTTTTCCCGTTAATCCTAATTCCATTTTATTGCCTCCTTATAATCTATTAATACTATATTATAGATTCAACGTTCATATTAAGTCGAATATTATAACTTCTCTGTTTCTTAGTTTCTATCCGTAATCCTGTGCCTGTTGTTTGTGCTTCAAGTTAATGAAAAAAATACAGCGGATTCTCTTTCATACTATAGGGATAGTGGGTCTTAGCAAGCTCAATAAGGAGGCCGCTATATTTCCGCCGGACAAGTAACGAGCCACTACGTCGCCAACGCTCTTGCAGGGTCTCACGCCTTCGAGCAAAATTCAAAAGAATGGCTAAGGGCAATCAAATAGCTGTTGAAAGCAACTAATTTTAGTATGAAAGCAATTAAAATCAGCATGAGAGCAACTAAATAGCCATTGAAAGCAACCAATTCCTTACAATAGCTCTTTACTTGGATTGAGACGACCATAATTCAGGCAGATTATAGGAATAATATGCTAAAAGCCCGCTGAACTCGCCTAGCCGGCATCAGCTAGACTAGTTTGTCGTGTTCGCAGTGTATATTGTCTCATTCAACCACTTATTGTTAATTTCGGACACTGATAAGTCAGTGTTTTATCATTGGATTTTCGTAGCAGGGCGGCGACTCCGAAGGGATTAAGTGAGTAAGATGAGACTTCACAACGTACGCGCGTAGGCGCGGCGGTGAAGGCTCATCACTCACCCCACGGAAAGCGTCCGCCCTGCTACGAAAATCCCTGCGGACACTTCATACATCTCTCTACGACGCACTTTCCCTAAAATGCACAATTCAACGCAATATCCTCGAAATTCATCCCCTCACTCTGAGAAATGGTTGCTTACGATTATTCAGTTACTGCGCTAAACCATTTTCTAGATTTCCATTATTAAATCTGGATGATATATGTATATTTCGTATATGAGTATGTATTTACGCTCAAAAAAGAGCCTCTCCAAGTATAAAACTTCGAGAGGCTCTATCAATCTTATTTAGAAAGAATATGAATTGGGTGACCCATTACTACTTCCGCAGCTTCCATTGCAATTTCACCTAAAGTTGGGTGAGCATGAATAGTCATTGCGATATCTTCTACAGTCATACCAGCTTCAATCGCTAAACCTAGTTCAGCAATCATGTCGGAAGCTCCTTGACCAATAATTTGTGCTCCAAGAAGTAAACCGTCCTCTTTACGAGAAACAAGTTTTACGAAACCATCTGTAGCATTAAGTGCAAGTGCACGACCATTTGCTCCGAATGGGAATTTCCCAGCAGCAACATCATAGCCTTGTTCTTTAGCTTGTGCTTCGTTCAAACCAACTGTAGCCATTTCTGGATCTGTAAAGCATACTGCTGGGATTGCTAAGTAATCTACGATTGAAGATTGACCAGCAATTGCTTCCGCAGCAACTTTTCCTTCGTATGAAGCTTTATGTGCAAGTTGTGGACCAGCAACAATGTCTCCGATAGCAAAGATATTATCGATGCTAGTACGGCATTGTTTGTCTACTTCTAATAATCCGCGTTCTGCGAATTTAATGCCTAGTTCTTCTAATCCGATTTCATCCGTATTTGGACGACGACCGACAGTTACTAATACATAGTCAGCTTCCACTTTTTTCTCTTCTCCGCCAACTTCATATGTAACTACTACGCCAGTATCAGATTCTTCTACACCTTTTGCAGATGCTTTAACAACAATTTCTGCGCCTTTTTTCTTTAGACCTTTTTTAACAATTGTTGTCATTTGTTTTTCAAATCCAGCTAAAATATCAGCGCCGCCTTCGATAATCGTTACTTTCGAACCTAAGTTAGCAAAAGCTGAACCTAGTTCTGTTCCGATATATCCTCCACCGATTACTACTAAGTTTTTTGGAATTTCAGGTAAACTTAGTGCGCCAGTTGAGCTTAGTACACGTTTTGTAAATTTAAAAGTTGGAATTTCTACTGGACGGGATCCAGTTGCAATAATCGCATGTTTGAATTTATACGTTTGAGCTGAATTTTCATCCATGACACGAACAGTATTTGCATCAACAAAATACGCTTCACCCATCACTACATCGATTTTATTTCCTTTTAATAATCCAGAAACACCGCTAGTTAATTTTTTTACAACGCTGTCTTTGAAAGCTTGAGCTTTTGAAAAGTCAATTTTCACGTCAGTTGCTGTAATACCCATATCATCTGCATGTTGCGCTTGCTCAAAACGGTGACCAACAGAAATTAAAGCTTTAGAAGGAATACATCCTACGTTTAGACAAACTCCACCAATATGCTCTTTTTCTACTACTACTACTTTTTGTCCTGTTTGTGCAGCACGAATTGCAGCTACATATCCTCCGGGACCTGAACCAATTACTAAAGTATCTGTTTCGATTGGGAAATCTCCAACTACCATTTTTTACGCCTCCATTAATAATAGTTCTGGACTGCTAAGCAAACGTTTCATATGGTTCAACGCATGTTGTGCAGTCGCACCATCGATCATTCGGTGATCGAAGCTCAATGATAATGCTAACACAGGAGCAGCTACTATTTCACTATTTTTTATTACAGGTTTTTCTGAAATTCGACCAATTCCAAGAATTGCAACTTCTGGATGGTTGATAACTGGTGTAAACCATTGTCCTCCAGCAGAACCGATATTCGTAATCGAGCAAGATGCACCCTTCATTTCCGCAGCAGCTAATTTACCGTCACGAGCTTTTGTAGCAAGTGCATTAATTTCGTCTGAAACAGCAAATACTGATTTGCGGTCTGCGTTTTTAATAACCGGTACTAATAATCCTTTATCTGTATCCGCTGCGATACCGATGTTGAAATAATGTTTTTGAATTACTTCATTTGTTTCATCATCATAGGATGTATTTAGTTGTGGGAATTCTCTTAACGTACTTACAAGTGCTTTTACAACATAAGGTAAGTAAGTTAACTTAATATTTTTCTCTGCAGCAATCTCTTTGAATTTTTTGCGATGTGCAACAAGTTCCGTCACATCTACTTCATCCATTAAGGTTACGTGTGGAGCAGTATGTTTTGAATGTACCATTGCTTTTGCAATTGCTTTACGCATTGGTGAAAGTTTTTCGCGCGTTTCAGGGAATTCTCCTTCTAGCACTACTGGAGCAGCAACTTTTTCTTCTGCTTTAGATTCTTTTGTAACTGTTTCTGATGTTTCTTCTGAAGCAGCAACCTCTGTAGACTTTTGGTCCCCAGCTAAGAATGCTTCAATATCTTCTTTTAAAATACGACCATTTTTTCCTGAACCTGATACTTCTGCAATATTTACTTCTTTATCACGAGCAAATTTACGAACCGAAGGCATAGCAATTACACGTGCTTCACCTTTTGGTTGTTGTTTTGGTTGTTCTGTAGAAGTTTCTTTTTGAGCAGGAGCTTCTACTGTTTCTTTTTCGATATCTTGGCTAGATTCTGCAGTTGCTTGTACTTGTGCTTCTGTTTTTTCTTCGCCGCTTTCTTGTCCTTTAAATTGAAGATCCTCATATCCAGGAGCATCAATTTTAATAAGAACATCCCCAACAACTGCGACTGTTCCTTCGCTAACTAAAACATCTGTTACTTTCCCTTTTACAGGTGAAGGAATTTCTACAACTGCTTTATCATTTTGTACTTCACACAAAATATCGTCTTCTTGTACTTCATCGCCAGCTTTTACAAACCATTTAACGATTTCACCTTCGTGTATACCTTCACCGATATCTGGTAATCGAAATTCAAATGCCACTGTATTCACCCTTTCTATTTTGAATTTTAGTTTAAAATGTTAAAACTTTCTTAGCTGTTTCTACTATATCCTTAACACCTGGTAACCAAACCGTTTCTGCTTGAGAGAATGGATAAACAGTATCAGGAGCTGCAACTCGTAGAACGGGAGCTTCTAAACTCAAAATAGCTCTTTCCGTAATTTCAGCTACAACGTTAGCAGCAATACCCGCTTGTTTTTGTGCTTCTTGTACAACGATTGCACGGTTTGTTTTTTCAACAGATGCAATAATTGTTTCAATATCCAGTGGTTGGATTGTACGTAAGTCAATCACTTCTACTGAATGCCCTTCTTTTTCTAACTCCTCAGCAGCTTTTAAACTTTCATGTACCATTGCACCATAAGAAATGATTGTTAAATCTGTACCTTCACGTTTTACATCTGCTTTTCCTAGTGGAATTGTATATTCTTCTTCCGGAACTTCTCCGCGGAATGAACGATATAATTTCATATGCTCTAGGAAAATAACAGGATCATTGTCGCGAATTGCAGAGATCAATAAACCTTTTGCATCATATGGAGTAGAAGGAATAACTACTTTCACACCTGGTGTCGATGTCATAAGTAATTCTAAACTATCGGCATGCATTTCTGGTGTATGAACCCCTCCACCAAATGGAGAACGGATTGTAACAGGCGCGTTAAATGCTCCTCCTGTACGGAAACGCATACGAGCAAGTTGTCCACTAATAGAATCCATTACTTCAAATACAAAACCAAAGAATTGGATTTCAGGAACAGGACGGAATCCTTGAAGTGCTAAACCAACCGCAAGACCACCAATACCAGATTCTGCTAAAGGCGTATCGAATACACGATCTTCACCAAATTCTTTCTGTAACCCTTCTGTTGCACGGAATACTCCTCCGTTAACGCCAACGTCTTCACCGAAGACTAGAACGTTTTCATCATTTTTAAGCTCGGTACGGAGCGCTTCCGTAATTGCTTGAATCATCGTTAATTGTGCCATCGGTTACTTCGACTCCTTCTCAGTGTAGTAAGCTAATTGCTCATCTAAATTATATGGATTTTCTTCATACATAATATTGATCAAATCTGTTACTTTTTGTTTTGGAGCAGCATCTGCTTTTTTGATTGCTTCTTTTATTTCTTCTTTTGCTTTTTCGATGATTTCTTCTTCTTTTGCTTCATTCCAAATTCCTTTTGCTTCTAAATACGTACGGAAACGAACTAATGGGTCTCTCTTTTCCCAAACAGAATCTGTATCAGAAGTACGGTAACGAGTAGGATCATCCCCAGCCATCGTATGTGGACCGAATCGGTAACATACTGTTTCGATCAAGCTTGGACCTTCTCCATTAATCGCGCGATCTCTTGCATCTTTTGTTGCAACATAAACTGCTAATGGATCCATTCCATCTACTTGTACACTTGGAATACCTGCTGCAATTCCTTTTTGTGCAATTGTTTTTGCAGATGTTTGCAATTCACGCGGTGTGGAAATCGCATATTGGTTGTTTTGTACGATAAATACAGCTGGAGAACGGTATGCTCCCGCAAAGTTAATACCTTCGTAGAAATCACCTTGTGATGAACCTCCATCACCTGTATACGTAATTGCAATCGCTTTCTTTCCACGCTTTTGCATTCCAAGTGCTACACCAGCTGCTTGGATAAATTGTGCACCAATAATAATTTGTGGTGGGAATACATTTACGCCTTCTGGAATTTGGTTCCCCATAAAATGTCCACGAGAGAATAAGAATGCTTGCCATAAAGGTAGGCCATGCCATACGATTTGAGGTACATCACGGTATCCTGGTAGAATAAAGTCTTCTTTTTCTAGCGCAAATTGAGATGCAAGTTGAGAAGCTTCTTGTCCAGCAGTAGGTGCATAGAATCCTAGACGACCTTGGCGGTTTAGTGAAATAGAACGTTGGTCTAATATTCTTGTGAACACCATTCGACTCATTAATTCAACTAATTCCTCATCTGATAAGTTAGGATTTGCTTCTTCGTTTACAATTTTCCCTTCCTCGTTTAAAATCTGGAACATTTCAAACTTCTCTTCAATTTCTTGAAGCGTTTTCTTTGGGTCTAACTGCGGCGACTTGTTTGCAGCCATAATAGCAACTCTCCTTTTCTTCTGTATTAAGATTTTTCATTATTTTAAGTAATACAACTGTCTTTCCATTTCAGTATACTCAAGATTAAATCTGTGGTCAATCATCTAAAATCATGAGTTTTTATTAATAGAATATTAAAATCACTTCATTCTGTACTAGTACTTAATTATGTCTGTATTATATCAGTTTCGTATATTCTGAGAATAGAGTTGCTCATCCATTATGTGAGAAAAGCTTTAGTTTTCACTCTTGGCATAGTATGAGGATACTGTGCGGTAAATTGCTCTGTTAGTGTCCGCTGTGATTTTCGCTGCAGGGCGGACACTTTCCGTGGGGTGAGCGATGAGCCTTCACCGCCGCGCCTGCGCGCGTACGTTGTGAAGGCTCATTTTACTCACTTGATCCCACTGGAGTCGCCGTCTGCAGCGAAAATCAATGAAAAAAACTTACTTATCAGTGTCCGAAATTAACACTGAATGGTCGAACGAGACAATTTTGCCTTTGAACACGATAAACTAGTCGAGCAGATGCCGACCAGCCAAGTTCGACGGGCTTTTAGGCATATTATTCCTATAATATGCCTAAATCACGGTTGTCTCAATCCAAGTAAACTTGCTATTGTGAGAAATTAGTTGCTCTCTTGGGCAATTTAGTTGCTCTCATACTGATTTTAGTTGCTTTCGCACTAAAATTAGTTGCCTTCAATAGCTTTTTGATTGCCCTTAGCCATTCTTTGGGATTTTGGACACAGGTGTGAAACTCTACAAGAGCGTTAGCGATGTTGCGTCTCGTCACTCGCCCGGCGGAAATATAGCGGTCACTACCGCAAAGTATCCCAAAACAGTAACATACTTTAACTCCTAAACTATAAAAAATAGAGTATAGGAAACGTGTAAGTTCCCCATACTCTATCTTTTGCCACACAAGACTACTAATCTTCCTTCTGGAAAGAAGTAAAGACTTCTTCTTTTACTTTATTTAACTCAGTTGTAAGCTCATTAAACGTTTCGACCGATTGTTGTACGACATCGTTTTGTTTGTTTACTTCTTCTAATTGTTCTTGAATGGTTGCTACTTCCGCTTCGTCTTCGATTAACATGTTATATAACTTCTCTTGTAAACTAGCAAGAGCTTGATATTGATCTGATAAATCGTCGTACGAAGTATAGCGATTTTTGAAAGCTTCTTCGATTTTTTTAATATTTTCTTTTTCTGATTCACTGTCCGTTTCTGAAAGAAGTCCATCGATTGCTGATAATTTTTCAGATGCACTTTTAATAGAAGCGGCTTCTTTTTCTACTAATGTGAGTCTTTCTTCCAAAAGCAGAGATGTTTCCTCTACTTGTGTCGTAAGCTCCTCTTTTTGATCTTTCGTTAACTCCATCATGCTTTGAAAATTAGCTTGTTCTTTTTGTTCTGTTTCGGCTAACTGCGTTTGTACATCTCTATAATCTGCTTCTAAATTATATATTTCCGTTAAGATGTTAGACAATTTTTCTTCGGTGGATTCCCCAAAAGAACATGCAGATAGAAGAAATACAAAGCATAAAGGAATTACGTATTTCCATTTTTTCATGACGTAACCTCCTCTATTCATTTCACTATAATTGTTCTAGCTTCTAAATTCAACCGTACAATAGGCTTTTTTTGTTTAGCATATGAAGATTTTTCGGTATAATAGGACTATGAACACGGAAAGGACGATAATAATGATATTAATGAAAGATATTGTGAGAGATGGTCACCCCGCACTACGTATAAAAACGGAAGAAATGACTTTTCCTTTATCCGAGGATGATATACAGCTAGCTAATGAATTATTGGAGTATGTGATCAATAGTCAAGATGATGAAATGGTGGAAAAATATAAATTACGCCCTGGTATAGGGATTGCGGCTCCTCAAGTGAACGCTAACAAGAGAATGTTCGCGCTACATATACCAGGAGTAGATGGCGAGGATGCGAGCTTTGTTGCAGTCAATCCAAAAATAATTAGCCATTCCGTCGAAAATACCTATATTACTGCGGGGGAAGGTTGCCTTTCTGTGGATGAAGTGATTGAGGGATATGTACCAAGACATGCGCGAATTACTGCAACCGGCTTTTATCCAGATGGTACTCCATTCAAAAAAAGATTAAAAGGACTTGCGGCTATTGCATTTCAACATGAGCTTGACCATTTAAACGGCATTATGTTTTATGATCATATTAATAAAGGAAATCCATACGCGGAGATACCGAATTCCGTTCCGTATGATCGAGCGTAAAAAAAGCCAGTATTACTCTAAAAAGTAATACTGGTCTTTTGTTATAATTCTGCTAATCTTGGCATTGCAGAAAGTGCTCCTGGTTTTGTAGCACAAATCGCTCCAAGTCTATTACCAAATGAGACATAGTCAATCCACTCTTGTTTTGTCTTTGGCTTTCCATTCAAATTAATTTTAGAAAGAATTCCTGCCATAAAGGCGTCTCCAGCCCCGGTTGTATCAACTGCAACTACCTTTTCCACCTTAACATGAATCGTTTCTTCCTCTATTACAATATATGTTCCTTCTTCTCCAACTGTAATGAGGATAACTGGAATTTGATAATCTCGAAGCTTGTTAATTCCTTCTTCTTTCGTCTTCGTTTCAGTTAAAAAGAAAAGTTCTTCTTCTGTTAGTTTCAAAATATCTATTTGCTTAAAAAAAGAACAGATTGTTTCTCTACAAAGTTGTTCACTTTCCCATCTTAAGGGACGAATATTTGCATCGAAAGATAAAAGCACTTGAGATTTTTCCATTTGATCTACTATATCGCGAGTCGTCTTACGTGCCGTTGGATGGAATAACGTTCCTGAACAGAAATGAAACAAAGAAGCTTGCTTAAATACTTCCTTTTTTAGTGTTGCAAAATCTACTTGTAAATCAGGCGTTTCATCCACGTATGTATGAAAATGCCGATCATTATTTTCTGTTAAATGCACATAGACGCCACTTACTCGTTTTTCCGGTACCATTTGTGCGAAAGTTAAGTCTACCCCTTCTGTTGTTAGCTCTTTTCGTACAAATTCGGACGTTTCATCGTCTCCCGAAATCGTTATAAAAGAGGAGGCAGCCCCAAGTCTAGCAACACCTGCTGCAACATTAACCGTGGCTCCACCTAAATACTTTGTAAATTGTGTATTTGTTTGATCATCTGCAATATAATCCACAAATACGTCCCCATAAATAAGCACAAACTTCTTTGTTAAATCGTTCATAGTAACTCCTCTAAATTAATTGTAATTTTTTCATGGCATTTACTAAGCCATTTTCCGAAACATGGTCTGTTACAATGGTTGCGCATTTTTTTAATTCTTCCACAGCATTACCCATCGCAACTCCAGTCCCTACATATTGGAGCATCTCTATATCATTAAAACCATCACCAAAGGCAATAGCGTCATTTGGTGTTTTATTTAAATGTTGGAGGAATAGCTCTATCCCTTTCGCTTTGGAAACGCCTTTTGGAAGCACATCACAAGAAACCCGATGCCATCTGACAAATTTCAAGTTTGGGAAAGCTTTTTCATATTCTCGTTGCATATCCATATCACAAAAAATAAGCGCTTGATGAATATCATTCGACAAAAAGAAATTTTCTTCCGTTCTAGGCAAGGCAATTTTCAAAGAAGAGATGCTTTCGTATACATCTTCATGACCAGGCACGTTGGAAACAAATTCTACATCATCCATATAAACTAACGGTTGCTCTCGTTCCATCGCAAAATCTGTTAGATGTTGCAATTCCATTGTATCGATAATTCCTTTATGAATAATCTTCCCTTGAAACTGCACGATTTGACCATTGTAGCATATGAATGAATCTATTTTAAGTTGTTCTAAAATAGATTTTGCTGTGAATGGAGCTCTACCAGTTGAAATGACAATTTCATGCCCATTATCTCTTGCTTGTTGAATAGATTCCATAACACCTGGAGGAATATTCTTATCATTATCTAAAATAGTCCCATCTATATCGAAAAATAATACTTTATTTACCATTAAAAAAACTCCAATCCGCAATGCTAATTATTTGACTTTTCAGTAAGAATCCTTTACACATTTTCATTTTTCGTATATAATATATTGTAAGGAGTGGGTTACCATGTTGAAACGTCTAAGAAGGAAATGGTTGAGACGACTCGGTGGAATGCTCAGAAATAAAACGATTGCGTAAATTACTTGCCCTTCTCAAAAAATGGAGGGCTTTTCTTTATTTTAAAGAAGTTGCGTGATAATATAAAGAGAATTGATTTATTATGAACGTGAAAAAGGAGAGTATAATATGATTTATAAAGTTTATTATCAAGAAAATGCATTGCAAGTACCAGTTCGCGAAAACACAAAAAGCTTATATGTAGAGGCTGAGTCTGAACGAGAAGTTCGTGCTATTTTAAAAGAGCGCCAATACAATATCGAACTAATTCAGCTGCTTGAAGGTAATCATTTAGAATACGAGCAAGCAAGCCCGAATTTTAAAGTAGAAAAGAGATAACTTATGAAATTTGTAAAAAATGATCAAACAGCTGTTTTCGCCCTCGGCGGACTAGGTGAAATCGGCAAAAATACGTATGGCGTTCAATTTCAAGATGAAATTATTTTAATAGACGCAGGTATTAAATTTCCGGAAGACGATCTATTAGGTATTGACTACGTTATCCCAGATTACACGTATCTAGTGAAAAATGTAGATAAGATTAAAGGGTTATTCATCACACATGGACACGAAGACCATATCGGTGGTATTCCTTATTTATTGAAACAATTGAATGTTCCAGTGTATGGAGGAAAACTCGCTTTAGGCTTATTGCGTAATAAATTAGAAGAACATGGATTACTTCGTCAAACTAAAATGCATGTAATCGAAGAAGATGACATTGTGAAGTTTAGAAAAACGGCAGTAAGTTTTTTCAGAACAACACATAGTATTCCAGACGCGTTTGGAATCGTAGTTAAAACACCACCAGGAAACATCGTTCATACAGGTGATTTTAAATTTGACTTCACGCCAGTTGGTGAGCCAGCTAACTTAACGAAAATGGCAGAAATCGGGCGTGACGGAGTACTTTGCTTACTATCTGATAGTACGAATGCAGAAATTCCGAATTTCACGATGTCCGAACGTAAAGTCGGCGAAAGCATGGATTCTATCTTCCGTAAAGTGAATGGACGCATTATTTTCGCTACATTTGCATCTAATATTCATAGACTCCAGCAAGTAACCGATGCTGCGGTACAACATGGTCGCAAAATAGCTGTATTTGGTCGAAGCATGGATAACGCTATGACAATCGGTCGTGAGCTTGGTTATATTACGGCACCAAAAGAAACGTTTGTCGATGCCAGCGCATTAAATCGATTACCTGCCAATGAAGTACTTATATTATGTACAGGCAGTCAAGGTGAACCAATGGCCGCTCTTTCTCGAATTGCCAATGGTACACATCGTCAAATTCAAATTCAACCGGGGGATACGGTAGTTTTATCTTCTTCTCCAATTCCAGGAAATAGAGCAAGTGTCAATCGTACGATTAACTCCCTGTTCC
Source organism: Psychrobacillus sp. NPDC096389 (assembly GCF_044762855.1). Lineage (NCBI taxonomy): Bacteria > Bacillati > Bacillota > Bacilli > Caryophanales > Bacillaceae > Psychrobacillus > Psychrobacillus sp. NPDC096389. Next base: position 934,092 of record NZ_JBIWFB010000001.1, on the reverse strand, counting down.
GAGCTGGAGCAGAGGTAATTCACGGTTCACTTAATAATATCCATACATCTGGTCATGGTTCACAAGAAGAACAAAAACTAATGCTTCGATTGATGAAACCAAAATTCTTTATGCCAATCCACGGAGAATATCGTATGTTAAAAATTCATACGGAACTTGCAGTAGATTGTGATGTACTACCTGAAAATACATTCATTATGGAAAATGGGGATGTATTAGCATTAAGCGCAAAAGAAGCGCATGTTGCTGGACGTATTCCATCGGGAGATGTTTATATTGATGGTAGTGGTATTGGAGATATCGGTAATATCGTTCTTCGAGATCGCCGAATTCTTTCCGAAGAAGGACTAGTTATTGTCGTTGTAAGCGCTGATATGGAAAGAAAGAAAATTGTTTCTGGTCCTGATATCATTTCACGTGGATTTGTGTATATGCGCGAATCTGGGACTATGATTAATGAAGCACAACAAATGTTAAACAAACATTTACGTTTCACCCTTCAAGACAAACCAGCTGAATGGGCGGAACTAAAAAATGAAATTACAGATGTTCTAAGCCCTTATTTATATGAAAAAACGAAACGTCGTCCAATGATTTTACCGATTATTATGGAAGTTTAATCGTTTCGAAAATTATAAAAAATGCCAGCGGGAGATTTTCCCGCTGGCATTTTTATTAGGATAGTACTTTCTTTTCAAATCGATTAATGTCTACATCGGCACCAATAATAATGAGCACATCATTTAACTGAAGATTCTCATCTGCCGGTGGTGAAACATTTATAGTGTTTCCTCGTTTAATAGCGACAATATTAATCCCGTATCTTGCGCGAATATCCAAATCTACTAATGATTTCTGAGCTATCTTTTCATTCACCTTAATCTCCATGATAGAATGCTCATCGGAAAGTTCTAAGTAATCCAGTACATTATTCGATAAAATATTATTCGCGATTCGAATTCCCATATCTCGTTCAGGATGCACAACTTGGTCCGCCCCAATTTTACGTAATACTTTTTCATGATAATCATTTTGTGCTTTCACTGTAATTTTCTTTACACCAATTTCTTTTAGCATAAGTGTCGTTAATATACTCGATTGAATATCGTCACCGATTGCAACAATAACATGTTCAAAGTTACGGATACCTAGAGATTTTAACACTGCTTCATCTGTTGTATCTGCTACTACTGCTTGTGTTGCTATTGCAGCAAATTCATCTACTCGTTCTGTAGCAATATCTATAGCCATTACATCTGCACCTTGATCGATTAATTCTCTAACGATACTTCCTCCAAATCTCCCTAAACCAATTACTACAAATTCTTTTTGCATGATCGTGCCTCCTGCTTACTAATCGGATGCACTTAGTTTACCATACCGTTTCTAAAAATAGATAATGAATAGTTAATTCAGAATCACTGATCTTTCATTAAAAGTAATAACCTTTTCTCTAACATCCTAAAACCACTCTCGCCAGATTGTATATGGCGAAGCAATCCTTTCTTATCAAACAAATAAAAAGATGGGACAATTCGATTTTGGAATTTTTCAGATACTACTAAATCATGATCAAGATATATTGAATTCGTCATATTCATTCGTTCAGCTTTCTGCTTAATAAGCGTATTATTCACATCTTCTTTAGTTATTGGCATATGAATCCCGACTAAGTGAAATTTGTCTCCATATGTCTTTTTCCATCTATTTATAATCCCAAAAGTATTCTCGCATAAATGGCAACTAATGGACCAAAAGTGTACTAGTAAAGGTACTTCCCCAATTAATTTTTCTTTTGCTACACTTCCATTCAACCATTCCATGTCACTTGAAAACTCGGGTAACTCCTCTCTTAATCTCAACTATGTCTCCCCTTTTCCTTTTCGTCCATAGCTATTGTATGCGTAAAGATAAAAACGACACAGGACAAAAACAATTTTTTTTGAATTTATATGAATAAGTTGTTAAAGTAAACTTAAAGTTGTGTTAAAATAAACTTTGTTTTTCAAAAGAGGAGGGGAATAATAGTGCAAATTGGGAAAAAAATTAAACGTTTACGTCTCAAAAAAGGTTTAACCCAAGAAGAATTAGGGGAAAGAACTGATTTAAGCAAAGGATTTATATCTCAGCTAGAAAGAGATATAAACTCCCCTTCCATTGAGACACTTTTTTCTATATTAAATGTACTTGGCTCTAAACCTAAGGACTTTTTTGATGACGAACAAGTGCGGACAAAAGTCGTTTACAAACAAGAAGAGCAAACGGTTTATGTAGACGAGGAAAAGAACTATCGACTTCACTGGCTCATCTCTGAGTCTAATGAAAACGAAATGGAACCTGTCCTCATCCGTCTCGGACAAAAAGGGCAATTTAAACAATTTGAACCTTCCCTTTCGGAAACGTTTATATATGTATTACATGGATGCGTAGAATTAGCCCTTGGCAAGCAGCAATATTTTGCTTCTAAAGGAGAATCTCTCTACTTCGAAGCAGCCGATGATCATTTATTAAAAAATGCTGCAGACGAAGAAACACAAGTAATCTATGTTGTTACAAATTCTTATTTATAAGAAATGCGGAAGCGCCTATGTCTGCCCCGACAGGCAAATGGGGAAAAGCGAGGAGGCAGCTTCCCAGCCACCACAGCTTTTTCACATTTGACCCCGAGGGGCAAGGCGCTGCAGCTGGACAAATACTAAGTAAGAAGGCAATGCTTTCTTATAATACACAAAATGGAGGTATATTATGTCTGAGACACCAATCATTCGTTTTGAGAATGTAAGCAAATATTATGATGCAGAAACAACCGTACTAACAGATATTAATTTTGAATTGGAACGTGGCAAGTTTTATACACTTCTTGGTCCATCCGGATGTGGTAAAACAACGATTTTGCGATTAATCGCAGGATTTATGCAACCATCTGGTGGAAATATTTATTTTAATGGAAAGTTAATCAATAATGTTCCTGCAAACGAACGCCAAGTTAATACAGTTTTCCAAGACTATGCACTATTCCCTCACTTAAATGTGTTTGAAAATGTAGCATTTGGTCTTCGTATTAAAAAACTAGGGAAACAAGAGATCCAAGAAAAAGTGTTAGAAGCACTAAAATTTGTTAACTTATCAGGATATGAAAATAGAGAAATTGCAGAAATGTCTGGTGGACAAAGACAGCGTGTAGCAATTGCTCGTGCAATCGTCAATGATCCGGAAATCATTTTACTAGATGAGCCACTTTCGGCTTTGGACTTAAAGCTCCGTTCGGAAATGCAATACGAGCTTCGTGAGCTGCAACAACGATTAGGCAAAACGTTTATCTTCGTTACGCATGACCAAGAGGAAGCATTAGCGATGTCCGATGAAATTTTCGTACTGAATGCAGGGAATATTGAACAAAGTGGAACACCGATGGACATTTACGATGAACCGATCAATCGATTTGTAGCAGATTTTATCGGAGAATCGAATATTGTTTCAGGTACAATGGTTGCCGATTTCCGTGTGCGAATTGGTGGAAAAGAATTTGAATGTGTCGACCAAGGACTAAATCCGAATGAAAATATTGATATTGTTATTCGACCTGAAGATTTAGAAATTACTTCTGTCGAAAAAGGGAAAATGAAAGTGAAAGTAGATACTCAATTGTTTAGAGGGGTTCACTACGAGCTATCTACCTATGATGATGAAGGAAATGAATGGCTTGTCCACTCTACGAAAAAAGCGGAAGTTGGAGAATTCATCGGGTTAGACTTTGATCCCGAAGCGATTCATGTTATGCGCCTAAACGAAACAGAAGAAGAATTTGATAAGCGACTTGAGTCTTACGGAGAAGACGCATATGCAAACTAAAAATACGAAAACATTTTATTTAATACCTTATTTTGCTTGGATATTATTATTTGTCATTGCACCAATCGCTCTAATTGCTTATTACTCTCTTTTCGATTTAAGCGGTAATTTTACATTAGACAATTATAAAAACTTCTTCACTTCTGTTTATTTAAAGTTAACACTTAGCTCTTTCTGGTATGCTTTTCTCATTACACTCTTTTCTTTATTAGTTGCATATCCAACGGCTTATTTAATAACGAAAACAAAACATAAACAATTATGGTTATTACTAATCATCATTCCATCATGGATTAATTTACTTTTAAAAACATACGCATTCATTGGAATTTTTGGTTTGTATGGTCCCATTAATGCATTTTTAAATGTATTTGGTTTTGGTGAAACTCAAATATTATTTACAGACTTTAGTTTTATTTTTGTATCTGTTTATATTTTCATTCCATTTATGATTTTGCCAATTTTTAATGCGCTAGATAAATTGAATCCATCGTTAATCGATGCGAGTAGAGATCTAGGTGCATCTAGTTGGACAACTTTTACAAAAGTTATCTTTCCACTAACGACAAATGGAGTGAAGGCTGGGATTCAAGCTGTATTCATCCCTTCCCTATCCCTTTTCATGATTACTCGATTGATCGCTGGAAATAAAGTTATTACACTTGGCACTGCAATTGAACAACAATTTTTAGTTACACAAAACTGGGGAATGGGTTCAACCATTGCCGTATTCTTAATCATATTTATGGTAATTGTGATGATTATTACAGGTCAAAGAGAAAAGGGGGCTACTTCTAATGGCAAGAACTAGTGTTGGAGCGAAATTTTACTTAGCCCTTATTTTCATTATTTTATATGCACCAATTTTGTATTTGATCTTTTATTCATTCAATAGCGGTGGAAGTATGAATAATTTCGAATCGTTTACTTGGGAACATTACGCTGCTGTTTTTTCCGATACCCGACTTATCATGATTCTGATCAATACAGTCATTGTTGCACTTCTTTCTGCTTTGATCGCAACAATCATTGGGGTATTTGGTTCGCTTGGCATTGTCTATATGCGCAACAAATCTATACGAAATTCTTTATTGTCTTTAAACAATGTGCTGATTGTCAGCCCTGACGTTGTAATTGGTGCTTCTTTCTTAATCTTGTTTACAATGATCGGCGTTAAATTAGGATTCGCGTCGGTGTTAATCTCGCATATTGCTTTTAGTATTCCAATCGTTGTATTAATGGTATTACCGAAGCTACAAGAGATGAATAGCTCGCTTATTGATGCGGCTGCAGACCTTGGTGCGACAAAAGGAGAAATTTTACGAAGAGTCATTATCCCTTTTATTAAACCCGGGATTTTTGCAGGTTTTTTTATGGCACTGACGTATTCACTGGATGATTTTGCGGTCACTTTTTTCGTAACAGGAAATGGATTTAGCACATTATCTGTCGAAATTTACTCGATGGCACGCGCTGGTATTACCTTAACGATCAATGCGCTATCTGGCATTATCTTTATCGTGACGATTCTCCTTGTGGTTGGTTATTACTTTATTAATCAAAGAGGGAAAAGCCCTGTTGGAATGGGGGTACGAAAATGAGAGATATTATAAAAGCATCCGTTGCAATTATTGTCGTATGTATCGCTTTGTTTTTTATAAATGACTATTTGGATAAAAGCTCAGGCAAAGCAAGCAGTGACACTGTGACTATTTACAACTGGGGAGAATATATTGACCCGGATTTACTGAAGCAATTTGAAGAGGAATCAGGATATCGCGTTATCTATGAAACATTCGATTCCAACGAAGCGATGATGACGAAAATCGAACAAGGTGGAACTTCGTATGATATTGCTGTTCCATCTGAATATGCCATTGAAAAAATGAAGGAAAATGACTTACTCTTACCGATTGATCATTCGAAAATTCCAAATCTAAAAAATATCGATCCTTACTTTTTAGATTTATCGTTCGATCCAAAGAATAAATATTCCATTCCTTATTTTTGGGGAACAGTAGGAATTGTATTTAACCCTTCTTTACTAGACGGTCAAACATTTGATAGTTGGGAATCACTTTGGGACCCTTCGTTAAAAGGACAAGTGTTGTTAGTCGATAGTGCCCGTGAAGTAATTGGCATGGGCTTAAACAGCTTAGGTTATTCATTAAACTCGACAGATGAAAACGAATTAGCAGAAGCGTTTGATAAGTTAACTAAACTGACACCTAACGTCAAAGCGATTATTGGAGATGAAGTCACTCAGTTGATGGTCAATGAGGAAGCTCCTGTAGCCTTAACATGGTCCGGTCAAGCTGCGGACATGATGTGGGAAAACGAAGAATTAGACTATGCAGTTCCTGAAGAAGGTTCGAATCTTTGGTTTGATAATATGGTTATTCCAAAAACTGCTGCGAATATAGATGGAGCACATGCATTTATTAACTTTATCCTAGATGCCGAAGTAGCTGCACAAAATGCGGATTATGTTGGGTATTCTATACCAAATGCTGCTGCAATTGAATTGATGGATGAAGAAGTTACTTCGGACGAACGATTTTATCCGACCGAAGAGACGAGAGATCATTTAGAAGTGTATAATAATCTCGGTCTTGAAATGCTTGGTCAATATAACGAGTTATTCTTAAAGTTTAAAATGGATATGAAATAAGAAATAGAGTTGCCTTTTCTTGGGCGGCTCTATTTCTTATTTTCCAAATTAACAATTATTAATTATTCGTGTCACGAAAGTTTTTATTCTTTCAGGAATATGGTAGAATCGATAGACATGTGAATGAAATTTTAGAAAGTAGGAATTTTATGGCGAAGAAATCATCACAATTTGCATTATACATATTGATGTTTAATATGTTTATCGCTATGGCAGGAATTGGTCTAGTTATTCCAGTTATGCCACAGTATTTAGAAACGTTTGGCGTAGCAGGTCAAGCACTAGGATTTATCGTCGCATCTTTTGCGTTAGGTCAGTTTCTTTTTTCACCATTGGCCGGTGATTTATCCGATACTTTTGGACGTAAAAAACTTATTATCGTTGGATTAGTCGTCTTTTCAGCCTCACAATTGTGGTTTGGCTTGGCAACCCACGAATGGATGCTATATGCAGCTCGATTTATTAGCGGCATTGGAGGAGCTTTTTTAATACCGGCGACTATGGCATTTGTAGCCGATATTACCACACTTGAAGAACGTGGGAGAGGAATGGGGCTGCTTGGAGCTTCCATGTCTTTAGGATTCATGATCGGACCAGCAATAGGTGGATTTTTGGCAAAGGTAAGTTTAACTTTCCCATTTTATATGGCCGCTATTGCAGCTATTCTATCTGCGGTTATTTCATTTATCATTTTACCAGATGTGAAGCATGCAATTGCTAATAATCCCAACGTTAAGAAAAAAAGCGAGAATATTCTTGTTCAAATGAAGAACTCTTTGAAAACACCATACTTTATGATGCTCGTTATTATTTTCGTATTTTCTTTTGGGATTGCCAATTTCCAAACAACGTTTTCTTTATATGTAGACCATAAATATAATTACACTCCCCAAGATATTGCCATTGTATTAACTTTCGGAGGATTGGCCGGTGTAATTGTACAAACGTTAATTGTCGATAAACTATTTAAACGGTATGGGGAATTGAATGTCATTTTAGTCAGTCTTGTTGGTGCAGCATTATCTTTACTAGCCTTTTTCTTAGTAGATGGATTCGTGCTTGTATTATTGATAGCAACCCTCTTCTCCACTGCAACGACTTTAATCCGTCCTGCTGTTAATACAGTCGTGTCGAAGCTTGCTGGAAACGAACAAGGTTTTGCAGCAGGTATGAATAATGCATATATGAGCTTAGGGAATATGGTTGGTCCAGCACTTGCGGGAATGTTTTTTGATATGAATTTAAATCTTCCCTTCGTTATCGGTGCGTTTATTCTTTTATGTTCATGGGCTATTACGATTATTTGGATTAAAAAGAAAAAACCAGTTATTATTTAAATTTATAAAAATAAGCGAGGAGAAAGTGACTAGTTCACTTTTCTCCTCGCTTGTTTTTATCCTTACTACTCTTGAATAAAATATAATCCAGTTGATATTCAAAACTTTTAGAAAGAATCAAAATTGAAAAAAGCATCCAAAACGACAGTTGTTTCCAGTTATCGTTTTGGACTTTTCTCATCTTAAAATAAATATTTTTATACTTTTCTAAATATTTTATGTTTACAATCATTTGATCTTATGATAATCTCAGTTTATAAATTAAAACCTGGTTTTATATAATAAACCATTAATAGAAAGGATTTTGAAATGGAAAAAAAATACTGGGTTCCATCCATTGAAAAAGTAGATAAAATTATAAACATTATCGCGAACTACCCCCATCAATATAGGCTTATCGATCTTTCAAAAGACTTGGAGATTAATAAGAGCTCTCTCTATTCTTTGTTAAATACTTTGGAAACGCTAGAATGGGTCAAAAAGGAAGCTGATGATACATATACGCTTGGATTGAGGATGGGTATTTTAGGTGCATTGTATTTTAGTCGCTTTGACCTTATTAGTACCTTTTCAACTGAAGCGGTTTCCACCGTTAAGAAATTAGATGAAACTGTCCAATTTTCCATTTTAGATGGAACGGATATCCTATACGTAGCGAAGAAAGAAGGATCTTCCCCGGTAAGACTTGCAACCGATCCGGGAATGAAACTACCCGCTCATTCAACAGCTATGGGAAAAGTACATTTATCAAAATATCCTTTTGAGCAGCTTCAAGAATTATATGCAGGCGTACCCCTTCTATCTAGAACATCAAAGACAGTCAATTCTTTAGAAAAGCTATGGCAACAAATTGAAACTATTGATGATAACGGTTTCATTTGGGAATTTGAAGAAGCTGTTGACGGATTCACTTGTTTAGCTGCTCCAATCAAAAATCAGGCAAATGATATTATTGCTGCTGTAAGCGTCACACTTCTAATAAATAGATATGATGAAAAAAGAGAGATCGCAGAACAAGAAATTATCGATTTGGCACAGCGAATTTCTTTGAAAGCTGGGTTCATCCCTTCAGCTTCAAAATAGATAGTTGATTTAGTGGTTTCATCGGGGTATAGCCATATTTAACGGTGTTTTCGTACTCCCTTAAACTGGATTACCTCTAACAATATACGAATAAGGTGGTAGTGCGATGAAAATTATGAAAACAGTTAACAGGATTCCAGGAGGGCTGATGGTCATTCCTCTCTTTGTAGGGGCACTCATCAATACGTTATTTCCTACTGGAGCTGAGGATTTAGGTTCGTTTACACTAGGCCTTGCATCGGGAACAACACCGATTTTGGCAGTGTGGTTTGTCTGTTTAGGAGCTTCCATTTCACTAAAGTCAACCGGCGTCGTTTTAAGGAAATCTGGAACACTACTAGTAACAAAAGTAGGAGTTGCTTGGATTGCTGCCTATTTATCTGCACAATTTTTAGGTAATGGAATGGTAGAATCAGGATTTTTTGCAGGCTTGTCTACCTTGGCATTAGTCGCTGCAATGGATATGACCAATACTGGATTATATGCTTCGCTCATGGGTCAGTATGGGACAAAAGAAGAAGCTGGCGCCTTTGTCTTGATGAACATTGAATCTGGTCCACTAATGACAATGATTATTTTAGGAACAGCTGGGATTGCTTCCTTTGATCCAAGGTTGTTAGTTGGAATTGTTTTACCCTTTATTATTGGCTATATACTAGGTAATTTAGATGAGGAGGTTCGAGAATTTTTAAGCAAAGGGATTCCTGTGTTAATTCCTTTCTTCGCTTTTTCATTGGGGAGCAGTATCCAGTTAACCGTTATTCTGGAAACAGGATTACTCGGAATACTATTTGGTTTGTTTGTTATTATAACTACGGGGATTCCCCTTATTATTACAGATATTTTAATCGGTAAAGGGAATGGTACAGCCGGAATTGCCGCTTCCAGTACTGCAGGAGCTGCGGTCGCAACACCAATGTTAGTTGCTGAAATGGTTCCAGAATTCGCACCGGTTGCACCAGCAGCAACAGCTTTAGTCGCTACTTCTTTAATCGTGACATCGATTGTTGTTCCGATTATTACCGGTTTATACGCGAAAAAAGCAGGAAAAGTTAAGTTTTTCAGAAAGAGAATGAAAGCTGAAGTTCAAAAAGAAATTGCTACATGATACGCAAGCACTGGGAATGCACGCGTATCACGCAACAACACATACAAAATAAGCATAACACAATAAAATTTCGAAGGGAATGGAATTCAATATGTTTAAAGGGATATATACTCCAAGTATTACAATATTAGATGAAAATGGTAAGTTTGATTTTCCAAATATGGAAACGCATATAAATAATTTAATTGAAAATGGAATTAACGGAATCTTGTTTTTCGGTAGTATTGGCGAATTCTTCAATTTTAGTTTAGAAGAGAAAAAGCAACTGGTCGATTTTGTAGTAGAAAAAGTGAACAAAAGAGTTCATGTATTAATCGGCGTAGGCGGAACAAATATGGATGAAGTATTAAATCTAGCAACTTACTGTGAAAAAGCAGAGGTTGACGGTCTTGTTATTATCTCTCCATATTATTTCGGACCTACAGAAGCTACTGCTGAAAAGTTCTTTGGAACAATCGCTGAATCAGTAAATTTACCAATCATGTTATATAATTTCCCAGATCGTTCTGGAAATGATTTAAGTCCTGATCTAGTTTACAAGTTAGCATTAGAACATAAAAACATTGTTTCCATCAAGGATACAGTTGATAATATTAGCCACACAAGAAAGATTATTCAGAAGGTCAAAGCAGAAAGACCGGAGTTTACCGTTTTATCTGGATTTGACGAATATTATGTCGTGAACCGAATTTCAGGTGGAGACGGAGTATTAAGCGGATTAACGAACGTTGCACCTAAGCTTTTCGCTACTTTACATGAAGCCTATGAGAATAAAGATTTTGTAACTGTAGAAAAATGCGCTCACCAAGTGTCTATATTAATGAAACTCTATGATACGACTGATTTATTCGTTACAGGCATTAAAGCTGCAGTAAAAGCTAAAGGTCTGGATATCTCAGCTTATACAAAAGAACCTTCTATTCAGCTAACGGAAGAACAATTCGAAAATATTAAAAAGATTCTTGATGAGGTAAATGAATTACTGCTTGTTTAATTCCTCTCATTAAAAACAGCAAACACCCCAAGCAAATATGTTCATTTGCCTCGGGTGTTTACATTTGGTTGCTTTCATTGTATATTTAGTTGCTTTCGACTAGAATTTGGTTGCTCTCCACTTTAAATTAGTCGCTTATCGTATCTAATTAGTTGCCCTTAACCATTTCTTACCGTTTCTTCTTCCCTTTCACAAGCTTTTCCACATTACTTGTTCCAACAGTGGTCTCTACAATGTTCTTTTTCTTACCACTCCTATTTAACGGTGCGAATAATTGATTGAAACCAAATCTGCGAATTGTAATATCGATGAAAAATAACACGATTGCTGCGAAAATTAGCATTTGTTGTATCGATTGTCGCTCTGAACTTTTTAAATCGATTGTTCGGAATACGTCAGATGCTTCGGTAAGAATTTTACCACCTGCTCGATTTGCAATCATCTCTAGCTTATTTGTATTTGGCTTCTGTACTTTGTATTCTTCACTATATGGAATGGAAATACCTGCTTGATAAACGGCATCTTGCTCATTGGACACTCGGAAAAATACAAGTCCTGGATCGCTTTCTACGGTTACACGTGATTTACCTGGCGCAAGTGGTTCAGATGTAATCGGGAGTTCTTCTCCTTTTTCATTGACCGCTGCTACTTCTAGAAAAGAGGATTTCCCTGAAGGATCCGTTACCGTATAACTACCGTCGCTCGCTTTTTGAATCGTAAAAGGTACTTCGCTATAGGCAGGTAATAAGCGTGAGACAGCTGTGTTCCAAAAGTCTCCCCAACGATTCCATCTAGCAAAATCACCGCTCCACGCTCCTGTAGAATCCGAAGTGAAAGCCATCGTTCTTCCTAATCCATACATCCACTCTACAAGTACTGGATCTTCTTTTTCACTTTCGGCAATAATCGATGCCGTTTGCTTTGGTGTCGTTGCAATATAGGCGTTCATTTGTGGAACTCCATCTGTAAATAAACTAGTCCATGCGGCATCGCCATAAATAATCGGATAAAAAGGATTATCTTCAATATAGGTTCTGGAAATCATCGCCGTTTCTGTAGACATGATAGCTGGAATAGTCGATTCATCTACTACATCGTAGAATGTTCCCCCTCCCATTTCGGCTAAACTTTCTAGGAGTCCTCTATCCGCATCTTGCCCAACTGCTACGGTGGACACGGTAACTAAATCTTTTGCTCCTTCTTCGATTAACGTTTGGTAATCACCATTGGAAGCAGATTGTCCATCTGTTAACAAAATGACATGCTTACGCTGTAATTTTAACGGAGCCAAGTTTTCGTAAGCTAATGCTAAACTCGAGTATATTTCCGTCCCCCCGCCTACTCCAACTGATAAAATCGTATCTAGAGCGGTTTGTTTATCTAAAAGAGGGGCGGTTTCGATTATTTCCCAAGGACGATCATCAAATGCGATAAATCCTAATGTATCCCCTTCCCTAAGCATTTCAACCGAACGAGCTGCAGCTTCTTTTGCATAGTCAAACTTAGAGCCGCTCATACTTCCTGAACGGTCCATAACAATGACAAGACCGAGCGAGGGTAGCTGATGCTTTCCTTTTATCTCCATTTCGACTGGCAATAGTTTTTCAATTGGTGTTTTAAAGTATCCACCTAAACCAAAACTATTTGTTCCTCCGACCATCATAAAGCCAACTCCGAAGTTTTTCACCGCTTGCTCAATGACCGTCATTTTTTGTTCCCCTACCACATGACCTGGAACATTATCAAAAATAATGGCATCGTATGATAAATAATTCGATAAATCAAATGGCAGTGCGTTTGCATCTATCACATCGGTTTGAATAGCTGCTTGGTCAATAACGGTCGGAATATTAGAGTGGTTCCCATCATGTGTGACAACTAACAGATGAGGAGAACTTTCCACATTTGTTACACTCGTCAATTTGTTATTCTCTATTAATCCATCGCCATTCACGACGACTTGGACTTCATACTTTAATAACCCTTCACCAGTCGAGGCATTACGAAACGTAAAACTATTTGAACCTTGTTCTAGTGTTATTTGCTCCCGTGATAGCAATTGATCGTTTTCATAGAGCAACAATTCACCCGTTGTATTGGTCGTCGCTTCTAATTGAACATTCAGTTGCTGCTGCTCCCCTTCAAAGGCAACAGGTGGTGTTTCAAACGACGTAATCGCCACATCTTCCGATGATACTCGCTCAAGTTGGACAACATCAATTGTCACGTTTCCACCAGCAATTTTTAAAAGTTCATCTTGCACCGCCCCACTTGTTTCTAATCCATCCGTGAAAAGAACGATTCTAGTTGCTTTCGATGGTTCTACAATTCCAGTGGCCAGTTGCAATGCTCTTGCGATATCTGTGTTACCCGGTGCTTTCATCGGTGTAAAAACCGGCAGATTAACTTCACCAGCAGTTAAAGATACTTCTGATTGAAAGTCTTCTGCAAATGTATACACGCCTACCAGCTGGGTATTTTTCCGCGAGTCTAAGCTTTGTTCGATAAACGTTGTCACTTGGTTATTGGTCCCTTGCACAGAAGCGGATCGGTCGATTAAGAAAAGCACTTGTTCTTCTTTAATCGGCAATAAAAGATAAGGATTAGTCAATCCTAACACTAAACAAAGAATAGCAACTAATCGAAGAAAAAAAACAACCTTTCCTTCTTTTCGAAAAACTTTCTTTTCTTTTTTCCATGTCCACATAAAATAAATCACAATTGGAACGAATAACAATAGCCAAAGTGGTTGGTCAACTCGTAAATCCACGTCGTCTTTGCACCTCCCACTCTATGACAAATAATAACAATAATAGTAGTAATATATATGGTACAAATGAATGTTGAGAATAATTTTCGCTCATTTCTACCTGCTCGCCGCTTACTTTATACGTCTCGCCCTTTACAATTTCTTTCTCTTTTTGAGAGAGAGAAACGGCGAAGTTTTTTTCCACATCATTTGAACGAAGTACGTATAGCCCTGGTTTTTTCGGTGCTATAAATGCCCCCCCATTTTCAATCGAATATTGATAGGAATCATCCAGTGTATATATTTCCCATTCACTTACTGCACTTCCTAATGATTGAGGTTTTCTTTCATTTGGAGTGAACGTACCTAAATACGTATTGCCAGCAGATAATTGTTCCTTCACACTCCACATAAATAGCGGGAACGAGGGATGAAGCGGCCAATCAGTCATTTGAATATCCGCTAACACGACAATATCCCCACGAGGAGAAACTTGCATAAACGGTACATCCCCAACTGTTGCAATCGTTGTATATCCTTGAATTGCAGGGTATACGCCACTCACATAAATATCGGATAAATTGGCGAAAGAAAAAAGTGGATGTTCGGTTGTTTGTACTGCACCATTTACTTCTAACGCATTTACATCATTTCTACCGATGAATAAGTGAGGCCGGTCTAGTTGATCTAAAAGTCCAAATTGATTCGTAACGACAATACCTTCTTCTGCCAATAACCCTATTTGTTCAGTCGGTACGCTGCTAACTTCAATATCCATCGCTTGAAATGCAGTCCTCACTAGTGAATGTAAACCACTATCAATAAACACTTTCGATAATTGATCTTGCATAAATACGGTCATTGTATTGTCTAATGCATATCCATCTTTTGCACTTAAAGATGCTTTTAAAAAAGTGGATTCCGCTAATTCATCAAATGACAGTGTGATTGTTTCATTTGGTGGAATTGTGACGTTCTCCTTCAATAAATTCTTTTGTTCATTTGCTATGGACAATTCTGTTATTTGTTCCTTATCGGATTGATTTTCTAATTGTATCAATGCTGATATACCAGTATTGGTTTTAGTGGCTCCGAATCGTTTCATCGATAGGTTAGCTACTTCAGACGTTAGTCCTTCGATATTCCAACTGACATTTTCATATTGCAAAGGTAATTCTTTTCGATCTAATACATCCGTAAAAATATAAACAGAAGTTGCTTTATGCTGAAAAAAGGATTGGGCAAAATCTAATGATTTCGACATATTTTCCTCTTCATAACTAACTTCCAATTTTTCAATCTCGCTCTTTATTTGATCAATATTCGTTTCCGCACGAACTACAACAATTGGTTCATTGCCAGTTGTGATAATTGTGAGCGGCTTACCTGATAAGCTTTCTGCAAGCTCGCGCATTTGTTTTTTATGCTCCTCAAAAAGAGTCGATTCATTCTCAGTCTCTACTTCCATCGTTGCAGAAGTATCTACAACAAAGACAATTTGTTCCCCTGCAAGCGCCTTCGTTTTCCAAAAAGGTTGAAGTAAAGCAAAAACAAGTAAAATCATCGCAATCATTTGCAAGTAAAACAAAGCATTTCGTTGTAAATGCTGCAAATAAGGAGACGCTTTCGTTTCTCTCATTACTTCTTGCCAAAAAAGTGTAGAGGAAACGGGCTGCTTTGCATACTTTTTTCGGAAGAAATAATAAAGTAATACAGCTATCGGAAAAACAGCTGTCCATAAAAATAGTAGTTGATTAAAACCCAAGTAGTCTCACCTCATTGCACCCAATTTGCACGTAATAGTTGTTGAAACAGTACATGCGAAATGCCATCATTAGCATTTACTTGAAGTAATCTTGCTCCGAATTTATTACATAATAGTTCCAGTCCATGTTGATGTAATTTTCTCTTTTCTTCATAAGATTCGAGTACCCTCGAAGATATGGATACATTTAATTGATCCGATGTTTCTACATCCACTACTTGCACGTCCCCTGTATAAGTTGGGGCTAATTCATCATTTGTTACTACTTGTAAAATACGAATATCTCCCGCGAATTTTGGTAGCTTCCGAAGTAATCTTTCCCAAGATTCCAAACTTTCCAGACAGTCCGAAATAACAAACAAAACGGTGCTGTCTTTAGGTAAAAATGAAATGGCCTTTTCGGAAAATGAAGAAGTCATGATAGGTTCTTTTAAATCGGAAATTGTCTGCGTAAAAGCTTTCCGATAAGTAGCACCTTTTCGTCTAAATGGTGGCTTCAAGTCATCATTCACCGCTGAAAAAGATAAGCGATCATCACGTTGTAAGACGAGAATACCGAGAGATACCGCAAGCTGTTTAGCAAAGGTCCACTTTAGTGGATCACTCATGGACTTCGTACAATCAAGTAATATATGTACGCGCATTTCTTGTTCATCTAAAAATCGTTTGATGAAATACTTATCCGTTCTCGCATAGACATTCCAATCTATTTGGCGCACATCATCACCCGGACTATACTCTCTAAAATCAGAGAAATCTAGTGAGGCCCCGAAGCGTTGGGAACGATGTGAGCCTTTATGTTGTCCGCGCAATTTAGATTTCGTAGAAATGGATAAACTACTTAGTTTCCTAGCCCAATCTTTTGGCACTATAGCGTTCGTACTCATACGCTTTGTCCTTGTTTAATCGTTTGCAAGACGATATCTACTAGTTCATCTGCTGTTTTTCCTTCTGCTTCTCCCTCGTAATTTAGTAATAAACGATGTCGGAGCACTGGTTTGGCAACAGATTTAATATCCGCAATGGATACATGATAACGCCCGGCAACTAAAGCCCGTGCTTTTGCAAGCTTTATAAGACTTTGCAAACCACGAGGTCCACTCCCGTACTGTACATATTGTGCAACTTCTGGAATGATCGCTGCTTCTGGATGGGTGGCAGCTACTAGATCCACTGCATACTCAAGCATATCATCTGCTATTAATACTTCTTTTACCATTTGTTGAGCGTGTACAATTTCTGTTGCGTTCATTATTTTATTCAACTGAATGGACTCCCCGCCTGTCGTTCGCTTTGTAATTTCCATCAGTTCTTCTTTTGTTGGATAAGAAACAAGGATTTTACAAAGAAATCTGTCCATTTGTGCTTCTGGTAATGGATATGTCCCTTCCATCTCAATGGGGTTTTGAGTCGCAAGAACGAAGAATGGTTTATCCATTTGCTTCGTTTCTCCAAGCACCGTTACTGTTTTTTCACCCATTGCTTCTAAAAGTGCACTTTGTGTTTTCGGCGTTGCCCGGTTTATCTCATCTGCTAAAACCATTTGACTAAAAATTGGTCCTTTTTGAAAAGTAAATTGCTGTTTTCCGTTTTCCAATCGTTCAATCATACTCGTTCCGGTAATATCAGATGGCATTAAATCGGGGGTGAACTGAATTCTAGAAAAAGATAAATCCAGTACTTCTGAAATAGTTCGAATAAGCATTGTCTTCCCTAACCCAGGCAATCCTTCTAATAAAGCATGACCATCGGCTAGAACACAATAAATGGAAAATTCTACAGCTTCTTTTTGACCTACGATAAATTGACCTATTTCCGCTCGAACTTCTTCTAAGCGTTTACTTATATTTGTGTAATCCTCTGTTGTAAAAGTCATTATGATCCTCCATTATTCACTATTTTCAACGGTTGAAAAATAATCTTGAACGATTCGCTGTAAATCCGATGGTAACTGCATGCGCTCAGAGCTTTTTATATAGGAATCCGCGTACTCATTAACTACTTCTTCATATGGCTTTGCTGTTCCGCGTGTCACTGGTACTTCTCCAGCTTGCTCACTAGCAGCTTCTCCTTCTCCTAGCTGACCACCATCTACAGAAGTGTCACCAGTTCCACCGATTCTTGTTGGAATGGAAAGGAGATTTCTTCCACCGGAACCCTTACCTGCTCCTGAGCCTTGACCTGAACCAGATCCTTGCCCTGTCCCTTGACCCTGTCCTTGGCCCTGTCCTTGACCTTGGCCTTGGCCTTGGCCTTGGCCTTGACCTTGACCTTGCCCTTGGCCTTGACCCTGTCCTTGGCCTTGACCCTGTCCTTGATTTTGACTCTGACCTTGGTTTTGGTTTTGGTTCTGACTCTGTCCTTGACCCTGGCTTTGATTTTGCCCCTGACTTTGATTTGACTGATTAGGGCTTTTCTGCGTATTTGTGCTTGATCCATTTTGTGCTATTTCATTTGAAGTAAAAGGAAATGATTTTCCCATCTTGCTTAAAGCAGTTTGAGAAGTAGCAGCACTTTTCGATAGAGCACTTACCGTATCTTCTAAAGAAGCGAGCTCTTTTTGTTCTTCAGCTGTAAGAGATGATTCCGAAGAGCCCTCTTGTTCTGCAAGCTCCTTCTTTTTTTCTAATTTTTGTTCTTTTAGAGCTAATTCTTTTTGCTTTTTCACCGTTTCACGTAATGCTTCTTCTGCCGTTTCTACTTCTTTTAGCTTCTCTTTTAATTCCTTCAATTCTTTTTTGACTGACGTAGCTAATTCTTTTTTCTCTAATTTTTCTACTTCTTTTTTCATTTCTTTTACGATTTGATTTTCTTTCTCCACATCTTTCGCTTCTAGCTGAGTAGCCGCAGGGAAGGCATATAGTACAAGAACAGCAGCAAAGGAAATAACGAATCCAATCATCCATTTAGGCTGAATAAATCGCTTTTCCCTTTTCTTAAACAGCAAAAATGCTTTTTCACTATGCTGATCTGTTTTTTCTAATAACGGTTTTATGAGTGGAGACTTATCATGTATTAAAGAAATGGATGTTAACAATAAATTATCCGGAAAGAAAGCATCTAATATTCGAGTTGCCTTTTCACTGGAAGGTCTTTTCCAAAATGCATACGTAAATACAGCGATAAAAACGATGCTACCAATGATTGTTGCAGTACGAATATAATAGGGGAACACGAATAATCTAGAGACGAGTAGAATAGCCGCAGCAGAAGCAAACCCATAAAACAATGCCGCTTGTAGCATTCTAATATAATGTTCCAATGCAAGAAGACTTCTCGCTTTCCCAATAGAACGAACTAATTTATAAGGGCTATTCATCTAAGCATCCACCTCATCTAGTATGCTTCATATTGACACGTAATTTTTTCACCGCAATAAAAATCGAGAGTACTGTTATACAAATATAGAAAATCGTATATCCAATCCAAATCGGTAGATCTACTTTCGTTGATTCCGTTATAAAGCTATCCGAACCTGGCGAAATTAATGTAAGCATTAAAACAACCGGATTTATACTTGCAAAAAAATGAGCGATAGGTGATGAAGCAAGTGTACCTGCTGCCATGCTATTCATGCCAGTTATGACTAAGTAAATAAACCCAGTTACCCCAGCCAAGAAAATCATCGTTCCATAAGTCGCAATCATCGCTACAATCGTTTTACGAATAATCGTAGAGTACATGATACCAATCCCGCCAATGGCAAGCATCGTTAAAAAGAAAAATAAGAAAATAATGCCCAGTTGTCCAGGTGATACCCCTCCAAAAAGGAAAACTAAACTATAAATAGGTAAACCAGATACTACTAATAACAAAAGAAAAGCGATCGACGACGTTAACTTCCCGAAAATAATTTGAAAAGAAGTTTGAGAAGTGGTCAATAAAATATTTAACGTTTGCTTCTCCCGTTCCGAACTAATGGCACCTGCAGTTAAGCCGGGGGTGATAAAAAGAATAAGCCCTAGCTGAATATAGGATAGCATCGCAAACATGAAGAAACTTTCTTCTGGTCGGAAATATCCAGTTCCAGTAAAGGAAGTAGTCAGCATGATAAAACCAAATACAAATATACACATCGCGATTAAGTAAAAGAGAATACCCGTAAAGCTTTTTAACGAGCGAAAGCGAAGTTTTATTTCTTTTACTAATACTGGATTTGCTAGTAACTGCTTCACCCTATTTCACCCCTTTCGTAATTTCCATGAAGACATCTTCTAAGTCTGTTTCTGTTTCTGAGAATGAAACTATTTTTAAAGAATGATCTAATGCCTTTTTTAACAAATTGATTTGATCTTCTTCTGTGCCTCTGTACGTAAAGGTAATGGCATTTTTCTCCGTTTCTACTTCTACTTTAGAAACAAAAGGATCTTCCTCGAAAAAGTGAACCGCATTTTCTAATAATCCTTTCACCTTCACCGTTATTTGCTTTTCACCGGCAAGCTGTGCTTGAATATCTCCTACGGAACCATGTGCTATTAGTCTGCCTCCATCGATTACGCCTATTTCATCACACATTTCTGCTAGCTCCGGTAATATATGGGAGGAAATTAGAATCGTTTTACCCATCCCTTTTAATTGTCTAAGTATATCTCGCATTTCGACACGAGCTCTTGGATCTAGGCCAGAAGCCGGCTCATCAAGAATTAATACTTTCGGATCATGAATAAGCGAACGTGCTAAACATAAACGTTGTTTCATCCCACGAGAAAGTAAATCGACGTAGTCATAACGCTTATGACTTAAATTGACTAGCTCTAGCAATTGAGGTATTAAAACCTCTCTTTCTTTTTCCGAAATACCGTAGCTTGCTCCATAAAAATCTAAATACTCATTTGCTTTTAACTGATCATAAACCCCGAAAAAATCGGGCATATAGCCAATTTGCTTTCGCACTTCATGTGCATCCGTTTTTACACTTTTTCCATTGACAAAAGCATCACCAGACGTCGGTTGAAGAAGTGTAGCCAATATCGAAAAAGTAGTAGATTTCCCTGCCCCATTCGCTCCTACGAATCCAAATACAGTTCCTTCTTCTAGCGTAAGGTTTAAATCATTCAATGCATAAAAAGAGCCATATTTCTTTGTTAATCCTTTTATTTCGATCATTGCGTAACCTCCCCTTTCAGTCGCACCTCTGGCAGTCTTGTGTATTGATTACCGTCGACAGATTTTTTAAGAAGTTTATAATAAATCTCGCCTGCATCATTAATATAATGTTGGATATTTTCCGTAGTAGTGAATCTACTTTCACTTATTTCTTCGAAGCTTTGTGTTTCTATATTCCATATTTCAATTGTATGAGAATTTCGGTCGGTATTGGCGATTTGTAATTGTGCCCATTTTACTTTATCTACCGGGATTGTGTCTGGAATTTTCCAATACACATTATATTCACCATCGTCTAAATACCATTCCAAACTGTTGTTCATGACCGGTTCCATATATTTACCATATTCATTTGTATTTACGTTGACAGTGAACATATTGGCTGGTAATACAAATTCTCCCGCAAAACTTGTTTCCGCTTTAAACGGCTGTATAAGTAAATGTAAAGCCGACATCTCGACTTTTTTATCTTTTAGCATGATAGGAACAATATTATCTTCTGCAAAACCAGTAAGAACAGGACTTTTTCCAAATTGGTCCCCCATTAAACTTGCAGAGTACATCGATTGCTTTCGTTGTTCAACTAGATCAATGGACGTTCCTGAGTTTATTCCATAATTTCTGCTAGCATACGGATTGGAAATCGGCATTAACATAACAGAGCTTAATTTTTTATTTACTTCCAGTTTTTCGCCTGGTTCAAGGTCACCTAATGGGATTAGTTTACTTCCAGACCAAACGGACACTTCTTTTACGACAAACGGAAAATTATTTTGAACTGTACCAGTAAGTTGACTTGCATCCACTCGAAGATTGACATCGAAATTTCCTACTTCCGGTATTTGTGTTTCCCCGAACAAAGAAGAAACAGACCAGTAACCTACATCTCTAAACGTCAACTCACTACTTGTTGCATGCTTTTCCATAATTGCATTTTCATACACATTTGGGGTTTGCCCCGTAAACGAATTAAAATTTCGCTTCGCAACCATCGTTGTAGTAGGAGGAGCCTCAAAAGTAAAATCACCACTTTTGTTACTTAAAATAGATTCTGCATAATACCCTTGCAAACTTTTATCTTCATTCACTTCTAAAAAAGAAGATTGTTGTACTTGTGGACGGGCAATGCGGTCTCTTGCCCCATAACCAAAAATAGCAGCCGAAGCAATGATTGCTGTAATCGGTATAATCCCCCATGCATATTCTCTTTTATCTTTTCTTTTCAATATGATATACAGTAAAGGCACAATAATAATCATATAAACGACTACGATGCCAATCATTAGGGGTGTTGAAACTTTAAAAGAACTAAATAAAGAATTCGTGTCGCCTAATTCATAAACGAGCTGGTCTTTACTATTATTATAGCCATACATGTTTGGCGTGTTTTGCACGTTAACTGACTGTAAAATCGTAGACATTAAATCGCTATAGACTGGATCTTTCGCTAATGGATCATCACCTAGAGAAAAAGTCGTTTGAATAATTGCCCCACTGCCTACTTGTTTCTTTCCTGCTAATATCGTTCCGTCTATTTTAAATAATGGTGTGGCCTCATTGCTTAAAGTAGAATTATAAACGGTTATATCATTGGATAATGTATTATTTGCCGTAACTGCACGCATATTTTCTGCAGTTAACGTTTGTGTAGTTGTTTCTAACGCTAGTGGTAGGTAATCCCCTAGTTTCCCCACTTCTGCAGTAAGGTTAGCTGATGCACCAATTACAATGTTTCCGCCAGTTTTAACATAATCAATAAGTGCTTGTTGCTGCGTATCAGCTAAATCCGCTAAAACAAATTCATCTAAAATAATATAGTCCGCCATTTCCCACGCTACAGCATCTGTTGGCAAAGAAAAATTGCTTAGTTGTGCAACATGGATTACTTCATCATTTAATTGGTTAGGCTGTTTGATTTGGTTCAATACCTTTAATCGGTCTGCACTGTCTGTCAGTGTGAGATAAAAAATAGTCGTTGGATCATAGAAATTAGTTCGTAAATTTTTTGTTCCTTTAAAATCAATCGACTTCCCTTTTTCCCATCCTCCTTCAAAAAAGTGGATAAGTTGCACATTGGACCCTTGATACATATAATCTTCTCCCAAGCCACCTACTGCCACTTGAACCGTTTTCGTTTCTCCTGCTCCAATTTCAAATGGAATAGCAAGTGCATTTCCTAGATTATACGACTCAACTGTATCTAACACGAGATCTCCAGAAAAAGCATCTCCTTTATTCTCAACAGTTAAGGTGATTGGTAGACCTTCTCCATATTTTGCTTTTCCATTAAATCCAGTTGTTACCTTTACATTTAAGTTAGGTGCCGCTAATGCACTTACTGTTGGCAATAATGTAAAATAGATAAATACTACTGAAATAAAAAGCACTAACTTCCGAATATGCATCGTATTTCCCCCTTTACTTCTTACTAATTAGTACGCTATTAACAGATGAAAGTTCCTTATTGAAATATTTGTGCATGTTTTTTTACAATACTGACGAAAGCTTCCACTTGAGGAAGTTCAAATGCTGCATCATAGCCAATAAGCCAAGTATCACGCGTTAATTCAAACTGTTCTTCATTATTAGTTAAAGGAATTTTTTGGACATCTTCTTGACCAGTCAATGTAATGGATGGCAAAATAGCATACCCAATCCCATTTAGAGCCATTTGCTTACATGTCTCAATTTGATCTACTACTATTTGTCTTTTTGGGTTGCTTGAGAAATGCTTTTGCCACCATTGCTGAATCTCTTGATAATAGTTCGAATCACTTTTGAATTGAATGAATGGTTTATCAGTCGTTAAGACATCGTCTATAGAAGTCATTTCTTTATCAACTAAATAGAGCGTGTCTCGGAACAGATGTATTTTATTCCCTTTCCAATCCGTTTGCCCCCGGACGATGCCTATTTGCGCTTCCCCATCATATATCGCTTTGACAATTTCTGAACTCCAGCCAGTTAGAAGAGAAATTTTTGCTTCTGGATACGTTTGAACAAAATCCTTCAGCACTTTCGGCAACCAATTTTGACCAACAATAGAAGCACAAGCAATTTTCAATGTCCCATGCACTTTAGATGTGAGCGATTGTATCGCTTCATAAAGTTCTTCTTTTTGCTGGATCATATTCGTCGCAAATTCAATGATTAATTCGCCTTCTGGTGTTGCTGTTAATCCTTTTTGGGAGCGCAAAAAAAGTTTGGTATTCCATTCTTTTTCGATTGTTTGAAGTCGTTGCGATAGTGCCGGTTGGGAAAGAAATAAACGCTCTGCTGCTTTTCTCATGTTTTGTTCTTCTGCTAATGTTTTGATAACGATAAAATCTGAAGTCATTGTTTATCCTCCTTACATGAAAAAGAAGGCCCTTTATATATAAGAGGCCTTCTTTCGTTTTTACACCATTATACTTGAGATTCTTGTGTTTGGTATAAATACTTTTTCATTTGCTTTAATATAACTCTTCTAGTTAAGATGCCCATAAACGTTCGCTCGTCGTCGATTACACATAAATAAGGATTATCTACTAATAAATCCAGCCCTTTTTGGAACTTTTCTTTGATATGGATAACCGGTACGTCCGTTTTCATTATATCGTCAACTTTTAGATCAGGTAGTCGTTCATATTCAATATGTTCGAGTCCTAATATTTCATCCGTTATTTGTTGGGAGCTTATTAGACCGTGTAGTCTATATTTTACGTCTAGTACTGGGATGGAAGAATATCCAGTTTTCGTCAATACTAATAATGCATGTTCGGCGTTATTTCCTAATTGAACATGTGCTACTTTTTCTGCTGATATAATATAATCCTCGATCGGGATTTGTAAAAAGTCTTTACTGCTTGTAACTATCATAGCATTCTACTCCTTTGTCTGTTTTCACTTTAAGAAAACATCCCCTATGAAACTATGATAGCATATGAACGGATAAAAATACCATGGAATCGCTTTCATTTAATTTTTTATTTTGTTTGGAATGAAAAAGTTACACTTGTTACTGGATAGTTCTCGCAGTATAGGGATACTGTGTCGTAGTGAATTGACTAGTGACCGCTATGATTTTCGCTGCAGGGCGGACGCTTTCCGTGGGGTGAGCGATCAGCCTTCACCGCCGCGCCTGCGCGCGAACGTTGTGAAGTCTCATTTTGCTCACTTGATCCCACTGGAGTCGCCGTCTGCAGCGAAAATCAATGAAAATCGCCAAATTATTGGGATCCCATATTAACAATAAATGGTTGAACGAGACAATCTCCACTGCGAACGCGACAATAAGATAACTGAACACGACAAACTAGTCGAGTAGATGCCGGTCAGGCGTGTTCGACGGTCTTTAAGACATATAACTCCTATAATAGGTCGGAATTATAGTTGTCTCACATCAAGTAAAGAGCCTTTTTGAGAATTGGTTGCTTTCACGAGTAATTTGGTTGCTCTCATGTTGATTTGGTTGCTTTCGATATAGAATTGGTTGCTCCCAGTGATCGGTTGGTTGCCCTAAGCCATTTACTGGATGCATGAATGGAAAAACTGGTTGAAATTTTGTTTTTTAATGGGATGGTATGGATAATTGGGCAATTTCCACTGATTTTCTCTACAGGCGTCGACTCCTGCCGGATGAGTGGGCTAATGAGACATCCCAACGTACGCCTATGGGCGGCGGGGATGGCTCATCGCTCACCCAGCGGAAAGCGTACGACTGTAGCAAAAATCACAGCGGACACTTTATTCGCCTTGCTACCACGTAGTATCCCTAAACTGCGATCAATAAAAAAGTGGCATAGCTAATATTATTTGGAGAAAGTTTCACGACTACAACATTAACCTGGTAACTTGCTATACAAAAAAAACCGTAAATCTGTAGTACAATTTACGGTTAAATAATATTCATATAAGATTGGTTGATGTCGTCTATTGGTACCGGGCGACTGAAATAGTAGCCTTGTGCTTTTTGGCAATTGGCTGATTTTAAGATTTCGACTTGCTTGTCTTTCTCCACACCTTCCGCAATTACTTCCATCCCTAAGCTATGCGCAAGTTGGATAATTGTCGTTGCGATTGCTGCATTTTTTTCATCTAGCTCCATATCTTTAATAAACGATTGGTCAATTTTAATAATATCAATCGGATATTTTTTCAAATAACTGAGAGAAGAATAGCCTGTTCCAAAATCGTCTATTGAAATAACAACTCCAATGTTCTTCAATTCTTTTAGCATGGCAAAAGTATCTTGCATATCCGTCATGGCACTTTCTGTTATTTCGACCTCTAACGAAAATGGATTAATACGATATTTATTTATCTTTTCCCGAATTTTTATCGCAAAGTTTTCTTGTTTGAATTGGTTAGGTGAAATATTAACTGCAATGCGAACTGGGCGATAACCTTTTTCTTGCCAATATTCTAGTTGCTTACATACTTCTTCTAATACCCAATCGCCAATTTGCATAATCATTCCAGACTCTTCTGCAAGGGGGATAAACTGCATCGGCGACACATATCCGAACTTTCGATTATTCCAACGCAACAATGCCTCAAAGGAGTCAATCTCTCCCGTTGCTAAATTTACTTGTGGTTGATAGTGAATCGTTAACTCTTCTTTTTCAATGGCTCTTCTTAGATGAGACTCCATTAAAGCTTCATTTGGAAAGGATAAATTCATCTGCTCTTGAAAATAGCGATAATGAGCTCTTCCTCTATCTTTCGCTACATACAAAGCTTGATCTGCCTTAATAAGTAGTTCATCTAAATTATCTCCATCTAGTGGATACATCGAAATACCGATAGAAGCCGTTACAAAATATTCTTGATGATCTAAATAAATTGGTTTGGACAATTCACCTAATAAATTTTCTGCAAAACTGCTTGTCTCTTCTCGTGTTTTGCCTTTTAAAATAAAGACAAATTCATCACCACTTTGACGATACAGGTTACTTGATTTATTCATAAAAAGGCTTAGACGATCTGCAATTTTCTTTAATAGTTCATCACCATAATTGTAACCAAGCGATTCGTTTATAAGTTTAAATCGATCTAAGTCGATTCGCATAATAGCAATTTTAGTATTTTTATTATGGGCTTCGATTAAATTGTCACGTAGATGTTCTTTTAAAGCACGGCGATTCCATAAACCAGTCAAATGATCATGGTATGCCAAATAAAATAGTTGTTCCTTTTCATCGGCACTTATTGTCAAATCTCTTAATACTAAATGATACTCTTTCACATTACCTTCATCATGAATGGGAATTGCTTTCAAATATACATATACATAATGTCCGTTCGCATGCTGGAAAAGACATTTTTGCAATTCAGCAGGATAGCCACTCAATGTTTGCTTGATCATAAGTTGAAAATTGCTAAGCGAATTACTTTCGATAAACTGTTCAATCGGTTGATGTAAAAGTGTAGTTGAGTCGTAACCTAACGCTTTTGTAGTCACTGCATTCGTATAATGAATTATTCCACTTTCGTCTACTAATAAAACAGAATCTGTATTATAATTCAAGAGAGACATATATTTTTCTTTTATTGCAAGTAAATCTTGTTTTTCGATTAAGTCGTTCTTCGTATTATGCAAAGTTAATCCGTATACACTGTTTTCTTCGCTTTGTAGGGAAACAATCGTCATATCAATTGAATAGTTACCATTTTGATTCGTAAGAAGTAAATTACTATGTACATTCTGTTTTTCAACGTTCAAACTATTTAGAATTACATGCAACTGATTCCAGACTTCCACTGAAAAAAATGATGCAGATTCATCACTTGAATCTTCAAAAAAACTTTCGGCTGCATGGTTGTAATAGATTACAGAAAACTTTTTTTCGCTTTCTCGTTTCAGTAAAATAAACGGCAATGGATTCCCATCCATCATTTTTGCTAGGTTATTATTCATGAGAAGCTTGGGTATTACTGAATTGTTCATGGAATCCTCCAATTTGAATCGAAACTAACTAGTACGAAACAATAATAATCAAATGCGCCTCGGCGTATTTGCGCCCAGATTTTATCGAGCTTGCTCGATAAATTCCTCTAAAAATCTGTGGCATCCGCCGGAGGCTTTAACTTTATTCAGCACTTATTGTTTGCAACGAGTAAACACAGGAGCAAGGATTAGTGGTTCTTCGCTAAATTGTATACTTACTTTACAATCATTTTATCACTTTTTATTAGCGGGAAACTTTTGCTGAATGAAGTTAAAATATTACTTCACCTTATTTTATCGGCATTACGACGCTTATCTTTAGTCCGTTACCACATAATACTTTTTTGATTTGTGTATACAATTTAACTGAAAATTGGTATGATATAGTAAATATAATATATTGAGGGGGGTTATTATGACAAATAGTACAGAAGATGAACGAATAGCTACTGCCATTTATACAGTCAATCGCCATGCTAAAACAGCCATTGATAAAAAGCCGCTTTACCTGTTAAAAAAACTAGCCATCGATAAGATGTTACAAGAAGACAAAGCCAAAAAAGTCGGTCTACATTTTGTACGAAATCCAAGGAATAGCCAACAGCAATCCTCCGTATTAATTCAATGCGCAGACTACTACTTCCATATGATCCCAACAAAAGAGGATTTTAAGCAATTACCTCATCTCGGTCATCTAGATGATACTTATCGAAATCCTATCCGAAAAATGAATTTAAAAATGGCAAAACAAGTACTTACTGATTACATTGGACCTCAATCTACGGTGAAGAATCCCTCTACTAACTCTCCACTGGGTACCCAATCTTATGCTAGGCCAACTAATCGAAAAAAACAAACAATGAAATCATATTTAGATTATTAATTCCCCCCCTGAATCAACATTATTAGAAACCAAAATAATTCACTTCTTGTTTATGATCGAACAAGGAGTGTCTTATTTTATTTGGTCTGCTGTTTAATCAATTTCCACTATAACTATTGGCCAAATAAGTAACAATATGTTGAACAGGGACACTTCTTTAAAATCGAAAAGCAGAAATTCAATATAGAAGGACTGAGCCGCCAAAATTGCATCTTTGGCTGCTCTTATTTCGATAAGAACGTGGCTATTCTTTGATTTCGAATAGCTTATTTGTGTTTTCGAACCGCACCGAACAAACAATAACTACTTCATTACCGAAAAAATGCGCAAGGGGTGCGACTTTATCGCGTCCCTTGCACATTATAAAGATCCGGTAATAATGTAGGTCTTGTTTTGATTCAAAGCAATTCAAAAGCGACCATACAAAGAGCACACAAATATTCTTTAGACTTACAAAATATATTGATCTATTTTCAATACTAGTTCGGCAATTTCTGGTTTGCTAATTTGATCTTCTGCCCCCACTTGATCTCCTTTATGACGGAGGTCATCTGTTATTAAGCTCGAGAAAATAAGAACAGGTAATTTTGCTAAATGACTATTTTCTTTAATTTTGCGAGTTAATGCATGTCCGTCCATTTGCGGCATTTCAATGTCCGTTACAACCATTTGTACATGTTCCGCAATGTCAGGTGAAACCTTTTCTAACTCTTCTAAGTAACCTAGGGCGTCTTTTCCATTTTCAAAAAATTCTAGGTTAACATAGCCCGCTTCATGTAAAGTATCATTCAATAACTTACGAAGTAGTGGCGAATCCTCTGCAATGACGATTTTTTTATGAGATCGTTCTCGCTCGCCAAGTTTTTTAACCGATGCCACATTTATGCCTGATTCTGGATTTATATCTACAATGATTCGTTCGTAATCTAGTAATAGAACCATTTCCTCGGCGCGTTTAATAACACCAATCACATGAGAAGTACCACCTTGATATATATCACTCGGTTTTTCGATTTGCTCCCATGATATCCGGTGAATTTGGGATACATTATCTACATGGAAAACAACTTTTTGTTTGTTAAATTCGGTAACAATGTATTTTTCTTGTTCACTTTTGTTTATTGCCGGTAGTCCAAGCACCTTTGCCATACTTACAACTGGTAGAACTTCTCCACGTAATTGTATGATTCCTTCCACATGCGGGTGAGCATGCGGAATAAAAGTTACTGGGATCGGTTGAATGATTTCTTTTACTTTAATGACATTAATCCCAAACTTACTAGAACCTACTTGAAATTCTACTATTTCTAGCTCGTTCGTACCGCTTTCTAACAATATTCCTTTATGATCGTTCATATGAATCGCCCTTTCTATTTACAGCAGCTAAGTAGATTGTATCATATAGTAGGTTTAAGTCCCTATTTCATTCGTACGATTTTATAAGTGCTTGTGTACCGTTATCTTCATAACCTTTTGCGACTAACTCATCGTACATCGATTTTGCTAGTTGTAATCCTGGGAGTTGTAAGTCCATTTTTTCTGCTTCTTCTAGCGCAATTTTCATATCTTTGACAAAATGTTTAATATAGAAACCTGGTTCGAAGTTTCCTGCTATCATACGAGGAGCCAAATTACTTAATGACCAAGAACCAGCTGCTCCTGTAGAAATGGATCGTAACACTTGCTCTAAATCGAGCCCGGCTTTTTGTCCATATGCTAGTGCTTCGCAAACACCTATCATTCCAGTTGCAATTGTTATTTGGTTACACATTTTCGTATGTTGCCCCGCTCCGGCAGCCCCTTGATATAAAATGGTTTCTCCGAAAAGGTTTAGTAGAGGTAAAACTTTATCAAACGTCGCTTTCTCTCCACCGCACATAATTGATAATTTCCCTAATTGCGCTCCAATATCTCCACCAGAAACTGGTGCATCTAGCGCATGCATACCTCTTCCTTTTGCAGCATCTTCTATTTTTTGAGCAAGAGTTGGTGTGGATGTTGTCAGATCAACTACAACTAAACCTTTATTGTCAGCAGCAAGAATACCGTTCTCTCCTAAATAGATTTCTTCCACATCATTTGGATAGCCTACCATTGTAAATACAACTTGCGAATTGTTTGCTACGTCACTTGCACGTTCTACCCAAGTCGCACCTAGTGAAATTAGTTCCTCTGCTTTTTCCTTTGTTCTTGTATAAATAACTACTTCATGACCCGCATTTAGTAAATGTTTTACTAAACTTTTACCCATTACACCCGTACCAATAAATCCAGTTTTCACGTTTTCTGTCATGTCATTTCCCCCAAATCGTATTTTCATACTCCTAGTGTACCAAAAAAAGAGGACCATCCAAATAGCTTTTGGATGATCCTTTAAAAAGGGGGAAATGAGAATGTTGCTGTGTTCTTTATTAATATGCCCGTTTTACATTTTCTTAAACATCTTTTTTAAAAAATTTTTCATTTTTTATTTTTTCTATGCTTACTATGAACAATTCTCCTTTTTCAGAACTGATCATCTTTCCTCCATATCTAACTTCTTCATATATTTGAAAAAAGAATGGGTCTACTCGCCATTGCATACGTTTAAACCATTCTCTAACTGTTTCACTTCTATTTCTATCAAAATCATACGTGTGAGCTTCTAATTCAAACTGTGCGTATTTCTCTCGCAAATAGGAAGTTTCCACTTGATATAAAGAGTTCAATTGGTTTGTTTCTTTTTCTTCTCCTGCAGCCAGTTGATTATTTTCATATTGTACATCCGAAATCTCTATTTCTATATTCTTCGGTTTATTTCTCCACAAGTAATAAATAATAAATAAAACAGCAACTACACCTATCACTATAAAAATCCATTCTACCGGGAAATTAATAAATGTTTCATTGGTCGCTACATCTTTCGTTTCTGTCTCCACTTGTTCCTCTTCTGGGATGAGTTCTTCCTCTTCCAATACTCTTATTTGCAATCCTTTTAATATAGCTTCTATATATTCTAGAACAGGAGCAAGAGGAATGAGTGCGACACGAAGTATTATCTCGAATAATAAATCAAACAGTTTACGCAAGAAAGGGATAGCAAAATAAATAACACTAGATAGACTCATTACGCCAACTATACTAAGCAAGTATATGCCCAATAAATTAGTTTTCGGTGATGCATGGTATTCGTCTACATTCATCGAAACAGCGATTAATCGAGCTCCCCCAAAAAGCACTATACCAGCAATAAATACGGTATAAAGTACAAAATGATAATCCGTGTAACCTAAAAAATAACTAACAAAATGAACTGTTAGAAACGTAAAAAAATAGGAAAGAATAAAGGGATTATCCATCGTTTGTTCCACTTGAGCGTTATTAAATCTTGTCTGTATCCGCCATATGGAAAAGACAACACTTCCCGCAAATAGCCAAATTGGAGCGCCAAATAAAAACATAGGGAGCAGAAGGAAAAAAGGGATTACAAAAGGGACAATACTGTTTGGACCTATTTTTCTAAAAAATACTACGCTAACGACCACCATAGTGATTTGTAGTCCAATCCAAAGAAATGGTAAAGCTAGCGTCGTTTGATGTTGTATTAATACAAATAGTAATGCTCCGAACCATATATCTCGCAAATAGTTCCCAAATGATTGAGCTTGAATCTTCAAAGTGATAGTCGGTTGATGCATCATAAAACTCCCTCTGGAAATGTACTCGTTTCATACAAAACATTTGTACGCTGTTCTAAACGACTCAGGAAGGGAGCGTACTGTTCTATTTCATGGGTCATAACACTTACAGCAACGGGTAACTCCACAAAACTATCTATGTATGCAAGAACCTTTTCAAATGGGATTAAATTATCACTTCTCGATAAGATAGCGAGAAGTTCTAATCCTTGTTTACGATGTGCATCTCCGCTCCCTAAAGGTAAATAAACTAAAGGAAATTTCCCAAAAGTGCGAATATTTACGGCAAATGAATAGGGAATATCTTTTTTATAGCAGACCTCCATCTGTGAAGCAAGCCACTCAATTTTTTCTTCAAAATCAGCAACTACCCCATACTTTTTCTTGACGTTAACGACGAATAAGACAGAGACATTCGCCACTTTTGTAAATACCTTCGTTTGTAATTGTTGCGTTCTTGCACTTGCCTTCCAGTGAATGTGATGGAATTGGTCGCCTGGTATATATTCTCTTGTTCCTACCGGAAAAAAAGGATCATCATATAAGGAAGAATTCAATTGTAAATAGCCTTCCTTTAATCGAGATGGGGTAAGATTATCATCCAACTTATGAATTTGTGGATAAACGATAGCATCTATAAGAATCATTGGTTTAAAATCGAGTATTATTGACCCATCTGTTAGAGGATGCGGAATTTGTAGTTCAATTTGCTTTATCCTCGCCAAGCCTCTATGCACTCCTTCAACTGGGATCTTTACAGTTACTTGTTTTTTATAGCCGATAGAAAAAGGCAACTTTACTTCGTGAAAAACTGCCGATGTTGTATAGCTAATCCCATTTGGTGCTATACATGTTTGAAAAGAGATTAATAGAGTTGCATTCCAAATCGGTATCCCTTTATTTTGAAAGGTTAGTTCTAGATCAGAAGTAGTATTTTTAAGTAAACGGATTCTCTTTTTTTCATTGACGAGTTCAAGTTTTTTGCCGACTTGTCGGAAATAATACATGTTCAAAAGAACAATAATAAGTAAAAATGAAAAGATTGAAAACAGGAGAAATTGTTTAAACAAAAAACTTAGTATCAATGAAAATACTAATATCTGCATATAATTTTTCATATGTTGCAATCCAAAATCTTTACGAATCCAGCTCATCGAGTATTCGCCTCTACAGGTGCTTCAATGGTCTGTAAAAGTTTTCTCATCACTTCCTCCATATCATGGATTAACATTCCCTCAGCTGATAGTTTCATACGATGTAGACATACAGGTTCTACTACTCTCTTCACATCATCTGGAGTTACGAACATACGGCTATTAATAAAAGCATTCGCTTTAGCTGCTTGAAGAAGTGCTAGTGATGCTCGACTGCTTAATCCTAATTCTATATATGGATGATTTCTTGTGCTATGTACGATTTGAATAATATAAGTCAAAATATCATCATGCACGGCTACTTCTTTTACTTGTTGTGACCATGTTTCTATTTGTTCCAATGACACTACTTCTTGTATCGGCAGCTCCCCAGGAGATCGTCCAAACTGCTGTAATATGACTTTTTCTTCCGCAACAGTTGGATAACCAATCGACAGTTTGAATAAAAATCGGTCTAAT
This sequence comes from Psychrobacillus sp. NPDC096389, assembly GCF_044762855.1. Lineage (NCBI taxonomy): Bacteria > Bacillati > Bacillota > Bacilli > Caryophanales > Bacillaceae > Psychrobacillus > Psychrobacillus sp. NPDC096389. The sequence goes on along the minus strand of NZ_JBIWFB010000001.1, from coordinate 900,326 downwards.
TGCGCAGCTGGTAATGGAAAAGTACCTTGTCCCGATTCAACTGGGTTTTGTGTCGCAATGACCATAAAAGGGAATGGCAATTTAATCGTTTCGCCATCAATCGATACTTGCTTTTCTTCCATCGCTTCCAGCAAACTAGACTGGGTTCGTGGAGTTGCACGATTAATCTCGTCCGCAAGCAATATATTACTCATTACAGGTCCTACACGAAGGATAAAGGTCTGTTTTTGTGGATGAAAATAACTAATACCTGTTACATCGGACGGCAATACATCTGGAGTAAATTGAAGTCGTTTAAACTCCCCTTGTATAGCTTCTGCAAAAGCTTTTGCCATCATCGTTTTACCTGAGCCTGGTACACTTTCTAAAAGGACATGTCCTTGTACTAATAGCCCCATTAACATGAAATCAATTTCTTTTTCTCTTCCAATAATTGCTTTATTCAACTCTCCCTGTAACCGCTTTATATTATGCATGGACAATTCTCCCTTATTGAGCTATTTTGATTTTCCATTTGTATCATACTCATTTAAAAGTCTATCAAGCTCTTTACTAAGGTTAATCGTTTCTTTATGAGAAACTCCTTTTTCTAAAGCAGCCTGAATCATTTTCTCTCTTGTCAATTCTAATTCTTTTAATAGCTCTTCCACCATTTAAAACGCCCCTTTACAAAATGTACATATATTGCAGTATACCTTCTGTATATTCTCTCTAAACATTTGCTTTTCGGGCGACTAGGAACAAGTTAGCTTCTAGCGACACGTAAATACGTATAAATTATTTCTCCGCCTTGCGTTGCTTTTCCAGAAAAATGTTTAAAATCTTCCCTGTTAACTAATACTTCTCGAAATGATAAAAAATCTCCTTTGGAAATTGTTAATATTTCAATGTCACCACTTTGTAACATATTCAATTTTTCTTCATATGAATTCATCTAAAGCATTCCTTTCTGTTTACTAATCATGTATACTTTCAATACTTTTGGTTAAAATACTTTACGTCTACCTCATTTTAGGGCAAACTGTATTGTATTAAGTTCTAAAAGGGGATGGAACAATCTATGAAAATAGCTGAAGTTGGTAATATTGTTGAATTTAAAGATGGTTTGCAAGGTATTGTTGAAAAAGTGAATGAAAACTCTGTTATTGTCAATTTGACATTCATGGAGAATTTTAATGAGCTAGAAATGGAAGAAAAAACTGTGATTAATCACAAGCGTTATAAAATATTATATAGTAATGAAGATTAAACGTCATGCCGTTCCTCTCACTTTAAGAAGAACGGCTTTTGAATTATAGTTAGGATGTGCTTTATATGTTACGAAAAATACCAATTATACAATTAATAATTCCCCTTATTTTTGCTTATGCCTTTGCTTGGCTAACCTTTTCAAATGTAAAAGTATTTTGGTACTTTTATGCCTTTACAACTTTATTCCTTATGTCACTTGCTTATTATTCCGCTAAAATAGAAGATGAACTAAATACATTTCACTACCTCATCCTCAGTATAGCTTTCGGAGCGCTTACATATGCCCTTTTATTTATTGGTTATAAACTGATCGACCTTACTCCATTTATGTCTACCAAAAGTATCAATTCTTTTATCCATAAATTTGGGCCTTCATCCATATGGCATTACTTGCTACTTTTATTTATCATTGCACCAGGTGAAGAAATTTTTTGGAGAGGTTTTATCCAACAACAACTCAAAAAATATCTTCCGCCGGTATTTGCTATTACAGTAGCTGCAGCATTATTTAGTATGTCATTTGCTATTAGCGGATTTTGGTTAGGAGTACTAGCGGCCTTCATCGTCAGCCTTGTTTTCGGCTTTTTATACGAATGGAAAAAAAGTATGCCGCTAATTATTTTAGCTCATATTACGATGCTCATACTACTTTTTCTAGTAATACCATTTACTTGAAAAAGAAACATTATTACAACTAAAACGTCTATTTGAAAAAGGAGCTGAATCAATGTGAAAAAAATCTATACGTTACTTTCCATTCTTTTACTAACAATCTTACTTGCAGCTTGTGGAACGGACACCGCAAATGACATTACAGAGCCGGAGTCACAAACACAAACTGACAATACTGAAAATATCCAAGAAGAGACTCAAGCTGAAGGTGAAACGGACAGTGTGACTTTACCAGAAGTAGAGCTTGAAGGTACTCAAGTTCAAAGTGAAACACAAAATTATATGATTACAGTAATAGATGGCTTTGAACTAACTGCTGAAGAGCCAAATAAAGATTTACTATTCAATCAAGAAAATGATCTACAGTCCATGCGAATCGAGACATTTAGTACAGACGATACAACACTCGAGGACCTAACAAAAAACTTAATGGATACATTGCAAGCTTCCAACGATAATGGAACAGTAGAAGAAATTACGGATCAAAACCTAATACCAACAAACGAATCTATTGAACATATGAATGCTTATCAAATAGATACGCCAGATGGAAAAGTAATTGGCTATACATTTGAGCGAGAAGGATTACTTGTAAAGCTTACTGTTTTTGATACAACAGAAACACCAGCCGTTCAGAACTTTGTACAAATGGCTTCAACCATTCAAGCCAAATAAAAACTTCGGGCCTTAACTGGCTCGAAGTTTTTTAGTTTATTAAGAAAGGTTCTTAATAGATAATCCTAATTTCTTTAGAAGTTCTATCACTTGTTCCTTTTCTTCTTCCGATAAAACATCCATCAATTGTTTCAGTTGTTGCTCATGTCTTGGGAAAAGTTCGTCCATAAATGTTGTACCCTCATCTGTGATTTCCGCATATGTAACACGTCGATCAGTATCACTGGAAACGCGAGTTATATACCCTCGTCCTTCTAATTTATCTACTACATAGGTAATCGAACCACTTGCTAGCAAGATTTTATTACCAATTTGTTGAAGTGGCTGTTTTCCTTTATGATAGAGAAGTTCTAACACCGCAAATTCTGTCGGGTTTAATCCATTTTCTTGAAAAAACTGATTGGTACATTCATGAATTACTTTATGTGCACGAGACAATACAACAAAAAGCTTTAATGCATTGTTCGGTTGTTCATTTGTCATTCTTAGTCATCCTCACCTATAAAATTGACATTAGCTATCATTATATAGGTTATCCTATGTTCTTGTCAAAATAGGATTAAATCTCTTTCCGTAGTGGAAGTATGAATTTAAAGCTAGTTCCTACTCCTTCTTCGCTTTCTACTTCAATTGTTCCCCCATGAGATCGGATGACTTGAATGCTATGTGACAACCCAAGCCCTGTCCCTGTGGACTTTGTTGTAAAAAACGGTTCGAATATTTTATCTAGTTTGTCCTTTTCAATTCCTTGACCTTGGTCTTTTATCTCAACACAAACATCTTTCTTTTCAGTATACGATACCTTTATATTTATTTTGCCACCTTTTGGCATTGCTTCAATGGCATTTTTAATTGAATTCATAAAAACTTGTTTAATTAAATTTCGATCTCCCCAAAAATTGCTTAAGCTTTCTGTTTCTGGATCGAGGATTACTTCTATATTTTTTAATAGTGCCTGTGGCGCCATAAAATTAACCACTTCTAATAATAATACTTGTAAATCGAAGTACTCAAATTTATTACTCGTTGGTTTGGACACTTCTAAAAACTCGGTTAAAATTTCTTCCATGCGTTTTATTTCATCGTTAATGACCGCTAAATACCTTTTACCATCCTCATTCGTTGTTTGTTGCAGCAATTGTGTAAACCCTTTTAATGATGTCATTGGATTGCGTATTTCATGCGCTATGCTTGCAGCTAATTGACCGATTGTACTTAATGATTCCGTATGATTTAATCGTTTTTTCATCTGAATCTTTTCAGATTCGTCATGAATTTCCGTCAAGTATATATTGGTGTCTTCCTGTTTGGATACTTTTATATGAATATATTTTAATTCACCTAAAAAAGTTCGAATTTCGCTGAAAAGCTCCGCATGACCAAAACGAATAATTTCTGCAACGAAGGCCTTTTTACTTTCGTATGAATCTACAAACAAGTCCAAAATCTTCAAAGCACTAAAGCCAATCACTCGATTTTTATCTATTTGTAATATTTCCTCTACTTGTGCATTCATTTCTATCACTATTCCTTGTTTATCAACAAAAAGTAGACCATTTGAAAAAAACTGAAATATATGTTCGAATTTTTGTCTGTATTCATACTCCACTAGCACAAACTTCACCAAACCTCTCATAGCGAATGAATTTCATAAAATTGATAAATACTAAACAATGAAAATTGCAAAACGAAAAACACCGAAATATTCATTAATTCTGATTATTTCATATCATCTATGTTTTTGATATGATACTTTTCACCTATATTGTCGACATGCAATTTCACTGTTACAATGATTATACAAAAGAAGGAGTTATGAATAATGAATATAATTTTAACTACGCTGAATGCGAAATTCATTCACACAAATTTAGCATTACGCTGCTTAAAAGCCTACGCTGAACCTGAATATTCCCCCCTTATAGTCGAATATACGATTAAAGATCCTACTTATAATATTGTAGCAGATCTATATCAAAAAAAGCCGGATATAGTTGGATTCAGCTGTTATATCTGGAACATTGAAGAGACGATTAAAGTAATTAAAATGTTAAAAACTGTAGATCCCTCTATCACAATCATTTTAGGCGGCCCCGAAGTTTCATACGATACAAACATATGGTTACGTCAAGTAAAAGAAATTGACTATATTGTAGTTGGAGAAGGCGAACATGCATTTAAAGAGTTGTTAAACTTCTTACATAATAAGCAACCGCTAAATGATGTTCCTGGTGTAGCTTATGTACAAGACGACAAATTTATGCTTAATCCGCTACCACCGAAATTAGATTTACGAGAATCACCTTCACCATTTCGTTTTACAGAAGATCTTCCAAACTTATCAAAGCGGGTTATATATATTGAAACAAGTCGCGGTTGCCCATTTTCTTGCCAATTTTGTTTGTCCTCTATAGAAGTTGGCGTTCGTTATTTTAATCGAGATAAAGTAAAAGAAGATATTCGCTTCTTAATGGCAAATGGCGCAAAAACAATCAAGTTTGTTGACAGAACATTTAATATTAGTCGGAGTTATGCGATGGAAATGTTCCAATTCCTCATTGATGAACATTTACCTGGTGTGGTGTTTCAGTTTGAAATAACTGCAGATATTATGCGTCCGGAAGTTATCCAATTTTTAAATGACAATGCACCTGCTGGACTTTTCCGTTTCGAAATTGGAGTTCAATCTACAAATGATTTAACAAATGAGCTAGTAAAACGTAGACAGAATTTTGAAAAGTTGCAACGCACTGTCACGATGGTGAAAAGTGGTGGAAAAATAGATCAACACCTAGACTTAATAGCCGGATTACCTGAGGAAGATTATGATTCGTTTAGAAATACTTTTAATGAAGTATTCGATATGAGACCAGAAGAACTGCAACTTGGATTTTTAAAACTCCTTCGTGGTACAGGTTTACGTGTAGAAGCGAAAAAATATGGTTATGTTTATGTCGATCAAGCACCTTATGAAATCTTTTCTAATAATGTTTTAACGTTCGAAGATATACTTCGTATTAAACAAGTAGAAGATGTGCTAGAAAAATATTGGAATGCACATCGAATGGATAATACACTTGAATATTTATTCGCTTATGTATTTGAGACGCCATTCGACTTTTTTCAACAATTCGGGACATTTTGGGAAGAAAGAAACTGGTCTAAAATTGGGCATCAGCTAGAAGATTTGTATACTCGTTTATTCTCCTATTTACAAGATCAAGAAAATATTCCTTTGCAAACGATTCAAAGTGTGATGAAACTTGATTATTTATCGAAACAAAAATTCCAACCGCGTAAACCTTGGTGGGAAAATGATATGGATAAAGAAAAACAATCTGCAATATACAAGCAACTAGTAGATAATCCTTCAATTGCTGGAGATGAGTTTGTTTCGTTCAAGTTAAACGAGCGCGAGTTATATAAGCAAACGTTTATTACCCCTATTTCTATTTGTGTAGAAGCTTATAAAGATGGAATCATAAAGGAAAAAGATGGTTATTTACTAACTACTTTCGGTAAAAGTGAAACTGCACATTTTTCGATGGTTGAACTTAGTAAAGTGCAGAGTATACTTTAAGTGCATCTTGTCTTCATTGTTTCTAGCCTTCTTTGAAAAGTATATTGGCTATATCATTATGAGGTAAGCTATAAATAAGAGATGTGAAGTCAACCGTTGATCAATTAAAGTCATCCATTAAATTGTTTATTATATTTGCGACAACTCAAAAGGCACTCTATGTATAGATGCTTTTGGAGTTCTTTGAATGAAAGTGAGTTCTACACCATTATCGAGACTTCTTTATGTGCAGGGATGCGACTTCGTCGCATCCCTGCACATTTTTTTCGGTAATCGTGTGGCAATCGTTCTTCCATCGCACTCCAAAAGCAGGTGGAATCAAAGTGCCAAAGCTTTTAAGGACAAAAGAATAGCCACTTTCCTATTCATATAAAAGCAGCCAAAGATGCAATTTTGGCTGCTCAGTCCTTCTCTTTCATATTTCCGCCTTTCATTGGCAATCACTTTAAGCTACACTAAGCCACCGGTAATGTTGTAATAATTATTTCGTCCAAAACCAACCTAAAATGTACAAATGAAAAATGAGATACTTGCGCATATGTGGTGAATTTATAATGATAGAAATTAGCAAATCAACGGAAATGGTATCTTTTCTTACTCTAAAACAACCGAGCAACTCATCCCATTAAAGGACTGTTGGCTCGGTTGTTTTTTTACCCAATAATTACGCGTTCTTTAGGGAATTGATACTTGGTTTTATTACTTTTTCCTCCTAGTGAAAACAAGAAAGAGAGCATGCCTACCCGACCGATAAACATAAGCACCATCATTGTTACTTTACCTATATCCGACAACTCACTTGTTATTCCTAGCGACATACCGCAAGTTCCAAAAGCAGAAGTAATTTCAAATATTAGAGAGGTAACCGGTATATCAGGTTCTGTAACCGACAGTAAAATAGTAGCTACAAATACCATTATTAATGCGAGTGTAATTACCGCAAACGCCCGGAAAACATCAATTAATTGTATTTCTCGGTTAAAAATTTGAATACTGTCTTTTCCTCTTGAGAAATTGATCAAAAACAATAATGCAACCGCAAAAGTCGTTGTACGTATTCCTCCACCAACAGAACTTGGAGAAGCTCCGATAAACATGAGCGCACTCATCAAAAATTCCGTTCCCTCGTTAAAACTCGTTATGTCCATCGTAGTAAGTCCTGCCGACCTTGTCGAAACAGAGTGAAAAAAGGCAGTAAAAAACTTTTCATGCCACGACATTTCTTGAAAAGAGTGGAACATTTCTAGTAAGAAAATCATAATCGTTCCAAATAGTAAGAGAATACCATATGTGATCGTAGTAAGCTTAGTAAATAGTGAAAAACGAAAATTTTTATTTTTATTTTTCAAAAATGTTTTTACTTCTATTAGAACCGGAAAGCCAATAGCACCAAAAATGATTAAAAAGCTCGTAATAATTTGGATGAAGTAATCATTATGATATGGCCGTAAAGATTGCCCTGTAATATCTAGCCCAGCATTCGTAGTTGCCGATACCGAAGTAAAAATCCCCTGCATCATTGCTTCCTGAAACGAATCAAAATACTGGGTAAAATATAATGTTAATAAAATTGCCCCGATTAATTGTATAACTAAAAGCAGTTTTACAATTTCTCTTATTAAGTGAACGACTCCTGACAAAGTAGGCTGGTTATGATCGACCATAATGAGTTGTCTTTCTCTCAAACCGATTTTTTTACCGGAAATAAGCCAAATAAAAGTTCCCAATGACATTATTCCGATGCCACCAAGTTGTAAAATAAAAATAATCACAATATATCCGAACACACTGTATGTATCTGAAATACTAATCGTTGTAAGTCCAGTAACACTTACTGCACTTACTGCTGTAAAAAGACTATCTATAAAGTTTACTGATACCCCTGGTCTATGAACCCCCGGTAAACTAAGCAGCATGACGGAGACAGCAATTGCGATAAAATAATAGGTTACGATAGCTTGAGCAGGAGTAAATTTAGTTTTAAGTTTTAGTGGTGAGTGTTTCATACATAATAGTTCCTTTCAGACTTTCTTTGTTAACCCATTGTAGAAAAAAAAAGCATAAAAAGATAGTTAAAACTATCTTTTTATGCTTTATATATTATTTACTTGCTGGCCCATTTTTATATTTAGCTACTCCTAGTACATAACCACCAATTGCAATTACAAATAGGACTGTCCAGAATATAATACTCCATACTGTTGAATGTGGGAAATGCTCATCTAGTATGCCAACACCTGGATGTGAAAGTGTTAATACTGCAAGTTTAACCCCTACCCATCCAACAATCAAGAATGCTGCTGTTTCAAGTGTAGGATACTTTTCTAATAATTGAACAAATTTATGTGCCGCAAAACGCATAATAATAAGCCCTATTACACCACCAAAGAACATAACAGCGAATTGCCCTGCATTAATACCGCCAATATCGTAATTACTTACATGTGGTAATGTAACGGCAATCGCAACTGCTGCAAGCATAGAGTCAATTGCGAAAGCGATATCCGCTAGCTCTACTTTTAAAACCGTCATCCAGAAACCAGAACCTTTTTTCTCTTTTCCTTGACCTTCTTGTTCCAAACTATTGGATTCATCGTCATCATTACTCTTCCGTTGATCGTAAATATGCTTAATGGAGATGAATAACAAGTAAGCTGCACCGATTGCTTGAACTTGCCAAATGTTCACTAAGAAAGTAATCATAAATAACGCTAAAAATCTAAAGACAAACGCACCAAGTAATCCATAAAATAACGCTTTTTTCTGCTTATCTTTTGGTAAGTGTTTTACCATAACAGCCATTACGACTGCATTATCGGCTGCAAGTAATCCTTCTAGCCCAACTAGTACAAGTAATACCCAACCATACTCTAACAAAATTCCTAAATCCATCAATATCCTCCTCTTTTTTGCAAATAAAAAGACCCTTGCCTAAAAAAAGGCAAAGGTCTTGCTAAGCAAATTTAATAATTGCTATCATAACCGATGGCAAAAGCCATGTAATGACGACTATGAAATAGGTTTCCCTATAGCTACTCCCCTTTGACGTACGTCAAAAGTGTATTCTATTATGATATTCATTATACAGACCATTTTTCCATTTGTAAACATATATTACTTAATTGTAAGATGGGATTTTTGATTAACCAACTTACTCCACTAAGATTACACAAGGAAAGTGGAAAAATTGCATCTTTGGCTGCTTACTGTATAAATAGGAAAGTGGTTATTCTTTTATTTCAAAAGCTTAGGCACTTTAGATACTCAGCTATTGCAGTGCGATGTACGAACGACTACCATACGATTAACGAAATAATACGAAAGGGATGGGAAAAAGTCGCATCCCTTTTGTTCCAAGAAGTACCGGTAATGGTATAGAACTCGTTTTAAGCAATTCATAAGCACCTAATGTTTTATCACCAAGTTAATAAAATTTTACTTTTAACTTTTAGTTAATCCACATTTGTAATAGTTGAAGCCTTTTTTCTCGTTTCTTTATCAAATAAACTGTAAATCACAGGTACAACATATAATGTTAAAAACGTCGAACTGATGAGACCACCGATAACGGTTATACCCATCGGTTGATTGATTTCCGTTCCTTCGCCAATCCCTAAAGCGAGCGGAACTAATCCTAAAATGGTCGTCAACGCAGTCATTAATATAGGACGAACTCTGTCTTTTACCGATGTTGTAATTGCATCATACGATCCCATACCTTCTGCTTTTCGCAGATTTATATAATCCACTAACACAATTCCGTTATTCACGACAATGCCCACTAATATTAAAATACCAATAACTGCTGAAATACTTATTGGAGTAGCCGTAGCAAATAGACCAATGAATATGCCAATTGTAATTAGCGGTACTGTAAACATAATAACAAATGGATATTTATATGATTCAAACTGGGCTGCCATAACGATATAAACTAATACAACTGCCAATAAAACAGCCAAAATCATATCATCTTTCGCATTATCCAATAACTCTCTATCGCCGCCAAAAGAGACGATTACATTATCAGCAAGGGCAGCATCATCAATCGCTTCATCCACCATATCAGACATTGCTCCTAAAGAATATGTCGCTTCATACTTAATCGTAAAAGTAACTGCTCCCGCTTGGTCCACCCGTCTAATCGTTAATGGACCTTCTGCAATTTCAATATCCGCCACATCTTGTAAGGTTATATATTGGCCTGAAGGAGTTCTAAGCTTCAACTGTTTCAATTGGTCGACACTGCTTCGAAATGCTTCATCATATTGGACATAAACACCATATACATCTTCTTGTTCCGAAATTATTTGCGTTGCAAATGCTCCTCTTGTTACATTATTGACCGTTTGTGCGATTTGAATCGGCGCAAATCCATATTCTGTTGCAGCGTCTCGTTTAATAGTAATTTGTACTTCCTCGATTGTTTCCGTTAAATCGTTTCTAAAACTAGTGACACCGGGCATTTTTTCAACTTCATTTGTAATTGCTTGAACTGCGTTAGTAAGATGTTCATTGTCTACTGAAGAAATTGTAAAAGAAATGGAATTTGGAGCTGAACCTGCTGCAGTTTGCATATTAAAGTTCACTTCCACATTTTCTCCGGCGATTTCTTTTACTTTGGGCTGCACTTCATCAACAAATGCAAAAATTGAACGTTTTCTTTTTTCTAAAGGAATCATTTTTACGTATATTTCCGCTCTATTGGACATCGAAGTCCCTCTTGATTGACCTTCTTGATTGCCTCCGACAAAACTTACGTAAACTTCCACATCACTTTCTTTTTGTAATTGTTGCTCTATACTTTTTACTACTTCATCTGTAGCAGCTAAAGTAGCCCCATTTTCTAGCCTCACTACAATGGTTACAAAACCTTCGTCCGTTGCAGGTAAAAATTCTGTGCCTATACGGAATAATCCAAATGTAGAAGTAACTAATAAAAGAACGGTCATCGAAAGAATAATTGCACGGTGGGATAATGCCCATTTGACGGATCGCTCGAAATTATTATATGCCTTCGACCGACGTCTTTTCGCTTCTAAATTTCCTTTTGATTTTTTTAACATTCTACTAGCCATCATCGGAACTACTGTTAGTGCCACAACTAAAGAAGCAAACAAACTAAACGAAATAGTTAAAGCAAATTCCTTGAAAATTTGACCTATTAAGCCAGATAAAAATAAAACTGGTACAAAAACTGCTACCGTCGTTAAAGTAGAAGCAAAGATTGCACTAGCAATCTCTTTCGTCCCAATTAAAGCTGCCTCTTTTGGTTTCTTACCTAATCCTAAATGCCTTTCGATATTTTCAATTACCACTATAGAATTGTCTACCAACATTCCTATACCAAGTGCTAATGCACCTAATGTCATAATATTTAAGGTGAAACCAGCAAAGTAAATTAAAACAAATGTCACAATGACGGAATATGGAATAGCGACACCTATAATAATTGGGCTCTTAATACCTCTTAAAAAAACAAATAATACAAACATCGCCAAAACTGCCCCTGAAATAAGGCTAGTCCCAATATTGTCGACCGCTCCCTTTACATAATCTCCTTGGTCAAATAAAATATTTGCTTTTATGTCCTTGTAAGACTCTTTTGCTAGCTGCACGTCCAACGCTTGTTGAAATGCTTTGGAAACACTGGCAGTATTTGCACTAGATTCTTGAAAAACAGAAAGTAGAACGGCTGGTTCATCATTCGCTCTCGTATCCGAATTTTGCGCTCGTTCGGTTAACTCGACTGTAGCAACATCCGCGATCGTTACTTTTTTTCCATCAAGCGGATTTACAGTAATAACTAAGTTTTTTATGTCATCGACCGTTGTCAGTGTGCTAACAATTCGAGTTGTCAGAGTTTTTTTATCTGCCGTTTCAATTGGGTTTCCAGGAAGCGATACATTATTTGCTCGAATTAGTTGTACAATGTCTGACTGAGTTAGCCCTTTTTCTTCTAAAGCAGGCTGATTCAGCTGTATTTGCACTTCTTCTATAATGGCACCAGATACATTAACACTCGCTACACCTTCCGTGCTAATGAGATCTTTTTCAAGTCTTTCAGCTACTAAACGAATATCTTCACCCGAACTCGTACCACTTAAGGCTAGTTGAATTACTGGAAATTGGGCAGGATCAAACTTTAAAAACTGTGGCTTTGCAGCATCCTCTGGCAATACCGTCATATCTAGACGTTGCATCACATTCAGCTCGACGTCGTCCATGTTAGTAGACCATTCAAATTCCAGTAAGATAAAATTGGCACTTTCCTGAGAAGTGCTTTTTATCGATTTAATCCCGGGCAACGTACTTAACGAAGTTTCAAGTGGCTTTGTAATTTTTTCATTCACTTCGACTGGACTTGCCCCAGGATAACTCGTCACAACAACCGCTACTGGAGGATTCAAATTAGGTATAAGTGTGGTTGGTATTTTGAAAAAAGAAACTCCACCTAAAATGATAATCAAGAACATAATAACAGTTGTAAATACTGGTCTTTTTATGGAGAAATTACTTATATTCATTCGCACGTCCACCTTCTTATTTGCTATTACTATCATATGCTTTGGAAAGAAAGAGTTCAAATTTATTATGGATAAAAAATGAAGATGGATTTTGTTTGTAGAGTGGATCTTGCGGTTTTGGGAGGTCATCTTGCGATTAAGAGAGTCTATTTTGCGATTCCGAAAGTGGATCTTGTGATTCTCACTGGGTATCTTGCGATTCTAGTGGGATATCTTGCGATTTGACGATATCTTGCGATTCTGAGGGCGGATCTTGCGATTCAGGGAGTCTATTTTGCGTTTCCTAAAGTGGATCTTGTGATTATCAATGAGTATTTTGCGATTCTAAAAGTCTATCTTGCGATTGGTAACACTCCCCCATCCAATTACATAAAAAAGACTACCTCCTAGAAGGCAGCCTTATTACTTACAGTAGATTATACAATTTTATATGCTCATATTTATCTTGGAACCAACGTGTTGCAAACTCATTTTCAAATAAGAATACATAATTATCATAGCGATCTTTAACTAGCATACTTCTTGGACCAGTCATGGACTCTTTTACATCTTCTTCGTTTTCGATCCAGCGGGCTACTTTTGATCCGATTGGCTCCATACGAACTTCTACGTTGTATTCATTTTTCATACGATGCTCGAACACTTCAAACTGCAGCTGTCCAACTGCTCCTAAAATAACTTCTTCGGTGTGAAGCGTTTTGTAATATTGGATCGCACCTTCTTGCACTAATTGTAAGATCCCTTTGTGGAAGTGCTTCGATTTCAATACGTTTTTCGCTGTAACCTTAACGAATAACTCAGGTGTAAATTGTGGAAGCGCCTCATAATTAAATGCTTTTTTCCCACCTACTACTGTATCTCCGATTTGATAGTTACCAACATCGTAAAGTCCGATAATATCTCCCGCTACAGCTGTTTCGACTGTTTCACGGTCATCCGCTAAAAATTGAGTGGATTGTGTTACTTTAAACGTTTTCCCTGTACGTGCGAGCGTTATTGTCATGCCTCTTTCAAATTTACCAGAAACAATTCGAACGAATGCAATACGATCTCGGTGAGCAGGATTCATATTCGCTTGAATTTTGAAAATGAAACCTGAAAACTCTTCATTTAAAGGATTAACTTCTTCCTCATTGTCCGTACTGCGAGGTTGAGGCGTCGGTGCAAATTGTAAGTATGTTTCTAAAAATGTTTGTACTCCGAAATTTGTTAGAGCACTTCCAAAAAATACCGGTGTTAAATCCCCCGCAAGTACTTTTTCTTTATCAAAATCATTTCCTGCTTCATTCAAAAGCATAATATCTTCCATTGCTTGTGTATAATAGGAAGTTTGTTTCATGGAATGATCGACTGCTAATTCCCCTTCTTCATCTAATGGTAGGAATCGTTCAGATTCATCTGTACGGAATTGCTCGATTCGGTTATTATAGCGATCATAGATTCCTAAAAACTCTTTACCCATACCGATTGGCCAGTTCATCGCGTAAGACTGAATCCCTAGTACTTCTTCTAACTCTTCCATTAGCTCTAGTGGCTCTTTCCCTTGGCGGTCAAGCTTGTTAATGAATGTGAAAATCGGAATTCCACGCATACGACAAACTTTAAAAAGCTTTAACGTTTGTGCTTCTATCCCTTTGGCAGCATCGACAATCATTACAGCACTATCCACGGCCATTAATGTACGATATGTGTCTTCACTGAAGTCTTGGTGCCCAGGTGTATCTAATATATTAATCCGGCAATCATTAAAATCGAATTGCATTACGGATGATGTAACGGAAATACCACGTTGCTTCTCAATTTCCATCCAGTCAGACGTTGCAAATTTCCCTGATTTCTTTCCTTTTACTGTTCCTGCATCACGAATTGCTCCACCAAAATATAAAAGCTTTTCCGTAATAGTTGTTTTACCAGCATCCGGGTGGGAAATTATTGCAAAGGTTCTTCTTTTTAATATTTCATCTTGTGTTTTTATGTCCATTCTGTTATATCTCCTTCTTATTCACTTATTTATCATATGGATTTAAGGCAAAAAAAACAAGTAAAAAAGAATCGGTTTGACCCGATTCTTAACTTATTTTTGAGTTTACATATGCGTATAAAAGCTCTGCTGTATTTTTTAGTGAATCTATATGGGTACGCTCGTAGGCATGGGAAGCCTCAATCCCCGGTCCAAATAATGCATGCTTCACATCAAATCCAGCTCGGATAGCAGCAGATGCATCGGAACCGTAATTAGGGTAAATATCTAATTTATAGTCAATATTTTCCCGCTTCGAAAGCTCAACTAATTGACGAGTCAATTCATAATGATATGGTCCTGATGAATCCTTTGCACAAATAGAAACAGTATATTCATCGGATGTTTGACCATCGCCAATTGCCCCCATATCTACAGCGATATATTCTACTGTTTGCTCAGGGATGTTTGAATTTCCACCGTATCCGATTTCTTCATTGTTAGAAATATAAAAATGGGTAGTATGTGGTAGCACTATATTATTTTCTTTTAATGTTTTAATCAGTTGAAGTAGTAGAGCAGTACTTGCTTTATCATCTAAATGGCGAGACTTGATAAATCCAGTGTCCGTCTCTTCAAAACGAGGATCAAATGAGACAAAATCACCTACTTCAATTCCAAGTTTTCGTGTACCTTCCGCATTCGTTACTTTTTCATCAACTCGAATTTCCATATTTTGTTCATCTCTTGGTAAAGCACCAGCATTTTTATAGACATGCACAGTAGTTTGATGCATTAAAATCGTTCCACGAATTTTTTTCCCACTCGCTGTATGAATTGTGCAGTATTCTCCTTCTACAGCATTCCAATTGAAACCACCGATCATGGAAAGTTTTAATCTTCCACTTGATTTAACTTCCTTTACCATTGCCCCTAGTGTATCTGTATGAGCCGTCAATAGTCGATGTTTGGAATCGTCTTCCCCTTTGATTGTAGCGATAAGCGCACCTTTATTCGTTCGAGTATAAGTAACTTGTAGGTCTTTTAATAAATTCTCCATAAAATCCATGATCTCTTTTGTATAACCTGATGGACTTGGAATTTCCACTAATTGTTTTAACAAAGAAACCGTTTCTCTTTCTTGAAATATATATGACATACATTGTTCCTCCTATATTTTAAACATTTCTTTATCTTACCAAATTCTGATATATTCAGAAAGCTCTTATTGCGGTATTATAGGAAATAATAATTGACTAAGGGGTGCATAATGGACAATTTTCACGCTTATCAAAACAGGCTTTTCTACATAATATTTGCTTTGTTTGCTTCATTACATTTCATATTAGAAATAATTTTTGGAGGTTTTGAAGAAAAGCTCACTTTATTAAGCATCCTATGCTATTTGGCTATTTTATTGTCCCTTTATTTTAGTAATTTTAAAGGGGCTATAACTCCTTATTTACTCGTAATATGCTCAAATTTGTATACCCTGCTTACAAACATTTATAGTGAGGAAATTTCCTTTATTCTCTTTTTCATATACCCTGTTTATATCTCAATTTTGTACCACTCTATTTTACCACGAGTCATCATATTTATTATTACATTATTGGAAATATACTTTTTGATTTATTTTCAAAATCCACCCTATGATTTGAATCTAACTTTGTATGACTTAAATATCTTTATCTTACTCTTAATCGTAATAATAACTACCTCTATTGTTAATACATTATTTGAGAAAAAGTATTGGGCAAATCTTTCCGATCAAAATCAATCTATGCGCAAAGAGTTAAACTCGAGAGAAGGATATTTACAATTATTTTTTGATAATGCAAAAGACAGTATTGCAGTGTTTGACACGAACAATAAGGTAATTGAAGTAAACCCAGCCTTTGAGAAATTATATGGTTGGAAAAGAGAGGAGATTATCGGTCAAAATATTCAATTCGTTCCACTATATAATAAGGAAATTGTCGAGCTTCGAATGAAAGAAATTAACGAGGGAGTAAGTTATAGCTTGTTAGAAACGCAAGAGATGAAAAAAGATGGCTCCTTGTTTGATGCAGAGCTAACATTGTCACCTATTTATGATCATGATGGTCAATTAATTGCGTCATCTGTTATAAGTAGAGATATAAGCTATAAAAAAGAATCGGAGAAATTACTACTACAATCGGAGAAACTAAAAATGGCAGGCGAAATAGCAGCAGGGATGGCACATGAAGTTCGCAATCCGATGACAGCAATCTCAGGATTTGTCCAATTGATGGGTAACCATCCGGAATATCCGTATTCTAGTTATACAAAGGTTATCGAAAAAGAAATCGAACGCATTAACTATATTATTAGTGAATTCCTAGTTTTAGCTAAGCCACATTTAACAACGGCTAAAAAATATCATTTAAAAACAACACTTGACGATATCCTTATGTTATTTCAATCCGAATTGAATTTAAAAGGAATTGTCTACTCCAACGAGTGGTCAGCTGGTGACGCATATATTTTTGGAGAAGAAACTCAAATGAAACAAGTACTCACGAATATTATAAAAAATGCAATTGAGGCAATTACTGAAAACGGAAAAATAAAAATCTGTAGTACGATAGAACAAGAAAATATCGTCCTAATAAAAATTACAGATAATGGGGTTGGGATGGATGAAGAGACGCTCCAAAATATATTTTCCCCTTTCTTTACAACAAAAGAAAAAGGGACGGGCTTAGGTATGATGATTTCTGAGAAGATTATTGCCGATCATGGGGGAAAAATCTTTATCGAAAGTGAAATAGAAACAGGAACATCTGTAACCATTCAACTCCCCTTTACATTGGAAGAATAAATAAACAGTTACTAATAAGTAATTATGTAGAAGGTGATTTTGTGAATTCGTTAAAAGGGAAAAAAGTATTGATAACAAGTGGAGGAACACTTGAAAAATGGGATAATGTTAGAGGACATACTAATTTAGCAAAAGGAAAAATTGGTTGTTATTTAGCTGAAGAAGCGTTGAATAAAGAAGCAGAGGTTATCTATTTACACGGATATTTTGCGGAACTTCCTGAAAACCATCATAAAATGCGTTTAACTGCTTTTGAAGGTATAGAGGATTTAGGAGAAAAAATCAAAAATATCGTGCAATCTGAGAATATTGATATTGTAATAATGGCAGCTGCCGGTTCAGATTGGGTTGTTGAGAAAGTATTAGACCAACAAGGAAATCCAATTACAGAAGTAGGAAAAATGTCTAGTGATGAACCTCCAATCATTCATTTTAAAAAGGCACCGAAAATATTAGCACAAATAAAAAAATGGAATCCTAACTTATTGCTTGTCGGCTTTAAGCTAGAACATACAGATGATCTAGCTTACTTAGTAGAAAAGGCAAATCTTCGAATGACTACTTCAAGCGCAGAATTTATGGTCGCTAATAAATCAGGTGCTCTATATGGTGAAGAAGCAGAACATTATATTGTTTCAAAATTTCGAGCACCCCAAAAATACATTAGTAAAAAGGACACCGCAACTGCTTTAATATATTTGCTTGCTGATTATTTAAACTAACTAACCTTCCTCAACGAATAGATATTATAGTGAGAATAAATAGTTGGCAAAGCTTATTCCATTGGATTGAGCTATAAAAAAACACCGCATTTGCGGTGTTTTTTTATTTGATTATATGTTTACGTTGAAAAAGAGAATTCTAATTATCAGCCCGTTTTCATTTTAATAATCCTCTCACTAATTTCACTTTATTTTTATATGGAGGAAATACAATATTAACAGGGATGGACGTGTTTTTTTTCATGATCGATTTTTGGTGAGTAAACAAAGTAAAGCTAGCTTTCCCATGATACGCTTGTACTCCAGAATTACCTACACCACCAAAAGGTAAATAAGCACTTCCCGCATGTGAAATTGTATCATTTATACAACCTCCTCCAAACGGTAGATGTTGTAAGAAATAATTTTGTGCCCCTTCATGCTCACTAAACATATAAGCGGCAAGTGGTTTTGGCAATTTACGAATTTGATGAATGATAGCTGGTAGATCTGTATAACCTATAATCGGTAATATTGGACCAAATAATTCCTCTTCCATAGAAGGACTTGAAAAATCTACTCCTGTAAGTAAAGTCGGTTCTATATACAAATCAGCACTGTCTGTTTTTCCACCGAAAATAATTTGATTTTTTTCTTTAGCTAAAATTTCTTGTAAACGATTAAAATGATTTATATGAACCATTCTACCGAAATCCGGACTATTTTGAATTGATTTGCCATAGAACTTTAAAATAGCTTGTTTTAAAAGTTCCATAAATTTTTCTTTCACGTTCTCTTCCACTACGACATAATCAGGGGCAATACAAGTTTGACCTGCATTAATGAGTTTCCCCCAAATGATTCTTTTAGCCGCAACTTCTAAATTCGCAGTGTGATCAACAATTGCCGGGCTTTTTCCACCCAGTTCCAGTGCAATAGGTGTCAGTCTTTCAGCAGCGGCTTTCATTACTATTTTTCCAACTTTCACACTGCCCGTAAAAAAGATAAAATCAAATGGAGCATGTATAAGCATAGAAGTTTCTTCTTTCTCTCCTTCCACTACTCGAATATAAGTCGGATGAAATGCCTCCCCAATTATTTTTTGTACAATCTTTGTTGTGTGCGGAGTTGCCTCGGATGGTTTTATCACGGCACAATTTCCACCAGCAATAGCTCCTAGCAATGGCTCCATCACTAATTGAAAAGGATAGTTGAACGGAGCAATAATTAAAACCGTTCCATATGGATCATGCACGATAAAACTTTTCGAAGGCATAAGTGTAATCGGTGTTTTGACTTGTTTGGGTTCCATCCACTTTGCCAAATGTTTGATCATAAATGAAATATTATCGTATACTAACCCAATTTCAGTCGTATATGCTTCGAACTCGCTTTTTCTTAAATCTTGATAAAGTGCTTGTATAACTTCTCTTTCATATTTTTTTATCGTATTTTTTAAAATCATTAATTGTTCCATTCGAAATTTAGTTGATTTGGTAGTACCGGTATTAAAAAAATCTTGATGTTCCTTCATTATTTTATCTAATTGTTGTTCCGTAAAATACATGTAAACATCTCCTTCGTGTATAACTGGCTTTTAATGAATCATACTATTAGTTTCTGGATTAAGAAAGAATATTACATTGCGATGGATGCGTGCAAAAATTCTTTTTTCGCGATACATGAGAAACAAATAATGTGGAATACTCTTAATGTAGAGAGAAATTCTTTTTTATGCATTCCAATCCATTAGTCTATAAGTCTTACTTTTTGGTGTATGATATTTGATTCATCTTTCAGAAATTCAGTTTATTTGTGAAACTTGTTAGGGTATACACATGTCAAATGGATAACAGGAAACTAAAGGAGGAAATGAACATGACAGAAACAGAAACATGGTGGGAACCAATTTTTACAGGTGCATTTGCAATGGGGCTAAACAAAGAACGATTAACTGAATTAGACGAAGAAGCGTTTTTATACTTTAAAGAAGACCTAGACGAAACGGAGAGTAATAATTGAATATACTTTCTACATGAAATCAGCTTTCCCTTCATATAAAAAGGAAAAGCTGATTTTTCATTATAATCTCTCCCCTTTGTCTATATGTTAAACTTATTTTAGGTGATGAAGATGAAAAAATGGATTTTACTTATTGTCGTTTGCATATTATTCGGTTGTGAAGAAATTTCCACCGATATAAATACACAAACTAACCAAATTCCCGTTGAAGTTATGGAGGTTATAGACGGTGACACAATCAAAATAAAATATAAGGGAAATGTTGAAAAAGTACGATACTTGCTAATTGATACCCCTGAGACGAATCACCAAACGCTTGGAAAACAGCCATTTGGAGAAGCAGCAAAGACTCGAAACAAAGAACTACTAAATAGCGGAGATGTCACCATTGAATTTGATGTAGGAGAACAATTGGATGATTATAATCGAATGCTTGCCTATATTTACGTGGATGGTGTCAGTGTCCAAGAAACTCTTTTAAAAGAAGGATTGGCACGGGTAGCCTACGTCTTTCCGCCAAATACAACATACATAGATGAATTTGAAAAAGCAGAGGAAATAGCCAAAAACGAAAAAATTGGTGTATGGGAGACAACAGGCTATGTAACAAATCGAGGATTTAACGCTGCTGTAATAGACAATAAAAGTTTATTCGAAGAAAGTGGAAAATGCCTTATAAAAGGGAATATTAATCGTCAAGGAAAGAAAATTTACCATATGCCAAGTGGCAAAAACTATGAGGAAACTAAACCGGAAGAATGGTTTTGTACGGAAGATGAAGCTGTGAAAGCGGGTTTCCGTCCTGCTCAACAATAATATAAATAATGTTGTTAAATAAACTTTAAGCAAGCATCCATTTTGAAAAAAACAAAATGGATGCTTGCTTAAAAAATTTTAGAAATAAGATGCCTTCAATGATCATTAAAGCGAATTTATGCACTTACTTTATATTTCAATTTTATTTTTGAAAAGTACAAAAATAAATAGCAACCTGTTATGACGACAACGCTACCCATTGCTTGTATCAAAGTCATTTGTTCTCCAAGGAATAGAAAAGCTAAAACTGCCGTAAATATCGGATTAAAATTTAGAAAAACTCCGGATGTCGTTGAACCTAATTTTTGAACACAAATATTCCAAAGCAACATACATATAACTGTTGAAACTACCCCTGTATATGAAATAGCAACTAAGAAAGAAGCATCTATATTGGAAACATCAAAATTAGATATACCAAAAGGCAAGAGAACAATTAGTCCAAAAATAGCGGAATACAAAGTAGACATCAAAGCCGAAACTTTCGTCATAGCCCATTTGGTGCAAACTGTATATAATCCCCATACACATACAGCAGCTAACATCCATAAATCTCCTGTATTAAAATTTAATGAAATCAAGTAATCTAGTTTCCCTTTCGATAGGACAAGAAGGACACCAAAAAGAGAAAAAATCATTGAAAAGAATTGGAGTAAATTAATTTTTTCTTTCAAAAATATAAAAGAGCAGACAGCGATGGAAATCATATTTAGAGTAGATATTAATCCTACATTTGTAGCGGTAGTATGCTCTAATGCTAAAAATTGCAAAAGGTTAAATAGCACAACTCCTGTTACTCCCATAAAGAATAAAGAAAGTAGAGCATTTCGCGGTGGCAGAATCTTCTTTTCCTTCCACCATACAAGCGGTACTAGGCAAACGACCGCTATCACCCATCTCAGAGTCGTCAGGGTGATTGGTGACGCATGCTCAACAAGAGATTTACTAACAACGAAATTTCCTGCCCAAAACAAACAAGTTAATAAAAGCAAGACATAATACTTAATCGGCATTCCTTCTTCTCTATCCCTTCCATTATCACTGCTTTAATTTCTCTACCTTCTAGCGATAGTGCAATGAAGTAAAATATTCAGTGTTAATAATTTTATCATTTCCATGCCTAAACGGTGTTTTTTTTCTGCATAATTGAATAAATTCAAAATAACATTAAGTAATTCATCACATTTACAAAACAACATTTATTTTTCATCACAATTTATTGAGAAAATTTGAAGAATATAAAGGAGGAAAAAACAGTGGAATCTATAAGTAAAATGCTTGATGAGGTGGATTTGCAAATCTTAGATATTCTGCAAAACGAAGCCCAGATAAGTAATTCTGAAATAGCTAAACGAGTTAATCTGTCTCCGCCAGCTACCCATGCACGGATAAAAAGACTAGAAAAAGAAGGATATATTAATCGACATGTTGTTATTTTAAATCAAGAAAAGCTCGGATATGATTTATTATCCTTTGTTTTTATGAGTACAAATATCCATCAACATGAGCAGCTGAAGGTGTTGGAGAAAGCATTAGAGTCAATGCCAGAAGTTTTAGAATGCCATTGCATAACGGGAGAATATGATTATCTACTTAAGGTGGCAAACAAAGACCGCAGAGAATTGGAGAATTTTATAAGAAAGTTAAATACACTGGGCATTACACGCATTCAAACTAGCTTAGCATTAAGGGAAATTAAATATTCCACAGTCTTACCTATACGAGAAAACAATGGCTTCTAGATTGCAACATCTGTCTTATAGAACTAGAGTTAAAATTATTAGGATTATGCTTTTTACAACTACCCAATTAATTGAATGGCTTAAAGAATCCCACTTTCCTCTCTTATTCCTAATAGGTACGAAAATCCCAAGTCTTAAATAAAAGGACTTGGGATTTTTAAGTTAACTGAGTTTGATCATGGAATAATTCAAGCGCATTTTGCAAGGAAATAATTTCTTGTTGGATTTTAGAATATCCTTCGATACTAGGCACATGTTTGGTGTTATCATGATGGTGTAATTCGACCGTTTTTGCCATCGTTTCAAATACTAAAAGAAATTGGGAAAGCACTTTATCTGATAGAACTGGTCTATTTGCATTATTAGAAGAAAACTCCAGTACATATCCTAACTGCTCGATCGAAAAAATGGTTGGCCACAATAATTCCAATGCTTCTTTATTACTTGGTACTTCCCCTAAAGCAGTATTATAAATGGTTCTTAAGTTGATTAAATTGGTTCTTAACTTATTTACGGCATGGCTTTTATCCATTTTTATTTCGCTATTTTGTTCAGGAAACAGCTTAAAAAACAATTGGGACTGACTGCGAATCGTTTTCGCTATTAAATGAGGAAGTCTACTCGATGCAGATCGCCTGCCTATTAATAACACACCAACAAGACCTATGAGAACCCCGATGATGATATCTGTAATTCGAGTAGTAGCAAAATAAGAAAGATTATGGATTTGTGTCGTATTTTCTGCTATTAATATAGAACTTGGAGTGATAAACATAACGGCAAATGCATAATTTCGTACGATAAAAAGCTCTGTGAAAAAGCTGAACACTAGAATACATAACGCAACCCAGGCACCAGTTGGTTCTAATGAAAGAACAATAGCTATAATCAAAATACCAACAATTGTACCTATAGATCTTTGAATACCTCGTTGAAACGTACTCATTATAGTAGAACCTAACATTGTCGCTCCACAAGATACTGGAATCCAATACGAGCGTTCAAAGTCAAATGCAAAAGCAATGAGTGACGCAGTTATTAACACTACACCATATTTTAACGCAGAAATAAACACAATCGAGTTTTTATCAAATGCATCTGAAAAAACACTGCGTACAGTCGGTTTGGTAATAGTGATTGCTTGATTAATTTTTGATATTGGTTCATTTAATATGGCTTCTGCATCATAGATTTTAGAAAATAATCGATCTACTGCCTTATCCGTATCTACTGGCTGAAGAATTATGGGAGTTTCCATTTTCTTTGTTGGATGAAGTGAATGGGCTAGCGCCTCAACTGTTTGTCCTAACTCAGACGGTAGCTTTGTCCTTCCTTCTGCCACCATTTCAAGAATATCCGAGAAAAGAAAGCTAGCTTGATCTTTTAATAAATACAATCCTTTATAATTGATCGAGCTATTCCAAGAAGCATACCCTGCGATCAATGTTACATCAGCATCTTTTAACGCAATTACCACTTTTTCTCGCGCTTTATTAAACTGGTCTGTCCCAACAGATTGAAGAAGAGAAGCTAACTCTAAATATACTCTTTTCACTGCATTTGTTTCTGGTCCTTGAGGATTAATAAACCAACCAATCATTGCTACGCACCAAGCAAAAGTCCCTCCTAAAAAAACAAGACCAGCATAGGTGATAGCGAGCGCTGGATCAGGTTGGGAAGCGGAAGTCATAGCGAACACTATGACAAAAAATATAGAAGCTGGCCCCGGAATTTTTAATGCACCAAAAATGAATGTGGCAATGCCGCCTATGAGTCCAATCAATATAGCAAAGATTATTGGTGAAGAAGCAGTCAGAATGCCTAATCCTATAGAAGCAGATAAACCAAGTGCCACAAAGAAAATTTTCTTTGCTCTTTGGGGAAAGGGCTCATTCCAAACATACAAATAAGCAAATCCTCCAATGCCAGCAAGTAGTCCATATTGAAAATTGCCTAGTAGTAATCCAATAACAACAGGTGTAGAAGAACATATTCCTGCACAAATCGCTCTTATCCAAGGGAACGGAGTATTTTTAACAGCAAAAGCTGCTTTTAACCCTCTAAAAAAATTATTTTTCATGCGCATCCCCTACTTTTGTTTTTAACTACCTATTCTACAATGAAATCACTATTCATATATATACCCCAAAACTTCTTATATGAACCGATAGTTACGTAGGTAAATAACGTTAAGATTATAATCGTCGTTCTATTGCTTGCAGTAGATTAAAAAGCATGAACAATAGTGCAAGTAACGGTCTCTCCCACCATATAGGAATTGAAAGCGATAAATAGAATGACCTACATAATAAAGATACCGAGTCGTACCGTAAAAAATCAGCTTTTATTACGGGTCAGAAATGTGAAATTATGAATGTTGCTCAACATTTACAATTTCACATTTCTCACCCCAAGTAAACTTGCTATTTTAATATATTAGTTGCTTTCACCAGCAATTTAGTTGCTCTCGCGCTGAATTAGTTGCTTTCCATAATCGATTTGTTGCCCTTAGCCATTTATTGGATAGCCACAATTGAAAAACTGGTTAAAAATTTTTTTTCAGCAGATTGGCACTGATAAACAAGTAATTTCTAATTTTTCTCCCTGCAGGTGTCGGATATTATAGCGGTTACTACTTTATTCTGTTCCAAATAATTCATCTCACTAAAATAAAAATCCCCAGTCGCTTGATAAAGCAACTAGGGATTTAAGAAGTGTAATTATGTTCTGACGTCTTTTATTTTCGATTCAGGAGCAGTTTCTTCTGGAGTTATATCCTCAAAGGTCTCGTTTGCTTCTTGTAAATCCCTCGTACGATGAGCTAAGCGAGATGCAGCACTTGCCGCGATGCTACAGACGATATCGTCTAAGAACGTATGCACACCATTCCCAATTTTCGTATCAAGCTTAGATATAATACCAATTTTATTTTTATCTAAATGACCAAAAGTAGTAACAGCAATACTACCATAGGTAAACACTGCTCCTAATGCGATTGTTTCATCAATGCCGAATAATCCCTCATCTGCTTCTACAATTTGTTGTAATGGTGCAGATAACATTTTCTTTTCAGCAAGCTCATCTAATTCGATGCCCACTAAAATGGCATGTTGCATTTCTCTTTTTTTCAAAACACTTTTAATCGATTCTATACAATGCTCAATAGTTAATCCTTTATTGTATGGCATTTGCATTTCATAGACGATTTTAGCAATTTCTTCAATCGTTACACCTCTTCTAAGTAATGCATCTTTTGCTGCCTTTTCCACTGTTCTTGAATGTACTCTGGACGTTTGTCTATCCAATTTAATTACCCCCTCTTGTCTAATTTTTCAAAGTCTTTATTCTTTCCCTCTATGCCATTATATTGTCATACGAAATGCTCTTGTTTTTTGATGAATGTTTATTATACCTCTGTACATGTATATGTTACAATTTCTATACAACATGATTACTTGTAGGAGGAACTACCATGAACCGAGGAGTTGTACAAGACTTAACACTTTTTAGCAACGCATTGCAAGAAGATATGCAATTACTTATTTACTTACCACCTAATTATTCCCCATTGTATAAATATTCTATTCTTATCGCCAACGATGGAAAAGATTATTTTCAGTTAGGACGTATTACACGAGTTGCAGATGAATTGTATGAACAACAAGCAATTGAAAACTTGATCATTATTGGTATCCCTTACAAAAATGTCAAAGATCGCAGAGAAAAGTATCATCCTGAAGGCAAAAAGCATCAGGCGTATATTCGATTTTTAGCCCATGAGCTTATCCCTTACATAGATGCCAACTATCCGACTTATCAAGTTGGCATGGGACGTGCGTTAATCGGGGATTCTTTAGCTGCAACTGTGTCATTACTGACAGCGCTCCAATATCCAAATATATTTGGAAAAATTATTTTACATTCGCCACTCGTAAATGAGTATGTATTAGCCCAAGTGGAAAAACACAAGGAAGTACATGCCTTTTCTGTTTATCATGTATTTGGAAAAGACGAGCTCGAAGTTAAAACAGGAGACGGATTATTAACAGATTTCGTCACCCCAAATCGAGAATTGCATAATTTAATAATAAAAAAAGGATTTTCCACGTATTATGACGAATTAGATGGTGACCATACTTGGAAGCTCTGGCAACCAGATATGAAAAGATCACTACAAAACAATTTCGGTTTATAAATTATTTTTTGTTATACTATTAATGTAGTCTATAAAAACTTCGAGGAGGTAATGAAAAATGAAATACGGTATTGTTGCTTTCCCATCTAAAAAAGTACAGGACTTTGCTAACTCTTATAGAAAGCGCTATGACCCTCATTACGCATTAATCACACCGCATATGACGGTTAAAGGGGTATTCGAAGCAAACGAGAACGAAATCAAGCAAATTGCAGAAAATGTAGCCCTAGTTGCAAAAGAACATAAACCGTTTACGTTAAAGACGTCTAAAGTTAGTTCATTTGCCCCTGTTACAAACGCAATATACTTCAAGGTAGAACCAACAGAAGAACTACTCTCGTTGCACAAAAACTTAAATGCAATTGGTTTCAATGACGAAGAAAACTATGCGTTTGTACCACATATTACAATTGCACAAAAATTGAGTGCTAGTGAACACGACGATATTTATCCTCAATTAAAAATGATCGGTGCCGAGTTTGAAGAACAAATCGATCGCCTTCATTTGCTATATCAACTAGAAGATGGTTCTTGGACCGTTTACGAAACATTTAGATTGTCTGGAGCTGAATAAATATTGGTTTTCGCAAAAAAAGTTGAAACAAAAAAAGAATATGAAGATGCGATCGTCGTTCGACGAAAAGTCTTTGTAGAGGAACAAGATGTGCCGCTTCATTTGGAATTAGACGAACATGATGCAGAGGCAGTGCATTTTGTTGCATATGATGGAGAAATACCTTTTGGTGCAGGCCGTATTCGAACGACTGAACCGACTATTGGAAAAGTAGAGCGCGTTTGTATTTTACCTGAGTATCGAGGTAAAAGTTTAGGCAATTTAATGATGCAATGTATGGAAGATTATGCATTTTCTAATGGTTTTCAAAAGCTGAAGTTAAATGCGCAAAGCCATGCTATTCCATTTTATGAAAAAAGAAATTATACGATTACATCTCCTGAATTTTTAGAGGCGGGTATTCCACATCGTGCGATGGATAAAAGTTTATAGTTGGAATTGATAAAAGTGGGATGCAGACACAATGCATTCCACTTTTTTTTTATGAAATCTATCATATGCCTACTATGATACATAAACATTTTTTAGTCTCTCAATTGGCGATACATTTTAGCTGCATGTCGCATTAACGAATAGAACTGTTTTTCTTCTACAGCTTTTTCGTCCTTTCTGCTCGCATGAATCGGAAGTTTTTTCGTGTCCTCCTGCTTTTGATCTTGATTTTGTTCTGCATGTCTCATTAGTGCATAATATTGCTTTTCTATCATTGCTTTTCTTTCTTTAGGGTTTATATATGCTTCGACTGTTTGTTCCTCAAAACGCTTTTTATTGGCAATTGGCGGCTTTTCATCTAGTAAGATTTCGTTTTTTTCTACTGGGAGCATGGGAATAGGTGGATTTTTTTTCCTATTAGTTGAGGAGATAGCAATCGCATTTTGATCATAATTCATTTCACTCCAAGGTGTTAGAAGTGTCCTTTTTTCATATCTTCTAATGGGAGGTTGTTCTTTCGGCAAAGATCTTTGTACATCCTCTTTAGAATTAATAATCAGTTGTTTAATGACGGTGACCAATCTTAACATAGTTTCTTCTGTTGTTATTTCTTTATTGATTTCACTAGACCGCTCTTTCATTAGAGTACTAGTTAACTTGCTTTCTTGATGAATATTTGCAATAGAGGAAATCGCTATATAATGAAGTGCTTGATCATTCGTGACAACAATATAATCCTCTTGAATACTGCTTAATATGCCGCTAAACACTTGATCACTAAAACGATTGATCGTGACCCATTTGTTTTGTAGATGTGTTAATACTCCCGTTAAATCATTACTGTGGTAAAGAATAACTTCCTTTTGAGAAGTTTGTGCATGATTTATATTCCCCGTAAAAGCAGGTATATGTTCTACTGTGAAATAATATATTTCCCCATCTATCTGAACAACTAGATGATCTTGTTTAATAGCTAACAAAACACCTTCTGCAAATTGATTGTGATGTAGAAATATACCAATTTTCCTATCTATAAGGGGAGCTAAGGCTGTTTTCATATTTTTCTCGCTCAATTTGCGAGACCTCCTTCATAGAACATTCGATTTTTCTGAATATGCCTATCTCGTTTCGATTTTTGTTTTCGTTTTTACTATATGTATTGGGGAATTGTTATCATCGGTCAAAAGCCTAATAGAAGAATATCATCCACCATCTCTTTTCAATTTGTATAGGGATGGACGAAAAAAATGCCAACAAATATGTCGGCATTTTCATCAAATATAACGGTTTATATAATTTCCTTTACCGCTTATTTCTGCGATTATAGGCGATAAATTAATGGGGTTCGGTTGGATGAAGCTTTTATATAATGGCAGATCGGTTTGTCCATTTTGTTCCAATACTTGCGATTCTTCCTCTTCGTCTAAAATTTCTCTCTCTAAATGGTCATCAAAACTTGACTTCATTTTAACGCTGTTTACATTATTAATATAAGCAAAATTGTAGTCGTCCATTAACATGCGATTTGCATAATCTCGTGATTGTATCGATTGATTCGGTAATATGTAGCCCATCTTTTCCACCTCCATCTTTATATATACTCCATACCCAAAAATAATATGCTTTAAACAACTTTGCCCCAGTGAATTTGAGCTCCTATTTTAATGATTAAAATAGAGGTCATCTTCCTGGGGCATGAGTTGTTCACTTTATTTTTCGAAAGAAAATACAGTTTTCATTTGGATTTTATAGTAGTTTTTCTATATCCTTTAAACTTAAACTACTTCCACTTTGTAAAATGGATTTCGTCAGTTCATCTTCTAGCTCTTTTGAAACTGGCTTATTCGCTAACTTGCCTACTTTTCTTACTATTTTACGCACTTGTTTTTCATCCGTAAAATCAGCATATGAGATGGCATTTGCAAGCGTAAAAAGATCATCCATCGATACTCCAGTTTTATTTTCAATTGCCTTAAAAAATGGATTTTGCATTACTTTTCCCCCTCACAGTTTGATTTTCTAGATTTAAGGGAGAAAGCTTCTTCCGACAATGATTAATAAAATGAATAAAACAACGATTAATACAAATGTTGAGTTACGATTTCCACCGTATCCGCCGCCGTAACCTCCGCAATAGCCGGGATATCCTCCACCACAGTAGTCGTACATATCCTTTCCCTCCTCTCCTCTTCAACGTATCATATGCAAAGAGGGTACAAAGAAAAAGGGCGAATCAACTAGTAGGTCGTATTCCGCTTTTGAAAAATAAATGCACCAATTATACCAAATAATATTGCTGCACTTATACCAGAGCTTGTTACTTCAAACATACCAGTTAATACACCAATTAAGCCGTGTTTTTCAGCTTCGGCTAGTGCTCCATGCGTTAACGAGTTTCCAAAAGAAGTAATTGGAATTGTAGCACCTGCTCCAGCAAAATCGATGAGTGGCTCATATAAACCAATTCCATCTAAAATAGAACCACAAACAACTAAGGTACATAATGTATGGGCTGGAGTTAATTTTAAACCATCCATTAATAGTTGACCTACTACACAAATAAGACCTCCGACAATAAACGAAGTAATTAATGAAGTAATCATGTTATCCCCTCTTCTCCATACGACATTCAATAGCATGAGCAATACAAGGAATTGTTTCCCCTTGTTGAAAAGTTAAAGGGGATAATAGTGCTCCTGTTGCAACTAGTAACACCCTGCTAAATACACCGTTTTTTAATTGTTCATATATATAACTAAAAAAAACTGCGGCTGAACAACCTGCACCACTAGCACCTGAATTAAAAAAAGAATTTTCTCCATAAAACTGAGCACCTGCATCTTGTAAAATTACACCACTATCTTCATCTTGGAACATTTCTTTTAATATAGATAATCCTATTTTTCCTAAATCACCGGTCATAATAATGTCATAATCAGACATGCTACTATTCGTATTTTTTAAATGTCTTTCTATTGTATCTCTTGCCGCTGGTGCCATTGCAGCTCCCATATGTAAAGGATCTGTTTGTCCGCCATCCACTACTCTTCCAATCGTGGCATGCGTAATAATGGGCGCATTTTTGGCATGTTTTTGTAATAGTGCAAAACCCGCTGCTGTTACCGTCCATTGTGCACTTCCAGGTTTTTGTGCACCATATTCAAGCGGATACCGAAACTGTCTTTCTACGGTCGGATGATGACTGGAGGCTCCAGCTAAAACCGATTTTGCATTCCCTGATTCCAATAACAGACTACCAAGTATTAATGATTCCATGGAGCTTGCACAAGCAGAAAAAACACCTAAAAATGGTATCGCTAACTGTCTTGCAGCAAAGTTTGTAGGGGATAATTGATTGACCAAATCTCCCCCTATAAATACATCAATATTCTCCATTTGCTCATGGCCTTTTTGAACAGCTTTTGTACAAGCTTTTTCGATAAAGCGTGTATTGGCCTGTTCATATGTTTCTCCTTTTTCATTTTCAAGTGACAGTATCTCATCAAATGAACTAGCAAAAGGACTTTCTTTCTCTACTGGACCAACGACTACACCTGTACTTGCAATACTGGGCATTTCTTTAAACTGAATTGTCCCAAATGTATTTACCATGAGACCACTCCCATTTTCACTAATATTGTTTTAATTAATGCAACGATAAAAGCAGATAATACACCGAAAACGATAACGGAACCCGCAAGCTTGAATATATTCCCTCCAACCCCAAGTACATATCCTTCCGATTTATGTTCAATGGCTGATGAAATAACAGCATTTCCGAACCCAGTGATAGGCACAGCTGATCCTGCACCACCAAATTGAGAAATCTTTTTATAAAGTCCTGTGCCAGTTAATATCATGGCGATAAATACCATTGTGGCTACCGTTGGATTTGCAGCAGTTCGCTCTGTAAACGGAAAAAAGCGTACATAAAAAAATGTAATAAGTTGTCCTACTGTACAAATAAATCCACCGACTAGAAATGCTTTTAACATATTCACAAATAGTGGGGCTTTTGGAGTTTGTTTATCGACAATTTTATCGAATTGTTTTTGATCCATTATGTCTCTTCCTTTGAAAGTGATTTTATTTCTTCAATTGTTTCTGTTAGTTTGTCTGGTTGTAACTGTTCATCTATTACTTTTTCCATTTCCCACCTTAGTTTTATATCACCCGAAACAAGTATTTCTTTATCGGGAAACGATTCTTCTATTTCTTTTTTTAAATTTTCTTCAATTTTTTCTTTATGGAATCGCTTCATCCTTTTAATATCGATTGCGACGAGAATGTCTGCGTCGTCCATGACACTTGTATACCCGTTGATTGTATCTTGCTTATTTAGTATTTGCTCGAGTTCCGATGATTCCACAGCCGGATAAATAGCCGTTTCTCTTTCATTTGAACAAGCCGTTAAAAGTAGTAATAGAGGGAAAACATACATTATTTTATTCATTTTATACTTGCTCCTTTTCGAGTTAGTATGCTCGAGCGAAAATGAAATATACAAATGGTGTCGAGATATATGCCCTACCCATTAGGAAGAAGCTACATAGATTAGAAAGAGATAAAAAGGAGGTGAAACTCAATGGGTTGTGGAAGAGTTGAAGACGTAACAAATGAAAGAAAACATGATAGAGGTTGCGTTTGTGACGTTGTTCGTGCGATTAAGGATATTCAAGATGCAGCGACAAACGATGAATGCCCGCAATGTCCTACAAACTGTTTTTTAGAGCCACTTGGAGGCCTAGTTAGTCCTGCTGCTCGTCATCGTGCGGACACACGAGTTTTCATGTTGTTAACAAAAGATGGTGATCCTTTTAAAGCATTTTTCCGTGACACAGATAACTGCGATAATGATTGTATTTCCGTCTATTTCCGTGTAGAAGATATTTTTGACGGTTGTTGTGCAACATTACGTGTGTTAGAACCACTTGATTCCAATAGACATGAAGTTGATTTATTATCTGAATGTGGTACAAAAATTAATTTGAGAAAACTTTGTAAGGTACGTAATTTTAGATTGACAGGTAGCTGTATTACAGTAGATTTAAATTGTTTCTGTGCAATTGAATGTGTAGCGGATGTATTTTTAAATGTATGTGACTGATCGTTTCAACCTTGTAGTGTCTACTTCCGTTCGGGACTGCCCCGAACGGTTTTGTTGTGGGATTTTATACATTAAAATCTAAGGATAGTGCATCCCAGAAAGCTCTATTAGGTGATTACTGTGATTTTAGCTGAAAATTGCTTACTTACACAGTAGCGACTCGCTAAAAATCAAATTTAATACAGCCTTTTCAATTATGCATATCCAGAAAATGGATTAGGGCAACCAACCAATCATTGAAAGCAATTAATACTAGTCTGAAAGCGACTAAATCAACACGAAAGCAACCAAATTGTCAGCTAAAGCTACTAATTCTTACAATAGCAAGTTTACTCAGAGTAAAATGACTATAATTGTGTCACTTTTTAGTAAATGTTAGAGATACGCATCACCATGTTCCTCATTTCGTTTGGACATTCTTCTCTAACTAAATAAAGCAGATATATTGCCGGATCGCGTGAGCAACTCTTTTCCAATACGAATTGGCTAATGCCACGTGCGCAAATCGCGAAAGCTGACGATCACCTTACTACATACTACCCCTAAAATGAATTATATTTATTTTAGGGGTTTCTTAAAACAAAAAAACTACCCTTATAAAGGATAGTTTGTTCAAGTTATTTCATTTCTACTCCACGCCAAATAATTCTTTCTATTTGTTCGACTCGATACTTCATCAGTTCTCCAGCTCCAACAGAAAAAGTAACGACTTCATTCTCTACTTTTTCCACTTCACCTTGTAGAAGCGATCCATCATTCAAATGGAACACTAATGGACGATAAACTTTCCGTTGAAATGGTTTCGATAAAAATCTCAGTTTCTCTAAAATAGCGAGTGTTTTATCCGACATACTCGTTCGTAATTCGTAAATAGAAGTACTCTCATCTTGCTCAATTTCTTCTTTCACTTGCTCTTCCATTTCTGTCTCTAGCTTTTCCCTAGGTGGAAGATGAAAAACCGGTGGGCCTTGTATATAGATTAAAGGATCATTATAAACGCTCACAGACACATCCTTTTTCCTTTACATTATGCATTTAGCTAAAATAATGTGAACTAGACTTGTAAGGAAGAAATAAACACCGTTGCAAGCCCAAGATATATTAAAATACTAATGACATCATTAATCGTTGTAATAAACGGACCAGATGCAACAGCAGGGTCAATTTTCATTCGTTGTATCAATAAGGGAATAAACGATCCACAAATAGTCGCTACAAAAATAGAAACAAAAATGGCTGCACCAACCAATAAGCCAATTACTAAATCATGTTTCCAAAAGAAAACTATGCCAACAACAATAATTCCACATAATAGACCTGTTGTTAAACCTGTCCCAGCTTCTCTTGCAAGTAGTTTCATTTTACTTTGCTTTTCAATATCCCCTGTTGCTATCCCTCTAATTGCAACAGCCAAGGCCTGCGTACCACTATTTCCGGCTGTTCCCGATATTAAAGGAATAAAAACAGCGAGCAATGCGACTTTCTCTAGTGTTTCTGTAAACACGCTCATTAAACTTGCAGTCATCATTCCTAAAAACAGCAAAATAATAAGCCAAGGCAACCTTTTTTTGGCAGCTTGAAATGGATTTTTGTCAAATGTATCCATATCAGAAACACCTGCAAGTTTAGAGTAATCATCCGATGCTTCTTCTTCTAATACATCAATAATATCATCGACTGTAATAATTCCGAGTAGATGCTGATCAAAATCGACAACTGGTACTGCTAGGAAATCATAGTCTTTAATCATATGTGCGACTTCTTCCTGGTCTGCACTTACTAAAACGCTAACAACACGTTCGTTCATAATATCTTTAATGAGTGTATCTTCATCTGCAATGATTAAATCTCGCAGAGAAATAACTCCAGTTAATCGATGTTCTTCACTCACTACAAATAAATAGTAAATCGTTTCAGCTTTTGGTGCTTCATTTCTTAATATTGTCATTGCTGAACGGCAAGTGGATGTTTCGGAAATTGCTACATATTCTGTAGTCATAATAGATCCAGCTGTGTATTCTTCGTAATGGAGAAGATCTTTAATTTCTTGTGCAGATTCCACATCCATTATACTTAAATAACTAGCGACTTGATCTTTTCCTAACTCATTTAATACGTCTACTGCATTATCGGCATACATATAAGAGAGCATGTCTGCCGCATAAGTGGTGTCCATTTCTTTCAAATAAAATTCATATTGTTCTTCTTCAAATTTTGTTGCTTCAAATAGCTCAGCCATTTCTTTCGGAGATAGGTAGTGAAAGATTTTCTTTCGTATTTCTGGGTCCACCTTTTCAAAAAATAGCGATTGATCATAAGGATGTAATTGCATAAATTCTTCTCTAAATTCATCCATTAAATCATTACTTAAGAAATCAATTAACTTTGATTCCTCTAATTGTAGTTGATTCATTTCTTCTTTCACACTTTTCCCTCCTTCCAGCGTTCCTCTCTCATTGTATGAGCTATAAAAAGATTAAGCAACCACTTTCATAGAAAACCCGAATGATTCACCTTGTATTATTCCCCGGGAAATCATTCTAAAACTAAATTAAATATACTAACAAGATGAAGAAGGTTAGTGCGCATAATAGATATAATGTGTCGTAGTGAATTGTATGAAGTGTCCGCAGGGATTTTCGCAGCAGGACGGACGCTTTCCATGGGGTGAGTGATGAGCCTTCACCGCCGCGCCTAAGCGCGTACGTTGTGAAGTCTCATCTTACTCACTTAATCCCTTCGGAGTCGCCGCCCTGCTGCGAAAATCCAATGATAAAACACTGACTTATCAGTGTCCGAAATTAACAATAAGTGGTTGGATGAGACAATATCGTCCGTGAACGCGACAAACCATTCCAACAGATGCCGACAAGGCGAGTTGGGCAGGCATTTATGCGTACTTTCCATAATATGCAAAAATACTCATCATCTCAATCCAAGTAAACTTGATATTGTAAGAATTAGTTGCTTTCATTATCAATTTAGTTGCTCTCATGCTGATTTTAATTGCTTTCGTACTGAAATTAGTTGCTTTCAATAGCTTTTTGATTGTTCTTTGCCGTTATTTGGAATTTTACTCGAAGGTGAAAGACCCTGCAAGAGCGTTAGCGACGTAGCGGCTCGTCACTCGCCCGACTAAAATACGGCGCTCACCTAATAGAACTTCCTAAGACACATTATCCCTAAAAGTTGCACATTTTTATTTTGATAATCTTTTTAGATAAATAGTTCAGTCTCGCTTACCATAAAGAAAAACCACTAAACTTCCCTGATATGCAGGTTTATTTAGTGGCTGTTGACGGAATTATATTCTCCATATCTGATGGAAAAGGAGATTTTATCATTAACGCTTCTCCTGAAAATGGATGTTTTAATTTTAGCTCTCTTGCGTGCAATGCTTGTCTACTTATGAACTTTAAACTGCCACCGTACAAATCGTCTCCTATTAAAGGATGACCAATTGACATCATATGTACACGGATTTGATGCGTTCGTCCCGTATGTAGCTTTAACCGGACATGCGTAAGCGGCTCTCCATGCAAGTGAAAACGATTTAACACTTGTACAGAGGTTTTAGCGTATTTACCATCGGGTGATATAAAACGCTCGATAATACTGCCATCTTTACGACCAATAGGCGCCTCGATGTCAAAGCTATCTTCTTTTATAAAGCCATGTACAATCGCTTCATAGTCTCTTGATATAGTGCCTGCTTTTTGCATTTCGCTTAAAAGATGGTGCGCATGCCGGTGCTTCGCTACGCAAATTACACCGGATGTATCTTTATCTAATCTCGTCACAATATGAACGGTGGAAGAAAGGCCATTTTCTTCAAAATAACCCGCAACGAAATTTGCAACCGTTCCATTTGGATGCTCTCGAGAAGGTATTGTGCTTAGTCCTGCTTCTTTTGTAAATATTAAAAGATGGTCATCCTCAAACAGAATGGAGAATTCTCCTTTTTCGGCGATTAATCCTTCGCTCTTTTTCTCATTTGGAAAAATAATTGTCACTTTATCACCAACAGTCAATATATGCCTAACCGTTTTTTCTTCCCCATTGACTAGGATTGTCCCGCCTTCATACTTAATACTAGTCAATGCTTTTTTGGATATGCCGTATTGTTTAATGGCATCACGTAATAATAATGGGGATTCTTTTATATCAAAAGTTAATGTGATTGGTTGATTGCTCATTTTTCCAAATCACTATCGATGAACGAATCATGAACTCGTTGCCAAAAAGGAAAAGAGCGGAACCTTGCAAAACGAATTTTTTCATCAGCTACTCGGTACTTAATGGATTGCACGTCTTTATGCAATAATTGTAAATGGTCAATCGTCACCATAAAATCTGGCCCTTTTACTGGCTTCAATAAACAAGAATGGTGCTTTGGTAAAACGAGTGAAGAGCCAACCGTACGGAAAACACGGTTATTAATAGAAGCGATTTCCGCTAGTTGCATTGCTTCTAACGAAGGATGCACGATTGCCCCACCTAGCGCTTTGTTATACGCAGTACTTCCAGATGGGGTAGACATACATAACCCGTCACCTCTAAATCGTTCAAAATGTTTGCCATTTAACTCCACGTCCATCACTAATGTCACGTCTGGAGACTTTACAGTCGATTCATTGACAGCAAGATAGACCGAACTATCCTCTTCATGCCGATAGTTGATCGTCACTTCTAATAGTGGATATTCAATGACCTCAAACTCTTTTTGGGCGATGCTAATGACAAGCTTTTCAATTTCTACCGGTTTCCAATCTGCATAAAAACCTAGATGGCCGGTATGAATACCAACAAAAGCAACAGAACTTGTCAAATGCTTGTATTTATGGAAAGCATGTAGTAATGTCCCATCTCCCCCAATCGATAACACAATATCAGGGTTTTGTTCATCGAATACTAGTCCAAAATCAACTAAATACGTTTTGGCCGTTTCCATTAAGCGATTGGATAGCTCATCATTTCGTGATTGAATAAAAAACTTCATCGCGCGCGCCCCCTTTCTTCTTTATGACTTTCATGAATTCTTGGCGTAGATAGCTCTTTGTATTCACTAAAATATTTTTGAGCTTCTTGGATTTCACCACGTATTAAAGACATTTCCTCGTCTAAACGAAATGCTGCTTCCGCTGCAAACTGAAGACGTTTCTTTATCTCTTCTGGGAAAATTCCTTTATATTTATAATTCAGCGAATGTTCAATAGACGCCCAGAAGTTCATCGCAAGTGTCCGAATTTGGATTTCAGCCAAAATGTTGATCTCTCCATGTATAGTTTGAACTGGATATTCTATAATGACATGATACGACCTATAGCCACTTTGCTTTTTATGGGAAATATAATCCCGTTCTTCCACGACTTTTATATCTTTTCTGGCGCGTAATAATTCCACCACATGTTCGATATCATCAACAAATTGACACATCATCCGAAGTCCTGCAATATCCGGTATTTCCTTTGCTAACGTTTCAGAAGGTTCAAATGCGATACCTTTAATAAGGGACTTATCATAAATACTTGCAAGTGGTTTCACACGTCCTGTAACAAATTCAATGGGTGAGTTTGTGTTTTCCATTTCATACTGTGAACGCATTCCTTTTAACTTCACTTTCAACTCGGAAACTGCTTGCTTGTAAGGCTCTAAAAACCTTTCCCATTGCCCCATAAGCTTAACCTCCATTCACTGGCACTATGCTTTTAATATTTCTTCAAATGCTTCTTCTACAGCTTTGGAAAATGTAGCCCCGTAGTTATCATTGCCTTCAATATTAAAAATCAGCATTTCCAATTCTTCTTTAAATTTTGTTAAAGTTAGTTCAATATTTCCGAATTGTAATGTTGGATCATCTTCCGCTCTTAACGTATTAACTAATAATGGCCATACATCTTGTCCGAACTTTACATAATGATACCCATCTTCATCTTCTAATAAGTACACAAATGACAACGAGTCGGAATCGGTAATCATTCGACCACCCGCATTTATACTAGGTTGGTCCGGTGTTACCTCTAAAGTAAAACGAATATCATTTTCTAATTGCACACCACTGTGCACGTTATAAGTAATAGGCAAAATTAATCTTTCCTTTCTGTCCATTCTTTCACTATTTTATCATATTGAAACTCATTGCAAACCGTCTATAATAGAAATAATAGGAAAGGACGTGAAATTGTGCATTCTGAACGTGAAATCGAGTTTAAAAATTTACTAACAAAAGAAGAATTCCAATCATTAATTGCCGCTCTCGGCTTAACAAATACAGATTTCCAAACACAAACAAACTACTACTTCGATACACCAGAAAGCTATTTTAAAGAACATAAAATGGGGTTTAGATTACGTGTCTTACCAAACCACAATGAATTAACATTAAAAGCACCAATACAGGCACATGTGATGGAGGAAAAAACAGTCCTATTATCAGATAAAGAACGAGATGCTATCATCCATGAAACACGCTTCCCTTCTGTCCCCTTTTTGGAGCAAATAAAAGATAAAGGTCCATTAACTTGTATTGGTAGCATGCAAACAGATCGAGCACAAATCCCCTACAACAATGGGATACTCTTTTTGGATCACTCCTTTTATAGTCGAATAGAAGATTTTGAGGTAGAATATGAATGTAAAGATGTCGAAACGGGGCAGAAAGTTTTTCTTCAATTATTAGAAGAGCATCAAATTCCCCTACGAACTACCGATAAAAAGATTGCTCGACTTATGAAATATAACAATTCGTTGAAAGGTTGATACCAAGTGGATATTCAATCCCTTAAAACACTTATGGAAATAAATGCCATGCAGACGCTTGGGAGTGTGCAAAGCTCACTAAATACTTCAAGCAGTTCCTTGTTTTCAGAAATGCTAGGACAAGTTCTTCAAACAGATGAAACCAATGTAGATTCAGCTAATAGGAATTCTTTATACTATAATGGAAATTCCCCTGTTTTTAGACCATCAAACCTTGCATATCAAAATGAATCCTTAATAAATGCAATTGCTTCTTATGCTCCATCCAACCAGATGTCGAGTTCAGATTTTGATGACATTATTAAACGTGCAGCGGCAAATTATAATGTATCAGAAAAACTTATTTCATCTGTCATCAAACAAGAATCTAATTTTAATCCTTCTGCGCTAAGTTCTGCAGGTGCTTCTGGATTAATGCAATTGATGCCCGGAACGGCTAAATACTTAGGTGTAACGAATATTTTCGACCCTGAACAAAATATTATGGGCGGTGCCAAATACTTACGCCAAATGCTTAATCAGTTCAACGGAGACACGGAAATAGCACTAGCTGCCTATAATGCAGGACCTGGAGCAGTAAAAAAATACGGTGGTATCCCACCTTATAAAGAAACACAAAATTATGTTCAGAAAGTATTAAACTATTACCAAGCATAGGCTTGAAACGACCTCCTGATAGGTCGTTTTTTACTGGCAGTCTAATTATTTGAGATAATTGTTTGGGATTGATAGAATGATATTAGTGCTAAAACAAAGGAGTAACGAATTATGACACAAAAACCAATACTTCCTTACGATGAGATTGGAGCAGAGAAATTATACCAGCTTGTCGATACGTTTTACAGTAATGTTGCAAAACATCCAATGCTGAAGCCGATTTTTCCAGATGATTTAACAGAAACCGCAAGAAAACAAAAACAATTTTTAACGCAATATCTTGGCGGTCCCAATTTATATACCGAAGAGCATGGACATCCAATGATGAAAATGCGTCATAATCCTTTTCCGATTACACCTGAAAGGGCAGCAGCATGGCTTTCCTGTATGAGAGCCGCAATGGATACTGTTGGGCTTGAAGGTAAAGTACGTGAAACTTTTTACCGTAGACTTGAGCTTACTGCAAACCACATGGTCAATCAAATGAGTCATGAGGAGGAACAAGCGTGACAAGAATACTCATTCCGACTGAACCGATTACATCTCCTTTTCTGAACAAGCCACTTGAAATGTATGTATTTCTAGATCCACTTTGTTCAGCTTGTTGGGAAATGCAACCGATTATTCGGAAATTGCAAGTTCAATATGGACAGTATTTTACAATTCGTACTGTACTTAGTACTCAGCTGAATAATTTAAATACTGTTTGCAAAACGTCAATTGAAGAAAGAACAAAGTTTCAATGTGATTTCCCAGATATAGAGCATTCTGTATTCCCTTCTATTGCCGTAAAAGCTGCAGAATTTCAAGGGAAAAAAGCTGCTCTTCGTTTTTTCAATAAAATACAAGAATATCTTTTCATTAAAACGAAAAATGTTACTTCGCTTTCTGTTTTGCAAGAAATAGCAGGCAAAGTCAACATTGATGTAGCGGAATTCACACAAGATTTCCAATCGAAAGAGTGTGCACGTTCCTTCCAAAGTGATTTGTCGATCACGTCAGAAATGGATGTCACTACATTTCCAAGTATCGTCTTTTTTAATGAAAATATAGAAGATGAAGGAATAAAAGTTTCCGGAATTTATCCTTATGAAATTTATGTACAAATATTACAAGAAATGCTATATGAAAAACCAGAAGTACAGGAACCACCTGCTCTTGCCAAGCTTTTTGATCGATTCCATTCCCTTACAACCAGTGAAATTGCTAGCTATTATAATATTTCCGACCAACAAGCTGAACGAGAACTGAAAAAACTCCTTCTACTTCAAGAAGTAGAAAGATTAGTATTACCGGACGTTGTCATCTGGCGACTGAAAAATAATTAAAAAAAAGCTGCTCATCTACAATCGATGAGCAGCTTTTTTTATTCAATTTCTTGTATAGTAAGTCCATACTTATAACTAAGTATCAAATTTATTATCCAAATAGAAAACCCCCTTTCCTCAGTTAGAAAAGGGGGTTTTCGTTTTACAAAGGGGATGGGAGAAATGTTCACGTTCAAACAAAGGGGTGTATGTTATCTTGTGATTTATTTCACACTCTTACTTTATCATGTCTTCTAAAGAAATACAATATATTAGCACTGACTTTCACAAATTCGTCATACATTAGACGTCATACCTTTATTAAACACCGTATGAC
This sequence comes from Psychrobacillus sp. NPDC096389, assembly GCF_044762855.1. NCBI lineage: Bacteria > Bacillati > Bacillota > Bacilli > Caryophanales > Bacillaceae > Psychrobacillus > Psychrobacillus sp. NPDC096389. The sequence goes on along the minus strand of NZ_JBIWFB010000001.1, from coordinate 858,167 downwards.
TGAGTTTATGTGCCCATTAACGCATGGTTTGTGCGTGTACGGCCGGCTTATACTCTTTCTCCATTATTTGCGCGGATAAAGGTTTGATATGCTTGAATGGCGCTGGGATATGCTCGGATACAAATGCTTATTGCTCGCTCCCTATTTTTATGCGCAGGATACCTTGGCTTTATACTCACTCCGAACAACAAAAAAGGCCAAACTGAGTAATCTCTAGTTTAGCCTTCTTCTCACTATTTTATTCTGCTAATAGTAATTGTTCTAACTCATTAAGTTTTTCTTCAAATACGCGGCATGCTTCTTCGATTGGAGCAGCCGTGTTCATATCTACGCCAGCTTTCTTTAACACTTCGATTGGATAATCTGAGCAACCTGCTTTTAAGAATTCATTTATATAGCGATCAACGGCTGGTTTACCTTCCGTTAAAATTTGATTACTTAATGCAGTAGCAGCGCTTAAACCTGTTGCATATTGGTACACATAGTAGTTGTAGTAGAAGTGTGGGATTCGTGCCCACTCTAGCCCAATTTGCTCGTCGATTACGATTTCATCGCCAAAGTATTTTTGATTTAATTTATAGTATTCTTCCGTTAGTTTTTCCGCAGTCAATGCTTCTCCGTCTTGATCGAGCTGGTGGATAATATGCTCAAACTCAGCGAACATCGTTTGACGGAATACCGTTCCTCGGAATCCTTCTAACCAGTGATTCAGTAAGTAAATGCGTTTTTTCGGATCATCAATCGTTTTCAATAAATAATCATTCAATAATGCCTCGTTACAAGTAGACGCTACTTCTGCAACAAAGATGGAATAATCTCCATATACATAAGGCTGGTTTTCTCGCGTGTAGTAACTATGAATACTATGACCAAATTCATGTGCTAAGGTGAATAGATTATTCACGTTATTTTGCCAGTTCATCAAAATGTATGGGTTCGTACCATACGTACCTGACGAATATGCACCTGAACGCTTTCCTTTTGTTTCTACAACATCTACCCAGCGATTTTCTAATCCTTGCTTCACAATCGATACGTATTCCTCACCAAGCGGAGCAAAGCTTTTTAGCATTGTATCGCAAGCTTCTTCATACGTGTATTCCATTTTCAATTCTTTTACGAGTGGAGTGTATAAATCCCACATATGCAACTCATCTAATCCAAGTACCTTTTTTCGTAAACCAACATATTTATGAAGGAGATGAACATTTTTATTGATCGTTCCGACTAAATTATCGTAGACGCTTTCGGGAATATGATTTCCCGACATTGCCGCTTCACGTGCAGATGCGTATTTTCTAATTTTAGCGTTTACATTATCCCCTTTTACATTCCCAGCTAAAGTGGATGCAAATGTATTACGGAACTTGCCATACGTATCATACATTGCTTTAAATGCGTCTTCTCGCACACGTCCGTCTTCGCTTTCTAGAAAACGGGAATAGCGACCGTGCGTAAGTTGTACTTCGTTGCCATTTTCATCTTTGATCGATGGAAACTCTAAATCCGCATTGTTTAACTTGCCAAATGTATCTGACGGTGAACCAGCCACCTCTGAAAACTGGGCAAGCAATGCTTCTTGCTCTTTTGGAAGTACATGTGGGCGTTCTAGATTTACTTCCTCTAGAAGTTGACGATACAATTGCAAATCACTATTTTCAGATAAGTAATTAGAAAGAGCTGACTCATCTAGTGATAAAATTTCTGGCACTAAAAATGATAGTTCCGTAGAAACTTTTACATATAACGACTTAATACGGCTATCCATCGCTTGATAAGTGCTATTTGCAGTATCTTGGTCAGAACGCATATGTGCGTAGGTATATAGCTTCCGCAGACGTCCTGTTAATTCATCTCGGTACGTTAGCACTTCTAACAAAGCACTTGCACCATTTGCAATCGTCCCTTGAAATGTAGATGCTTTTTCGGCTAACTTCGCTACATCTTGAAATTCTTTTTCCCATGCGTCATTGGAAGGAAAAATGTCTTCTAATCTCCAAGTTAGATGCTCTTCTACTTCCTCACGTGTTAATACTTTATTGTTTGTTTCAGTCGTCAAGATGAACTTCCCCTTCCATTTGTTTCGAAATTCGTATCACTACTTATTTTCTCAATTTTCAGGTCACTTTGCAAGGAAATCCCTATATAGTAGTTCAACCATTTTCGAACTATTAAACTTGCTTTTATAAGTAACAGTATTTGACTGCATAAGACATTGCTGGAGTATCGACAAATAAGATTGGACAGCTTCCAATTTAAATAGATTTTGTGAAGAACCTATTGGACGATCGAGTAGGAAGGATTTACAATGTGAAAGATCCGCTTCATCAAGCGGAATTTTTATGCGATTTAAATAGTCCATCCACTGTATTTGCCACTCCACGGCGTGCACATGAAAAGATTCTGCATGAGTAGTCGGAATACCTATAAAAAAAGGAATTTCCTTCGGAGACAGCCTCCATCTATAGCACACTTGCAAAAACTGATTCTGGACTCCTTTTCTATTATAAAAATATAAGTTATCTATATGCTTAAAACGTTGTTTTCTATATATTCGTAGATACGTTTTGTACTCTTTATGGGATATTCGTTTGACGACTGCAAATGGCCAGGATTGCTTTTCTAATGATAACTTCTTTATTTTGACGATGTATTTATTCGATTGTATGTGAACTGGGTTGGAAATATAGTGAAAAAATTTTGTTTGTGGACAGTAGGTGATGATCATTTTACCGTATGTGGAGGTTTCCAGGAAAAATTGTTGACGAAATGCTGACAAATGCAGGGTGCCTATTTCTTGAGGTGGGAACTCCGAAATAGATGGTGTTCTCAGTATCCAAAGGGGGTCGATTTGTTGCTGTTTATATCCGTTATTCCGACTTACTATAGTATTCGGTAGTATTTTACTACATTGATATTCAATGGCTACTTGGGACTGGTTATTGTTAACTAAAATATCTGGTCTTTGTTTGATCTTCGGGATAAATGATTCCAGTTGTGGTTGGCAATTATGTCGCTTTAAAAATGCATACAATTGTAATTTGCCATTCAGATGGTCTTTACTTTCTCCTTCTGAAAAAGAATGGATGCATTCCGATTTACGCTTATGGGCAAAATGAGGAATATTAATGGATCCACTTCTCAAAATTACATCTTCCTTACATTGAATACACATAAACGCACTTCTTTGTTTCAAATGGTTTAGGAATTCACGTGAATAGTCGACAGAAACGATTACTTGTCCTTCTTTAGTTATGGCTGTTAATATGTTGATCACCTCTTTCCATAAATGTACGAATTTTCAGTGAAAAAAGCAAGAAAAAAAACCTTCTTTTTACAGAAGGTTAAAAATGTCTATTGAGTTCTTGGAATACATCATTTACAATAATTTCTTTTCCATACTCTTGAATCATATGGATAGTAGTTTTAGTACTATTTGCAAATTCTGAAATAACGCTAAGTGTATTTAATACATCTTCGAATTCTGTTACGTCGGAATTAAAAACTGCATGTAAATAATATTTTTCCTCATAATGATACAATGATGTTTCAAAATTTACTTTATCTAACTTTTTTGCTAGAACAAGTAAATCATCAAAGTTCTCAAACACGAATGTGTATTCGGAAGGAATTTCCTCGCCATCATCCATGAAATGCGAAAAATCATCAAATTCGTGAGGTCCTATAGAACTGGAGACACCATTTTTGAAAATTTTATTTGACAGGTCATCCATTTCAAAATCATCTGATCGTTCCTCATGTTTCCCTATTTCCGTTCGAGTGACAATCACTTCCAAACCTTTTTCCATCGCATGAACTTGTATCCATAATGGACCATCCAATTCCTCGAAATGATCATCATCATGAACTTCATCCATCATTTCCCAAAAAAGCTGCTCGCTCTTATCTTTGTTAAACCATATTTCATCTCGGCTGAAGCCTCTTTCTTCAATGTCGATGTATGAAATGTATACTTTGAAAGTGTTATCATTGATACGCTCGATATCCATTTAACACATCTCCTTTCGCTTCCTACCGCCTCATTCATGTAGTGTCTATTACTATTGTATGTTGTTTGTGAAAAAAAGAAAAGGATTCCAACTTATCTTTTTAAATTATTAATCACAATTGAATTGTAAGAAAAATTACACTTAAATGCAAGCAATCCAAAAGAAAAGCCGACTATTTTCAAAAGTTCTTTGAAAATAATCAGCCGATTAACTTTTAGTTAACAAGTTTTTGTGCTTCGAGTAACTGATATGCACGAACTTTTCTTGGTAAGAATCTACGAATTTCGTCTTCGTTATAACCAACTTGTAGACGTTTTTCATCTAAAATAATTGGTCTACGAAGAAGTCCAGGATATTCTTGAATTAGCTCATATAAACGTTGTAAAGGCAGGCTTTCCACATCTACATTTAGCTTTTGGAATATTTTTGAACGAGTAGAGATAATTTCGTCCGTTCCGTCTTCTGTCATTCGTAAAATTTCTTTTATTTCACTTATCGTAAGTGGTTCTGAAAAAATATTTCTTTCCGTATATGGAATATCATGTTCTTCTAACCATGCTTTTGCTTTTCTACATGAAGTACAACTTGGTGAGGTGAATAACGTAACCATCATTTAAAAACACTTCCTTTCAATTGGTAATTGTGTTATATGAAGTAGTTTATAATTAATTTAATGTAGTTCTTTACTTTTTCAGTATACACCAAATTTTAATCATTTAAAATACGTTTATAAGAAAAATTTCTCCTTTAATTAAAGCTGTCACAAATTCGTTGAATATATAAGTTATACTTACATTTTCACTTTAATAATGATAGATGTTTAAATTATACCCATCTCTTTTCTGTTTTAAACATAAAAATGAAAATTTTCATATTCTCATTTAGAAGAATTGTATTGAAAATAACTGTTATACTAATTAATACGTTTTTCATGAAATAAAGTTTCATAAAAAATAAAAAAGATAGGATTTTTTATGATCCTATCTTTTTTATTTAAGGTGTGTAGTCTACGCCGGGCGAGTATTTGTTACCAGCATTCCATAATAAGTATTCCATAATACCTGCTTCGTTTAATGCTTTAATCTGAGCTTCTACTTCCTCTTTAGCATATGTTTGATAATTGCCTGCACCTAAGTACGAAGCAGTGAAATCTTGAAGCCATGGTCTGGATACAGGTGGGTTTTCTAGTTCCGCTAATTTTGCATTTTCTACTTTAGCATATTCTTGTACTAAACGGTAAGGCTCTAGATCAGGCTTTGCAATACCGAAATAAGATGTCCAATGACTTGGGTAGATCATGGAAGAAATAACATCTACATTTTCGGATATTTTGGAGAAATTTTGTCCAATTCCGGGTGCTTCTGGTAACGTAGCAGAATAACCAAAAATATCAACCGACACTTGTACTCCATATGGTTTTAGCTTTTCTTTTGCATAAGCAACGAAGTCTGTAACAGCAGTAACTCTCCGTTGAACTGGATCTTCTTTCGATGTTTCATATTCACCCATAGAATATTTCAATGTATCTTCCCTATTTTCAAATCCTTCAGGAAATCGTACATAGTCAAATTGAATTTCTTTAAAGCCCATTTTAGCTGCTTCGATCGCGATTTCTACATTATAGTCCCATACTTCTTGAAGGAATGGATTGACAAATGCCTCTCCTCTGCCATTTTTCCAAACAGCATTCCCTTCCACATACGACCATTCCGGTTTTCTTTCGGCAAGTTCTGTATCTTTAAAAACAACGACACGTGCAATTGGATATATCTCTTTTTCTTCCATTGTCTCAAGCATTGCTCTTGGATCTTTTATGTATGGCTTTCCAATATCATATTTCTTAAGGGATGATTCCTCACTTGGAATATATGTTAAGTTTCCAAAGTCGTCTTTAATATCTACGACCATCGCATTTAGCTCTGTTGAATCTAGTAAATCTACTAAATTAGCGAATCTAGCTCCTCCAGCTGAATGACCAGTAACATATATTCCTCTCACAGCATCCGGATATTGAAAATTTAGTCCGGAGTCGTATATGAAAAGTTTGGATGTAGAAACGACAGTTTCATCGATCGGTTTTAAACTATATTCTTTTGTTGTAAAGTCTTCTGCAAATACTTTAGATTCAGCAAATACGGTACTAGGTAAAAGTACAGTAGCTGCCATACTAAATGAGGCAAGTAGCTTTATTGGCTTTTTCATAAAATTCTCCTTTCTTATAGTGTTTCTTAATTCTAACAATACTAAACAATGATTGAAAGAGAAATAATGCTCAAAATGTTGCTAACACGTCTTCTAAGTAGCGCATACTGATGATAATGTGTCTTAAGGTATCCGCTAAACCAGATTGTCGCGTTCAGTGGCTGCTTTGTAGTGTTCGAAGCCGTGATTGTCGAGTTCACATCTGAAATTGTCACATTCAACCATTTACTGTTAATGTTATAATTTAGTAATTTAATATTACCATTGATTTTCGCGGCAGGCGGCGACTCCGGCGGGATGAGTGAGGCAGATGAGCCTTTACAATGTAAGCCGTAAGCGTCGGTGAAAGAACATCGCTCACCCGGCGGAAAACGTCCATTCTGCAGCGAAAATCACAGCGGTCACTAGTCAACGCACAACGACGCACTATCTCTATACTCTTTCTAAATAGTCTATAATGCGACCTCAAACTATTCATCGTTTTTAGAAGTTTATGTTTATATACCCTAATAACATGAAAGAAAAACTTTTCTGTTCATTATCATGAAATATACAATGAAATTCTACAATTTATACATAGAAAAACGGAGTGGCTCTTAAGCTTACTCCGTTTTCAAGATTTATGAATTTATAGCTAAGTGGAGAGCAAGGGTGACTTGATTGCGTCCACCATTTTTAGATGCATAAAGCGCCTGATCAGCTCTGGATTGAAGAGTACTTATAGTATCTCCTTTTACAATAGTTGCAACTCCAATACTTATCGTAACAGTTTGATCTGTCCAGCCGGCACTCGCTACACGTAAGCGGATACTCTCAGCAATATATTGGGCATCAGATTGATCTGTATTAGGAAGGATCAATGCAAATTCTTCTCCTCCATAACGAGCCGCAACATCCTCTTCCCTTAGCTCCTCTTTCAGAATTAATCCCAATCCTTGGAGAACTCTGTCACCTGTTAAATGCCCATAATTATCATTTATCTTTTTAAAATGGTCTATATCTAACAATAATAGGGAAAGTGGTTGCGAATTGCTGGCGAATAAAGAAATATTAGATGCTAAATCTTCCTGAAAACTTCTTCTGTTCTTAAGACCAGTAAGTCCATCTGTAGTAGCTAATTTTTCTAATTGTTCGTTTACTTCTAGCAGTTCTTTTTGTTTGCTCTCTAATTCCCTACGCAAAAGATCTAGCTCGGCTATTTGCTCTCTCTTAATACGATTACGTTCTTCTGTTTCCTTTTTTACCGCCAGGAGGGATTGCTCATACTCATAGCGTTTCTTTATTTGAAATAACACACAATCATTTACAATTTCCCCGTCACGTTTTTTACGTGTCGCACTTAGGAGAACCGGAATATCCTTATTGTTTTTCGATTTGAATGTAAGATACATCTCTTCCACATGTTCGTGAAACTTTATGATAGGGAAAAAGTAAAGTTGATAAAAAGATTTGCTAGGAGCCGTTAGAATAATATTGACATGTTTTCCATATAACTCGTCCAAGTCAAAGCCTAGTAAAGTAAGCAATGTTTGATTGATCGTTCGAATGGTGCCCTCATCTGAAAGGGATAAGTAGCCACACGGAGCATAGTTCAATTGTTCATCTAACAAATAATCTACTCCTTACTAAGTGTGCTTACAGAACCAGTAGTCAAATATTCACTAATTAATTGAATGGTTTCTTCAGGATGACTCATATGTGGACAATGCCCAGTAGCTTGCATAAAACGCAAGGTATTGTCTGGCAGATGGCGATGCATGTAGTTCCCAACTTCACTTGGAGCAATAACATCTTCCGCACACTGAAGAATAAGCGATGGTACCGCCACTTTTCTCAAGTCTTCTCGATTATCAGAAAAGAAAGTGGCAATGGCAAATTGGCGAGCAACAGTTGGATCAGTCGAACAAAAACTTTCCTCTAATTCTTTGGAAAGCTCTGGACGATCGGGATTTTTCATAATAACTTTGGAAAGATAATTGGACCAGCCAATATAATTCATCTCCATCATATCAATTAATCCATCCAAGTCCTCTTTCTCAAACCCACCTATATAGTCAGGATGATCATTTAGATAACGAGGGGATGGTCCTATCATAATAAGATGTTCAAATAAATCAGGCTGTTGTATAGATGCCAACATCCCAATGGTGCTACCTACTGAATGTCCAATAAAAGTTATTTCTTTTAAATCCAGTGCAGCACATATTTCTAGCAAATCCTGTGCATATCCATGAAGTTTACTGTATTTGCTAGGGCTATAAGCATTATAATCAGACTTACCTGAACCAACATAATCAAAAAGAATAGTACGATAATTTTCTTCAAAAGCAGGTGCTACAAACCTCCACATATTTTGGTCACATCCAAACCCAGGAGCAAACAACATTGCCCTCGTACCTTTTCCAGTAATATTTACATTATTTCGTAAAAGAACATTTTGATCCATATAGAAACCTCATCTATTCTAATAATATAAGTCTATTTATCTAAATTGTAAGACCTAACTCGCTTTACATATACAATCCTCTAAAATTTTCTAGTAATTTCATTATATCCTATTCTACATGTTCCAACAATTAAAGAAGCGAATACAAGGCATTTCCTCGCTACTTTACCCAGAATAAAAGCGCATCTCTTCGTCCCCATCTGAGGAATGGAAATAATCAGCATTAATAGATATCACATATTATAGAGATAATGTGTCTTAGTGACCGCTGTGATTTTCGTTGTAGCCGTACGCTTTCCGCCGGGTGAGCGATGAATCATTCACGTCGCTTGCGCGTAAGTTGATCAAGCTCTACACGAAGTTGGACGATCTCTCTTCCAAACACTGCAAATAGATGAAATTATGCCTATAAGCTAAAACTAATAGTGCTTCCTTAAGACGCACTATCCCTAGATTATGTCTAAATTATTATCCTCTCACTCCAAGAAAACTTGTTGTAATAAGAATTAGTTGCTATCCATGACTAGTTAGTTCCCCTAAGACATTTACTGGATATACTCCATGAAAAATGAATGTTTTGAGAGAGTCGATACTGAACAAGTTAGCAAGTTCTATTAATTGAAGCGCAAGGCGGCGAGACCTGTGAGGTCACCGCCCGCCCCACGGTAAGCGTCTCCGCCTGGAGCGGAAATCATAGCGGACATATAAGTATGCTTATGACGCATCATCCCTATACTGTGCTCAATTTTAAGAATTCACTTAACCTACTTACTTTATAATTTCACAGGCCATAAAAAAATCGATCATTCGCATAGGAATGACCGATTTTTTATTATTTAGAGCTTGATGTAGCTCTTAAAGATTGCAATTCTTTTTCAGAACAGTAAACAAAATGTCCAGGCGTTACTTCACGCATAGCAATTTCTTCCCCGTCTTGATAATTATGATTTGCTGGGTCGTATGATTTACGGACACGAGTGCGCTCATAATTTGGATCTGGAAGAGGAATAGCTGATAGAAGAGATTGTGTATATGGATGCATCGGATTTGCATACAATTCTTCTGCAGTAGCTAACTCGACTAGCTTACCAAAATACATTACTCCAATACGGTCAGAAATGTATTTTACCATAGACAAGTCATGTGCAATGAATAAATAAGTTAAGCCTTTTTCTTCTTGTAGTTCTTTTAGTAAGTTTACAACCTGTGCTTGAATCGATACATCTAGCGCTGAGATTGGCTCATCCGCAATGATGAATTCAGGATTCACAGCAAGTGCTCTTGCAATTCCAAGACGTTGACGTTGTCCACCTGAAAACTCATGTGCATAACGATCCGCATGCTCACGGTTTAATCCAACAGTTTCTAAAAGTTCTACTACTTTTTCTTTTCGTTCTTTTGGATTTTTCACAAGACCGTGAATATCCAATCCTTCTGCGATAATATCCAGTACTTTCATACGCGGATTTAGAGAAGCATATGGATCTTGGAAAATCATTTGCATTTTACGATTGAATTCTTTTAAATCTTTTTTAGATTTTTTATCATGTACGTTTACACCATCGTAAATTACTTGACCATCTGTTGCATCATAAAGACGGATAATTGTACGCCCAGTCGTTGATTTACCACAACCTGACTCGCCAACTAGACCTAATGTTTCCCCTTTATAAATATCAAAGCTTATATCATCTACCGCACGAACTTCATTTGGCTTACCTTGATTGAAATACTGCTTTAAATTTTTGATTTCCAGTAATTTTTCAGCCATTAGTAAGTACCTCCTTCCGTTCCTTCATAGTAACGACTACCTGGATATTTTTTCATACGCTCCATAATTGCTACTGGTGGGTCTACTTGCGGAGCATCTGGATGTAATAACCAAGTTGCTGCATAATGCGTATCACTCACTTTAAAAAATGGAGGATTTTCTTCCAAATCTATTTTCATTGCATAATCACTACGAAGAGCAAATGCATCTCCCTTTGGAGGTGACAATAGATCCGGTGGTGTTCCCGGAATTGCATATAGTTTCTCTTCTGCCGTATCAAGTGAAGGCATTGAGCTTAGTAATCCCCATGTATAAGGGTGTTGTGGATTATAGAAAATTTCATCTACCGTTCCGATTTCAACAATTTTCCCACCATACATAACAGCAACTCTATCTGCCACATTCGCTACTACACCAAGATCATGTGTAATAAAGATGATCGATGTATTAATCTTCTTTTGTAAATCTTTCATTAGCTCTAGAATTTGTGCTTGAATCGTTACGTCCAGCGCAGTAGTCGGTTCATCCGCAATTAATACTTGTGGATTACATGCTAGTGCAATGGCAATAACGATACGTTGACGTTGTCCACCTGAAAACTGATGTGGATATTGTTTCATACGAGCTTCTGGTTTAGGCATACCTACTAGACGAAGTAAATCTACTGCTTCTTTATGCGCTACTGATTTACTTACATTACGGTGCTTTAATATAGGCTCCATAATTTGTTTTCCAATAGTCATCGTAGGATTCAACGAAGTCATAGGATCTTGGAAAATCATTGAAATGTCTTTTCCACGAATCTTTTGCATTTCTTTATCTGTAAGTTTCGTTAAATCTTTTCCATTAAATAAGATATGACCATTTTTAAATTCAGAGCTATGTTCAGGCAATAAACGCATAATTGACTTAGTCGTTACGGATTTACCAGAACCAGACTCTCCAACAATTGCAAGCGTTTCTCCTTTTAATAAGTCAAAGTTAACGCCACGAATTGCTTTAACTTCCCCTGCAAACGTATGGAAGGAAAGCTCTAGGTCTTTTACTTCTAATATTTTTTCCATTTTCGCTTTCCTCCTTTAGTCTTTCATCTTCGGATCAAATGCATCACGTAATCCATCACCAAGCAAGTTAAATGCAATCATTAATAAACTTAAAATAATCGATGGGAATAATAAAATATGTGGTTGGAAACGAATTACTTTATACCCATCGTTAATAAGTGTACCTAAAGACGCATCAGGAGCTTGAAGTCCTAATCCGATAAAGCTTAGAAATGCTTCAAAGAAAATCGCACTTGGGATAGTAAACATTGTATTAATAATAATTACCCCTAAAATATTCGGTAAAATATGTTTAGAAATTATGCGACCATTACTTGCACCTAAAGTACGGGATGCGAGTACAAATTCTTGGTTTTTAAATTTCAAGACTTGACCCCGAACAATACGCGACATACCAATCCATCCTGTGAGCGTAATCGCAATAATTATCGCCGTGACACCTGGTTCCATAAATAATAACATTAGGATAACGATAACTAATGTTGGGATACCATATAGAATTTCTACAATACGTTGCATCACATCATCGACACGACCACCGTAGAAACCAGAAATACCTCCGTAAGCAACACCAATTACCATATCGATTAATGCTGCCATAAAGGCAATTAACAATGAAATTTGAGTACCTTCCCATGCTCTTGAGAACATGTCACGTCCCAAACCATCCGTCCCAAACCAATAATACGTATCTACTTTTTTCATTTCATATAAATCTACTTCTTTACCTGCTAATGTACCAACACCATCGAATATTCCTAACTTCTCAAGTCCAGGAACTTTTGGAGGCAAGTTAGCATGTGTAATTGTTTGAGTTTCAGAATCATGCGGGCTAACCATCGGCCCTACAAATGCCATAATAATGATAAACAATAATATGAATATGCTTGCAATAGCGGCCTTGTTTTTACGAATTCGTAACCAAGCGTCTTGCCAAAAACTTAAAGACGGTTTCGTAATTCTTTCTGCTTGGCTACTATCGATATGAACTCTTTCAAAAGATTCAGCAGGTATTTTTTTTATATCCAAACTCATTATTTACTACCTCCTGATAAACGAATACGAGGATCAATTATTCCATAAAGGACGTCTACTACGAATATTATGACAATTAACAATACAGAGTAGAATAATGTTGTTCCCATAATAATGGAGAAGTCATTGGACATAATAGCTTTAACGAATTGTTCTCCGATACCCGGTATTGCAAAGATTTGTTCAATTACAAGTGAACCTGTAACTAAACCAGCAGCAAGCGGTCCTAAAACAGTGACAAGCGGGATTAATGCATTACGGAAAGCGTGCTTGAATGCAACTTCAAATCCGCTAGCCCCTTTAGATTTTGCTAAAGTAATATAATCCGAACTTAATACTTCAATCATTTCTGTACGGATAAATCGAGATGCTGTCGCAAGTGGTCCCATTGCTAATGCAATAGAAGGTAGTATGCTTGACATCCAACCATCTTTCCATAAACCTACAGGGAATAGACCCCATTCTACCGCTAACCAATATTGAAGCAATGTTGCAAAAACGAAAGATGGAATAGAAATACCAATGATAGCAATTAGTGTACTACCATAATCCCATACAGTATTCTGCCTTAACGCTGCAATCATACCTAACAAAATACCTATAGCAACACCCAGTATCAAACCTTGTGTTCCAATTAAAACAGATGGTCCTAAACGATTCATGATTAGTTCCGTTACACTAGCATTTTTGAACTGGAATGAGTTACCTAAGTCACCTTTTGCCAAGTTGAGCATGTATTTTGCATACTGCACAGGAACTGGTTCATCTAATCCATATTTCGCTTCCACCATCGCAAGTTGTGAAGGGGTAAGTTTTGGAGCAGAGCTAATCGGGGATCCTGGAAGCGCCTTCATTAAGAAAAACGTTGCTGACGCGATCAGGAAAAGGGTAATAAACATATAAACGATACGTCGAATCATATATTTTGTCATCTTTGCACCTCCTAAATAATATTTTCCTATAATTTTTAAAACTCTACTAGTATATATAAACAGATAAACTCCGTAGTTGTCAAAACTAAAATTAAAAATAAAATATTTCGTGAATTCTGATTCATTTAAAAAGAGAGTATATGGCCCCGAACGGATACCATATACTCTCAAACTATGTGATTTTAAACATTCACTAAATTAGTTTTTACCTTCGATATAAGCCCACTTGTAGCTATAGTCTCCACCGAATGGGTGAGCAACGATACCTTTAACATATGGTTTTTGAAGGAACATTAATCCACGTTGGTAAATTGGTCCGATACCGTAATCTTCGTCAATAAGAAGTTTTTCAGCATCAGCAAGTGCTTGCCAACGAGCTTCTGGATCAAGAGCTAATTCATTAGCAGCTGAGTTTACTAGTTTGTCATATTCTGGGTTAGAATAAGACATTTTGTTGTTTCCGCCACCAGTTAACCATAAGTTCATGAATGTATAAGGATCTTGATAGTCAGGTCCCCATCCAGCAATTTGCATATCGTAATCTTGATTTGTGTCAAGATCTAGACGTACGTTAAATGGTACTTCTTTTAGTTTAACTGTTAAACCTGGTAGATTTGTTTGTAATTGATTTGCTAGGTATTCACCCATTTTTTTAGCTGCTTCTGTATCACCATTTAAAATTTCGATAGTTAATTCAGAAACGCCTAGTTCAGATAATCCTTTTTCAAATGCAGCTTTTGCTTCTTCTACATTGAATTCAGCCATGTCACCGTTTACGTCACGGAAATCATTTGCATCAGCATCGAAAGTAAAGTCTTTTGGAATTAAGTAGTTAGCTGGTACAGAACCGTTAGCTAAAACTACATCTACTAAATCTTGTTTATTGAAAGCTTTTGACATTGCTTCACGAATATTTACATTAGCAAGTGGTGTTTTTTCTCCAAGACGCTCTTGGTTGTATTTGAAATAGAATACAGATGTTTCTGATTCAGTGATTAGTTCTGGATCAGCAGCATATTGCATTGCGAACTCACCAGAAAGCCCAGCACGGTCTTTTTGACCTTCAGAATACAAGTTTACAGCTGTACCTGGTTCTTTAACAACATCATAGTTAATTTCAGTTAATTTTACAGTGTCTTTATCCCAGTACTCTTCATTTTTAAGAAGTTGCCAAGATAATCCTGTTCCGTCCCAGTTAGCAAGTGTAAATGGTCCGTTGTATAAAAGTGCTTCAGAATTTTTTGCATAGTTTGCACCTTGCGCTGTAACGAATTCTTCACTTTGTGGTAAGAATGTTCCAAATGACATAAGTGATAAGAAATAAGGAATTGGTTTTTCAAGTGTTACTTCTAATGTTTTTTCATCTAGAGCTTTAACACCTAGTTCAGTGTACTCTACAGAACCTTCCATAATTTCAGTAGCATTTTTAATAACGCCATCCATCATGTATGGACCATACTCAGAAGCAGTATCTGGGTTCATCGCACGTTTCCACGCAAATTCAAAATCATTAGCAGTTACCGGAGAACCATCTGACCAGTTAGCATCACGTAATGTGAATGTGTAAACTAATCCATCTTCAGAAACTGTTGGTTCACCTTCAGATAATGCTGGTTCAGCAACGTTATCTTGATTTAAACGGTATAAACCTTCGTTTACGTTATTCAGAAGGTCAAAACCTACTGCATCCGTAACAAGTGCAGAGTCCATTGTTGGAATCTCAGCAGTCATGATTAAGTTAAGAACTTGTTCCTCGTCAGTTGCTACTTCTTCTGTTGTTGCGTCTGTCTCTTCTTTTTCTGTAGATGTTTCTGTGCTTTCTTCTTTATCGCCGCCACATGCAGCCAAGAAAAGAGCAACAACTAACATTAGGCCTAAAAGCCAAGCAAACTTGCTATTCTTCAAAAGAATAACCCCCTTTAAATATTCAGAAAAATTCATTACAATAATCATTATACATTTTCCTAGAAACTTGTACAGGTTTTTCGATTATTTTTTTACAATTCAGTAACAAAATCATTACATTGTCCTAACAATTAGGAATCTTTGGTAGTTAATTTGTTCATTTCTGACATTTTGAATTGTCTAATTTTTGATTATTTTAAGTGAATCTTTTATAATTTATTTC
This sequence comes from Psychrobacillus sp. NPDC096389, assembly GCF_044762855.1. Taxonomy (NCBI): domain Bacteria; kingdom Bacillati; phylum Bacillota; class Bacilli; order Caryophanales; family Bacillaceae; genus Psychrobacillus; species Psychrobacillus sp. NPDC096389. The sequence continues at coordinate 842,579 of NZ_JBIWFB010000001.1, read as the reverse complement.
GTCGAGGTGAATTATGAAGAAAACAATTATTAGTTTTTTAGTCTTACAGCTTATTATTTTTGTACTAATGTTTTTCACAAATGGGTCTTTCACGCTTACTTCATATATAAATTTGTCCTTTTATGTTGGAGGTTCTATTACATTTATCGGGCTCATGACGTATGTAGTTGCTGGTGGGTTTTTCGATATTTTTGTGACAAGCACACGAAAAGTGTTTTCTCCTAAACATATGAAAAAAACCGCAAATGATATGAGGTTGCCATCCGAGGTTTTTTCTTTTCCATATAAGCCGATTGTCACTTTAGGCTTGTCTTGTTTAGTTTGTATGGGCATTGCCCTAGTTGCTTTTTATGCTTGATTTTTGTGTTTCTTCTATAATATAATTAGCGAAACAAAATAGTTAAGCTATGACGAAGAAAAGTACATTTAATACAGTATGAAAAGAGAGTCTGTGGTTGGTGCAAACAGACCATACTATAAATGGAATGGGCTTCTGAGCAGTGTATGTGAACTTGTAGTAGCATAGACCGTGTCCTTCACGTTAAGAAGAAGAGTGGCTAATTATTATTTTAGCAAGCTGGGTGGTACCACGGATTTTACATCATTCGTCCCTTTTTTAGGGATGCATGATGTTTTTTTATTTTATCGAGGAGGAAAAAACATGAAGAAAATTTTTTCAGGAGTTCAGCCAACAGGAATTATTACGTTAGGAAACTATATCGGTGCGTTTAGACAGTTTACCGCATTACAAGACGATTATGATTGCGTATTTTGCATTGTTGATCAACATGCTATCACCGTTCCACAGGACCCCGAAGAACTACGCGGGCATATTCGTTCCCTTGCAGCATTGTATATTGCAGTAGGAATTGACCCGAATAAGTCTACATTATTTATACAATCTGAAGTCCCTGCGCATGCACAGGCCGGATGGATTATGCAATGTATTTCCTATATCGGTGAATTAGAAAGAATGACGCAATTTAAAGACAAATCGACAGGAAAAGAAGCAGTATCAGCAGCGTTATTAACATATCCACCATTAATGGCAGCGGATATCCTTCTATATCAATCGGATATCGTACCTGTTGGCGACGACCAAAAACAACATGTGGAGTTAACACGTGACTTAGCAGAACGATTCAATAAAAAATACGGGGAAGTACTGACAATTCCTGATATCCAACTTCCCAAGAACGGTGCACGTATTAAATCATTACAAGACCCATTGAAAAAAATGAGTAAATCCGATCCAAATAAAAAAGCAACAATCCGCCTACTCGATACACCTAAGGAAATTGAAAAGAAAATAAAAAGTTCTGTAACAGATTCTGAAGGCATTGTTGCATATGATCTTGAAAACAAACCAGGCGTTTCAAATCTCCTTACAATAGAAGCAGCTCTGACTGACGTATCAATAGAAGCACTTGTACAAAAGTATGAAGGCAAAGGTTATGGAGATTTTAAAGCGTCTGTGGCACAAGTTATCATCGATCATTTAGCTCCAATTCAAGCGAGATATGAAGAATTATTAAATTCATCTGAGCTAGATGACATCTTAGATCTTGGAGCAGAAAAAGCAAATGCTTTAGCAAATGCGACACTTGCTAAGATGGAAGCCGCAATGGGCCTCGGAAGAAGACGATAATCGTTAAAACTAAAAGCGATCCACATAGCATCATAAATTCTTTTGACTGGAGCATGTACATCAGTACAGAATTCAACGAATAACCTAAAGATAAAAAGTTTAAGAATAAAACTAAGTGGGAGCAACTAATAACTGCTATCCCATAACTGATTAAAAACAATACCATTCTCATATGTATCACATCCTTCTTAAACAATATGAAAAACCGTTCCTAAACTTTCGTCTAGGAACGGTTTTTTTATTTATTATTTTGTAGATTTTACTCCTGTATCAGCTACTAGCTCAATCTCGTGTAACTCAGTTGGGTTAGCATAGTCAATATTGTAGTTTTTCACACGTTTATTAACTGGTACTAACTCATAACGATACATTGTTGGAATAACTGGCGCTTGCTCAGCCATATATTCTTGCCATGCACGGAATTCTTTTGCACGGTAATCAGCATCAAATGATTCTGGAGAGTCAATATTTGTTAGCGTTTGCTCTAAGAAATCAGAAGAGTAACGGCTAAAGTTATATTGAGCTGTTTTCGAGTAAAGACCTGCTGGAGATGGGTTTGTTCCTGTACCCCATGCAGCCATGAAAATATCGATTTCTGGATCATCTGCTTCAATTTTATCATAGAAGCTGTTGAATTCGATTGTACGGCCTGTTGTTAATGTTACATTTAAGCCTACATCTTTCCAGTTTTGTAAATAGAATTGTGTAATATCTTCTGCGATATCATCACCTGACATTGTCGCAAATTTAATCTCAAAAGGTTTCCCTTCTTTGTCTTCACGGATTCCATCGCCATCTACATCTTTGAAACCAGCTTCTTCTAATAATGCAGCTGCTTTGTCTGGATCATACGTATATCCTTCTAAAGATGCATCATAGAAAGATGCAAATACCGGAGGAATTAATGAGTTTGCACGTTCACGTAAGTTATTATAGAAAACTTCCGCAACTTGCTCTACGTCTAAAGCATAGCCCATCGCTTGACGTAGTTTTACGTCTCCCATTTTAGAATTTTCTAAGTCAGTTACAACTAAACTATTATCGTAATCGTATTTACCTAATTTGAATCCTAAGTAAGCATAGTAAAGTTCTTGTCGACCTAATATTTCGATATTATCAAAGTCTTTTACTTCTTCCATTTTAGAAGCACTGAAACTTGAAGCAATATCATATTCACCTTGTTGCATTGCTACTGAAATGGAGCTTGTTGGTACAACTTTTACTAGAACGCCATCTAATTTTGGTTGACCTTTCCAGTAGTGTTCGTTTGCTACTAATTGAACAGATTCACCTGGTACGATTTTATCAAACTTGAACGCACCTAAAGTAACTGGGCTTTTACGAACTGCATCTGATTCTACTAAATCCGCAACTGGAATATCTTTAATAATATGACTTGGCTCTGCATATGTCCAAATTCCATCTCCACCACTGAAGATTGCTGGAGATAATTTATTGAATGAAATTTCTAATGTTGTTTCATCCACTTTTTTAAGACCTGAAATTGTATCAGCAGCACCATCATGGTATTCAACAGCACCAATAATATTTTGGAAATCAGAATCATAACGAACACCTGTGTAGTCTTTGTGACCAATAATTAAATAAGGTTGGATTAAGTCTTCGATTTTTAACGGTTCTCCGTCAGACCATTTTACACCTTCACGAATTTTTACTAATACTTTATTGTTTTCTTGATCTACTTCCATACTTGCAATACCTTCATCTGTTATTAAGAAATCTCCATCAGTTTCGAAAAGTGAGTTTGTTGCATATGCTAAGATGTCTGCATCATAAGCATCTTCATACAATACATAAGAGAAAATTCCTTGGAATGGCTCATCTTTTGCCATTGCAACTTTTAAAGTACCACCTGAAATAGCTTCACCGTCGTTTTCAACGGATAATGGGAATAATGCGTCCGATTCTTCTGCAACTGGTTCTTCTGCCTCTTCTTCTGTACCTTCTTCTCCACCATCATCTGTAGTAGCATCTTCTGTTTTTGTTCCCTCATCTGTACCAGTAGATTCTTCTCCATCACTGTTACAAGCAGCTAGTACAAGCATAAATGCTAGTAACAATGCTAGTAATCCCCAAAGCTTCTTACTCATTTCTTTTCCTCCTTTTTACTCTCTTTTTCATATATATATCAAACGCGAATCCGTTTAATACCAAAAAAAGTTAACCTAAACGCTGCTTAGCATCTGCCGAACGGCGCAATGCCTGCCCTACATAGTTAATCCCTAACATCATTAACAAGATAAAGATTGACGCTGGTAACCATACCCACCACTTATCTTGCAGTACAAGTGGGTTATTTGCATAGCTTATTAATGTACCTAAACTAGGGGTTTGAGGTGGTAAACCGAATCCAAGATAAGATAGACCCGTTTCAATCCCCACATTCCCTGCAAAGTTTAATGTCATCTCGACGATTAAAATTGAACTTAAATTGGGCATAATTTCTTTGAATATGATCAATATACCCGGTGTGCCCATCGTCTTAGAAGCATTGACATAATCCCGTCTGCTTTCGGACAATGCTTTACTACGTACAAGTCGGGCAGTACTAGTCCAAAGAAATAAACTCATGATGAATATAAAAATAGTAACTGTATATTTTGGTACGACTGTTACAAATACGATAATAATCATTAAAGAAGGAATCGTGATAAAAAAGTCGATAATACGCATAAACATATTATCAATCCATCCCCCAAAATAACCACAAACTAAGCCGACAATAATACCAAAAACACCGGTAATTAACGTGATCGCGATAGCAATACTAATGGAGTTTTTAGCACCAATTACTAACTGTCCAAGAATATCTTTCCCACCTTGATCGGCTCCTAAAAAGAACTTATCTCCTGGCGGTGCATATTTATCTCGTAAACTAACACGCATCAATGCATCTTGGTCAATAAACCATGCCCATATAAAAACCCCTACAATTACAATTACTAAAGAAATCAGTGAGAACATGGCCAGTTTATCTTTACTAAACTCTCTGAAAATAACTTGCATACCCGTTGGAGGAGAGTTAGTTTTTACTTTTTTACTATCAATTGTTGCTTCTTTCCCCATATTTATGCACCTCTCCTTAACATTTAGTTCGCCTATTCTATCCTAATTCTTGGGTCAACGATACTCATGATGATATCGGACAGTAGACTACCTAATAACGCTAAGAAGCCATACAACATAACAAGCGCGGTAATCACACTGTAGTCACGTGATGAAAGGGACGATATAAATAATTGCCCCATCCCCGGATAACCGAAAATTGTTTCGATGAAAATGGATCCACCTAGTAACCCAGTAATTGTAAACCCTAAGAAAGCTGCAATTGGGAGTAATGAATTTCTAAAAATATGACGTGAATACACTTTTCTAACAGGAATTCCTTTACTTCGTGCAGTTCGCACATAATCCATCGATTTTGCGTCAATAATTTCAGAACGTAGGTACTGAATGACACCAGTAGTACCTAATACAGCTGTGGTGATTGCTGGTAACAGCATGTGGTATAACTTACTCCACAAGTAACCAGATGTACCTGCATCATATTTAATATCAACACTACCTACTGTTGGAAACCAGTGAAGTTGGTAACCAAAAATGTATAAGAAAATTAATGCCAAAACGAATGTCGGAATAGCATATGTGACGAAGCTGTATAATACGATTGTTTTTTCTAAAAATGTATCTTGATACCGCCCTGCTAAAACACCAAGTGGAATGGCGATTAAATATAACAAGATGACACTTACTAACGATAACCAAAATGTATTTAACGCTCGCTCTCCGATTAAAGTAGATACTTGTATTTTATATGTGTAACTTTTTCCAAAATCCCCTTGTGCAGCATTTCCAATCCAGTTTACATATTGCACATACCATGGATCATTCAAGCCAGCCTTTTCACGGAGCTCCTCAATTCGTGCCGGATCCGTGTCTGGAGTAATCATTCCTGTAAATGGGTCTCCTGGCATTGCTTTAGCCATAATAAAGATTAATAAACTTAGAACAAATAATTGCGGAATCATGATTAATACTCGTCTAACAATTGTCTTCCACATGTTAAATGCCCCCTTTCTCGCGAGCACTTATTGCTACAAAATGTGTAGTGGATAATTGTTTTAAATCATGTACTTTTCCGTTTTCATCAAAGTAATTTTTATGATTTGTAGCATAGCTTGCTTCTACTTCGATTCTTTCCTTTTTTCGCTCTTTTCGATCTATTGGATTCACATCCGGAATTGCCGATAATAATCGTTTCGTGTATATATGTTGTGGATTCGTATATATATCTTGACGGCTCCCCGATTCAACAAAACGTCCTTTATACATGATCGATATATGATCACACATATGCTTCACTACCCCTAAATCATGCGAGATAAATAAATAGCTTAGTCCTAATTCTTGCTGAATATCTTTCATGAAGTTTAGTACTTGCGCTTGAACGGATAGATCTAGTGCGGAAACTGGCTCATCCGCAATAATAAGCTTTGGATTACAAGCGATTGCTCGGGCAATCCCAATTCGTTGTTTTTGTCCTCCTGAGAACTCATGCGGATATTTCAATTTGGCATCTTCATTCATCCCTACAATTGCGAGCAATTCATTTATCCTACGTTTTTCCTCATCTGGAGAAAGTTTCAAAAAATTTCGAATCGGCTCAGCAATAATATCTTTTACTCTTTTACGAGGATTCAAACTAGAATGTGCATCTTGGAAAATCATTTGTATATCTCGATTATAGGAAGATCCACGTCCTCTTCGATTATGTGTCACGTTTTTTCCTTCGTATATGATACTTCCTGAAGTGATTTTTTCTAAGCCAATAATCGATTTACCAGTCGTCGATTTTCCACATCCCGACTCACCAACTAAGCCATATGCTTTTCCCTTTTCAAATTCCAGCGAGATTCCATCTACTGCAGTTACTTGGTCAACTACTGTATTGAAAAAGCCTCCACGAATTGGATAATATACTTTTAAGTCATTTATTTGCATAAAACTCATCTTGCAATTCCTCCTTCTTCACTTTCAAAATGAAAGTGTTGCCAGCAAGTACATCTAACTAGATGACCTGGAGAAACTTCGTGCATCGTTGGATTTTCTTCATGCATCGCTTCTGTAATCCATGGGATACGTGCTGAAAATCTGCAACCTGTTCTTGGCAAGTTTATTAAAGATGGAACAATTCCTTGAATTACTTGTAGTTTCTCATTCTCGCTATTCATTTGTGGTATCGAGTTGAACAGAGAACGTGTATATGGATGCAAGGGGTTTGCGAATAATTCCTCTACTGGTGCCTCTTCTATAATTTGCCCTGCATACATAACGGCAACTCGGTCTGCCACTTCTGCTACTACTCCTAAGTCATGTGTTATTAAAACAATTCCAGCTCCGGTTTCTGCTTGCAAATCTTTTAATAAATCTAATATTTGAGCTTGTATTGTTACATCGAGTGCTGTAGTTGGTTCGTCAGCGATAATTATATTTGGTTTACATGAAAGGGCAATTGCAATAATGACCCGTTGTCGCATTCCCCCTGATAATTGATGAGGAAACTGTTTCGCGATACGTGCTGGATTGGAAATTCCAACTTGATTGAGAAGCTCTAAAACGCGTTTATCTCGTTCTCCTTTAGACATTTTTGTATGGAATGCTAAACTCTCTTCAATTTGATCACCAATTCGCATAAGCGGATTCAAGGCAGAAAGTGGATCTTGGAAAATCATTCCGATTTCTTCACCGCGGACTTCGTTAAACTTTTCTTCATCCAACTTTGCGAGATTTTTTCCTTTATAAATGATTTCTCCCTCTACTCTCGTCTTGTTATGATCATGAAGACCAATGATAGAAGTCGCGAGTGTGGACTTCCCACATCCAGATTCGCCTACAATAGCAAGTATTTCGTTTTTCTTTAGTGAAATTGATACGCCATCGACTGCGTCATAATATGTATCCTTTATCCGAAAACCAGTATGTAAGTTATTGATCGTTAAAAGTTTCTCTGTGTTGTTCAAAGTATTTCTCCTTTCATGCCATCGATCATTTTACCCAAACATTGGAAATTACTAAGCTATTAAATTGTTTCACTTTTCAGTTTTGTTACCTTAATTACAAAGTCTATTACAATCTCTTTACAATCGCAATATTATTTTTTGACTGTTTCCTTTATTTACTCTTTTTAGAAAATTAGTAATTAGGTGAAAACATAGTATTTTCAACGGTTTTTGCCATTATAAACTAACTAAAAAAATTTTTCATAAAATGAATGGGACATCATTTTTCGACATATTATTTCACTAAAATATCCACCAATGCGCTAAAACACTACTAAACTAGCACTTCAACTTAATAAAATATTTTACATACTAAAAAGCACTTCCAAATTTTTACTTGGAAATGCTTTGAGGTGTTTTTGAATAATGATTAACCATTTTATTCCAGTTATATTCTTTAATGTCGTAGAGTTTTCACAGCCGCTAACGCGTACGTTATGAAGGCTCATTTTTCTCACAGAAGAACAAAGGCTGAGAACTCCACGTCGTGTGGCAATGCCTTCCTGCAGAGAAAATCAACAAAAATTGTTTACTTGCTCAGTATTGACTTGCTTAAAATAAATCCTCCTACAATTTTCCGACTGTATTAATCCAATAAATGGCTTAGGGCAACAAATCCTTCAATGAAAGCAACTAAATTCTTAAAACAATAAGTTTACTTGAGATGAAACGGCGGTGACTGAGATTTATTTTGGTCAATATTGTACATATATAAATAATAATTATTTTCCAATCATAAAAGGCCGATGCTTTACCATATGACGCATTATCTCAGTAATTAGTGAAAATTAGAAAAATTTTATTAAATAAATAAAGAAAGGGCGCTAGCAATGCTTAGCGCCCTTTCTCCTATATGTTTTTATATTTTTTTAAATAAAATACTTGCGTTATGTCCGCCAAATCCGAGTGAATTACTCATTGCGTATTCAAGGTTTGCTGATCTCGCAACATTTGGCACATAATCTAAATCACATTCTGGATCAGGTGTTTCTAAATTGATCGTTGGTGGCAAAATGCCCTCTTTTAATGCAAGCACCGTAAAGATTGCTTCTACTCCACCAGCCGCTCCTAATAAGTGACCTGTCATTGATTTAGTAGAACTCATCGCTAGATTATATGCATGCTCTGCAAAAACAGATTTCACAGCCATTGTTTCAAATTGGTCATTATATGGCGTACTTGTTCCGTGTGCATTAATATAACCGACTTGCTCAGGTTGAACATCTGCATCTTCTAATGCTTGTTGCATCGCACGTGCAGCCCCTTCTCCACCAGGAGCTGGTGCTGTAATATGATGAGCATCCCCAGTAGAGCCATATCCAATAATTTCGGCGTAAATTTTCGCTCCACGAGCAACAGCATGCTCATATTCTTCCAAAATAATAATTCCTGCGCCTTCACCTATGACAAATCCATCACGATTTGCATCAAATGGTCTAGATGCTGTATGAGGATCTGTATTCAATGATAGTGCAGTGCTAGAGCAGAATCCTGCTACAGACATGTGGGTGATCGGTGATTCCGCTCCCCCTGTAATCATCACATCTGCATCTCCACGTTCAATTACTTTAAATGCATCCCCAATGGAGTTTGTGCCAGATGCACATGCAGTCACCGAACATGAATTGATTGCTTTTGCTCCGAAATGAATAGATACTTGACCAGCAGCCATATCTGGAATCATCATTGGTACAAAAAATGGACTAACACGACGTGCGCCTTTTTCTAAAAATGTACGGAACTGATTTTCATATGTTTCCATTCCACCAATACCAGAACCGATCCATACACCTGTTCGAAGACCTACCTCTTCCGTAATTGTCAAATTAGCATCTTCCACAGCCATAATAGAAGCTGCAAGTGCATAATGCGTGAAGCGGTCCATTTTACGCGCTTCTTTTCTCTCAATATATTTCTCTATATCAAAGTCTTTTACTTCCGCTGCAACTTTTGCTGCGAATTGACTTGCATCAAGTCTTGTCAACATACCTACGCCTGACTTACCTTCTTTAATACTAGACCAAGTTGTCTCTATATCATTGCCAAGTGGTGTAACAGCACCTATTCCTGTTACTACAACTCTTCGTTTCGTCATGCATATTCATCCTTTCGTAATTCAATGTTTATCTTCCCCATTTTAAGGTAATGGCACCCCAAGTTAAGCCACCGCCAAAGCCAACCATAACAAGGATATCATCGTCTTTTACTTTGCCGTTGTCTACTTCTTCTTTTAAAGAAAGTGGAATGGACGCCGATGAAGTGTTCCCATACTTATGAATGGTTTTAGACATTTTTTCTGTTGGTAATCCTAATCTTTCTCTAGAAGCGTCCATAATACGAATATTCGCTTGATGCGGGATTAACATATCTATATCTTCTTTGGAAAGTCCTGCTTTTTCAATTACGTTGACAGCAGATTCACCCATTTGTCTCACAGCAAATTTGAATACTTCTCGACCGTTCATCGCTAAATGAGCACCATCTTGGTATAAATGTTTGCCGCCACTTCCATCTGCACCTAGTTCAAATGATAAAATTCCACGACCTTCTGAAACTTTACTTACTACCGCAGCTCCTGCTCCATCACCGAATAATACTGCAGTATTACGGTCTTCCCAATCTGTGATTTTCGAAAGCTTTTCTACACCTACGACAAGTACATGTGAATAAGTATCCGATTCCACAAATTGCTTTGCAGTAACTAATCCGTACATAAATCCAGCACAAGCCGCTGAAACATCCATTGCCGCAGCATTGGTTGCACCTAAACGATCTTGTAACATGGAGGAAACACTTGGAAACGGTGTATCCGGTGTTACCGTTGCTACAAGGATAAGTCCTATTTGTTCAGGTGAAATTCCTGCATCTTTAATCGCTTCTTTAGCAGCTTCAAACGCTAAATCAGATGTATCTTGGTCATCCCCTGCTATTCTTCTTTCTTCTATGCCAGTTCTCGTACGTATCCATTCGTCTGATGTATCTACCATTTTTTCAAGGTCTTCATTTGTCAATACTTTTTCAGGTGAGTATGTTCCTAACCCAATAATTCCTGCATTCATGAAAGTTCCCCTTTTCTTATAATCTATTATTAGTACCTGGTAATAATAATAACGAATTTATGTACAATTTTCAACAACAGAGTTTCCTTCTTTAAATATTCTTTTGCAAAGCCTTTTGTTATGGTATGATACAATTAGTAAAAATTAGTTCCTGAGGTGAAATTATATGAAATACATTATGACATTAGTATGGTCGGTTATTTTAGTTTCCATGTTAAATTATGTAGTAAGTTCTGTACAAGCAGTTCCTTTTGTATTTGAAAACGGGCTAATTATGTCTGTACCTGTTGCTATTATGATTTTTATCATTGCTGCAATCATTCCTAACGATCCACTTCCAAAAGAACAACACTAAAAAACAGCTCCCGGTATTGGGAGCTGTTTTATTTTTAAAAATTACCGCGTGCTAGGAGGTATCTTGCGACTCTCGACACCTATCTTGCAATTCGTGATGAGTATCTTGTGATTTACATATCCTATTTTGCGATTTTCCTACTTAATAAGTAATTCCCCATCTTCTATCGTAGCAACTACGGTTCCACCTGGAAGTACGGTTCCGCCGATCAACAGCTTGGCCACCGCTGTTTCTAGATGGCGTTGGATAAATCGTTTCAATGGTCTTGCACCAAATGCAGCGTCTGTACCTTCTTCTACAATCCACTTAATAACCGAATCTTCCACTTGTAGCTTAATTTCTTGCTCAAGCAAACGATTTTCTAACTGTTTTACATATTTCTCTGCAATTTTTTCAAAATGATGTGTAGTCAGGGAATGGAACATTATAATATCATCCATCCGATTTAGTAACTCGGGTTTGAAATGCTCTCTTAAGGAAGCCATTACCAATGCCTCTTCCTCTTCACCTACGATTCCTGTTGTATTAGCTAAATATTGTGAGCCAATATTGGAAGTTAAAATAACAATCGTATTAGTAAAGTTTACGATTCGCCCTTGACTATCCGTAATTCGGCCATCATCCATCAATTGCAATAAAATATTCGCAACATCTGGATGTGCTTTCTCCATCTCGTCCAGTAGAACAACCGAGTATGGATTTCTACGCACTGCTTCGGTTAATTGACCGCCTTCTTCGTAGCCAATATAGCCAGGAGGAGCACCAACTAGTCGAGAAACACTATGTTTTTCCATATACTCCGACATATCAATGCGGATAAAATGTTCTTCTGAGTCAAATAAATTGGCCGCTAGCGATTTCGCAAGTTCCGTTTTTCCAACACCAGTTGGACCTAAAAATAAGAAGGAACCAATTGGTTTATGCGGATCTTTGATGCCGGCTCTTGCACGCCAAACAGCTTCAGTAACTAATTGCACCGCTTTATCCTGACCAACCACTCTTTCTCCAAGCGTTACATTTAAACGGAGCAGCTTTTCACGTTCCCCTTCTACAAGCTTCGTCACTGGAATTCCTGTCCATCTGGAAACAATTGAAGCAATTTCTTCTGCTGTTACTTCTTCTCGTAATAATCTATTGCTTGAGTCTTCATTCACTTGTTCCTCATAAGCATGCAATTCTTTTTCTAATGTTGGAATTTTACCGTGGCGCAGTTCTGCGGCTTTATTTAAATCGTATTTATTCTCCGCTTCTTCCAGCTCTCTACGATAACGGTCTAATTCTTCGCGTTTTTGTTGAATTACTTGAATGGTTTCTTTTTCTTCTGTCCATTTAGTTCGCATTTCGCTAGAAGACTGTTCTAGTTCTTTTAAGTCTTCACGTAATATTTCTAGGCGTTTTTGACTTGCAGCGTCCTTTTCCTTCATAAGTGCTTGTTCTTCAATTTGCAATTGCATCATTTTTCTCGTTACTTCATCTAATTCTTGTGGCATCGAATCAATTTCTGTTCGAATCATTGCGCACGCTTCGTCTACAAGGTCAATAGCTTTATCTGGCAAAAAGCGTTCCGTAATATATCGATTCGATAGTTCTGCCGCTGCTACAATTGCACGGTCATGGATGCGCACTCCATGATGCAATTCAAAACGTTCTTTTAATCCGCGTAAAATAGAAACTGTATCTTCTACAGAAGGTTCGCGAACTAAAACTTGTTGGAATCGTCTTTCGAGCGCTGGGTCTTTTTCAATATACATACGGTATTCATCTAATGTCGTTGCTCCGATACAATGCAGTTCTCCACGAGCAAGCATCGGCTTTAACATATTGCCTGCATCCATTGCACCATCCGTTTTACCCGCCCCTACAATCGTATGAATTTCGTCGATAAATAAAATAATTTGTCCTTCGCTATCTTTTACTTGCTTCAAGACAGCTTGCAAACGCTCTTCAAATTCCCCGCGGTATTTTGCCCCTGCTATAAGGGAACTCATATCAAGCTCATAAATTTCTTTTTCTTTTAAACCTTCTGGTACGTCTTTTCGAACAATTCGCTGTGCTAATCCTTCTACTATTGCTGTTTTACCTACACCTGGTTCACCGATCAACACTGGATTATTTTTTGTTTTTCTAGATAAAATTCGTATAACGTCTCTGATTTCTTGGTCTCGCCCAATAACCGGATCCATTTTTCCTTCTTTAACTGCGGTAACTAGGTTACGTCCGTACGTTTCTAAAGGTGTTTTTTCATCTTGTTGTTTCATTTGCATAACCAAACATCTCCTTTTTGAAATTGTTTGACCTTCTTTGACTAACGTAATTATAATATTATTACGTAGAATTTGTAAAGAAAACTGATTTTCTAGGGTGGATATATGTACAAATATGGTATTATGTCGATATAGAAGGAAAGGTTGTGATATTTTTGAGCGAGGATACTTCTTCTTTATTTGGGATTTATACATTATTTGAACAATACGGTTCCATTCTGAAGGTTGGAAAAAATAAGCCAGTTTTTGAGGAGGGTGAACGTTCAGAGGATGTCTACCTTATCCAGTCAGGTTCGGTTCGTATTAGTAAAGATACAGAAAGTGGGCAAGTTTTAACGATTCGAATTGCTGGCCCTAATACGTTTATTGGCGAAACTTCTGTCTTTTGCGAAGTGAATTATCATTCCGTTTCAGCACATACAAATGATGTAGTTCATGTCATCGCATTACCTCAAAATCAACTGGAAAAACACCTGTCCTCTTCTCCACAGTTAATGATGGAATGGATGAAAATTATTCAAACACATAATTTGAAAAATGAAACCCGCTTCCGTGATTTATTATTACATGGAAAAAAAGGGGCACTCTATTCAACATTAATACGTTTGACGAATACGTACGGCATTAAGCAAGCAGATGGTAGTATAATAATCGATTATTCTTTGACCAATCAAGAATTGGCGAACTTTTGTGCGACGAGTCGGGAAGTAGTCAATCGAATGCTGAATGATTTGAAAAAAAACGGAATCATTTCTTTTGATAAAGGAATTATTACAGTCCATGATTTGCAATTCTTACGTAGGGAAATAGAATGTGACAATTGTCCATTGCATATTTGTCGCATCGATTAATAAATGCATTCTTCATAGTTTTGCATATGAAGTTTGCTTTTTTTTAGGGAAGGATTGCTCCCACCGCCATTTAATTGCCCATTGACGCTTGTTTTCCCCAAATATGTTCTTTTCAAACTAACTTACTTGTACAATAGGTTGCTTCCATCACAATTGGTTGCTCTTCGCCATTTACTTCCAAAGTCAAAGTAATTATAACAACATAAAAAAAGCGCAAGGTAATCTATAAGAGGATTGCCTTGCGCTTTTTCTACTTATCTAATACCAAGAGCGATTTTTGCGTATCTTGACATATTTTCTTTTGACCATGGTGGATTGAAGACGATGTTTACTTCTGTTTCTGTTACTTCTGGTAATTCGCCAAGTGCAGTTTTCACTTGATCTACAATCATTGGTCCCATTGGGCAACCGATGGAAGTTAGCGTCATTGTTACGTTTGCCGTACCTTCCTCTGTTAAATCTACATCATATACTAAACCTAAATTAACAATATCAATGCCTAACTCAGGGTCAATAACATTTTCGAGTGCAGCCATCATGCTGTCTTTCATATCTTGATCCATTTAAAATCCTCCTTTATCGCTTTCATTCATCATAACAATCATAACAAACAAGCTTACTTATGCCAAACTGTTTGCAAGCCATTTCGTTGCGGCTAACATTCCTTTGCGCGATACGGCATGTCCTGCTGATTTTTCTTTGATGAATTCGATGGATTGATTTTCATATTCTTCTTCAATTGTTTGGATAAACCCGGCGGTAGGTGCAAAAGGTACAACCTGATCCTTTTCGCCGTGCCAGAAAAACAGCGGCTTGTCTTTTAGTTTTTCCATTTGGTTTGTAGCGTCGAACTTAGCTAAAGTGTTGAGCATATTTCTTCTTTCTTCCGCATCTAATGGTATTTGAAAGCCTTTTTGTTCGATTTGTTGCATTTGTGCTTTTGCCAGCTCCACAAACCCGGGAGTTCCCATTAAAATAACTGCAGCATCTATCCAAGAATAAGCGGTTAAGCAACCAAGGGTGGTGATACCCCCCATGGAAGTACCTGCAATGCCGATTTTTTGATTTGTTAGATAGCCGCGGTTTACTAGTTCTTCTTTTAAAATGCCTACTTCTTCTATTGAAGTTAATACCGTTTCCCAAAAACGTAAACTGATCTCGACTTGGTCTAATTGTTCATCTCGTTCCCCGTGTAAATGGGCATCCGGTAAAATGACACGACATCCTTCGTGTACTAGTTGATAAGCATAATGGAGATTATGTTCTTTTGCACTTTCAAAACCGTGTAGAAAAAGAACGATTGGTGCATTATTTTGTATTTCCTCATGATAAATATGTAATAATGGAATGTTTCTCCATGTTTCTTGTTGGACAATCATTTACTTTCCCCACCTTTTTGATTATATTATTATTCTAACAAAGCATTTTAAAATTTACAAAAAGCTTAATCTATACATTTTGACCTTCTTCTGTGAACACGATACACTTTATATAAGAATAGAAGGGAGTTTTTCAATTGCAACGTCATTTAATCGTACTAGATTTAGATGGAACTTTATTGACAGACGAAAAGGTAATTTCAAACAAGACGAAAAATACACTTCTTCAAGCGAAAGAAGAAGGGCATGAAGTCATGATAGCAACTGGAAGACCATATCGATCGAGTGAAATGTATTATAAAGAGCTCGGTTTAACTACTCCAATTGTCAATTTCAATGGAGCATTTGTACATCACCCTATGAATACTTCCTGGCAAACTGTACATACCCCAATCGAATTGAAAGTTGTAAAAGAAGTGGTGGAAGCTGTCGAGGAATACTCTATAAAAAATATGCTTGCTGAAGTGCTCGATGATGTCTATCTTCATTATCATGATGAACAAATGATGTCTGCATTTGCATTAGGGAATCCAAGCATTACGACTGGTGATTTACGTACGATCTTACAAAAAGATCCTACAAGTTTACTTATCCATGCAGAAGAAGATTCGGTTGATTTAGTGCGCAAGCATTTACGAGATGTACATGCAGAAGTAATCGACCATCGCAGATGGGGTGCACCATGGGACGTAATAGAAATTGTTCGCCATGGTTTGAACAAAGCAGTTGGTCTCTCTCATGTTTCCTCTTATTTAAACATACCGAAAGAACGAATCATAGCATTTGGGGATGAAGACAATGATTTGGAAATGATTGAGTATGCGGGAGTTGGGGTTGCAATGGGGAATGCGATTAAACCATTACAAAACATCGCAAATGAAATCACGAAAACGAACAATGAAGACGGTATTGCCGATTTCTTGATAGAGCGATTAAAGTTAAAACAAAGTAGCGTTTTAGGGGGATAAAAGATGAAATTATTTGCAGATAGTGCCAGTGATTTACCTAAATCATTTTATGAATCACATCAAGTAGAACTATTTCCACTGCGAGTCCATATCGGGGAACAAGAATACGATGATGTTATTGGAATTGATTCCAAACAAGTGTATGAAGAGATCCGGAAAGGAGCCCACCCTAAAACTTCGCAAGCTTCACCAGAAAACTTTTTACGTGTGTTTGAGGAATTAGCGAAGTCGGAAGAAGTAGGTTTGTATATCGCCTTCTCTTCTGCACTTTCTGGAACATATAGTACGGCAGTTATGATGCGTGAACAGGTAATGGAAACGTATCCCGATTTAAAGCTAACGATTATTGATTCCAAATGTGCATCTCTAGGTTATGGACTGCTAGTAAAAGAGGCAGCCCGTTATAAAGAACAAGGATGGGATTTACAGACGATCGAAGAAAAAATCAGATTTCAAGCCGAGCATATGGAGCACCTCTTCACAGTGGAAGATTTAGATTATTTAGCACAAGGTGGGAGAGTTTCCAAAGCAAGTGCTTTTATCGGCGGTTTGCTTAATATTAAGCCCCTTCTCCATGTAGAAGATGGGAAACTAGTGCCTATCGAAAAAATTCGTGGGCGTAAGAAAGTGATCAAGCGCATGATAGAAGTGATGGAAGAACGTGGCGAACGTTTAGACGAGCAAATTGTTGCAATTAGCCACGGTGACGATGAAGAAACAGCGCTTGCTTTAAAACAAATGATTGAAGAAAAGTTTCAACCGAAAAGCATTGAAATTTATATGATTGGTTCCACAATTGCTGCGCATACGGGACCAGGCACGTTGGCATTATTCTTTTTAAATAAATTAGATTAAGAGATTGATTGTATAAAAAAACAGCTACCTATGTCCAAAGCAAATGGACGTAGGTAGCTGTTTTCATTTTTACTTATTATTTTGTTCGCTTCTTCGTTGCTTTCCTTTTCTCCACACGATGACTAAAAACCCAAGGAACAATACGTATGATAATGCCATAGCAAAGATATATGATTTATTTAAACCTGTACGATCCGTTATTTGATAAACTTCTACAATTTCCCGATCAAGTACTAATCTATAGTTGCCATTATCATCTGCTCGAACAATATCTGATTCAAACAAACCGCGCAGTTCTTTATCTTCCCCAACTACGTCACTCGCCAAATCAATTCGCTTCGTTTCACTTGTATTATTAATAACGACGATAAATTGCTCTTCGTCGGAATAACGTTTAAAAACGGTATAGCCATTATCATTTTCTAATAATTCTATTTTGCCAGTGCGCATTGTTTCCGATTTATTGCGAATTGAGTTAATGTCTTGAATATATTCAATTAGCTCTTCATCCACTCGGAAATTCATAACTTGATGACTTTCCGCAGCGTTTTGTCCATTCATTGCAATTTCTGTACCATATGTCATATATGGAACGCCAGGCATTGTAAACATTGCACCTAGTGCTGTTTTGATGCGAGTAGGTGGGAACATATTCTCCAACGCACTATAGTAAGTGAATCTCTCCGTGTTTAAATTGTCAAATAGTAGTAACTCATTTTCGTCTGTTGTCACGATACTTTCTGTTGATAAGTCTGTATTTTTGAAAGCATCTCTAAAATGTACGAGTAATTCATCTGAATACTTCACGTCAAAATTTGCATCCGATTGTTCTAGTGCAATTACGTACATCGGATCACGCACTTCTTTTACAGTCGCAATCAGTTCGTTGATGAATGAAGTTGGAGCTCCATCTAATGCAGATAGTTTCACACCATCAATACCGTACGTATTTGCAAACTCGATTAATGTATCGGTTAGTGCTTGTTGCACTTCCCCATTTGTTAAATCTAATGTTAATACATCGTTTTCTGTACTCTGAATCCAATCTGTTTCGGCATTCCACATATGATTGACGCTAAAATTGTTTAGCGGGAATTCAATCATAATCTTTATATTTTGTTTATGTGCTTCGCTTATCAACTGTTGAAATTCTTCTGGTGTACCGAAGCGTTTTTCTAAAGTATTAAAATCTAAAATGCGTTTCCCGTCATAGGTTTCCGTTGCGAATACAGGTCCGATGGAAATCGTTGTAAATCCCATTTTTTTTATATGATCCATCTTCTCTATAATTCCTAAAAAGTCACCGCCGGCAAATGCATTTGGGTCTTTTGCATTGACATCATAGTCATTAGAAATTACTTTATTAAAATAACGATCCACATATAAATCGTAAATACTTTCATTATGTATAGAAGCGTTTGTTTCGGCATTGGTTGGTTGAGACGATGTGATCCAAAGTCCACTAATCATTAAACCAGTCATTAGCCACTTATTAAATTTCAAGGTAAATCCTCCTCTATCTAGGAAAGAGCGTATTTTGTATAAAAACAGGTCATTGTTATTTTATCAAAGCTCTTTCGTAATCGCCATCGTTTCGGCACAAAAGCCCCAAAAATAGCCGATAATTCGTCCAAACTGTGACATTAGCTAGATTTAGTTCAATAATTTTACGTTAGTTGGAAAAGTAACAGCCATAACAAAAACCACCAATCATTTTGGTGGTTTTGTTTGATGAAGAATATGATGATGTAAGGCATCTTCCTCCGATGACTTCGCTTGTACACGCGAGATCAAAATAGAAGTAACAACAAAAATAATCATCAATACAACGACAAAAATTAATAAGGATATTCCCATCGTTTGCTTACGCTAAAAAATGGCTACCCATTGGTAATTTGAAGCCTAGGAAAAGTGTGATGAAAAGGAAAATGAAAAATAATACAACAAACATAGTAAAAGGTTTTCCTTTTTTCTTTTTCACTAAAGACATTTCCATCATTCCAATGACTAGGATTCCAGCTAAAAATTTCAATCCGTATAGCATTCCTTGACCGAAGTCCATGCCTTTCATAAATAACGCAATTCCCGTAATAATGATTAAAATGTAAAATACACGTAAAATCATATGCACTACTTTTGGATTAGTGATCGCTAATGCTACAAAGAACAAAATTATAGCGATTACCCAAGTTGTAATGTGTAAGTGTGTTGATGCTAAAAAGTCCATTTATTTCACCTCGACAATTTATTCACGTATATATCTTACCATCAAATGAAATATTTTACTCGAATTTGTTCACTAAAGTACCGATTCCTTCAATAGAAACCTTCACAATATCGCCTGATTTAATAAATTTTGGTGGATTAAATCCTTTTCCTACACCAGCAGGAGTACCTGTCAAGATGACATCTCCAGGCTCTAATGTAACCGATTTAGAAATCTCCGCAATAATTTGCTCAACAGGAAAAACCATGTCAGAAGTTTGACCATTTTGGCGAATTTCATCGTTTACTTTTGTTACGACTGTAAGTTCTTGCGGATGAGGCAATTCATCTTTTGTCACAACATAAGGGCCCATCGGACAAGAGCCTTCTAAACTTTTCCCTAAGAAATATTGCTGGTGTTTTGTTTGTAAATCACGTGCAGTTAAATCATTTGCAATCGTGTATCCAAACACGTAGTCGAATGCAAGCTTAGAAGGAATATCTTTTCCTTTTTTACCAATGACAATCGCTAATTCCCCTTCATAGTCATATGCATCTGTTTTATCCGCATGGATCGACAGAGTTTGTTCATCTGCTGCTATGGAAGTTGGTGACTTAGTGAATACGACAAAGTCTTGTGCTACGCCGCCCATCTCTTTTGCGTGATCCGCGTAGTTTTTTCCTACAGCCATTATATTTTTCGGTGTGCGAGGTATTGGTGATAACCATTCTATTTCGGTGAATTGCCTTTTGAACGAATTTGCATTTTCATCTTTCAAAGCAGCTTCCACTAGTTTACGAATTTGTTCAATAAAATCCATTCCTAATCCTACACCTTCGATAATGGTAGAAGGAAAATTAGGTAATACTTGAAGCGTCTCCTGAATACTTAATACATCCCATACTGCCTCTTCTTTTTTCACTTTTGGTCCGAAGTAAATTTTATCATTTAAACGGTATGATAATAGCTTCATCGTTTTGACACTCCTTCAAGTAGTTTAATAGCTTATTCCTAGTCTATTACAAGTTGACTTCATTTTCATCTTTTTTCGACATATTATTTTGATAAGTCAGTTTTTTCCACAATGCTTCTACTGGTCCTTGTTTAAATTTCATAAACCAAATTTCTGCAAAGACTAGCTGAAGCACGTAAATACCTACTGCCATCCATGTTCCTGTACGAATATCGATTTTTCCGTATAATCCAAAACCATAAGCATAAAAAATGGTCGTTGCGATAATCGACTGCATTAAATAAATCGTCATAGACATACGCCCAGCTTTTGCCACTGGAGAAAGCAGTTTTTGCATGAAGGGGATTGTACATACAAGCGCGAATATACCTGCATAAGCGATTGCTTGCAGTGGTCCCCCAAATGTATCTTGTACCGTCATCGTCAGTAAATTTGGCTCTGTGATATAAGGAAGCCATTTAATAACCGTTCCAGCCCCAAGCCCTACAATAATGGCTATGATCCAAAAGACTTTTAATTCTCGAGCTCGTTCGATTAACTTTATCTTGGCCGCAGCTGCTCCAAGCATTAAAAACGGCAAAATAGTAATTAAAATTATTAGTACTACTGCCCCACTGCCATTCATATAAATCCAATCATCTAGTCGTTGCGAAAAAATATCCCCCCAAGAACCAAGCGAATAAGCAAGGAGAGATGACTCAATCTCTTGAATTCCTGTAAAAATAATCAAACTATCCGACTGAAATTTTCCAATGAAATACAATAATAAATTTAACAGCCCATTAGGTATTAAAAATAATAGCGCACTAATTAATACTAACCAAATTGGCTTTAAACGAATCATTAATAATAAAAAGAACCCAGCAATCGCATATGTGATCAAAATATCCCCGGACCATATAAGGAACGCATGTATACACCCGATTACTAGTAATATGGACAATCGACGAACAGCTAGCTTACTAAAAGAGGTCCCCTTTTCTTGCGATTTCATAAACTGCATTGCCAGTCCGTAACCAAAAAGCATAGAAAACAGCGGATATACACTACCCTGCACAAAAATGTCAATCCACTTATGCGTTTCATAATCCCCTGGAAGTTGAAACCAAGTATATGGATTTATATAAATATACGGACTATGAAAAAACAACATATTGACGACAAAAATGCCAAGTAGTGCAAATCCTCTCATCACGTCAATCGAAATAACCCTTTCTTTCTCCCCCACTGGACGAATCAACAAACTTATTTCCTCCTATATCGATACCATTTTGTTTACATCAAATAAATAAAGTATTTTTTCTTTAATCTCCACTTGCAAAATAGATTCTATTGCTTGCGCATAGATAGATAATTGCATAGCATAGCGATTTTTCATTTCTTGTTGCAATAATGCTTCATTGTTAGCTAAATGCCCAACACGATCCGTTTTATAATCTAATAAAACAAAGCGTCCATCTTCTTCTAAAAATAAACAATCGACAACCCCTTGAATAATTTGTTTATCTCCGTCTTGGTCCTCCATTGCATACGTAAATGGGAATTCTCGCATTACTTCTTTTGCAGCACGTAGCCTTTCCGCGATATTCGAATGGAAAAACGGCACCATTTTTTCTGGATTTATCGCTGCTTTCTCCGCTTTTGTTAAAATTTCACGTTCATAAAGCTCATGTGCAAAGACTTGCACTTGTTCCGTTGTTTTTACTTCCTTCAAATCGACGTTTTGCATAAACGCATGTACAGCGGTACCAATTTCTGCTCCCGTTTGTTTCGCTTCCTGTTGTAAAAAGAACGGACGCTTCGAAACTCGCGATGGACTCTTTGCAGTTAACGTTGGTTCAAAATAGGCATCATCTTCTCTTGCCATCAGTTGTTGAATTTTTTTCATTTCACTAACGCTTTGTTTTGATCGCTTCTGGGTGGAAAGTACAAAAGGATATATTGTGTCAAAGCGCGTTTTCACTTCGCCCAAAACAGTCGTATTTTTCTCGCCAATCAGCTCGTCGATGGAAATCTTTTCTTTTACTTCTGTTTCTGTAGGTAATTTCAAATCATCGACACATTTCACAACGATTCGCCATTTCGAGTCGCTTTCAACCAAATTTGCTTCCATTACATCAGCTATTTGCTCATAATCTGGGTGTCTTGCAATGGCTGGTCCTATCCAGTCTAAATAGTTCTTTGCTTTCGCTCGAACATATTCTGGAAGCATTTCATCAGGCAAAAGTGCTTGTGCGTCTTCCCATTTAGCGAGCGTCTTAGCTAGATCTTTGATAGATGCTGTGAGGTATAAATACTCTTTTGCTCTCGTCATCGCTACGTATAACACACGCATTTCTTCTGCTTTTAACTCCATCTGCTTTTTCTCTTTCATTGATAAAAACGGCAAAGAGGTAAATGAAAGTCGCTTTTCAGGATCAATAGCTTTTACAGCAAGCCCGAACGATTGGTCAAATAAGTATGGTTCATTAAAGTCCATTTGGTTAAAAGGTCTGCCCATTCCAGCTAAAAATACAACCGGGAACTCTAAACCTTTCGAAGCGTGAATAGTCATAAGTCGCACGACATCCTCTTTTTGACTCATGGCACGAGCTGCGCCCAAATCATCTCCCCGTCTACGCATACGCTCGATAAAGCGCAAAAAGCGGAATAACCCTCGGAACGACGTTTTTTCATATTCTACTGCACGGTCATGTAAAATACGTAAATTCGCTTGCTTTTGCATTCCATTTGGCATGGAACCAACCATTTCGTAATAATGGGTATCCAAATAGATTCGCCATATCAAATCCGCAAGAGAACCTCTTCTACTCATATTCCGCCAATCCTCAAATTGCAATAAAAATCGTTGTAATTTCTCTGCAGTTTCCGTTGAAATCCCTGCACCACCAGTCGCTACAAATACTTTCAGTGCTTCATAAAAAGGCTCTTTCGGTGCAGCAAGACGAATGATAGCAAGTTCCGATTCAGTCAGT
This sequence comes from Psychrobacillus sp. NPDC096389, assembly GCF_044762855.1. Classification (NCBI taxonomy): domain Bacteria; kingdom Bacillati; phylum Bacillota; class Bacilli; order Caryophanales; family Bacillaceae; genus Psychrobacillus; species Psychrobacillus sp. NPDC096389. The sequence goes on along the minus strand of NZ_JBIWFB010000001.1, from coordinate 818,966 downwards.
CCGACAAAAGGAGCACGAAGAACAGATGCAAGTGAAATATCTTGGTAAGGATTATCAATTGTTCGGAGTGTATGAAGCATAATAAGCACTTCGATCGCTTCAAAATAACCTTTCGAAAGCTCTGCATATAAGGGAATGCCCGCTTCTTTAAATTGGTCTGTCACTTCCCCAGACCAAGTCATCGAACGCATTAATATAACGATGTCGCTATAGGCTACAGGGCGACTTGTTTTCTTCCAAGGGTCATATACAGTTGCTCCAGAATCCATCATTTCTTTTATTTTAGAAATAATATAACGCGCTTCTGCTTGTGATTTCTTTAATTCTTCCTCGGCATTTTCCATTTCGTCTTCTTCTAGTGGTTCTACACTTCCGTCTTCCACTTCATATAAAAGGGCTAACTCGACTGGAGCGATTGCTTCGTTATACGGTGCTTGCGGCTTTAAGGAAGCATCCTCGTCGTAATTAATTTCCCCTACTTTTTCCCCCATAATTTGTTGGAATATATAGTTGGTCGCATTTAGCACTTCTTTGCGGCTTCGGAAGTTTGCGTTCAGATCGATTTTTACACCAGAATCTTTTGGCATGTCATGGAATGCTAAATATTTTCCTAAAAATAGCATCGGCTCTGCTAAACGGAATCGATAGATCGATTGTTTGACGTCGCCAACCATGAACATATTGCCCGTTCGTTCATCGCCGCTTTTCACTAATTGTAAAATCGTTTCTTGTAGTAAATTCACGTCTTGGTACTCATCGGTCAACACTTCTTTGAAGCGAGCTTGGTATTCTTTTGCAATTTCAGACGGGACAAGTTGGCCATTTTCATCGTGTTCGGTTAATATGTCTAATGCATAATGCTCTAGATCGGAAAAATCGACTAACCCTTTTTCGTTCTTGGCAGCGGTATATCGTTCCCCATATGTAATGGCAAGGTCGACTAAGGTTTGTAATTGCGGCGCCATTAGTCTCATTTCTTCGAGTAAACGGGCTGGCGTTCTTGTGAAATAATTGTCTTTTAAATCATTCACTATTTTTTTCACTTTCGTTCGTTTAGCGGTTGCTTGTTTTTTCAAGGCTTCATCACATGAATCTTTTTTAATCGATGCCGCTTTCACCCATGACAAGCTCCCCAAATAATGAAATGTATCTTGCCAAGTACCCATTTTCATTAGTCGAATAACTTCCCCAATCATCTCCTGATCTTTTATAGCAGTTTCCGCAAGTGGAGCTGGACCATTTGGCATATTTGCTAGCTTTCGAATTTCTTCCCCTACGGCAATTGCTTCTTCTAAATGATGTATAATCGCAAGTTTCAAAGGTTCGATAAAAGAAAGTTCGTCTATGGTCATATCTTCCCGTAATGTATATGCTTCAGGAATGGCCAATAACCACTTTTTCGGTTCAGGGTGCACCCTAGCATACGTATATAATTTCTCAATCATCGTCTCGATCGATTGATCGTCGCGGTCCGATGTAAAACTATCTGATAGTCTATACATGGCTTCCGGGTTTTCTACTTCGTATGCTTCTTCTAACACTTCAGCTAAAATATCATCCCGAATAAGTGCTGCTTCTGCTTCATTTGCAATGCGGAATCCGGGATCAATCGTCAGCATATACGAATATTGTTTAACAATATTTAAGCAAAATGAATGGAGTGTCGATATTTGTGCCTTACTTAACAGACTTAGTTGCTTGCGCAAATGAGTTGAAGTTGGATCAAGCGCGATTGCTTTTTCAAGTGCTTCCCCCATTCGATGGCGCATTTCTGCAGCAGATGCATTCGTGAAAGTTACGACTAATAACTCGTCGACGTTAATCGGATTGTCTTTGGCAATTACTTTTTGAATGAGACGATCGATGAGGACAGCCGTTTTTCCAGACCCCGCAGCTGCAGATACGAGAACATCTGAACCGGTTGCCCATATGGCTTTCCACTGAGCAGGTGTCCATGTTAACTCCGCTGGCATTTCAGGAATATTCATCTGTACCCATCTCCTTTCGAATTTTTTCAGTGACTATATCTGGTTGTTCTATTTTTAAATTACGGACAGGTTGCGCTGGATCCTGTGGGTCAAATTGGCAAACACTTCGATACGAGCAATACGTACAAGGCATTTTGTCCTTCAAGCGATATGGATAAACCCGGGTATCTCCAGCATTCATCCCATTTCCAGCTTGCTCATGTCTTTTACGTACAAATGATTGAAGAAGTTTCATTTGTTCCGGTTCTACTACTTTAGAAGAAGATTTAGACAAGTTTCCGTCCTTATTCATTCGTACTGGAATAATTTTAGAAAACCCTTCGATTTGTTCATCCATTTCCATAATCACTTCTGGATCATCCAGTAACAAACCATTCATCTTATACGATTTATAAATCTCTTCTTGTAACTCTGCGTCATTCATTTCCTTTTGCGTCTTAATAAAAGGGTTATGCATATGCACATATAAAACTCCTGCAGGCTCTGCGTTTTCATGTAGCCAAATATCTGCATTTTCTATCGCTACATCTAAATAAGTAAGCATTTGAAGCGACAGTCCGTAATACACTTCGTTCAAATCAATCCCTTTACGAGATGATTTATAATCGACTATCCGAACAAATAGATTACCATTTACATTGGATGCGTCTACTCGGTCGATGCGCCCGCGTAATTGCATTTTTCGCCCACGCTTTAAAGGAATTTCAAGTGCAGGTAAATCTTCTCCTGGACCAAACCCGGCTTCAATTGCGATTGGCACAAAAGTCGATACTTTAGAATGTTTGCTCAATGCGTATAGTGTGGAAGCAACAATTTGCTCTAGTTTACGCTGAATATATCGATATCGATTCGTACTTAATAACAATTGATGCACAAATACTGGCACAATTTGATCGACCGCTTGTTTTGCTAGCGCTGCGCATTGTTCCTTGGAAAGATCCGCCCATGTTAAACCAAGTCTTGCCGTTTCGTCTGCTATCCATTTTAGGGCAGCATGGAATAGATCCCCTATTGCCGGTGCTTCTAGGCGATATTCCGCTCTTTCTTCTAGTTTCAGGCCATATGCTGCATAATGAGCAAATGGACAGCTATAGTATCGTTCTACTCGAGAAACACTGGAAATCATCGTTTCACCGTATAAAGCCGACGTGATTTCTTGTGGAAGTCTTTCTGTTTCATTGCCATGTATTAGAGGTTTGACAACACGTTTTAAAATAGTCGACCAATATGGGTCATCCACATAATAGTGGTAAACCGACTGCCAAACTTCTGGCAATTCGCCCGTATTTAATGCTTTTCGAAGTTGCATCACAACATAGGGTAGTGTCGTTCTTGGATGACTTATCGACTGGAGATGGAGTGCCAAATCTGCGTGATCAGTTGGATCCATTACAGCCAATTCTACTGGAACATCCGTAACCATTTGTTGGAGTTTTTTAATATACATCGATGGAAGTAGTGCTTTTCCTTCACTATCAGCAATTGGATAAGACACGGATAAATAATCGGATGCAGTGACAAATGCTTTATATACTAAATAATTTTCATCGAGCAAGCGCATTTTCGATGTTGGCGCTAACTCAAATCCTACTTGTGAAAACCATTCCCGTTCCGTATCAGACAGCAATCCTTCATGATCCATCCGTTTTGGGAATATACCATCATTCACACCAATAACAAACACCGCTTTTATATTCGTTAAACGCGCAATATCTACATTTGCAACGGTAATTTGATCGATTGTTGGAGGTATGCGTGAAAACGCTAGCTGGTCATACCCTTCGTCTAATATTTTCGCTGCTTCTTCGACAGTCATCTCTTTTTCACCAAACATTAAAACGAATTGGTCGAGTACATCCACCCACTCATTCCAAGCTTGTTCATGTTCTGTTGCGAGCAGCAATTGACCGTTTTCTTCTTCTGTCTGCTTCAATACTTGCAGTTTCTCGTAAACTTGGAGCGACTCCATAAAAGAAAAGAGGGCAGTTGCCATTTCCACCCCGGTTTTACTTTGTGCGAGTGTATCCGCAAGTAATTTTAAAGGTTCGACGACTAGATCACGGGCCGCATGCAAATCTGCTTGTATACTTAATTCTTCATCGGTTTGCACTTTCGAATAAAATTCTAAGCCACGATATTTTTTGTATACCCATCTGCGGTCATCAAACCATCTATCCCCATAAATACCAAAAGACAGAACGAAATTTTCTAGCCGATCGGTCCGTTCTCTCCATTTACTTTTAGAAGCGTTTAACGGAAAGAATAAATCGGTTTTAATGGCTCGGAATATCGGTTCATACTTCCACCCGGTTCGGATAATTTCCAAAACCGTACGACTTAACTCAATTAACGGATGATGCAACATCGATTTTTTTTGACTGATAAACACGGGAATATCATATTGCGGGAAAATCGTTTCGATAAGTCCTTCATAACTTTCTGCATCCCGGTGCAATATTGCCATTTCTTTATAACGCACTTCTTTTTGTTGCATCATCTCTCTTATTTGTCTTGCTACGGCATGAATTTCTGCTCGTTTATTTGCAGCTTCCGTAATTCGCAATTTACCTTCTGTTTTCATTTCTTCCGGTGGTAGCCGGTCAAAATTTGCTTCGATATGGGCAAGTTCCTTCGATACAAACCGTTTTTGTTCTACTTGATGCACGATTTCTTCAATTTCCACTTGCTCTGCTTGTGCTATTTCTAGTAGTCTCACGCAAGTATTAGCAGGCTGATAAAATAACGATTGCTCGTCTTGGCTATCTGCAAGCGTCTCCATCGGAAGGGCGATTGTAAGACGCTTTACTTGTTTCATCAATGCTTGAATAATTTCTAGTTCTCTCGTTGTAAAGCTTGTAAATCCATCGATGTAAAGTTCTGTTTTTGCAAGCAAACTAGAGTCTTTTATTTTTTCGGCAAGTAAAGTTAAATACCCTTCCCCATCGATATAGCTTGTCCCTAGCTTTTGTTCCATTAAATCTAGCATGAGCATAAGGTCCGCAGATTTATCAATAAGTGTTTTAGGTGCTTGGACTGCTTCTAATTGATGCAATGCGTTGACCATCGTGGCATGATCTAAACAGTAGCGACTGAATTCTTTCATAAGCACTTCTATTTGATCGGTAAATCCACGTTTAGTTGCGGATCTATTGAATAGCATAAATTCATCTTTGTGATCTTCTAGTAAACTTCGGATAAGCATGCGATATCCAAATCCGCTAATTTCTTCTTTTGCTATACCACCCGTTTCTTGTAATACACGCCAAGCTAACCGTTTAAATGTCGTCACTTGCGCACGTATTAACCCTGTTAAACCTGCTCCAGCAGCAAGATCATACTCACTCGAGAATGACATTTGATCGGGCACAATATAAAATAACGGGTCCCCAAACGGACTTTGTTTTAATGTATGTACAATTTCTTGTTGCATCCTTGTTGTCTTCCCAGTCCCTGATCGTCCGCTAATGATTCTTAATGACAACGTAACCAAACTCCTTTCAAGAAAAAATCCGAATAACCCCTTAACTCTATTGTACAAAACATCCAATAGGGAAGGAAATTATTCGGAACGAAAGTTCATCGTAAAATCGGTAATTGGCCAGTAAATTAGCTTTACTTCCCCAATAACTGCTTTTTTATCAACAAAATAAAAATAACGACTATCTAAACTGGATATTCGATTATCCCCTAAAACGAATAACTTACCCGGTGGAACCACTTTACTACCAGTCAGCTCCAACAAATCAAAATCCTCCGTGAAATTGGTTTCAGGATTCATATAGACTTCATACGACCTCAAAAAGGGCTCTTCCACTTTTTGATTGTTGATAAATAATTCATCATTTTCATAAGTGATCGTATCGCCAGGCAATCCAATAACTCGTTTCACATAATCCTCTTGTTCATCACTATGAAAAATAATAATATCCATTCGTTTAATTCGCGATACTTTGCTAATGATGACATTATCATGATCATGGAGCGTTGGCATCATGGACTCCCCAACTACCTCATAATTGGTCGCTAAAAATGATCGAACAAAGAAAACGACTATAAATCCAATGCCTAAAGCGATAAGCCATTCGATAATTTCCTTCTTCGTTGTACTCAAATTTATCTCCTTTCTTTCCCTATTTTTCTGCCTTTATGAAAGTTATTTAAATCTTCCTCTACCTTTTTTTCAATTCGTTTTTCTACCCTTTTTCCGACAAACCATAGAATGATAATAATGATTACCACAATCGCTGTTCGAACTGGTTGGGTGATTAAAGCTTTAATATCTGAACCGATAAAACTAACGATAAAAATCATAATGAGTTTCCCGAGTGTAACCGTCCACAAATACGTTTTCTTTTTCATATTAGAAAGTCCGGCAACGATATTCACAAGGGCAGAAGGAGTAAAAGGAAAACAAATGAGTAAAAAAAGTGGACCAAATCCATTCCTCTCTACCCATAATATTAATTTTTGGATCTTTTCATGTCTTGTTATAAAGCCAAGGACACGTGCTCGTCCATATTTGCGAATAACTAAAAATACTGTATATGCCCCTATTACAGAGCCTGCCCATGAAATCAAAAATCCAAAGAGCAACCCATAAGCAGTTACATTCGCTACGATAAACACGATGAGCGGTAAAAAGGGCAAAAAAGCTTCTAAAAAAGGCAAAAGGATACCGATTATCGGTCCTAGTGCACGATAATCTTGTGTTAAATTTGTTAACGTATCCCATGAAAACCAATCAAACATGTTGCTCTCCTCCAAAATATGTATGTTTATACTATTCCCATATTTCATATTCATAAAACTATTCGGTTATAGTATAATTTGTCTATTATGATTTTTTAGGTGGTGACTATTGTTGAATAATAATTCATTTATTTCAGGATTAAAGGCAGGGTTAAGTATTGCAATCGGATATTTTCCAGTCGCTTTAACATTCGGCTTACTTGCCAAAACATCAGGATTATCCATATGGGAAGCTACTGCGATGAGTATATTCGTTTATGCGGGAGCATCTCAATACATGTCTTTAACGCTAATTTCAAAAGGGGTTGACCCTATTTTAATCGTTTTAAATACATTTGTCCTTAATATACGCCACTTCTTAATGACGGCGGCGCTCAATGAAAAGATGCAAAGCGAAAAAAGATGGATAAAAGGAATTTATGCTTTTGGCATTACAGATGAATCTTTTTCTGTCCTCGCAACGAGAAAAGAAGAAAAGATTCGCACATCCTTCGCATTTGGTGTCGCTATTATCGCCTATAGTAGCTGGGTTGTTTTCACTGCTGTTGGACATGTAATCGGCGCTAATCTACCACAATTTTTACAAGCTGCGATGTCCATTGCCTTATACGCGATGTTTGTAGGTTTACTTGTACCGTCTATGCGTGGCAGCCGCAAAGTAGTCATGCTTGCACTGATCGCTGCTGTTATTAATGGATTTTTTTATTGGTCCGGTGTTTTATCGACAGGGTGGTCTATTTTAGTTTCCACTTTAGCATCTTCTATTTTTGTAGAAATCATTTATGTACGACGAGGTAGAAGTTTACCGAAAGGAGCTTAACATAATGGGAGCATGGTATTGGTGGACATTGCTTGGTATGGCGGTCGTTACGTATATCCCCCGAGCGATTCCACTTACTTTTTTAGAAGGAAAAGAATTGCCGCCAGTCGTTTCTGGTGTTTTACGCAATATTCCATTCGCAGTTTTGGGTGCATTGATATTCCCAGCTATTTTATACGTTCAAGAAGGAAATCTTTTGTTTGGATTTATCGGTACAATCGTGGCCTTTACTCTGGCTATTCTTTTTTCTAATGTAATGGTCGTTGTTTTAGGGACAATTGGAGTATTAGCTGTTTATAGTTTGTTATTTTGATAGTTGAATACATACATGGTGTGGTTTTTGGGGTGGATTTTGCGGTTCTGGGGTGCTAACTTGCGATTCTGAGAGTAGATTTTGCTATTTCAGGACTATATCTTGCGATTCTGAGAGTGGATCTTGCGATTCCCGCACCCTATCTTGCGATTTGCTGAGTCTATCTTGCTGTTTCACTCTTCTATCTTTCAGATTTGTTTACCACCCGCTCTCCTATTCCTCCAACCAAAGAAAAAATCCGCCTCAAGAGACGGATTTTTTCTTTGGTTTTTTACTTTTCGTGGAGTACCAAAATCCAACAGTCAGTGACGCTGCATCTAGTATATAGATCCACCATCTATGTGTATATCCTGCTTGTACAGAAGCAGCAAATAGGGCGACTGTAAGAATGAGTGCCACATAAGGATTAAATGTTATGCGTGTAAAAAGAATAACTAGTAACGCAGGGGCAAAAATGGCAAGTATTATTTGGGTTGATAAAGATAATGTTTCCATGAATTCTCCTACCTTACTAAAATTAGCCCTAATCGATAATGATCATGTCTAAACAAAATATGTTGACGTAAGCGGAGCTCGCCGTTGAAATCTAATATTTCCAAGCGGCAATGTGCTGCATTTATTTGTATCGCTTCGTATAATTCTTGTTCATTCGCCACTTTTTGTCCATTTACTTTGACGATACGTTCTCCAACGAGAAGCCCCATTTTTTCTGCCGGGGAATCGGAAAGTACTGCTGCTATCATAACACCATTTGACTGCGGTGACACCGCAAACGATCCGGACATCTCTTTCTTATATTCCATATAACTAATGAATAATCTAGCAATTACACCGAGTGCGATTGCAATTATACTAATCAAAGGCATTACAAATCCGACAGCCCCTAAGATTGTGACAATAATTCCAAGTTGCCAAACCTTTTTCCCATATCTTTGGAAAAAATGTACCGGTAATGTATGTCTACTTTTTTGTCGAAATCCTATTACAAAAGGAAATAGGATCAATGAAAACATAGATTCTCCTAACGGAAATTGTGGCCAATATGGAATATATGAACTAATCACTTCACCTGGAACAACGAGTAAGACCGGTAATAACCATAATCTTTTCGTTATATATTCCATCGCCTCGATTCCACGGGCAGTAGTTACTAATCGTGGAGAAGCATTATTTGCCCCATGCTTTTGAATAAGCGCTCCCTCTGCAATAAGTAACAAACCCGCTACGATTGCGATTGGGACAATTGTTTCATTTATTATATTAAATCCAGTTAATTCCCATGAAAATAAGTTGAATGACCAGCCATACAAATTGATTATATACAATGTTGCTACACTTAATGCAATCGCATAAACGGCAGAGCCAGCTTGATACATAAACAACAATACGATCAAAATCATCCACGCACTAAATATGTATAACCATGAAGTTGGCAGTACAAGTCCAATGCCGACACTAAGGACCGATAATATGATTGCCCATAAGTATCCGTCGACTACAAGTCGCTTTGCTTCTGTCCATCCCCACAAAATTCTTGTTCTCAACTGTCTTCTTTCTCGCTTGACGCGATAATAGCCGATTAAAACAGAGAAAAGGATCGTAATATATACTGCTGGATGAAGGAAAAACCGTCCGATTCCTTTAGCCAACTCGATTAATAGTTCCTCTACCATACGCATCCTCCTCGCTTGCACATACTATCCTATTATTGTAACAAACGAGGAGCCTTTTGCGTATAGGATTTTCGTATAATCTTATTTTTTTAAATCATGAAGTAAATAGCCGATTCCCATTTGTAATTGCTTATCATTTTCCTTTTTCTCTTTATATGCTGCGACTGTTTCCGTTAAAGATTGAAAAAGTGCGGCGTTTATTTCATTTCCATCCCCTAAACTTCTTTCTTGGCGATAATTTTCGATCGCATCTCCCGTATCTTCATCGAAATAGCCATCTTCTCTTCCTGTACTATAGCCAAGTGCGCTTAATACTTGTTGGACATATTTTATTTCTTCCCCGTAATCACCGATTCGGAACTCTCCACTTAAATACTTTTGATCCATTGCAAATAATTCTTCTTGTTCTACTTTTAAATCCGCTTCAATTCCTTTATGATGAATCCACTCTTGTTTAGGAGTCAACCATTTATGAGTGGAAATTTTCAACTTGCCACCGTTTGATAATGGATGTGTCTCTTGCACAGTTCCTTTACCGAAGCTTTTTTCCCCTACAATTAGCGCCCGGTTATTATCTCGGAGTGCACCAGCCAATACTTCACTTGCAGAAGCACTTCCCCCGTTTTGCAATAAAACAGTCGGTACTTTATTCAAATAAGGGGCTTCTTTACTTTCTGTATTTAACATTTCTAAAACACCTTTTGCATTTTGCATATAAGCAAAAGTAGTTCCATTTTTCATCAACGTACCGATGACAGAAGAAACGCTAAACAAGTAACCACCTGGATTTCCACGTACATCGATGACTAATCCATCAATGCCACGCTCCACCAATGATTTTGTTTGCTTTTCCCATTCTTCTCCTGTTTTCTCTCCAAATAATGAAATAGTCACAATCCCAATAGAATGACCATCCACTTCATATACTTCGCTTGCGACCGTATGCATAGCGATTGTATCTCTTTTCATATGTAACTCTACATGACGATTTTCACTTGCACGATAGATCGTCATTTTCAACGTCGTTCCTTTATCCCCGCTTAATAATTGGACAAGCTCCGCCATTGTTTTACCATCTACTCTTTCATCATTCACTCTAACAATTTCATCTTGAGACTTTAATCCCGCCTTATAAGCCGGTGAGTCTTTCAGAGGAGCAACGATGATAAATTTACCGGCATATTGCATAACTTCTACACCGATTCCGACGCGCTCTTCTGCGAGTGAAGCTTCTTGGTTTGCAGCTTCTTCCTTCGTCAAATACGTACTATGCGGATCTTCTAATGCTTCGGTCATTCCACGAATGGCACCTTCCACTAGCAGCTTTTCATTCTTCGAGAAAACTGCCTCTTTTTTGATCAACTGATAAGCTTCATCAATTACTCTACTGTTACTAACCCCTGTTACTTCGGACTTAGTAGATTTTCCAAACCAAAAATACACGAACCCTAATAAAATGATAAATAACAAGACATATAAAAAAATCCGACTTTTGCGCAAGTTCAACCTCCTACTTTTCCACTAATATATGTGTGGAAAGCGAAATTTAATACTTGCCCAAAAATCGGTGTTTATTTTAAATTACTAACATAGTCTGTAAGCATTTGTTCATCCATAGGTCCGACTATTTTATTTTGAATCGTTCCAGTTGTATCAATCATATAAGTGGTTGGAATCGTAATCGCTTGATATGTTTTTCCAACATTCCCTTCTTCATCTAAAGGAATTGGAAAGCTAAGTCCATAATCTTCTTTAAATAGTTCTACTTTATCGATACCAACATCTGAGCTTGTTAAGTTAACAGCTAAGATTTCCACATTTTCTTGTTCTGCCATATCTTCATAGTAGTTTTGCATATGTGGCATTTCGGCTTTACAAGGTGGACACCAAGTTGCCCAAAAATTTAATACGACTTTTTTACCTTGATAATCTGAAAGGGATACTTCTTTTCCATCAAGCGTTGTCAGTGTAAAGTTCGGCGCACGATCCCCTTGTCCGATTCCTTCATTTGCAGGGTTTGCCGCCATGTCGGTACCCATTTGCTCTCCAGCAAATGCTTCTGTTTCATCGATATTGCTTTTTACAAAGGATATGGTTGCAATAGCGACTAAGCAACCTACGATTAATAAGCCTATTAATTTTTTCTTCACAGCTTACCTCCATTAATACATTTTCACTACATATCATCGCTCTTATTATAAACTGAATAGATGCTTGTATACCAATGGAATGTTTATGACAAAAGAAAAGACGCCGTCCAAAGATTGGATAGGCGTCTTGACATGAAGTTATAGAGAAATATATCTCAATGGATTTACTGAGTTATTCGCCATACCACTCCATGTACCGATATGAATTTCAAAATGTAAGTGAGGTCCTGTCGAATTCCCTGTTGTCCCTACTGCACCAATCGTGTCGCCTTTTGAAACAGCTTGTCCTACACTTACTTTAATACTACTTAAATGTGCATATAAAGATGTAAATGTTTGACCATCGATAGAGTGAGTCACCATAATCACATTTCCATACGTGCTCAGTGGAGAAGCGTAAGAGACTACACCATCTGCTGCTGAAACAACCGGAGTACCAGTCGGTGTTCCAAAGTCGATTCCGTAATGCATTTTTCCTTTTCCATAAATAGGATGGATTCTATATCCATAGCCTGAAGTAAGTCGTCCACTTGCTGGTCTTGTCCAATCCCCTGAAGATACTGCTGGAATTGCTGCAGAGGAACCACTTGCTGCTTGTTGACGTTTTCTTTCTTCCGCTTGTTTACGTTTTTTCTCTTCAGCTAGTTTTCGTGCAATTTCTGCTTGACGTTTTTGTTCTGCCACAATTTTATTTGTTACTTCTTCGCTTAAATCCAATACTTCATCATATTCTGTTTCCATTACTTCTTTATCAGCTTGTAATTTTTGTTGTTCGGCTTCTAATTGATCGACCAAATCTCCTTTAGATGCTTTTTGTTTATCTAAAGAAGCTTTTAAATCTACTAACTCATTTTTACTTGCTTCTTGTTGTTTTAATTTTTCTTCTAAAGTCGCTTTTTGTTCTTCTAGTTGCTTTTTATCTTCTGCTTGTTCTTTCAGAATCGTACGGTCCGCTTCCATCAATGTATTGACTGCGGAGAAACGGTCGATGAAATCGATAAAACTATTTGCCCCTAGTAAAACGTCTAAATAACTAACGGATCCTCCACTAACTTGTACTGCGCGGATTCGATCTTTTAAAAGCTCATCACGTTCTTCTATTTTGCGTTCTAGCTCTGCAATAGAAGCATGTAAGTTTTCAATTTCAGTTGTCGTTAACTCTATTTCTTTTAATACTTTCGTAATTTTATCTTCTGTCGTAATAATTTCTGTATCTAAAGCTTGAATTTGAGCCATAATCTGTTCGATTTTAGATACATTTTCGTTTATCTTACCTTCTGTTTCTTTAATATTCGAGTTTATCGTATTTTTCTTTTGTTCGAGTTCCTTTTGTTGACTCTTTAAATCGTTCAATGTGTTAGCAAGGGCACTTGGTCCTGTGAATAAAAGTGCGCAAGTAGTAGCTACCGCAAAGACACGTAGCACCCATTTAGACTGTTTTCTCAAAACTTCTTGCTCCTTTCAAAATACATTCATAGTTACTTTTAAACGCGTAAAAACTTTCTGACTGACATGAAACTTCCCCAGACCCCTATCAGTACGCCCATCAATAAAATCAACGCATTCACTTGATAGATGAATGGTGAAAAATCGAGCAGTTCAAATAAGTTTCCTTGTGCTAGTTTCGGTGCTACTACTTTATGAATATTGTAGTAGAGTGTTGTTACGAGCGTAATTGGAATAATCGCTCCTAGAAGCCCTAACCACATTCCTTCTAATATGAAAGGAATACGTATAAACCAATTTGTCGCACCAACTAGTTTCATAATTTCAATATCTCTTCTTCTTGCAACAATCGTAATGCGAATCGTATTAGATATTAAGAACATTGCCGTGAATAATAACGCTAGTATGAGCACCAAGCCTACATTTCTACTAGTGTTCAAGAAAGAAAATAGTCTTTCAATTTTTCCTTCTCCATATTTCACTTCGAATGTGTTATCTAAACTTTCAATTCTTTTAGCTACCTGTTCTGTTTCTTGCGGATTTGCTGCTTTTGCATAAAATACATTATGTAAAGGATTTTGCTGTTCAAATAAACGCAAATCTTCCCCGAAATCCAGCATTAACTTATTAAGTTCTTCTTCTTTTGGCGAATATTGTACTTCTGCTACACCTGATGTATTTTTAATTTCTTTTTCTAATGTTGTAATAGCAGTTTCATCTGCCGTCAATTCGACAATTACTTTAATTTCTACATCTCTTTCCAGATCATCTGCAATTTTGTTTAAATTCATCATTATCATGACGAACACGCCAACTAATAGTAGCGTAACAGTCACAGCACTAACGGAAGCAAAGGTCATCCAACCATTTCGACTAATACTTTTTAAACTATCTCTGAAGTGTCTACCTGCTGTTCTAGTTTTCATAACCGTATTCTCCTTTATCTTCGTCTCGAGTGATTAATCCACCCTCAACAACGATCACACGGTGTCTAATGGTATTTACAATTTCTCTATTATGTGTTGCCATTATAATGGTAGTTCCTCGAGCATTTATTTCTTCGAATATATTCATAATCTCCCATGAAGTGTCTGGATCTAGATTTCCAGTCGGCTCATCCGCAATAACAAGCTGTGGAGTGTTAACGATAGACCTTGCAATCGAAACACGTTGTTGTTCACCACCAGAAAGCTCCGTCGGAAACATTCTTGCTTTGTGTTTAAGACCAACCAGTTCTAATACTTCCATCACTTTATTGCGTATCACTTTCGGCGTTTCTTCAATCACTTCCAGTGCAAATGCGACATTTTCGTACACATTTAGACGAGGTAGTAATTTAAAGTCTTGAAAGACTACTCCTATTTGTCTTCTCAAATAAGGAACTTTATTGTTTTTTAGTGTTGATAGATTAGTACCATTGATGAATATATCACCAGATGTCGGTCTTTCTTCTCGATACATCATTTTGATGAATGTCGATTTCCCTGCACCACTTGGCCCAACTACATATACGAATTCTCCTTGCTTAATTTCTATATCAATCCCATTCGCGGCAACAATGCCATTTGGATATTTTTTATAGACATTTTTCATTTCAATCATTTATAAACCACCTAATTAGTTTCGTTTAATTAAAAATGCGACATGCCTATTATAACATTAGACGCTCCTTTGTTTGTTACAATTACATTTCAATTCATAGGAAATATTAGGGATAAATTCGTTAATTCGATTTATTTTTTGTCTTTAATAGGTAAAATTACCTCCTTACAATTGTCCTATCGTTGTTCTTTTCTACATCCTTCTTTTATATTCCTTCTTTTCTTTTAAAATTTTCTTTTTTCAGTATAAAACTGCGAAAAATCTACAAGATTATTTTTTGTGGGAAATAACTTATAAATGGGGAGTTAGTGAGTCTTAATGAATGGAAGGAAGTGTCTATTGGGATTTTCGTTGCTTGAAGCAATAATTTTCCCGTTTTTCAGTTGTGCGCAACCAGCAAATGGCTTAAGGCAACTAAGCGATCACTGAAAACAACTAAATTGCTGATGAAAGGAACTAATTTTTATTACAACAAGTTTATTTAGAATGAGACATCGTTGACTGTGACTTAGATTTTGTAACAGTTGCGCATATGCAAAATGATATTCTGCTCTTGTGAAAATAGATGTGAAAACTTTATCTCATGATGGCCTATTCCTATATGGTGTTTTATAAAAAATTAGCACCAAATGTAAACATTTCCTACATGCAAAAAAATCAGCCGCCCAATTAGAGCAACTGATTTTTTTGGAGATATTATTTTTTTGCAGCTAACCATTCAGCTACTGCTTGGGCTTCTTCGCCAGTTACAAGTCCGGCTGGCATAGCACCTTTACCATTTTCAAGTACATTTAAAATTTCGTCCTCAGATAAGCGTGATCCAACGTCATTAAGAGCCGGGAAGTTTCCTTGTCCTTCTAAGTTCTGACCATGACAGGCAATACATTTCGAATTAACGATTTTCTCTACATCTACTGAGGCAGTTTCAGTAGTTGTACCTGTGTCAGTTGTTGTGTCAGTATCATTTGCTTTATCATTGCCACCGCCACAAGCAGCTAACATTAATCCAGCACCAAATATTACGGCTAATAGTTTTTTGTTCATAACTATAACCTCCCTCAACTAAATTTTACTTACATTCTTTATTATACCAAATTTAATTCCTTTTAAAACCTTCGCCAAGGACCTCGTAAGCATCCGAAACAATCACAAAAGCTGCTGGATCAATCATCTTAATGATATGTTTCAGTTTTGTGAATTCTGTCTGATATGCCACAACCATTAAAATAGGTCTTTCTTTGTTCGTATATCCTCCAAAAGCAGGAAGTTTTGTCACCCCGCGATCTATCTCTTTATAGATAGCATCTCTTATTTCGTCTTGTTTATTCGTGATTATATAAATCATTTTTGATTGGCTAAAACCTAGTTGAACGATGTCGATCGTTTTCGTTGTCACAAATAAGCCAATTAATGCATAAAGTGCCTTTTCGATATCAAAAACGACCGCAGCACTAATAACAATTAAACCATCCAACAGCAATACGCTTTTCCCAAGAGAGAGTCCTGTATACTTTGTAATAATTTGTGCCGCTAAATCCGTTCCACCTGTTGATCCACCACCGCGAAATGCAATTCCTAACCCAAGGCCAACCATCATTCCGCCAAATATGGAACCTAACAATGGATTAGTTGTCCAAGGTTCCACTCCAGCCGTTAGTAAAACAACCGCTGGTAATACTAACGTGCCAAGCAAGGACTTAGCACCAAATTTTGCGCCTAAAAAAATTATACCGGAGATAAATAGGGGTATATTAAATGAATATTGCACAATTCCCGGTTTCCATCCAAAAATATGTTCTAAGATAATACTGATCCCGCTTACTCCACCAGAAGCAATTTGGTTTGGCAATAAAAAAACATTAAAACCAATCGCAATAATTGCAGCCCCAATAATTACGTACAAATAATCTTTTGTATGCTCCACTAATGGAGGTAGTTCTTTATGTAGTCTGTGATTAGTTTCCATTGAATATCCTCTTTCATAGTCATTGATTGCACTAGTATAACAACAGAAATAACATTTGTGAACTTCAGCAAAGCACCGTTTTAACTAACTGAAGTACGGGAGTTATGTTACAGGAACATTACTGGTGCCTGGCACCAGTAATATTCCTGTAACATAACAATGAAATACATTAAAAAAGTTCTAAGTTGAAAATGTTGCATTCACGATTCTTTTTGTCGTGTTCATATATTCATTTTCAGTGTTCAGCTATTGTATTCTCTCGCTTAGGATTATTTCGTAGATTTATCGTGTTGTCTTATTTTTAATAATAGAATGAGAAAAGATGCCATGACCTCTTGGCATCTTCCTTCACTATTTATGGATCTTTTGTGCTTCCGTATAGGTTTGATCGATGTAGTTGGCAATCGATAGTTGATCTTCCGTAATATCAAGTAAGGTTGCATTCAATTCTTCTACAGTTGCCGTACTTTCTTCAATAATTGCCGCAAAATCATTTGTACTCAGACTAATTGCTTCACTATTTTCAGAGATTAGATCTATATCTTCTGACAAATTCGCTAATTCTTGTTGTAGATTTTGCATCATTTCAAATAACTCATTGAAGGATTTATTCGATTTATCCGCTGCTTGTACTTGGCTATACATTTGATGTACACCATTGTCCAACTTTTCTAGCGCAGAATGATTGGATTTATTGACTTCATTTAGGTTATTATCAATTTTTTCGAGTGTTTGATTGGTTGTTCCAGCTAGTTTCCGTATTTCTTCTGCAACTACCGCAAATCCCTTTCCTTGTTCTCCAGCTCTTGCTGCTTCGATGGATGCATTTAATGCAAGTAAATTCGTTTGCTCCGTTATTTGACGAATGGCATTTGCAAATGTGTTCGTTTCTTTAATTTTTTCGGTCAGCTCATGAAAGTTTTTATTTAGCTCTGCAAAAAATAGAGTAAATTGGTCGATTTCTTTTTTCATTTTCCCCATTTCTAACGATCCGTCTGATGCATTTTTCGCTGCCTGGTCCGCTTGTTGAACAACAGATGATAACTTTTCCACAATTTGTTTTACAGAAGTAGATGTTGCTTCTGTGTTTTTTACAATGTCCGCTACATGATCTGCTTGCCGTTGCGAACTAATACTTACTTCTCCAACAGCAATGAGCATTTCCTGCTGTGCGTTGTTAGCGGAATAAGTATTCGTCCGGATTTGCTCTAAATTGGACGTAATATTAGAAACAGCCGTCTCCAGTCTTTGCGTTAATTCAGCGTCTTCTTTTGCTTTTACTACCGCAGTATGGACATGATTTTCCACACTTATGAACAATATTTTACTCTGTCGCACTTGGAGGAAAATACCTAAAGCCATGATAAATTGGACAAGAATTACATTTGCAGCTTGATCTGCTAATATACCTTTGTCATCTAATAAAACATTTACAATAACTGCCAATAAAGATAAAGCATACCCGAAAATAAACATAATTTGCGTATTATGTAAGCCACCTACGATTAAAATAAATAAAGCAAGTACAATCGTCCCAATACTTACTTCATTCAAGACACTTGTCCCTATAGCAGTTGCTCCTCCTGCTAAAAGAAGAATGTACGGAAAAGCTACGGTAATGATATGTACTTTTTTGGATAATACGTAAACAAACAGAACAATTAACAATGGCACACCGATAGATACTAAAATACCTATTTCCGCTTTTAGTGCTATCTGTGCAAGAAATCCTAAACTAGCAGCAAGACCATAAGCTAAAAACATAATAAAATTCTTCTTCAGCACATCCTCTTTCTTTAACTCGTCGATGTTCATCTCACCCATGCCACCTTCTTTTTTTAATATTCAATTAATTATACACATAAAAAAATACCTCGATATTATTTTATTATAACATCGAAGTATTTTTCGTCTATTAGTTTATGCGTGAACGTAAAAATGCGTGGATGAATTGATCTAATTCACCATCAACAACTGCATGCACATTTCCGCTCTCTTCGTTCGTACGGTGATCTTTTACCATGGAGTATGGATGGAACACATAAGAACGGATTTGACTTCCCCATCCTATTTCTTTTTGTTCCCCACGGATTGCTGCAAGTTGTGCTTCTTGTTCTTCAATTTTTAATTGATACAATTTCGATTTCAATAATTTCATCGCGTGCTCACGATTTTTAATCTGTGAACGTTCGGTTTGGCAAGTAACAATCGTATTCGTCGGTAAATGAGTAATACGTACAGCTGAATCGGTCGTATTAATATGCTGACCACCGGCACCAGTAGCACGGTATGTGTCAATCTTCAAATCTTCGTTACGAATTTCAATTTCAATCTCATCATTGAATTCCGGCATAACATCACACGAAACGAAAGATGTATGGCGGCGACCAGATGAATCAAAAGGTGAAATACGGACAAGACGATGTACACCTTTTTCCGCTTTTAAATAGCCATAAGCATTATGCCCTTTTATAAGCAATGTGACCGATTTAATACCCGCCTCGTCACCAGGTAAGTAATCGAGCGTTTCTACTTTAAAGCCATGTTTATCGGCCCAACGCTGATACATACGAAGTAAAATGGAACCCCAGTCTTGTGACTCGGTACCACCAGCACCTGGATGCAATTCTAAAATTGCATTATGCTTGTCATATTCTTCACTTAATAGCAATTGTAATTCGAAATCACCTAATGAATTTGTGAACTCTTTCAATTCCGATCCAAGTTCTTCTTGTAATTCCTCATCTGGCTCTTCTTTAATAAGTTCAAGTGTCATCTCTAAGTTTTCTTGCGTAGATACTAAATCATTGTATTGCTCTACGATAGCTTTCAATGCATTTAGTTCATTAATTATTTTTTGTGCAGCTTGTGCATCATCCCAAAAGTCAGGAAATGTCATCAGCTCTTCTAATTCTTGTATGCGGACCTCTTTGTTTTCTAAGTCAAAGAGACCCCCTAAAGTCTTCTAATTTCCCTGCTGTTCGATCCAATTCATTACGTACTACTGCTATTTCTACCATATTGTTATTCCTCCGACTTTCTCGATTACTGCCCAGTTCCGTGACAGTTTTTAAATTTCTTTCCACTTCCGCATGGGCATAAGTCATTTCTTCCAACTGCTGCTTCCTTGCGAACTGGTTTCTTCTTAACTGGTCCACCTTCTTCTTTTGGATTGACCGCTTGCCCTTTTGCTACTTCTTCACGTTCTAAGTTGTTTCTAATTTCTGCTTTCATTGCATATTTCGCAACGTCTTCTTGGATGGCATCGACCATTGCTTCGAACATTGCAAACCCTTCGCTTTGGTACTCACGAAGCGGATCTGTCTGCCCGTATGCACGTAAATGAATCCCTTGACGCAGCTGATCCATTGCATCGATATGGTCGATCCATTTAGAGTCAATCGAACGAAGTAATACGACTTTCTCAAATTCACGCATGCGCTCTGGAGTCATTTCTTCCTCTTTCGCGTCATAGAAGCGGATTACTTCTTCTTTCAATTTCTCAATCATTTCTTCAGGAGACAAGTTTTCTAAGTCTGTTAATGTAATAACGCCTTCAGGCAATAAATTCGCTTGTACGTAGTCTACTATTCCTTTTAAACTCCACTCAGCCTTATTCTCTGAAGCAGTATTAGAGCCTATTAAACGCTCGATTGCACCGAAAATCATCGATTCCACAAGTGCACGCATATTATCAGTTTCCAATACTTCATTACGCTCTTTATAAATAATTTCACGTTGTTGACGTAAAACATCATCATACTGCAATAAGCGTTTACGTGAGTCGAAGTTATTTCCTTCTACACGTTTTTGCGCCGATTCTACAGCACGAGAAACCATTTTCGATTGAATCGGTTGTGAATCATCCATGCCTAATTTGGACATCATATTACGCATATTATCTGAACCGAAACGACGCATCAGCTCATCTTCCATCGAAAGATAAAATTGAGTTACCCCTGGATCCCCTTGACGACCAGCACGTCCACGTAACTGATTATCAATTCGGCGTGATTCGTGGCGCTCTGTACCAATTACCGCTAAACCGCCAGCTTCTAAAACACCGTCGCCTAATTTAATATCAGTACCACGTCCAGCCATGTTTGTCGCAATTGTAACAGAACCTAAATGTCCTGCTGTTGCAATGATTTCTGCTTCAGATTCATGGTTTTTCGCATTTAATACACTATGCTTAATGCCATGTTTTGTTAACAATTTAGAAATAATTTCAGACGTTTCAATTGCAACTGTACCGATCAGAACAGGTTGACCAGCTTTATTTCTTTCTGCAATATCTGCAGCTACAGCTTCAAATTTTCCGTTCATGGACGCATAGATTAAATCTGCACGGTCATCCCTTGCAATCGTGCGGTTTGTTGGAATGGCAATAACATTCATATTATAAATATTACGGAACTCTTCTTCCTCTGTTTTTGCCGTACCAGTCATACCAGATAATTTATCGTACATACGGAAAAAGTTTTGGAACGTAATTGTTGCCATTGTCATCGATTCGTTTTGAATTTCTAATCCTTCTTTTGCCTCAATCGCTTGGTGCAATCCATCGCTATAGCGACGACCTTTCATCAAACGTCCTGTGAACGAGTCAACGATGACTACTTCGCCGTCTTGCACTACGTAGTCCACGTCTAAATGCATCGAAGCATGGGCTTTCAATGATTGATTAATTGCATGATTTAAACGAACATGTGTCAAATCGAATAAGTTTTCAATATTAAAGGCTTTTTCTACTTTTTCAACCCCAACATCCGTTAACGTAACGCCTTTAGTAGACTCTTCGTACGTATAGTCCGTTTCTATAATCAGTGTACGGACAAAAGCATTTGCTTGTTTGTACAATAATGCCGCTTTGTTTGCTTGCCCTGAAATAATTAATGGCGTTCTTGCTTCATCGATTAAAATAGAATCGACTTCATCGATTACGGCATAATGAAGTGGACGTTGTACTTTGTCTTCTTTGTACAACACCATATTATCGCGTAAATAGTCAAAACCAAGCTCATTATTCGTCGAATACGTAATATCCGCTGCATATGCTTCCCGTTTTTCTTCTTTAGATAATGAATTTAAATTTAATCCTACTGATAACCCTAAGAAATTATACAATTGCCCCATTTCTGCAGCATCACGGCTAGATAAATATTCATTGACCGTTACAACATGTGCTCCAAGTGCTGGAATTGCATTTAAATACACAGACATGGTAGAAGTAAGGGTTTTCCCTTCCCCCGTTTTCATCTCTGCGATATTTCCTTCATGAAGAGCTGCTGCCCCCATAATTTGGACACGGAAAGGGTACAAGCCCAATACTCGCTTCGCTGCTTCACGTACTACTGCAAATGCTTCCGGTAACAGCTTGTCCAGTGTTTCTCCTTTTGCATAACGAGCACGGAACTCTTCTGTTTTTGCAGTTAGCTGCTCATCGGATTTTGCTTCCATTTCGCCAGCCAATGCTTCAACTTGATCTGCAATTTTTTCTAATCGTTTAATTTCACGTTTATTTAAATCGAATACTTTATTTAATACACCAAGCATCTATTTTCACTTCCCATTTAGTCTTACTCCCCATTTTACCATTCGATAGAAACTCACGCAAATAAGCGAATTTACAATTGGGTAATAGAGATTGAAATAAATGCTGAATATAGAGGTTATTATAAGGAAAGTTTGTGATAATTTGTCTACTTCTCAGTGCTGGACAGTTAAAAAACTTAATCTTCTCCAGTTTTTCAATTGAGAAAATCCAATTAATGGCTTAGAGCAACCAATCAATCTTTGAAAGCAACTAATACTAGGTCGAAAGCAACTAAATTGCCCTTGAAAGCAACTAACAGCAAGTATCACTTGGATTGAGACGACTATGACTGCGATTCGTTTTTATAAAAGTTGTACAAATGTCCCAAAATGTTGCGCTTTTAGAAATTGTAATGATTATTCAAGAATAATGAGCCAATATTTTTGCAACAGCGCGAAGGCAGGCGGTCACCTTACGACGCACTATCCATGAACTACTCATTCTATAAATTGGTTTACCTGTTATTTCTTCTAATCAAGCAAGGAACTTCCATTTTTTCCTAGTCAAAAGAAAACACCCCTCAAGTTTGAGGGGTGTGGATTTAGTTAGTTTGTTTCGATTAGGCCGTATTTGCCGTCTCTTCGTTTGTAGACGATGTTTGTGCCATTGGATTCTGCATCGGTAAAGATGAAGAAATTATGTCCAAGCATATTCATTTGTAATACAGCTTCTTCTTGATCCATTGGTTTTAGATCGAATTGTTTTGTACGAACAATATTGTATGCTTCTTCGTCCGACTGCACTTCAGGGGCATCTGGTGCGTCTACAGTTGCAAAATAAGTAGCGACCCCTTCACGTTCACGGAATTTGCGATTTACTTTTGTTTTATATTTACGTATTTGTCTTTCTAGCTTGTCTACGATGAGGTCCACAGCAGCATACATATCCGAGTGGCGTTCCTCTGCTCGTAGTGTTAAATTTTTCATAGGAATCGTTACTTCTACTTTCGTTTGCTTATCGTTGTACACTTTTAAATTGACGTTAGCTGTTGCCTCGATTTCCTCGTTGAAGTAACGGTCTACTTTCTCAATTTTCCCTTCAACATGTTCTCGCATTGCAGGAGTTACCTCAATATTTTCCCCACGAATGTTAAAGTTTAGCATGAAAACTCCTCCTTTAAATTTAACTCTATATATATGATTCAACATCCCATCCGAAATATCCTTCTTACTTTTAAGAATTTATTTATTTTTTGTCGAATGATGTAATAATCTTTACTTTTCTAAGTTCATCGATTTTCTACGAAGGCTTTTTAATTCACTAATAATTAATTGCTCTGTATTAATATCAGAAGGGAGGTTAATACCATATTCATACCCATCCAATTTTTTGTGTGACCAAACAAACTCACCCACTAAATTAATCGGTGATTCGTCTATTGTAAAATGAAGTTCTACATGAAGCTGTTTATCGATTGCAATGGAAAATTCGGTAAACATTTTCAAGCCATGTGGACTTATATCGATAATTTTACAAGTCCCTTTTTTGGATATTTCTTGTGCTGTTAATCCTGATGCATCTTTTATTAATCGAAAAGTTGCTTCACACGGTTCAGTAAAGGTATAGCGGAAGGATTCTTTTCTTTTATAGTGCATATTTTATCTCCCCTTTACTTTGAATCACTTTTACTCCATTATGACTTCGGGCCACATTTTTTTCAATTACATTTTAACTAAAAAGAACGCCCTATCGTCAATTATACGATAGAGCGCTCTTGTATATGTTTATTTGTTTGTAGCTACTGTTACATCCGTCACTCGTTTAGCTCCTACATAGCGTTTTCCCCAATAATGTGGGTCGTTCAATTTATCGATTTTCACGCCTTGAGAAGTCGATGAATGGATAAACTTACCGTCACCTATGTATATACCAACATGTGAAACGCCTTTACCTGTTGTATTGAAGAAAACCAAATCTCCAGATACTAAATCAGCCTTCTCTACTTTAGAACCTGATGCATGCATACCTGATGAACTACGAGGTAGACTGACACCTAAACCATCATACACATAGCTTACAAATCCTGAACAATCAAATCCTGCTTTTGTAGTTCCACCGCTGCGATATTTAATCCCTATTAAGTTTTTAGCTGTTGCTACTAATTCTTTTGAGTCTACTGAACTTGCTGCCTCAGTATTTCCTGCGAATGGTGCTGTAACTAATAGTATAGATAATATGAATATAGCAATGACTTTTTGCGACATAGATTTGTAATTCATCATGTTCCTCCGAGCGACTAAAATTTTCAGAAAAATTATCTAAATTCATCTTATCACGCTTTAGAACCTCCGAATTTTACATTTGTGTAACAATTATATTACAAAGAGGTCGAATATTACTTAATTGAAAAGAAAAAGCCCAAAAAGTCTGTTATCAAGACTTTTTGGGCTGAAATTATACAACGAAACGTGCCGTTGAAGCTTCTAATATCATTGCTTGTTCACTAATATCGCTTATTAACGCTGACAAGGACTCAATCGTTTGAACATTGGATACTAGCAATTCTACGGTTTGTTCCATTTGGGTGGTATTTGCTTCGATCGATTCTGTTAACTCAAAAATTAGTTTTTCTGACATATTTTTTTCCTGTTCGATTGTCCTAATCGAATCTGTCATATGATCGTTTTGGTTTTTGGATTCGCGAATAAAAGACACAATAGTATCAAATTTTTCATGTAATAGCTGGAATGAAGTTGCATTATTTTTGGATGTAGAAAGCCCTTCTGCAAAAACCATTTCCATTTCCTGTCCTTGATGTGAAATAGAGTTGGAAATGCTGTTAATCGTATTTGCTGTAACCGACACTTCATCAGCCAGTTTTTTTACTTCCTCTGCAACGACAGCAAAACCTTTTCCATGTATACCGGATCTCGCAGCTTCTATTCCGGCATTTAAAGCGAGTAAATTTGTTTGTTTAGAAATAGATTGCACGATAGAGGTCATTCTTGCGATTTCTTCCGTTCTCTCTTGTAATAATTTTCTTTCTTTATCTGCTGCTTTGAATAAAGAACGTAAATGTGCCGCTTCCGCTGCTGCTTTTTTCATCGCATCCGCACTCGCATCAGCTACTTCTACTGCAACTGACGCATGATTATTTAATGCCACTGCTTTTTCAGATACACTTTCAAATGTTCGTGAAAATTCCTCTAGAAATGCCCGAATTCCAATCGACGCTTCTTTTTGCTCCACCATACTTACACTAGTTTCATTGATTGCTAATTGTACGATATTGGAACTCTCTACTGTTTCCTCAGAATATCCTTTTAATGTAGTACTATCGATACTTAACTTTTCAGCAGTTAGTTTAATCATTTCAACCATTTCGGTTAGATTGTTTTTCATTTCATTCATCGCCATCGATACTTCGCCGATTTCATCTTTTGTCGAAATATGTATCGGCTTCACTAGTAAATTTCCTTTCGAAATTTCTTTAGCTGATGATGCTACATTGGAAAGTTGATTTCTTATTTGTCGGTTTGTCAGCAACAATAAAATGATTGAGAACAGCCCAGCTATTAAGAAAGAAGCAACTACTATGACTATCGTATTTTGCTGACTTGCATTCATATCATCGATTATTAATTGGCGATTATTGGACTCTCGCTCTCTCGTCGCATCAAGCATTTCGATCAATACATTATATTTTTCATTGATCGATTGAAGCTGGCGACGTTTGGCAACATTTTCTTTATTAACAACTGATTTTTTTAAATTGCTTTCATAAGTCGTTTGAATACTATTCAATGTTTTTGTGAAGTTTTCCCAATCAATATGCGCCATTCGATTACTTGCTGTCGGTACTAGCTCTGCCAGATTGGTTTTCTTTGCTTCATAGTCTTTGTCGAATTCCTCTAACGGGTCACCCGCAAAAAGGGAAATCGCTATGTATAAACTAGCTACCTCTGCCCGCATAATATCTGCGTTCTCGACATTTTCAGATGATACCTCTAACTTATCGGACAGTTTTTGATTGTGAATCACTTGAACAATTAATAACACTGTCATAATGCCGAATAAGATAAAAGAACTAATAATTGCAATTAAATACTTCGTTCTCAGTGGAATTCTAGACCATTTTTTCATAGGTAATGAGACCTCCCACTTGGAAATATAGCATATTATACCGCCGTTTAGAGCGTCTTTCTCAAAACTTTACAGTAACTTTACAAACAGAAAAATTATGTCTTAACAACCTTATATACAATGTCGTTTTCTGCTTGAATATGTAAAATGAAAATAAAATTATTCATGTTTTTTCTACATAAAATCTGTCTGTTATTTTGTATTGTCGAATAAGAATAATTTGTCGAATGGTGATCAGTGGAAATTGTATATAAATAGAGGGAATGAGGGAGAAGATTTAGTCTTGGTGGAGTGATTGATTGCTTATGGGGGAGGAAAGGTTGCTTTCACTGGAAACTGATTGCCGGCATCCTTTATTTGGATTTTATTATATTGAAAAGAGCGCCTAATCGAAGGCGCCCTTTAATTATTTGACGATTAGTTTTATTTTATTTTGTGATGGATCATTTGTAATGGAGATACCATTTTCTTCTGTAAGTGGTGCTCCAATTTTTTTCAAGTTTTCAATTGCCGTATTTAATACTTCATTGCTTGGATAAACTAAAGTAAAAGCTTCTAATCCTACAATATTATCCGCAGCAGCCGGTGCTCCAACGCCCGCCCATGTGTTCATCCCGATATGGTGATGGTATTTCCCTGTCGCCATGAATAATGCACCTGGGTATGGAGTAACAACTTCAAGTCCTAATGCATTGTAAAATTTTTCAGCAGCTTGTAAATCTGCAACATGTAAATGAATATGTCCCATTACAGTGCCTGCTGGTAGACCTTCCCACTTAGTGCTTGCGCCTTCCGCTAAAATACTTTGCGCATCGATTTGAAGTGTGTCCATTGCAACATGTTCACCATTCCATTTCCACTCTGTATCTGGGCGGTCGCTATAAATTTCAATGCCGTTACCATCTGGGTCATTTAAGTAAAGAGCCTCACTTACTAAGTGATCTCCCGCTCCAACTCGAATATTGATTTCGATAAAATGTTTTAATACTGCACCTAGATCCGCACGTGTAGGAAGTAATAATGCGAAATGATATAGACCAGTTGTTTTTTGGTTTTTTGGTTCGAAGTCTGGTCGTTGCTCAAGGGAAAGTAATGCTGTTTTCCCATCAGCTGTTAGAAGTGCTTGGTTCTCTTGTTTTTCCAATACTTTAAATCCTACTACTTGTTGATAAAATGCAAGTGATTCTTCTAAGTTCATTACTTTTAATTCCACTAGTTCTACGAAAGTGTATGGTTTATTATGATATTTCATTTAATATTCTCCTCTTTTTAAGTTACTTTTCGTAAGTAATTATATTTTAGTTACTTATGAAAGTCAAGTAGATGAAATGAGGATTGGATAAAAGATACTTGATTTATTGAAAATCGTAAGATATTGGAACAGTTTCCCCTAATCACAAGATAGGAATGGTGAATCGCAAGGTAACCTCTCTTTATCGCAAGATTGAGGGGTGGAATCGCAAGGTAACCTCTCTTTATCGCAAGATTGAGGGGTGGAATCGCAAGATACTGCCTCCGAATCGCAAAATAGCCTTCCCAAATCGCAAGATCTCCCGCCACGCGCAAAAAAACCACTAGCCTACTCATAGACTAGTGGTTTGATAATAGTTTATTTTGCTAATGGAACTTGGAACGACATTTGCTGGCATTCAGCGAGTTTACTGATGTCAAAGTTCCCTCCGCTTACGATAATTCCTATATTTCGTGATGCGGATGGCATGTGGTGGTTCAACACTGCCGCTACTGCTGCGGCTCCAGCACCTTCAATAAGTGTTTTTTCGCGTTCGAGCATGAAGAGGATTGCAGATGCAATTTCTGCTTCCGATACTGTGATGATGTCGTCGACGAGAGAGTGAATAATGTTCATCGTCAGCTTGCCTGGTACTCTCACGTTGATGCCTTCTGCGATTGTTTTGCCTTGGAATGGGATGAGTCCCCCATTTTTTCCTTTAAAAGCAGTAGCAATGGCAGGTGAGTTTGCTGGTTGCACGCCAATGACACGGATATCCGGACGGGTCGATTTCACAGCAAGTAAAGTGCCTGCGAGTAAACCACCGCCCCCCGCTGGAACGACAATGGTATCGATTCCTGGACTTTGCTGCAGCATTTCCATCGCAACTGTCGCTTGACCTTCGATAATGGCTAAATCGTCGAATGGATGGATGAACGTTGCCCCTGTTCGAAGCTGTTCTTCTCTTGCCGCAACATAGGCTTCGTCGAAATTTTGTCCGACTAGCTTTACTGTAGCTCCATATCCTTTTGTGGCGTTTACTTTCGTTTCCGGTGTACCAATCGGCATGTAAATCGTTACCGGAATACAGCGTGCTTTGCCAGCATAGGCAACTCCTTGTGCGTGATTCCCTGCGGAAGCGGCGATTAATCCTTTCTCGCACTCTGCCTCCGTTAGCTGTGATACCTTATTCATCGCACCTCTTATTTTAAATGAACCTGTTTTTTGCAAATTCTCTAATTTCAAGTATACTTGCTTACCCGTCATTTCGTTTAATGTAGTCGACATTTTACATGGTGTACGATGCACGAACTCCGCTACTTTTTCTGATGCTTCAAATAAACCTACAGTGTCGTATGAATTCCCAACAAAACCATCTCCTAGTTTGCTAATTTTTTGTTTTCAAAAGCTTGAATATGATCTTCATATTGGAAGGTCAATGAAATTTCATCCCATCCATTTAGAAGCATTTTCTTTTGGTACGGATCAATGTCAAATGAATAGACAGCACCGTCCGCTCCTGTTACCGTTTGTTCTTCTAAATTTACTTCTACCTTATATTCTTCTTTACTCAAAATAGCTTCCACTTCGTCTACAGACAATTTAATAGGAAGAATTCCATTTTTCATGCAGTTATTATAAAAAATATCCGCGAAACTTGGAGCGATGACTACGCGGAAACCATAGTCAAGAATTGCCCACGGAGCGTGCTCACGTGATGATCCACATCCGAAGTTATCATGCGCTACTAAAATAGTAGAATCTTTATAACGTGCATCGTTTAGCACAAAGTCTTGAATTGAATTTCCTTCAGCATCAAAGCGCCAGTGATAAAACAAGTACTTACCGAAACCTGTGCGCTCGATTCTTTTTAGAAATTCTTTCGAAATAATTTGGTCGGTATCGACGTTTTTTTGATTTAAAGGGGTAATGACACTTTTTACTTCATTAATAGGCTCCATCGTTTTTCCTCCTTACGCATTCTAAATCAAATTCGCCTTGGCGTATTTGCGTCCAGATTTTGCATCGAACTTGTTCGATGAACTCCTTTACAAAATCCGTGACATCCGCCGGAGGCTTACTAGAATCAGTAGGGGTCTAAACCCCTACTGATTCTAGTTGGAACTTGCGAATATCTACAATATGGCCTTCGATTGCTGCTGCAGCTGCCATTGCTGGGCTCATCAGATGTGTTCTAGATCCTGCGCCTTGACGACCTTCGAAGTTACGGTTAGATGTAGAAGCACAATGTTCCCCAGCCGGAACGATGTCGTCATTCATCGCTAGACACATACTGCATCCAGATTCACGCCATTCAAATCCTGCTTCAAGGAAAATTCGGTCAATGCCCTCTTGTTCTGCTTGTTTTTTCACGGTTTGTGATCCTGGTACAACAATTGCTTTTACAGTTGGATGTACTTTACGTCCTTCAATAACGCTTGCTGCTGTGCGTAAATCGCTTAGACGAGCATTCGTACAAGAGCCAATGAACACATTACTAATAGCGATATCCGTTATTGGCATTCCTTCATCTAGTCCCATATAAGCAAGTGCTTTTTCATGTGCTGATCGGTCGCTTGCTTCTGAGAAATCTGTTGTAAGTGGAATATTGTTAGAAACTCCTGAACCCATGGAAGGATTTGTACCCCAAGTAACAAAAGGTTCGATTTCAGTAGCTGAAATTTCAACTGTTTTATCGTAAATTGCACCTTCGTCAGAAGCGAGTGCTAACCAACGTGTTGCTTCTTTGTCAAAAGCTTCACCAGTTGGAACATGTTCGCGACCTCTTAGGAATTCAACAGTCGTCGCATCAGGGCTAATCAAGCCTGCACGAGCTCCTGCTTCGATAGACATATTACAGATTGTCATACGCTCTTCCATCGATAGTTTACGAATAGCTTCGCCTGTGTATTCTACGATATAACCTGTTCCCATATCGATTCCGAATTTCGAAATAATTGCTAGAATAATATCTTTTGCTGCAACTCCGTAACCTAGTTCGCCTGTTACTTTAATTTCCATCGTTTTCGGTCTTGCTTGCCAAAGTGTTTGCGTAGAAAGAACATGCTCTACTTCGCTAGTTCCAATTCCGAAAGCGATCGCACCGAACGCGCCGTGAGTAGAAGTGTGGCTATCACCACAAACAATTGTTTTACCTGGTTGCGTTAAACCAAGCTCTGGGCCGATAATATGCACGATTCCTTGATCTGGATGGTCCATATTGGCAAGTGGGATTCCGAATTCTTCGCAGTTTTCTTGCAATGTATTGATTTGCTTGCGTGCAATTTCATCTTTAATCTGTTCTCTATTACGAGTTGGTACGTTGTGATCCATCGTTGCATAGCAAAGATCCGGACGACGAACTTTGCGATTGTTTAGTCGTAACCCTTCAAAAGCTTGCGGAGATGTCACTTCATGGAGTAAGTGTAAATCGATATAGAGAAGGTCTGGTTTTCCTTCTTCCTCATATACTACGTGTTCATCCCAAATTTTCTCAATTATCGTTTTTGCCATTTTAGTTTCTCTCCTTTTGGTTAGACATACGTAAACATAATACTATCGGAAACAAATTCTGAATCTAATTCTTCTAATACTTTTGCTGTCCATTCCATTGTGGAAAGAACGCGTTTGCCTTCTGTTTGTAAATCTGCTGTGAAGTTGCCATCATTTAGTACATTAAATACTGCTTCTTCCATCGCCGCTGCTTCTGTTTCCATTTGGAATGCTTCACGCAGCATCATTGCCGCTGAAAGAATAGTCGCTGCTGGGTTTGCTTTGTCTTGACCTGCAATGTCAGGAGCAGAACCGTGAGCTGGTTCGTACAAACCAAAACCGTCTCCTCTTGTACTTGCAGATGCTAGCATTCCTAAAGAACCCGTAATAACGGATGCTTCATCACTTAAAATATCTCCAAACATATTTTCCGTTACAATAACGTCAAATGCATCTGGCTTCGTGATCAACTTCATCGCAGTCGAATCCACAAGCATATGTTCCACTTCTACATCTGGATATCCTTGTTTCTTCTCTTCCACAATTTCGCGCCATAACTTACTTGAATCGAGTACATTGGCTTTATCGACAGAAGCAAGTTTTCCTCTGCGGCTACGAGCAAGTTGGAATGCAGTATCCACAATGCGCTCAATTTCTTCCCGTGTATAAACGAGAGAATCGATTGCGTAATCTTTTGTTTTCTTACGAGGTTCGGCAAAGTATAAACCGCCAGTTAATTCACGAACAATGACTAAGTCTACTGATTCTGCGATTTCTTTTTTAAGAGGTGAAGCTCCTAGTAATGCAGGAATCGCTTTGACTGGTCGGATGTTCGCATACAGTCCAAAATGTTTGCGAATGGCTAGTAATCCTTTTTCCGGGCGTAAATGAGATGGATTTTGATCCCATTTAGGCCCACCAACTGCACCTAAGAGAATGGCATCACTTTCGCTACATAAGTTAATCGTTTCTTCTGGAAGTGGATTTTCGCAAGCATCAATTGCCGCTCCACCGATCAAAGCATATTGAAAGTTAAACGTATGATTAAATCGTTTTTCGATGGCTTGAAGCACTTTTACAGTTGCTCCGGTTACTTCTGGACCGATTCCATCTCCTGGTAATACCGTTATCGTCTTTTCCATCTCATTCACTCCTGTTTTTTAATTGACTACTGGCACTCTTTCTTGATAATACGCTTTTATTAATTGGCGATTAATGGCATTTAAGTACGCTTTTGCAGATGCTTCTAATACGTCTTGTGAAGCATTGCGACCAATGGAAACCACATCGTTGAAAGTCAAGTTAATGACAGCCTCTCCAAGTGCGTCCCGACCTTTTGATACAGAAGATACACGATAATCAATAATATGAACTTTTCCATTCACAAGCTTTTCAAGCGTATTGAAAATCGCCTCTACAGAACCAGCTCCCGTAGATGATACAACTTCCACTTGACCAGATGGTGTTTTCGCTTGAACCGTAGCGGTCGGAATGTTGGACGTTCCATATTGCACTTGCACACTTTCTAGTTCATAGACATCGACTTCAGACGTTTTTACTTGTTGATCTGTTAATAAAACAAATAAATCATCCTCTGTGATCTCTTTCTTCGAATCTGCTAATTTCTTGAATGCTGCGAATGCGGCATTTAGTTTTTCATCACTTAAATGGAAGCCCATTTCCACAGCGCGGCTAGAGAATGCATGGCGACCAGAGTGTTTACCAAGTACAAGTTCAGTAGATGCATCTCCGATTAATTCCGGAGTAATAATTTCATACGTTTCTGGGTTTTTCAGCATTCCATCTTGGTGAATACCAGATTCATGTGCAAAAGCATTTTTCCCTACTATCGCTTTATTTGGTTGGATTGCTACACCTGTTAGCTTACTTACTAGCTGACTTGTGCGTTTTGTTTCTTTTAAAATGATGCCAGATTCTGTTTGGTAGTAGTCATTGCGAATATGTAGTGCAACTGCAATTTCTTCTAGCGCTACATTTCCAGCCCGTTCACCAATACCGTTGATCGTACCTTCTACTTGTAAAGCACCATTTTCAATTGCTGCTAATGTATTTGCTGTTGCTAATCCTAAATCATCGTGACAGTGAGCGGAAAGCTTCACTTTTTCAATGCCCGTCACATTTTCAGATAAGTATCGGAATAAAGCACCATATTCAATAGGTGTTGCATACCCTACTGTATCTGGAATATTAATAGTTGTTGCTCCTGCTTTAATCACTTCATTAATAATGCGAACAAGAAAGTCTTTATCTGAGCGAGTTGCATCTTCTGCGGACCATTGTACGAGTGGAAAATATTTTCTTGCTAGTTTCACTGATTCAACAGCAAGTTCAATCACTTGCTCTGGTGTTTTATTTAACTTTGTTTGCATATGAATTGGGGATGTTGCGATAAATGTGTGTAAATGAGGTTGCACTCCACCTTTTAAAGCCCCCCAAGCTGCTTCAATATCACCTTTGATCGTACGAGCTAACCCCGTCACTACTGAATTTTTCACCGTATCTGCAATGAGTTTAACCGCTTCAAAGTCCCCAGGGGATGAAGCAGGAAAACCTGCTTCAATAATGGAAACTCCGTACTTTTCAAGTTGACGTGCGATTTCTAACTTCTCTTGCGTGTTTAGATTAATTCCTGCTGATTGTTCACCATCACGAAGCGTCGTATCAAAAATATCAATTTTGCGCACTCGTCACCACTTCTTTCTTCACTTGTTTTTTACCTTCATTGATAAATGGCATCATTTCGCGAAGTTTTGCACCAACTACTTCGATTTGATGTTCAGATTCTGCTTTTTTGATTGCATTATATTTTGGACGATCTGTTTCGTTTTCTTCAATCCATTCTTTTGCAAATTTACCGCTTTGGATATCTGTTAATACGTCTTTCATACGATCTTTTACAGAAGCATCGATGATACGTGGTCCCGATACAAAATCTCCCCACTCAGCTGTATCCGAGATAGAAGAACGCATTGTAGCCATTCCACCTTCGTACATTAAGTCAACGATCAGCTTTAATTCATGTAATGTTTCAAAATAAGCAAGTTCAGGTTGGTATCCTGCTTCTACTAAAGTTTCAAAACCAGCTTTTACGATTGCAGTTGTACTACCGCAAAGTACTGCTTGCTCTCCGAATAGATCTGTTTCTGTTTCTTCTTTAAATGTTGTTTCAAGTACGCCAGCACGAGCTGCTCCAATTCCTTTTGCGTATGCTAAAGCTAGGTCTTTTGCGTTACCAGTCGCATCTTGGTATACAGCGAATAATCCTGGTACTCCTGCTCCTGCTTCAAATGTTCTACGTACTAAGTGACCTGGTCCTTTTGGTGCTACAAGGAATACATCCACATCTGCTGGAGGTACGATTTGATCGAAGTGTACGTTAAATCCGTGTGCGAATACTAAAGATTTGCCTGCAGTTAATGCTGGTTGGATTTCTGCTTCATATACTGCTTTTTGTCTTTCATCTGGTAATAAAATCATGATAACGTCTGCTTTTTCAGCTGCTTCTTTTACTGAATATACTTCTAGTCCGTCTTCTTTTGCTTGATCGAAAGATTTACCTGCACGAATACCTACTACTACATTGAATCCAGAATCCTTTAAGTTTTGTGCGTGTGCGTGACCTTGTGATCCGTACCCGATGATTGCGATTGTTTTGTCCTGTAAAAGTCCTTCGTTGATATCTCCGTTATAATACATTTTAGCCATTTTAATTTCCTCCTAAGGATTGTTTTTTAATTTATATGAGAGTATAGAACTTTGTTACTAATTTTAGTGTTGCTTATAAAATAGATAGTTGCGGTGTAGCGACTTTTTGAGTTTCCCTTACAAATGCCGTAACGCCTGTTCTCGTTAAGTCTTTAATGCCATATGGTTTGAGCAAATCGATAAATGCATCAATTTTTTCTGAGTTACCAGTTACTTGGAAAGTCACGACATTTTTGCCTGTGTCAATTGTTGCTGCTCGGAATGGTTCTACAATACTATTGATCTCGGATCTTACTGCTGGTGGTGCCACTACTTTCACAAGTGCGAGTTCCCTTACGACAATCGATTTTTCCGTTATATCGTTGACCTTGAGCACATCTACTTGTTTTTGTAGTTGCTTTAATAGTTGTTCGAGCTTTTGTTCATCTTCTACATTTACGACAAAGGTCATTTTAGAAATTTGCTGTTGTTCTGTATGACCTACTGTGATGCTTTCAATATTGAACTGACGTTTCATGAGAAGGCCAGTTACGCGGTTTAAAACGCCGCTTTGGTTAATCACGGTTACAGTA
This sequence comes from Psychrobacillus sp. NPDC096389, assembly GCF_044762855.1. Taxonomy (NCBI): domain Bacteria; kingdom Bacillati; phylum Bacillota; class Bacilli; order Caryophanales; family Bacillaceae; genus Psychrobacillus; species Psychrobacillus sp. NPDC096389. Next base: position 783,559 of record NZ_JBIWFB010000001.1, on the reverse strand, counting down.
ATGATGCGTTTCATTCTGGCTTCACTCCAATCATTTCATGTAGTCCGGTACCTGGTACCACCATTGGGTATACTTTTTCTTTTTGCACAACTCGGCAATCGATCAATACCGGTTCGTCTGATTCCAATGCTTCTTTTAATTGCACCTTTGCATCTTCATACGTTTCGATTTTGTATCCTTTCAAATCGTAAGCCGCTGCCAGTTTCACAAAATCTGGTTGCACAGGAATTAAAGACTGGGAATAACGCTCCCCATGGAATGTCTCTTGCCACTGACGAACCATTCCAAGTGCTTGGTTGTTCAAGATTACTATTTTTACTGGAATACGCATTTCTTGCAAAAGGGATAATTCCTGCAAGGTCATTTGGAATCCAGCATCTCCAACGATCGAAACTACTTTTGCTTCTGGCTTTGCAAGCTGGGCGCCAATTGCTGCCGGGAAGCCGAAGCCCATTGTTCCAAGTCCACCGGATGTTACCCAGTTGTGGGGTTGGTTGAATTTATAGTACTGTGCTGCCCACATTTGGTGTTGCCCTACATCCGTAGTAACAATTGCATCTCCATTTGTGTATTCGTGAACAAGTTCTACTACTTGCTGTGGAAGAAGACCTCTTTCTTCACTTGCATGATAGAACAGTGGGTATTCCTCTTGATTGATTTGTAAGCTTTCTAACCATGCTGCCGTATTGCCATTTGGAGCGTTTTGTTCTAGTAAAGCCGTTAAAGCCTCTTTTGCGTCCGCTACAATCGGAATTTCCGTTGGTACATTTTTTCCGATTTCCGCGGGATCTATATCGATATGAATCACTTTTGCATTAGGTGCAAAGTGGGCTAAGTTACCAGTTAAACGGTCATCAAATCTTGCTCCGACGTTGATGAGTAAGTCACAAGTTTGAATCGCCATATTTGCTGTATAGGTTCCGTGCATTCCTGCCATTCCGATAAACAGCGGATGATTTCCTTCAATGGTTCCTAAACCGAGTAAAGTGTTCGTTACAGGAATTTGGTATTTTTCAGCCAGCTCGACTAACTGATCAGAAGCTTTTGCAAATAATACACCTGCTCCAGCTAAGATAAGCGGCTGTTTCGCTGTCGAAATAGCTTGTGCTGCTTTTTGAATTTGTAAATAGTTCGGTGTTGTCGTCGGTTGATAGCCTGGTAGATTTACTTCAACTGATGCCATATCATTCGGGTTAAATATACTTGTTGCCATATTTTTAGGAATATCTACGACGACTGGTCCTGGACGACCTGTGGAAGCAATATGAAAAGCTTCATGAATAATTCTTGGTAAGTCAGCTACATCTTTTACTTGGTAATTATGTTTTGTAATTGGTTGTGTAATACCGATGATGTCCGCTTCCTGAAAAGCATCTGTTCCGATTACTGTCGTTGCAACTTGCCCTGTGAAAACAACGAGTGGAATTGAATCCATCATTGCATCTGCAATTCCCGTTACGACATTTGTTGCACCTGGGCCTGAGGTAGCAATAACTACTCCTACTTTTCCAGAAACACGAGCATATCCTTCCGCCGCGTGAATTGCTCCTTGCTCATGACGAGCTAAAATATGTCTAATTGGGTTTTTATGAAGCGCATCATAAATCGGTAAAACTGCCCCACCTGGATAACCAAAAACTACTTCAACTTGGTGCTTTTTTAATGTTTCAATTAAAACATCTGCACCATCCAATTGTTTCGGAGCTGCCGAGGTTTCGGGCTCTTCATACATTTGTTCTGTTTCTTCAACAGTCATCTTCATCATAATTTCCTCCTTTTGATCAAATCGTCCAGTTAAAACTCTTATATAAAAAGAAAAGAATTTCACCCCACACAAAAAAACTATCGTTCTTTTGTATAGGGATGAAATTCTTTTCATGGTACCACCCTAGTTCATAGCGCAACCGCTACCTCGCAGACAACCGACCAAAACAGCCAACCGTCCATTTTTAACGAGAGTAGTCAGTATACTACACCCGGAAGTATCTAATAGGTTTCCCATTCAACACTTCACTCCGAGGGGATGTCGCTAAAGGTTGTATTGCCGGTTCCCAGCGCTACCAGCTCTCTGTAAATACAAGATTCCTTTAACTTTTGCCTCATCAATGATTTATAGTATTAGATTTTCATAACTCCACCTGTACTTGCAGATGTAACGAGTTTCGAATATCTTGCTAAATAACCTTTTTTAATCTTTGGTTCAAATGGTTGAAGATTAGCTCTTCTGTTTGCTAATTCTTCATCACTAACTTGTAATTCTATTGTTCTATTAGTCAAATCAATCACGATAATATCGTCATCTTCGACTAAAGCGATCGGTCCACCATCAGCTGCTTCTGGAGAAATATGTCCAATGGAGATTCCTCTTGATGCACCTGAAAATCTACCGTCTGTAATAAGTGCTACCTTCGTCCCTAACCCGCGACCTTGAATCGCTGAAGTTGGAGCGAGCATTTCCGGCATCCCCGGTCCGCCTCTTGGGCCTTCGTAGCGAATAACAACTACATGACCTTCTTTAACCGTACCGTTATCAATTGCTTCTTGTGATGCTTCTTGTGAATCAAACACAATTGCTCTTCCAGTAAACTCTTTGATAGAAGGATCCACTGCGCCGACTTTAATCACTCCACCTTCAGGAGCAATATTCCCAAATAATACGGATAAGCCACCTACAGGACTATATGGATTTTCTTTTCGGCGTATGACTTGATCATTTTTAATATCTGCATCTTTTACATTTTCATAAAGGCTTTTCCCAGTAATCGTCATACGATCCGGATGAACAGCTCCAGGAATTTCGCAAAGTTCTTTTATAATGGCACTAACTCCTCCAGCAAGATGAACATCATGCATAGAGTAATCAGAAGCTGGCATAATTTTCGATAAATAAGGAACACGCTTCGCTACTTCGTTAATCTCTTTCACGTCGTATTCAATTTCTGCTTCGTGTGCGATTGCTAATGTATGTAGTACTGTGTTTGTAGAACCACCCATCGCCATATCTAGTGCGAATGCATCGTCAATTGTTTCTTTTGTGATAAGATCACGCGGTTTAATATCTTCTTTCACCATTCTTACAAGATGTTGTGCTGCTTCTTTTATTAGGCGATGACGTTCTTCAGATGTAGCAATAATTGTTCCATTACCTGGAGGTGTCATTCCTAACATTTCCATCAATGAGTTCATCGAGTTCGCGGTGAACATCCCTGAACAAGAACCACATGTTGGACATGCATTTTGTTCAATGTCTAGTAACTGTTCTGCAGTCATTGATCCTGACTTATAAGAACCAACACCTTCAAATACAGATGTAAGTGAAAGTTGTTTGCCGTCAGCCGAAGTTCCAGCTTCCATCGGACCACCTGAAACAAATACAGATGGGACATTCGTTCTTACTGCTGCCATTAACATTCCCGGTGTGATTTTGTCACAGTTCGGGATGTAAAACACACCATCAAACCAGTGCGCGTTAATAACTGTTTCCGCTGAATCTGCAATTAGTTCACGACTCGGAAGAGAATATCTCATCCCGATATGTCCCATTGCAATTCCATCATCAACACCAATCGTGTTAAATTCAAATGGAATTCCACCAGCTTCACGTATTGCTTCTTTTACGACCTCTGCAAATTTGTTCAAATGCATATGGCCAGGAATAATATCAATATAGGAGTTACACACACCAATAAATGGTTTCTCTAAATCTTTTGTTTTTACTCCAGTTGCATAGAGTAGGCTTCGATGCGGTGCTCGATCGACACCTTTTTTTATCATGTCACTTCTCAATTCTAATCGCCCCTATACTTTTCGCCTCAACAGCGTTTAGCTTTGCAGCTTAGACTTTTAAAAGTCTTTTCTCTATGTGAATTTTCTCACAATATTTAATATATTGTAGCTATCATATCTCCTTTAAAATGCCGCGTCAACACCCTTTTTTAAAATAATCTGTTAGTTTGGAATATTCATATTTAATGTAATCGTTTTCATTAGCGATATATCGCATTTTACACGCTAGAAAAATAATTGTGAATTTTTTGTTCAAAATAAAAAACCTCCTCACAATAGCGTATGAGAAGGGTTCTCAAAGGTAGAATCTGTCTATATTTTTATAGGATTTTGTAGTACTGTTTGAAGGATAGAATAGAGGGGTTGGGTGGAATTATTTTCTATTAAATAACAAAATTACGCTAAGGGAGACCAATGGAGGTATGAAAGCAACCAATTATGCCCTGAGAGCAACTAAGTAAATAATTTAGCATAGAAAAAGCCTTCCCTATGTAGCGGGAAGGCAAATTGTTCACCATAAAATTGGCTTGGCTACCATAAACCAAAGCATAATGAGTAGCAGGAAAATATACATCCAAACAGAACGACGTAGTTTTAAAACTAGAGTATCCAAATCTATCATTTCATTTTGGTACAAGCGAATATTGGGCTTAAACGCTCTTGCCAAAAACACAATGGAGCCGACCATTACAACAATCGTCATAATAACCCAAGACGTTGTCCATGGCCAATTCCCCCGCCACATAAGCAAAATACCAGACACAACAAGTACATGCCCTGCATGTTTGACAATCCGAATAGCAGCCTGGAACACTTCTAAATGCGAATCTAGTGCTTCACTATTTTGGAGTTTCATCCTATTTAATACAGGAAAAAGTACAAAGAAAGGTCCAATAGATAAAATTGCGCTTAATACATGTGTAAAAATTATAATAGAATACATAGAATCATCACCTATTTATAGTATACGATATTGCGCGCATGGAGTTTGTGTCGAGTTGAGGAAGATTTTCAATTGTGGGATGGAAACCTGTTGGAATCGCAAGATTATGTCTTAGAATCGCAAAATACCTCCGATAAACCGCAAGATACCACTTCCAAATCGCAAAATCCCTTACCCAAACAAAAAAACGACTCCAATTCGCTTGGAGTCGCTACTATATTACTGATTAAATTTTAAAATGGCTTACTTCTGCTTGTAGTGTTTCAGCTAAATCTGCTAAAGTTTGTGCATTAGCTGTGATTTCTTCATTAGCAGCAAGCTGTTCTTCTGTTGCTGCACTTGTGTCATTGGCTCCATCTGCAGCGATGGAAGCTAAATTTTGCACTTGTTGTACGCTTTCTGTTACAGATTCCGTCATTGCATGGATTTGCTCGATCGCTGCGGATACGGATTCTACTTTCAATACTACTTGCCCCACTCCGCTTTCGATTTCTTTGAATACTTGGATGGACTCGGTTGTTTTGGATAGACCTTCTTCTACTTTTGTTCCACCCGTTGTAATTGCTTTTACAGCTTCACCAGATGCTGACTGGATTAATTGCACCATAGAGCCGATTTCCGATGCAGAGTTTTTTGATTGCTCCGCTAGTTTACGCACTTCTTCTGCTACTACTGCGAAACCTTTTCCGTATTCGCCAGCACGTGCTGCTTCAATTGCCGCATTTAAGGCAAGAAGATTTGTTTGCTCTGAAATATCGGTAATAAGTGACGTGATAGATTGAATTTCATCGGAATGCTTGGCCATGCTTTTCATAATTTCTGTTGTTTCATTAAAAGTCGTATGTATCGTATCCATTTGACTGGCAACGTCCGATACAACAGATGATCCTTTTGTGACAAGGTTTTGCACGCCATCTGTCGATTGTAACATTTCTTCGTTATTTTTCGCGATTTGCCCAATACCTTGTTGTAATTCTATGATAGATTTTACAGAAGAATCCATGTGATTCATTTGCTCTTCACTTGCCAGCATTTGACCTTCTGCGGATTTTGCGACCATTTGAGTAGATGCTAAGCTTTCTTCTGAACTAGCAGAAAGTTCCTCTGCGTTTGCTGCAAGTTGCATCGATGAGTCTCGCACATTGGAAACAATATTTCGAAGATCTGCAGCCATCTTATTAAAAGCAGTCGCCATATCCCCGACTTCATCTTTATTTTTGATTTTGATTGATTTCACGGCCAAGTTTCCAGCTGCTATTTCAGTTAAACCAGCAGTCATTTTTTGAATTGGTTTGGAAATATTTTTACTGATGAAGTAGGAAACGACCGCACCAATAATTACACTCGATATGGTTAGAATAATAGTAAGCGTATTTGCCATTTTTATGTATGCGTCTAAATCAGCTTTCGTTTGATCAACATGATCCTGTTGAATTTTTTTTATCTCATCTAATATACTAAGAATTTCATTGTTTAGTTCAACCGAATTAGCTGAGTATTGAGCAAAATTCCCATTTTTACGTCTCAATTCAATAATTCGATCATTTGATTCAAATAATGCAACTGTTTTTGTTTCTAAATCTTTCATTAATGCCAATGTTTTTTCATCAGACACACTTTCAATAAGCTTTCTAGCCGAAACAGAGCCTTTTTCGATTTCCCCTTGGAAGTTTTCAATCGTACTTTCCTTCCCGAACATAACAAACTCCAATATGGATGTAGCCATTGCTTTTTGAATCTTTTCAATCTCTTCCACATTGTTTACTCTTTCCATATCTTCATCAATTATAGTCTTATATCTGTTCGTAATATCAATTGTTGCAAATATTGACAATCCACTTGAAAGAATTAATAAAATCAATACAGATAAAAATCCTATCCACATTTTCCTACCAATTGTAAACTTCATTGTATAGCCCCTTTTTCCTATATTTTATGTATTCATTAATCCTATAGTAACCATATCATTATACATAATGAAAGGTATTTTGTCATATTATTTGAATATAAAGAAAGGCTTTAAATCGAGTAGATCGATTTAAAGCCTTAGACATTTTTAAGAAAGTTTAAAGTGACTTACATTATTTTGTAGTGCTTCTGCAAGATCTGCTAAAACCTGTGCATTGGAAGTAATTTCTTCGTTTGCAGCAAGTTGTTGTTCCGTAGCCGCACTAGTATCATTAGCACCATCCGCAGCATGTGAGGCTAAACGTTGCACTTCAAGAGCACCTTCGGAAACAGATTCAGCCATCGCTTGAATTTGTTCGATTGCTGCAGAAACCGATTCAATTTTAGAACCGACAACACCAACCGCTGATTCGATTTCTGTAAAGACATGAAGCGATTCAGTCGTCTTAGCTAAGCCATCTTCCACTTTATCTCCACCTGCCGTGATGGCTTTCACTGCATCACCAGAAGCCGTTTGAATCATATCCACCATTTTTTCAATCTCTGAGGCAGAGTTTTTCGATTGCTCCGCAAGTTTTCGAACTTCTTCTGCTACAACCGCGAAGCCTTTCCCATACTCCCCAGCTCGTGCTGCTTCAATTGCCGCATTTAAGGCAAGCAAATTCGTTTGCTCAGAAATATCGGTAATAAGCGCAGTAACAACTTGAATCGCGTCCGAATGCTTGGCCATATTTTGCATAATAATAGTTGTATCTTTAAATGTCGTATGAATCGTATTCATTTGATTCGAAACATCTGTCACTACAGTCGAACCTTTTTTAACGAGTTTCGTCACATCGTCTGCGGCATTTAACATTTCTTCATTATTAATAGAAATTTGCCCAATTCCTTGTGACAGCTCACCCATCGATTGCATAGAGGCATCCATATGACGAACTTGTTGCTCGCTACTAGCCATCTGTTCTTCCGCCGATTTCGCAACCATTTGGGAAGAAGCCAGACTTTCCTCTGAACTTGCAGAAAGTTCTTCAGCATTTGCTGCAAGCTGCAGGGAAGAATCGCGCACGTCGGATACAATTTGTTTCAAATCTGCCGTCATCGTATTAAAAGCAGTTGCCATTGCCCCCACTTCATCTTTGTTTTTAATACGAATAGGCTCAACAGCTAAGTTACCACTTGCAATTTCAGATAGTCCACTCGTCACCTTTTTAACTGGATTGGCAATACTTTTGCTGATGAAATAGGCAACGATAATACCAAGAAGAATGCTCGTAACAGCTAAAATGATAATAAATACTTTAGCCCCTACTTCATAAGCCGTCAGTTCTTCACGCGTTTTATCCATATCATCTTGCAAAAATTGTTCAATTTCACTCAAGATGTCAATTAAATTAGCATTCATCGCTTTTGCTTCTGTCGTCAGTTTATTAACTGCTGCTGTATCTTTCCTTTGCTTTGCAGCAATTGCCTCATCGACTTTATTTGCAAATACTCTTCCTCTTCTATCTAATTCATCCATCATTGTGATTGTTTCTGGAGAAAATAACTTACCACGGAGCTCCTCTGACAAACTTATCGATTCGTCCCTATGATCCTTAACATTTTTTAAAGAGGCATCTGTATTAAACAAGATATAATCGAGCATACTCCGCCCAGTATCTTTTTGAGCAATCTCTAACTCATTCACTAGATTAAGTTTTACCGCCCGATCATCCAATAAAAACTGATATTTATTACTTACATTAGACAATGTCATAAATGCTAAACTGGAGATTACTAACAATAGAAATAAAACAGAGGAAAAACCAAACCACATCTTTTTCCCAATCGTCATTTTCATAAGAAACCTCCTATTATATTATTTTTCCACACTTACCGCATGAAATCGTTTAAACGACACAAAATGTTCCTTCCAATATACATTACTTAACTTTGCAATTTCCACACCTTTTGACCCAGCATGAATAAATTGATCATCACCTATGTATATGCCCATATGAGAAATTCCTTCTTTATATGTATTCTCAAAAAACACTAAATCTCCTACAACCGGATCGGAAACAGTCGCACTTTGTGTGAAATAACTTTCACTACTTTGACGAGTTATATTCAATCCAGCTTGCATATGTACAAAATGAATAAATCCACTACAATCAAATCCCGCAATCGTATTGCCTGCATATAAATATGGAGTCCCTTCCAATAGCTTTGCAAAATCTACTAAAGTACTATACACAGCTTGTCCACTTGCAGAAAGAGCTTTTGCCTCTGCTTCGATAGATTCAGGAGAAGTAATGAGTTGCTCGGCCTTCACCTGAACTGGTTGTACAACTTTCCCTGTTTGAGCTTGTGTTGCAGGTTTTGTTGCTACTACAGGTGTTGTTACTTTAGCTGGGACATTAGCAGTCACTGGCTTTTGTACTACCAATCTCTGCTTCACATAAATACTATCCTTTGTGAGCTTATTCCATATTTGTAGATCTTTCACGGAAACTTTATATACTTTTGCAATCTTCGATAAAGTATCCCCTTTTTTCACTTCATATAAAGTATCAGTGCTTGCTGCGGCTGTTGATGCGAATGAAAATGTTAGAGCTGTTACTATTAGCACCTTTTTAAACATATCGTCACTCCTTCTATTATACTAGTAATTTTATCATAGCATTTATTTATTATTTTCACACTAATAATTTTGTGAATTTATTGCCTGGGAAATAGGCGATAAATCGACAAAGCTAAAGAATAACACCTACCTTCTTCTACAAAAAGGCAGGTGCTACTTTACTTCTTATTATCAAAATACATGCCATCCATCGTTTGTGTGGCAGCATAAGGATTTGTATAAGAACCCTCATGTCGTTTCTTTTGTTGAAGGGACTTAATATCAGTCTTTATTAAAGTCATTACTTTTTCTAATTCTTTTACTATACCTTGATCCAATTTTAAAAGAGTTTCATATAATTCATGGTTCTTTATATCCAACGATGTCCTGGAACTTATTTCTCTGATAGACTGTTCTCTATCTTCTAATAGCATACTTATTTGTTCAATAAATTCATCTCGATTTTCATCTGTTGGTGTTTGAGTAAGATGCTTATAAAGATTTACAGAAGCAATAAGAAAATCTTCTACTTCTCCCATTATGCTTGGTCTCCAGTGAATTGTTTTTGGCGATTCAGCTGAATAACTTGTTTCCAAGTATCTCGAAATTCAAGCGCATACCCTTCTACTTCTTCAATAATTTGCACATCATTTTTCATATTTGCTTCAATGAGACGGTGATTCATATATTCATACATTTTCATCATGGACTGAGAAATTTCAATATCCATGTTCAGTGTCACCATCAGCTCTTGAATAATTTTCTGAGCCTTTTGCAAATTAACGTTTTTCTCCTGAATATTTTTTTCAGTAATCGCTATTTTAGCTTTTCCCAAAAATTTCAAACATCCATTATAAAGCATTAACGTCAATTCCCCAGGCGATGCTGTACTGACACTATTATTTTTATAAGCTTGGTGAACCGATTGTGCTGACAATATAACACAACTCCTTTATTTTATTTCAATTGTAATCAAATGTTTGATTAGCCTTGTCCAAACTGTGCTAAGTAACCTGATTGTGAATTAGCTTTACTGATTGCTTGCTCCATGGCAGTAAACTGTTTCCAGTAGCGCGCTTCCATATCTTCTAAACGACGTTGGAAATTTGAGATACGAGTATTTGTATCAATTAAACTCTTTCCAATTGTATATTGCTGATCTGTCCAAGTTGACTTACCAGCCTTGGTTTCAATTTTCGTAGTAAACTCTTTCATCGACGCTCGTAGACGCTGAATGATACCACGCGTGTCTTCTGTTGTCGTTTTCTCTCCAGGATTGATTAATGTTTTTACAACTTGATCGGGATTTTCTGTTAAAGCCTTTTTTAATTTTTCTTCATCAATAACCAATTTACCGCCATCAGAATATGCGCTTGAAGTCGTAATACCCATTTCAGCAAGTGTATCAATTATATTGTCACCTGTTCCAACTTTTCCATAAATAGCATTACGCATATCTGACAATCCACTACTAACGATTGAATCACTACGAAGAAGACCACTTTTTGCTTTTTCATCCCACATCTCTTGTTCTTTATCGGTCATATCTTTCCGTTGTTCATCTGTTAAAGGAGGGAAATCACGGTATTTTTTTTCTTTTAAGGAATCATTCATTCCAGAGATAAGATCATTATAATTGCTAACAAAAGCTTTTATTTTATCTACCATTGAATTAACGTCTGTTGTTGCAGATAATGTTATCGGAGCTACCCCAGTAGCAGTTTTTTCTTTCAATGTTATATTAAAACCTGCTACCGTAAAACTATTAGAATTTCGTTCAATTTCTGCTCCATTGACAGTTACTTTTGCGTTTGTTCCATTTGATGCTAAATTTTCCGAATCAGCAAACCCCAGACTTGAAAAGAATCCACTTTTTTCCCTATCAATAATTTCAGCTCCCTCAGTGCTTTTTCCAGTTGCTTTGGTACTTAAGGATAACTGACCTGATTTTTCATCATAAAGTGCGGTAATTCCGGCACCTTTATCATTAATTTTTTTTACAACATCATTTATAGTGTCAGTTTCCTTAAAAGAGAAATCAAAATCTTTCATAGTTCCGTCTGTTTGAAGAACGCCAAGTTTTACATTTTGATCACCAGAAATACCTAACTCTTTCATAGTTTTCGTACTTGGCGTATTTTCAGCAATACTTCCAACACCATATGATGATGAAGCTAATTGTTCAACTTTTTGAATTGATAATGTTCCAGATGCTGCTGATGTAGCTGTAGCAGATACTACATTATCGTTAGATACAGAAACTGTCTTCTTATTAAAACTATTTGGCGCCAAAAAGTCATCATAAAGTTTTGTGTGAAGAGTATTTAGTTTTGTATTAATAGAACGGTATGAATCACGTTGCCATTCAAATGTTGTCTTCTTTTGTAGTAATTTATCAAGCGGTATACGCTGTGCTTTCATCAAGTCTCCAACAATTTGATCTATATCCATACCGGATGCTAGTCCACCTACTCTTAGCCCTGCCATTTATAAAAAACCTCCTATTATTATATCTTTTCGTCTACAATCATGCCTACAAATTTTTGCATAGTGTAAAATGCATCCAACAACTTACGGGGGGGAACCTCTCTAATTACTTCGTCAGTTTCCGCATCCACAACTTCTACATAATAACGTTCTAATCCGTCATGCATAACAAACTTGGAGCTGCGATTTTGAACGGTCATAAATTCATTTAATGCGTCTACCGCCTTTTGTACTTTTTCTTTCGGGATACTTTCTTTTTCATTAGCTTTTTGTTCTGCTTGCATTATTTGTTTCAGAGAATTTTCTGCCATATTTGCTTTTGGTACATCCACAATTATTTCTTGTTTTGGCTGTGAAGCAACCTCAACATCTTTTGTTTGCGTCTGTGCTGATACACGCATCCAATGCACTCCCCTTATACTAACAATGTACTTATTCAGTATATCGGTTATTTTTTAGAAGTTTTCAGTTTCTAGCAAAATTTTCATATAAACGGTCGATAATAATAAAGTAAGTAAATATATTCACATGGAGGTGAATGAATTGAAAATACAAAACCAGGCATGGATAGCCTTTTCTACAAATCGATATCAGAAAAATGATAATGCTATTACTAGAACACTTGAAAAGCTATCAGGTGGAGACAAGCTAACTAGAGCAGCTGATAATGCATCTGGCTTGTCCCTATCTGAAGCAATGCGCGGACAAATTCGTGGATTATCACGAGCACAGCTTAATATGCAAGATGGACTATCCGTACTAGAATCTACAGATGCAGGGCTTCAACATGTAAGTAATGTATTACAAAGAATGCGAGCACTTGCAGTCCAAACTTCGACAGATACAGCAACCGATGAAGACCGTAACGCAGCTCAAAAAGAATTAGATCAACTTTTGCAATCTATCGATGACACTGCAGATAAAATGGAATTTAACACTCAAAACATTCTTGGTGATGTACGCCCATTATACATACATGTTGGCGCTAATGCAGAACAGACGTTACGCATTGATACTGTAAATGTGAGTACAGCATCCTTGGGCATAGAAATCGCAAAGCTGGCCACCAGAGAAGAAGCTGAAGACCTAATTAATAAAGTGGATAATGCATTATCCATTGTCTCTAAGCACTTGGCTAATACTGGTTCCGATTATGAATCGCTCTCACATCATAAAGAGAATGTTTCTAATATCGAAATTAGCCTTCAAAAGTCAGAATCTCTCATCCGTGATCCAGACATAGCTATAGAAATGATGGAATTCGTGAAACAAGAAATTCGTCAAAAAGGTGACGAGTTGCTGATTAAGCATACGAATGAAGACGTTAGCGATATTTTGAAGTTGTTTTGATTGTAAAAAATACGCTGTAGTGTATAAGAACTGACTCTATAAGAAAAGACATAATAAAAAAAACACCTACTTGTTGAAAACTTGGTTTAGAAATACCAAATCAACTCGTAGGTGTTTTTGTATAGGTAGTGTAAAATAGACATGTCTGTTGCATCTAGTTCTTACAAAAAAATAAAACAATGAGTTTTGAGTTTCAAAAGCAAACCATTAAATTATACTGTATAATTTAAACTAATCTCTCTGGACAAAATCGTACTTTATGGTATTACAAGTTATTGTTTCTCTATATAATATTTGACTGTTCTTAATAAATTCTCTTTAAAATCACTTTTTAGCAAATCATTGAACGATTCTCTATACTTACGATCGTCTATCGCATATCTAAAATCATGGCCTGGTCTATCTTCTACTAAAGCTATTAAGTTCCTATAACTAACACCGTTTTTTAGAGGTTTAATTTCATCTAATATTTCACAAATCATCTGTGCAATCTCTATATTAGTTCGTTCATTATGTCCCCCAATTAAGTAAGTTTCTCCTGCCTTACCTTCAAAGTATACTTTTTCAACTGCCTGGCAATGATCCAAAACAAATAACCAATCTCTAATATTTCGACCATCACCGTAAATAGGAATTGATTCAAGTGCTAATGCCTTTCGTATAATAGTTGGTATAAGCTTTTCACTATGTTGTTTGGGACCAAAATTATTAGAACAATTTGTAGTTACAACATTCATACCATATGTATGATAATAACTACGAACTAGCATATCTGATGAAGCCTTACTTGCTGAATAGGGACTGTTTGGAGCATAAGGCGTATCCTCTGAAAAAAGCCCATTTTCTCCTAAAGAACCGTATACTTCATCAGTTGAAATATGATGGAAACGCGCATTTTTGAACTGTTCCTTATATTCGTTTGGCCCTACCATCCAATAATTACGTGCTACATCTAATATATTCATAGTGCCCAACACATTTGTTTCAACGAAAGCAGCTGGATTTTCTATAGAATTATCAACATGAGATTCTGCAGCGAAATGTATGACACCATCAATCTGATATTCTTCAAATAATGTTTCTAAAAGTGCTCGATCACAGATATCTCCTTGGATAAATCTATAGTTAGGGTGATTTGACAATTCTTCTAAATTTCTAGTATCCCCAGCGTAGGTTAATTTATCAAGATTAATAACTTCTAATTTTTCATGTCCCTTTAAAATGTTAATAATGAAGTTTGAGGCAATAAAACCTGCCCCTCCAGTAATTAGTAAAATCCAAATCACTCCTAAAAATTATTCTATTTCACACACAAAAAATATACTTGAACACAAGTTAGGATGCTCTAACCCAAGTTTATAACATCCAACTAGATATTCGTCTGTTATAATATCTGTCTGCATTAATTGATCCCACTGAAAGTTTGCTAATGCTTTAAAAAAAATTCCTGTTTTATGTACAACATTTAACCCACTTAAACTCACATCTCTCTCTAATGTATCAAAAGTATATGTAATCCTGTGTCCATGTTCGAATTCTGCTTTAGTAACTGCTCTAGTATTATCAATAATCCCCATTTTCACTGCTATTTGTCGTGATGCTGCATTTGCATTGGGACATACAATAAACAATCTTCCGTTTTCACTTAACCATTGTTCCCTAATTTTTTTTAATAATTCAACTGGATTATCAATATGCTCTAGTACATGAGTTAAGATAATATTATCATATTTTCTATCTACTTCTAACTTTTCAAATTTAGAAGTAATATATTTAATATTTGTAAATGAACTCAAATTATTCTTTGCTTCTTCGATAGCAATTGAAGATGCTTCTACACATGTTATATCCTCAAAAAAAGGAGTTAGTCTTTTAGTAAAAATGCCTTTATAACTTCCTAATTCCAAACTATTACCACTTATAAAAAAAGGCTTAAAAGCCTCTATCATAAATCTATGCATAACGTCTTGATCAAAATTATAAATATATTTCCTTTCCATATTATCATTTAATTCATTATTATAGTCTCGATTAATCAATCTAATCCCTCCAAATTAATAGCTTTATTCATTTCTATACAATTACTATTATTATCTTTAATCTCAAAACCAACTTTAGTATATAAAACTATTGCAGCTTTATTATCTGAATCTACTTCTAAACATAATAATGAATACGAATTTTCTAATGCATAATCTATACACATTTCCATCAACCTTATTGCAATGCCTAATCTTTTATATTTAGATAGCACACTAACATGGTTAATAAATCCATATGCACCATTATTAAAATAACAACTAACAAGTCCTACTAAGTTGTGATTATCTATTGCACAAAAAGTTATTGCGTTATCATGTATTTTTTTTGCAAAATCTCTTAATTCAACTCTTTCATTTAAAGGAGGAACAAAATTATCTTTACACTCTAGTAAATGAAGGTATATTTTCTCGTAATCACAATCTCTTGAAAAAATTATTTCCATTATTGTTACTCCAATTCAGCTAATCCAAACCCATATTTTCCAAACTCATTTCCGTTATATAACATATAAACCTTATCATCAACTTCGAAAACATGAGGATAACAAATCATTTCTGAATCCCACTCTCCTTGACTTGGGTCTATTCTTCCTAATTCATCATTTCTCTCCCAGGAAAGACCATCCTTTGAAAAGGCGTACCCCATCTTATAACTATTTTCTGGGTTCACCCTAAAATCATATGATTCCCTAAAGCAAAAAAACATATGGTATCCATCTTTATTAATTAATACAGTCGGCAAGGCCTGACTCTCATCTTTTAATATATCTTTAATAATAGGAGTACCATTTCTTATCCAATTTATACCGTCATTTGAAACAGAATGTGCTATTTTATAAATTCGCTCAGGTTCTTTTTCATTCTGAAACTTTCTCCATTCCACTCCAAATATATACCACATATGGTATTTATTATTTATCCTTTTCACAAAGGGATCTGCCACAAGAAATGGTTCATTTAGATTTGCAGTTAATATTGGGCCTTTTCCAATTTTTTGAAAGGTTTCTCCATTATCATTTGATTTAGCAAGACCAATACCAGTGTTGACTGATACCGATATCCTTCTAGTCCAACCTGATGTGTAAGCCCATACCTCCCCTTCTACTTTTAGAGGATTTATGGGAAAAATACCATGTTCATCGAAGCACCCTTTACTTCCTAAAGGAATGACTTCATTTTGACTCAAATTAATAACTTCTGTCATGTCTTTATTCATATCAATGAAAACAACTTTACTTAAGAATTTTCCTGATGAATCTATCATTCTAGTAGAAAAATAAATTCTAACAAAATTTTCGAATACAACCGTTTGAGGTGATTGTGCATAATTTAAAGAATAATCTATTGGATTAAAAATTCTACCTAACTTTCTCCACTTCATTTCAATTCTCCTTTAAAAAATCATCGTTTAAATCTATTAATTCTGCAATTCCAAAACCGTATTTTCCAACTTCGTTTCCTAAGTAAAACATATATATTTTATTTTCAACTTCAAAAACATGAGGGTATGCAACCATTTCATTATCAAAACCCTCTTTCGAGACATCAATCCCTACTAGGTTGTCTCTTCTTGTCCAATTAAATAAGTCTTTTGAATAAGCATAGCCAATTCTGTATGCATTTGAACTATTAGTTCTGTAATCATGAGAGTCCCGATAACAAAAAAACATATGGTAATATCCATCTTTATAGAAAACGTCTGGACTTGCCTGAGCTTCAAACTCATGAAGCTTATCTTCTATTATATTTTTGTTATATTTCTCCCAATTCACTCCATCCTCAGAAACAGCCAATCGGATTTTATAGACTGGTTCTGTCATAGAATTTTTCTCAATCCATGCACAGCCTGCGATATAAAAAAGATAATATTTTTGTTTAAATTTCCTAATCTTAGGTCCACTAATTATGAATGGTTCATATGGCGTAGAAGTAAGTACAGGTCCTTTTCCATATTTAACAAAAGTATTACCACCGTCGTTACTTATTGCCATTCCTATCGAAACATCAAATGGTACCGATTCACATCTTGTCCATCCTCCATAGTAAGCAATAACTTTCTCATTATCTTTGTCATCATATATAGTAAAAGGATATGTTCCGAATTCATCAAATGTCCCTAAACCTCCTAATGTCAAAAGTGGTGATTCACTCATACCTTTTATTGTTTTAAGATCTGTCTTGTCTAAATCAATAAAAGCTACATAACTTTTATATTGTCCATTTTTATCAATCTTTTCCCTTGTATTAAAATATACTCTTATAAAATCATCTTTTTCTAAAACACAGGGGGCCTGTGCAAATTCGTACATCCATTCATACTTTGATTGAGTTAAAGGATTAAAAATAACACCCTTTTTTTCCCACTTAAACATTTCTCTTTTCCACCCTCTTTAAACAAGATTGTAATTGCATAAAAACTTTTTGATTGTTTTTAAATCATTAAACATTAACACATCGATTATTGATAGATTTTCAATAAATATTTCAGATGATTGATTATATAATATGGGGTTTGATTCAATAAATTTTAATTCTAGGTTTGATTCAATAAATATATCCTTGGAATATAACTCCTTCCCTCCAGGTAAATTAATATATATATTTCCTGAAGTAGCTTTACAAATGGATATTACTTTCTTTGTAGATTTCAAACTATTTTCAATAGGAATACTTGATGAAATCAATATCTTGGTATCCAGCCCTAAGTATTTTTTTACTTTTATTATTGAATTAAATATATACTTGAATAAGTTTTTAGTGTCATACATTATTATCTCTTTAATTAATGGAATAACATCATAATAATAAGGAGCATTTTTATAAAAAGTATTAATTTGTCCTATTAAATTATCTCTACTAAAATCGCTTGAAATTTCTTTTTCAATAATTGATTCATAACTTGAACCTTTTTTAATAGGAATTGTAAATAAAAAATCCTTATCATTATTTCTAATTCGATTTCTATTTATCCATCCACTCTTCGTATACTGTATATCATCATAAACTATAAATTTATCAACTGCGTTCATAAGTTGAAAATATCCTATATAAGGAAAAAAGTAAGGTTGCATTATTCCTATCTTCATATCTTTTCCACCCGTTTTTGGTTAATTTTATTTACAATTGAAACAATTCTCTCTAATTCTTCATTCTCTATTTGATGAAATAAAGGTAGGCATAGTATTCGAGAAGCTATATCTTCTGATACTTTTAATGTCAGCTTATTATTTAAATAGGAAATTTTATTTAAAGATGGATAAAAATATCGTCTAGCTAAAATACCGTGTTCCTCTAACTTTGCTTTGACATGCAATAATTCAGATTCACATTTTAAGATCATAGGGTAATAAGCATAGTTGTATTCAAATTCATATAACGGTTTTGGAAGTTGAAAAAACCCTTTAATATTAGCATCATAAAATTTTGAAAGATGTTTTCTTTTTTCAATTATATGATTTAGTATGGGTAAATTACATAACCCCATAGCCGCATGAAACTCTGAGTTCTTGCCATTCACTCCTGGTGATATATGATTATCTCCTACATTACCAAAAGATCTTAATAAAGATAATTCATTGACTATACTTTCTTCACGATTTACAATTACTGCCCCTCCCTCTATTGTATGAAACAATTTCGTAGCATGGAAGCTAACTGTAGATATGTCACCATAAGATAGCAGTGACTTTCCATTTATTATCGACCCAAAAGCATGCGCGCCGTCATATATTACTTTAAGTCCATATTTCTCAGCAATTTTCTGAATCTTAATAACATCACAAGGATAACCAAAAACATGAGTTGCTAATATTGCTTCCGTTTTTTCTGTAATTGCAGATTCTATTAAATCAGCATTAATACAAAAAGTATTAGATTCAATATCAACAAAAACAGGTGTGCAACTCTCCCAAATAATAGAAGTAGTGGTAGCTACAAATGAAAATGGCGTAGTAATGATCTCTTTAGTCAATCCAAGCGCTTTTATTGCCAATTGAAGAGCGGTGGTACCATTGGTAACATAATATACTTTATCAACATTTAAGTATTCTGTAATTTCATTTTCTAAACGCCTCACTAAAGGTCCATTATTAGTGAGTTGATTGTTTTCCCAAATAATTTTAAGAAACTTACTATACTCTTCTAGGGAGGGGAGGTATGGTTTCGATACTGGAATCATATTAATAATCCTCCTTCTTCTGCGAGATTATTCAAATAATTGCCATAGTCATTACTATATTGTTTTGAAAGCACACTTAGTTGTTCAGTAGTAATCCATTTATTTTTATAAGAAATTTCTTCCAAACAAGCAATCTTATAGCCTTGTCTTTTTTCAATTGTCTGGACAAATTGCCCCGCTTCAATTAAACTCTCAAAGGTCCCTGTATCCAACCATGCAAATCCACGACCTAATACTTTTACACTTAGTTCTCCAGATTCTAGATATTTTTTATTTATATCTGTAATTTCTAGTTCACCTCTAGATGAAGGTTTAATTTTCTTTGCAAAGTTAATTACTTTGTTATCAAAGAAATATAAACCAGTTACTGCGTAATTTGACTTGGGGCTTTTAGGTTTTTCTTCAATCGATATTACTTTCATTTCATTATTAAACTCAACAACTCCAAAACGTTTCGGATCGTTTACTTGATAACCAAATACAATTGCACCTTCAGTTATGTTTGTTGCATCTTTTAAAACTGGAGTAAATCCTTGACCATAGAAAATATTGTCGCCAAGTATTAAGCAAACAGAATCAACTCCAATAAACTCTTCTCCCAAAATAAATGCTTCAGCAATTCCATTAGGGCTTTCTTGAATTTTATATTTTATACTAATCCCCCATTGAGAACCATTATTTAGTAAACGTTTATATATTGGCAAATCCCGTTCAGTTGTAATAATTAAAACTTCTTTGATTCCCGCTAACATCAATACTGATAACGGATAATATATCATCGGCTTATCATATATAGGTAATAGATGTTTAGAAAATGCTTTTGTTATGGGTGATAATCGTGTTCCGGATCCACCTGCTAAAATGATACCTTTCATTTTTAATCCCGCCTATTTAAATTGATTGAAACTTCTTTAACGTTTCATTAATATGAACTAATAATTCGGGAAACCTACTCGTTTCGCTTAAATTCGACATTTTTGCTTTAAAGATTTCCCCTTTATAATATTTATAGTTGCTATCTTCGTACATTTTCTCAAGTTCCAATATTAATTCTTCATAACTGGAACCAGAAGCATTTTCTCGTCCAGCAATAATTAACCCGTCTGATTCAAAATCCGTCATTAGTATTGGTACTCCCTCTTGCATCGCAGCAGCAATTGAATACCCCCCACCTATTCTTTTAGGGTTTAAATACACGTCGCATATTGAAGTTAGTGCGAGTAAATCCGATTCATAAGTAATATGAATAATATTATTCTTGAGTAATTCTTTATATCGTTTTTTTAAAAATAATGGTAGCTCTGGAGAAACTAATAACCACTTTACATTATTATTTTTTAGTATGAATCTTTGCATTTCTTGTACTAAGTTTTCAGTAATTTCATTTTGAAGTCTATTTCCAACTGTTATAATAACAAAATCAGATTCCTCTAAATTAAAGTCCTTCCTACTAAATACTTTATTTTTGGGAAGAAGTTCAAAGTCATTAATAAATGCTTCAATATTACTAGTGACAGGACATATCGCTGAGTTCTCTATCTCTAGAGCTTTTAATTTATTTTTATATAGATAAAGATTTGCTAAAGCTAAGGAGTATTCATTCCCAAAAGATATATAAATAATCGGAATATTGTTAAACTGTATATTTTGGATTATAGAGAATGTCGAATAGGACAAAAGAACTGATGGGTTGAATTCTTTTATCGTATTATTTATATTCTTTAATCGTTGAACTTTAGTTTCCTTTGTATTAGAATAGAACAATTTTATTCTTTTATCTTTCAATAGATTTTCATGTATTTTTTTACAATCTTCCGATGGATTACCTATAATTAATGCCGTCTCAAATATTTCTTCTTTACTAGGAATAAAATTTTCTTCAATTATTATTAGAAGCTCAAAATTGGTATTTCTAACAAGTTGATTACAGAAATCGATAAATACTTTAGTAGGAGAATGCATTTCATTTAATAACAAATCAACTGTTATTACAATTCTATTATGATTACTAACTGAGTTTTTTTTTACTTCTAAACTTTTTTTATAGAAATTAGAGATTTTCATCATCGCTTGTCTAATTAATAGATAGTATTCATTTTTATTTTCTATTCTATTTGAAAACATAGCAGAAAAAAGGTTTATTATCACATTGTGATGAATTTCAATATTATCACTATCTTTCTTTAATAAAATAAATAATTGATTAACAATATCCTCATTCTCTTTCGTTAATTTCAGTAGTATGAATAATAAGTTAAGTTTATCTTGAAAAGGAGGTTCTATATTTTTAAGAATTGAAATTACTTTATTCGAAAATTCTTCATTTTTTTGAGGATTTTCTGTATAAATTATAGTTATTATATTTAACAATTTCGAGTTGTTTTTGATGATAGATTGTATGTAATGAACAAACCATGCAAGTAAATCCATGCTTGTTGATTGTTTATTCAGTTTGTCAAATGATAGATGTTGAATTATTGAAAACTCATTTCCTGATAAATTTATTATTTGATATTCATTACTATTCAAATAATTAAAAGTGTAGCTAATTCCATCAGAAATTTGATATTTTTTATTATAGAGTTTATTTTCATTTCTCTCTTTTAAATTAATAGCATCAATAATTTCTAATTTATATAATATTTTAATAAATCTATCAAATATTTCGAAATAATTATTTTTATTGATATTGATATATAATTTCTTCTTTAAAATCTCTTCTGAAATTCCGTCAAATTTGATTATCTTACTGAACAATAGTATCTCTTCTTTTTTTAATTCTTTAAAATTGGGTTCAATATATTTATTGAAAATTAATATAAACTCATTAAATAGATTATGATAAAGTCTGTACCACAAAAAAATAAGATTATGGTCATCTGACACAAGATCATAGTCATGAAAATTTTCAACATCGAAATAAGACTTAATTAATTCGAAATCATTTAATTTTATCTTATCTGTATAATCTTCGAATAAATTAATTTCATAATTATTACTGGCATATTGATTTAATAAATTTTGATATTCATTTAGTTCCTTAGAAAATTCATCTTTTAGTATTATAATTACTTTTCTCAAACTCTCACCTTTTAATTAATCTTTTTATTTTTTAGTTTGTTAATCTTACTAATTTTCCCAGAAATATTTTTCTAAAATTATTTGAACTGTCTATTCTTAATGTTTATTAATTCAAAGATATAACCCAAGCCTTGCCTATTTTGAAATCCTTGATTATTTTATATACATCAAATTTTTTTATATTATATATTCTTTTTAAAAAAATAATACTTATATATCCCCAAACACTAATGGCTCTCCTACTTTCAAATCCCTTTTAGATTTACCACCAACTACCAATTCATAGTACTTTGGTTCTAAACCGAAACCTGGTCTTATAATTTTAATATTATCAGAAGTAAACTTCTCGCCAGCCTTAATATCTTTGGATACATATATAGATCGTCTAAATTTCAATGATGCTTTTTCCTTTTCAGTCGGTCCATAAGTGACTTTTCCTAAAGCTTGCCATGCACGTCGCGTTTCTTCTACTAGTGATTGCATTTCAGTTGGTTCCAGAGAAAACGCAGCATCTATCCCACCATCTTTCCGAGATAGAGTGAAATGTTTTTCGATTACAGTTGCTCCTAACGCAACCGCTGCCACTGATACACCAGTTCCCATTGTGTGGTCTGATAAGCCAACCTGCACATCAAAAAGTTCACTCATATGAGGAATCGTGGAAATATTTGTATTTTCAGGGGTAGCAGGATAGGTACTTGTACATTTTAATAATATCAACTCTCTGCAGCCTCCTTCTCTGGCTGTTCTCACTAATTCATCTAACTCTGAGATTGTCGCCATTCCTGTAGAAACAATCATTGGTTTACCTGTAGATGCTACTTTTTTAATAAGTGGTAGGTCTGTATTTTCAAAAGAAGCAATTTTATAAAGAGGTACGTCTAATTTTTCTAAAAAATCGACTGCAGTATCATCAAAAGGTGTACTGAATGCAATTATACCTAGCTCCCTTGCACGGTCAAAAATTGATTTATGCCATTCCCATGGAGTGTATGCTTGTTGGTACAGTTGATATAAGTTTTGTCCATCCCAAAGACTATTTTGATCATTTATTTTGAATTCAGGGTTTTCTATATTTAATGTCATCGTATCAGCAGTATATGTTTGAATTTTAAGTGCATGAGCTCCTGCCTTTGCTGCTGCTTCAACAATCTCTATAGCTCTTTCTAAAGAATGATTATGATTGCCAGACATTTCAGCAATGATAAAAGGTTGCTCATTTGGTCCTATCTTTATATTTTCAACTGTAATTGGTTTCATAGATACCATTCCTTTATTTTTTGTTCTATTCGTTGTGAATGACTTATCCATTCGGTATTAAATTGGCTATAGACATCAATATCCAAATATTCTCTATCCTTAAAAATATGTTTTCTAAGTGTACCATCATGCTTAAATCCAAGTTTTTCATGAAAAGCTCTACTCTTGGGATTATTTTCAAGAACCTCTGCATTCACTTTTCGTATATTTAACTCTTTAAAGATAAAATTTAATGCGGTATAACCTAAAACTATCCCAATGCCGCTTGGAGCAGAAACTTCACCAATATAAAATCCCCATTCACAAGTATTATGTTCTAAGTTAATTTGATTGATATTTAATATTCCATAAGGAATGTCATTAAAATAAAACATTTTTGAAATTGCCGTTTTATTATTTTCTAGACTTTTAAACCAAACTCTATGTTGCTTCATCGAAATAATATTACTGTTAAACATTACATTTCTTATATGTTGTTGATTTCTCCATTTTAAAACTAATGATAGATCTTCGAATTCAATATTTTTTAACATTGCTCCATTTTCTATATTCATTTCAAAAACTCCATTATTTGAGTTGCTATTTTTTTTTCTCGTATAATTGAAGAGTCAATTATGCTTAAACACTTTTCTGCCATTTTCCTCACGATTTGTGGATTATTAATCAATAGTTCTACATATTGCTGAATATCTAACTGTCTAACCATGTTTGTTTCTCCAATCGATTGAATTGCACCAGTACTTGCCAATGTTTTTGTTAATTCTATTTGATTATTTGCTAAAATTACTACAATAGCAGGTAGTCTTAGGTATATTCTTTCCCAAGAAGCTGTTCCCCCTGCTCCTATTGCTAAATCTGCGTGTGCCATTAGTCTAGCCATATAATCTATATTACAATGCAAATTGATATTATCATATTGATCACAAAACAATTTAATTTGATTTTTAAAGGGATTTGCTGTACCTATTACGATATTAAAAGTGATATTTTTTTCCATATACTTTTCAATAGCATATAAAGTTTTTAGAGTTTCCCCCGTTATATCTGAACCACCAAAGAATATAAAAATATTTTTTATCGTTCCATCTCTTTTATATTTAGCGGGATTGATTTCTAAAAATTCTTCTCTTAATAAAGCATTATTAGGTCCTAATAATTGGATACAGTCCTTAGGTACCAAATTCTTATACCGATTTTCCATATCTGAATAATAATTCTGATCCAATAATAAATCACAATCATGATTTCTATCAGCCACATCATCAATTACCATTATATTATTAACAAAAGGGCGTAATTGTCGCTCCCATTTAATATCAATGGAATAATGATCTACTATTAACATATCTACAGTCTTCTGTTCGAGCTGAATAATTGATATAGTTTCCTTTGCATCATCATGCCATTGTTCCCTTGTCCAGTCCCAATGTGAAATTGTGTCAATTTCTGTGAAAAGTGTAAATACATCAAAGCCCTGTTGTGCTATATAGTTAATCATATTTCCATCTATGTTTCGACAAACAAACTTTACATTCACATTATACTTTTCCAATTGTTTCGCTAAAGTTAGACATCGCATCACATGCCCAGAACCTATTTGAATAGATGCATCTGTTCGGATAAATACGTTCATATTTTCCACCCTATAATTTCTTTTGTTCAACATGGGCATTTATTTGAACCCAATCTGGATGTTTCTCGAGTAGCTCAATAACATCTCTCATATAAAATAGTTGATATTCTGAATATAAATTAGTTAAAATAAATTCAAGTAATTGGAAATCCTCCATCGTATCAACCGTCCAACGATGGCTTCCTAAATCTTGAGTGTTAGAAATATTTCCTATTCGGAATATTTGAGGATTAGAATACATATATGCTGTAACATGCTCCCTATCCTTTTCGAGGATAGCTTTTTCGTATGATTTCTTCAATGCTTTTTTAGAAAATACTTCTGTATCTAACCCTCGTGGATATGTTCTTTCAATTGTATTTGACACATAATCAAACTCAGAAGCATGTTCTTTATAATAGATAATCGTTTCATCTATTATGACTGGGTCAATAATTGGACAGTCTGAAGTTAACCTAACAATAATGTCTCCATCAAATTGTTCAGCAGCTTGATAATAACGAGCAAGCACATCATTTTCGGATCCCCTATAATAATTCACTCCATGCTGCTCACAAAACTTAACAATTTGTTCATCTTGTTGATGAATTGTTGTAGCAATTACAATTCTATCTATACATTTAGACTGTCTTACTCTTTCTAGCTGATAAGCTAATAAGGCTTTACCATTTACTTGTTTTAATATTTTCCCTGGTAGTCTAGTAGACCCCATTCGAGCTTGAATAATCGCTAAAACAGTCATTTTTTCACTTTCCCTATTACTAATTTCACTGCTTCGATGACATCCTTCACATCTTGATCCTGCATTAAAGGAAACATAGGTAATGATATTATTTCTTCATAGAGGTTTTCTGCATTTGGTAGAGTGCCTTTCACATATCCAAGCTGTTGGTAGTACGGAAGAGTGTGTACAGGGATATAGTGAACATTCACACCTATATTTAATTTTTGAAGCTCTTCAAATACCTCTTTACGAGAAACTGTCAAGTAATTTAAATTCAATTTCAACACATACAAATGCCAGCTTGAATCTGTATCTTTTTCCTGAAATGGAATTTGAACTTGCGGAATTTGAATAAATGCTTCGTTATATGCAGCGACAATTTCTTTTCGTCTAAGAATAAAACTATCGAGTTTATTTAGTTGACTACTACCAAGGGCTGCTTGAATATCAGTCATGCGGTAGTTATAACCCAAAAACTGCATTTCATAATACCATGGACCATGATTTTCCTGCATTAATGAAGAATCTCTCGTAATCCCATGTGAACGAAATTGTATGAGTTTATCGTAATATTCTTTATTATCCGTTGTAATAACACCGCCTTCACCTGTTGTAATATGTTTCACAGGATGAAAACTAAACATGGTCATATCACTAAGGGCTCCTATTTTTTTCCCTTTATACTTTGCACCTAAAGCATGTGCAGCATCTTCAATTACTACTAAATTATTTCTTTTAGCAAGTGTATGAATTTCATCTAATTGAGCTGGTTGACCAGTAAAATGAACTGGAATAATCGCTTTTGTTTTTGAAGTAATCTTGTTTTCAATCTCTATAGGGCTAATATTATATGTTCTAGGATTAATATCCCCAAAAACAACTGTTCCACCCTCATATAAAACACAGTTTGCACTAGCTGCAAATGTGAGAGGAGTAGTAATTACTTCATCCCCCTTCTTAATGCCTGCAGCAAAAGTAGCACCATGCAAAGCGGCAGTTCCATTTGAGAAGGCAACAGCATACTCAGCCCCAACATAGTTTGCTACATTTTGCTCGAAGTCCAGAATGTTTGGACCTGTCGTTAAATAATCACCTCTTAATATATTCACGACTTTTTCAATGTCTTCTTCGTCTATCCATTGCTTTCCATAAGGTAAGTATGTATCTCTCATCATTAGCTCCTTAAAGAAAAAATGTAGTCAGAGACTACATTTTTTCTACTAGTTCTCTTAATTGCTCTACTTTTAACCAATCATCATTTATATCACTAGTGTATTTAAACCCATCGGGAAGTGGTTTCCCTTCTATTTCTTTTTTACTCCACCATGGAAACTCTGGTTGAATTACGTAGTATGAATCAAATTCTACCGTTCGTCGTGAATCATCTTCAGTTATCATTGCTTCGTGCAATTTTTCTCCTGGACGGATACCGACAATTTTTATTTCACATTCAGGGGCGATTGCTTCTGCTAAATCAACAACCTTCATACTTGGAATTTTTGGAACGAATATCTCTCCGCCTGCCATGTGAACTAGTCCATCTAAAACAAATTGAACTCCTTGATCTAAAGTAATCCAAAAGCGAGTCATACGATCATCTGTAATAGGCAAAGTACCAGTTTCTTTAATCTTTTGGAAGAAAGGAACGACACTACCTCGACTTCCAACAACATTTCCGTAACGAACAACTGCAAAACGTGTTTTTTTATCTCCAACGTATGAATTTGCTGCAACAAATAATTTGTCAGAAGCAAGCTTTGTCGCTCCATAGAGATTTACTGGACTGCATGCTTTATCAGTACTTAGAGCAATTACTTTCTCTACACCACGATCAATTGCAGCTTCTATAATATTTTGAGCTCCATGTATGTTCGTTTTGACAGCTTCAAAAGGATTATATTCACATGCTTCCACATGCTTCATTGCAGCAGCATGAATGACAATGTCCACACCATCGAATGCACGGTAAAGCCTATCCTTGTCTCGAACATCTCCAATAAAAAATCTAATTCTATCGTCTGTAAATTCTTGTGACATTTCGTACTGTTTTAATTCGTCACGACTAAAGACAATTACCTTCTTCACATCAAACTCTAAGATTTTTTTTATGAATTTTTTCCCAAAAGAACCTGTCCCACCAGTCACTAAGATTGTTTTATTTGATATAATATTATTCTTCACAAATGCCACCTGCTTATTTATAAGTTTTTTCGAGATTGTCTATAAGCCATATTACAAATACCGACTCATTTTTATCTTTCCTTATCTTAATGATTGTTGTTTATTTGATTGTTACTATTTATAAACAAATTGATAAGATCAGATTATGTTATTCTAGGTAATTCTACTAATAGAAACGCACGCAGTTCATTGCAAATCCGAAACTTCAATAACTTGACAATCTTTAAAGAATGGTTGGATTTCATATTCAAACATATCGGCAACCAACACATAATCCTGTATTTCTAGTCCATGATTGATTAATTCCAAAAAGTCATGAATTTTATTCGTTTTCAAATAAACTGTCAAGCTATTCTTATGAAATAATTCGCTTGCTTCTGTTAGCCATGCTACACCTTCACTAAAATCCATAATCCTTTTTAACCCATTAGTAATTTGATTTTCTCGCAAATCGTCTGCAATTTTTTGGCATCCGACAGGAACTTTTTTAATATACTCATTGTAAGACACAATTACTTCATGTAATGCTTCATTCACTTTACTCATCCCCATGTCTTGTTTTTTTTATTTGTTCTAACAAGTTCTCTGTATATCTCCTTGAAAGGTTCGTTGCATTTAAAAGCCTATCATATAAGACTTGATTTTGTTTAAATACTCGGGCGTATTCTTCCGCCTTGCTTTCACCTTGCTTTGGCAAAAACTTATTTAACACATCCATTGTTACCGGTTCCACAATGCTATTCATTGATACCTTATTTAGCAATTCTTTTAGTTTTTTATCTACTTTATTCAAACCTTTAATAGCTTTTTGGCTAAACATTATTTTAGAAGGATTTTCTTTTAAATGTCTTAAACCCTTGTTTAATTGATGCAATATTTCCTCATAAATTTTAATTTCTGCTTGAATTTTCGCATAAAAGTCTCGCCAATTATTTATATCTACAGAAGGACCAATACATTCATTGTTCCGACTTTTTTCTTTCCATGATTCAATGTCATCACAGAATTCTTGAAAGGTTTTTTGCCTAAATCCTTTTATTTTCACACCACCCTCTGTGCAATTAAAGAACCGCTTCGCTTCTTCAGATACTTCAGCAATTTGTTCAAAACCTTTCTTCATCGAAAGAAAGACGGCATCAGTTAATACATTTTCTCCATCATAACCTTCTGTAAAGAAAGTTCTTCTTTCTTCTTTGAACTTATCGTTTACATTAGAAAAATGCTTATTATGCTCTGCATGGGTTTTGTTCTCCGTATAAGCTAAGTCTTGACCAATCAGCGCAATAGGGCCACTTGAAATACGCTCTGCAATTGTAAGTGTGTAGTTAGCAACAGATGCTCCTCCAAGTAGTGTTGGTAATTGTTTTCCGGTAATCTTTTCAATATGCTCATACACACCAGGTTCGAATGAAGGAATAAAGCTAAAAGCAGGACCTTTAAATTGTTCCCTAATTTTATAGTGATTTCTTACACTATATATTAATTTAGACTTTTGAAAAATACTATCCTTAAAATGATTATAATTCGCTATCGAACCATCAACAGAAACAACATAATCCGCTTCAATATCATAATGCAAAAGTGTATTAACAGTTGACCCAGCTGCAATGAGTAGAACATTATTTCTTACCTTTTTAAGTAAGGGAATTTGCTTCGTTAGTGAAGGGCCCCCAGAGGCAATCACTACCGGAAGATTATATCGTTTCTCTAATTCCGACAAACTCCCATCTTCAAATATATAGAAATAATTTCGAATGTAATTTTCCTGCCATATTTCCGCAAAATAGTTAATCGTATTAAAAAAAACTGAATTTACACTCAATACATCCTTTACTGTCTTCAACACTAATTTGTAAAGGTCTGGAAACAATTTATCGTAATTTGGTGAACAAATTAACTTTACGTTTACGTTATAATCATTTAATAAATTATTCAATTCTATTTCAATATTTTTTTCAGTCACGTCAACGATCATATGATAATCACCTTGATTAGTTATTGATTTTATCTCTTTAAATAGAGGATCAATTATTACTAATCGATCATTTTCATTTATTTTTTTTTTCAAAGCTTCTGCAAAATAACCAAGACCAAAACCGAATAATAAGTGTACATGATTCTCTATATACTGACTTTTTACAAACTGTTCTGCTTCTTTTTTGGGATCATACTTACTATGTAATAAAAAATTATTGACTTTCAATGTAGGTAAATCCGTTTTCGATTGTATTTTCTCTATATTAAAACCTTGAATCACATTTTTCACCTCTCCTCTTATATCGGCACTTACAATCGAATATAAAGAAATCCCACTCTATAAAATAAAGTGGGATTAAAACTTTTATTTATATTATTGTAGAAGTTGTAATACGCCTTGTGGTTGTTGATTTGCTTGGGCAAGCATAGATTGAGCTGCTTGTGTTAGGATATTGTTCTTAGTGAAATTCATCATTTCTTTCGCCATGTCAACATCACGGATACGAGACTCCGCAGCAGTTAAGTTTTCTGCAGAAGCACCTAAGTTATTGATTGTGTGCTCCAAACGGTTTTGAACAGCACCTAATTGTGAACGTTGTTTTGATACTGATTCAATTGCAGTATTGATTGCAGTAATTGATTTACTTGCAGCCGTTGTAGTATCAACCTTAACAGCTCCAGCAGTAACCTTTAACGCTTTTGAATCCATTGTGCTAATGCTTAATTTAATTGATTGCCCAGAGTTAGCACCGATATGGAATGTTTTACCTGAAAATTTACCATCTAATAAGTTTTGAGTATTGAACTCTGTGTTCTTAGCAATACGGTCAATTTCAGAAGTTAAAGCAGTAATCTCAGCTTGAATAGCTGTACGGTCAGCAGATACGTTAGTATCATTTGCCGCTTGTACTGATAATTCACGCATACGTTGTAGGATAGCGTGTGTTTCGTTAAGAGCACCTTCAGCAGTTTGAATTAATGAGATTGAATCTTGAGCATTTTTTGTTGCCATGTCAAGGCCGCGGATTTGTCCACGCATTTTTTCAGAGATAGCAAGACCAGCAGCGTCGTCTCCAGCGCGGTTGATTTTGAAACCTGAAGATAATTTTTCTAAGTTTTTAGCAGATGAACCTTGGTTAGCGGTTAAGTTTCTGTGTGTGTTTAAAGCTGAAATATTATGTTGAATTCTCATTGTGAGATTCCTCCTTGAATTTTAATTTAGTTAATTCCACATCCTTGTGGAATTTGTTTGGCAGGATAAGGTCGGCCGCCCCATTTTTGCCTTACAATAGTATTATCGTACAAGGGTAAGATAGTTTAATAGTATTTTAAAGAATTTTTTTTGAAAGTTGTTCTATTAAAGATTTAGATACATTTAACGCCTCTTTGTTTTGTTGTTGGATGCTATCGTAGACTTCCGTTCGGTACACTTTTACGCTTTTTGGGGCTACTATCCCGAGTTTAACCTGCTCGCCATCTACACTTAATATTTTCAGTTCTATTTGATCACCAATCATGATAGATTCATCTTTTTTACGAGAGAGAACGAGCATTACACATTCCCTCCTTCAATCGGAAATCGCAAAGGAAAAGTGCTTCCATCTTGTAAAACAAGTTGCTTGGCCACCTTTTGTTTATGGTTAATTAGTAAAGGTGCCTGTAGATTCAATGTCGAACTGTTGAACGGTTCCTTTAAGGTTACAATTGAATATGTGAGTAAATCTTCTGATGTTTTAATTTGCAGTTCTTCTTTATCTTCTTCTGTAAGATTAAATGCATATTCTTTTTTAAATACAAATGGTAGAGCTATTACAAATCCAATTTCTTGTTGCTTGATTGATTGTAAAATTGCAAATGGAGAATCTTTTTCTAAAGGTAGAATAACAAATTCTTTAGTGTCTTCAAAACCAGGCAATCCATTTGGAAATTGGATGATTTCTTTTTCTTCTATTGTTACTTGGCCAAGAAACTTTGTTTCGATGTTCATAGTTTTCTCCTTTTAGACAATAAAGTCTATTTCTATCGATGGGTTTTGTAGCATATGTCCTGATACATTCCCAGGTGTATATTCGTGAATTGGTTTATTTACTTGTGCACTAATTTTCGGATTTTGTGTTTGTACATTAATGTTTACTTTTGCTTGCGTGTAATCCAGCTTTACAGAACCAATAGAAGGTATAAAGTCTATCCCCAATTTTGCTGGAGTAGGAAATGTGTTTTTCTTAGCAATAGATGCGATGGCATCTGAGTTATGAGCGATATCCATCATTTGTCTGCCTTCACTTGCACGCCTTGCAATTCCCTGCATAACTTTTTGACGGCCCGTCGATGCATATTTGGAAGCAGATTCTAAGGGGCTGATCATTCCTACATCTCTTCTAGCTTGTGTGGAATCAATTTCCACAACTCCTCTTGTTGTATGCATTTCTACGATTGCTGCAGGTTGTTCAATATGTTGAGTTGCTTTTGGTTGTCGGATTACTTGATTTGGTTTTTCAATATTCAATCCTAATTCAGCATCTGTTGTTCGAATTTGTAGTTGGAGAAAGTTCATTTATCTCACCTCTAAAGAAAGCGCTTGAACAAGTTGTCCAAACGCTTTTTATTATCTAATAAAATCTACTAATGTTGCCTGAATAATTTTGGCACCAACAGAAAGAGCAGCTTGGTGGATAGATTCTTGTGTAATCATTTCTGTAATAACTTTTTCATAGTCAATATCTTCGTTGTTGGAAAGTTGTTTCGTCACAATGACTTCTTGTGCCCCTAGTCTGTTTTCCATCATTTCTACTCGATTTTGACGTGCCCCTATATCTGCACGAGCCGCTAAAACAGCTTTTTCATTATCACTTTTCATTGTTAAATACTTATCAAAATCCTTGCCAGACTTATTCGGATCTTTTAAATCAGCCTCTAAACCGGTAATCATGTCATCAATATTTTGGAATATGTCTAGCCCTTTTGTATTTACAGTGATTTCTACACCTTCATATACTTCAATATTAACATCTTTATTTACCCCTGGTGCTGTTCCATTTGTTAAAAAGTTTGTACCATCATGTAACGGTGAATTAGTATTTGTACCGGAGAATATATATTTATCCCCTACTTTTGTATTCCCCATATCACGTATTTGCTCTTTGATTTGTGTAATTTCTTTTTCAATTTTTGTGCGATCATCAGGTGTTAATGTGTCAGTAGAAGCATTTGTAACAAGCTCTTGTACACGGTGAAGTGCAATTCCTACTTTATCAAGAGCGTCATCTGAGCTATCTAACCAGTTGTTGACCTCACCTAAGTTACGTTGATACTGTTCTACTTTATTTAAATCAGTGCGATAACCAATTCCTTTGATAGCTACAACTGGATCTTGTGAAGGACGTGTAATTTTCTTACCTGAGTTGATCTGTTCCTGTAGTGTCGCCATTTTATTATAACTACCAGATAGGTTACGTAGCATATTATTTGAAAGCATTGATTGTGTTACGCGCATGTGATTGACCTCCTATTGTCTAGTCTTCAGCGCCTAGCTCCTAGAGGTCAAATGGATAAAATCTGTGGTGGCTAGGGAACGCCATCCACGATTTTCCCCATTTGCTTGTCGGAACTGAGTGAGGCGCTTAAGCTTTTCTAGTTTATAATCCTACTCGGCCCATGCCGTTGATAATTTTGTCCAGTGTTTCATCTATAACTGTAATCATTCGTGCTGATGCGTTGTATGCTTGTTGGAATGTAATCATATTCGTCATTTCTTCATCTAATGATACAGAGCTGACGGAAGCACGATTATTTTCTACAGTGAGTTTGATAGTCGCGGAATTATAAGCAAGTCTTGCTGCTTGCTCTCCGTCCACACCAAGTTGTCCAATCATTGATTGATAGAATGACTGAACAGTTGCTCCATCTAAACCGTCTGGCCCATTCAGAATTTTGGACTTCATATTTGCTAATTCAATTGCCCACTTCCCATTTCCTTCTTCACCCTCTGCACTTGATGCAGCTATTAGATTGGGATTATCAATTATATCCTTGCTTACGGCAATACCTGATGCCCCACTGCCAGTAAAAAAGACTCCTCCGTTTTTACTAGGCGTTTCCATTGTGAAGCCTTTGGAATGAATATCATTGAATTCTTTCATAAATGCATCTGCCATTTTATTTAATTTAGAAAGCATTTCAGGATAGTAACCTTCATTTGTACCATGTCCATACGAATTTATCAAAGATAACATCTTTCCTTTGTTATCTTCCATATCATCATATGAAAGTGAACCCCCGGCAACTTTACCACTTCCGGCTACTGTGAACCCATTGAATGGTTCAAAATTAGCGTTATTGGACATTCCGTTTGGAGTTAGCTTTCCTGCATCTTTACCGTTAATAACCTCAATGCTGCCAGTTTTCGTTTTGATAGATACTTTTACAGAACCTTCAGCAATAGCTAATGCATTCCCACCAGACTTTGTATATTCGATTTCAATTGGAAAGTATTGTGATAATTCATCAAGCAAAGTATCACGGGCATCATATAAATCATTCGGCATATATCCATTTGGTTCAATCGCTTGTATTTGTTCATTCATAGAAGCTATTTGTTTTAAAATAGAATTAACATCATCTGTAGACGTGAGAACTTCATTTTTTAGATTCCCTTGAATTTCTGATAATTGTTTATGAATATAATTGAAGGATTCTGCTACACCAATACCACGTTGTACAACTACTTTTCGGGCTGCTGCATTTTCAGGATTAGTACTTAAATCTTGAAGTGACTTCCAAAATTGATCCATTGATGTATTTAAACCGAATTCGGAAGGTTCAGCCATGATGTCTTCCATTTGAGAGATTGCTGTTGAACGTGATTCCCAATAACCTAGCTTGTTAGATTCTTGTCTATATTGACGATCTATAAACTGGTCACGAATTCGTTGTACGGATCCTGCTTGCACCCCAGTCCCTAAATGACCTGGAATTTTTGGTGCATTTAACCCTGTTCCAGGATAACCTAGTGTAGCTTCCATATTAACACGCTGGCGTGAGTAACCAAGTGTGTTGGCGTTAGAGATATTATGTCCTGTTGTATAAAGTGCGGATTGTTGTGTCGTCAGCCCGCGTTTACTTGTTTCAAGTCCCATAAATGTGGAGCCCATGGGTTCGCCTCCTATGCTTGTGAATCGAAGTAGTTTTTGTATGTTGGCGCTTGTACTTCAGATTTTGAGTAGTTTATTTGGTCTGGCTTTGGTCGTAATGTATCTAGTGTTAAGTTGACGAATTGTAGTGATTGTAGTGTCAGCTTTTGGTTTAAATCGTTTTGGTGTTTGAGTGTTTCTAGTGTTAGGAGGAGTTTGTTGCGTGCTGCTCCTAATTGTTCTTTTTCTTCGGTTGTGTTGGTACTTTCTAAGACTAGCGCAACAGTTGGGTTGTCTGTAGGAGCAATTCCTTTTGCTCGAAGGTAATCCGTTACCTCTGTTTGACGCTGTTGTTCTAGCTGAGAAATGCCTGCTACGTGCGCCTGCTCATCCTTGAGTAGTTGGTTTAGACTGTCCATGTCTCCCGTTTTGATGACTTCTGTTTTTTTGTATGCAATTTCTAATAAACTTTTGTGTAGCATGTCGAGTTTGTTTAGAGATTGCAAAATCTTTTCGATGGACATGGTTTTAAGCTCCTTTTTTTACAAGCGGTAATAATTTAGGATGTTCGATGCTAGCTTTTTTGCATCTACTTTGTACGTGCCTGCATCGATTTCCGCTTTTATTCGTGCTACTCGTTCTGCTTGATCCACCTCCACTGGAGATTTCGTTTGCATGCTTTTAGCCGCGGATGAGATTTCTAGTTGATCGGTTGTTGGTCTTGATGTTTGTTGTGCTTTTTCTGTTTGTTGTTGGCTGCGTTTATATGGATTTACTTGGTTTATACCGATATTGGTGATTTTCATAATTATATGCCCTCCTCTTCTATAAAAGTGTCTACCGTTTATTTCGGTATGATTGGCCAAGTCTTTAGAGTTTTTTTATAATCACGAAAAAACTCCCACGTATAGTGAGAGTTATTTATAGTCCTTATGATATGTGCTATCTTGATTGTTTACTTTTTCACGAAACTCTTGTGCGGCTTCAAATTGACGAAGTCCGGATTTTAGTTCTTGGGCACAGTTTTCACAAAGTTTCCCTTGTGTTGTTAGTTTACCACAGTTGTCACATGGATAGCCAAGATTGGGAAACAATGCCGGTTGCAAGCGACCTTTCCGAACCCATTTGTGTAGCAGTTCTTCTTCTACCCCTGTTGCTTCGACGATTCGTTCGACTGTTGCAGCGCGATTTTCACGTTTACGTAAGAAGCGGTAGACTGTTTCATATAGTTTTTCTTCATTCATGGCGCAGTTATTGCACACATCTCTTATGCCTGTATAGTTAAAAAATTCGCCGCAGGATGGGCAATTTTTTAGTTCTCCCATAGGGATCCCTCCATGTTCAGTTGTCTTATCTTTTATATCGGCAGTTTATCCTTTTATTAAAGTAATTGCTTCTACTCTAGTTGCTCCTGAGTCTTTTAATAGTTTTGCAGCGTGGTGAATGGTGGCGCCGGTTGTGTAAATATCATCAAATAAAATATAGTCCCGCTCTTCGATTGTAGTCGTCAATTCAAAGAGTGGAGCCGCTTCGAGTCGTTCCTTTCTTGTCTTTTTTCCTTGTTCAGTTTTTGCTGTTTTAGTGAGCAAATGTTGAAAAGGGATACCAGCACTTTTAAGTAGTTCGTCGACTTGCGCAAATGTTCTTTGGACTAGTTTTTCTGGATGCATTGGGATTGGTATGATAATGCTTTCTTTTCCTTCGAGTGCTTCGTGCAAGGTTTTGGAGAAAACTTGCGCGAGTGCTACGTCTTGTAAGAATTTGTATTGGTGCAAGTAACTTTTCATCGCTTCGTTGTATGAATAAAGTGCTGCAACTGTATCAACAGCTCCCTCGTAAAGGGTATTTTGAAAGTCATCAAAATGGATTTCGGCATCTGATATTATAAATTTATTAAAGCATCTGTTGCATGTGGAGGTCTCTTTTTCATATAGGAATAGTCTTCGCCAAGTCGGTGATGGGTGGAAATTAGTACCGCAAAGTAAGCAATTCATGATTGATTCCATCCTTCGATAGCTGCTTGTGCTTTGTCCATTTCACGGGAGACGCCGTGATGGAAAAAGACGATGTCTCCGGTTGGGTATTTCTCGGAGCGACCTACTCTTCCGCTTATTTGGATTAGTGCGCTTGAAGTGAAGATTTTTTGTTCAGCTCCTACAACTGCTACATGAACATTTTCGATAGTGATGCCACGTTCCAGGATGGTTGTTGTTAGTAAACCTGGTATTTTCTTTTCACGGAGTTGCATAACGTGTTCTTTTCGTTCTGGATGTTCTGCGTGGACTCTTGGTAGGTCACCTGGAAAGTTTTCGAGCATTTCGATTGTCGGTAGGAATACTAAAAATGGGATGTTGTTTTTTGTTTTTTCTTCGATCCATTGCTTTAGTTTGTACGGGACTTTTTGTTTGTTTAGTTGTCTTGCATATCCCCATAAGCTGTTGAATCTAGGTACGGGTAGGTCATGTCCATGATATCTTCTGGATAATACGGACTGGTTTGTTGTTTGGAGTGATTTGGTTGGTGTTGCGGTTACGTAGTGAATGGCGGCTTCTTGTTTTGCTGCTTTTTTCACTGCGCGTTGCAGCGTTTGGTCTGCGTAATATGGGAAAGCATCTGCTTCGTCGACAAATACGACGTCGAATGCATTTTCAAATCGATATAGCTGATGGGTTGTGGCGAGTATGAGTTCGGCAAAGCCTTGTTGGTCTGGTGCTCCTCCGTATAAGGCGTGAATCGTTGTTCTTGGAAATACTTTTTGGAACCGTGGGAATAGTTCTAGGATGACGTCAGTTCTTGGGGCTGCTACGCATACTCTTTTCCCTTGTTTTAGGCATTGGAATATGGATGGGAAAAGTAGCTCCGTTTTACCTGCTCCGCAAACTGCGTGAAGGAGATGTGATTTATTATGTTCAACGCTTGCTAGTAGTTCTTCGCTTGCTTTATGTTGGAGAGGGGTTAGCCTGCCGCTCCATGCAAATTCATGAGCATTCGCACCGCGAGCAGGTTCTGATTGCCAAAGCAGCAACTCTGAACAGCTACTCACCCGCCCCATCCTTATGCAATGGCGGCAATATGTGCAGTTTTTATTACAGCGTGCACAGTGGAATGTGTGAAAGAATTGCTGGTTCGTGTTGTGGCATCGGTTGCAGACGTACTTCTTTAATTGACTAAAAAAGGGTTGGTTTTGGTCTTTTTCGATGCCAGGTTTGAGGTGGATGTGACCGCTTTCGATGTGGGCGTCGATGGCTTCGCGTGGAAATGGGGTGTGTTCGCGAAGCCAGATGCGGCCAGTGAGAAATTGTTGCAGTTGTTGGTCCATGGGCATTCTCCTTAGTTGGTTTTTACCCATCCAAGACCCATCGAGCCTTCGCCGAGGTGCGTGCCGATTACGGGACCGAAATAGCTTATCGTGAATTCAACGTTTGGTAGATTTGCTTCTAACTCGGATTTCCATGCGATTGCTTCTTGTTCGTTGTTTGCGTGGATGATGGTCGCTTGCAGTTTTGCGTGCTTGTTTGCGTCTTCTTGGAGAAGGTCTGCAATGCGTTTCATCGCTTTTTTACGTGTGCGAACTTTTTCGAATGGCACGATGATTTTGTTTTCGAAGTGAAGGATTGGTTTGACTTGCAGGACGTTGCCAATGACGCGTTCGATGCCATTTAGGCGACCACCGCGGTGCAGATGGTCAAGGTTGTCCACCATAAAGTAGGCACGGGTTGTT
The DNA here is from genome assembly GCF_044762855.1 of Psychrobacillus sp. NPDC096389. Lineage (NCBI taxonomy): Bacteria > Bacillati > Bacillota > Bacilli > Caryophanales > Bacillaceae > Psychrobacillus > Psychrobacillus sp. NPDC096389. The sequence continues at coordinate 744,558 of NZ_JBIWFB010000001.1, read as the reverse complement.
TCTTTCATCGCACTTAGTTCTTGTAGAATTTCTTCAGGATGTGCTCCTTCTTTTGCCATTTGTGCGGCTTTGAGCACGTAGAAGCCTTGTACCATACAGGAAAGTTCCGAGTCGAATGTATATACGTTTACGTTGTCCACGATTTCCCCTGCTTGTTTGGCACCTGCTAGTGTTCCGCTAATGCCGCTCGATAGGTGGATGGAAATGACTGCGTCGTAGTTTTTGGATAGTTCTTCAAATGTGCTGACAAAGTCTCCGAGAGCAGGTTGCGAAGTTTTTGGTAACGTACGCTCGTTTCGTACTTTGTCATAAAATTCCGTTGCGTTTATGTCGATTTCTTCTTTGTAAGTGTCGTTTCCGATGACAACGCTAAGTGGCACCATGCGAATGTCTAGTTTTTCGCGAATTTCTTTTGGGATATAGGCGGTGCTGTCTGTTACGATTGCTGTCTTCATTTTGTGAATCACACTCCTATTGTTAATATTACTGAATTGGGGAAGGAAATGGAAGCAAAAAAATGCCCCCGACATGATATTTGTCATATATGCCCGGGGTGTGTTTTATTCTGTTGCTGTGTCTCCAATGAAGTACACGCTTGTGACAAGCCACTTGCCGTCTTCTTTGACGAATACGGTTACTTGGCGACCTTCACGCTCCAGTTTTGCACCGGAATCTGGTTGTTCTAGTGCGATATGGATGTTTGCGAAAACTTGTGCTTGTGTTTTGTCGTATTTGATGATGGTTGTGTTGTCGGCTGTTCGGATTGTGTCGTAGTCATTGAATGTTTGCTCGACGACTACTTTTTCATCGTCGTAGTTGAAGCCTTCTGGATTTTTAGCGATGGTCTTCATGTAGCGATTGATGTCTTCGTCGTTGAAAGCTTGCATGTATTCATCGAATGCTGTGAGTAGTGCTTCTTTTTCTTTTGCTGGTACGTTTGTTGCTTCTTCGATGTTGCCACCAGCCATTTCGAAGCCAACTTCGGATTTGTCGTTTGCGCCGTGGTCTGTCGTTTTTTGGGTATCTGTTGGAGCGATGTCGTTTACGGAGCCAGTATTTTCATTTGTATCTTCAGTACTACTGCATGCCGCTAGAAGTAGTGCTAGGGTTGCGATAGTTAGTGTTTGTATGATTTTCATATGTGAATTTCCCTCCTGCTGTGGATATTTTGTCATACTTATGACGAAAACTCAATTATTTGGTTTCGTGTTAGAGTAGGTGGAATGTTCTGATAGTTTGTTGTATGATTTTTGGGAGGAGGTGAGCTGAAAGATTGGTAGAAAAACAATATGCTTTATTGAAAAGATTGCGCATACCACATGTTAAGGAGGGGGATATAAGGAAAGATATTCACCAAATGGAGTCTGGAGCTCGTGGAGAAAATCGACTATTAAAGAAATTAAATGAATTGCGTTTGCCAGGACCATATCGAGTTTTCTCAGATGTTGGATTGCAATCTGGTGAATGGAAAGTGCAAATGGATTGTTTAATAGTTACTGACCGATGTTGCATCGTATTAGAGTCTAAAAATATTAGCAATGACTTATATTTTAATGAGGATTCTGATGAGTTTTATAAAGTAGATAAAGATGGTAGAGAAATAGTTTATAGAAATCCTTATTTTCAACTTATGAAACATATCCGATTTATGAAAGAGTTTTTCCAATTATTAAATTTCCCCGAAATGAACGTAACAGGTGCTGTAGTTTTAACCGCCAAGTCCTGTAGAATCCGTCAAAAACCTGCCCATTATCCCATTTTCAAATTAGAAAGTATTATTGAGAAAATCCTGCAGATGTATGCACTTCCTACTTCTTATCGATTGAGTAATGAACAACTGGATTTCATTGAACAAATGATATGGAAAAAGCAATCTACTTTTATCCATCGACCGCTTTGTGAAAGTTATCAAATTTCTCCAAATGAGTTGATACGAGGAGTGGAATGTCCGAAATGTAGCACGTTAGGCATGAAGCGAACCGGCAAAGTTTGGACATGCACTCGTTGTAAGCACAAGTCTCGCGATGCCCATAAACCCGCTGTACAAGAGTACTTTTGGTTGGTAAGTAAAGAAATGAGAAATAGAGATTTTCGTGATTTTTGCCAGATAGATTCTGTTTATGCAGCTTCTCGTATGTTGGGTAGTATGGATTTACAGATTCATAGAGCTGGACCTAAGACATTTTATACAGAGAAAAAGGATCGATGAAAATCGATTCTTTTTTTGTTGGATGGGTGGTGAAATGTGATGTGTGTCGTGGAAGTTTTTGTGAATCGCAAGGTAGGGCCGTGGAATCGCAAGATACTATGCTAGAATCGCAAAATAGAGGTTACAAATCGCAAGATAATCACTCTTTATCGCAAAATCCACTGACAATTTTTGTGAATCACAAGGTACCATCTTCGAATGGCAAGATACAATGCTAGAATCGCAAGATAGTCACTCTTTATCGCAAAATCCACTGACAATTTTTGTGAATCGCAAGGTACCATCTTCGAATGGCAAGATACTATGCTAGAATCGCAAGATAGAGGCTACAAATCGCAAGATAGTCACTCTTAATCGCAAGATCCGCTGACACTTTTTGCAAATCGCAAGGTAGCACCTTCGAATCCCAAGATACTATACCAGAATCGCAAAATAGAGGCTACAAATCACAAGATTGACTCTCATAATCGCAAGATCCATACCCTCTCTCCACAAAAAATCCTCTTGCCCGAGGGCAAGAGGATTCATCATAATTATCGTACTTCTACCCAGCCATTTTTGATGCCGGTTACTACGGCTTGGGTGCGGTCGTTTACGTTCATCTTTTGTAAGATGCTGGAAACGTGATTTTTTACTGTTTTTTCGGAGATGAATAGTGTTTCTCCGATGGTGCGGTTGCTTTGGCCGTCTGTTAGTAGTTGGAGTACTTCGCATTCGCGCTTTGTTAGTAAGTGGAATGGGCGACGAATTTCTGTTTGGTGGAAGTTTCCTTTGTTTTCACGTTCGCTTAGGCGACGGAATTCTGCTACTAGGTTGCGTGTTACTTTTGGATGTAAGTAAGAGCCGCCTTTTGCTACTACTTTAATAGCAGAGACGATGGCGTTTGCATCCATTTCTTTTAGCATGTATCCAAGTGCACCCGTTTTTAGAGCGTGGGATACGTATGATTCATCATCGTGAATGGATAAGATGATTACTTTTGCTTCTGGAAATTTTGCTAATAGTTCCGCTGTTGCTTCTACCCCGTTTTTGGTCGGCATATTAATATCCATAAGTACTACGTCTGGAATGTATTGTTCGTAAAGGCGAAGTACGTCATTGCCGTCGTTGCCTTCTGCTAATACTTCGAATGTGTCTTCGAAATCTAGAATACGTTTTACTCCTTCACGGAATAATTGGTGATCATCTATAATGATAATTTTTGTCATGTTCATTTCCTCCTAAAATAAAAGCGCAATTGTTATTATTCCTCTTTGATCGGAATGCTAAACAAAATGGTTGTTCCTTTGCCTGGGGAAGAGATGATTTTCATCGTTCCTTCGAGCAAATCCACTCGTTCCTGCATGCCTATTAGACCAAATGATTTTTCCTTTGCAACTTGTGGGTCAAAGCCAACCCCATTATCTTTGACGATAATATTTATCTTTTGTTGCAACCATTCTACTTTCACCCATGCTTCTTTAAACTTTCCATGCTTAATACTGTTTGTTAAACATTCTTGTACTAATCGGAAAATGGCTACTTCGAAATTGGTTGGCATCCGCTGATCTTCTCCGAATGCTTGAAAATTGATTGTTTTTGATGGATTATATTCCTCTATCGTTGATATGTATTTTCGAAGTGTCGGAATTAGTCCTAAATCATCGAGTGCCATAGGACGAAGATCGTAAATGATTCGACGAACTTCTGAAAGCGCATCACGAACCATTGACTTTAGATCGATAATTTCTTTCATCGCTTCGTCTCCACCACGCTGCTCGTATGTAAGATTGATCAAATCAGTTCTAAGTAATACATTGGCAAGCATTTGTGCAGGCCCATCATGTATTTCACGAGAAAGTCTTTTACGTTCTTCCTCTTGTGCTTCGATAATTTTTAGTGTGAAATCTTGTTTAATCTTAGCATTTTCTAGTGCTTCTCCTACATTTTTCAAGTCAGATGTTAAATAATTCATCACGATATTTACTTGGTTAACTAATTGATCGGCCCGCTCAATCATTTCTAAAAGGCCCTGTAATCTGCGTTCTAACTCATCTCTTCGTTGTCTTAACTGCTTTTCTTCATTTCGTTTAATCAAAAGGTTAATTTGAAGGTCGTTTGCAGTTTCGTATGCGTGGCGGACTTGCGGTTCATCATACGAGTCAAAGTTTTTTGAGACTTCGGCTAATCGATTCCGTGCCAGCCTTGAGTTCGCTTCAAGCGTATCGCCTTCTAAAATGACCGCTTCGATATTACTTCGAATTATTTCTAACTCAACTTTCATTTCTTCGAAGCTTTGTCGACTTTGTTCGCTTATAATGAATATATCCCTTTTCGAATGATCCATCACTTCGACCATTCGATCGAAAATAACATCTAACGATTGAGTATTCACATTCTTTTTCGTCATCTGTTTTTTTCTCCTTTTAGCATGCAAATGAGTCTCCATTCATAAATGCTGACAAACTTTATTATAGCACTTAATAACTAAAAATAAATTAAAATTACTTTACAAGTATATTTCAAATGATACAGGGAGGAATTTTTTATGAGAAATGATTACCAGACAGTAAAAGGTTACGGGGAGAGTGAAATTATCATTCAGAAGTCCCGCTTTCTTACATTTGTCAACCGTGCCGAAACCGAGCAGGAAGCTCAGGATTTTATTAATAATATCAAACAACTACATAGAGATGCTACTCATAACTGTTCGGCATACATAATTGGGGAGCATGATAATATCCAAAAAGCGAATGATGATGGGGAACCGAGTGGTACTGCAGGGGTTCCTATGCTTGAAGTGCTAAAAAAACAAGGATTGAAAGATACAGTAGTAGTTGTCACACGTTACTTTGGAGGTATTAAACTTGGTGGTGGAGGACTGATTCGGGCGTATGGAAAAGCGACGACAGAAGGAATAGACGCAGCAAAAGTAGTAGAGCGAAAGTTGCATCATTTAATGAAAATCCAGGTTGATTACGCATGGCTTGGCAAAGTGGAAAATGAAATTCGCAATTCAAACTACCCACTGAAAGAAATCAATTATGCAGAGACGGTGGAATTTTTTGTTTATACAAAAGCAAATGAGGAAATGGTATTTACAGACTGGATAACGGAAATGACGAATGGGCAAGGAATTATAGAAGTTGTCGAAAAAGAATTTTTGGAATTTGTTGTGAATTGAATTATACTTTTACATAAGAGGTGATGACATGAAAAAGATATCCATATTAATCCTGTTGCTTTTTAGTTTAAGTATGGCTCCTATGATTTCTTCTGCAGCCTGTCCAACACCTGTCTCTTGGGACGGCGTGGAACTCAAGTCAGGGCAAATCGGGCGAGTGCTCATTCAAAAACCGACGACAATTTACAAAAATGTTCACGGAACTTTCGAATTTTCTCGAACGGTCCAACCTGGTGAAAATTATCGCGTCTATGCAAATAGATCGACCTACTACCATCTTGGCGGTGGCTTAGTTATTAAGGAGGACTCTTCTATTTTGTATCAAACGCCTTCCAAGCACAAATTGACTTGTGCCAAAAATGCGTCTAGTTCTTTTACAATCGGGGATTCGGCAACATCTGTTGCAACTAAGCTTGGGACAGCACAAAAAAAGGTGATCAATGAATTTGGAACTTCCACCTCTCTTTATCACCAAAACTATCAAAATTTTTATGCTATTAGTTTCCTAAACAATAAGATTTCGTCACTTTATACGAAAGATAAGCACTACCAAGTAAATGGTATTTCGGTTACCAATACAATTAGGGATTTAGAGAACAAGCTAGGGACGAATTATGAAACGACCGGTAACACGTATCCTGTGGAAATCATCACGTACCAATTGCCAAAATATGAGGCGAACTTTTTTATCGATGTACATAATGACAATAAGATTTCTGCCATTCTATTAGTAGATTATCAGCTAATGAATAAAAACCCGAATTTATATCCGAAAAAATCTACTTCTTTGGAAGCAAGTTATGAGACTTTATTATTCGAATTAATTAATGCGGAACGAAAGGTTCAAGGTGTTCCTGTTTTGCAAAATGCTTCGAAAGTAGCGGCAGTTGCTAGAAAGCATAGTGTAGATATGGGGACGTATGAGTATTTTAGTCATGATAATTTGAAGGGGCAATCGCCATTTGATCGACTTGCATCGGATGGGGTGACGTTCAGAAATGCGGGAGAGAATATAGCGACTGGTTATACGAATTCGTATTTTGCGCATGAGGCGTTGATGAATTCGCTTGGGCACCGAAAGAATATTGTGAGTACTGCGTATACGCATGTAGGTGTTGGTGTGTTTTTTGCTAAGTGGACGTATGGTTCGATTCCGTATTATACGGAGAATTTTATTAAGCCATGACTAGGTTAATACTAAAAAAGTAGAGTAAGAATCATGAAGATTCTCACTCTACTTTTTTTAATACTTCTCGATTGTTGTGCCTTGGTAATAGTGCTTTAGGATGCGGTCGTATGTCCAGCCTGCGTCAGCGCGGGCTTTTGCTCCCCATTGGCTCATACCGATACGGTGGCCATATCCCTTACCTTTTACTGTAACTGAATCGATGCCGCTAGTTGCGCCGGTTGTGGATACAATTCCTTCGTTTGTTTGGATATTGATATCGCCATTTGGAATTGTTTCCACACCTGTTGCAGTTTGTACGGATACACCTGTTAAGGAAGTGATATCTGTTGTACCATTTGTTTGTTGTACGGAAAGTTCTGTGATGCCGCCAGATGGTTTATTGAAACTTATATCATACCAGCTAGATTTTAAGGATGCATTATTTGCATCTAAAAATACGTTTCTCATCACAGTTTCATTGCCTTTAATCGTTTTTTCTCCTGAAGTCGTTACAGCGGTTACTGCTGTTACTTCTCCATTAGAACCACCTTTTGTTAGCTTTATATCTAATAAAGCATCGGTTGCACTGAATCCAAATTTCTTTAGAATATTTGCCGTAGGAATTGTCACTGACCAGTTATCGTACGGTGATTTTTCGATTGAATCATCTACAGATACGAATTGTGGAACTTGAGCAGTGTCCCAAACTTCCCCGATATTCGCTGTTTTACCTCCGCTTGCAGCATAGTAATATGCTTGTACAAGTTTACCGTTTGACTTGATAACTAAATCTTTTGTAGCATCTACAGCTGAGTTCGTGCTTTTTTGTTCAGATGTATAGCCTTTATACATTTGGTCTTTTGTTGTACTGCTTAGGATGCCTGCTTTACTTAACGTATAACTTCTTGCAGCAACAGTTTGTGCTTTTAATGCTTCTTGATGCCAAGATGCGTATGATTCGTTTGGAATAACTCCTTTTAAGTAGTTTTCCATGTCTAGTCGATTGACGATTTGTACGCTAGCACCTGCTTTTACAACACTAAAGCTTCCTCGAAATTGTGTACCATTCGGAGTTTTCCCAAGTGGTTGTGATGAAACTTCTGCTACTTTTGCAGATGCTGCTGGTACCCAAGAAGATACACCTTGTTCGTCTGTAATCGAGTACCATACTTCGCCGTTTGCATTCGTAAATTCATTTACAAAGTTGGCACCTTGAAATGCTTTATATGACTTTACTGTTTCATAATCAGCAGTGGCACCTTTTTTCCCATCGACATCCGATGTGAAGACAACTATTTTTTCATTACCAGTTATTGCATGTAGTGCAAAACCGTTCGCAGAAAACATCGAAGAACCTGTTTGGTAAATCGATACCTCCCCGTTTACTTGCGAAAATGTAACAGGTGTATTTGGTAATGCAAAAAACATTTCTTTTGTCGTTAAGTTTTCTAATTTATAGACACCAGTTAAGTGAAGCGAAGTCGTAGAAGCGTTGTGTACTTCTACTTGAACTTGCTTAGAATAACTTTCTTGCTTGTATGCAAATGCTGTATTCGAAACTGCTAAACTAAGTGCCACTACTGATAGACCCGTTATTATTTGTTTAAACAATTATTTCACCTCAGTTAGCGTACTTAGCACCCAACCTTTAGTTCCTTTAGCTGTTTGCACGTTGTACCATATTTCACCGTTTGCATTTTTGAATGAGTCTAAATATTTTAGAGTAGTGCCTTTTGCAACTAATTCAAGTGATGCGTAGTTCGTAGTAGCACCTTTTCTTACGTTCACTGCTTGTTTTGTTACAACTTCTGAAGGTACGACATTACTTGGTTTTGTTGTAGTTACATCACCTGAGAACACCCAGCCTTTTACAGTTGCAGAAACTTCTACGCGGTACCATATACCAGTAGCTGCTTTATGTTGGTCGCTCACTTTTAATCCTTTGTTTGCTCCGAAAGTTGCTAGTACTTTGTAGTCGCGTGTTGCGCCACTATGTACTTTTACGTTACTGCTCGTTGTATACACAGTTGTCGGAAGACCAGTAGAAGGATCAGGTGTTGTAGTAGTTGGTGGTGTTACAACTGTTCCACCTTCAGCAACTGCTTTTTGTAATTGCTTGATGATCGCATCTTGTTCTGCTACTTGTTTTTCTAGTGCTGTCACTTTTGAGTTGATCGGATTTAGTTGAGCTTGTACCCATTCTACCGAAGCAAGTAACAGGTTAGAATTTGCTTTTGTTGCGCTAGGCAACGTGATTGTTAATAGTAAACTTAAACCTAGTACTGCTCCTAAAGTTACCCAAAGTTTCTTTTTCATCGTATACAATTCTCCCTCTTATTGTTTGAAATAGTTTTCTAATCCTTGTCGAATTCCTGCTGCTGCTTTTTTCTGGAATGCGGCTGAAGCTAGTTGTGCTTCTTCCGTTGGATTCGATATAAATGCAAGCTCCACAAGAACAGAAGGAAGTTCGTTCATACGATTGACGTAAAATACATTTTCTTTTACTCCGCGATTATACGTACCTATTGCTTTTACTAAGTCCGATTGGATGCTTTTTGCTAACGTCAGGCTTCTCGGACCATTAAAGTTAACCGTTGCATTGTAATACGTTGTCGTTCCTTTAGAAGAAGCATTAAATGCATCGGCGTGTAGACTAATAAACGCATCGTAATCCGATTTGTTTGCAATATCTGTGCGTTGTTTTAACTCTAAAAACACATCTGTGCTTCTCGTTAATACCACTTCTGCTCCAGCAGCTTCTAGCTCTGCTTGTAAAGCTTTGGCAGTTGCAAGCACCACGTCTTTTTCTCTCTTTCCATTTGGTCCTATTGCTCCAGGATCTTTTGCACCATGTCCTGCATCTAAGATGATTTTCTTACCAGCTAATCCTTTTGGGACTACTTTAATCGTCAATTCTTTATCGTAATCTCGAATTGTATAAGTGTAATTCGGGTCAAACGTGATCAGTAGAACGGAAGTACCACCAGATACTTTTTCCACTTTCATACTTTTCACACCAGTAACAGATGATTTAATCTCGTTTATATCTGATAGATTACCAAATATGCGTAAAACATTGGCAGATGGCGTTGAATAAGTTATATCGAATTTAGATGGTTTCGACCATACTACATAGTTTTGACCATTTCTTACTTCAGTTCGACCATTCGTTAGTTGGATCGGTGAAATATCTGAAAGCATAGAAGCTTGAATCCAACCACGTTTTTCACTTTGTGTTTCAATATTTAACCAGCCATTCAATGAACGAAGCACTCGTACTGGTGTGCTTAAATAGATGGTATCCACTTTTTTCGCAGTAGCACTTGCGCCATTGTAAACAGTAGCTGTTTTCGTACCATATTTAGTAGGAATATTTTCATTTACTTCAAAGTCTGGAATCCAGCCTTCTTTCCCACCTGCATTGATTTGTAGCCAAGTAGTGCCGTCTGTTGCGGCTAATTTGTTTAAAACGGTAAAGCTTGTGTTTTTAGCAAGACCTTGTAAAACTGCAGAATTATAATTACTGTTTGCGTACAATAACGCATTCGCTCTTTTAATCGTTCCTTTTTCTCCTGCACCTGGTGTAACAATTGGTGTTTCTTCAACAGCATCTACAATAGACACAACCGATTGATGTAACCAAGCATCACCGCTTGTCGTGCTTACTTTAAACCATTTCTCTGATTTTGCGTCAGTTGCATATTGTGTTGACTCGAATCGATCATTTAGTCTCGATTGTGTCACTACATCGAAATCAGTGCCTGGACCTGAACGCATATTTGCAACAGATACAGAAATTTGCAAGCTATTATTCTCTTCTACTACATTAGCATCTGTAGATGGAGTTTCAGGCGTTGGATTTTCGGGTACAGTAGAAACAGTTTCAAATGCATCTGCAGGAATCCACCCTTTTTTACCTACTGCATAACTTACTTGGTACCATTTTTCTTTGGAAGCGTTTGTAAACTCTTGATGGATTGATAGTTTTGTTCCAACTTGAATCGTTGCTACAGTTTTATAGCTTTTCGTTGCGCCAGAGTGAACAGTAGATGTTTTGCTAACTACTTTACTTGCAATGGATGATTCTTCGAATGCAGAAGCTAGCATCCACCCTTTTTTACCAGTTGCATAAGTCACTTGCACCCATTTTTCTTTAGCAGCATTTATAAATTCTTGATGGATTACAAGAGTTGTCCCAGGTTTTACTGTGGAAACGACTGCATAACTAGTTGTCGCTCCCTTATGGACAGTTGCTTGTTGCACCACTTTCATCGAAGTTGCAGTTTCGCCAGCTGTTGCATTTAATGCAAATAATTCAGATGTGACCCAGCCTTTTTTACCGTTATATTCCACGTTAAACCATACTTCATTTTGTGCGTTCGTAAATGCACTTAATACTTTCAATGAAGTGCCCGCTGGAATGGTAGCTACTACTTTATAGGAAGTTGTTGCACCGCTGCGCATATTGGCTGCATTTTTCCCTATTTTTTGGGTAGTGCCAGCGTAAGAAATGCCAGTAGATGCTGATGCTGCTTTCACGGCAGTTTGTGCGATTGGTTTTATATAGTCACTAATAACCCAACCTTCTGTATCATTATAGGAAACTTTATACCAAGCTTCTCCTTTACTATTTTTCTCATAGCCAATTATAGACACAGCTTGACCAGTATTTACTTTTGCGATGCTATCAAATTCCGTGCCAGCACCAGTGCGTACATTGACATTGGTCGCGTTAATTTGCGCTTTCGAGCCTACAATTTGGTCTAATACGACAGTTGTATTGGAAGTAGCATATGCTGTTGGTGAATCATTCGCAAGAAGATTTAGTGGCAAAAGAACAGAAGTTGCTAAGACAGATGATGCGATTACTTTTTTCATTTGTTCCTCCTTGAAACGTGTGTTTTCTTCATTTTAATCCACATATCCCCATAAAACAATCCAACTAATGTAATTAAATCCAATGTAATAGAAATGTAATATAGAAAAAAGAATTGTGTCGTAATATCTGAAATGCTGATTTCCGTTTATGTGAAGGGCTTTTGACTTGGATTAGAGTTTACTAGTGTCCACCTTTGTTTCCAGGATTTCTCTTTTATTAATTTCTATAATATGGTATGGATGGGGGTTGCGGATTGGAAGATAGCGACCTCAAATTGCAAGATCGTATGCTAGAATCGCAAAGTAGAGGCTACTAATCGCAAGATGTTCCTAGGGAATCGCAAGATAGGGGGCACTAACCGCAAGATACCCCTTCCCTATGAAGTAAAATCTATTAAATACTCTGCTTTTTTTAGTAAAAAATATATTTGCGCAAAATATGGTGAAATCGCAAGATAATATGCGAGAACCGCAAAATAGGGGCTACTAATCGCAAATCCCCCCTTTATAATTGAAAGATAAGAGGCACTAATAGCAAGATGCACGCCTAAAATCGCAAGATACCTCTTCCTACACTTTTTTGTCTCCAAACAAAAAAAACAGCCCGTTTCCAGGCTGTTCGTTTTAATTTCCTATTGTTAAATCATGGACAGTCTTAGTTTTTGGAATTTCGCTTTGTGCGTTTTGTCCAAAATCATCTAAATTGAGTTGCAGTTGTTTCTTTATTTCTTCGAGAGAATCTTCATCTATTATAAAATAGGATACTCCTCGTATCATCGTATCGTAGCCTTCTAGTTGAAGTTGCTCGATTGGTGATGATTTTAAGTTTTGATATGTTTTGATCAAACTAAAATATTCGGAAGATGGAATATTCGTTTTAACATTATTTCCAACGTCTTTGATCATATCGTCGATGTTGCCAATATTACTGATACTTGTCGCCTTGTTAATAATCTCTTGGATTACTTGTTTTTGTCGGATATTACGTCCGGCATCCCCTTGAGGATCTTTTTTACGCATGCGAACGTATGCAAGTGCTTCGTTTCCGTTTAAGAACATCGGCCCTTCTGTATACTTCTTCCACTTTAAACTTCCTGTCAGTTGAGCACTGAACGTAAATGGAACTTCTACATCTACTCCGCCTACTGTGTCTACGATATCTTCAAATCCTTGGAAGTCAGTTGAAACATAATAGTCGATTGGAATATCTAATATATCTTCCAAAGTATTAATCGTGTAGTTTATTCCACCGAAAGCGTATGAGTGATTTATTTTATCTTGGTATCCTAAATCAGGGATATACACTCTAGAATCTCGTGGGACGCTTACCATTGAGATTTTTTCTGTTTTCGGATTTATTGTAGCCAAGATTAATACATCGGATCTTCCATATTTGGCTTTTTCCTCATTTTCGATTCCGGCTAGTAATATGGTAAAAGCAGAGTCTTCTGCCTTGGCACTTTCGATTTTGTTTTCCACTTCTTCTTTTGGATTTATGTCTTTATCCAATGGTTCGTATATTTTATTTATTGCATTTTTTGTCTGAAGAGAAAGATTTGTGGCAAACACAACAACTCCAGAGAAAAGCACCATCGAAATGATAAGTATTGTATATAATATTTTTCTTCTCGTCTTTGTTTTTCGCTTTTTTTGACGTGAAGTAGTCATAATACTTCCCTACTTTACTGTTAAAATATAATCTCACCAATTATACATAAATTTATGCTCTATGTATATGGAAAAGACCATTACTTCTTCGTAAGGTTATGCAAAAGATCTTTTACAATCGAAGTCCAACTATACTCATTTAAAGCTAGACGTCTTCCACTTTCTTTCATTTTTCTTCTATTTTCATCATCCATCTCGACAAATTCGAACATTGTTTCTGCGATGGAATCGACATTTTCTGGCTTTGCGACTAAGCCAATGTTGTTCTTCGTCACGATTTCAGCACTTTCCCCTTTTCCGCAGTAAAGAACGGGAACGCCCGAAGACGCTGCTGGGAAAATTTTAGATGGACGTGCCCCTTCAAACAAAGCGATATCGCGTAATGGCACGATGCTAACATCCGTTACTGAAAATAATTTCGGCATTTCTTTTAAAGGTAAATGTCCTAAGAACGTTAAATTGAAAAGACCTAATTCTTTCGCTAACTGATGAAGTTTTTCTTCTTCCGGTCCTGCTCCTGCAATTAAAAAATGTGCATGTGGAACTGTTTCTTGCATTTTTTTAGCCGCATATAATATAAACTCTAGTCCTTGTGCATAACCTAAATTTCCACCATAGGCAAAAACAAATTTATCTTGCAATCCATACTTCTCTACATATTCCGCGTTTTTTTCTTCAGGTTGAAAAAAGTTTGTGTTTACGCCATTTGGTAAAACAAATACTTTTTCTTCTGGCTGTGAATGATTAATAATATAAGATTTAATACCATCTGTGGCAGTGGCAATTTTCCAAGAATGTTTGTATAAAAAGGACTCTAAAATTTCAGCCAGTTTAATAAAAAACTTATTTTTTACAAGTCCTAGTTTCACCGCAGATTCTGGCCAAACATCCGCTACATTGAATACAAACTTCGCTCCTTTTAGTTTGGCACTTAGTAGTCCCGTTAACCCTAAAAAGATTGGTGGCGAGTTTACAATAATGACATCTACTTTCCCTGCTTTCATTAGTCCGTAAAAAGAACTAAATGTGAAGGAAAAATAAGACACTAATCGTTTATAAAAAGTTCCCTTTTTAGAAGGGTAAATCCATGTACGATGGACAGGGATCCCGTCCCATTTTTCAAATTCATATTTTTTTCCTTTATACTCATCCGGAATAATCCCATGAGGGTGATGTGGAAAAGCAGTTACTACTTGAATATCATGTCCTTGTGCAAGTAGTTCTTTACTAACCTCATATACCCGGATTTGTGGAGCACCTGTTTCAGGTGGGAAGTGTTGACACAAATATACGATACGCATAACAATCACCGATTTAATCTTTCCATTTATTCTTCAAGTACGCAAGTAACGGCTCTCTTAGATCATCCCGTTTTAAAGCGAAGTCAAAAGTCGCTTGTAAAAATCCAAATTTATCTCCAACATCATATCGTGTTCCATCGAATATGTATGAGTAAATAGATTCTTTTGCTAATAATGAATCAATAGCATCCGTTAACTGTATTTCACCTTTTGCATCTGGTTGTACTTTTTCTAATTCATCGAAAATAGCAGGTGATAAAATGTAACGACCAACAATCGCTTGGTTAGATGGTGCATCTTCAATGGCTGGTTTTTCTACTAAACGCTTCACTGTAAACAAATTATTATCCGCTTCACTATATTCCACGATTCCATATTTATGCACGTCTTCGTCTGGAACTTCATTGACACCTAAAATACTGCTTTCAACTTCTTCGTATTTTTCAATCATTTGCTTTAAAGCTGGTACTTCTGCATCAATAATATCATCTGGAAGTAGCACAGCAAATGGTTCGTTGCCGATGAATTTTTTCGTACATAAAATAGCATGGCCAAGTCCTAGTGGTTCTTTTTGACGCATATAATGAATGTCCACTAAGTTTGAAATATTTTCTACCGTTTCAAGTAATTCATGTTTGCCTGTTTTTTTCAACAGAAGCTCTAATTCGATTGATTTATCAAAATGATCTTCCATTGATTTTTTATTACGTCCAGTGACGATAATAATATCTTCAATGCCAGAAGCGATTGCTTCTTCAATAATGTATTGTAAGTTTGGTTTGTCTACGATTGGTAGCATTTCTTTCGGTAAAGCTTTCGTGGCAGGTAAGAAACGAGTTCCAAATCCTGCTGCAGGAATGACCGCTTTTTTTATCATATTCCATCACCTTCTGATTTAATATTTTTCATACAATGAAAGCATATAATGCGCATTATCCACCCAGCTATAATGCTCTTTTACATGAGCGACACCGGCTCTTCCCATTACCGCTCTTAAATCACTATTTCTCGCTAATTTTTTAAATGCAGTTGCTAGTTGGTCGGGACTGTTTTTATCGACAACGATTCCAGTAACGTCTTGTACGACTACTTCTGGCAAGCCACCGACGTTTGATACGACAACTGGCACACCACAAGCCATCCCCTCTACAGCGGCAACGCCAAAGCTTTCACTGTCTTCTGTAGATGGTACAGCAAAAATCGACATCTTACGAATAATTGCGGGTACTTCTGTATTTGGAACTTTACCTGTAAATGTCGTTACATCGGCAATTCTTAAATCTTTTGCGAGCTGTTCATACTCGGCTCTTTGAGGACCATCACCTGTAATCAGAAGCTCAGAGTTTGGAAACTCTTTATGGAATAAGGCAAAACCTTTTACTAGATCAGCAATTCCGTATTTATCTTCTAGCGCTTTTACAGTTCCGATAATAATTTTATCGTCCGCTTCTTGCTCATCTGGTGCAGGGTAAAATTGCTCGATATCTACTCCAAATGGAGTTACTTCTACTTTTTTGTTTGTATATAGATTTGTTTCTTTCGCCATGACATGGCTTGTTGAAAAAATAGCAGTTGCTTGTTCTAATGTATACTCTATGAGTTTTTGATTGAGCTTGCTTTTTTTAGGAACGACGAAAATGTCTTTTCCCCATACCGAAACAAAATATTTTTTATAATGAACCATGGCACCCAATAACCCGTAGCTGGATACATAATGTGCATGTAAAATATCTGGATTCCATTCCTTCAACATTTTTTTCAAAGCAGGTGCTGCTGTTAAATACGAAGCTTTGCTTGGAAGTAATTTCGGCAAAATTTGTGTTGGTACAAGTTTAGCATTGTCCTCTGAATAATGATCTTTGAATGTATATACTTTCACTTCAATGCCTTGTGATTGATAAAACAATGCCCATTTTTGCGTGTGAATCGATCTGCTTGGGGCTAATAAAGCAATTTTCATTGTTGACCTCCTATAAGCGCGAGTGCTGCTTGTTCGGCACGTTCGTTCCATGCATGCTGCTGTAAAAATGACTGCCCGATATTTCGTTTATACGTTTCAAAATGTGGTTGAATGTCCAGCATTCCTTGGGCAATACTTTCAGCGTCGTCTTCCGTAATGACGCCGTAAGGACCTGACTTGATAAAATCTTCTTGTGCAGAACAATTGGTTGCAATAATCGGCAAGCCAGCAGTTAAATATTCTACTAATTTGATAGGTACAGCAAAATCGTTATAAATCGATCTTTTTCGCGGTATAAACGCAAAATCTACTTCTGTATATACTTGTTGAAGTTCTGCTCCGCTCACATGTTGAAGATTGATATACGGTTTTGCTAGTTTTTCTTTATCTGAATCGCTAAGTGCTGTATATTCATCTTCTCGACAGACGATCACGAGCTCACCTTTTATGCTGTCTTTATTTAACAAGGCAAACGATTCTACTAAAGTTGGTAACCCATAATCAACATTATTAATACCACCAACGTATATCCCTTTAAAAGGCTGCCCGATTTCCTTACTATTGATCTTTATTTCCGTAAATCGTCCTCCAGGAGGCAAAGCCATTTTCGCAGTATTAATATTTACATACTTGCCCATTGCATCGCTCGGTAAAAAGACGGTATGCATATATTTGCCGTAAAATTTTTCTTCCTTTTTATAAATAGTTTGCATGATGAATTTTTTCAAACCTTTTAACGAATACAACTCATCGAATTTCCAATAGACGTCACGATAAAAGACGCCAATCGGCACATGATGTTTCTTTAGCGTTTGAAAAACTTCTTTATCTATTTTCCAATCTTTCGGTATATGTCCAGGATCCGTAAGCCATAATGGAATTGTTTGGTTTTCTGAGTAACAGAATAATGTTTGCTCGTATTTTCTCTCTTCTACTAACTTATTCCACTGAACACGACGTTCTGTACTCGTTCCAGAAATGACAATGAGCTCCAAGTCATTCTTTTTTGCATATACATCAAATGCTTTGATCATCTCTACTGGCCGAATCGCAGAACCACTTTTCGGGTTCGTAGCAACCGTAAAAGGATAATAAATTATGATATTTTTCATGCCTTCACTCTTTTCTTCCTTAAATTCATGACGAAGCGCCAAATGATGTGAAAATATCCTTCCAGAACAAACAACCCACCTAAAACAACGCTCAGTATTATCCAAATCGGATTAAAGAAGAAATCGGAAACTCCTCCTACAAGCGTTCTTGGAATATTGATGGTGAAATAAATAAATAATGCAAGGACCACTGGCGTTTTTGGTAAACGTAAAAATACAATATAAAGTAATTGAATGACAATGGCAATATAAATAATTGCTACAATGACACCTAAATAACCAAAAGAGGCAAACGCTTCTCCTAAGAAAATCGTATTTAGCACCCCGCCAGTCCCTTTGTCTATATTTTCGGGGAAGACATTTTCCATTACCATTCGAGCCGAACGAACTTGTTCTACATCAAAGATTTTAGCGATAAAGGAAGGTAGACCTTTCGCTTCTAATAAAGCAATGGAATGCGAAAAAGTATCCAAATGCAAAAAGAATGGAGAAATTTGAGCTAAAATAATTCGACCAATTGGACCCGAATTATAGGCTAAAAAGCTTCCTACTTCTGTCACTCCTTGAATAGCGACGTACATTATAACTAATAACACACCTCCAGCAATTATATATCCGCTTATTCTTCTCCAGTTCAACTTTAAACGTCCAGTATATACAGCTGCAAGTACCAGCATAATAATGTAAAAGAAAATGGGAGACTTTGCCAAATCATAAGTAGAAATTAAAATGGAAGATACAAATAGCATGAAAAACATTATTTTCCAATATAGTGCCTTTGAGTGCGCCGTGTAAACAAAAGCAATAATCGATAATACAGGAGTTAAGGCAATTCCAAATATATTACGAATATACACACTTGGCCCGCTAAAACCCCTGGATGCGTCAATTCGCATCTTAGCAAGTTCTTCTGTATTTCCTTTAAGCAATTCCAAAAGTGGGACTGTCGATGTTTTCAATAATGTAAAAGCAACTGCTAAAACAGATATTGCAGCGAGCGTTCCAAATGCAAGTCTAAATATACGTCTGTTCTTATCTACACTTGTACGAACGGGTTCATGTAGGTAACGATCAAATTCTAATGATGCATTAAAACCTAAAATTCTTCCTACAACTAATTGCGTAAGTGGGAACAAAATCATTAATATCGTCAACAAAACAAATCCAATGATTCGATATTCCTCATGGTCCATTCTTTTGATCATATAGTAATCATCTATTCCTAAAGCTATCAATAATCCGCCAATATAACTGGAGATAAGGAAAGAATAATAATATATAATGGAAATCATATTTGGCCTTACAAGAGAAAGGCTTCCAGAAACCTTAGCAAAAAGGTATGTGGAAGCCACCACAGTAAAGAGCCATATGCTAAAAATTAACAATGCTCACACCTACTTTATTTACTTAAATGATTCTTTAATAAAGCTAATACTTTCTCTGCCGTTTTACCATCGCCAAATACAGGAGTATAAGAAGGAGAAACTTGTTTTGCTACAGCTTCTACTATTTTGGCTGTATCTGTACCTGTTAAAATATTGGCATCTTCGATCAATGTTTCGACCCATTCCGTTTGGTCACGAACTGTAACACAAGGTACTTCTGCAAAATACGCTTCTTTTTGAACACCACCAGAATCGGTTACGATTTTTTTTGCACTTGTTTCAAGTGATAGCATATCTAAATAGCCTACTGGTTCGATTACTTGTAAATTAGGGATTTGATCCAACTTAAAGCCATAATCCTCTAATTTTTTCTTCGTACGTGGATGTATTGGCCATACTTTTGTTTCTGGAATTTGACTGAAAGCATCTAAAATTGATTTCATACGATCTACATCATCTGTGTTTTCAGCACGGTGAATCGTAATTAATAAATAATCTTTTGCTTTTAAATTTTCACGTTCTAAAATAGTCGACGTCGATTCTGCTAAGGTTTTATTGTATAAAACAGCATCGTACATAACGTCTCCCACATTATGAACACCTTCTGAAATGTTTTCGTTTGTTAAATTTTGGATAGCCGTATCTGTTGGGCAAAGAAGTAATGTAGACACATGGTCGGTTAAAATGCGGTTTACTTCTTCCGGCATTTTTTTGTTAAAGCTTCTAAGGCCCGCTTCGATATGAACGATCGGAACATGTAGTTTTGCAGCAGCTAATGCACCTGCAAGTGTAGAGTTAGTATCTCCATAAACTAGAACAAAATCCGGTGTTTCTGCTAAAATAATTTCTTCAATTTTTGCAAGCATCTCACCTGTTTGTTTTCCGTGATTTCCTGAACCGATTCCTAAGTGGTAATCTGGTTTTGGAATATTCAACTCTTCGAAAAAGATATCGGACATATTCGCATCATAATGTTGCCCAGTATGTACGATTAGCTCTGTTACTTCTTCATCGCGGATTACGCGGGAAATAGCTGCCGCTTTTATAAATTGAGGTCTTGCTCCTAATATTGTTAAGACTTTCATTTCGTCAGCTCCTTCATCATTTGAATCATATCTTTTACGATAAACGAATTTATATTGTATGGATGTTCGTATTTCTGACCATCTCTTTTAAACGATAGCGACCTTACATATTGTTTATATGTTGGATAGATTCCAAACCACTCCATTGGTTCGTCAAAATATTTTCGGTAAAGATTTTTCTTTCGATATATTTTGCGCAATAGTGGATAAACAATTCCGTATTTATTTCTTAGTGAATTTTCTGGACCTGGTTTTTGCGGCATTGGATAAAAATCAGGATACATTTTGTGCAAGGTGTAATCATACAAATACTTTTTGTATTTTAAGTCTACTGGCAGTTTGCTGAAAAAGTGGATGAGACGATCATCCCATAATGGAACCGACCATCCTTGCCCAAAATATTCATACACCCGGACAGAATTGATAATAAACTTGGATTGTCTTTCACGCCAATTCCACTCATCAATAATGGAAGTTGCTCGCTCATTTGTATAATTCGAGTAAACTTCGATATCCTTTATGAGCCCTTTACCGATATCCGTTGTTGCATAAGATTTCCTACCAGATAATTCCCATAAACGGAAATGCTTATTCATGATAAACTGTTGGATTTCACTTACTTCAAAATCTTTATCTACAATCGATTCATAAGGTAAATGCCCGCCAGCTAAATAATCTAGAGAATGACCCGGCAAGAAAACGGCATCTTTTAAATTTTCTTCTTGTACAAGTAGTTTAGTACTTGGAAAATCTTGCAAATGCGCAACTGATACTCCATTGCTTGAATAGACGACATAGTCTTTCCAGTCCTCGGATTTATACATGTCTTCCCACATTGCTTTATCGTAAGCGAAATACTTCCATTTCAAACCTAAACGATCGGCAATTTGCTTACTTACAGTCGATTCGCCATTACCTGGTCTACCATATGTAAATGCAGTGATAGAATCTTTCAATCCTCGTTCTACTAACATAAGTGCTATTAATCTAGAATCGTACCCTCCACTTAATGGTATAACGATTTGTCTATCTTTCAATCTTGTGGCTAAATCGTCAAAAAGTGAATGGAATACATGCTCCAATTCTTCTGCGAAAACATCAATCGTTTCCTCTTCTTTTTCCAATACATACGTGTAATAATACGATTGTTTCGCCTCTTCTGTTAAAAGTACTTTTGAAACTGCCGGTACTTGATACCAATCTTCAAAGAGTGTTTTTTCTCTAAAGACAAAACCAGTTACAAGAAATTCTTCTTCCGCCTCTTTTTGCATTTTCATGCCGGCATGAGGTGTGATAAAATCTTGAACTAACCAGTCTCCAGATGGCTCTTTGGAATAAAAAAGTGGAATGGATCGCTTCATATCTGTTACAAGTGTCGTATTAAGTTCAGTTGTAAAGATTAATGCATATTCTCCATTCCAACGTGCAAATTCCATGGAAGATAGAGCTTCCACGTCAAATATACTAACAAAATTTTCATGGGTGACATATTGATTTTCATAGTAGAAATAACCTCTAAAAAAACCTTCATACCCAGCGCCTCGTATAGGATAAAAATCTTTATGCCTAAGGTTAATTTTACAGTTGTTCGCCATGTCTTTATCCCCCATTACTTTCTTTTTATAAAATATTTATCGATTCTACTTAGTAGCACAAGAACAATAAATGCAATCCAAATGCCAGCTATTAACCAGCTATTTAAATCATTAACTTGAATATATACGATACTTCCTGTTGCTGCTATTAACCAAAAGATTGTCCAACCCATTACAAACCCAGAGAAAGGCACGTAATATAGCTTTTGGCTTTTCCTAAATACTAAAAATAGTGCTACACAATAAGAAGCCACATAAGAAATAACTGCTCCCCATATTGCAAACATTGGAACGAACACGAAACAAAGCGCTATTGACACAACTGCTGCTATACCAAAAGCAATCGAAATATGCTTTGTTTGTTTGGAGAAGAATATTCCCGTCGAAACAATCATATAATAGAAATTTATAAAAGTTGCTATTGCAATAGGTGCCACATATGGATAAGCAATTTGATAAGGTTCAGCTAATACTAAAATCACCAAAGGCATTATAGTTGCTAGCAATAATACTCCAATGCTTCCTGCTATTAAAATAGCTGCATACAATTTTGCAAACAATTCTGGACTCGTCTCTTTATCTTTCATAGACATAGAAAATGGTCGCCAGGCAAGCTGTATCCCACTTGTTAATAAAGTGATGAATGTTGCAAATTTAATCGCTGTTTCGTAGATGCCCACTTCTGTAAAAGTAGCGTACTCTTTCAAAAAAAAGAAATTCGCATTGAGGATTAGCCAAAAAGCAAGCGATGCTGGAACAAGTGGTGTTGCATATATTAAAATTTTCTTTAATATTTGCCAATCAAATATAGGACGTAAATAAGTCATTGCGGGTTTGATGATTAATAAAATAATTACCGCTACGCTTAATAGACGTGCAATTAATACACCTTCCAATGAAGTCCATATATAGATTAGAAAGACGATAGATACAAGTGCAATCAAAAGCATTTTAGCAATTGTCGTAAAAACTACTCGTTTCGTCTTAAATTCATAGCGAAGAATGGTTAAAACAAGTGTAATAATCGTATCTAAAAAGAGTGTGCCAAATGCAATATAAAATAAATGCGAGTATCCATTGGAATCTAATAGCAGAGTTGAAAGCCAATCTCCACCAATAAAAAAGATTATAAATAAAAGTACAACGATGGATAAACGGAACGTCATAACAGATCGAACATATTTTTCTCTTGTTTCTTTGTCCTTATGTTCGAAATAGTAATAAGCTAGCGCAGAATCAGTTCCAAAAATAACGACAAATGTCAGCATTGCAACTATGCGATCGATAAAGCCAAGCATTCCGTATTCCGGTACAGTCATATAATATGTATATACTGGTAATAGAATAAACGCAATTAGCTTCGTTCCTACATTCATAAATGCGTAAAGGAGCGAATCCGCTCCTAAACGTTTTAGCTGAGAAAACACTTAGAGTAGTTCCTCCTCAGGCACATTTTTCATGATTTTTGCAGGGAACCCTTTAATCAATGTTTTTTCTTCTGTATCTTTTGTTACTAAAGCGCCAGCTGCTACAAATGTTTCTTCAGCAATTGTAATCCCTGGTAAAATGATAGACGCTCCACCAACGCGGGCTCCTCTTTTTACGATTGCACCTTTAATCTTATCAAAACGTGCCTCTGTTCTACCCATGAAGTTATCATTCGTCGTTGTCACACAAGGTGCGATAAAGACATGATCCTCTAAAGTAGAGTGTGCTGTAATATAAGAGTTCGATTGGATTTTCGTACGGTCACCAATTGTTACAAAGTTTTCTACTGTAACATTACGTCCGATTATAACGAAAGATCCAACTTCTACATCTTCACGTACAGTTGCCAGGTCAGCAATTAAGGTACTTTCCCCGACTACTGCTCCGCGGTAAACAATTGTATTTGCGCCAATTGTACATTCTTTTCCAAGTTGAAGCGGTGGAATTTGTTTTGTAATTTGCATCGTACTTGTTTTCGCTGGTTTCGGTTGTTTTCCAACTACCGCACCGTCATCAATCGTTGTGCCATCTCCAATAATAGAGTCCGCATGAATCGTTACTCGATTACCAATGCGAACATTGGCACCAATCTTAGCCCCTTCTTCTATAACAGAAAAATGACCAACTGTTGTATTTTCGCCAAGTTCGGCAGTTTCATGTATAAAGTTCATGTTGGTTGCCTCCTTACAGTTTGATGTAACGATTTGGAGTTTCAATGCCTTTGAATGCATTACGCGTATCAAAAATTACTTTTGAACGTTGCGCTATATTCGCATAGTCAAATGCAGTGTGGTCTGTCGCTAAAATAACGATATCCGCTTCTTCCAGCATGTTATCTGTTAACTCCGAAGTTTCTAATGTTTCACCATTCACTCTGAATTTTTCTACATGTGGATCAACTGTTTTGAAATCTGCACCTTGTTGGATTAATAGCTCGATCAATTTTAATGATGGAGATTCGCGCATATCATCGATGTCTTTTTTATAAGCTACGCCTAGTAAAAGAACTTTCGCATTACGAAGTGCTTTCCCGTCATCATTTAAAATTTGCATTGCACGGTTAATAACGTAGTCAGGCATAGAGTTGTTTATTTCTCCAGCAAGTTCGATTAGCTTTGTATGGTAATTATATTCTCTTGCTTTCCATGTTAAGTAGAATGGATCGATTGGAATACAGTGACCGCCAAGACCTGGTCCTGGATAAAATGCCATAAAGCCATATGGTTTTGTTTTCGCTGCATCAATTACTTCCCAAACGTCGATGCCCATTTTCTCACAAAGTACAGCCATCTCATTTGCAAGTGCGATATTAATATGACGGAATGTGTTTTCGAAGATTTTTTCCATTTCAGCAATTGCAGGACTTGAAACTTTATGCACATCACCATCTAAAACACTGCTATATAGTGCAGCTGCTACATTTGTACATTTTTCTGTGATACCACCAACTACTTTTGGTGTGTTTTTTGTATTGAAGCTCTTATTACCTGGATCGATACGTTCTGGAGAGTATGCAATGAAAATATCTTCTCCAACTGTAAATCCTTTATCTTCTAATGCTTTACGAATAATTTCTTCTGTTGTACCTGGGTATGTTGTCGATTCAAGCACGACTAATGTTCCTGGTTTTGCATAGTTTGCAATTTCGTTTACAGAACTTTCTACGTAAGAAGTATCTGGTTGTTGGTAGATATCTAGTGGTGTAGGAACACAAATAGCTACTGCATCCACTGCACTGATGGAACCATAGTCAGAAGAAGCTCTTAAATGTCCAGAGTCTACCATATCTTTTAAATCATGATCTACTACATCCCCGATATAGTTAATACCTTCGTTTACTTGTTGTACTTTCGATTCTTGTACGTCAAAACCAATAACATTGTAACCTGCTTTTGCTTTTTCAACGGCTAGTGGTAAACCAACATAACCTAACCCAACAACACCAATTACGGCTGTGTGGTTTTCAATTTTTGCTAGTAATTCTTCATAGTGTGTAGACATTTTAGTCTCTCCTTTATAATTACGAGAATATAATACGTTTTCCTGTTTCGGATGATTCGATAATTGCTTCGATTAAACGAACTGGATTATAACCGTCTAGTCCGCTAACTGCTGGTTCACGATTTTCGTTAATCGCGGCTACCATATCTTCAATAATACAGTCATGTCCTTTTTTACCCCAAGGCTCATTTTGTATTTTCTCTTTCAATTTTGCTACTTCTTCTTCCGTGTAGCCTTCTACGTCCCATGTATCGATGAACAATGCATTCTTCCCACTAACTTTCACACTAGCAGTTTCACCGAAAATAGACAACGATTCTTCTAAGTTTTGTGGATAAACAGTAGTTGCAGCTTCTACAACTCCAAGCGCCCCACTTTCAAATTCGATTAGCGCAGTTGCAACGTCTTCCGTTTCAATATTGCGGAATCTTGTTGCTACCATACCTTGTACAGATTTTACTGGTCCCATAAACCATAACAGCAAGTCTAAATTATGTATTGCTTGGTTCATCAATACGCCACCATCAAACTTTTTCGTGCCTCTCCATGGTGCTTGGTCATAGTATGCTTGTCCTCTATTCCAACGAACAGTTGCATTCGCATGGCTTAGCTTACCGAACTTCCCTGCATCCATTAATTCACGGACTTCCATAATTGCTGGACGGTAACGGTTTGGATGCACGATTGCAAGTTTAATCCCTTGCTCGTTTGCCACTTCCATCATTTCTTTTGCGTCAGCAGAGTTTAGTGCCATCGGTTTTTCTGTAATAATATGTTTTTTATATTTGGCAACAGTTTTCGTTAAGGTTGCGTGCAAACCAGATGGTACACAAATATTCACCACATCAATTTGTGGATTTTCTGTTAGCATTTTTTCTAAATCTGTATATTTTAACACATTTTCATCATCTATTACTAGTCGTTCTGGGTTTGTGTCACAAATGGCAAATAGGTTTGCGCCTTCTGTGTTGCGAATGGCAGCTATATGCTTATCCGCGATAAAACCCATACCTACAATTGCAAATTGAATCATGCTCGTTTACTCCCTCTTGCTTCTAAAATGTATTTCCATAAAGATAAGATAAATATTGCAAATAATATTCCTAGAACAAATCCAGCAACTGCTCCTTCAAGTCCATATGACTTTGTTTTCACTACATATGCATTTGCCAGTGCAGGTTTTTCGTAGGAGATAATATCATTGCGCACACGTTGTTCCGTTGCCATAGCATTAGTCATCTCTTGCTCTGCTTGGCTAAGTAACAAAGTATAATTGTTTATTATCGGCTCGATATCCGTGTCGGCTAGGGCTTTTTTATACGATTCAATAGATTCTTGTAATACTTGGATTCTAGCTGATTGCGATAAAGCATATCTTTGTGTCCCATCAATTACTTTATCATTCTGCACCATTAAACCAGCCAACAGCTGATCATCGAATAATGTAAGCTCTTTTGTTACTTGTTCTTCACTATCTCCATAAACTTCTGTTTTAATATAACTTCTCGTCGGAACAAATACTTCCGCTTTGCCAGTAAAATGTTCACCGTATTGTGCCATAATATGGTCAGGATTCGTTAATGCTTCAAGTTTTACTGATCCAGTAAACATTGTACTTCTCCCTACGTACTCCCCGTCTTTAGGGATGAACATAGAACCTACATATCCAAGTAATGCAACTATTACAGGGATAATAATAAACCAAATCTTCTTTTTCCAAAAAAACTCTAATGAATCATATAATTTATACGTCTTATTTTCCGCCATCTCACTTCTCCTAATCAAATTCTCTTCATACAGGCAGTAAGAGGGAAACGTAAAAAATACGTCTCCCTCTACTAATTGATCATCACATTATTTTCCCGCAAAAAATTCAGCAATTTTCTCTACAACATATTGTTGTTGTTCCTCTTTAAGCTCTGGGAACATTGGTAAAGAAAGTGCTTCTTTTGCAGCTTTTTCCGCTTTAGGGAAATCGCCTTCTTTATACCCTAAGCTTTCAAAAACAGGTTGTAGATGCAATGGTAGTGGGTAGTAAATCATTGTAGATACACCGTTTTCTTTTAGGAACGCTTGTAATTCATCGCGACGTTCTGTCAAGATTGTATATTGATGGAATACGTGATGGAAACCTTCTACAATAACAGGTGTTTTTACATAGTCTGCCACTTTTTCATTTAATAACGCCGTATAGTAATCTGCATGTGTTCTACGTTGTTCACTCCATGTATCTAAATGAGGGAATTTCACATTTAATACAGCAGCTTGTAATTCATCTAAACGGCTGTTATATCCAAGTACGCTATGATAGTACTTTGGTTTACTTCCGTGCACGCGGATAACGCGACTTTTTTCTGCAAGATCGTCATTGTTCGTTACGACCATCCCACCGTCACCATATGCACCTAAGTTTTTCGTTGGGAAGAAACTATATGTCGCAGCGTCTCCTAGTTCACCAACCGTATATTCACCTTGTTTTGCACCAATTGCTTGTGCAGCATCTTCTACAACAACTAAATTATGTTTATCCGCGATTTCACGAATGCGCACCATATCAGCCATTTGTCCATACAGATGTACAGGGATGATTGCTTTTGTTCTTTCCGTAATATGCTTTTCAATTTCCTCAGGATCTAAATTGAATGAAATCGGATCAATATCTGCATATACAGGTTTTGCACCTGCTCTTACTATTGCTCCACCTGTAGCAAAAAATGTAAATGGCGTTGTAATTACTTCATCTCCAGCACCGATACCCGCTGCTTGTAAAGCTATATGAATTGCGTCACTCCCGTTACCACAGCCAATACCGTGGGCAACATGGCTATACTTTGCAAGATCTGCTTCTAATTTTTTCACGTTATCCCCAAGGATAAATTGTGAACTACTCATAACGCCATCTAAGGCTTCTAATACTTCGCTTTTTAAAGATGCGTATTGCTCAGATAAATCTAACATTGGTACTTTCATTTCATTTACACCAACCTATCAATGAATTTTAATATGTAAAGCGCTAATTGCGCTTATACCCAACAACTTTTCGGAATACGGATAATATTGGTCGATACTCGTCATTTACGAGACCAATTTTTTCAGCAACAATTTCAAATGCGATTAATATGAAGACTAGTATAAAAATAGCCCATCTTAACGTAAGTGTTTCAAACGTAATTGCTGCAATACTAAATATTAAACCAAATCCATATATAACTAACACAGTATCTCGGTGCGATAAACCTAACGCTAACAATCGATGATGCAAATGTGATTTATCGGCTGCAGATATCGGTTTTCTATTGACCAATCTTCGAATAATCGCAAACGATGTATCAAATATCGGAACACCTAGTATCATAATCGGTACGACAAAGCTAAATAACGTAACACTTTTGTACAAACCTAGCAATGATAAAATGGCAATCGAATAACCTAAAAACATGGATCCTGTATCTCCCATGAAAATTTTCGCAGGGTAAAAATTATGAAAGAGAAATCCAAGTGTACTACCTAGTAATATTAACGACAGACTAAGTATTAGCATTTTGTCTGCAGAAAATGCTAAAAATGCAATACTTGCAAATACGATAGATGAAATACCAGCGGATAATCCGTCCAGTCCATCAATTAAGTTAATCGCATTTGTAATTGCTAAGATCCAAAATAACGTAACGACGTATGACAATATCCCAAGATCAAATACTCCGATGAAAGGAATATTTAACACCTCTACTGTTAGTCCACTCCCCATTACTGCACATGCAGCTAGAATTTGGCCTAAAAGTTTTATTTTTGCGGATATTTCATATTTATCATCTATGATTCCCAAAACAATGATGATCAATGCACCAACGATTATTCCGGTAATTTTCGCTTCGTATAATCCACTTACAAAATAACCAACTGCTACTGCAATAAAAATTGCAAGACCACCAAGTCGAGGCATCACATTCTGATGCACTTTTCGTTTATTTGGTTTATCTGTAGCTCCGATTTTATGTGCAAGTTTTATTACAAGTGGCGTAACAGCTATTGCCGTTACCATAGATATGATAAAAGCAAGAAGTAATTTTATGTCCAAAAATATCATCCTTGTTTTTTTATATTTTCCTTGGCTATTTAATTTCTCTTATCAGTAGACGAATTAGCAACATGAAAGTTTCTTCGATTACTCATTATACTATAAAACTAGACTTGTAACCAAGTATATTATAAAGAAAGAAAAGACTGACTTTTCGCCTTATTATAGGCAAAAGTCAGTCTTTTGATGCGTAGCTTACAAAGGATAAATTACTTTAGATGCTAGACATTTAGTATAGAGATACTTTTGGATTACTTTGGAATGAATCGACTACTACAACATTAACGGGATTGTCTTATGCGAAAGGGAAGAGTTCACTTTCCTAACCATATAAAAGCAGCAAAAAATGCAATTTTGGCTGCTCAGTCCTTCTTTATTTTATTTCCGCTTTTTGATTTAAAGAAAGTATTACGTTTATATTTAGCATCAATTTATAACAAGTATTTATTATTAATGAATAGGAAGAGATCCACAGTAAAGAAGCGACGAGCAACCGAAATTGCATCTTCAGGCCCGCACGAGGCGGGTCAGGCAGTCGTTGCGACACGATGTCGCGTCCTTAGACTGCCCTCCTCTGTTTCCTTGATGAGTTGGAAAATATTTTTTCACTAATTATCCAAAAAGATGTTAACCTTATTCATACTGTTGAAGTTGGGTGATGGACAGACAAACGCAATAAGATTACCGAAAAAAAGAGAAGCTAGTCGTGACTTCGTCACGACTAGCTTCTCTCAAAAATTCAAACGGTAATGATTGAGCAAAAAGTCTGTCCAAAGCCCATATGAAACGTTAGAAATAAGTTTTGACCTAAAAAGCACTTTCGCTCTTTACGAAAATTCTGGCCAGTTAACTTGGTACTCGTCGCCTTCGATTTTTTCTAGCGTACGGTACTTAAATGGTACTAGTTCATCGAGTTGTAATTCTTCTAAAGCGCGTTCTAATGGTAACAATTGAAAACTATCGTCTTCTTCAAGAATCAAGTATGCACCTACCACTTTTCCGTTCTCTTTCGTATTAATTCGAATGAAAGCCGGGAAAAATAAATCATTACTTGATTGAATAATGGAAGAAGCTAGTACAACATCTTTACCATCTTCTACTATACTATCTTGATCAATCTTATCAAATACCTTTACAGCCCATGCTTGGCGCTTGTAATAACCTATTACTTTTTGCGCATTTTCTTCCAATGATGAATCAAGTGAAGCATTTTCTTTATCTTTATCTTCCGAATACATGTACTTCCCTCCACAGTTAGCAAAAATCCATACTGATTACGTTATCACACATCAAAAAGGTTGGCAACTTCTAATACTTTTTAACCTTATCCAGTAGGCTTTTTGTCGCATTAGTGAATGAGATTAATTTTTATAAATCGCTTGGATATCGTCTATAATAATTTCACCATTCGATTTGTTTGTATCTTCCGTTTGCATATAGCGTACTGGTAAATCCATTTTTACAGGATAAGCTAGTCCTGCTGGAACTTCTGCAGTAACGAATCTCCAATCTGTCCAGTTCACATTTTTATCTAAATCTAGTTGAACTGATTTACCAGATGCGTCTACTAGTTGTGTTCTGAGCCAGTTTCCTTTTCCATCACCTTTTACCCACATACCGATTTTTTTAGCTGGTGTACTAATCGTTAACTTCGTTTTAGCACTTACATATGCACCTGAAGTACCAGTTGTACCTGAGAAGTCATACACTAGTTTAATAGCTTTTGAACCATCACGATCATTTGTAACAGATTGAACTGAAACTGATTTTGCTCGATCGCTAGTAGCTTCATAGTTTAGGATACCTTTATTAAATGATTCTAAAATAGTAGGTGCACCGTTTGTTACTTTAAGTTGGATATTCGCTGATTTACCATCATAAGTTACGACACCAGCATACGTACCTGGTTTCGCATTGACTACTTGCTTGCCATTTGTATTCGTTAAAATAGAAGAAGTTACTTTCGCGTTTCCTGATATAGTTACCGGATTCATATACTGATCGATTCCTTTAACTGGCACAGATAAATCTGTATATGTTTCTCCTTCAAATACTTCTAATACAGTAGACACTGGTATGATTGTTGCAAGTGCACCTGTTTTATATTCACTAATGAATAATAAAGAATTGGATACTGAACGCTCTCGCCCATCAGAAGGCTTGTTTTGTACAGTTACCTTATTATCCCCTAATTCTCTCGTAACTACGGTAGAAGATCCTCCACCATCAAATGTCATTGCATACACTGCCCCTAAGTCTTTCATTAGTTTTGCCGTATTTTGCAATGTTAATCCTTTACTATCTGTTGTTCTTCCATCAATTACGGTTGTAAAAATACTGCCATCTTTTTTAATACCTACTGCTGTGCGAGGTGCTACCCCTGCAACTTTGATTGTTTGCAACACACCGTTTTTCACTAAATGATAACGACCGCTGACTGATTCACGCACATCATTCCATTCAGCAGGAGTAAATTTTGTAGAAATCGCAATTTGGTCTCCTACTTGAATTTTTTGTAGAAACTGGCTTGCAAAGTTATGTCCAGATAAAATAATTTCTCCTTTGTTCAACTTGGCATTTCCTACACCAGTAACATTTTCTAAAACTGTTCCGACTAGTGTTTCAGAACCATTAAGTTTTCCTGAATCTATTTTCACTCGAACTTCTGTACCAAGTTCATTTGTTCCAGTTGTTGCATTGAAGTCTCTTGTATAAAGGACTAGATGATTTGCTGAACGTTTACGATTGACTGAATTAATTGCGTAAGATTCTTGCCCATTTACGGAAACATTCATAGCTACTTGAGGTGCACCGATAATAGCTTTCCCATCCGCTTTCACACCTAACACTGCCAATTCATTAAGCGGTGTTTGAGATGTAGAGACGATTGATCCATCCATCATCATTAAATCGATTGGTTGTCCTTGTTTATCGAAGTAATCGGCGTTCACGCCAGCAACTACGTGATAAGAATCATTTTGCTCCACACTATTTGCTTGTGAAGAAGTTGTTTCCAATCCAACTAATTGATCTTTTGCAAGCTCTGTTTTTAAGCCTACATTAGAAGTTTTCCCATCATACTCAATGACAAATACATTTTGAGCACCAATTGCACCATCTATATCGAAGTATTTTTTACGAATACCAGGAGCTAGTTGTGTAACTTTCTGACTTAATACTTTCCCGCCAGTTAAAGTAGGTGTAGCTTCAGTTGGAAATAACTGAGATGAATTATTTCCACTTGGTGTCGTCGTTCCTTGTGCATTTTCTAATTCTTTTAGTTTTGCTTTAGAAGGTGTCTTGTATTCGACATAGCCTGCCATGTTCGTAATGTACATGCCTCCACCAAGACCATATTGACCCCCGTATAAATTATCATATCGATAGACACGGTATTGCTCACCTTTTTTCAATACTCGTTCGAACACTAAACCTGCATCCGTACGCTTCCATAAGTTGATTGGTTTAATTACTTTAATTTTTCCAACTTGACCAGGAACCATTAATATGCCGTCCCAATAAACTTTCGTTGTAGCAGCTTCTGCCTGATTTGGTTGAAATAGAGCGCCAGTGACGATTGCAAAAACGATAAAAAGGTATAGCAATTTTTGTTTCATTTAGTTAAATTCTCCTTCATTTCCTTAAGCAATTATTTTTGCTCTTTTTGTTGTTGCTCTCTATTTTGTTCGATTGTGTATTTCCATAAATTACTTCCATCGTAGTAATAAAGGTTTCCATTGACATCTTTTACAAGTCCATAAACTCCTTTATCTTTTAACCATTCTACTTCTAGCGTATCTTTTGTTACTCTAAATAGTTTTCCTTCCACACTTCCGTAAATATAGCCATCTGGACCTTCTACGATTTGTGCGTTACGGAATCTACCAGAGATTAACTCAAGCAATTCAACTGAACGAACATCTGTCCACTCATCTTTGTAGACAAATAGCGTTCCATCGCCCATACCCCAAACATTATTATCTTTATCTACTATTAAACTAGTAATCATACTTGAATCAAATGGGAGATGAATATATTTTTTATCTTCTGGGTTACTTCGATTAAAGTAGAACAGTCTTGCTCCACGTGGGTTCACTTGCTGATTCGCGTGAATCGAAGTTCCCCCGAAAATTTGTGTTCCTCTACTAACTAATGACACGAGGCTTTGGTTATAAATATAGTTTTCGTATATTTCCATTTTCTCGTTTTCTGTATCGTAGAATGCTAAAGCTCCGCCACCAACGCTAGCGTCTGGCAATGTACCAAATACAATTTCTTTCCCTTTGTTATAAGGAGTTACAGCAGTCGTTCTTTCTTGTCCGTATTCATTCATACGAATTACTTCTTTTGGATTTCCAGTATCCCATGGGATAGAACGATCATAAACTAGTAATCTAGCAAGTGGATATGCACCTATATATAATTTATTGTTTATGTCAAACATAGACTCTATTTGACTAACATTTCGGTATAATTCTTTGTCTCCAGTTGTAACGTCATATACTCCAAGACCACCAGACATATAACCATTAGCAAATATTTTCTTACCATCCTCACTTGAAGCTAGTGTATATAATTCTACTGGTTGTTCCGGTAAATCAAGTTGATAATATTTCATTTCGCCCGTTTGCGCATTGTATTCAAATAATTGTCCTAAATTATCGACCATACCAGATAACAACCATTCTTCTGGCTCTTCTTCTAGAATTGGTTCTTCCACAGATGGTTCTTCAATAATTGGTTCTTCAGTAACTGGTTGCTCCTCGTTAATCGGTGCTTCCATTTCGTTCTCTGTTGAAGTTACTTGTGACTCAATTCTTTTTACAGATTTTTCCTTAAATATTTTATCAAAGAGTGATTCTAAATCTGTTTGCTCAGTATCTGTTTTTTTCGTTCCTTTTACGATAAAATCCAGATTTATTCCTTCTGTCCCTTTAGGTAAATTTACACCTAGCTCTGTGTGTTCCTTTGTTGTGAAATCATATCGAATTAGTTGCTGTGCCTTTGTATAGTATAAAGACTTTCCATCTGGTGATAATGTAGAAACTGTTTTAGAATTCAGTTCAAACTCATCTACGATTTTCAATGTTTTTCTATCAAAAACTACTGCTACATTAGAAGGATACAATCTTGCAACTACGTAATCATCCGTCAATACTAAATCTTGTGCATATTTTTCTGACATATATTTTGATGGTAAAAAAGATGTGAAGTTTTTCGTACCAGGCTTTTTCACTAATAGATCCATTGCCGAACCTATTGAGACATAAATCTCATCCTTTTCTTCATCGGCAACGATCGCTTTGACAAACTCTTTTCTTTTACGAATTTGTCCAAATTCTTCTATTTCTTTCGTTTCAGTGTCAAATGCTACTAGTGCTCCTCCATATGCCGATCCAGCATATACTTTATTGCCAGAGACAATTAAATCTTGGATGGAAGTATCGCTTTTATTGGAAAAAATCGGTCCGTGATTTTCAAAAACTTCTGTGTTTGGGTCATAGCTGTAAAGAACACTGGAAACAGATCCTCCAACCCAAAGCTTTCCATTTTCATCTACATCAAGACCCCAAGCACTTTTAGAATCTTCTAACGTAAAAGTATGTACGATTTCCTTTGTTTGATAATCTACTACAACTAATGCCGCTGGTGCTCCATGCATGATGTAATAAATGAAGTACTCTCCTTCTTCATTGGCAGCAATTTTTGATGAAATAGCAGATGATTTAAAAATCATTGGTCCTAAGTTTTCATATCCCTCTAAAATAACTTCTTCCTCTGGTTTTTCCTCAATTGCATTATCTAACCATTCTTCTACACTACCTTCAACCTCAATTACTTCTTCCCCAGTTCCTACTGGTTCTACTATTACTTCTTCTACAGCCGTGTCCGTTTTTACTAATTCTTCTGCACTTGCCACACTATTTAAAGGTGTAGCTAACATAGCAGCCATCACTGGAATATAAATTTTCTTCAACACTAAAACCCCTTTCATTCTATATTTTAACATTAACATCAATTGGTAACATTTAAAACTTATAGTTGTAATATAATTGAAACATTAGCAAATCATTAAGAAAATGCTTGCATGTTAGTTTCATGATATAATAGGCAATGGAATTTAAAAGTAGGGAGAATGAACATGTTACATTCTATTAAGAAAATGATTTCTGGTGAAGTCATTGAGTTAAAACAACTCAAAAAAATAGTATCCAAAATTAATGCGTTAGAAGATTCATTTACAAATAAAACCGATATAGAGCTTCAAACATATACAACAAGTTTTCGTGAACAACTAAATAATGGAGCAACTCCTGAAGAAATCATGTTGGAAGCATTTGCAGTCGTGCGGGAAGCTTCGAAACGTGTATTAGGAAAGCGCCACTATGATACCCAGTTAATGGGTGGTGCCGTATTAACCCAATCCCAAATTGCTCAAATGCAAACAGGAGAAGGTAAAACATTAGTTGCAACACTACCTGCATATGTGATGGCTTTACACGGCAAAGGAACGCATATTATTACGGCCAATGAATATTTGGCTAGTCGAGATTTCGAAGAGATGAAACCATTATTTGAGTTTTTAGGCTTAACAGTAGGATTAAATATTTCTGGTTTAGAAAATGATGAAAAGCAAGCTGCCTATAATTGTGACATTACATATGGTACTGGAACAGAGTTTGGGTTTGATTATTTAAGAGATCATATGGTGCAAAGTGAAGAACAGCTTGTCCAGCGACCTCTATTTTACGCTTTAATCGATGAAGTGGATAGTATATTAATCGATGAAGCGAGAACTCCTTTAATCATCGCTGGGAAATCCAATGCGAGCTTAAATTTGTTTCCAATTATGCAATTAGTCATAAGTTCATTCAAAGACGATGAAGATTACAATTATTATCCAGAAACAAAACAAATTGTGTTGTTAGATAATGGTGCTGACCGATTAGAAGAGGCATTTGGCATCGATAATGTATACGACCGAGAACATCGTGAATTTATGCATATTGCGATGCAGACACTTCGCGCCAAAGTAGTTATGCGCAAAGATGTAGATTATATTGTAAAAGACGACAAAATTATGATTGTGGATCCATATACTGGGCGTATTATGGAAGGTCGAACATTTAGCGACGGCCTTCATCAAGCGATTGAAGCGAAAGAAAAAGTTTCAATTAAAGAAGAAAACAATACACAAGCTTCTATTATGATCCAACATTATTTCCGTTTGTACAAACATGTTTCAGGTATGACGGGTAGTGCCGTCCCTTCCCGCGATGAGTTTTGGGAAACGTACAACTTGCGCGTGACAGAAATACCGACAAATAAACCAAACCAACGTATTGACATGGAAACACTTGTTTATTTGACATATGAAGATAAGATGAAAAAAATTGTAGAAGAAACGAAAAAATATCATGAAATGGGTCGTCCTGTTTTAATCGGAACGACTTCCATTGAGCAGTCTGAAAAACTTTCATCCTACTTACATGACCTTGACATCGAACATTCTATACTCAATGCAAAAACAGTAGAAGATGAAGCAGGCTTGATATCGCAAGCGGGGCAAATGAATAAAATCATGTTGGCAACGAATATGGCTGGGCGTGGAACAGATATCAATTTAGGAGAAGGAGTTGCGGAACTAGGTGGACTCCATATTATCGGAACAGAGCTTCATAGTAGCGCCCGAATAGATATGCAGCTTCGTGGTCGTGGTGGACGCCAAGGAGATCCAGGTAGTTCGCAATTTATCATTTCATTGGAAGACGAGCTATTCCACTATTACGATGAAGAAGAATTCACTAAATACAAAAATAAGTTGAAAACAGATGATAATGGCTTAGTTATTTCATCTAACCCAACAAAGTTTGTGTATAATGTTCAAAATGTAATCGAAGGTATGCATTTCTCTAGCCGTTCTCATTTATTGAAATTAGATGATATTAACAACGACCAACAACGCGTTATGTATAACTACCGAGAAAAAGCATTAAAAATAGAAAATATGCAAATGCTTGTCATTGATGCGATGCATGAACGTTTCAATAATTTAATTGATGAACTTGTGGATTCCGATGCGAATGAATCGACCATTGTTAATGAGATAATGGATGAGGTTAAAATTATTTCCATGCTAACATCATATGAAGAGGATGCCTTTACTTCATTAGACTCGGAAAATAAAGCACAATTGAAGGAAGCGCTAGAAAGCGTCTATGAAAAAGCTTTTGAAATTGTCAATATGACAAGCAGCGACAGCGAAGAATGGAGAAACATTCAGTCGTTCTACACAGAAACGCTGGACCGGTTATGGATTGGTCATTTAGATAATCTACACCATTTAAGAGAAGGTATCGGAATTCGCGGATACGGCCAAGAAGATCCATATCGCCTTTACTCTTTTGATGCACTTCACTTATTCCAAACTATGCTTCATACATTCTTTAGAGATGTGATTCGATATAATTTCCAAGTGAACGGTGTCAAAGAGGAACAATAATAATAGTTTTTTTGAGTGTTGGAAGTGCTTGGTCACTTTCAACACTCTTTTTATTTTGGAGACTGAGGGAAGAAAATAGTGTCAGAGCTCCAGAGATTAAGCTGGCTAGGGAGAAATACCTCCTAAATCCTGGGTTTTACAACTAAAGTATTTTTCCAACTAACACTCTCATTTTTCCAACTAAAGGCTAGATCGCTTAACTAGATGTATTCCCACTAGGCTCTTTAGACAGTTTTCACTCTTATCCCTTACAAAAAAGGCCAATACAAAGGAAATTTCCCTTGTACTGACCTTATGTCTCTCACACTCACTCAAAAATCTCACTAAGTCTTTCTTCCAATTCTTCTTTCAACGATTCATATCCTGGTTTATTCAGTAGAGCGAAAATATTATTTTTATACGACTCTACTCCTGGTTGGTCGAACGGATTTACTTCTGATAAATAAGCGCTCATTGCGCATGCTTTTTCGTAGAAATAAAGTAAATATCCTAGATGGTATTCATCTAGCTTATCAATCTCTACTTGAATTACAGGAACCCCGCCATCATAATGCGCTAATATGGAACTATTTTTCGCGATTGTATTAATATCATGGAATGTTTTGTTTTCTAAGAAATTTAGTTGATCAAAATTATTTTCTACCAATTGAATTGTGCAGTCTTCTTTTTGATTGCGTACATGTAAAATTGTTTCAAAGATTTGGCGTTTGCCAGCTTGAATATACTGGCCAATCGAGTGTAAATCCGTTGTATATGTAACAGAAACAGGGAAAATGCCTTTTTCGTCTTTCCCTTCACTTTCACCGAATAGTTGCTTCCACCATTCAAATACATTACGTAAAGAAGGCTCAAAAGAGGCCATTATTTCAATTATATATCCTTTTTTCTCGAGTAAATATCTCGATAAGGCATATTCATATGCTTCATTTTCTTTGTAATTGGAAAACATTAAATCATTAGTTGCTTGTTTGGCACCATCTAATAAAGCTCTAATATCGATTCCGCCTACCGCTAATGGAAATAATCCAACTGGCGTTAGGACTGAAAAGCGTCCACCTACATCTGCTGGAACTTCAAAGCTTCGAAAGCCTTCTTCTTGTGCTAGCTTTCGCAGTAAACCATTTGTCGGATCAGTCGTTAAAATAATTCTATTTTTTATTTCTTCACCGTAGCGTTTTTTCATATAAGACTTAATAACTCGGAACGAAATAGCAGGTTCGAGCGTTGTTCCTGATTTAGAGATGACATTTACATACACTTCTCGGTCTTCTACATATTGAAGTAGTTGATTAATATAGGCTCCACTCATATTTTGCCCTGCATAAATCACTTCTGTTTCTCCCACTTTTTTAGAAAAATAAGGGGACAATGCATCTTGCACTGCTTTTGCTCCTAAATACGATCCACCAATACCGATTACGATCAATACGGCAGATTTTGTTCTTATTTCATTTGCAACAGCCAGCATTTGCTCTATTTCTTGTTGATCTTTTTTAATTGCTAGTTCTACCCAACCTAATGCATCGCGGTCCTTGCTTGTTGGTGAATGCATTTCTTCATGTATCATACTAATTATATTTGTATATTTATTTTTTTCTTCTTCATTTATAAACTTCGAAAGTAAAGAAAAGTTTAGTGAGAAGGCTTGTTTTGTAACAGTCAATTGGATTTCCTCCTGCAAGCTTCGAATTCATATTATCACCCTATATTAGCATATTTCAGTGGGCTTTTCCTCTTAAAGAAGCAGGAAGGTACTTTAGGGTTAAACAAGTGAGATTTTATACATACTACCATTACTAATTCTTTCTATTCATTCATACATATAAACATACGTTTCTAATAACAGAATCGAGGGCCCGCATGTCAAAAAGAATAATTTGGATTACGCTAATTGCCTGTTTCCTACTTGGAGGTGTTATATATGCAAGTGTTTTGTATAACGACGTCTCTGTTGCGATGGAATCAATTCAAGCGCCGGAAATTCGGAAAACTTCTATATTAAGAGAAAATGATGTGGAGTTAGTAAAGAAAGAGCCTTTCTCTTTGCTTTTACTAGGTGTAGATGAACGGGAGGAAGATGTCGGACGTTCTGATACGATGATTGTTTTGACTGTTAATCCATCGACGAACTCCATTAAAATGGTCAGTATTCCGAGAGATACATATACCGAAATGGTCGGAATGGATAAGGTTGATAAGATAAATCACGCCTACGCTTTTGGTGGGATCGACATGTCCCTCCACTCCGTTGAAAAACTACTGAATATCCCGATTGACTACGTCGTTCAAGTTAATATGGAAAGCTTCCTACAAATAGTAGAGGTAGTAGGCGGAGTGTCAGTTGAAAATACAACTGCTTTTACAGAAGATGAGTTTACTTTTAATAAAGGAACTATTCACTTAAATGGGGAACAAGCGCTTAGTTATGTGCGCATGCGAATGAGTGATCCACTAGGGGATTTCGGTAGACAAGCTAGACAAAAGCAAGTACTGCAAGCTGTTTTAAAAAAAGGTGCTTCCATTAATAGTTTGCTGAATTATAAAGAGCTGTTAAACATTTTCGAGCAGAATATCCGTACCAATATGACCTTAGATCAAATGTTAGATATTCAAAAAGGCTACAAGAATGCATTGAATCAAATAGATACGATTGCTTTTGAACATGGTGAAGGAAAACGAATGGATGGGATTTGGTATTATGTAATGGATGAGGAAGAACTTGCGCAAATAACGCTCAAGTTGAAAGAGCATTTGGAAATCGACTAGTATCTAAATTTTGGCTTAGGGAGACCAATTGATGTATGGGGGCAACTCATTAGTTTTCGAAGGCAACTGAATGATAGTTCAAAGCAGCTAAATAACATTCGAGAGCAACCAATTAAAAATAGATCGCTTCCACCGCTGAAATAATGAACGGAGGAAGCGATCTATTACTATTTTTTCTGAAACCAT
Source organism: Psychrobacillus sp. NPDC096389 (assembly GCF_044762855.1). Classification (NCBI taxonomy): domain Bacteria; kingdom Bacillati; phylum Bacillota; class Bacilli; order Caryophanales; family Bacillaceae; genus Psychrobacillus; species Psychrobacillus sp. NPDC096389. The sequence goes on along the minus strand of NZ_JBIWFB010000001.1, from coordinate 704,012 downwards.
TCACACGTCACCATTGCATCTCCCACCTTTCGCAATGACCAAGTATCTTCTATAAAAATAGTACTTAGTAAACCAATATGAGGCTTGCTTTCTATTTCCACAGCAATGACACTCTCGAACACGCGGACCATCTTTTGAGCCAACCTTTTCGCTTCAAATGTTTGCAGGGCATCATCTATGTTTGCAAATACATGAAGTTCTTCTTTTAATTCAGCTAATTTAGATGCAACGATTTCTACTAAACTAGAGTCCCCACACTTCGTTAGGCGACTTTCTAAATTGTCTATAAACAATTTGTGTATATCAAATTTATTCACTAGTCGCACTAGCTCTAATGCTAGTATATTGGCTGTGCCTTCCCAAACAGTTAACACTTGCGCATCCCGTAATAATCGTGGTGTTACAAAATCTTCAATGTATCCATTTCCTCCATGCATTTCGATAGCTTCATGTGCAAAATGAATTGCTTGTTCTGCTGTTTCTTTTTTCAATAATGCAATTAGCAGTCGATTTAATAGGATTTCTTCCTCCGATGCTGCTCCACTGACGACCCGATCGTAAAGTACGATTAATTCGAAAGTGGCATATAATTCGATTTCCAATTTTGCACGTAAGCGTCCTAGAGAATCTTGTACCATTGGAAACTCGTTTAGCTTACTTCCAAAAGCAGTCCGCTTCTCCGCATATGAAAATGCTTCATTGTAAGCACGACGCATAATCCCCAGTGAAGCGACTGTATTGCAAATTCTAGATAAATTTAGTGCCTCTAGCATATATTTAAGCCCATTTGTTGGATCACCTACTACATATCCGACAGCACCATCAAATTCTACTTCACCGCTTGGAACTGCTCGAACTCCTAATTTATCCTTTAGCCGTCTAATTTTTATACCGTTTAAAGTATTATCTTCATTTCTCCAAGGTACCGCAAATAAAGTAAGCCCTTTGGAGCCACTTGGGGCATTCTCTTTTCTAGCAAGAACCATTGCAACCCCTGCCATACCTGCATTAGAAGCGAAATACTTCTCGCCATATAAACGAAAATGCTCCCCATCCTCGACAGCTTTCACTACATTTGCTCCTACATCGGAACCCCCTTGCCGCTCCGTTAAAAATGTAGCCCCTTCATATAGTTCTACGTCACCTGTAGCAGCTACATGAGGTAGGAATCGTTCCCTTACTTCACTAGTTGCATAATGGTCTAGTAAAAAACTAGTGGCCATCGTCAAAGTGACAGGACAATAAAAACCTGGCTCCGCTTGGGACAATAAATACCCTTGAGCAAAGCTATATACATAATTTCCTTTATGCCCGAGTTCCGGAATATCTTTATGCAAATAACCGACAATCCCCGTTTCATACGTTTCTTTCACTGTCTGTTTATAGCCTTCATTTACCCAAACGAATGACTGATCATCGCCGAATCTGTCATATTTTATAAGCTTTGGCTCTCCTTCTCTATCCGTATGAAGTGCACGTTGATCTATTTCATTTGCTACAAGCTCTCCAAACTTAGTTAGTTCTATCTCTGCAAAAGATTGAAAATCTGCGTCTAGCTTAGTCTTTAATATATCGTGTAGCGTTTCATCGTATATATAGAAGTTATTATGCTCCATTTTAATTGGCTCCTTTCCTTAGCGATTGCTTCAATATTTTTCCTGATGTATTTCGCGGAAGAGCATCTACTTGTTCAAACAGTTTTGGAATTTTATAGCTAGCAAGCTTGCCGCTTAAAAACGACTTGAGTTCGTCTGAATCGATGAAACGACTTCCTGCGTAAAAAACTTTAACAGTTTCTCCCCACTCTTCATGTGGGACTCCAATTACTGCCACTTCCGACAATTCATCATGCGTAATAATAACGTCCTCTATTTCTTTCGGATAAATATTCACTCCACCTGAAATTATTAAATCTTTTTTACGATCCACTATGAATATATAACCATCTTCATCGATTCTCGCAAGATCCCCTGTCTTTAACCAATCTCCGTCAAATGTGGCTTGGGTTGCTTCTTTATTTTTATAATAACCGAGCATCGTTCCCTCTCCGCGAAGATAAATTTCTCCAACTTCATCTACTTGAGTATCTTTCCCATCTGCATTTACAATACGAATTTCTGTAAATAGTGCTGCTCTTTTGCCGATACTGCCTGCTTTTGCCTCATGCTCATGTCCTAAGAGCAGCGTGCCGCTCGGACCAGCTTCTGTTAATCCGTATACACAAACAAGATTGTCCGTTTGGAATGCTTCTTTTACAAATTTTACTTCTCCACTGGAAAGTGGTGCTCCCCCATAAACCCACCATTTCATCGAAGTTAAATCTGTTTCTCTTATACTTGGATCTTTTCCTGTTAATAAATATGCAACGGGTGCTCCGAAAAAATGAGTCGTCTTTTCCGTTTGCACCGTTTTCAATAGAAGCTCCGGAGTAAATGTTGGCGTTAATACATGCGTTGCCCCTACAATCATGCCTGCCATTAAAAATAAATGGAGCGGAGCTGAATGGCTTAAAGGCATCATTAATAACAGTCTACTTTCTGGTTTCATCTCCATTTCAATACAGATCATTTTCGCCACTGTTAATATATTTCGATGGCTAAATAATACCCCTTTAGGTTGACCTGTTGTCCCAGAAGTATATAAAATCGTACAAGGTTCATCCTCTTTTGCTTGCGAGTAAGGTAAATCTTTTCCATCCGCTTCTACCTGTAGCTTTTCAAAGGATAGCCAACCTGGATATTCTTCTCCTGTCTTTATCAATAAATAAACACTATTTAAATGCACAACGCTCTGGAATAATAAATCATGTACAATTAACCCTTTGGCATCTGAGTTTTCCAATATATATTCAATTTCTGCTAATGTTGATTTTGCATTTATCGGTACAATGATCGCCTCTATACGATGTACTGCGAAATAAGTAACGATGAATTCTGGCACATTGGGCATAAATAAAACGATTTTATCACCTTTTGAAATGCCTTTATTCAACAATGCTTTTGCCAATTTCTCCACCTGTTCATTTAATACTTTATAAGTCAGACGTTGCCCCATGCCAATGACAGCTTCGTTTTCCGGATATTTTCTAGCGTTATTTTCTAAAATAGTAGATAGATTCATCTTTTACTTAATCCCCTTTATTTTAATTTCTCCGAAAATATTATGAGTAGTTTTTCCATTTCTTCTTTCATTTCCTCTAATTCTATTATTTTGTTTTCTATTTCATGAATGCGTTGCTTTCCATATTCAATCGTCCGTTTCAGTTGTTGTGTACCCGTTCTATCCTGGTCAAACAATAGTACCATTTCTTTAATTTCATCTAGTTGAAACCCAAATTGTTTCCCTCTTTGAATCAGTTTTAGTTTTACTAAGTCTGCAGGTCCATAAAACCTATGATTTCCTTCATTTCTAGTTGGCTTGAGTAATCCGATTTCCTCATAATATCGTATTGTGCGTGTCGTCACCCCAAACTCTTTCGCAACTTCTGAAATACTTTTCATACAGATCCCCACCCCTTTAGGATTCTATTTCCAGCTTACCATTTACGTTAACGTAAACTTCAATAGGTAAATTTGCAATAATTTTTTCAATGACAGAAAAAAGAAAACAGACACTAAACTATGAAGTCTAGTGTCTGCATATATTAAAGAGAATCTATAAATGTCTCTAATCGATTTAGCCCTTCGATGAGAATTGGCATAGCATAAGCATATGAAATCCGAATATATCCTTCGCCATAAGGTGTAAATGTACTACCCGGAACAACAGCAACGCCGCTTTCATGTAATAGCTTAGTCGCAAAATCAAATGAACTCAAGCCGTATTTTTCAATGGAAGGAAAAATATAAAATGCACCGTTCGGCTTTTCAACGGACAAGCCCATTTCTACTAAACGGTTATATACATAGTCACGTCTTTTCACATATTCCACATTCATTTCTTCAGGTGTATCTTTTGCATTCGTCAGTGCTTCGATTGCGGCGTATTGAGCCGGCAAGGACGCGCAAATAGAGTTATACGAATGCACTAACATTACTTGTTTCATAATAGTAGTTGGACCCATGACAAAACCAATTCTCCATCCCGTCATGGAATGGGATTTTGAAACACCATGTAAATAAAAAAGTTTTTCCCGAAGCTCTTTATATGAAGCGAGAGAGATATGGGATCCTGTAAACGTATTTTCACTATATATTTCATCTGTAAGAATATAAACATCTTTGTTTTGCAGCATCTGAGCTAGCTCATCCATTATTTCTTTTTGGATGACAACCCCTGTTGGATTAGAAGGATTATTAAATAGAATAGCTTTTGTTTTTTCTGTTATTAACTTTTCTAGTTCTTTAGCAGATGGCTGTAGTCCAGTTTTGGTTGTGTCTAAATAGACAACTTTTGCACCGCATAATTCAATGATCGGCACATATCCGGAATAGATTGGGGCTGGTAAAATAACCTCGTCCCCTTCTTCTAAAATAGTCCGGAAAATCGAATCTATTCCTTCACTAGCACCATTTGTAATAACCACTTCATGCTGTGGATCATACGAAAATCCATATTTAGTTATGAAAAAGTGACTAACAGCTTCCCGTAGTTCTAATAATCCTGCATTATGAGAATAGCCAGTTAAATCTTGTTCGATTGCACGTATTCCTGCCTCTTTTACAGAAATAGGTGTCGGAAAGTCAGGCTGTCCGATTGTTAAATTGATTGCATCAGGAAAATTCACCAATTGATTAGAAAACTGCCGAATACCTGGTACTTCAAGCGCTTTAGCACGCGGATTAATGCTTAAAGGCATAATTTGTCATCCTTCTTTCTGATTACTTAAAAAATCCTGGAAGCCACAGTGATAGACTTGGCACAAATGTAATAACGATTAAACAAATTATCATCGAAAATAAGAATGGGATTATAGCCATTACTATTTTTTCAAACTTTACATTCCCAACACTAGAGGCTACAAATAAATTTACACCAAGTGGTGGTGTGATAAATCCAATCGCCAAGTTTGCGACTAAAATAACGCCAAAATGAATTGGGTCAATTCCAACTGCTACAACAATCGGTAATAAAATAGGCGTTAAAATAACCAATGCAGAAATCGTATCGATGAACATACCTACTATTAAAAGAATAATATTAATTGCTATCAATATAACAATTGGATTAGTAGATAATTCCGATAAGAATAATGAAATATCATCCGGAACTCTTTCTAAAGTCATAAAATAGGCAAATGAAACAGAAAGCCCGATAATAATCATCGTTGTTGCATTAATAACAACCGCTTCACGGAAACATTCAAAAACCGATTTCCAAGTTAACTCTTTGTATACATATAAACCTACGATTAACGAATAAACTACCGCTACTACTGCTGCCTCTGTGGGCGAGAAAAATCCTCCGTAAATTCCACCTAAAATAATTACTGGAATTAGAAGTGCCCATTTTGCATCATATGTAGCTTTTAATACATCTTTAAATGAAAAAGTAGTATTTGTTTCTGATTTATAGCCACGTTTTTTGGCAATAAGATAAGCAGTAATCATCAAACCTATCCCTATCAATATTCCTGGTAGAATACCTGCCAAAAACATGCTTCCTACAGAAACACTACCAATAACTCCATATAATACGAAAGGAATGCTTGGTGGAATAATAACTCCAATAGACCCCGCTGATGCAGATACCGCAGCAGCGAATCCTCCGTCGTACTTTTTATTTTTCATTTCAGGAATCATAAATCCACCAATAGCCGCTACAGTCGCTGGACCAGAACCAGAAATCGCCGCGAAAAACATCGAAGCAACTACCGTTACTAATGAAAGGCCTCCAACGATCCATCCAACCATTGCAGCTGCCATATCAAGCAATCGCTTCGATACCCCACCTTTACTCATCAGCACCCCTGCTAACATGAAAAAGGGAATGGCTAACAATGGAAATGAATCTAAAGATGTAAATGCTTTTTGCGCAATGATCCCTAGAGGTAATGTAGAGCCAAAATAGATGGCAACAAGTGCAGATACCCCAAGTGAAATGGCAATTGGAACACCGATTAGTAAACAGATGAACAACGTACCAAATAATAATGCTACTGTCATACAATCATCTCCTCATCAGTCGGTTTCTCATAATTACCTTTCCATACCTCAATTAACTGAACGATTAATCGAATTGCCATGCCTGCTCCGCCAAGTGGAATCGCCAAAAATGCAATCCAAATTGGAATTTGCATAGCGGGAGCAAGTTGCCCATGTTTCAAACTACTTAACACAAGCTGTGTTCCAAATACTGCAAGAAATAACGCCATAATGAACCAGACGAGAATGGATAGCGTTTCTAATATTTGGCGGAACACGCCGTGGAAGCGTGTGATAAATGCTTCCACTCGTATATGCTGTCGTAATTTTACCGCATAACTTGCCCCAATCCATACTTGGAAAATATGAATATATCTCGCCAACTCCTCAGTCCAACTTGGAGCAGAATCAAAAACTTTTCTTCCAACTACTTGACCGAAAATTAGTGCTACCATAACCGCAAGTGACAAAACGAGTAGTATTTCTTCAAACTTTGAAAATTTCTTTAACACACTACTTCCCCCATCCTTTTTTCACCTGCTTATTTGTTGTTTGCATCCTTCGCCATATTTACTAGGTCTTCTCCGATTTCCGGTACATATTTATCATAAACTGTTTTCGTTGCTTCTCTAAATTCATTGCGTTGTTCATCTGTCAGTTCATTTACTTGCATTCCATTTTCTTTCAGATCATTTAAAAATTCCACATCTTGTTCTTGCGCAATTTTTCGTTGTTCTGTTCGGTACTCTTCTGATGCTCTCACTACAAGCTCTTGTAAATCCGTTGGTAAACTATTATAAAATTCATTATTCATCAATAAAATCGTTGCTGCGTATACGTGGCTTGTCAACGTTAAATAGTCTTGTACTTCATAAAACTTGTTTGTGTAATACAGCGAAATTGGTGATTCCATTGCATCATATGTTTTTTGCTGAAGTGCCGTATATAATTCACCAAATGCGAATGGTGATGCATTTGCACCGAACGCTTTAAACGTATCTGTGTGCACTGGATTTTCAAGTGTACGATATTTCAATCCTTTTAAATCCTCTGTCCCTTGAATTGGCCCATTATTATTAGACATATGACGGAAACCGTTTTCGGCAAACACAAGCCCTTTCAAATCATTGTTTTCCAGTTCCGCTAATAATTGTTTTCCAAGTTCTCCATCTAGTGCACGATATGCGGCTTCATTATTATCAAATAAAAACGGCAAGTCAAATACCATAAACTTTTTGTTAAATGATGCTAATGGTGCTACCGCTGGAATTGTCATTTCCACGTTTCCAAGTTGAACTGCTTCGATTGCTTCACGGTCAGATGGATATAGTTGTCCATTTGGATATAACTCTACTTTTAAGCGACCATCCGATTCTTTTTCAAGTGTTTCTTTATATGTCTTTGCAGCTAAGTGAGAAGATTGCTCCTCTGAAACTAAATAGGCAATACGAATTGTATATGCGTCTTGCTCTTCCCCTTTCACACTAGTTGAATTACTTGTTGGTCTTCCACATGCTGTAAGCGCTAACACAGTTACTAATAATAAAGCCACTAATTTTTTCATTTCTTTTCCTCCCCAGTATAGTAATTTAAAAATCTTCTTTCTACATTTTCTAGATGTAAGATCATTAGTTGTTTAGCTAGTTCTTTTTCTTGCTTTTGAAGCGCTTGGACAATTTTCACATGTTCCATGTAAGCGTCTTTTGCACTTACGGGCAATGTGTTGGACAGAAATAAAAAGGCTCTATTAACCCCCGTATTCATTTGGCTGATTAGATCAGCTAATTTTACATTGTCTCCAATGTTTGCAAGTTGTAAATGGAATGCACGATCGTAATCCATAAACGTATTGTACTGATTGGATTCAATTGCTTCTAATTGTCCTTCCAAGTTTTTATTTAATTCATACAGCACTTGATCAGATAGTCGATCCGCATTTTTTTCGATATTATGGATTTCTAATAATTTCCTGATTTCCATATAATGCAAAGCATTATCTTTCGTAAATGTTGCAACAGTGGCTGGCTTTGCTTTATTCATTTGAACAAGTCCCTCCGCTGCGAGTCGCTTCAAAGCTTCACGAATGGGAGTCCTACTAATCCCTAAATCGGTAGCCAACTTTTCTTCTGGTAACTCCTCTTGTTGTGCAAGTTTTCCTGCAATGATTGCATCTTTAATACTGTTAAAAGCTTGATCTGCAAGCGATTCTTTTTGCATAATTTTTTTCAAATTGAATCACTCCCTTCTGTATACTGTATACAAGCATAATATATTATGCTATTCTACTTGTAAATATAAATTTTAGAATCTTTTAAAAGTTAGGTGATTAAAAGTGATAATGGCAGAAATTATTCAACTTTTTGGAAATGAAAAAGTGAGTAAAAGCGAATCAGAGCTTTATCGACATAGCAGAGATGAATCCTCCCATCCTTATGTAGAACCAGATTTCGTTGTCTTTCCTGAAAATGTAGACGATGTAGTAAAAGTACTTCACTATGCAAATGAACAAGATATTGCAGTTACTCCATTTGGTGCAGGTTCTGGTTTGGAAGGACAGGCAATCCCCGTTCATAAAGGCATTTCTTTAAATTTCGACCGTATGAATAAAGTAATAGAGTTTTCGCCTGAAGATTTAATGATCACAGTAGAACCTGGAATCACTCGCCTTCAACTGAATGAATATGTGAATAAGTATGGGCTATACTTCCCGATTGATCCAGGTGCTGATGCATCCATTGGCGGAATGGTCGCAACAAATGCAAGCGGAACAACTGCAGTAAGATATGGTTCGATGCGCGATCAAGTACTCGATTTGGAAGTCGTTCTTGCAAACGGTAAAGTAATACATACAGGTTCAAAAGCCAAGAAATCCTCCTCTGGCTATCATTTGAACGGAATATTCACAGGATCCGAAGGTACACTCGGTGTTATAACAAAAATTACTGTGAAATTGCATGGCATTCCTGAAAAAGTATTAGCGGCACGTTGTACCTACCAAACACCTGGTGAGTGTGCCGAAGCAGCTCAAGTCGTTTTATCAAGCGGAATTCAAGTAATGCGCATGGAACTTGTGGATGCGGAAAGCATTAAGCAAGTCAATGAATATGGAGGTTATACATTCCCAGTAGAACACTCATTGTTTTTCGAGTTCGCCGGTGCCCCAAACATTGTAGAAGAAGAAGCGACGGTAGTAGAGGAACTAATGAACGAGTTAGGTTGCAATAACTGGGTGCGTGCTAATTCTTCTAAAGAAAGAGCAGATTTATGGAAAGCTAGACATGAAATGGCTTATGCCTATAAACACATTAAAGGTAAAGTATCAACAGGCTCTGATGCTTGCGTGCCTATTTCCAAATTAGCAGAAATGGTCGTTTTTGGTCGGAAATTAATAGAAGAAAGCGGACTGATTGGCGGTGTATTTGGCCATGTTGGCGATGGTAATTTCCACACTCTTGTTATGTATGATCCGAATGACCCGCTGGAAATAGAAAAAGCCGAATACACGAATGAACAAATTGCGCTAAAAGCTATTAAACTCGGCGGTACTTGTACAGGTGAGCACGGGGTTGGTTTAGGTAAGATGAAGTATCAAGTGACCGAGCACGGGGACGCGGTGGAATTGATGAAGTCCGTTAAAGTTTTGTTTGATCCGAAGGGGATATTGAATCCAGGGAAAATGTTTTATTGAGTATTTGAAGTTTTGCGCAATGTTTGACGGATTTCTCGCAACATTAAAGGCTGTCCAACACTTTTTGTTGAACAGCCTTTTTATTACTTTTTATTGTTTTAATTCGTCGCTTTCGTGGCTAAATTGCCATTCGATTCCGAACTTGTCTTTCAGTGCTCCGTAGGATTTGCTCCAAAATGTTTCTTGCAACTCCATAGTCACGGTTCCGCCTTCTTTTAGTGCTTCAAAAGCTGCTTGAATGTCTTCTTCATTTTTGCTAACGAACGCTAAGCTAATATTATTTCCTTGAATAAAAGGAGAACCTGGGAATGTATCCGAAAACATCACATTACTCCCGTTAATATTTAGTCGAGTGTGCATAACTAAATCTTTTGCTTCTTCTGGTAAAGCATAGTCTGGATGTTGAGGTGCCTCACCGAAAGTCATAATTTGTGGTTTTTCCGTTTTAAAAACTTCTGCATAAAACTCCGCAGCCTCGCGACAATTTCCATTAAAGTTAAGATAAATATCTACAGCCATTTGACACACTCCTCTTATTATCGAATTATTCATTCAATGGCGAATGACAATATAATTGTACCATTTGGTTTTTGAAAATAATATCTATAACTAAGACTACTTTCAACTAAAAAGGGAGCGAGAAATAAATCTCACTCCCATCTATTAGCTATTATTAATATACTTTATCCCCGTTGAAAATGGAGTTTTTTACGATTACGTAATCTACGTTACGAATTGCTTCTAATTTATTGCCACCTGCATATGAAATAGAAGATTGAAGATCTTGTTCCATTTCAGTAAGTGTATCTTGTAAAGAACCTTTATGCTCAACGAACATTTTCTTGCCTTCTACGTTTTTCTTTTCGCCTTTTTGGAATTCAGAAGCAGAACCGAAATATTCTTTATAACGTTTTCCGTCTTTTTCAATTGTATTACCTGGAGATTCCTCATGCCCTGCAAATAGTGAACCAATCATGACCATCGATGCACCAAAGCGTACGGATTTAGCGATATCACCATGTGTACGAATTCCACCGTCTGCAATAATCGGCTTGCTTGCCGCTTTTGCACACCAGCGTAGTGCAGCTAATTGCCAACCGCCAGTTCCGAATCCCGTTTTAATCTTCGTAATACATACTTTACCTGGTCCAATCCCTACTTTTGTAGCGTCAGCTCCGGCATTTTCTAGTTCTCTTACTGCTTCTGGAGTTCCTACATTTCCTGCGATAACAAAACTTTTCGGTAAATGCTTTTTAATATGTTGAATCATTGCAATTACTGCATTGGAATGACCATGTGCAATATCAATTGTGATAAAATCTGGTGTAATTTGTTCCGTTGCTAGTTGTTCAATAAATGCATATTCTTCTTCTTTAACACCTACGCTAATTGATGCGATTAATCCACGGGACTGCATATCTTTTGTAAAAGCGATACGTGTCTCTGGTTCAAAACGATGCATAATATAGAAGTAACCATTTTCTGCTAAGTAATTTGCAATTTTTTCGTCTATAATCGTCTGCATATTGGCAGGTACTACAGGCAACTTAAACTTATGCCCACCTAAAGTTACAGTTGTATCACATTCTGATCGGCTATTTACGATACATTTTGCCGGAATTAATTGAATATCTTCATAATCAAATACGTTTTCCATATTTCACACTCCAAAATACGAATATTAGTTTTAGGAAAAACAAAATTGTTCGTCCATTGGGTAATTTACAGCATTTTCAGTTGTATGTCAATCGATTACTGTTTGAAAATAAAAAAAGAGTCCATATAGACCCTTTTTATACGTTTGCTATATTAATAGAAATGCATTTGAAACACCTAGCGAATACCGAGAAGAAGTCCCCCTCTAATTGTTCATCATGTTAACATGTGTCTCGATTGCTTTTATTCTGTCTGCTAATTCCAGTACTGCTTGCATTAATTGTACTTGCTCTGTTTTTGTTATCGTTGTATGACGTTCCATCTCTTCCACTGATTTCTCTACTCTTTGTATGCTGTGATTCATTACTTTTACAAATTGTTCGGTCGACAGTTTTTTCATCTCCTTTCATTTAATTTCCATTGTAATTGACTTTTAAGTTATTTCAAATGTCGGAATTTAATATAAATTAAGAGAACGGTATTTTAGATTACAATATTTATTCAAAATGTCATTTTAAGCGCTTTTGGGTGATCAAATTTAAATTTTAGGTGTTTGATCTGCTTATACGTTCAAATATATACAATTAAAGTTAGCATGCCATCAAACATTTTCAGGTTCCATTAATATACTAGTAATATAACGGTGAAGGAGGAGAGTGTTATGTATTCAAATCCAATCGATCCAGAAGAGTTGGCTATGCGAAAAGATTTAGATGTCATTGCTTCTCTGAATATGATTGGAGAAGGAGGACCAGTCTACAACCTAGAAGAAGAAAAGGAAAATTCTATTGAAACTAATAACAAATCCTAATACTTTTGTGTTCTTCCCCACCACTCGTGGGGATTTTTTAATAGATTGAAATTAATATATTGAATTCCGCTGAATATTGTGATAAATTTATAAATGTCAAAATGAAGTGAATACTTCATATTTTTAATAAAATGATGATTTCCCTTCACAAAGGAGTTTGAGCTTTGGTATTACTAGATTTAATACGTGAACATTTTAAAGGTATGTCGAAAAGTCAAAAGAAAGTTGCGAACTACGTATTAGACCATCCGAATGACATTGCCTTATATGCTGCAGCAGAATTCGGTTCCAAGATTGGAGTTAGTGAATCCACTGTTATTCGCTTTTCGACTGCACTTGGTTTTTCTGGTTATACGGAACTACAAAAATTAGTTCGCGAGCAATTTTTTAAAGAAAGTAGTTTAACGAGTTATCAACAGTCGAAAATGGTTATTCCCAAAAATAACAGTTTCCATAAACAAGTAATGGAACAAGACCGGGAATCTATTTTAACGACAATGAATCAAATAGATGAACAGGCCTATCAGGCAGCCATCGGGCGTTTATCCAATGCGAAATCTGTCTATGTACTCGGTCTTCGATCTTCTTATTCGGCGGCTAATTGGCTTTCCTTTTCGTTAGGGTTAGTAAAAGAAAATGTCCATTTTATGAGACCTGATACAGAAGATGTTATCCGTACTATTACACAAATGGATGAGCATTCTGTAGTCATTATTATTTCATTCCATCGTTATTTAAAAGAAACGATTCAAATAGCCGGGCTTATACGAAACCAAAAGTCATATATTATAGGAATAAGTGACTCCATCTTAGCGCCAATCCATGCTTATAGTGATGTATTATTTCCTATTTATGCAGCAAACAAATCTACTTTAGATGCTGTCTCTCCCCTCTTTTCGTTTATGAATTCAATTGTTGCTGGTTTAATCGTGGAACAGAAAGAGGATTTCATGAAAAGGCAAGCGCTATATGAAACGATTCCGAGTCATTTTCTATTCGAGGAAGGAAAGGATCTATTATGAAACAAGCGTTATTAGATATAAAACCGACAGTGGAAGCAGTATTTCAACATCTTCATGCCAACCCTGAAATTAGCTGGAAAGAGTTTTTAACGACTGCCTATTTGAAAGATTTTCTTATCCAAGAAGGTTTCCAAGTCACCACTTTTGATGATTCTACCGGATTAGTTGTAACTATTGGAAGCGGGAAACCATGTGTTGGACTTCGAACAGATATGGACGCTCTTTGGCAAGAAGTGAATGGACAGTTTCAAGCCAATCATTCTTGCGGACATGACGCACATATGACGATGGCATTAGGGACGCTTCTTTTATTGAAAAAATTAGGCATTCCTAAAGAAGGTACATTAAAAGTATTATTTCAGCCAGCGGAGGAAAAAGGTACAGGCGCTCTTTCTTATATCAATAAAGGCTTAGTCGATGATATTGACTATTTGTACGGTGTGCATTTACGCCCAATTCAAGAAATTAGAAACGGTTTTGCTGCTCCAGCCATTTTGCACGGTGCTGCAAAATTAATTAGTGGAAAGATACATGGTATAGAAGCACATGGTGCTAGGCCACATCTTGGAGTTAATGCCATTGAGGTCGGTGCGCAAATGGTGCAAGCAATACAAGCGATATATCTTGATCCGATGATGTCTTATTCTGCAAAACTGACAAAATTCCAAGCTGGCGGGGAATCTGCTAATATTATTCCTGGTAACGCTGAGTTTAGTATCGATGCTAGGGCGCAATCAAATAGTGCAATGAATGAATTGATCACTAAAGTAGAGCACGCCATTAGTTCGGTTGCTACATTAAATAATATAACGATCGATTTTCAAATTGAAACAGAAATTGCGGCAGCTGAAGTGGATGATTCCGCTGTGGAATTGATGAAAAGGGCAATTATCGATACGATTGGTCAAAATTATTATACCCCTCCTATCGTTACACCAGGCGGAGAAGACTTTCATTTTTATACATTAAAAAGACCTCACATCAAGGCGACGATGCTTGGATTAGGATGCGATTTAACTCCAGGATTACATCATCCAGATATGACGTTTAACCAAGAAAGCATTATAACTGGCATTGAAATTCTAGCCCGTACGATCATTGGTACTTTTCGAACAAAGGAGTAAACTATATGAACCAAATTACGATGCGCGTGTTAAAAACAGTCGAAGAAATGCAACTCGTTCAACAGTTAGAGGAGATCGTGTGGGGTATGGGCGCAATTCCGGTCCATCAAACACTTACTGCAGTTAAAAATGGTGGATTAATCATCGGTGCATTTGACGATGAACAATTAGTTGGCTTTTCTTATGGTTTTGCTGGCTATCAAAACAAAGAAACATATTTATGCTCTCATATGCTTGGCATTCATCCAGATTACCAACTGCAAGGCATTGGCAAAAAATTAAAAGAAGAACAGCTTATCGTGGCAAAAGAGATGGGCTATAAACTGATTACATGGACATTCGATCCACTCGAAAGTCGCAATGCCTATTTAAATGTTTCCAAGCTTTATGGTATCGCAAATACGTATATTGAAAACTGCTACGGGGAAATGACAGGTGGGATTAACGCTGGGTTACCAACTGATCGTTTACAAATCGAATGGTGGATTGCAAGTGAACGTGTCGAGAAAAAATGGATGCCGAGCAATGTAAGTTACGACAATCCTTTTCAAACCGAATTGTCGGAGCAAAACCAACCTGTCTTAGTGGAACCCCATACATTTGAGCCAACTGGACAAGGATATGAAGTACCTGTTCCCAAGCAATTCCAAGAAATGAAAAAAGCAAGTCCTGAAACTGCATTGCAATGGCGTTTGCAAATTCGAAAAATTATTCAAACACTCTTTTCAAAAGGTTATGCACTCATTGCAGTTAGAAAAACGAATGAACCAGTGAACTACTATCAATTTGTGCAAAGAACGACTATTCCATTACAAACAAAGGAGAACTAATATGCTAATCAAAGAAATAACTATCCGCAAAATGAAAATGACAATGAAATTCCCTTTTTCAACGAGTTTTGGTACATTCCAAGATAAAGAGTTCCTGCTACTAGAAGTGACAGATGAGCTCGGAAACACAGGTTGGGGGGAATCCACTGCATTTCACTCTCCTTGGTATAACGAAGAGACACTCGAAACGAATTTACATATGATCCGTGATTTTCTAATCCCACTTGTATTAAATAAAGAAATTGCGCACCCAGACGAAGTTAATGAACTATTTGCTCCTCTTCGCAAAAATAATATGGCGAAAGCAACAGTGGAAGGCGCTATTTGGGACTTATACGCCAAACGCAATCAAATGACGTTGGCTCAAGCACTTGGTGGAACCGCTGAAAAAATTGAAGTCGGCATTAGTATCGGTATTCAAAAAAGCGCAGAAGATTTAATCGAATTAGTTCGTGGATATGTAGCGGAAGGTTATAAACGGATGAAGGTGAAAATAAAACCGGGCTTTGATGTGAATGTAATAAAAGCACTTCGAGAAGCATTTCCAGAAATTCCATTAATGGCAGATGCCAACTCTGCCTATACATTAGATGATATCGACGTTTTAAAACAATTGGATGAATTCAATTTGACGATGATTGAACAACCCTTAGCTTCGGATGATATTATCGATCACGCAAAATTACAAAAAGAATTAAAAACGCCTATTTGTTTGGATGAAAGCATTCATTCATTAGAAGATGCTCGCAAAGCAATTGAGCTTGGTAGTACAAAAATTATTAATATTAAAATCGGGCGTGTTGGCGGCTTAACTGAGTCGAAAAAAATTCATGACTACTGTATGGAACATGACATTCCTGTATGGTGTGGCGGCATGTTAGAGTCGGGAATTGGACGTGCTCATAATGTAGCATTAACAACACTTCCGAACTTTATCTTACCTGGTGATACCGCTGGTTCTTCTCGCTATTGGGAGGAAGATGTCATTACACCTGAAGTAGTAGCAGAAGATGGTTATATTACAGTTCCTACAAATTATGGTATTGGATATGAGCCGAATATTGAAGTAATGAATCGTTACACTATAGATACATTTTACTTTAAAGGATAAATGAATAAGCGCCCTTTCCTTTCTTATAGATTGGGCGCTTTACGTCATAAATATTCAGAATAATTAAATAACGGGGAGTTCAAATATATGAAAAAGAGTTTACAAATTGGTTCGGCATTTATCGGGATTATCGTAGGGGCGGGTTTTGCTTCTGGGCAAGAAATTTTACAGTTTTTCTCTAGTTTCGGTTATGTCGGGATTGCAGGTTCAGCCATTGCTGCTGTTCTTTTTGCTTTCTTGGGTATGAATTTAACGCAATTAGGAAGCAGACTTCAAACGACCTCTCATAAAGATGTTATTTATCATATTTGTGGTCGGTATTTAGGTGCTTTTGTAGATATTATCATTACGTTTTTCTTATTTGGTGTAACAGTAGTAATGTTCTCCGGTGCTGGTGCAATTTTTGAAGAACAATTTGGATTGCCAGCAATTGTAGGTAGTCTATTTATGGCAGTAGTTACAATCGCCACAGTGACATTAAATGTACAAAAAGTAATTAGTTTGATTAGTGCGGTTACTCCGTTTTTATTAGTCATGGTAGTAATAATTGCTGGATATTCTTTGTTCCATTTCGATCCCTCTTCTATCGATATGGAGACGGCCGTTGCCAAAACGTCCCCTGCTGCTTCTAATTGGATCATGGGTTCCTTACTCTATGTATCTTATAATATCGCAGCCGGTGTAGCGATGATCACAGTAATTGGTGGTACGGTGAAAGACCAAAAAGTGGCAGGACGCGGAGGAATTATTGGTGGGCTTGGATTAGGTTTACTCATTTTACTTATTAATATTTCGATGTTAACACAGATGGATAAAATTGCAGAAGTTGCAATGCCAATGATCACACTTTCCAATGAAATGCATCCGGTTGTTGGGTATATTATGGCCATTGTTCTAATTGGGATGATTTATAACACAGCGGTAGCGATGCTGTATGCATTTTCTGCACGTATCGTGAAACCAGAGAAATCTTCGTTTAAAGTATTTACGATTCTATTTGGTGCAATTGCATTTATTGCTAGTTTCCTAGGTTTTGTGAAGCTTGTCGGGACAGTATATCCAATTACAGGATATTTAGGTTTCCTACTTATCGCTGCGATTATTGTTTCTTGGTTTGTATATAAACGAAAAGGTGCGAGTGTTTAATAGGTAGAAGGATAGTATAAATAAAAATGAGTTTTAATCTAGAGGTGATTCGCTCCTCTTCGCGAACCTTTTCCAACTATCCACTCATGTCTGGCGTAATCTCAGCGTATACTCTAAATAATATCAAAATATCTACAAACCCATCAGAAAACAAAAGGAGCTCAATATATGAAAAAAAGCCTTCAAATCGGATCCGCTTTTATAGGGATTGTCGTTGGGGCAGGCTTTGTATCAGGACAAGAAATATTGTTATTTTTCACGAGTTATGGTTATCTAGGTATTGCGGGTTCGATTCTTGCAACTATTTTATTTGCCTTTCTCGGGATGAATTTAACACAACTTGGTAGTCGCTTACAAACGACTTCGCATAAGAAGGTCATTTATCATATTTGTGGTCCGTATTTAGGTTTTGTTATCGATATGGTTATTACCTGTTTGTTATTTGGCATAACCATTATTATGATTGCTGGAGCAGGTGTTGTTTTTGAAGAGCAGTTTGGGTTATCTACTTTGGTTGGTAGTTTAATAATGGCAATACTTACGATTATCAGCGTAACATTAAATGTTCAAAAAGTAATTGGATTAATCGGGGCCATCACTCCATTTCTATTAGTAATTGTTTTGATTATAGCAGCCTATTCAGTGTTCTATTATGATTCGAGCGTAGATTATAAAACGGTGAGCGCAGGAACAACTCCCCCAGTCTCTCATTGGGGTCTTAGTGCATTATTATACGTTTCTTATAATATTGCTGCAGGTGTAGCGATGATTACAGTTATAGCTGGTACCGTTAAAAACCAAAAAGTGGCTGGCTGGGGTGGAATTTTAGGTGGATTTGGACTAGGTTTACTTATTTTACTTATGAATATTTCGATGCTCACACAAATTGATGAGATTAAAAATACATCGTTGCCAATGGTCACTTTAGCAAATAATATGCATCCTATTGTTGGCTTTTTTATGGCAGTCGTGCTTATCGGCATGATTTATAACACAGCTGTAGCGATGCTGTATGCATTTTGCGCTCGTATTGTAAAACCAGGAAAAACTTCTTTTAAAGCATTTACTTTATTTTCAGGTACTATTGCCTTTTTCGCTAGCTCATTAGGATTCGTTTATCTTATCGGAACGATATACCCCGTGACTGGCTACTTAGGAATTTTGCTCATGGCGGCAATAATCGTATCTTGGTTTACATATCGAAGAAAAGTGGTGGGGACATAAATTGTCTCCACCACTTTTTTTCCGGTCAATTATAAGCAATGAAGTTAGAATTCGATGCAGTTTGATTCTGCAGTTTGTTTTCCAATCCATTTACTTTTGCGATTAAATCTTGTAGTAGAGTATTATTCTCTACATTTTCCAATTTCTCCGTTAGCAATTTAACTTTTGTTAATTTCTGCACTATTTTGGCTTTTTCACCATTCTCGAATGATTTTTCTAAACTGTTTAGCGCCATATAAATACTTATTGGCAACGCTAATTCTGCACGTTTTACTTCTGCCGGAACTTTATATGTCTCCAAAAGGTTTTGGCGATTATCTTTCCCATTTACTTTATAAAATAGAGAAGTTCCCTTTTTCAGCTCTTTAGAAAGTAGATGGTAATTGCCTTCTAATGCTTCCCAGTCCTTATTGGCCTTGGTAGTTTCAATCGATGCTAGAAGTGGGAGTATTGTATTTTTCCCATAAGCATCTGCAGTTTCATATGAGATAGACGACTTTTTACTAATATTTTTGTCTTCACTATTGTTTTTGACTTTATTATCATATTTTTCTTTCCATTGTTTATCATTTTTCTGGAAATTTATATCCCTGTGTTTACCATGATGCTTCTCCATTTTTTGGTACGATTGCTTCCAATCCTTCGATTGTCCTTTTTCATGCCAATGGGCGCTACCTATTAAAGGGCCGCCAAATATAGAGGCCGATAGCAGAGCTGTTGCAGCAGTTACTTTTATGCAGTTTTTCTTCATACAAAAATTCCTCCTCTTTCTTTTAGAAAGTAAGCACTCACTTCTGTAATGTAAGATTTACTTGCTATTTTTAAGCGTAGATATTAATACACGCTTGTCTACTAAATACCCCAAAAATTTTATACGAAACAGTTACTAAATAAAGAGACCCATTCACTATAAAAGCGAACAGGTCTCCATCTTTTATTATTTTTTTACGTCTACAATTCTACCTTCAGTTTCATTGTTTACTGTTTTCAATGATTGTAATTGTTCTTGAAGGTTTTCCCAATCTGATAGACCTAGATCAGTTACGCGACCTTCTTGGTAAGCTTTTTTGAATAAGTCATATCCATCTCCACCTTGTACAGCAGTGAATGCGTTTGTTGCTACTACATACTTTTCATTATCTTTGAGATCTACATATGAACCGTCTGCAGCTTTATATTTAACCGAAACTACTCGTTGTCCAGATGGCTTAGAAGAATCAAATTCCACTTTTGCACCAGCAACGTGTAAGAAACCACCATTTTCACCAGGATATGATTTAAAGCTAATTTCGAATGCAGCTTTTATTTCTGCTCCTGTAAGTTCCATCGTTGCTAATGTGTTACCGAAAGGAAGTACTGTAATAACATCTCCTACAGTGATTGGACCAGCTTTAATCTCTGCACGGATTCCTCCACCATTTTGGAATGCCATTACTACTTTATCATTGTAAGTTTTGGCTTTTGCAAGCATTCCATCTGTAATAATATTTCCTAATGCTGTTTCGTTTTTACGTACACTTGGTTCTGAATCATTATTTGCACGTGGGTTTTCAAGCTCCGCTTCTGCAACTACACCAATTTCTTGTTTGTTGATTTCATTGACTTTAGGTGAATATTTCTTCAATAGTTCTGCAGCTGCTGGGTCTGCTACTTGATCTTTAATAGCGATTAGTTTACCAGCATGTCCGATTACTTCGCCTTTACTATCGAAGTCCACATCCAATGTACCTAGGAAATCACTATATTGATAAGCTTGTACGATAACAGTTGGTGCTTTTTCTGCACCATTTTTATCTTTAGTTACTACTACAGGTTTGTCTAATTGCGTATGGCTATGTCCTCCTACAATTACGTCGATTCCACTTACTGCGGCTGCTAGTAATAAATCGTTATCGTACGTAGGGTTATCATCATAACCAATATGCGTTACAGCTACGACTTTATTAACTCCTTGTTTTTCAAACTCATCTACCATTGTTTGAGCTGCTTTTATATAGTCGGAGAATGTAACATCTTTCGGGCTAGAAATATCTGCAGTTTCCGCAGTTGTAAGACCAAATAAACCGATTTTTTGTCCATCTACTTCTTTAATAATTCCGCTATAAATTTGACCATTTTTAGGATCAGTAGTTATGTTTGCATTAAACAAGCCTTGTAGATTGACATCTTTGGAGAAATCTACGTTCGAACTAACAAATGGGAAATTCGATTTTTTGATAAATTCGCTTAATGCTTTATGCCCTTCTTCACTAGAACCAAGGTCGAATTCATGGTTACCGAACGTCATAACATCATAATCCATTAAATTCATCAGTTCTACATCTGCTTGTCCTTTAAATTCATTGAAATATAGAGTTCCAGAAAATACATCCCCTGCATCGATTAATAGTGCAGATGGTTTTTCAGCTCTTACTTCTTTAATCGCAGTTAAACGCTTTGGAGCTTGTTCAGTGCGGGCATGTGTATCATTGACATGCATTAAAGATAATGAAAAATCGACATCAATAGAAGATGCATATAATTTCTCTAAGTAGCTTTTAAGTTCTTTTATAGCAGGTAAAGTTGACTCACTTGGAAGTTTCTCCAAAAGAGGTAAGGTAGCGTTTACAATTTCCTGTGCTTCTTCTTTTTTACCCTCTGCAAAGAGTGCGGCCGCTTTATTTGCATTCATATAAACAGTTACTGGAACAGCTAGTGCATCCCGTTTTTTATTTGCAGGAGTTTTATACTGTTCTAGTAATAGATCACGAGGCGCCTTCCCTGTAAAGCGATATAAAATAGCAGTTCTCGTTTTTAGTTGAGTAGATAGTTTATGATACGCTTTTTCAATCGCCGCCCAATCTTTATTGGACTCTGCTTGTTTTAGTTCTTTCATGATTGGATCCAAATATTTATCAGCATAGTTATATGCATCAATATAAGGAACTAGTCCTTTTGTAACTCGTTCTTGATATAACTCATCTAAATTCTTAAGTAAAATATCTTTATTTTTTGCATCAGATTTCGTAATTGCTTCTTTTGCTTTTTCATAATTTGCTTTTGCTGTGTTTAATGCAGCGTATGCCTCTGCACTTGTAACTAGTTTTCCTGATTGTGCAGGTGTTACATAGGAATATGATGCATTTTTGATGTCTTTTCTTGCATTGTCTACTACCTCTTGTAGTGAACTATTTGCAAATGAAACACCTGAACCAGTAAATAATGATGTTGCGATTACTGCAGCAACCGCTGATTTTTTTACCTTACTATTTTTCATGTCCTACCTCCTGTAAAATGTTAGAATAACTAAACTTCCTAGTGATTTTTGCTTAATTTTTCTCACTATTTCAAACTTAACTCAAACTCATAGAAACTTCAAGATAATATTCTGATAGTTTTAGATAAATAATACAATAAACATTCGTGGTCGAAGAATGTCAAATTATCTTCACATAAATATATGCAATCCTCGTTTTATGGTATAATTGTTTATTATACGAAAGATGGGAGCATCACTATGTTAAAAGATATTTTTATCGCATTGTCAGAAAATCAAACATTAAACGGGGCAGCAAAAAAATATGGTTTAAAAATGGGTGCACAGCATGTTGTTGCTGGAACGAATATTGAAGAGACGATGGAAAGCATAAAAAAACTAAATGCACTTGGAATCTCTTGTACTGTAGATAATTTAGGGGAATTTGTTTTTGAAAAAGAGGAAGCATTAGAAGCAAAAGCACAAATTATCGCTGTCATTGAAGCAATTGAAGAACACCAAGTAGATGCACATATTTCACTAAAACCATCTCAACTTGGATTAGATATAGATTATGATTTTGCATTAGAAAATTTAAAAGATATTGTAGCTGTAGCGAATAAATACGGTACTTTCATCAATATTGATATGGAATCACATAAACATTTACAACCTTCATTTGATATTTTGGACGAGCTATCAAAAGAGTACGATAATGTTGGAACTGTAATCCAAGCGTACTTCTACCGTGCTGTAGAAGATATTCAAAAATATAAAAACTTCCGCCTTCGTATTGTAAAAGGTGCTTATAAAGAACCAGCGGAATATGCATACCAAACAAAAGAAGAAATCGATCAAAACTATGTAGAATTAATCGAGTGGCATCTATTAAACGGGAAATTCACATCGATCGCAACACATGACCACAATGTGATTAATCATGTTAAACAATTTATAAAAGATAATAATATTCCGAATGATAAATTTGAATTCCAAATGTTATACGGCTTCCGTACAGATATGCAACAACAACTTGCGAAAGAAGGCTATAACTTCTGTACATATGTACCGTTTGGAAGCGACTGGTACGGCTACTTCATGCGTCGCCTAGCTGAGCGCCCGCAAAATATGAACCTTGTCGTAAAACAAGTATTCAACAAAAAAACAAACACATTAATCGGAATCGGTGCAGCTGCATTCGCACTAGGACGACTAACAAAAAGTACCAAAAGCAAAAAATAAATGACAAAAACTGTGTTGCCGGACTCTACCGCAACACAGTTTTTTTGTTTGTACAGTTATGTTACAGGATTGTTACTGGTGCCAGGCACCAGTAACAATCCTGTAACATAAAACAAAAGCATAAAAAAAAAGCATAAAAAAACACCTTATTCTACGGGGAATGGTAGAATGAGGTGTTTGGGTCCTTGTTATCGCTCAAGGATTATATTGAAATCGCCGTATATTTGATACCTTCGTTTTTTCGCTTCGTTTTTTCGCTCTGTTTTACTAACTAACAGTTTCCCCTATTATGGCTTAGTTGGTTGAACTCGCTTCCTTCAAACTCATTCATCAACTTTAATTACTATTCATTTGTTACTATTATCATATCGAAATTAAATGAGAATACTCATAGAGTTTTATTAGAATTTGATGAGAGATTTTTATTCCCATGTGACCGAAAGTATTTTTCCGGAAATTGCATGAACTTGTATGGTTGCTTTTGTTTTCTTTTCTTTCGCATTTTCCTTACTGTCGCCTTCAGTGACCGTTGCTTTCATCACAATTAAATAGTACCCACCTTCATTTGTTTTCACAAACGAACTACTTTCAACTGTCCCTTTTTGTTGTTGTTGGGCTTTTTTTATTGCTTGTTCTTCCGAGATTAGTACTGTTGCAGTAGTGTCAGTTTTTGTTTCTGACTTTGTTTCCGTCTCCGACTTTTTAGTCTCTGACTGCACCGTATTGGTTTGAGAAGTTTGGACTTGCACTTGCGTTTCCTCTGACTTTTGTTCCTCTGCCTTGGCAGATTCGCTTGGTTTTGCATTCACTAGTTTCATCGGTTCTACTTTTTCTTCAGCTTTAACAGTGTCCTCTTTTGGGGTTTCTACTTTTGTTTCTTCTTGTTTACTTGTCTCTACTTTTAACGAATCTTTGCTAATCTCTTTTTCGGGCTTGTTATCTTCTACCTTTTCTTCAATTTTGGAAGTGGCAGATATAATGTATTTGGTCACTGTATTTTCATTTGTTTTCGGTTTTTCTGATGCATCCACTTCTTTATTAGTAGCTGTCTTTTTTTCACTAATAATTATTTTGGTAGGTGCATTAGTTGGTCCTGTTACTGTTCCCGTCTCTTTTTCATCTTCAGGAGCTTTTTCTACATCAGGTTGTCCTACTATTTGAGGAGATGGCTGCTCTGGGATCAATTCAATTGGTCCTGCCGCAACTTCCCTTTCTGTTTGAACAATGTATTCATCCGATTGTTTCAGCGAATTAACCTCACCTGTTAAGGCATCCATTTCTACTGAATATACAATTCCATTTTTCGTAATAAGCGCATCATAAACCGCTTCATTTTTCTTCACGATAGCTACTTCTGCGTCATAAGTCTGCTCAAGTTGGGAGCGGACTTCATTTTCCGTTATCGATGGATGATTTGTCCGGGTAATGGTTAATAAAAACACAATTACACTACCAGCTATTATCACCAAAACAATCGATAGAAATCTTTTTAATTTGAAAAATTTCATTCACGCTTTCCCTCCCCAAATCTATCTTAATGTACTAACATTAAAAATCGATGAGAATTGGAGCATTTGGAATAAAAATATGAATCGTTGTGCCAAATCCAACGGTACTTTCAATTTTCAATTCCGCCGACAGTCGAGAAGCGATGTCTTTAGCAATCGCCATTCCAAGCCCTGTGCCACCCGTTTTTCGATTTCGCGCTTCATCCACTCGATAAAAACGGTCAAAAATATGCGCTAAATCTTTTTTCGGAATACCATTTCCATAATCTAATATAGAAATAGTTATACCTTTTTCTTCTTCTAAAATAGTCGTTTTAATTTCTTTCTCACTATATTTTCTTGCGTTATCTAATATGATCAAAAGCAATTGCCGCAATTGTTCTATATCTGTATTCGCATAGATTGGACCTTCGCCATTTAATAAAAATTTACGATTATATGCTGTACGCATTGATTGTAATGTAGTTTCTACTAATTGAAATACGTCTATTTTTTCAAATTGTCGCATTTGTTGTTCATTACTTTTAGCTAGCAATAACATTTGAGCAATCATTTCTTTCATTCTAGCCGTTTCATTTACAATCGCTTGCACCGATTCTTCTGCAATTGCAGTGTTGCTAAAGCCATGCCTTGCTAGCAATTTTGCATAGCTTTCAATGACAGTGAGTGGTGTCTTTAATTCGTGGGAGGCATCCGATACGAATTGTTCTTGTTTTTTAAAGTTTTGCTCTAGCTGCTCCATCATCTCGTTAAATGCGATGCCCATTTGCGTCATTTCATCTTTCTTGTTTGGAGGAACGACAATCTTTTTATACGTTCCGGATAATCTGCTTTGGGACATTGTGTTTATTAGCTTTTTAATCGGTTTCGTAATGATTTTTCCTAATGTTACGCTTGAGGCTGTCGTCAGGATCATACCGACCAACATGACGCTTAGTAAAATAAGACGGAGAAAGTCTAAATTCTTTTCTACGTCAATTAATATTTTCATCGTCTGAACTTCCGTAACTTCGCCGTTCACCCAGATGACTGGCTTGCTAATCGTTAAAATAGGCGATCCTTGAAAGGCACCTATTGAATACCGTTCTCCTTGTTGAAATTCGGGATGAAAGTCATTAACACCATCAATTGTTTGGACAAACAGTTTCACTCCCCCTTTACTATCAATGACACGAATGCCACCATTCGGAGGAATATATGTACGCAAAATAGTTGCCGCGTCTGCTTCTTCACTTATTTTACTTAATGCCGCAATTAGCTCATCCACTTCACTATTAAGCTGTTTATATTCTGTATCAAAAGCCATTCTTTCAAATAAAATATAAATACCAATATTCATTATGCTTAAAATAACAAGTGTAAGAACAGTTGAAAATAGATGGATCTTTGTTTTAAGTTTCATTGATTTTCTTCTCCTTCAGTACGTATCCGACACCCCGCACTGTTTGAATAAGAGAAGACTTCCCACTTTCTTCTAATTTTTTACGTACATAGCGTATATAAACATCTACTACATTTGTATCTCCATAATAATCAAACCCCCACACCGCATCTAACAATTGCTCTCTAGTCAGCACTTGGTTTGGATGTTTCATCAAATAAAGTAAAAGATCATATTCCCTAGGTGTCAAATTGACAGATTCACCATCGTTTGTTATTTCTCGTGTTTGTTCGTTTAATAGGAGTGAATTGAATATATGAATATTCTCATCCTGCTGCGAAACAACAGAGGAAGATTTGGAAAAGCGTATAGCAGTGCGGACCCGCGCAAGAAGTTCCTCAATTTCAAAAGGCTTCGTAACATAATCATTCGCCCCTAAATCTAAACCAGTCACCTTATCCTCTAAATCACTTTTAGCAGTTAACAAGATAACAGGAGTATTAGTCTCCGTTGCACGAATTCGTCTTAAGACATCTAATCCGTTCAACCCCGGCAACATCAGATCTAGCAAAACCAAATCCCATACTTTCTCCCGGTATTTGATCAACCCATCTGTTCCCGTATACGCAATTTCGACAGCATATCCTTCGAATTCCAGCTCTAGCTGAAGAACACGCGCGATATTTTCCTCATCTTCAATAATCAGTACATGCTCTTTCATCGGAACTCCTCACTTTCTTTCCCACTATTTTATCACACCACTCACTAAAAAAACCGTTCCTAATCGCTTTAAAACCAGATTGTTACAGTGGTGTTACTGGTGCCTGGCACCAGTAACACCACTGTAATATTAGGCCAAAAAATAGGCTTGTCGAAAATTTAATTTTGAGCGTGTTTTTAGTAGGAAAATCGAATTTTGGAGTATTTTTTGCCTATTAAAATGAAATTGTCGTAGAAAAAGGCTAATTGTGACAATTGTTGTTTTATTAATTTTGTTGTATGGTGTAGTCAAAACGTCGGGGGTGTTAGTTTAATGGGGAGAATGAGAAGAGTTTGGCAGCCGGAAATTTTTTATCATGTCACGATGCGTGGAAATAATAGACAAAATATTTTTTTAAACGAAGGGGACTTTGCTTTATTTTTCCGAGCACTACATTATACGAATGAGAAGTATTCATTCACAATCATTGCTTATTGCATTATGAATAACCACTATCACTTACTTATTCGTTCACCTGAAGTACCACTTTCTAACGTAATGGCCATTCTAAACAAACGTTATTCCGAGTTTTTCAAACGGAAGTATAATTACTTTGGTCAGCTCTATGAGACACGTTTTTTTGCCAGCATGGTTGTGGACCCAATTAGCTTATTAAATGTAAGTAGTTATATTCACCAAAATCCTTTACGAACAACGAATACACTTGCGGATAAGATGGAAGCTTATCCATATAGTTCTTACCAGTATTATGCCAACCAAACAAAGACGAAACCTAGTTTTATAAATACGCAGTTATTGCCATCTTTTTTCAAACAATACCCGGAAATCGTCGCGGAGGATTATTGTACTTATTGCGAGAATTTTCGAATGGAAGAAGAAAGCCCTCTCTTAGTTTGACTTAAGAGAGGGACTTAATCAATTACGCCCAGGAGTAATTGCGTCCGGATTTTGAATTGCGCTTGTGGCCATCAGGATATAGTTCACTCAGGCGACAGTTTTAGTTTGCTGATTCAAGTAAAAAATATTAAGCAATAGTTTCATCACTATTAATAAGTGTGAGATTGGAACTTGCTACTCTGCATCGATCTACAAAAGCATTGAAAATAGGACGAATGATGGAAACTTTTCCTTCCATCATTTCTGGATGCCACTGAACCGCTACGACAAATCGTTCATCAGATTCCAACTCCATCCCTTCTATAATGCCATCTGGCGCCATCATTGTTGCTATAAAGCCTTGTCCCAAATCTTTCACTGCTTGATGATGGAAACTGTTTACGCCAAGTTCATCTGTTTGATAAATTTCATAAAGAAGCGAATCTTTTTCAATTGATACCGGATGGAATGCATGATGTCGTATCGCTTTAGGAACTGAATGATTAATGCCCTCTGGTTTTTGGGATTGTAGATCTTGATACAGTGTCCCTCCCGTCGCAACTGTTAGTAACTGCATACCTCGGCATATGCCAAGCACCGGCACATTCATATCGTACAAAACCTTTCGAGCGAGCTTCACTTCATGGGAATCACGCTTTGGTTCTATTAAGCCTAATCCAAACTTAGGATATTCCCCGTAGTAATTGGGATCCACATCAGATCCACCAGAAAATAAGATACCATCTAGCTTTTGCAAAAGAGGCGTCAATGTTTCGATATCCTCTGTAACTGGTAAAATAACAGGTACTCCGCCTGCACGTTCAATCGCAACAATATAATCATCTGCAAGCAATTGCCATTCTTGATTTTTTGCACCTATCCCCACTGCCATGCCAGCAGTATCGTCTGATAAATAGTTTGCACATACTCCAATAAGTGGTTTCACTTTACATCCCCCATTGTATTCTATCTTAGCAAAAAATCGCCGCTCTTCCATTAAGAAGAGCGACAATTTGTCTTTCATTATTTATATCGCCTTAACCTGATGGAAAAGCGCTACTTAATAAAGTTTTACTTTACTTCGACAATCCAACCAAATGGATCCTCAACTGTTCCTTTTTGGATTCCAGTTAACGCATTATATAATTTTTCGGAAAGCTCTCCAGTCTCACCGTTGTTCACATAGAATAATTCGCCTTTCCAGCGTAATTCACCGATTGGAGAGATAACTGCTGCCGTTCCAGTTCCAAATGCTTCGTCTAGCTTCCCATTTAAATATGCCTCACGAATTTCTTCCATAGAAACTTTACGCTCTGTTACTGGTACACCCCAATGCTTCAATAATGCAATAATTGATTTTCGTGTAATCCCATCTAAAATGCTACCGTTTAATGCTGGTGTTACTACTTCTCCATCAATTTTGAAAAATACATTCATGCTCCCGACTTCTTCGATATATTTTCGCTCAATACCATCTAACCAAAGAACTTGTGAATATCCTTCACGGTCCGCAACTTCTTGTGCTTTTAAGCCAGATGCATAGTTTCCAGCTGTTTTCGCAGTTCCTGTACCTCCAGCTACTGCACGAACATATTCATTTTCTACTAGAATCTTTACAGGATGAATTCCTTCTTTATAGTAAGAACCAACTGGTGACATAATAATGATAAAACTATATGTTTTAGAAGCAGAAACTCCTAAATGCGCCTCTGTAGCAATCATAAAAGGACGAATATAAAGAGATGTACCTGGCTCATTTGGAACCCATTCTCTATCGATTTCGATTAGTTGTTTTAATGCTTCCAACGCAAGATTCTCATCAATTTGTGGCATGCTTAGGCGATCACATGAACCGTTCATACGTCTCATATTTTCTTCTGGGCGAAACAACCGAACAATTCCATCTTCAGATAAATATGCTTTCATTCCTTCAAAAACAGTTTGTCCATAATGTAAAATACTAGCAGATGGATCTAATGCAATCGGCTGATAAGGGACAATTCGGTGATCATGCCATCCTTGTCCTTCCGTGTAATCAGCTATAAACATATGGTCTGTAAATTTTGTACCGAAAACTAGCTGGTCGGACGGTGTTTTCTCATTTTTGTTTTCATTTTGCGTAATTTGAATTTTTAGACTACTCACTATGTATTTCCCCTATCAATTTAATTATTAGTAGATTGTCGCTGTATTTGGCGTACAATATATTATATGCAATTATACTACTTTTAAGAAAATTATAAATACCTTTCGGAAAAATATTTTTATTAGCTCCAAATAAACTACTATTACATAGGTAGAAATCTCTCCTCGTAGTAACAATTCATTACTTTTAGCCGATATAGATAGCAAGCGAATTAGGATTAATCGATCCGGATAAAAAGAATCCCATCAATCCTAATGAAATACTAACAAGAGGAAAAGCTTCCCAATTGCTCGTACGCTACTTAAATTTCTTAGAATCAGACTTAAAACAAAACTACCGCGACGATATGCTATATTTCAACTAATAACAAAGAACCCCTGATCAAAAGCAAACTGCTTTTGATCGTGGGTTCTTGTTTTGTTGCAGAATTGTTACTGGTGCCAGACACCAGTAACAATTCTGTCATATTAAATCCATATTAACCCACATTTAACCCATGTTTATACAAAGATGAGCCAGATGATCATTGTGACGATAATGGTTGTTACACCTTGTAGTAAAGTAGCCATTGTTTGCGCTTTGTATGCATCTGTTACTTTCATGCCGCTGAATTGTGTCACTACCCAGAAAAAACTATCATTCACATGGCTTACTGTCATTGCTCCTGCTCCGACTGCCATTACAACTAATGCAAGTGGTAGCGCTCCTTCAATACCTAGTGTTGGAAGCATTGGTGCAATTAGTGATGATGTAATAACAAGAGCAGCTGTAGATGAACCTTGTGCTGTTTTCAAAGCTGCGGCGATCAAGAATGGTACTAGTAAGAACCAAGCACCGTTTGCAAGTGCTCCTAAATCCATTTGTTGCAATTGATCCGCAACTCCTGAATTTTTGATCACTGTACCAAATGCTCCACCTGCACCTGTTATTAATAAAATAGGCGCTGCTTCTTTTAATGCCTCGCCAATCCATCCGGATAGAGTCGTTTCATTGATCTCCGGTAACAATAAAAATGCAGCAAAGACTCCAAATAATAATGCTACAGTTGGCGCTCCTAAAAATTGCAAGAATTGTGTAAATCCAGTTTCACTTCCCGTTAATGCGGCTACTGAACCAGTCCCGATTAATACAATCGGCAACACAATTGGTAGAAATGCTTTAAACGTAGATGGCATTTTACCGAAAGATTTGATTACTTCTTCATAATCGAGCGCTTCTTCATGATCAGCTTCTACATCAATTTTCATACCTACCTTAACTGCCCAAATATACCCAACGATAACTGCTGGTATTGCGACAAACAAACCAACTAAAATAATAGTACCTAAATAGTCTGTAGCCCCAATATTACCTGCTGCTGCAATCGGACCTGGTGTTGGTGGAACTAATGTATGTGTTGCATACAATCCAGTTGATAAAGCAACTGCCATAGAAGCGACTTTCACTTTCGCGCGTTTTGCCAATGATTTTTTCAAGCTCGATAAAATAATAAATCCTGAATCACAAAATACTGGAATCGATACGATATAACCGATAATCGACATCGCAAGCTGTGGTCGCTTGTCTCCTAAAACACGAAGCACTACTTCCGCCATACGATAAGCCGCACCCGATTTTTCTAAAATAACACCGATAATTGTACCTGCAACAATGACGATCCCAATACTTGTCATCAGCCCGCCGAAACCAGCATTGACATTTTCAACGACTGTAAGTAAAGGCATGCCAGATGCTATACCTACAAAAAATGCACTTATTAAAAGCGCCAAAAATGGATGCAATTTGAACACCGCTGTTAACAATACAACTAAAAGCACTCCCACTAAAATCACAAAAAACAACATTTGTTACACCCCTTTTTCTAGAATAGATTGCATCATTTCTTTAGCTCTATAGCGTAAATAATAGTCCGCTTTTTCCATAGAAGCTTCTTTAGAAATCTTGCCACCTACAACACTCTCAAGCTTATAAAAATAACTTGATAATTGCTGTTTACTTTCCTCTTCGATAAATCCAGATAATAAAATAACGGGAACACTCATTTCACGCGCAACATTCGCAACTCCAATAGGTGCTTTTCCAGAAAGTGTTTGCACATCTGATTTCCCTTCCCCTGTTATGATGAAATCAGCACCTTCAATTTGCGCTTTAAAATCGATTGCTTCCATAACTACTTCGATTCCTGGTTTTAATGTCACCGGAAAAAACGCAAGAAATGCACCACCTAATCCACCAGCTGCACCTGCACTAGGTTTATCGTGAAGTGCAATGCCCGTTTCTTCTTCGATTTTCTTGGCTAAATGAAATAAATTTTGATCAAGCTCGTCTACCAATTCAGTAGTAACCCCTTTTTGTGGACCAAAAATGGCAGTAGCTCCATTTGGACCGATAAATGGGTTATCCACATCGCAAGCAAGAATAAAATGACATTCTCCAATTCTTTTATCCAAGTCCGTGCTATCAATTTTATGTAAGTTTGCTAACGCTTTTGCACCTTCTAGTATTTCAAATCCAAAATCATCTAGAAACTTCATCCCCAGCGCTCGTAGCATTCCTGTTCCACCATCGTTTGTCGCACTTCCTCCGATACCAATGATGAACTTTTTATATCCATGATCGAGTGCGTGCAAAATTAACTCTCCCGTGCCAAATGTTGAAGCGATGAGAGGATTTTTTTCCTCATCTTTCAATAACATTAAGCCCGATGCTTTTGCCATCTCGATTACACAAGTTTCCCCGTCTCCAAGTACGCCGTATAGTGCCGATATTTTTCTTCCGATGGGATCGTGTACATTCACTTCTACTGTATGACCATTTGTCGCCATTACAAGCGGCTCCAATGTGCCCTCCCCACCATCTGCTACAGGGAGTAATACAGTTTCAATCATTGGGTTTACTTCTTTTATACCTTCTCCTATTTCTCTTGCCGCTTCCATTGCAGTTAATGAACCTTTAAAAGAATCAGGACTGACAACAATTTTCATCTTCTCACCTCCACTTGTTCAAGCGCTTACATATTAGTATATTGATAGTTATAAGTTTTTACATTATACTTAATGTACAAAATAACTGTATTATAACAGAAGAGTTTTTATACTTGACGGAGGTTCTATGATTACCAAACAGCTGGCCAATCAGATAGTTGAACAAACGATGCTTCGGCTACACCGAAATATTAATGTAATTCAAACGAATGGAATGATTTTAGCTTCTGGGGATCACTTGCGGGTAGATAGTATTCATGAAGGGGCCGTTATTGTTGCAGAAACGGGGCAGCCGTTATTAATTACCGAGGAAAATAATCATTTATTTCCGAAGACGAAACCTGGTATTAATTTGCCGATATTTTTTCAAGAAGAATTAGTTGGAGTTATTGGAATCACTGGAGACCCAAAAGAAATCGAAGAAATAGCGACACTCGTTCAGCTAACAACAGAAATGATTGTCTATCAAGCATTAATCGCCTCGGAACACGAGTGGACTCGAAAAATGCAGGAGATGGTCTTTGAAGAATTAATGAGTGGGCAGCCTTTACAAAAAGTCATTTTCGAAAGAATAAATAAAATAGGTTTCCAAAACAAGGCCCCTTTTCATACGATGATGATCGAGCTCCATCCAGAATCTAAATCTTATCAAACCATACTTCATAGTATCGAACACTTCTTCCACCAAGATTCTATTTTAGTCGGTCATTATCAATTAAATGAACACTTCATCCTTACTTCTGGATTAGATGAAAATGTATTTCAACAAAAAGTGAAACAACTCGCCAACATGCTTCAGAAGTACAATGCTTTGCCAATTTCGATAGGTAAAGTCGTTCATTCGCTCGATCAAGTCCATTATTCTTATCGAACCGCAAAAATTGCGCTTGAATATGGACAACGCGAACAATCTATAATTCATTTTGAAGAAGTAGAACTATATTCTCTATTTAAAAAGCAAGACTCACAAGAAGCGAAGAATTTTACCAATCGGATATTAGGTGCATTAGATGAAAAACTACAACTTACTTTACATGCATATTTCAACTGCAATCAGCAGCTAGCAGTTTGTGCAAAAGACTTAGAAATTCATCGCCACACACTGTCTTATCGGCTTAATAAAATACATAACTTAACCGGATACAATCCAAGCTCGTTCCAGGATGCCATCGTTTTACAAGTCGCATTGTGGATGATGGATGGAAACTTTCACAACAAATAAAAACCGTTTCAGCTTTTATTCACTGAAACGGTGTATTGTATAATTATTTTTTTGCTACAGATGATACATCGGCAACTTTTTTAGCTCCAACGTATTTATTTCCCCAGTAATATGGGTCATTTAATTTATCAACTCGAACACCTTTAGATGTCGAAGCATGAATGAATTTTCCACTACCTATGTACATTCCAACGTGAGAAACGCCTTTACCTGATGTGTTGAAGAATACTAAGTCTCCTACAGCTAAGTTAGCTTTTTTCACTGATGATCCTGTGCTGTACATTCCTGCTGCTGTTCTTGGTAAGTTCACACCATTGTTTTTGTAAATATATCCGATAAATCCAGAACAATCAAAGCCTGCTTTCGTTGTTCCACCATAACGATATTTAATTCCTATTAAATTTTTCGCACTTGATACTATTTCATTGGATGCTACAGTGCTTGCTGCCTCTGTATTTCCTGCAAATGTTCCCGCGGCTAAAACTACAGTTAAACTAAAGATTGTAATGATTTTTTTAAACAAAGAAGTCAAAACTTATGTTCCTCCAAAAGATGTGTATTGAAAAATTCTACTAAACTAGTATGTGTAAATTTCTCTATACCCATACTAACACGTTATAAACTAAAACGAGTTTACAGTTGTGTAACAAAACTATTACAAGAAACGTCTAATAGATTTCAACTCTATTTTTGTTCTAGTCATTTATTCGTAATAAAACATTCATTTGTTCTGTATCTTTTATACCTGTTCCTATGGTATAAATAGTATAAAGAAATGATTAGGAATTACCTAGGAACAGGGGAGAGTTTTATTATGAAAAACACACTAACAGTACATCTCGGCTCGATTATTGTTGGAATAATCGTTGCGATGCTGTTAATCACTTCGGTTGCTACTTATAAAACTGCATATGATGAGTTATATAAAGCAGCAGGCATTGAAGCTTACGGTTGTGCCAATATTACAACTGGTTTGATCAATCCTTCCGATATGATCAAAATAATCGATGGTGACGCAGCTGCAGTAGATGCCGTTAGTAAGCAGCTTAATTGGACAACCGCACATAAGGATATTTTTGAAACCCAGTATATTGTAGATTTAGATGGAAAACTACTAGCACTTGATGATCATTTAAAAGCAGATGGTTACAAGGCTGGCGATCAGTTTTATCTAGATAAAGAAGCTGCAGATATGCTTGTTGAAATGGGGCATCCAACTTATTCTCAAGTTTATGAATTTGGTGGCATGAAGCGTCTTTCTGGATATGCGCCAATCTATGAAAATCATGATCCATCTGGCAAGATTATCGCAATTAGCGTTATCGACTTCGATGCCTCTATCGTAGCAGATCGGACTTGGGATGTGGTCAGTAAAGGCATACTTACTAGTTTAATCCCTATGATTCTCGCTTCTATTGTTACGTTATTTTTAATTAGAAGAAAAACAAAACCGCTTTCAGTACTAATTGCCCATGCGGGTGAAATTGCAAAAGGTAATCTATCTGTGAAAGATACGAACTTCACAAGCAAAGATGAAATTGAAGAACTAAGCAAAACGCTTAATAAACTTGCTGGAAACTTTCGCGAGATTATCGGTACAGTTCAAACGACTTCTGATCAACTGACAAAAAATGCAGAGGAAACAGCAGCTTCGTTAAATGAAATGAAAGACGCTGTACATCAAGTCGCGACGAATATGAGCGAAACAGTTGCCTCTATTTCAGATGGTACAATGACAGCGGAACAATCATCTACAATTTTACAATCTCTCGCTGGAGATCTGCAAGATTCTAAAATAACTGCAGATGCGAGTGTAGAGAATTCCAAAACTACAATGGCGACAGCAGAAGAAGGCTTAACCCGTGCAACGGAAATTAGTCGCGATATGGACAAAATCAGACAAGCTTCTATTGAAACAGGAGAAACGATTCAACGTTTAAATGAAGCAACGACCAAGATCCAACACATTACTGGCTCCATCGCAGCAATTGCCGCGCAGACAAATTTACTTGCATTAAACGCATCGATTGAAGCGGCTCGTGCAGGCGAACATGGTAAAGGCTTTGCGGTTGTTGCAGAAGAAGTTCGAAAACTGGCTGAACAATCCAACAGTGAAGTAAACCAAGTAGAAATGATAGTCCAAGATATTACGGCAAGTATTCAATCTGTTGTAACTTCCACAGAAGAAAGCACAAAACTAATTGAAACAGGCTCTACAACAGTGTTGCAAACATCTCAATCATTAAGCGACATTTCAAACGAAGTAGCTAAAACTGTAGAAGAAATCTCTACTATTTCAAGTAAAGCTACAAGCGAAGCGGAAGACTCCAAGCAAGTGGTGAAACTCATCCAACAACTTACAGAGTCTATTCGCGAAATTGAAGAAGTGACAACATCTATTTCGGCAGCAACGGAACAAACAACTGCTTCTATCGACGAAGTAGCAAACCGCTCTAACGAAACAAGCCATATGGCACATGAACTTCAACAAATCGTAGGCAAATTCAAACTATAAACATAAAAGCTCGCTTCTCTTTAAGGGAAGCGAGCTTTGTTTGTGGTGCCAGGCACCTGTAATAATTCTGTAACATTCGTGCAGTATTAATGAATACCATGCGAAACCATTGCATCTGCTACTTTTAAAAATCCTGCTATATTGGCGCCCACTACAAAATTTCCAGGATGCCCGTAATCTTTCGCCGCATCAAAACAGCTTTTATAAATGTTTTTCATTACTACTTTTAACTTTTCATCTACTTCTTCTACAGTCCAAGACAAACGCATACTATTTTGCGACATTTCCATTGCAGAAACTGCCACACCGCCAGCATTAGCCGCTTTTCCTGGTGCAAACAAAACACCATTCGTTTGGAAAGCATGAACCGCTTCTTCTGTACAAGGCATATTCGCACCCTCACCTATCGCTTTAACACCATTCGCAATAAGCAATGCTGCATCTGCTTCTTCTAATTCATTTTGCGTCGCACATGGCAAAGCAATATCGCAAGCAACTGACCATATATTGTTGCATCCTTCATGGTACACAGCATGCTTATGAAATTTTGTATATTCTTGAATTCTTTTATTGTCAAATTCTTTCAATTGTTTAACTGTTTCTACATTGATACCTTTTGGATCATATATATATCCGCTAGAATCGCTACATGCTAGCACAGTTGCACCTAGCTCAATTGCCTTCTCCATCGCATAAGTTGCAACATTTCCTGAACCCGAAGCAATTACTGTTTTCCCAGCAAAGCTATCCCCTTGTCCTTTAAGCATTTCATTCACAAAATAAACACAGCCGTAGCCAGTCGCTTCTTTTCGTCCTAAGCTCCCACCATGATTAGGGTCTTTTCCAGTGAAAACACCTGCTTCAAAACCGCCTTTCAAGCGATTATATTGCCCAAACATATAGCCAATTTCTCGTTTCCCGACCCCTATGTCTCCTGCTGGTACGTCCATATCCGCTCCAATATATTTACTTAGCTCTGTTATAAAACTTTGGGTGAAACGCATAATTTCACGCTCCGATTTCCCCTTAGGATCAAAATCTGAGCCCCCTTTTCCTCCACCAATCGGCATACCAGTCAATGCATTTTTAAATGTCTGCTCGAATGACAAAAACTTCATAATACTGCTATTTACTGTCGGATGAAAACGAATTCCACCTTTATAAGGACCAATACTATTATTAAACTGCACACGGAAACCGCGGTTCACTTGTACTTTCCCCGTGTCATCTTCCCAAGAAACGCGGAACGAAATTACTCGGTCCGGCTCCGTAATACGCTCCAAAATACCATTATGAATAAATTCAGGATGCTTTAAAAACACAGGACGAAGCGAATCAAAAATCTCACGAGTAGCCTGTAAAAATTCCTTCTCACCCGGATTACGCTTTTTCACTAATTCATAAACTTCATGTACATAATCATTGGCTCTGCTTTTTTGTTCAACATTATTCTCTCTCAATAAATCCATATTTTTGCCCCTAACTTTATTCATTCTTTTATCCATTATCTCGAATCTCCCAAAAACATTCAACATAAACATAATACTAGTGTAATAAATATACATAAAGTGTTACAATTATACGTCTGAAAATCCTAAGATTCATCATACATCCCCAAAATTTTTATATGAAAAATGTAGCGATATTTTAAATTTTTTCAGTATTATTTCAGTTATGTTTCAGGTGCCTGGCACCTGAAACATAACTGAAATATACTCAAAATAATAGAATCCATTTTTTTACTTGTATAAGGCATGCATTCTATTATGAATTTAAAATTTTCTGAAAAGCGATTAGTAGCTTTTTTTCCCTTTATAATAGGTTAATTAATAAACACATACGAAAAAGTTAAGAAGAGAGGAATTAAACATGGAAGCAGTAAAAAATTCAGAAATAAAAAGAAAGTGGAAGCCATCTATTCCACATGTGTATGTTATATTATTTTCACTCGTTATAGTAGCAGCGATTTCTACTTATATATTTCCATCAGGAGAATATGAACGGATGGTGGACGAAGCAGGCAGAACTATTGTTGTAGCGGATACATATACAGAAACTGATTCTACTCCCGCTGGATTTTGGGCTATTTTCCAAGCTGTACATAAAGGTATGGTGAATTCTGCAGGTATTATTTTCTACATATTCATTGTTGGAGGCTCTTTTGGGATTTTGCAAGCAACGGGTGCCATTGAAGCTGCAGTTGGTTCAATAGCAGAAAAAATGAAAGGAAAAGAGATCTTAATTATTCCGATCCTTATGACTTTCTTTGGCTTATCCGGCGCGATGCTTGGTTTAGCAGAAGAGACAATTCCTTATATTACAATTTTAGTCCCTTTAATGTTATTAATTGGATACGATTCAATGGTAGGAACAGCTGTAGTGCTTCTTGGAACTTCAGCAGGATTTACAGCGGCATTTATGAACCCTTTCACCGTTGGGGTAGCTCAAGGAATCGCAGAAGTTCCTTTGTTCTCCGGTCTTTATTTACGAATTGTATTTTTTGTTATATTTCTATCCGTAAGTATTTGGTATGTCATGCGTTATGCTCGAAAAATAAAAAAAGATCCAACGAAAAGTACACTTTATAATGACACAAGTAGTGACAGCTTCAAAGTTCCAGACACTATTCAAACACTAACGAATCGTCATAAATTAATTTTCGTCATATTACTTGCAACACTTGTGACGCTCGCATTTGGAGTTATTAAATTTGGATGGTATTTATCCGAAATTGCTGGGTTATTCTTATTAATGGGAATTCTAATGGGCTTAATCGGAAAAATGAACTTCAGCCAAATTTCGGAGCAATTTATAGAAGGATGTCGAGTACTTGTCATGGGAGCGCTAGTAGTTGGGGTTGCCAATGCAATTTTAGTTATTCTTCAAGATGGTAAAATTATGGACACTATTCTATACGGATTCTCTTCTGTCATTGGTGACATGCCTGCAGGTTTTGCAGCATTTGGAATGTACATCGTTCAGTGTTTACTTAATTACATTATTCCATCAGGTAGTGGACAGGCCGCACTAACAATGCCTATTATGGCTCCCCTTTCAGATTTAGTAGGGGTAACTCGTCAAACAGCTGTACTCGCCTTCCAGTTTGGGGACGGCATATCTAATATATTCACACCGACATCGGGATATTTCATGGCAGGACTTGCGCTTGCAAAAATTTCTTGGGTAAAATGGGTAAAATGGATTTTCCCTCTTATTATAATCCACTATGTGTTAGGTGCAATTTTCGTCACCATCGCACATTATATAGGATTTTCTTAATACCATACCCCCTCTATTTTTGGGGGTATTATTTAATTGAAAGGAATTAAAATAATGAAACCAGATATAAATTTAACAAAATGGATTATTGAACAACGACGTTACTTACACACACATCCAGAAATTTCTCATGAAGAAATAGCTACCAAAACGTATATAACGGAACAATTACACGCTTTAGGAATCGAGACTTATTCCATAACCGGCAAGGACGTTGTCGGTATTGTGAAAGGAGAATATCCTGGAAAAACAGTGGTTATCCGTTCCGATATGGATGCTTTACCTATACTAGAAGAAACAGGTCTTCCGTTCGCTTCTGCCAATAAAGGCGTGATGCACGCTTGTGGGCATGACGGACATATGTCTATTTTACTCGGCATTGCCAAATTACTTGTTGACAATAAATCGGCTATTCATGGCACGATTCATCTTTTATTCCAACATGCAGAGGAAGCAGTTCCAGGAGGAGCTGGGGAAATAGTTAAAACGGACTTTTTGGACAACAAAGATGCCATTTTCGGTTATCATTTATGGCAACCTTTAAAATCAGGTTTAATAGGAGTTCGACCAGGTCCTACGATGGCAGGCGCAGATCGTTTTTCCATTACTATTTATGGAAAAGGAGGACATGGTTCAATGCCGGAAGAAACGATTGATCCAACGCTAGTTATCTCGCATATTATTACCCAACTACATACCATTGTCAGCCGTAATATTAAAGCGATCGATCAAGCTGTCCTAAGCATCGGAGAATTAAACTCTGGTACAACATATAATGTAATACCTGATACAGCGTATGCGTCCGGTACTGTTCGTTATTTCAATATGGAAACATCCCTGCTAATTCGAAAAAGAATTGAAGACGTTGTAGACGGTGTATGTAAATCGT
Source organism: Psychrobacillus sp. NPDC096389 (assembly GCF_044762855.1). Lineage (NCBI taxonomy): Bacteria > Bacillati > Bacillota > Bacilli > Caryophanales > Bacillaceae > Psychrobacillus > Psychrobacillus sp. NPDC096389. The sequence goes on along the minus strand of NZ_JBIWFB010000001.1, from coordinate 663,319 downwards.
TTGGTGCAACATGCAAAGTAGAATACTTTCATGGGGATCCACCTGTACTGAACAATATAGCGTTAACTTCTTTTATTCAAAAAACAGCGATCTCCCTTTTCGGTGAAGAACGAGTAGCGGACATCGACCCGATTTTAGGTGCCGAAGACTTCGCGTGTTACTCACATAAGATTCCAGCATCATTTACATTTATCGGTGTTGGAAAAGAAGAAGGTCCATATGGCCATCACCATCCGAAATTTGATATCGACGAGGATATGCTATCTGTAGGAGTCGAGCTATTTACAACAGGCTTACTCGATTATTTAAGAGACGGTATCAACGAGAACAATTAATGCAATGGAAATGTCACAGGAATGTTACTGGTGCCTGGCACCAGTAACACTTCTGTAACAAACACCCCAATCACAAAAAAAATCAAAAAAGTGACTCCACCGTCGAAAAGGTGAAGTCACTTTTTTCTGTTAGTATAAGCTTTTAATAAGTGTTTCTAACATGACTGGCATTTCGACAAAAGCACTATCTACATGTAGTCGCTCTGTTTTTTGATGCGCATCTTTGCCGAATGGACCTACATTTAGTACTGGTCCTTTTAATCGTGCCATATCTTCAAATGGGATACTATATGTATCTCCCCAGACTGGTGTGTTACTTTCAAAAGCGGTCCAACCATTGCCCGAGTCTTCATAATTTACATAACTTAAATCACAAATCCCATTGAAATAGTGGATTTGATCTATTTTATTGTCAAATGTTTGCGCTGATTTTTTCATCAGTTCTACAGCTTCCTTCACAAGTGGATGATCGGAAGTATTAACAGCTGGATAATATGGTGGTGCAAACAAGAGAACAGTTGCAGGTGCTAGCTCCTGACATTGGATCATGAGATTGTCCACAATACGAAGGGATTTTTCACGGTCGTCCCATGTATCGTTTTCAAGCGCTTCATTTTTTAATCGTTCTACTTCAGCATTGCCTAATTTTTTATTTGCATATGCTAAAAGCTGTTCGTAGCGAAGCACTTTCACTTCTCCAACACCACTCACTTGCTCACGCGCACAAATCCCTTTGTAGCTTTCGTTCAAAGCGTCCATCGCTTCTGTAGCTACTTGTTCGAACAAATCCATAACTTCCGCAGCTGTGCGTTTTAACAAAAACACATTATAAAGTGCCACCGCGCGATACGGCGTTTGTGTAGAGTAGGACATTTTCAAATCTTTTTGTTGTAGGGAAACAGGAAGTGGTGTACTTTCCCCAAGATCTGTCTCACGGAATAAAGAATTCCACTCCATACGCTGTGTTAAATAAGATGCGATATAATTCGCCGTCATCCCTTTCATCGGCTCTCCAACATGAGTCTCTTTCCCATAAAACAAAGCAGCTGGCATAATTTTCCCGATTGTTCCAGAATAAATATACTCCGCGATATCCAGTGGTTTTTGTGAAAAAGAAGGTTCACTATTCAAAAATAGTTTATACGTTAGTCCGAACTCCTCTTGAATGCGAACTAACTGTGGAACAGCCGCACGCATTCCAGCAGAATTCACTTCCTCATCGGGAACAGTAGTTAACACGAGATTGATCGGCCACGCTTCGCGACTCGCTTTTTCAAGCAACTGCATATGAAGCGCTAGCCCCATTTTCATATCCATCGTGCCTCGACCAAACAAATACTTACCCGTTTCCAAATCAATACGCGCCGATTCATCCAAATCATCCGGATTTTCCATTAACTTTTTCGTTAACTCCTCTGGAAAATAAGCAAGCGGTTGAAGTGTTCCATATTCTTCCGTTTGAACCGTATCAAAATGGCTGATTAAAACAACTGTCTCAACAGCTTCCGGATGTTTGTATAAGGCAGTGACCACATGTCGTCCAAGTCCTGCATCATGCAACTGCAAATGACTCGGGTGATCTTGAAAATATGCTAATTCTCTTAACTTATCTAATACTTTCGGAGCAAAAGTAGTTTCCCCTTCTGTCAACGTAATACTATCCCAACTAACAAGTTCACATAACAACGCCCGAAGTTTTTCCGGCGTATCCCATAATAATTGACTCATCCTCTATTTCTCCTTTGTTGCTGCTGTTGGTTTGTTACGGGTGCCAGGCACCCGTAACATAATTGTAATATTAGCTCTCTTGTACAACTTTTATTGTTACTTCTTTTTGAAGCTTTTTCTCTAATCGCAATTTATAGAATAGCATACAAGCGATGAAGAATCCTACACCATAATATAAACCTACCCGCTGCGTAGGGTCAAATGCCAAAAATACTAAGATTAATAAACAAAATGCAATACAGAATATAGGGACAAATGGATAAAATTTAACTTTATATCCTAATTCCTCTAGTTTCCCGCCATTCTTTATATAACGTCTGCGGAACATTAGCTGAGATGCAGCGATCCCCATCCAAGAAATTGTAACAGAAATTCCTGCTATAGACATTAATAACACGAATACTGTATCAGCCTCCATAACACTTGTCAGTAAAGACAATAACGAGAAGGCCATCGTAAATAGTAGAGCAGTAAGTGGAACTTTTCGTTTAGATAAACGACCGAACACTTTCGGTGCCATACCTTCTTTGGCCATCGACCATAATAAACGAGTCGATGCATACAAACATGAATTCCCTACTGACAAAATCGCAGTTAATATGACAAAGTTCATAATACTACCAGCATATGGAATTCCAGCTAAATTCATTAACGTTACAAATGGACTTTCCAGTAATCCCAATTCAGTAGCTGGGAAAATTGCTGACAATACAATAATAGAAGCAATGTAAAACACGACAATTCTAAAAAGAATCGTTCGAATGGCTTTTGGAATATTCTTCTGCGGATTCTCCGTTTCCCCCGCGGCAATACCTACCAACTCAGAACCTTGGTAGGAGAAGATCACATTCATCATCGTCACAAAAACAATCGCAATCCCAGCAGGAAACAATCCAGATGGTGCTAAATTCGTTGCAAAAGGTGTAGCTCTTTCTTCCAATGGAATAAGACCAAAAATTGCTGCAGCTCCAATGATAATAAACAACACTACCGCAACAACCTTAATACCCGCAAACCAAAATTCAGCTTCCGCAAACGCTCTTGTTGTAAGCGCATTCAATGCAAATAATAAAACCATGAAGATAGCACACCATATCCAGATTGGTACATCTGGAAACCAATGCTGCATCAGTATTCCTGCTGCAGTAAATTCCACGCCAGCGGTAGCCGCCGAACCTACAAAATACATCCATCCAAGTGAAAATCCCGCAGATGGGCTAATAAACCGAGTCGCGTAGGTTTGAAAAGAACCCGTTACCGGCATATAAACAGCAAGCTCCCCAAGACACACCATAACCATATACAAGATTAAACCACCAAATAAATAACCAAGTATAGCACCACCAGGACCAGCTTGGTTAATCGTGTAACCTGCATTTAAAAACAAACCAGTCCCAATTACCCCACCAAGCGATAGCATAAACAAATGACGACTTTTCATCGAACGATTTAATAAATCTTGTTGTGTTGAATCTCCATTACTAGACATAATATTCCCTCCCCTTTTGCAATCTACCTAGCAAAAACCACATACCCTTTTATTGCTTTGAAATATTACGAAATTATTACGGGTGCCTGGCACCCGTAATAATAAATCTGTTCTAATTTGTTAGAATCTTAGTGATAGGCAGCTTAGACCACCATCTTGTTTTTGTACTTCGGACATATCCAGTTCAATTGTTTCATAGCCTGCTTCATTGATTTTACGTTTCGTTTCGCTATATCCTTTTGGAATAATGACATAATCGTTCACACGGATACAATTTGCTGAGTATTCATCTGCATCGTTAATAACGATTTTGTCGTATGAATCAAACGCTAGATGATCCACAAATTCCCCTGCTACAACCATCTTGTTATTTCCTAAATAAGCAATACCCGTTTTCAAATGGAAAAACTTTTGAAGTGGGATGATGGTTGCCTCAAATCCTTCGCTTTCTAAAATTTCTTTTAGCTGGCGTGCTCCTTCTTCATTCGTACGTTCTGAAATTCCAATGTAAAACTTATTATCCGCTTGTAAAATATCTCCACCATCAAGAGTGCCAGGTGATTTAATATAATGAAACTTATCATAAAAATCTTTTAACACACTTTCAATTTCAACGATTTCTCCATTTCGTGATTCTGCTCCCGGATTTGTTATTACAGCAAATTCAGCTGTCAATACTGCCGCATCTTCCACAAACGTGGAATCAGGAAACTCCTCACTTGCAGCAAGAAGCGTTACTTCGACCCCACATTTTTTTAATGCTTCTACATATCCCTCGTGCTGAACTAATAATTTTTCATAATCCGGTTTTCCAAGATCAGATGTAGTTAAACCTTCTACATAGCTTTTACCAGGTGTTTTTGCGATTACTTTTTGAAATTTACTCATTTTATTTTCCCCCTTAGTTTCTAATGACTGGACTTGTTAAGCAAGTTGGACCACCAGTACCTAAAACACTGATTTCTCGCCCTTTGTATTCATAAACTGCTGCTCCTGCTTCTAGTAATTGTTGTTTGGTAGACTCATTGCCTTGTACTAACACACAAACCCGTGGTGCAAGCGCTAGAACATTGCAGCCAAGATTATCGTATTCTGCCTTTGGTACTTCTACTAATTGGATCCCACGCTCTATTAGCAACTGGCGGAAAAATACAGGCATTAAAGGAGAATGTACCACCGCCAAGTCTTTATCAACCATGCTAATAAAAGACATTAAGTGTAAGCATTCCGCTTCCCCTTGATCATGCGGAAGTTGCACGACGATGAAATCCTCTACATACGGAGCCGTTATTTCTTTTAACTGGCGAATTGCCTCATCGTTTGTACGGTATCCGCGCCCAACTACTAGTGTTTTATCATCTAACCAAACAATATCTCCCCCATCAGAGACTGCTTCACCAGTTAACTCTCCAATAATCGGAATCTCTTTATCTTGTAAAAACTCTTTATAGACAGCTGCTTCTGGCTGCCTTAATTTTTTGCCAGATTTTAAAATAATTGCTCCTGCAGGTGTAAATTTCACCGGATCATGTGCGTAAATAGAATCTAAGCCTACTTTATCTGATTGTGGAAGATAATCGATTTGTGGTACATGCTTTTCTAAAATTTCGATGAATGTTTTATATTCGCGGACTGCTTCTTCGAAATTGGGTTCTTCTAGATAATTAAATGTTTTCCATTGATTCGCTAAATGTTCTTGATTAATAAAAGCTTCATTCGGATGTTTTACAATTACTCGCTCTAAATTTTTATACATAGATGAGTTATAAGACATTTCTTCTCCCCCTTTTCCGCCTACCGGAAAACATTTCTGAATAGCGGAAATATTATATTTAAAATATATGCGCTTTATGGTACCATGTCAATATATTTAGAATATTAGAAACATATTATTTTAGAATAATATAGAAACTGGCGGTGATTTACATGCAATCCATAACTCGTGCTATGACTGTTGCAAAAGTTTTAGCAGCGCATGCAAATGAAAAAGGAGTTAGTATTTCTGTGCTTTCCAAACAATGTGAGCTACCACTCAGCACCATGCACAGATTATTACAAGCGATGATTAAACAGAGCATGGTCGAACAAGATGAACAAACTAAACTGTACCGTCTTGGTGTTGTTTGGTTAGAGTACGGTTTGCAAGTGTACGATACGATAGACTACGTCAGCAAAATTAGACCGGAGCTAGAACGGTTATGTAGAGAAGTTGAGGAGAGTGTCTACTTAAGTAAACCAGTTGGCACAGAAGCAATGATCGTCGAAAGAATTGATAGTGAAAATAATCCAATTCGAATTTACGACCAACTAGGATTGCGTATTCCACTACATATCGGTGCTGCCAATAAATCAATGCTTGCAGCTATGCCTAAACAGCAATCCGAAAATACTTTATCGCAACTTTTACCTATAGAGAAGATTCCCGAGTTTATGCAAATGCTCGACCAAATCTCAAAGCAAGGCTATGCAATTAGCCACTCTGAACGGACAGAAGGTACCTCTTCTATCGCAGTTTCTATCAAAGACAGCCTTGGACAAATTATTGGTGCCATCAGTATCGGGGTGGTCAGCTTCAACCTAACAGAAGAACGTCTTGAATTTCTAACTAATAAAGTAATCGATGCAGGAAAGATTATATCGAACAAACTTAATCCCCATAACTAAAACGAAGGTATTTAGTCACTAGTTCAACCTCTTCTTTTTACCTAAATTTTAAATCTCTATTGGTATAATTGTAGTAAAATGGTATACTACAATTAAAAAAGAAGGTGGAATATTGGAAAAAATAAGTGAACTTAAAAAGTACAAATATCTACTAACTTTCCATGGAGGAAATCAATTAGTATTAGAAACGAATACAAATATTCATCAAGCCAAAAAAGATGCTGTAGATGGGAACACATTCATCCATACAGAAAACCACTACACGATCAATCTTTCCCAAATACAGAACATAAAAGTAATCGTCCAAAAATAAAATTCATTGACACAGAAGTATTACAAGTGCCTGGCACCAAAAAGAGGGCAACCCGGTCTATTCGACCCAGTTGCCCTCTTTTTTCTATATATTACATTTGTGTTACAGGTGCCTGGCACCCGTAACATAAGCGTAATAATACTACTTTAAGTTAGTCCATTCATTTTCTAGCCATGTTTTAAAATCGGAACCTTTTTCACCTTCATACGCGTCATATACATCAATTCGCATTCTTTTTAACTTTGTCGCGAATTCTTCAAATGTATGGTCAGCCGGTAAACTTTTTTTCACGCGAACGAATACTTTATTAGCTCCTTTGATCACTTCAAACTTTTTGCGTGCAGGTAGTGCGGCTTCTTCGCCAAACTCAAGAAGTATGTGATATGCAGCTTCCTGAATTTTATAAACTGGATCATTTGCTAGTCGAGATCTCATTATGTCAATCACTTGACTAGTATTGTATTTTCCTAATTCCTCTACTGCATCATAACGCGCTTTCCAATTGGACGTACGGTTTGCTGCTTTTTTTAATTCCTCATAATTCTCCGGTAACTCATTATTTACTATCTTTTTATTCAACTAATCCAAACTCCTTTTTTGTTCGTTCCTACATTATATACTACGATTGATCGTTCTCCTATTTTTTTCGAATAAGCCAGATATTACTTGGTTGATTTATGTAACTTTTTGAGGTTTTTCTTCTTTCTGTGCCGTTTACTCAATGGCATCCCAAATTCAGGATTCATCTGCATGACTAATTCTATATTTTTGCCAATAAAATAATAGCGATGAATGTAAACAGAAAAAAAAGCTGTGAAAAGGGACAATAAAGAGATGCAAACAATAAGCAATATAAAGACAGCAGAATCTGTATATACAAATGATAAGATTAACTGTCCTAATACATAGCTTGCTCCTCCAATGGCCAGCCAACTAACAGGGATAGTGCTTTTTTGTTGTAACTTATAGTACGTGCCCGAATATAGCGCTTTCCAATTCAGCAAGTTCACTCCAACTAATAATGCGACAAAAAATAAAACCCCCTTAAGGAAAGGTCCTCTCCCTTGTGCCCCCATATTAAGATACAACAATTTTTGTATCACCAAGAAATAAATATACGTATTTACGACACCATAAATTCCAAAAAATAAATAATAAGATTTCTCAAACTTATAAGGTGCAATTAAATAAATAAGTGCCCAAAGTTGAATAATTCCGATTGGTATAATAGCTGCAATAAAGTAAACGAACGAAAAGGGCTCACCTACAATCGGCAATAAGCCAATAAGGTATAAAAAGATTAAGAAAAAGCAAATAATATTGGATCTATTCTCTCGAGGTGTTTGTAATCTTAAATAAGACTTCATAATCTTTTCTTTGTTTTTCTTTTCTAGATTTTTCTTCTCTATAGAGGTTCTCTCTCCCGTCGATTCTACCTATATATTGCAGAAGTGTTACTGGTGCCTGGCACCAGTAACACTTCTGCAACAAAACAACCTAATTCATCCATAACTAGATTAATCACAACACGCCTAAACTCATTTCAGCATAGGTTCGCTCGGATCTTGTTTTCTTAAACTGAACAAATACAGGTGTTTTTTGGGTCATATTATACTCTTTTAAATAGCCGAATAACTCCCAATATTTTACTTGCGATTGTACTTCATAGTCTTCTGTAACTCTCGTCATCAACAAATTATCGACATTAAAATAGCTACTGAAGTTCACTTCTACTTCCTTAGGAATTGAAAAATAACTTTCTGCAATTGGAAGGAAGAGCTGAGCCGTCATTACTTCTGCAGTTGGCTCACTAATAATCGAGAAAAATATGGCACCTGTAGGATGGTAGCCATGTTGGGTTAAGATTTCATCAAAATCATTTAAGGCGATATCAATTTCCTCAGGCAAAAAGTTATATAATTTCGAGGCTACATTACGATAAGCAATTTGATGGTTTTCTACAATCATTCTATATCACCCTGCCCTACTACTGGTACATACAAATCGATTATGTAATCGCCATACACTTCCAATAATACACAATAATATGTTTCAGCTAACTTTATGCCCCTAGCACTTGCATACGATTTTATTTTTTCATATGCTGCGTAAAAGTCCATTTCTTGATCCGCTTGTCGAAGTATCAACGCCCTCTCCAATACTAATATATCTTGAAAGGAAAAATCCTCTTCATTGGACAGAACAACTGGACTACTGATAGGTAAATAATATGTAAATCGACCTGACTTTTCATCAGTCGGACTTTGCTCAAACGAAAAACATAACGGTCCATTTCGATAGACATCCTTGTTTAGCGTAAAATCCTCCAGCATATATATACTTTCCTGCCAATCCGCTTTTTTCTGCTCCACTTCATACGTCAACACATTTTCAAAAACTAATGAACACATTTCAATTCCCATCCTCATTCACCCTTTCTCCAATTGTTTCCTACTTATTCAAATATCCTCGTTCATTAAAAGTGAAGCTCTTAAATCGATACTTACAATATAAAATGACAAGCTGCTCAGGTAATATAAATAACATGACAAAAAACATAACAATTCCACCTACGATTACAACTATTACATTAATATCATCAATCGCAGAATTACGTGCAATATATTGGATAATAAAAACGATACCTAGGCCACCAATAACAGCCGCTGGGATATAAGAAGTTGTCTCAAATCTTCCCCTTACCTCAGCTTTTTTCGAGCTTTTACGGTAATGCCCCCTTCGTAACAATATAGCGAAACGAACAAATGTAACAATAAAAATTAACAAACCTATCGATAATAAAGTAATAGTGAAGTTCAAGAGAGATTCCGGTGTCACCTTCCCCTCCTCTCCTTCTTTTCCAATAAAAAATAAAGCACTTATAAATATAGAAAAAGAGAATACGTTTTGTGAAACTAGTATAGAAACCAAGTACTGTATCCTACCACTTCTTTTATATACTGCTGGTATTGAATAGATAATAGAAAGTACTATAATTCCAACAGAAATCCAAAAGTGTATCAACAGTATTTCATCTTTATACGGATAAATAGTGGAATCAGCTGCCACATAATATTCAAGGGCAAATAACATCGTTTGCAAGAATATACATAGAATTAGTATAAAGCCCAAACTCCCTGGGCTTTGCCTACCAGTTTCAAACGGTCGTCTCAGCACCACAAAATCCTCTTCCTTAAGTTTTTCAAACATGGAATATACCCTCCACTTTAATTGAATTGCCGCTCGTTAATATAGCCTCGTTCATTAAAATTAAAGCTTCTGTATCGAAATTTACAATATAAAATAACAAGTTGCTCTGGAAGGATAAAAAGCATGACAAAAAATACGAGAATACCACCAACGATCAGAATAATCATATTCAAATCATCAATTGCAGAGTTTCGGACAATGAATTGAATAATAAAAACAATCCCTAACCCAGCAAGAATAGAGGATGGTAAATAAGAAGTTGTTTCAAATCTACCTCTCATTTCTCCTTTTTTTGAGCCTTTACGATAATGACCTCTCTTTAACAATAAATAAAAACGAATAAACGTTGCTAAAAACACTAAGAACCCAATCAATAAAACAATGTAAGTGAAACTAAGTAAGGAATCAGAAGTAGCAATCATTCCATCCCCATCTTTTCCAATTAAAAATAATGCCATGATTAGAAATGGAATGGAAGACATATTTTGAGTAACTATAATGGAAATTAAATACTGTACTTTCTCACTTCTTTTATAAACCGCTGGAATGGCATAAATCAAAGACAACACAATTAGTACAACGGTTAACCAAAAATGTACTGTAAGTATTTCATCCTTATATGGATAAATAGTGGAATCAGCGGCCATAAAATACTCAAGTGTAAAGAGTAATGCTTGTAAAAAAATACCCAGTATTAGGACGAAAGCCAAATTTGCTGGGCTTTGTCTACCGGAATCTATAGGACCTCTTAACACTTCGAAATCTTCTTCCATGAGTTTTCTTGGCATTTGAGCACTCCATTCCATTTAAATCCTATTTATTCAAATAACCGCGCTCGTTAAAATTGAAGCTTTTAAATCGGAATTTGCAATATAAAATGACAAGTTGTTCCGGTAATATAAATAACATGGCAAAAAATAGACCTAAACCCAGTACAATAAGTATCACCATATTAAGATCGTTAATAGAAGACGTTCTCACAATATATTGAATGACAAAAACCAATCCTACCCCTCCAATAATTGCAGTTGGTACATAAGAAGTAGTTTCAAAACGACCCCTCAATTCATCTTTTTTAGAACCTTTTCTATAATGACCTTTTCTCAATAAAATAAAAAAACGTATAAAAGTAGCAACAAAGATTAAAAATCCAATTCCTAAAACAATATACGTAAATTGGATGAGATATTCTGCATCAGCTACTTCGCCTCCCCCATCATAACCAAGGATAAATAAAGCGCTTATTAAAAAGGAAATTGAAAATAAGTTTTGTGATACTAAAATAGATATCAAATACTGTATCTTTTCACTTTTTTTATAAACTATAGGTATTGCGTAGATAATTGACAATACACTGAGCATTACTGTAATTACAAAATGGACAAAAAGAATTTGATCTTTGTACGGATAGACAGTGTAACGACCCGCAGCGAAATACTCTAAGGAAAAGAGTAATGCTTGAAAGATAATAGCCAATATTAAAGTACCAGCCAACGAAGAGGGTTTTTGTCTTCCTGACTCAAATGGACCTTTTAGAACTTCAAAATCTTTTTCTCTTAATTTAAAAACCATTGCGACCATCCTTTTGTTTAATGGAACCATCCTTTTATATGTTCCATTGGCGATTTTTTTCCAAACTTCGTATTCAAGAAAATATTAGCAGCAATACCTGCTCCCACACCCAAAGCTGTACCTACTCCTGGAATTGGTATTAGTACTGTTCCAAGTGCTGTAAATCCAGCCTGAACCGCTCCACCAACAGCCACATCAATCGCCGTATCCACTGTTGCACGTCCAGCAGCTTCCCCATCACTTAGGCCAGCATCCTTTGCGGTCGTATAGTTGCCATAATAACTTAACCCAGCACCTATAGGTCCCAGTGCTTTTCCAACACCTTTTAAAGGTCCACTTGTTACCATACCTTTTACATCCACAAGATCTTTAAACGTTTCTCCGGTTCCTTTAAGCGTAGCACTTCCGATTGTTTTTGCTTTTTGGATATTGGTTGCCTGGTCATTCCAATAGGCAAGGGCCGGATGTTTTTTTAAAGCTTCGTCCCCAGTTCCAGACCAACCGCTTTGTCCTACCTTTTTTGTACCATACTTTAACATTACCGTATTATTTGCAGCAATTTCATAATGTTTAGGCGACCATTTTTTATTTCCTTTTGGAACATTTTTCATTAACTCTTTAAACCCTTTAGCATCTAAATCGGCTCTTAGACTTTTTACTGCTTTACCTGTAGCATTGATGCGGTATCCATATTTACCTGTTTTTGGATCAAAAACTCTCGATGTACTTAGGCCTCCATCTTTCCCAGCTATATACATACCAACGCTTGAAATACCACCAGTAAGACCTGTATTTGCTCTTGTAGCCCATAAGACCGCTTTCGTCAACTTTTCCACGGTCGGATTTGCAGACGAAACATCCCCTGGCTTCTCTTCTTCCCCATCTGCATCCACGTTTTCCGTATCTCCAATTCGTGCATCTAGCTGTGTTCGAAGCGGATGATTTTCGGTATACTCTCCCCACCGGTCTGCCGGGAAGTCAATATCGGTCAAACCGTCATTCATCATCCCTTCAATCTCCAGTAACCACAGTTCCAGGGTTAGTAGATCGGATTCAACTTGTGTCAATGCATTCGTCTGAGTCGAATCGAACTCATTCAAATCTGTGACTGTATTATCACGCTTTTTTTTCGCACTACTAACACCGTCTTGCACTCCGCTATCATCTAAATGAGGAAGTGCAACGATATCGGCGACTTGATCCATAATGCCGTTTGTTTCTTCTGTCAAATTACTCGTTACTTGAGAGATTTCCGTTAATCCTTCTTCTACTTCGCCTTCTAAAAAGCTTTGACGAATAAAACCATTTGGATCTGGCTCTAAAGCATCGAGTGCAGCATCCATTTGAGTGAGCGTTGTCTCAAAATTGCTTTTGCAAGTCGTAAAAAATTGTAAAAAGGGCAAATGACAATCATTGTAAAATGCCCTAATGGCATTTCCGCCTGTTCCTTTTAAGGAATCTTCCATAGAAGCAAGACCTTCTATAGCAGTTTCGATTGCTTTCATTTCCCCTTCTACACGATTAAGCATGTTAATATTTCGCTGTAAGCCATCGTGAAAAGGGCTGACATCTAGTATTTTCATGGAGCCACCCTCTGAGGTCCGTCGATTGTACATTGCATTACACTAGAAATTTCTTCATCCGTCGCTTTCATAAATTCAACAGAACTGGTTGTTGTTTGTATATTAGTAATGACCACCCCTTGGTATTTCGTCAATAACTGTTCCAGTTTAGTCGAAAGCTCCGTCAATTTAGTGACAACATCCAACGTATTCCCTGTAATCGGGGGCTCCGCCTTTGGGTTTAACATTTCCGTCGCATTTGTAATTTCGGCTAATTGGGTTTCTACATCTGCATACACTATTTTCACTTCAGTTGACATAAGTTTTCTCCCCCTTTGTTAATTCGAAGCCTTGGCCCGTTCTTCTTCCGCCAATAAATTGGCAATTGTTTGTTGGATAGATTCAATTTCTGCCATTAGTGAGGCGATTTTACTTGAGATCGCACTAAAAACAGCTGAAAATTGGCTCCCGAGAATTTCTAAGTACGAAGCATGGATTCCGGATTCCCGAATGTCATCGAAGCTAGTTGCAAGTGTCCCATGCCATGTCGTTGTCGTTAGTTCTGGTTCCATACATTTATGTTCATTCTCACTAAATTGACCTTGTTTTTCCGTAACTTTCCCTTGGCATTCAATCATTCGTCGTAGTTCTTCTTGTTTTTTGTACAAAAGTGCATAATAATATCCTAACAATTTTATTCGCTCCTCTCTTAGGCTAACAGGATGTGGGTCACTCAGGCAGTGCCACTCCACATGGCCTTATTTACCTGAATTCAATTTTCCGTCAGGTGTATGCACCAATTTCGGTATAAAAACGATAAATAAAACTGCAATACCGATAGCGATAATCGCTAGTAAAATCATTGTGCGAATTTGATTATCGGCTGATTTTCCGGTATCTATCGGACTAGCCGAAAACTGTTTATCCCCTATTCCTTCATTTGAAAAGAGCTTTAGTTCGGAAGATTTTGCTGCTACCGTACTAATCTCCCCTCGCTCAGCAGTTTGAAATAGAAAGGATGTGTCCCCTCTATTAGGGAGCTGCTTTCTCCCATCAAAGTAAATATTAAATTGCTTTTCGGGAATCGTGTTTTTCATCTCTGTTTTTTTTCCATCATGTAAGTAATCGGTGTTTTTCTTAAACTTTAACTTTTCATAAATAAGCGGTTCCAAATCCTTGACCTGCTCCTCGGCGCTTACAAATTGTACCGCCGAGAACCAAATGATCAATACGAACAACACTGTTTTAATTTTCATACGCTTCCTCTACTTGAACAGCCGGGGCGTTCTTATTCGTAAAATAAGAAATGGTTAACATAAGGATCGAAATCACCCCTGTAATCACAACTCCCCATAAGAAACTAGTTTCCGGTTCATATTTAATAGACATATAAACCGTTGATAACATATCTGGAATATGAATATCCGGTACAGCAAGTATTAATAATGGGATAATATACAAACACATAAGCGCTACACTTGCAATCCACCCTGCTGACTGTCCGAACTCAAGGGCAGTACGAATAATCGCGGCTCCTGCGAGCAATAACAGAATCGTGAAAATCGTCCATTCTACTGCACGCTGGTCATTTAAAATATACATATTAATACTGTATAAACTAATAATTAGCCCCACAAGTAATGATAATATTGCGGTAAGTCCTAAGCGCAAGCCGATTGGACCGTCTTTCATTTGATAGGTGAAATAACCGATTAATAGACTACTTATTAACATAATAATAAATAGAATAACAGGCGGTACTTTCTTCGCTTCATCCGAAAGTTCCGCTTCTCCTTTGACATCTAATGGGTTCACAAAATGATTAAAAGCATAGCCATTTTCTTGACCATCTACATATGTATTAGCCAGAAAACCTTGGATATCTCCATCAAAATCAGACATGGCTTGCACATTTGTTTCCCATTTATTACTAAATTCATTGGAAGTATCTTTCATATTATCTGCTTTTCCGTATAAATCACTTGCATAATTGACTAGACTGCTTTGTCTTTGCGATAAAGACTGCATCATGCTACTCAATGAAATAAGCTGATTGCTTACATTTTGTTGTCCTGCAGCAATTTGTCCTTCAGATGTAGTTGGAACAGGTTCACTAGATCCAATCATCATGGCCGGGTTTTGAATTTGTTGTAAAAGCATATTGGCTTGTTGGTCAATAGCTTGTAAATCTGTTAGTAATGAAACATGTTGCTCCTCAACTGTCTCTTTATAACCAGACATAATTGCTGCAAAAGTCGTACTTAAATCGGTCATCCCAAGCTCGGTCTCTGGAATACTGTCCGTTACAGTGGTCCAGCCTTCTAACTCTTCCTCATTCAAGTCGACGACGTTTTTCAATAAAGCAGTTAAAATTTCATCTTCTAACATGGCATCTTTGTTTGCACTTTGTCCGCCTTCATCTAAAGTAAACCCAAATTGTTCTAGTGTTGCATAATAAGACAATAAAGAGCTAGTATCTGTACTAGTAGCACCTTTCGCAAATAACTCTTCTAATCTTGTACGCTGCTCCTCGGATAAATGTTCATGCTTTAAAAGAGATTCTTCTTTTTGTTTAATTTCAACTCCGATTCTTGCAGTGTCGACTGGGTAAGAGCTTAATATTTGTTGTACGGATTCGTATTCTCTGAAAACAGACTGATAATTTTCTAAAAGGCTGCCAAAGTCTGTGGAAGCTTTTGTATAATCATTCGTTCCTTCTTGCCTTGCATTTTGCCAAACTGATTCTTTTTCAAAGAAACTTGCGTTTACAGCAGTTAACTCTCCTTCTAGTTGTTCCAATTCGCTAGCAAAGCCTGACTCCGGATCTGCCTCTGCAACTTTTGCTTTTAAAGAGGTCAGCGCAGATAAAATATCTGCCACTTTTGCACGTTCTTCTTCTAATCCAGGCAGTACAGTTGTTTCTTTAATAGAAGCTTTTTGTTGCATCTCTTCATTGATCATAGATAACTGTTGTTGATCTGCACCAATATTTTCCACACCTAATACTGCTGTACCATCTTTACTAGTGGCAATCCCTTTTTCCAAATTATCCAAAATAGTATTGTTATATCGATCAATTGCTGTTCCTTGGACGACAAGCAAATCAGATAATTGACGATCTACTTCACTTTTACGTAAATCGGATAAGGCATTGAGCTTTTCTTTGTTGGCATCAATTATGCCGTTCACTTTGTATATTTCATCATTTAATTGTTCTGTGCTCTCTTCTAGTTGTTCAATAGACTCGTTGAATTTTTCAGCTTGTGCCATTGCAGCAGAATGAATCTTCGCTAAACTACTATCTTGCACGAGCTGTAAAATTTGTTTTTGCGTATCTTGAAAGCCTTTATATTGCTGTACATACGAAATAAAATCGCTCATTTGCTGCCCGAATGATTCGGCATTTTCAATCCGGGAGTCATGTGCATTGCTAGCAGATCCGATTGTGGAAAGAAGTGATTCCATTTGTTCTTTCTGCCTTTTCATCTCTGTAGCTAAGTCTTCCGATTCAGGTTTATAATAGGCCGACATAGCACTTAAAAAGTCTGTTTCTTTTCCCAATATGTTGGCAAATTCTTTCTTTATATGATTCATTTCCTGGGCAATATAGCTCCAGTAAAGCGTGGAAACTTTGTCGTTTACACGATTTGTAGCTGTTTGAATTTCATTCAATACACGTTCTTTACGTAAACCTGTTTTTTGTCGCTGTACTTGATAGGCAAATTCAGCTTTTTTTGGATTACGTTGATCGTATGACATAATGTTCTCTGAAAAGTTGGATGGAATATATACTATCGCTTCAAATTGGTTCGATTTTAAACCGTTTTCCGCTGCCCCTCTCCCCATCACTTTCCATTCATAGGGCGAGCCCTCCGCTAAAATAGAGACAACCTCTACCCCCATCTCGATGTTTTCCTCTTCCTTCGTGAGTCCTAAATCTTCATTGACAATGGCAATCACTCGCTTATTGGAAGTGTTCAAGTCTAATATATTTACACCCATAAGTTGGAAGAAGATAATGGGAAGTGCCAATATGATTAATATTCCCGCGCTCATTTTTAATAATTTCATATGCTTATCCGTTTTCATTGCATAATCTTCCTCTCCATCTTGCATAAAGGGATTTGTACTTTTGTCGCATTCCCATTCAAAATATAGTGTGCAAATCCTAGTGGTAGCTCAGCTTCTTTTCGCTCATAAGCTACTGTGTATAAGGTTTGTTCCGACTTTCTCATGTAAATAAGCGCTTGTCGAACAAGTTTTAGTTCATTCGTAAAAGCGTCATATCCTTTTGTCATTTCTGCGTTATTTCCGGAAACAATGACATTAAATCCTAAGTGAGAATAGTTTTTCACAAGTTTCGAGAGACGATCTTGAATGCTGCTATCTGCGGCTTGTAAAAATCGCGTATATCCATCAATGACAAAATAAGAAAGTACAATTTCTACTGGAATATTTCCTTGTTGCAACTTTTCTACATATACTTTTTCTGCTTCTATATAATATTGTTCTGCACGAGTAATCCATTCGATCAAACGTTCTTTCGTTTCTAAATATTCGACACTCGAATAATCCGAAAACTCGGATAGCCCCCGGTCGAAGGAGTCGAAAATAGCAATAAATCCTTTTTTTTGTCCTAAAAGAGTTGAAAGCATCCATTTTAGCGTATTTGTTTTACCACGTTGTACTTGCCCAACAAGCAGGCAATGACGATTTTTCTTAAAGTCAATAATTATAGGGCGTACCGTTTCTTCATCCAATCCAATTGGAATAACTCCATTTTCAGTCGTCTGATCCAGATAATAGGTAAAGTTGGCAGAAGTCAACTCAAGTGGCAACATTGCAATCGGACTTGGAATTTCAATATCCATATATTTCTCTTTTAATGTTAGTACATTCTTTTTAATAGAATCTAATACGGCAAAATCATCTGTTCCGTTTGCTGGTAGGAATACTTGTGTAAAAAAAGCTTCTTCTTTTTTCAAAATCGCCCTTCCTGGGAATGGTTCCAAATTGAAAGGAACACGCCCAATAACCGAAAAAGATTCTGTGGCATCCAACAAATAATGCACAACTTTTGTTTTCAGATTATTCATAAGCGATTGTCTAACAGATTGGACCCTTGTTGCTGCTATGAACAAATGAATACCAAGTGATTGACCATCCCTTCCGAATTGAATCAATTGAGTTTCCAATTCTTCCATTTCTTCACGAACAATATCATAGTTATCTACTACAATATAAATGAGTGGTAATTTTTGGTCAGATAGTTTGTTAAACATATGAATATTGCTCACTTCTTTTTGTTGGAAATCGAGCTTTCGTTTTGCAATTTCTTCTTTTATTCGTTTGATCAGTTTCTCTCGTTTTAGTTCTTCATCTATCGTGAAATAGTCAGCTGTTTGTGGAAGTTGCTTTAATGGGAGCAATGATCCATTGCCATAATCTAAAATATAATAGTTTGCTTCACTCGGTGTTAGCTGCTCTGCTATTCCAAGTAGAACAGTAAGCAATGTATACGATTTCCCATACCCCGAAGAACCAAAAACTCCTAAATTTCCATCTTTGGCCCAGTCGTAATTCACTTGCGTTTGACTTTGTTTTTCGGGTTCATCCATCATGCCCATTGGAATCCCTTTTGTAAGTGGTACAATCTCTATTTGTTTTTCTATTCGAAGTGCCAATGGCGGCAACCAAGGGCTTGCTAATTTTCGAATGTTTAGTGACTTAGTCGTTTCCGCAATTTTAGCGGTGACGGCTTCTATTTCCGTCAAACCAGTTGCGTTCTTTTTCACATTTGTTGCTATTCCAGAAAGTGGATAAAGACCGAGATCGGTAACAATTGCGACATCATCTTCACCTTCTAACACTTCTTCCATATAAGCCGCGCCACTCCATGCCGATTGGAATAACTCATACACTTCGTTGTTTCCGACTTGTAAGTATCCCCGACCAGTTACCGTAATCGAGGCAGCATCACTATTTTTTAAAATTTCCTTACTGTCTGATGCATCCTGTACTTTTAGCGCGACACGGAATCGAGCATTACTCCAAATTTGATCATCGATAATGCCTCCTGGTTTTTGCGTCGCTAAAATTAGGTGAACCCCAAGGCTTCGTCCAATACGCGCCGTACTGACCAGTTCTCGGATAAATTCCGGTTCCTCACTTTTTAACTCAGCGAACTCATCTGAAATAAGAAATAAATGCGGTAACGGCTCTACTGCCCTGCCATCTTTATAGAGCATGGTATAGTCGTCTATATGTGTCACCACATGTTGATCAAATAACCGCTGCCTTCTTTTCAATTCACTATTAATAGAAGCAAGTGCACGCATACTAAAGTTTTTACTTCCTTCGATATTCGTAATCGTTCCTAAAAGGTGTGGGATATTTTTGAATGGCTGTGCCATCCCCCCTCCTTTATAGTCAATGAGTAGAAAAGCAACCTCATGTGGATGAAAATGCACCGCAAGCGATAAAATATAAGTTTGTAAAAATTCACTTTTACCAGAGCCGGTAGTACCAGCAAGTAAACCGTGAGGACCATGTGCTTTTTCATGTAAATTCAACTGAACCAGTTCATCTTTTCCTTTGAAACCAATTGGTACCGCTAATGATTTGGCTGATTCATTCACTGTCCAATTTCGACTGATTGGAACATCCTCTACATCTCTCACACCGAACATTTCTAGAAAACTAACCGAATCTGGAATGGAATTTTTGATACCGATTTGATGATTCAACGTTCTTAACATGCGGGCAAAACGTTCATTTGTCGTTTGATCATACGCATCTAACCGAAATGGAATATCTACCGCTTTACCAGCATCGATTAAAATGTCTCCTTCTTGTTCGTTTACATAGCGGACAAGTGTATGGACATTTTCTGGCATACGTTCTTGCGCTGATTCTGCAAAAATAACTGAAATGCCAAGTTCCTTCGTATTTTTGCTTTCTAGATATTCCAAAATAACATGCTCGGCTAGTAAGGAATAATCCGAAATGATGAAAATGAGGTGAGGTGCGAACTTCACTTTTCCTTTCATTTCATCCACATCGCGCTCTCGTATGAGCTCATACAAAGAAGAAAGTAACTGATCTCGCGTTTCTTCGTTATGTATTAACCCCCTTGCATGCATATGCGGAAGCTTGAAATGTGGTAACCACTTCATCCATTCGATTTCCTTATATTCCTCATGATCAAAAATGTAGATGAATCTCGTGTCATGATAACTATGTGAAAAAGCTAGCTGTCCAATCAACTGGTGTAATTCTCGTTTAATAATAGACTCTTTTCCGATAAGCCCTAAAATGCCTTCCGAAAGATTTGTTGTAATCTGGGCTGCCGGAATTTCTTTATAGACGGCTTCCATTCGCTGTGCCTGTTGTAGCAAATCATCTATTTCTCGATTCGCTAAATCACCAGATGAAAGTTTAACTTCATAACTAGCGGGAATTGTACCTATACCAAGTCGAAAATGTAAAAAGTCATGACTATCTAATGTGCGTTCCCAAATCCTTCCGGAAAGTGCTTTCGTCATTTGTTTCATTTCTTCAAAAGGAGGGAAATGGTAAGCTAATACACTCTTTTGTTTTTCCGAGAGTTCATATAGTTCCTGACGAATATTTTCCAAATAAGCAGTATAAACACGAAGTCTTTTCTCTGCATTCAACTTCCGCTTTTTACGATCTTTGAAAAATTGAACAGTTGACATTGTTAACACAGCTAAAAACATGGCCATGGAAATAATAATGAAATTTCCCCTTGGCATGAAGTAGGCTACTAGCCCAAGAACAATGAGCATAACAAGAGGAAGTGCGATGATTAACAATAATCCTCGTCCGTTATCATCACTTTCTTGTGTAGGGAATGATATCGATACTTTGTCTTCAGGCAAATCATAAATCATTCGAGGTGTTCTTCTATAATCAGGGTACATATGGAAAGTTTCTGATTTAGGTACTTCAATTTCAGAAAGGGGCGTTTCATATGGACTGGACGTTACTACTTCCAGTCGATCTTGCTCGATCAATTTTATTTCCATAAATGCCCACTGGATAATATCACCGATCTGAAGAATTCTATTTGTTTCACATCGTTTTCCATTGATGTATAAAGGACATCCGAATTCTTTTTTAATAATCCAGCCGGTAGTTATTTTATTTAGAGAAAAATGACCGGACTCCACCTGTGGAAATTGCATATTCTTTCTTTTAAATGTGGCGTCGTCTAGTTGCGTAGAGAATGATATTTCCTGTTCATAATCTATAAAGTAAGTCTTTTCGATAAGAGGTGACGAAGAAGCATATAAATACAAAAGCTTATCTTGTTGTTCTATCACTACTTTTTCTTCGTTCGATAATTTACCTACATATTCATTTCCATTGTGTACAATAAGATGATTGTCTTCTTTTTGGACGGTTATATGCCCATTTATAAAAGGATATGATTGGATTGTCACATCATCCTCTACTTTAGGACCGATTGTAAGTGATTCAAAATTATCTTCCTCTAAACAAATGCGCTGATAATACTCCCCATAAAATAGCCAAAATTGTAGCAATGCGTACACCTTCTTTCTGCCTAATCTTTTTTTGTTTATTTCTTAGCTTCTTCCTCTTCTTGCTCCATTAGCTTTTCATATTCTTCTACTTCGTTATCTATCTCATCTAAAAGTGTTTGCATTTCTTCACCAGTTAATTTTCGATCCGCTTTCACTTCTTCTCGTCTTTTCAATAATCCATACGTGATTAACTCGCCGTCTTCCATCGATCTAGCCAAATCCACTGCATTTTCTGCTTCTCCTCGATTAATATAAATCCAATACATCAAATAATCCGCATCTGTTTGCAATGTAATGTTAGACAGTACATTTTTTTTCTGTTCCTCATCTAATCGCTCGTTCGTAACGGAAGCATAGGCAAGTTCATAAAGCACAACGTATGGCATCGATTTCACACTATATGGACTTAAACGTGTGACGACTTCGCTATAATTTTTCCCTAAAAAGAATTCATGGCTAAGGGTATACGCTTCGTTTTTTGGCTTTTCGTGTACGAAATAAATAATAGTAAATATGATTGCAGGAATAATAAGCACTCCAAGTCCAATAGAAAGCCATTTCGTTATAGTCCACTTCTTTTTTGGGAGCTTCACATTCGCTTGTTCTTTTATTTCCAACTGTTCTAGTTGTTGACCGATAAAATCTAATAAAGACTCACTATCTGTCATCGACATTATTTTTTTTCCAGTTTCTTTTAGCTCAAGAATCTCCGAGTATTTCAAATACTCTTCAAAAATAAACGAGGAGTCAATGCTAGCCGCTACAACCGCTTTTGTCTCTAACCAAACTTGCTCCTCATTTGTCTCAAAGGGCGGTAAGCTTCCCATTACACCATAATATAAAAATAAAGGTTCCATCCCTTTGCTATATACAATATTTTCTGGGCAAACGATTAGATTTAAGCGGGGATAAGGATGAGCATACACCTTTTCCACAAGTTGATGTGCAAACATCAATCTCGATTTTTCTTCTTCCAAATGCATCTCACTAAATCGTTTAAAGGAAAGTGGAAATACTGCCTGAATGATTAATTCATCATCCGTTATGACAATGTCCTTCGCTATTTTAGGACTTACTTCTTGTAAAAAGATTATTTCTTCCGTTCTTTTAAAACCGACTCTTTCCTTTTGAAAGATAAACGTCGTTTTATTTTCTTCTTCGTTTATTTCTGCACCTATCCGATTTTTTAAATATGTATGTGAATTAGTGGCCATCTTCTATACTCCTTTAAATAATTTCGATCCGATCACCTGTAGTAACTCCACAATGCTCCAGCGTTAAATGACCGGGAAATAATTTATCTTTATTTACTACACGCACCCAATGACCTTCCCGTGGAGTTTTAGAAATCGCATTTGCTTGCCACGCTATATCAATCATTTTTTTCATCGTATAATAATCGGACAACCTCAAATCCAGCACATCGCCTTCGTAATTAGACAAATCTACTGTTATTTCTATATACATCTTTTCACCTCAAATGTTGGAAAAAGCGCCTTCCTTTGTGGAACGACGCTCTACTATTTCTTGCTTCCGAACCAGAAGTCTTACCCGCGGATTTGACTTGCAATCTGTTGGTCTGCATCTTGCAACGCTTGACCAGCACGGCTTAATTGAATTCCTACTTCACTTAAAAGTTCACGCATTTCATTAAAATGTGGTTTAAGTCTTTCATATTGCTCAGCAAAAGCTGCACTTGAAGACCCTTCCCACATCGATTGCAATTCACCAATCATGCCATCTAAACGACCGATTTGTGAACCAACCTCTCCTGACTCATGGTTGTAGCGAGAAGCCATTGCATCCAGTTCTGCTGGTGTTACGCGAATAATTCCTGACATTCCATACATCTCCCTTATTTTGAAATTTTGTGTCATTTATAAAATAACTGTCTTGGAAAGCAATTAAAGATGTGCGTATTGCTTGAACACTAGCAACTAACCAAGACAGATACTTCCTTCGTTTGTAGTAAAGTAGGAAATATTGCTTCTATAATCCAAGGATTCTATTCCCAACTTAATAGAGTAATAAACCTAAAATATTCATTAAAAACAAATAATTTAAAAAGTTTTAATTGGGGTCAGAATAATTGGATATATATGCAAAAATAAATTCCTAACTTTTCCTTAATATAATAAATAACACTACTCGTGACGAACGTCAAAGTGACAATATTTACATAAAAAATTACTTAGTTCCATGAACTCAAGGACTTTTGTCACATCATTTTAATAATGAAAACTATTTGGCACTTTTTTCATTTCGATTTTTGAAATATGCAACAAAAAAGCAAAAATTCATAATCACCAAATAAAACTAGTACTTTTTAATCATTTTATATCAGAATAGTCAAAAAATATCTCGACATAAAAATACTCAAACCTATGATTTTAATTACTAGGAAAGTATTACAGAATTATTACGGGTGCCAGGCACCTGTAATAATTCTGTAATACTCTTTTAATTTCTAAAAACATAAAAAAAAAGCAAGGAGTAAAGGGAAATCCTTTCTCCTTGCTTTTCATTTATCCATACTCGTAAAACCCTCGTCCACTTTTTCTTCCTAAATGTCCAGCGCGAACTTTTTTGCGTAATAATGGAGGAACTCTATATTTCGAGTCTCCCGTTTCTTCTAATAATGTTTCTGCAACGAACAGCATCGTATCTAGTCCTATTAGATCTGCTAGTGCCAGTGGTCCAATCGGATGATTTGCACCGAGCATCATCCCTTTATCAATATCCTCTGCAGAAGCAATCCCTTCACTAAGAACAAAAATCGATTCATTGATTAATGGAACCAAGATTCGATTCACCACAAATAGCGGTGCATCGACAATGGATATACTTTCTTTTCCAATCGATTCTACTAAACTAGTGACAATATCATACGTTTCATCCGAAGTGTCCGCACCTCGCGCAATTTCGACAAGCTTCATAACAGGAACCGGATTAAAGAAATGCATGCCGATTACTTTTTCTGGTCGTCTGGCTGCAGCAGCTAGTTCAGTTATACTTAGTCCAGATGTATTAGAGGCAATAATTGTTTTTTCACTTAACAATGCACCTAACTCTGCAAACACTTTTTTCTTTATTTCCATATTTTCAATAATAGCTTCGATGACAACATCCGAATTTTTTAATAGCGGAAGCTCCGTTGTGAATTCAATCCGCTCAAACACCCTGTCTATCTCACTTAAATCCTTACCTTGCTTCTTGAATACTCTTTCTAAATTTGTATGCATTGTTTGCTCTGCTCGAACTAACGCTTCCGTATTTACATCGCATAATATTACTTTATGACCTGCATCTGCCATCACTTGCGCAATTCCGTTCCCCATCGTACCGGAACCTAAAACTCCAATCTCCATCTTCTCGCCTCCTTTTGACTTTCACTTTCTAAAAAAATTTGGCAACTGCTGAGCAGTCATTTCAAACTTTGCTGGCCTCTTTTCCATGAACGAATTAATCCCTTCTTTTGCATCAGCTTGCCCTCCAGCCTAATGCAGAAACTTCGATTCAATAAGATGAGACTCTAAAGGTCCTTTTGCACCAAGCATTTCCCACAATAGTTGGCGAGAAAATGCATTAGAAACTACGGACGTATTCTCCGCTATTTCCCGGGAAATTTCGACAGCTTTCGCATATGGATCCTCTACCTCATACTGCACTAATCCGGCATTCAGTGCCTCAGCTGTTGTAAGCATTCTACCAGTTAACACCCATTCCAATGCCTTAGATACTCCGACTAGTTTCGGTAAAAACCAGCCGCTACCCGCTTCAGGTCCTATTCCCCTTCTTCCAAAAACAAAACCAATTTTCGCGTCTTTCTTCACAATTCGAATATCCATCGGCAAAGTCATAGTGATGCCAATACCACTGCCCACGGTTCAGTTGGTAGCACAGCTTTCAATTCCGCTAGCATCTCTTCACACTTCTCAGCCGTCCGTGCATTGAGTAACGAAATAGAACCAACAACACCATTTCGACATGATGCTATAACTGATTCTGTACTTGATACTAAAAACATTGGCGCTACAATAACGGGTAGTTTTAATTTAGTGAACATGATTGGTTTGCTCCCTTACACTCGCTCAATCACAACGGCAATCCCTTGCCCACCACCGATACATAAACTCGCTACGCCGTATCTCAACCCTCGATTTTTCAATTCGTATGCTAATGAAAGAAGAATCCGCGTTCCGCTTGCTCCGACAGGATGACCTAGAGCAATTGCGCCTCCATTAACATTTGTCTTGTCGCGATTCAGTCCCAATTCTTTTTCAACGGAGAGATATTGAGATGCAAAAGCTTCATTCACTTCGATCAAATCCATATCCTCTAATCGAAGATCCGCTTTTTCCAACGCTTGCTTGATTGCCGGTACTGGACCAATTCCCATAATCGAAGGGTCTACCCCAGCAACACCCCATGAAACGATTTTAGCAATTGGCGCAAGTTCATTTTCATTTACAGCTTTTTCACTTGCTACAATGACTGAAGCTGCCCCATCATTTATTCCGCTTGCGTTACCAGGGGTCACCGTACCACCTTTTTTAAACGAAGGTTTTAAAGTCGCTAATTTTTCTGCTGTAACATCTGCTTTTATATGTTCATCTTCCGAAACCAATACCGTTCCTTTTCGAGTGGGAACTTCTACTTCAACAATTTCTTTTGCAAACACACCATTATCACGTGCTGCTCCTGCTCGTTTTTGGCTCAGCAGTGCAAATTCATCTTGCTCCTCGCGCGTTATTTCATATTGCTCTGCTAGCTTTTCCGCCGTCATTCCCATGCCACTACCGACATATTCATCCGTTAGAGTGGAAAGCACCATATCTTCATAAGCGACTGAGCCCATTTTCGAAGCATTAAATCGTGCATTGAAATTGGAATAAGGAGCCATCGACATATTTTCTGCGCCACCAGCTAAAACGATTTCTGCTTCATTCAATAAAATTAACTGCGCAGCGGAAACAACTGACTGAGACCCGGAGCCACATAAACGGTTCACATTATACGCTGGCACCTCTACTGGCACACCCGCTTTCAAGCCAATATGCCGTGATAAAAACGAGGCATTTGTACTTGAGTGAATGACGTTTCCATAAATAACATGATCAACTTGGCTGGCATCCACTTTCGAGCGCTTCAATGCCTCAATCGCCGTGACAGCTCCTAAATCATCTGCTTTCACATGTGCAAAAGAACCTCCAAAACTAGTAAAAGCTGTCCTAGCACCATCTACAATATAAACTGAACTCATTTCATTTCCCCCTTATTCTTTTCGTAAAGCAGTTTTCAGTACTTTCCCACTCGCATTTCTAGGAAGAATGTCGATGAATACAATTTCTTCCGGTAATTTATATTTCGCCAATCGTTTCGAACAGAAAGAAATAATCTCTTCTGCTGTAAGCGTTCGCCCTTCTTTTAACACAATAAAAGCTTTCGGAACTTCTCCGTAAACGGTATGTGGGATTCCAACTACCGCTGCTTCTAAAAGCTCGGGAATTTGGTATAACACTTCCTCTACTTCTACCGGATACACATTCTCTCCAGCACGGATAATCATATCTTTTTTACGATCCACGATATAAAGCAGCCCATCTTCATCAAATCTGCCTAAGTCTCCTGTATACAACCAGCCGTTTTGAATAGTCCTACTTGTCGCTTCGTCATTTTTCAAATAGCCTTTCATGACTTGTGGTCCTTTTGTTACAATTTCTCCCACTTGTCCAACTGGTAATGATTCTCCAAATTCATCTACTACTTGTACTTCAGTTTGTGGTAGCGGTTCTCCCACAGACCCGACTTTTTCTAATGCATAATGGTCTTTTAGTGTGGTAGCTGCTGGGGAATTTTCTGTTTGTCCGTATAAATTTTGAACTTTCACATTTGGATACAATGCTTTGACTTTGCGAACTAATTCATATGGCATTGGGGCTGCCCCGTAAGTAAAGAGGCGAAGATTAGGTAAATGCAAGTTTTCCATTTTGGGTGTATTCAATAAAATACTGTACATGGCTGGAACCCCAAAAAATATCGTAATATCCTCGTGTTCCATCGTATGTAGTGCTCGTTCAGGAGAGAATCCTTCCTCTATCACGATTGTGCCACCAGCATAAATAACAGGAATACTAAAAACATGGCTCGCTGCACAGTGAAATAATGGAGCGACTATTTGCATCCGGTCTTGAGCGTTTAGTTCCATTGCTTCTCCCCATATTTGTGCAACAGCTCTCACATTACTCGCTGTTAACAGAACACCTTTTGGTTTACCAGTCGTTCCGGAAGTATAAAAAACGACACTTGCACGTTCTCCACTCTCAGCTACTTCCTCGAATGTAATAGACGCATCTTCCAATATGTCAATTAAACCTTTGTTTTCATCTACTACAATCGCATCTTGAAATTTTGCAAATGTTTCCGGTATTTCTTTCAAAACTGACTCCATATCTTTTCCATAAATAATCGCCTTCGCTTCCGAATGAGTGAATATGTAGTCCACCTCAGGAGCAGCAAGCTTCGTATTTACAGGCATCACGCTAAATCCACCAAGTTGGCACGCATAATAACAGACTAAGAAATAATCGGAATTGTTCAAGTAAACTGCAATAATATCTTCTTTCTGATAACCCTTTGTTTGAAAATAACCGGCTAATCTTTTTGCCTGCTCGTAAAATTTGGAGTAAGTTGTACTTCTCCCATTAAATTGAGAAATCAGATGGTCGGGTTGTTCTTTTGCGTGTAATGCTAACTTTTCGGTAACGAACATAGATCAAATCTCCTTTTGGTTTTAATGATATTAATTACTTCACTACTTTTAACAAATAATCTGCATACAGTGCTTGTAATTCCTCAATCGTTTTATCCCCATCGGGACTATACCATTGTTGGATCCAGTTCATGGAACCAAGTAATAACATTCTTGCAATTTTAGGTTCTTGTATGGAGAAATCTCCTTCTGCAATTCCTTTTTGGATTACCTGATCAAACCAGGACGCATATTCGTTTCGCTTTTTTAATATCGGGCTAAGCTGATTCTTCGAAAAGGTTTGATCCGGTTTTATAATCATATTAAAGGTTTCTTTTTCTTCAATTGCATATCGGATGTGGATGGCAATCATTTTGCGTAGTCTCTGTTCATTCGATATATCTTCATTAAAACAGTCTTGTAACTCACCAATAGCTTGTCCTAACACCATTTCGTGGCATTGGAATATGAGATCTTCTTTATTTTTAAAATAATAATAGAGAGAGCCTTTCGTCATGAGAAGCTCTGCAGCAATTTCTTCCATCGTTGCACCTTGGTATCCTTTTTGGTTCACGATTTTAACTGCAGATAGTATAATTGCTTGTTTTTTCTTATACAGTTTTTTCTCTGAGAGCTTCATGATGATACCCCCTTTCATTTATAAATCTAATTTCTTAGCAATAATGGTTTTCATAATTTCCGTTGTGCCCGCGTATATGCTCGCTACTGGGATATCTCGGTATCTTCTCGCAATCTCGTATTCTTCCATATACCCGTAGCCACCGTGAAGTTGCAAACATTCTGCTGCCACTCGTTTAGCCATTTCACTAATCCACCATTTTGCCATAGAAACTTCTTTTACAATGTCTTCACTTGCAATATGACGAGCAGTTAAATGATTAATATACGTTCGACCAATATCTATTTCGGTCGCCATTTCTGCTATCTTAAATTGCGTATTTTGAAATTTACTTATCGATTGACCAAAAGCTTTCCGATTTTTTACATAGTCCATTGTGATTCGAAGCATTTCTTCCGCTTCTACTTGGCATTGAATTGCGACAACTAGACGTTCTTGCTGTAAGTTTTGCATAAGGTAATAAAACCCTTTTCCTTCTTCCCCAAGCAAATTAGCTACAGGTACTTTCACGTCTTCGAATATTAACTCGCTAGTATCGCCACTATGCATGCCAATTTTATTAAGTTTCTTTCCATAAGAAAATCCTTCCATCCCTTTTTCCACAACGAGTAAACTGATGCCTCGGTGTGCCGGCTCTGCATTTGAATCCGTTTTACAAACGACAACGACGATATCCGCTATTTGACCATTTGTGATGAATGTTTTTTCCCCATTCAAAATATAAAAATCTCCATCTTTACGAGCGGTCGTTTTCACACCAGCTAAGTCCGATCCAGCACCTGGCTCTGTCATTCCGATTGCAGTTATTAAATCCCCGCTCACACAACTAGGAAGCCATTTTTGCTTTTGTTCTTCCGTTCCTAAACTCGAAATGTAAGGGCTTACAATATCAGAGTGTAAACATATCCCACTTGATACTCCCTGTCCAACTTTTTCTAACTCCTCATTCAAAATCATCGAATACGAAAAATCTAACCCAAGCCCGCCATACGCTTCATCTACCCATGGACATAAAAAACCGCTTGCCCCCATCTTTAACCAAAAATCTTTTGGAATTTCTCGATTCACTTCCCACTGATCAAAGAATGGATACGCTTCTTTATCTAACATCTTCCGCAAAGACTTCCGAAATAACTCATGCTCTTCCGTAATAAAAGATGCTTTCAATTATCCTACCTCCATTAATTTTTTATTCTGAAAATTCTATATTTAAGTACATCATACTACTCTATTTCTAAATGTAAATACTTTTTTGAACAAAGTTTAAATTTTGAATGAAAATATTTACTTTGTACTATACGCTCATAATCGCAAAAATATCTACCCAAATTTCGTTTAATTTTTAAATCTCTAAAATGTTACTGGTGCCAGGCACCAGTAACATTCCTGTAACAAAAAATCTATTTTTTCCCTTCTCACATAAGAAAAAACCTCCTTATAGATGGCTCTATTTAGGAGGTTTGATACTATTCAATGGTTTTTGGGGAATGCAAATTATTATATGTACGAGCACTGTAAGTATTGCGCAATTCTTAACGTCTCAACGATTCACACTATCCACCGCTTGTTTCACATTACTAAACGTTTGAAAGTTTGAAAAGTCAATGCCTGCTCGTACAACTTCCATCGATAGATTCGGCCGCATCCCTGAAAACATGACATGGATGCCTAACAGTTGGAGGACACTATGAAGAATGAAAATTTGTTCAGCAACTTCGGAATCAATCGTTAAAATGCCACTAAAATCAATGATTAAATGCTCCATTGAACGATGCGGTATTGAAGGCACTAAATGATTGATTATATATTGAAAACGTGATGAATCCATAATACCAATTAACGGTAATACGGCAATTCCTTGTTGAATCGGAACAATCGGAGCTGATAATTCATTTATCTCTTTCTGTCTTTCTTCTATTAAAGAATCGTGATAAGCCTCATATGCATTAATCGTCTCAATCATGCTCACATCCATCAAATAACCAATGCGGTTATTTATTTTCACTACGTCCTCAGTTGATAACCCATGATTGATAGAAATTTGTGTAATATATTCCAAATACATTAAGCGGTTTTTGGCAAATGGTTTAATGAATGTAGAAAATTGATTGAACATAGCCGCTTGTTGTTCTCCAACATGTTTACTCCATTTAATTAATTCGACTTCTGCTGCTTCCTCTGTATCTTCAAAAGATTCTGCTAAAAGCACTAAAAACTCTATGTTATGCTTGATAGATCGCTCCAACATTTCCTCTGTTACTGAAAAGTCTACATTTTTCATTCCTTTTTCAGTCATATCTCTTACAATTTTTTCGGCATTGTCTATTAAATATTGACCGACTCTTAATACCTCTTCCATTCGTTCTCCTCGTCTCCTATATAGATGCAGTCGCTATTTTTAATTCCTTTTTAGTGATCTTCCGGTGGGAAGCATTCCAGAACGCTTGCCCTTTGGAAATTAAAAATGCTTGCGGTGACTCATGACGGATTCCCAAATCAGTTTCAATTTCATTAGACACCGAACGATTTTCGATTACTTTAACTAAATAAGTTTCCACTGGAGATTCAAAAGAAGTAAATTCACCATACGCATACGCACTTATCGGGCAAGTCGTACTGTGCTTAAACACTAAAACCGGGTTCTCCTTCGACTCCTCCAAGACATCCTTCCACTGACTAACTGAACTAATCTCCGTGTATGCTACCATGAAAACCATCCCTCCAATATATTTATCCAAAGCTTTATATTCTATTATACAAAACTTAGCTCACCAAACATCCTATACTTCCAAAAAATTTTACTTTTCTCTCTCCTAAAAACGTCCTAGCGCAGTTGCACTAGGACTTTTAGACACCAAGATTATTTATCAGATCGTTCATCAGTCGGTGGTAAATCTTCATAAGGATGTAGATCATCCGTTGATGGAATATTATACCCTGTATCCGGAGATTCATCTAAATAGCCATTTGTTTCACTTGGGCTAAGCTTCCTTTCTTTAGAATCTTGCATATTCTCCTTAAAAGATTCTTTCACCCACTCTTTTTCCGCTTCATACCTTTCCTTCGAAACTTCTGCTTCTTCTAAACTTTTCTCCATTTTACTCAGATAGCGAGCCGCGTGCTCTCGTCCTCCTAACCCAAAGGCCAAACCAAATGCCAATGCTAATCCTCCTAAAATTAGGATAAACGCAGAATTTATTATAGAAGCAGCAATTCCTAACTGGTCTAGTGCCATAAAAAAGGCAAATGCCAAAATCGCATATTTCGCAATATATCGTAAGAAATGTGGGCTTCCCGAAGCATGTGTCAATAAACTGCCGACCAATTTTTCTACTATATTCGCTAACCAAAACCCTACGGCTAAAATAACAATTGCCGCAAAAACAGATGGTAAATAAGCAAAAATTCCAGTTGCCAGTATGACCATAAACTCTAGCTCCAACAACTGTAAAGCCTCTACCACAAATAATAAAACAATGACAACTTGCACAATTACGCCCAACAATGTCGCTAAAGATGGCGCAGTACTGTTACCTGATTGGAGCCCCATCTTACTAAATACTGAATTCACACCGAGTTTTTCAAGTAATGCGACAACGACATTTTTAACCCATTTTGCAATGACTATTCCAACTAACACTAACACGATCGCTACAAAAATCTTCGGTAACATTGCCAAAACATTATGCAACATGGCAATAGCAGGTGCAGAGATTCCTTCTAAGTCCAAAATCTCTAGTGCAGTAATCGAGACAGGTATCATAATAAAGACAAATGCGACAATGCCGAAGACTTTCGACACACTAGTCCCTTCAATAAAGCCCGAAAACTTCAGCTTGTCCGCCAATCGGTCTGCTCCTGTTGACTGTAAAAACTTTTCTATTAAGTTACGAACGAGTTTAGCAACAAACCAACCAATAACCAACACAATAGCAGCTGATACTAACTTAGGTACAAAGTTAAAGAAACTAGCAAGCATCCCCTCGAACGGACCACTTAACCCATCAATCCCTAATGCATTTAATACTGCAGGGATAAATAATAAAAAGATTAAATAGTATGCAACATTCGCTGCAGTATCCGTCCACTTCGTTTGATCCACTTGCTGAGGATCAACGCCCGTTTTTCCAACATATTTATTCAATTTTAGCTTCGAACCAGCCATTTGAATGACCTTTTTTACGACAGTTGCTAAGATCCAAGCAAATAATAAAATCAAGGCCGCTTTTAAGACATTTAAAAATGCACCAGTCAATCCTGAATACATAGAAATAAACGGCGTCGCCATCGTATTCAAATTCAATATATTAAAGAATAAAACAAATGCGAAAATGAGAACAATAGCAAAAACCACTTTACTAATGATTTTCTCGACCGTCCATTTAGACTTTGTATTCCCTAAACGTTCATTCACATGAAATTTCCTCAATAACTTATACGTTGTGTTGTCCAATAGCTTTGCGATAAAAAAGCCTATTAATAAAACGACCAAACCTATCAACAATTCTGGTAACAAGGAAAGGCTCTCTCTCCAATAGTACTCATCCAACATTGCTTCCTCCTCCTTCAAATTCAACCTTCTATTAAACTTTTAATCATTCACAATACTCTGTTACCCCGTACACATCTATTCAAACAATTATTACAGGGGTGTTACCGGTGCCAGGCACCCGTAACACCCCTGTAATATTCCATCGTTCTTTCTCACTCTTGCATTCTCGCTTTTGTTTAACACTTATGATTTAAGGTTATCTATACATAATAGACTTAATCAGCTCGAGAGGAGAATATACATGAAGCACAAAAAACATACAATACTTGCAACTACTCTATTATCATCCACTCTGCTTATTGCAGCTTGCGGAAATAACGATGACACAGATGAAAATGTGCCTACTGGAAAGGCATACGAGCCTGAACAAGAGGAAACAGTCGAAGAAACACTGACCTCAGAAGATCCAGAACTCAAATTTGGATTCCGTTATTTTAATCTTCATATCGATACACCAAACAATACAGAATCAGTTATAGCAGAATGCTACGGCGACTCTGCTATAACTGAAGTAATATATAAAAATATGCAAGTTGCTGCAGACTTAAAAGGAGATGCCGCATATACCTTATTGAAACAAGTTTTTGCAGACCTACAGTTAACCCAAGACATGAGTAAAGAAGAAGTGATTGATCAAGTAACTAAGGCTTTTGATGTACCAGATTACAATAATTTCGATTTGGAAATTGAATTTGAAGACGGAGAAACTAAATCTTACGTGGACAGCAAATAGTAATCTGAACCAAGTAAAGATAATCGACAAAACAAGAAAAACCAAGTCTGTAATTTTAGCGACTTGGTTTTTCGTATACTTTTCTTATACCTGCTACCATTTCAATCTTCCAATTTCGCACATAAAATTCCAAATGCTGTTCCTAAAATAGCACCTGCCGCTACTTCTACCGGCTGATGTCCGAGCAACTCATTTAGTTCTTCCTCTCGTTCCACATACTCAAAACTTGGAAAATTACCAGACAAAGTGGCAATATTATCCTCCAAATCATTCACCAACTGTGCGATTTCTCCAGTATGCCTACGGATTCCTTGTGCATCGTACATAACGATAGCACCAAATACAACTGCCAATGCTGTTTCGGTATGACGAGTTCCTTTATTAGCAGCTACGTATGAGGCAAGAGCAGCAACTCCCGCTGAGTGCGAACTAGGCATTCCCCCGGTAGTGAGGGCTTGTTTCAGATCCCACTTTCCCGTAAGTTTTTTATGCGTTATTATTTTCAAACCTTGAGCTAATCCAATTGCCGATAAAGCAGTAATAATTCCACGATTCATCTTTGTCATTAGAAGCCTCCACCTAGTATATATCCTCTTTTTACATTACCCATTTGAAGGATAATTAATCCTATAAACATATTTCACTTTATCATTACGTATAATCAAACAATATTTTCCACATAATAACACCAGTAGAAAAAGAAATACTTATCAAAAATAGAAAGGAATATAACACTCTTGAATGAAAACATTCGACTCCCTTTTCTAAAAAAGCCACTAGTTCTTACATTCTTCCTTTTACTGCTTGCTATTTTTGATTCCATCTCTACCGACTTCGGCATTCGAAAAGGTCATATCTCAGAAGCAAATCCACTAATGCGCTTCGTATACGAAACCAATATTCCAATTTTTTATTCCATAAAAATTATTCTCCCGCTTCTTTTTATGTATATCATCACCAAACTTCAACCGAAAAAATACATGCAATTCCTAATCATCGTCGCACTACTGCTCTACACATTTGTCCTATTCCAACATCTCTATTGGATCACCATAATAATCAGCA
The DNA here is from genome assembly GCF_044762855.1 of Psychrobacillus sp. NPDC096389. Lineage (NCBI taxonomy): Bacteria > Bacillati > Bacillota > Bacilli > Caryophanales > Bacillaceae > Psychrobacillus > Psychrobacillus sp. NPDC096389. Next base: position 628,138 of record NZ_JBIWFB010000001.1, on the reverse strand, counting down.
CCAGCCTCTAGATTATTACAGTATTGTTACTGGTGCCTGGCATCAGTAACAATACTGTAATAATTCCCCTGCAATACTTTAAATAAAAATCCAGCAACTCAAAAGCTGCTGGATTGGTGTTATTTATTTTTATTGCTTTTTTCTATTTGTTCCCATCTTTTTAAAGAAGGAAAAGGGTCGTATGCCCATTCGACTCGGCCATTGTATTTGTACATACCGTAATGCAAATGCGGTGGAAACTTTCCGGATGTACCTTCTTTTCCATATCCCGAACTACCAACATAACCGATTATTGTGCCAGGCTCGAGTATATCTCCTTCTTTTAAATCTTTCGTATATCCAGATAAGTGGGCATAGTAATGATACGTATTATTTACGTCCCGAATACCGATTCGCCATCCGCCATAATCATTCCACCCCATCACTTCTACCTTGCCGAAAGTAGTTGACTTTACTGGAACACTGTAAGATGCAAACAAGTCAGTACCTTCATGCATTCGCCTGCCGCCCCAGCCTCTTGAGTCACCCCATGTGCTTCTATAACTGTAATTGTGATTGATACCAAGTGGAAAAGCACGTGCATCTAAATTTAACGTTTCAAATTCTTTGTAAATATCTGCATTCGTCATTATTTGCTTGACCGTATCATCACGTTGATAATATTCCTTCAACGCTTTTTCAAAACCTTTTTCCATAATCCCGTACTGCATCAAATATTCGGTTAAAGTAAACATTACATCATCATCATTTTCTCGATCAGCAATTCCGTCTTTATTGCCATCTAATCCACGGCCATTAAAAAATGCAATCGAAGTTAAGTTTGTATCATCACGCAAAGGGTTCAGTAAACCTGTCCAATAATCGTCGGAAAACTGAATAGCAACAGCTCCTTCGCGTTTTGGAATATCATTCCTAACTTCCTGGATATTGCGTTCAAACTGATCAATTGCAGCCAAATAATACCAAGGCAAAACGTCACTCGAATATTTTATATAGTATTCCATTCGTTTTTCTAAAATTTGCTCCCTTGATGGTTCTTCAGCAGCAAAAACAGCCGTGGAAAGAAGAAAGACAAAAACAAATGTAGAAAACGTCAATCTAATCCAGCTAATCAAACAAAATACCTCCTTTTTCTATACATTGTAGCTTTCCCCGCTGACCTTTTTTCATGAATAAATAAAACATGAATTTCTAACCAATAATCGGTTACATTAAGCAAATACAAGTTTTCATAATGGTCAATGAAACTTTTCGATTTAGAAATAAAGCCAGTCATAAAAAAAACGACCACACGCAAGCAGTCGTTTTCTATATTCATCCAATAAATTCAATTTGAACAAGCATCTATAAAACATCTAAAAATTGATGCGGAAACGAAATCATCTTTCAACAACAAGCTCTCCGGATGCCATTGTATCCCCATAACAAACGAATGGTTTTCACTTTCAAAAGCTTCTATAATCCCATCGCTCGCTAGTCCACCCACGATAAATCCATTTGGAATATTACGGACCGCTTGGTGATGAAAACTATTCACTTTAAACTTTTCCACTCCAATTATGCTACTTAAAATGGATTTTTTTGTTACCTGCACAAAATGAGATGCGTGCCAATTTGGTGCTTGTTGATCGTGCTGCAAAAGTGGCTCCGTCGATTGCGAATAAATATCCTGATACATGTCCCCGCCTGCAGCAATACTTAAAATTTGAGCACCCCGACAAATTCCTAAAATCGGCTTATTCTTTTCCAACATTTTTTGAACAAGTTGTATTTCAAACGCATCCCGCTCTGGAACAATACTTCCCAAACGCTGATGCGGTTCCTCCCCAAACAAAGTCGGATCAATATCTCCTCCGCCAGTCAAAATAAGCCCATCTATCTTCTCAGCAATCAAATCAATCCCATCCTCCTGCAAATTAGGCAGCACAATGGGAACCCCACCAAACCTAGAAACCGCATCAATATTATCTGTAGATACCGATAGAACCTTTTCCTTCAAATTTGACGAAACACCAATAACTGGCTTCAAACAAATCCCTCCAAACCCTTTCCTCCATCATACTCCAAAATCCCTCATCGGAGTACAACCACTATATATTTATTACAAATGTGTTACGGGTGCCTGGCACCCGTAACACATTTGTAACACAAAAAAAGCCAAGAACTAGTTGGATTTTTAGATCCATGTTCTTGGTCTTTAAACATACTTTAAATATAATTTAAACGAGTGATCCACCTGATTTACTGTATTTAATAATACCTTCCGCACTTTTATAAGCTAATGCTCCAACTGTTCCTGTCGGGTTATAACCACCATTATGTGGAAAGTTTCCTGCCCCAACGACAAATAAATTTTCCGCATCCCAATGTTGTAGGTAAGGATTTACTACGCTATTGTCGGGGCTCGCTCCCATAATAGTCCCACCCGTATTATGCGTCGTTTGGTAACCAACAATGTCGTAATCGGTGATAGGATTTTTACCTTCGACCGTTTTAGCACCCATCTCTTTCATAATATTAAGTGAAATTTCTGTTAAATATTTGTGCAACGCTTTATCTTGATCCGTAAAATTATAGGTCATTTGAAGAAGCGGTAACCCGTATGCATCTTTATAATTACTATCTAAAGAAAGGAAATTTTCCTTATGTGGCATTGATGCTCCCTGCCCACCAATTGATAGTGTTCGTGTGAAGTTATGAATAGAATTCTTCTTGAATTCTGCTCCCCATGTAGGTGAATCTCGTAGAATCGGATTTGTTTCAATAGGTCTAAAACCTGTTTGCGTTAGGGAAATGCTTGCCCCATGAATAAAATCTAAATCGCTATGATCAAAACTATCTCCATTAAAATCATCAATCGTCATACCGAGCGCGCCTGCACCCATGAACGTATTCATTTGCTCTTCAAAATAACCATTAGCACCTGGTAAAATCTGATAGCAATAATTCTTTCCTAACGTACCCTTTCCTGTCGCAGGATCATATTGTTCACCAATATTCGACACCATGAGCAGTTTTGCATTATTCATCACATAACTTGCTAGTACCACTACTTCTGCTTCCTGGATAAATTCTTCTCCAGAAAGTGTATCTAAATATTTAACACCAGATACTTTATTGCCATTTTTAATTACTTCCACGACATTTGAACGGAAGCGCATTTCAAAGTTGTTCGTTTTCTCTGCGGTTGGTATTACAGTAATTTCCGGAGAGCTCTTGGCACCGTATTCACAGCCAAAGCGTTCACAGAAACCACAATACTGACAGGAGTTTATGGCAGCACCATCTGGATTTGTGTATGGTTCAGATAAATTGGCAGAAGGCAACATAAACGGCGTATAGCCTAATTTTTGTGTAGCGCTTTCAAACTTCTTTAAAATTGGAGTCTTTTTCATCGGTGGCGTTGGAAATGGTTGCGCTCGTTTTCCCCAAAAAGGGTTCGTATCATCACCAGAAATCCCAAGTGTTTGTTCATATTTATAAAAATAAGGTTCTAATTCCTCGTAGGTAACTCCCCAATCTTGTAGCAAATAATCATTGGATAATTTATTAGGACCATATTTTTCATCTGTCATCGTTTTAATCTTAAAATCATACGGTAAGAATCTCCATGAATGACCATTCCAATGCGTTCCGGAACCTCCAAGTCCTTCTCCCAGCAAAAAAGAACTTAACTGCCGCATAGGAAGGGCAGGCATTTTACGGTGATTTCGAATAGTAATCGTCTCTTTCGAAAGGTTTTGCATTAACTCATATCGAACCGCGTATCGATATTCGTCATGGACTTTCAAATAATCTTCCGTATTACGAGCTTCCCCTCTCTCCAAACCAAGAACCTTTAGTCCCGCTTTCGCACATTCAGCAGCTATTATACCGCCTGTCCAACCTAATCCAACAATTACAACATCCACTTTTGGTAATGTAGTAGCCATTAGTAATACCCCTCTCTGTTATTACATACTGCCAAGCGACTTTGGCTCAATTTTTTGGAACTTTTCATCTTCAATTACGCTGATGTAGGACATTTGGTGTCCAGGGAACTCTTTCATTCTCCAACCATCCATATTATTGTTTCCACTGTACATCGGATCGGAGTAAGCTCCTTCTAAAGTTGCAGCTCGAAGCATTTTAAAGAAAAATGCAGCAGTCGTTCCGGACATTTTCACTTCATCCTTCGCAAATGCACTTAAAATTTCATCCATTTGTTCCGGTTCAAGGCTTGAAAATCCATTTTCAAATCTTTTATTAGCCTCTGCTTCCAACTTCTCAATTCCTTGCTTAAACACTTCAGCACGTGTTAAGCGACTTTGGTAGCCTTGTGTTGGAGCTCCTACTGCAAATGGACCATGCATATACTCCCTCGAGTTGCTTCCATACTGACCCGCTAATTGTCGATCAATAAAATAAGGAACTCCTAACTCGATTGCCCCCGGTCCTAAATCATCTTTAGGAAAAATACGCTCCGTCGCATTGGAAAGCACCTCAAAATCTCGATTATTTTTGAAAAACTGGAACCCGGCATTCGCATGTTGCGTATGATCACTTGGGCTTGTACCATTTGGGGCAGTAGTTGGATTTTTATCATTGACGTTATAACCAACCAATCCACCAATTAGCCCTCCACCGATTAAAGCACCAGCAGCAACACCAGACGTTTTTAAAAAGTCTCTTCTTGTTGTTAGATTTTTCTTCTCTTCTGACATACGCATAGTCTCCTTAAAAATAATGATTTCAAAAATTATCCTTTCCCCAAAAGCATAGACAAATATACCCAAAATCAATCATCATTATAAATATTTTTTCTATAATTTTTTTCACACAACTAATGTTTACCCTAAACTTATTGCTCTAAACTACTACAATTATTTCTGGTGCCAGGCACCCGTAATAATTCTGTAACAAACTTCGAATATCCCTATTTCATTGTTCATACATTAGTAGGGTGGAAATTTTGAGTTGTTATTGGGGGGAGTATAGATGGGTTATTATGTAAAAGTGGAAAAAGGTGTGAATATTTTTGTGGAGGATATTAACTCAACTTCGAATAAAACCATTCTATTTATCCATGGCTGGCCCGCAAATCATCGAATGTTTGAATATCAATTTAACCAACTTCCCGCAATGGGCTACCGTTGTATTGCAATCGATATTCGAGGCTTTGGAAAATCGAGTAAACCGTGGAGCGGATACACTTATGACCGATTGGCAGACGATATCCGCGTAATTATCGATACGCTTGGCCTTGAAGATATAACACTTGCCGGGCACTCGATGGGAGGGGCTATTTCTATTCGATATATGGCAAGATACAGCGGGTATAAAGTATCAAAACTAGCCTTAATTGGCGCTGCTGCCCCTGTTTTCACAAGACGGCTAGATTTCCCATTTGGAAAAACAGTCGAGGAAGTAGATAAATTAATAGAAGAAACATATACAGATCGCCCTAAAATGTTAAGTGATTTTGGCGATATTTTCTTTGCGCGCTACTTATCAAAGAGTTTTATAGATTGGTTTCACGATCTCGGCTTAGCTGCATCTGGTAATGCTACCGCAAAATGTTTAGTTTCCCTCCGAGACGAAGATCTGCGTAATGACCTGAGACGTATAAACGTTCCAACGGCCATTTTACATGGGAAACAAGATAAAGTTTGCTCCTTTGATTTCGCCGAATTAATGCATCGTAGCATTAAAAATTCCATATTAATACCTTTCGAATACAGCGGCCATGGACTATTTTATTGTGAAATGGATAAGTTTAACGAAGAACTTGCGAAGTTTATTACTTAAAAAAAGCTATTTCACGAAGGAAATCACACTTTTAGTGAACAGTTTAAATTGTCTGAATAGTTTCAGAGTTGTGTGGGTGCCTGGCACCTGAAATATACTTGAAATAATTATTTATTAATAGCGATGAGTATGATACGCTTCAATATAATGATCAGAATAGTTAGTTTATATAAAGAGAGAGGGTACTATAGATGCAGTTGGAACAATTGATACATATTTTATATGCAAATAAATTTCGTTCATTAACCAAGGCTGCTTCAGAACTTTTCATCTCACAGTCTGCTCTTAGTCAATCTATTTCTAAGTTAGAAAAAGAGTTAGGGTTAATATTATTTACTCGCTCTCGAAATGGGGTTGTCCCTACAGTAGAAGCTTCTTTTTTTCTAGAGCAAGCACAGAAAATAATGGGCCTTATTGATGAAATGAAAGACAAATCTATGGAAATCAAACGATCAAATAGAAAGCTTACAATCGGTACAGTTGCAGGATTACATTTATACTTTTTAACTCCTGCTTTACTTTCCTTTCAAAAAAAGTTCCCTCAGCTCGAAATTGAGTATATTGAAGCGAGTTCCTTGTCTTTAAGGGAATCTGTTATTAACCAAGAAATTGATATAAGTTTAATAGCTATTTATGAAAAGACGATCACGCCTCATACTTCTTTACGTATACAAGCTTTAATGGATATTCGGTTTTACGTACTAGTATCAAAGGATTCTGTCTTATCCCATAAAAACTATGTGACCTACGAGGATTTACATACACAGCCAATAATTATGTACAATGGTGAATTCATGAATTGGTTTTTAAAGGATTATATAAATAGAAATGGAACTCTAAATATTCTTTTTAAATCCAATAATACGGATACGCTTCGTGAAACGATTGCTAAAGGAATTGCCATTACAATAGAAACGGAAAATGAGCTATATAGTAATCCATATGTTATCTCAGGAGAAATTATTGCTATTCCACTACAAGATTCAGGACTTCCAAAAGTATCACTCGGATTAGTCTACTCCGCCAAAAAACATTGGAGCAATGAAGAGTCAGAAATTATTAAGGCACTCACTACGTATATTAACGAGTGGAAATACCAGCCTATCCTTCCGTAAAAAAGCACTCAATGCGTCCACATCGAGTGCTTTTTCATTACTCTTCTGCCCCACCAAAAAGCATTGCTTTTCGAAGATTTTCATCAATTGCAGAAGAATGAACATATTTGAAGTATACAATTGCAATGACTATTAAGATGCCAATAGTGATCATTAATTCTGCAAAATTTAAACCACCTAATGGATTAAACGGAGTATATAGAAACAAATAGAATATAAGCGAAAGAATTGCCAAAACCCCTATCGTCCTCCCACTTTTTACACGATAAGGACGAACTAAATCAGGCTGCAGTTTTCTCAAACGAACAAATGAAATAGTAACAAGGAGCCAAGAAAATACCGCAAAGAAACCTACCACATTTACAAGGCTTCCGAAAATTTGTTGACTTGTTCCTAACAAAGCTCCAAAGCTCGTAATGATAAATAAAAACTTCGTTGCTTCACCAGGTGTTTTATAAGTGCTATGAATTTTGGCAAACTTACTCGGAATATATTTTCCTCTTCCCATACTCAGCAAAACCCGACTAGCAGCTATATAAGCAGCATTCCAAGATGTAAGTAATCCAATTAAGGAAGCGATTGCTACAAACAACATCGGTAGAGAGGAAGAAGGGTACATTACTAATAAAGAATCGAGTACGACAATTTGAGCAGTTTCACGTAATTGCATGTCAGTAGAAAAAGAAGTTCCAATAATAATAAAAATATAGAAGAAAACACTTGCCCAAACGGTTAATATGACAATTTTTCCAATTAAAGATGGCTTGATCGATGTTTCTTCAGCTGCCTGTGCAATCGCATTGAAACCAAGTAAAAAACCCGGTACCATCAAAAGTGTTAGTGAAAGTCCTTCAATACCAGTAAAAAACGGCTTAGCATTCTCCACATTACCAAGTACAGTTCCACTCGCCACATAAAAAATTGCAGCGAATAATAGGACAGCTACCGTAATGGTTTGAAAGGTTTTCGAAAATTCTATTCCCCTATAATTCATTATGGCAAAAAAAAGGTTTACTAAAACAGAAAGAATTACATAAGACAAATAAACTACCTCTCCACCTAGCGTATACAGTGGAACAAATTGAGGAACTGGAAATCCTAATGCCCCTAACATAAGCGGTAGCATAATCGTTTCAACAATGATTAAACCAGCGAATATTACGGTAAGGAACGCCCCGGAGAAATAGGCCCATTTAGAACCAAGCCCTTCATACGTATAAACGATATCTCCGCCGGCATAAGGGAGGGCGGAAGACAATTCAGCGTACGTGAATCCAATGAACGTACATAATATTCCACCGATTATAAATGCAATGATTCCTCCCATACTTCCAGGAATTGTCGACCAAACCCCTCCGTATATTACCCATGACCATCCTATTACAGCTCCGATTCCTATAGAAAGTAAATCCCATTTAGTCAAAGCTTTGTTTAACGTATTAGCTGTTTGAATTGATTGGACAGGCGCATTTACTTTTTGCATAAGCTTGTTCACTCCGCTTCTATTTATTATGAGAGATTTAATTTGAACAATCTATTCGCATTTTCCCAATAATATTTACTTCTGACAGAATCGCGTAATGGCCAATTCTCCACTTCCTTTACTACTTCCGAAAGAGGTATCCCCATAGTCAACCAGTCTGTAGCAAATAATATTTTATCTTGAAGCATTCGATCAGCATAATACATATACATATCCCAGCCTGTATTTTTTTCTGCTACGTATTTTGGACGGAAAGCAGATGTATCAACATATAGATTTTCATATTTTAATAACATCCCCACCATATCGTTCACCCATGGCCAACCACCATGACCCGCTATGATTTTCAGATTTTTAAAATCTGTCAAAGGCTGTTCCAAATTGGAAGGATGATCAATGTATAAAGAGGTGTTCTTAAAATAATTAATCGATGTATGAATCCATATTGGCACATCTAATTCCTCACATAAGGCGTATAGAGGATAGTATCTTCTATCATTAGCAGGTAATCCATGCTCATATGGTGGGAGTACCACTGCCTTATACCCTTGTTCCGTTAGTGCCTTTCGAACAACTTTTAGACTTTTAACTCCTTTGTGTGGATTAAAACCCGCAAACCCGAAAAATTTGTCAGGATATTTTGCTAGTATACTTGCCACATAATCATGATCAGCTGGCTCCTCATCTCCATCTCTACCGTAATCCATATTATGAATAGCATGAAAAACTATCTCTGAGTCATCTAATTGTTTAATAAAGTTATCCATAGAAAATCGTTTTTCCATTTCTTGCATTACTTCTTGAATAACCAAATTAATATTTGTTTGCTCAATTTTTTCAAAGAACTTTTGCTTCGTCCAGCCAATCATTTCTGCCCATTGTGGTCCGAATACTTTTAAGTAACCTTCATTTTCAGGTCCAGGATTCGAAAAACCTTCGATAATGAACTCAGGTAATGTATTAGAACAATCCACCTTCATTACTCTTTCATCTCCTTATCTTTGCTTTTAATTATCGTGTTACCTAAATATTGTTGTAATATTTCCTCCGTGTGCTCTCCTATTTTGGTTGTACTCACATGTTCTTTCAAAGTGGAACAATAGCGCTGACCGTTAAATAAAATAGGTGAATTGGCAATTTGAATTGTTCCTAAAGATTCATGCTCCAAAGTAGATAACATTTTACGTTCTATTAGATGAGGATCCGTAAGCAATTCATTTACCGTCTTAACATCACCGATGAGAATATCTTCTTGTTTAAGAATATCCAGCGCCTGTTGTGCAGTTTGTTGCTTTACCCACTTTCCAAACACAGAGTTTAACATCTCCAAGTGTTGGTTTCTTTTTTCATACGCATCTTCTGTTTCACCCGCAAATTCCTCGGCGAGATCTTCTCTTCCAATTAAATTGAAACATGTTTGAAACTGTTTACTTCCTAGCGCGCAGACCATCACCCATTTATTATCTTTTGTTTTAAATGCATCCCAAGGAGCACCAAACGGATCTGTATTCCCTTTTGCCTCCAACGTTTCTTTTGTCATACTTGCTCGAATGATAGCGTCTTCTAAAACAGATACAGTGCTTTCTACCATGCTCACTTCAATTTGTTGCCCTTCGCCTGTTTGCATTCGTTGATATAAAGCACTTACAATTCCAAGCGCCAGATAAATTCCAGAAATTCCATCTGTAATACCAGGACCTGTCTTTTGTGGCGATCCTCCCCTCTCTCCAGTTAGGCTCATTAAACCTCCCATTGCCTGCGCTATAGGATCAATGCAAGGAAGTTGTGCATATGGACCAAAACTACCAAAACCTGAAATAGATGCATAGATTAATGAAGCATTTTCCCTTTGTAAAGATTTATAACCTATATTCATTTTGTCCATTGTTCCAGGGAGGAAATTTTCTACTACGACATCAAAGTTTTTTACCAACTGTTTAAAAACTTGTTGATCTTCCTTCTTTTTCAAATCTAGTGCAATGGATTTCTTATCTCGATTCAGCATATAGAAATAGCCACTTTCCTGATTTTGTAAAGGTGGAAAATACCGAGTCTTATCACCAACTCCTGGCATTTCTACTTTCACTATTTCCGCACCTAAATCTTGGAGCAATAATGTAGCGTAGGGACCTGAATAAACCCAAGTTAAATCTAATATTTTTATGCCTTCTAATGGTTTGTTCATATTGCCCCTCCTCGTTAAGCAGTCTATTCATATTTTCTTTCAAACAATGGTGTTTTCGTTAATTGTTTCCCTAGCATACCGGGACTGCACCACTCTATGCTCGGAGTTACGCGTAATTCTTGATGTAATGCCTGCTTTATCTTTTCTTCTATATAAGGTAGATCACTTGGTGTGACTCCTGCTGCTGATTCGATCTTTAACATCAGTGGTGGTATAACACGTGGAGGTGGACTTTCTAAAACAATGCGAAACTCGCCAGTTAACTCGCTTTGAAATTTTGATAGTACATTTTTGATAGCAGATGGATATACGTTGACGCCTTTGATAATTAACAAATCATCTGATCGACCAACCACTTTTACACGATGTCCTGTAAATCCACATCCTGGACATGGATCTGTAAAAACCTGCACCATATCACCAGTTGCATATTTGATACGAGGAAGTCCATTAATCCGTAACTCGGTCATAGTTACTTCCCCTACTACACCGTTCTTCACTTCAATAGGCTTTTTCGTCTCAGGGTCAACAAGATCCTCTGTGAATAATGCAAGATCCGGTGCAACACAATGAATTCCATGATAAGTATCCGAATCACAAGAAAAACCTAACTCTCCAAGATAATCATAAACCCTACAGTTGTAAGCGGTTTCAATTTTACTTTTAATTTCCGGAATTCCAATTCCTATTTCTCCAACGGTAAATAATGCTTTTAAGTGGAGGCTTCCTACTCCCTGACCAATTAAATCAGGTGCACGATCAATAAGATGTTCTGCCAAAGATGGTGTCATCATCGCCCCAGATGGTTTTGTCATTTGCGCATACTTCATAATCATTTGGCTACCGGCACGTACATCTACATCTATTGGTAATACTCCATGCTCTCGAACACCAAATAATATAGAAGAAGTTGCATAAATACCTAACGAATGACTAAACAACAGTCTATCTCCTTTATAAATACCCCCGTACTCTAGCATATTAGTAATATACTTATTCATCGTTTGGACATCTTCTGCTGTATAGGTGTAGGTAAATGTAGGTGTTCCAGACGTTCCACTAGTTGTTCCCGTGAAGGCAATTTCATCTGGTTTGCACAATAGATGTTCTCCAAATGGATGCCCTTGTTCTTCTAAAGAACGACGCTGACTTTCTCTTTCCATTTCCTTATTCATAAAAAATGGCAATTGTTTAAAGTCTTCTAACGTTTGAATCTCTTCTGGACGTATGCAAAGTTCCTTAAAAATTTGACGATAATAGGAAGAGTTTCTTACCGCTCTCCTTAATTGTTTTTGTAATAAAGTTTCTTGATATTCTTTAATTTCTTCTGCTGACATTTTATTAAGTACAGAGTTTGCATATGGAACTCTTCTTTGTTGCCGCACTAAAACAGCCATCTCACTATAACCCCTTTCCATTTGTTTGATTTTTCAGAATTGTTAATTTCATAATACGTCTATCCAGTCTCCTTGAAAACTTCAAAAAATTAATAGTACTATAAGTAAAATTAATGGATCAAACTAATTCTGATCACTTAGCAGCTTACTTAAGGAAACCCAATTATGTAATATAAAAATTCATTATGTATAGTACGCCAATCATCGAATGAAAAAAAATCTATTTCACGAGGGAAATCATCCCTTTCATGAAATAGATTTAAATTGTCAGAATAGTCACAGAGTTGTGTGGGTGCCTGGCACTAGTAATACTTCTGTAATATTCACTCCATTTATTGTGATATATCTCCAATCAAACGAGGCAACCATTCATTCAAGTTTTTAAATTGGAAACCTAAATTTCTAGCTTTCTCATTGTTCATTAACCAAGATTCAGATATATTAAGCGGCGAAGTATTTGTTTCGGTCGGTGTTGAAGTAATGATTGCTGTGGTTTGTGTCTTTTCTTCTATAGTATTAATCATGTCACTTAGTTTCACATTGCCATTAGACAGTGCATTTATCGGTCCAGAGAAACTTGTAAGACCAATCCATGCTAAAAACTCTCCCGCCTCTTCTTCTGATATAAAATCAATAGATGCAGCTGGATTTATCAGATGTATCTCCTCTTGATTCATTATTTTCTCGATATGGAAATGGAGTCTTCTAGTGTAGTCGTTTAAACCCAGAACGATTGGAAATCTCACTGCCGCAACAGGGAATGGTGCTTGTTGAAAAAATACCGCTTCTGCCTGTCGCTTTCCTTCGTTGTACGTGAAATCTTCTTTTGATCCTATCATGATGTCGTAGTCGTATGGATTATAATCTTCCTCGACAAATCCCGCTTCTCCCTTACCTGCATCATAGACGGATTTTGAAGAAGTGAACACATATTTTTGGGTATTGTCACGGAACACTTCAATTGCATCTAGTGCCTCTTGTGAAGAATAACAAATTTGGTCAAAAACGATATCCCATGTCTCATTTCCGCAACATGCTTTAAGTTCGTCCACATTCAATCGATCGACGGTGATTCTATTCACCCGTGTTGAAAAAGAATCTGGTGTGATACCCCTTGTTGCAATCGTCACCTCAAAACCTTCTGCTAATAATGTTTCTACCAAATGCACCCCAAAAAATCTTGTGCCCCCTAATACTAATGCTTTTCTCATTTTATATCCCCCTTTTTCAATGAACATAATATATCTATTCATTTATAGCAAGATTATTCATTACGCTTTTCCATACCTCCATTGGATTTTCCAATCCTTCTTCAAGCTTCATAATCTTCATTTGCAACGCTCTCTCTTCCAGTGGTCTTTGTAAATCATCATAAATCATTGCCGATTTACCAAGACCAACTGCTTTCGCTTCTTCAAGTCCCGCACAATAATAAACCTTTTCTATTCCAGCGAAACTCATCGCGGCAAAACACATTGGACATGGAAATCCACTTGCATACATCGCAGTATCCGACAAATCATCTGTTTGCAACTGCTCCTGAGCTCGTCGAATGGCCAATAGCTCAGCGTGCCCACTAATGTCATGCTTAATGTGTAATTCATTCACCCCTTGAGCAATTACTTCCCCATCCTTCACAAGAACTGCCCCAAAAGGTTGCCCTCCATTCCCGACATTTTCAATAGCCAATTCAACTGCTTGCTTCATAAACCTATCCATACTCAGTCTCCTCTCATTACGGGTGCCAGGCACCCGTAATATATTTGTAACATAGTTTCTATCTTAATATTAGATTGTCTAACCAATTAAACCAACTCTCTTTAAATATTTACCATATATTAAGCTATGCCAAGCTATTGGTAAATCTATTAAAGGAGGTGATTTAAATGGCCCTTGTCTTACAAGCTTATACAACGCCAGCTAATACAAAAGTTATTACAGATACAGCAGCACCATCAGGATCTCTACCAACAGCAGCGGTCCCTGCACCACCAGCAGTGATTTCTCCGCTAGTTGATGGTAGTATCGCTTATATTTGGTCGCCAAATGATGCACCCAATCAAACAGTAACTTTTCAAAGTACATTCGATATTGGTTCTATCCCAATTCCGACTGTTGCTCTACCAATCTCTGTGTACTTTGCTTTTGCTGCGAGTGAGACTGCTACAGTTTCTGCTTCATTGGAAATAGTGAATCTTTTTGGAACTGTAATAACAACGATTCCTTTATTCACCGGAGCATCGATTGATCCCCAAAATGTGGACATCTCCCAATGTGATACCCTTCTGGCAATTAGTTTATTAGGAATCTCCGGACGAATTGTAGTCGATACAACAGTTTCTGCAGCAACATCACCAGGAAGATATATTGGACAAATCACTGTACGAGATTTCTTGTTATAAGATTTCCTATAAAAGTAGTTTATAAAATACAAATCTATATAAGGAGGTGATTTATATGGTTCTAGCATTACAAGCTTATACAACTCCCGCTAATACAATAGTCATTTCAGATACCGCCGCTCTAGCAGGGACCCTACCGACTCCGGCAATATCAACGTCACCGGCGATCAACTCACCATCGATTGATGGAAGTGATACTTATATTTGGTCTCCGAATACTGCATCCAGTCAAACGGTCGTATTTCGAAGCACATTTGAAATTGGGAACATGCCAATCCTAGCACTCGCTTTACCAGTCTCCGCATGTTTTGCTTTTACAGGAAATGATATTGCTTCGGTTTCCGCTTCTTTGGAAGTAGTAAACCTTTTAGGTGTCATCGTGGCAACTATTCCTTTATTCACAGAGACAAATTTAGGTAACCCACAAAACGTGGCAATCGCAGCCGGGGATGCACTACTAGTAGTCGACTTACTCGGCAACGCAGGACGTATCGTCGTCGAAACAACAGTAACCTCTCCTTCAGTAGTTGCTTATTCAACAAACCCAGGTCGATACCTTGGACAATTAACAGTAAACACGCTAGCTGTAATCTAAAATAAGCTGGCCCCCTTTTTATGCCCAAAAGGGGTTGTCTCCCAAGTCTAGTAATACCGACTTTGGAGACAACCCCTATATTACATTTGTGTTACGGGTGCCTGGCACCTGTAACACCCAGGCACCGTAAAAATCATGTAACTCTATTTTTGGTTTGCTATGTCTACTGTTCTACCTTCGATTTTTGGATCTACTTCGTCAGTTGCTTTTAAGTACTCTGCGAAGCTTTCCCAATCGGAGATACCTATGTCTGTTGCACGTCCAGCAGCTGCTGCGCTGGCGAAGTCAGGACCGCCAGCAATGTAAGAGTTTGTGATGACTGTATATGTTTTTGCGTCATCTACTGGAGCAAATTTCCCCTCTTTGTCTGCTGCTTGTATCGAAACTACTCGGCTTCCTGCAGGCTTAGAGCTATCAAATTCGATTTTCAAGCCAGCTACGTGTAGGAAAGATCCACTTTCTGTTGGTACAGCAGAAAGGCCACCTTCGATGACTTGTTTTAATTCTGCTCCTGTTAGGTCTACGCTGTATAAACCGTTGTTGAATGATAATACAGTGAGTACATCTCCCATTGTAATAGGACCTTGGTCAACTGGTCCGCGAACTCCGCCACCATTTTGCAGAGCAATAGTAGCATTTGGTGATACTAGTTTACCTTGAGCAAGCATACTATCTGCGACAAGGTTTCCAAGTGCCGTTTCACTATTTCGCACGCTTTCTCCTTTGTTGCCTGGATCACCGGTACGAGGGTTCGCTAGAGCATTAACTGCAATTCCACCTGTTTCTTGATTTTTAACAGCTGAAATTCCGATTGTAAACGGTGCAAGAATTGCTGCTGCTTCTGCATCTTCTTCTTGCTCACCAACTGCTATTAATTTATTGGCATGACTCACAATTACGCCCTTATCATCAAATTGAACATCCAATGTCCCGACATTTGCACTGCTTGAACCAGTTTGCACGATTACTGTCGGATCCTTTTTAGCGCCACTTTCATCTTTATCAACAACAGTTGCTTCTTTTAATGTTGTGTGTGAATGCCCTCCAACAATTACATCGATGCCTTCAACTTTAGCTGCTAATAAAAGATCATTCTTATCCACTGGATTGTCGTATCCTAAGTGGCTTATTGCAACAATTTTATCGATACCTTGCGCTTCTAATGAAGCAACTGCCTTTTCAGCCTCTTTCAAATAATCTTCAAAAGTTACTTTGTCAGGGCTTGAGCTTCCTGCAGTCGTCTCCGTCGTCAAGCCGAAAATACCAACTTTTTCGCCGTCTATTTCTACGATTGTTCCATCATAAATATTTCCTGAAGCCGCATTGTTTACAATCGATTCCTGGTGAAGTCCTGCAAGCTTCTCATCTTTAGAAAAATCAACATTCGCTGTAACGATTGGGAATTTTGCATTCTTCACAAATTCCGCTAAAGCTTGGTGCCCTTCAGCAGTTTTACCTAAGTCAAACTCATGGTTACCTAATGTCATCGCATCGTACCCCATGTAATTCATTAACGCTAAATCTGCCTCACCTTTGTATTCCGTAAAATATAAAGTTCCTTGGAATACATCCCCTGCATCAAGCAATAATGCATTTGGTTTCTCTTTACGAGCTTCTTTGATAAGCGTTGCACGTTTTGGAGCATTTTCAATTGCTGCATGAGTGTCATTCGTATGAATGATGGAAAGTTCGAAGTTTGACTCCCCTGCTTTCTCTCCAAATTCATAGACAGCAACTGTTCCCGAAATTTCATGTGTAGCAGCAAGTAATGCCTTACCTGTTGGGCTCTTTTCAGCAGGGATAAATAGTAATCCTTCTGGTGAAACATCTCCAGCAGCATCTTCAGAGAAATCACGGCTCGAGATAAGTGTGACAAACTTTGGTGCTTTGACATCCGTTAAATCATAAACCATAATACCGCTATAACGCTCTAAAGCGATAAATCCATAAGTAGTTCCATCGATTTCACCAACGATCGCCGTTTCAGGCTCTGGACCTTTATCATCACTGCGATTGTCTACTTTAATCTCATCGCTATTAGTGTTAAAATACTGCGGTGTCTTCTCAGCGATAATGCGTTCAAATTCACTTCCGCTATCATACACTTGCTCCATCGTTTGTGCATCGAAAATCGAGAAGCTACGTCCACCATAGCCATAAATCGCTTCGTATTCAGTGCCTGCTACATTTAATCCATTTTCTGTTGTCACTTTATAACCTTCTAAAGTGGATAAATCAAATTTATCTAGTTCCGCTTGTGTATAACCTTCGTAATTGGAAGCATCTAATTTAATCGGTAACTCGATATCTGCAAGTTCCGCTACTTCCGTATAACCACCATCATCTACATAATCGCGAGAGTCGCCTTCGTTTGGTGTAAGGATGTACGTTTTGCCATTAGCTACGAACGTATCGATTGCATCTGGCATATGCCATGTAAGTATTGGCGCTTTATTGATACCAATTGCTTTGTCATCTTTATTCGCATCCATTTCATTTCCAGCTATAGAATGATCAAGTACACCTAATCCTTTTACAGACATGATTTTGTTACTTACAAGATCTACCGTTGCAATAGCATTGTTTTCTTGTAATGTTACATAAGCTGTTTTGCTATCTGGTGATACCGTTACATATTCTGGTTCCAGCTGCGCTAGGTAAGCAGAACCTTTTCCTTGATATGACATACGTACTTTATCGTCTAGCATATCTTCCGTAAATGTTAACGTTGTTTCTTCAAATGAAGCTACGTCAATAATAGAAATAGAACCGTCTGGATCAATTGTCGTATCCTTATTAGGTTCTCCTTCATTTGCAACAATTGCTTTTTTCCCATCAGGTGAGAAAGTCACCATATCTGGTAAAGCTCCAACTTGAACAGACTTCACAAACTTCCCATCTTTTGTAGCTAAAATAATAAAACCTGGATCCGTTTTTTCAGCGTAAGCTGCTATTGCGATTAAATCTTCCGTTGGGTGAGAAGCGATACTTGTAATATTTTTTACGCCTTTAACATCGTAATCCTCAATTACAACGCGTTTTGTAGAATCTACTTGCGTAAATTTACCTGATTTCACATCCGCAAATGATAAAATATCAAATCCACCGACCGCTCCGTTTGTAACAAATGCTTTTTTCAATTTTTCATCATAAGCTAAAATTTCTGTTCCTGTTTCCCCTTGACCGCTGTCATAACGGGCAACTTGGGTAACTGTTAGTTTATCAGGATTAGAATTGTAAAGAGGTGGTGCTTCAATTGAGCCGCCTTTATTATGTAATGAATCCGCATATTTTTGGTCAGCTGGTGTTTTAAATTCAGCTAACAGTAGATCGCGTGGTGCTTTACCAGTGAAACGATACATTATTGCTGATCTTGCTTTCAATTGGTCCGATAGCTTTTGAAGTTGTTTTTCTACTTCCGCCGAGTCTTTTGCCATCTCTGCTTTTTCAATTGCCTTCATAATTGGGTTTAAATATTCGGTAGCATAGTTATATGCATCAATGTATGGAATAACGCCTTTTGCAATTCTTTCATTATATAAGCCTTCTAAATCATTTAATAATGCTGTTTTGTTTTTGGCATTCGATTTTTCAATTGCCGCTTTTGCTTTTTGATAACTTTCTTTTGCTAAGTTCAGCGCAGGATATAAATCTTTGCTTGTCGTAATTTTTCCATTTTGTGCTGATACGACATAAGCATAAGAAGCCTCTTTCATATCTTTACGTGCTTGATCAACCATATCTTGCAATGAACTGTTTGCAAAACCAACACCTGTTGATGAAAACAAAGAGGTCGCAAGCACAGTAGCCATCACCGATTTCTTCACCATATTCTTCTTCATAGTCTTCCCCCTACAATTTAGTGAACTTCTAATCTACTAAAAAATGTTTAGAAAAAAATATAACAATACCTACTTAAGAATAGGGAATTCAAATATTAAGTACAATGTGAATATTGTTAAATCCAAGTAAACTATCATTTACATGCCTTTACAAAAACTAACAACCCAAAACAAAAAAGAAGTGTTACAAAATTGTTGCGGGTGCCAGGCACCTGTAACAATTTTGTAACACTCTTCCTTCTCTCAAAAATATTCCACAAACACACCATACCCAAAATACACTGTTAAAAGCGACAAAGCAGCAAATACTACATCCTCTACCGCTCCTCCCGTACGAGTTGTTATAGGAAAACGCACGGTTACTTTAAGCGGGTAAAGTAATTTGATGCCATTTTTCGTCGCCATATCCAATACATAATGGCTCGCCATCCCTACTAAAATTCCTTTTATAATGGATTCATTTGCCACGAATGAATTCAAAAGAATTCCAACGAGAAATAAAAACAATAAACTATGTGTAAAAGTACGATGCCCAAAAATAGCGCTAATAATTTTGGATAGTAAAGGTAATTTCTTCCCTATTTTACTTCCACTGTGGCATATATCTGGAATCAAGGCACCAACGACACCTGCTCCAACTAAAAGGATAGCATCATAATTCGAAGTTTGTGCAAAAGCAAGACTTGCTGTTATACCGCCAATGATGTGAGTCTTTCCTGTCATGCTTTTTAATTCTCCTTTTTGTTATAAGCTAAATTACTATTTTACACTAATTTACCAAATGACTAAATAGTCTAGTAGTAATGTTACAGGTGCCAGGCACTAGTAACAAATTCGTAACACAATCGTAATAATCTCTCTTTTCATTATGGGATGTTTGGCAGTTATTTAAAATGGGTATCATATTAACAATACATTTAGGGAGTGAGGAAGATGTCGAATAAAACTAGATGTGCCTTGTTAATTGGAGGAATTGCCGCATTAGCATATGCGTACTACACTAAATTAGAAAATAGAGAACAAGCAATGACAACTTTAAAAAATACAAAAACAAAATTATCTTCTTATGCCGATACAAGAAAGCATAAGCCTACTCAAATGACGAAAGCCGGTTTTTCAGATCCAAAAGACCCCGATGATAATCGCATGGTGGAAGAAGGGGCCATGACAAGCGTTCAATATTATAACGAAAAAGTGCAAGAACCAGATTCTAAAACGGAAGCAAAAAATGCCTTTCCTAAATCCCAGCAAAAGAAGCTTCCAAAATCGGAAGAATCTTTACCGGAAGCGAATAATCAATCACCAGCAAAACAACAGAATACTAATCATAATGCCTAAAACAAAAAAGCGGCTGAAGTATAAAAACTTCGGTCGCTTTTCTAGTCAATCTTACTTTTGTAATAACGCTAACTTCGCTTTAGATGGAGTTTCATAGCGAATGGCTGCGCTCTTTTGGACGAAGCCACTGCCCCCTAAACCATAAAGCCCATTCTGTTGCCCTTTATAGCTGTAGACGCGGTACTCTTCACCCTTTTTCAACGTTCGAATAGTTGATAAAGAGCCATCATTTTCGATTTTCATCAAATAAGTATCTTGGAGAATCGTTACTTTCCCGATTTGTCCAAGTTTAAGCTCCGTTTTTCCCCACATTACTTTCGGAATATCAATTTGTACCTGGCCAGGCATTGTGTATTGCTGAAAAAATTGATCGGCTAACACTTGATATCCAGCTTCATTCGGATGAATATCTTTTGGATTTTCCAAAAACGAGGTACCATTTACATCAAAAGTTGATGCGATTTCGACAAAATGAACACCCTCGCTTTTTGCAATTTCCATCATTCTAATATTTACGAAGTTAAAAGCAAGTTTCATTTGTTGTTTGACCCCATCATCCGCTATATGAGGTAAAGGAAAATAATAACCAAACAAATAAATATCCGCTTCAGAATTGAGTGCCTTTATCTGTTGAATGGCAGCAGTTAAATTACCAGCCACTTTATTCAACAATGCTGTCGCTTTCGCAAGATCTAAATTCACACTTTCATCGACCGGATTGTACATTTCATCTATAAAATCGTTAGCTCCACTAATAATCGTAACAAGCTCCGCTTCCTTTACAGTTTGTTGCACTTCAGCACGCTTTAAAGTTTCCAATAAACCAACACTAGTTTCACCCGTCATAGCAAAATCTTTATTAAAAGATGCTAATATGTCTTTTTTGGCAAGTTCTTCACTAATAATATCTGTAAAGCCTCTTCCAATCTTCTCGCCATACGGTGTATGCCCAGCTGCCAATGAATCCCCTAACGCCACATAATCAATCTTCCCACTTTTCGCATACGCAGCAGGAGTCCACACACTAAAAATAGTAAGTATTGCAATAAAAACAAATGATAAAATTCTCTTCATAATATTACCCCCTTCATCCAGCCTATTTTATGCGTAAGTATCCGTATGAATTACGTAAATAAACTGTGTTTTCTTTCAATACTAATTATCCCTATTAAGAGATACAACTTTATTTTAAAATAGAATGATGTAAGCTTTTGGTTTATAGGGTATATCGTTGCTTAGGTTGCTCCTTCAAGTTTCTCCACTCACTAATCCTTATTCATTTCATTAGTTGCTGTAATCTCAATTCCATTCAATGCCTGTGTAGCCAAACGATCCGCTTCCGCATTCGCTTTTCTTGGCACCAATTCGTATTCTGGCTGAATGCCCAGCTCTTTCATCTTCCCGTCAATACGGTCTGCCCAATTAAATAAATCCTTTTCAATCACTGGCCATTCTTCACTCAAATGGTTAATTACGACTTGTGAATCGCCAATGAACCGAACTGGGAGATGATGGACCCCTAACATTTCAAGCTCTTGCAAACTAAGATGGAATGCTGCATATTCCGCTTCATTATTGGACACAAGGTTATTAGCGAATGAGTTCTTCCGCAATCTGTATGACTTTCCGCTTTGCTCATAATAAATAACACAACCTAAACCAGAACTACTAGTCGCCCGGTCAAAACCACCGTCAAAATAAACGGTCACATTATGAGGCTCTGTTTCGATTCCCTTTAAATAACTTCTCAATTCTTTTATCGTCCATGAGCTATCATATCGATCCATAAATATTAAATTTTTCGCACGACCTGTTTTCTCCAAATCTTCCCCAATGAGTAAAGCCTGTGCTGCTGACATTTCATCGGAACGAAAAACAGTTTCCACTCCTTTCGGGGTTCTATAAATCCATTCGATTAAAACATTCATCTAAGATCACTCCAATCTTTTATATCTATGTACTTATAGAATACCCTATGCTGTACATTTTTTTACACAAGAGCAAGAAAAAAGCGCAATCCATATAGGACTACGCTTTCCTCATATCAGGCATTAAAACTCACCGATAACTTTCAATGCTTTTAACGCTAGCAAAAAATCGAATTGTTTTTGAGAGTCTTTTAAATCATCTTGAAGTATTTCACGAATTTTATTTATACGATAACGCAGTCCACTAATGGATAATTTTAATTTCGTTGAGGTTTGTTCTAGATTTCCACCATTTATCAAAAACTCATACAATGTTAGCATATATTCTTTTTGTTGTTCTGTCTGACCATAGATTGATCCTAGTTCTATCTCTGCTATTTTTTTAATAGCGGTTTCTTCTTGAGTATGAACTAAAATGCCCAATATACCTAACTCTCTAAAATATTTCGTAGGTTGATGATTAGCTGTAAATCTAGCCGCCGTCATTGCTTCTTTCATTAGACTATTTACATTTTGCAAATCATTATCTGTTGAACTGACACCAACATGGCATTGAATTTTTGGGTGATTTTGTTTGATTCGCATACAAAATTCGATGGGTCCATTTTTCAGAGATGCATGATCTCCATCTTCTGGTATAAAGCATAATATACCATTAGCACGTTGAACTAACAGTACCTCATAATCCTTTTCTTGAAAAAATTGAATAACTTCTTCGTAAACGCTCGTGAAAATGGACAAATTCTCCTCTTTGATATAGCTATTATATTTTAACGATATTAAAGCTATATGATATTTACCACTTACATCGATATTCAGCAACTGAAGTTCACGATAAATTTGTTCCTTCGATTCAAATTCATCTGCCAATATTTTCTCAAACAGGATACCTTTTGTTCTAGCATTGGCTTCCAGTATATTTTTATTATTTAAATAGACCATTGCACAGATTGATGTTAATCTACCTAAAATCATTCGATCGATATCATTAGATTTCGGATTATCAGAATCGTAAATAAAAGAACAATAGCCTAAAATCTGATTTTGCAAATAGATAGGTGATACAAGACGACAATGATTGTCCAACTCCAAAAACTCAGTCTTTTTAATAGCCCATTCTTTTAATTTTCTATGAAACGAGGCTTGAAGTTGCTTTGCATCTACTAAGTTAATATTTTCATAATCTGTAATATGGCATTTATAATTTTCAATAATAATTGGTAGCGGGATATACTTTTTTAATATATCTAAAATATTGGATACACGATTTGAACGAATCAATTCATCTGTAAGAGCATTTTGAATATTGATTACCATTTGAAGTTGGTTTCGTTCTTTTTCAAGTTCTTCATAGGCCTGAGATTTTTCAACAACGATTTCCTTCTCAAAATCAGCATTCTCCATAACAGTTCGTTGCTTCCACGTAGAAAAAGACTCCTTTGGCAAAAGGAGCTTGTGATGATTGAGAGCTGTATATTCCTGATTTTCTGAGTTAGACCTAATATCAAAATTAGTTGATAACCATTGTTTCATATTGTTCCCTCCACTCGTCAGTTCAAGGCAATACAAATATTTTTAGCTTCTGAGAAAAACTCTAGGCTATGCTGGCCCCCTTCTCTTCCGATACCACTCTTTTTAAATCCTCCAAACGGGGCACGCAAATCACGAACGAACCAGCAGTTGACCCAAATTGTACCTGCACGAACACCATGAGCAATTCGATGGGCACGCTTTAAATTCTCCGTCCAAA
This sequence comes from Psychrobacillus sp. NPDC096389, assembly GCF_044762855.1. Classification (NCBI taxonomy): domain Bacteria; kingdom Bacillati; phylum Bacillota; class Bacilli; order Caryophanales; family Bacillaceae; genus Psychrobacillus; species Psychrobacillus sp. NPDC096389. Next base: position 604,316 of record NZ_JBIWFB010000001.1, on the reverse strand, counting down.
TAACACCGTTCAATCCGTATTCCGTATCATTCGCAATAGCTAAAGCTTCCTCTTCCGTGTCAAAAGGAATAATGGTTACAATCGGACCGAAAATTTCTTCTTGGCAAATTCTTGCTGTATGATTTTCATGATAATAAACAGTAGGTTCCAAGTAATAGCCGCTCTCTAAATGAGGTGCAAGTACTGGAATACCGCCCCCAGTAATTAGTGTTGCCCCTTCTTCCTTAGCAATCTCAAAATAGCCTTTCACTTTCTTAAAATGTTCTTCACTTACAAGTGGTCCCATTTTAGTTGTCGAATCTTGTGGATCACCAACGACCAGAGATTCGGCAGCGTTTTTGAACTTCTCTATAAAAGTATCTAAAATCGTTCGTTGCACCAAAATGCGTGACCCAGCCAAACAAACTTGCCCAGAGTTCAAGAACGCAGCTTGGATGGATACAGGAATTGCTTTATCTAAATCTGCATCTTCAAAAATAATATTGGCAGCTTTACCGCCTAATTCAAAGGAGAACTTTTTCAACGTATTAGCACCATTGCGCATAATAGCCTTTCCGGTAACAGTCGAGCCTGTAAACGAAATGAGATCGACATCTTTGTTTTCTGTTATTGCCGTCCCTACCACACTTCCCTTACCGTGTATAATATTGACAACTCCATCGGGAATTCCCGCCTCTTTTGCAATTTCTCCAAGTAAGGAAACGGATAACGGCGTCATTTCTGCTGGTTTAATAACCGCTGTATTCCCCGCAGCCAAACATGGACCCAGTTTCCAAGTAGTCAGCATAAATGGTGCATTCCAAGGAGTGATCAATCCTGCGACACCTACTGGTTCATAACGGGTATAATTAAGAAAAGCCTCTTCCATTGGATAAACTTCTCCACCTTGTTTCTCCATAAAGTCAGCAAAAAATTTTAAATTGTGTGCAGCACGCGGAATTTCACCCGTAAATGCATGACTATACGGTTTTCCAACATCAAGCGCTTCCAAACGAGCAATCTCTTCTTTACGCTCTAGAATAATTTCAGCCATACGACGAATTTTATCGCAACGATCGGCAAGAGTCATCGTTCTCCATGAACCATGATCAAATGCATTTCTTGCAGCTTCACTAACTTTATTTACATCTTCCTCTGTAGCTTCTGAAACAACAGCAATCACTTCTTGCGTTGCTGGATTTTTCACTTCAAATGTTTGTTCATCAGAAGAATTTTCATATTTTCCGTTAATAAAATGAAGTACTCTTCTAACCTTTACTTCTACAGATGTCATACAGATTCCTCTTTTCTCTTTGAAATGGATTGACCAGCAATTCCCCAATGTGTAGTCGGAACTTCCGTAATTAATACACGAATAGTTTCTTTTGGAGCACCTATTACAGCCGATACTGTTTCGGTCACTTCATATATTAGCTTTTCTTTCTTTTCAGGTTCTCTTCCTTCAGCGATTGTAATTTGAATGAATGGCATAATATATCTTCACTCCCCTAATCTAAAATTAGTGTTTATCGTTCCAAGTCCATCAAATGTAGCGGAGAAATGATCCCCTGGTGAAATATGCATTGCTTGTGTAATAGCCCCGCTTAAAACAACTTGCCCTTTTCGTATGAATTGGTTTCTTTTGGCGATTTTATTTGCCATCCACGCAATAGCTGCAGCAGGATTCCCCAAGACAGCTGCCAATGTACTCGTTGCAACAACTTCACCGTTTTGTCTAAAAACAATTCCTGTCAACTGTAGATCTACTTTCTCTGGTGATATAAATTGATTGCCTAAGATATAACGAGATGAAGAGGAATTGTCTGCTATAGCATCATGCAGCGTAAATTTAAAGGCTTCAAAACGGCTATCGATTATTTCAAAAGCTGGTATGACGTAATCTGTAGCGTCCATAATTTGCGCTGGAGTGATATAGCTTCCTTGTACATCTTTCTTAAAAACAAAGGCAAGTTCAGGCTCTAACTTCGCATGAATAAAAGGCGTCAGGGAGTGCGATTCACCTTCATTTAAACTCATATTTTTTAGTAACACACCATAGGAAGGTTCATGGACACCCATCATTTGTTGCTTCGCTTTACTTGTCAATCCTAGTTTCCATCCTGAAATGGTCGTGTTTTCTTCTTCACACTTTTTCAGAACGAGCTTTTCTTGAATATCATAAGCTTTATCTTCATCCATTCCCGGAAACTCATTTGCGAATTGCGGAAGCGTCTTTACACCTTTTTCTGCTTCAAATAAATCCTGTACAACGCTTTCCAATGTGATTGTTTCCATCAACTTTCCCTCCTATTATTAAAAGTCGCTGAAACGGTACCAAGATGAGCAAATTCTGCTGTAAAAGTATCACCGTCTTGAATTTCTAAAGCGGCTGTAAAAGCACCAGATAAGACAATCTCTCCCGCTAAAAGCTTTACATCATAGGTAGATAAAGCATTCGCAAGCCATGCAATTGCGTGAATTGGATTTCCTAGCACTGCCGCTCCAGTTGCTGACTCCACATATTCTCCGTTTTTTAGCACATTCATTCCTAAACTAGTTAAATCTAAGCCTTCTAATTTAGTTGGTCTACTTCCCATCACAACTAAGGCAGAAGACCCGTTGTCTGATACAGTATCTTCAAATTTAATCTTCCAGTCTTCGATTCGACTATCAATAATTTCAATCGCCGGAACGATGTAATCGGTTGCTTCTATGACATCTAGAGGTGTAACATTTGGTCCAATCAAATCTTTCTTTAAGACGAATGCAATCTCACATTCTACTTTAGGTTGCAATAGATTTTGAAGAGGAACTTTGTCGCCGTCCATAAACATCATTGTGTCAAACAAATGACCGTAGTCTGGTTGCTGCACTCCGAACATCGATTGAATGGCTTTACTTGTTGCACCGATTTTTTTTCCAACTATGCGTGCTCCGCGTTCTATTTTCTTCTCCACATATTGCAATTGAATATGATACGCATCTGATAATGATAGCTCTGGATATCGCTCGGTTAATGGAACAATAGGAGATTTTGAATACTCTGCTTCAATTAATTCGTTCGCTAGTTGAGAAACTAATACCATATGATCATCCCTTTCTATGTAGGTAAAAGCCGCTAATGGACTTTTCACTAACGGCATTCCTTGTTTTATTTCACCAATTGTTTTTGTGCCAATTCCATCGCCACGTCCAAAATCCAGTCTTCCTGACCAGCCACTGCATGCCGGCGACCTAACTCTTCCATAATAGAAACAGGACTAATATCAAATTTTACAGCTGCTTCTCTCACATGCAGCAAAAAGCTGTTATAAACACCTGCGTAACCAGCTGCTAAATTATCCCGATCAATAACTAATGGGTATTGGAAAACCGGAGCAATGATTTCTTCGGCCGCATCCATTAATATTGTCAAATCAATTCCCGTGTCAATTTTCATCTTGTTAAGCACTGCAACCAACACTTCCGTCGGTGCATTTCCAGCTCCAGCACCTAATCCACGCAATGTTCCGTCAATTTGATTGGCACCTGCTTCTAAAGCTGCCACCGTATTACCAATAGCTAGTCCTAGATTATTATGCGCATGGAATCCTACATTGATAGATAATGATTCTTTGAGCTTTGCAACACGATCTCTTACACCGTCCGGCACAAGTGCACCAGCCGAATCGACAACATAGACGCAGTCCGCCCCAAAACTCTCCATGAGTTTTGCCTGATTAGCTAACACCGATGCTGGTTGCGTATGGCTCATCATCAAAAATCCTACTGTTTCTAATCCTCTTTTTTTAGCCTGTTCAAAGTACTGTTGCGTGACATCTGCCTCTGTACAATGGACAGCGATACGTAGTACATCAATTCCAATATCCGAAGCATTGTTTATTTCAGGGATTGTTCCAATTCCCGGTACAAAAAGTGAGGCTATTTTAGATTGTTTTTTATTTGCAACAGCACTTTCAATTAATTTCCATTCGTCATGCTTAGAAAACCCTTGTTGAATCGTTGAACCACCAAGGCCTGACCCATGACTTACTTCAATAATTGGCATCTTAGCAGCAGCCAATTTACTTACTACTTCCCCTACAAAAGAAGGGGAAAAAGAGTGACTGACTGCATGAGAACCATCTCGAAGTGTTGTATCTGTCAATATCGGCTTGTTCATACAATAACCCCTTTCTTTTGCAATAAATGTGCAGCAAATTGCTCTCCAACTCGGCATGCAGCTGCTGTCATAATATCTAAATTACCAGCGTAAGTAGGGAAAAAGTCTCCCGCTCCTTCTACTTCATTGAGGATAATAACAGTTGGCAAATCACCCCAAGGCGTGTGACGGATATCGATATAAGGTCTTCGCTTTAACCGGTAACCTGGTACATATTTTTGCACTTCTTTCACAATCTGTTCAATCGATTGAACGACCGCTTCTTCATCCGCCGTTTCTTCTAATACGGCATATACCGTGTTGTTCATCATAATTGGGGGTTCAGCTGAGTTTATAACAGGAATAGCACGTGCATTTTTGGCACCACCAATGCCCTGACAAGCATTCGCTGTCGTAATTGTAAACTCATCTAGGTTTTGTCTTGTCCCTGGTCCAACAGAAACGCTCGATATCGTTGCGATAATTTCACTATATTTAACAGCTGCTACTCGGTTAACCGCATGCACTAGCGGAGTTGTTGCTTGACCACTGCAGGAAATCATATTCACATTCACTTGTTCTAAATGTTCTTCTAGATTAATAGCCGGTACTACATATGGTCCAACTGCAGCAGGTGTCAAATCGATTCCAATTATATTCGCTTCTTTTAAAAGAGGTGCATGCGCAAGATGTGCTTTTGCACTTGTCGCATCAAATACAATGCGTATGTCTTTTTCCTTCAAAATCCCGTCTATACCTTCAGCGGTAATCGGGATTTGAAGTTCCTTTGCACGTTTTAAACCTTCGGAATCAGGGTCGATTCCAGCCATTAAAGCAAGTTCCATCGCCCCTTCTGTTTTTAATATTTTATACATTAAATCTGTTCCGATATTCCCGGAACCTAGAATAGCAACTTTAATCTTCTCCATTTGGGACCCTCCTCTTATTCAGCGACAGCTTCTAAAGGAACTGGTGCTGTAACCGGTGTTCCATAGTTCCAAAACGAATCTGGGAATACAGCACCAATCCATGTGTCTCCGCTTCCAGGCACATCTTTCATCTGCCAAGTAATCGGCTTCCAAGCTGGATCTAATATAAGATATCCCGCATCTCCAAAAAGTTCTACACGGTTTCCGCTTGGTTCATATGCATACATACAAAATGCTTGGCTTACCCCATGTTTGTTTGGCGGTATTTCGATATAATGACCATGATCCTTTAAAAGGTCCGCTACATCATATAGATTTTGAGGGATTCCGTACCAATAGCAAACGTGGTGAAGTTTTCCTTTAACACCTGTCGGTTCCTGCATAAATGCTATTTCATGCACTAAATTAGATACGCTATTCCATGTACCAATTACATGATCATTATCAACGATTTGCTCACGCAGCTTGAATCCTAATACATCGATTAAAAAGTTTGTATCTGCTGCCGGATTGGAAGACATCAAATTGATATGATCTAAGCGGCGAACCGGAACCCCATGAAGCGGTCTTTTTTGACTTCTTGAAAGTAGTTTGGATTGAGCTTCAACTGGACAGTCAAAATAGTCCACTTCCCAAAGGATCTCCATATTGTGACCGTCCGGTGTTGTGAATTGATACGCTGGACCATGCCCGTGCTGATCATTCGACCAACCAATACCCAATCCACTTGCTTCTAATGCTTTCACACGGCGTTCAAGTGCTTGTGGTGAAGTTGCTCGCCACGCTACATGTCCCAACCCCGGCTCTTCGGATTCTGTTATAATTAGCGAGTATTTATAATTATCCTCGTAAGCTCTTAAATAAGTTTGATTATTAATAGTTTCCACTATTTGCATCCCTAACATATCTGTAAAAAAAGCAATAGTCTCTTTAGGTGTATTTGACAACATTTCTACGTGTGCAATTTGAGCTACGTCAAAAATTGGTTCTTTGTGTAATTGTGTCATTTATAATTCCTCCAGTTTCGTTTTATAATTTGTTATATTGCCTATTTAAAGCAATATTTGTTTAAACTATACGACTAAATGTAAGCGCTATCAACGACATGGAGTGTTGATAAAACCTTTAAACACTATCAACCAGTGTCAGAAAATACAGAATACTAATATGTTGATTCTATAAACGCCCTTGCGTTAGATGTAATTCTAGTAAACTCTGATTAGTATCTAGTTTTTTTAGGATTGCTTCTTTTCATTTTTTGAATATGAGCGCCATGCATTTGTAAACGGTTCCAAAACCTCCCCCAATTTGTTGTTATTTAGTATATACTGATGATAATCAAGAGAACTTATAGATTCAATCTACTGTCCCTCTAGAAGAGACTCAAATTAAAATATTCTAAAAATTTAATTCGAGGTGATCCTAGTGAGTACAAGTAATGACTATATGCTTAGCTCCGTCAAAAATGCTTTAAGAATATTACAGGCATTTAAAATGGATAAACCACAAAAAGGAGTGCGCGAACTTGCTGCTGAGCTTGGAATTGGTAAGAGTAGTGTGCAACGGATTTTAGCTACGCTTGCTTCTGAAGGGTTCGTTACCAAAGATATAGAAACAAATAAGTATCAATTAGGCGTGTCGGTTATGGAGTTAAATTCGATTGTTCTAAGTCATCATGACTTGCATCAAGAAGCTTTACCTATTATTAAAAACCTAGTGGAACGATGTAACGAAACTTCGCATCTAGTCGTTTTTAGCAATCAGGAAATTGTTTATTTGTCTAAGGAAGAAGGGAAAAATTCAACTCCTATAGAAACGCATCCTGGACGACATAACTATCCGCATTGTACAAGCTCTGGCAAGATATTACTTGCACATGGGGATCCCTCTATCGTAGAGAGCATGATACAGGCAGGTTTAACCAAAGTGTCAGCTAATACGATTACCGATCCAATTACCCTTCAAAATGAATTGGCTGCAATTCGTAAAAACGGTTACGCTAAGAGTTTCGGTGAATATACAATTAGTGTGAATTCTGTAGCAGCACCAGTTCGTGATTACACCGGAAAAGTAGTGGCGGCTATAAATCTAGTTGGTCCTAGTAGTCGGATGTCTAAACAACGCATGCAACATTTTGCTACTGAATTAATACAGGCTGGGAGAATCATATCTGAGAAACTTGGGTATAGTTATTGATAAAAAAGATAAAGCAGCCAACTAATATCTTTGGCTGCTTTTGAAGTGATTTCCTTATTTAATTTGTCTGAAAGTCAGGATAACCATCATTTGCATCATTTTAAAGCAATACATATATTTTTTGCTTCTGTGAAAAATGCAAGGCTGTGGTGACCACCTTCACGTCCAACCCCGCTCTTTTTAAATCCTCCAAATGGTGCGCGGAGATCGCGTACAAACCAACAATTCACCCAAACTGTACCTGCCCTACACTGATACTTTTTTTACAAGCCAAAATGAATTACATCGGTTTGTCAAAATGGACTTTGAATTGTAAAGTGACTGTCACCTTAATGATGGGACACATTGCTGATTCAAAGTAGCATATTGACCATTTGCAAATAATAATGGTTCGCCATCTTTTACATATAATTGTTCCGGTTTTCCAAGGAAAATGGTGTGATCACCAGCCACTATTTCTTGTTCAACACAACAGACAATCTGTACTAAAGCATCTTTAATTAATGGAAAGCCATTGGTGAGATCAAATTGGAACGATTCATCGCTTGGTATTTGCCCCGCAAATCGCTTGGAAATTTCCAGTTGATCTTTTTCTAAAATACTAATTCCAAATCGGTTACTTTGCTGTATCAACTTCAGTGTTTGTGCACGTTCACCGATAGAAATCGCTACTAAAGTCGGTTTCAATGAAATAGACATAAAGCCATTAGCAGTCATTCCATGATAAACACCTTCTACATCTGTTGAGATCACGGTTACTCCAGTGGCAAACTTGCCCATGGCATTACGGAATTCTCGACTATCCATTCCTATTCCTCCTTAAGTAAGTGCAATTTTTTCTTTCCATGTTTCATTTGTCCAACCGTTTAAATCATAATCGGCTAAAGCTTGATCTACAAAACCTTTAAATATATCTGCATTACCACTGCCAATAGAATGGTACATGGCTTCCAATCGAATGTTCTCGTGATTTCCAGCATAATTAACTTCATATAACTCATGGCGACCGCCAAATTCGGATCCAATAGAATCCCATACCATTTTCAGAAGTTTAACCCGCTCTTCCGCCGTCACACCAGTTCCCTTATAGTATTGATCTAAATACGGTCGAATTTCTGGATTTAAGAAATCATTGGCACTAGATGGTAATTGGATCAGACCGCCAGCAACAACTTGTTCAAAAATATTCTTTATACGCACCCAAACATTTGGTGCAAGTACACGATATGCATTAGCTGCCTCTCCATTAGGTACAAGCACACCATTACGACCTACATCCGGGTTTGTAGCCATGGCTGTAGACAAACTCCAAATCATATTGCGAAGCGCAACCACTTCTCCAATATTCGCTTGAACTCCACGGAATTGATGAGTCCCTGATGATTCCGTAGCTTTCATCAATAGCCCAGTCATAAAATCGAGTTTCACACCTAGACGAGCACATCCATGAAAGCTAAAGCGATTAACAAAATGCGTTTCTGCAACGAAACCATTCGAAATTTCTACGTTTTGGTAAGCAAGAACGTTTTCCCAAGGAATGAATACATTGTCCAAAATAATTACTGCATCATTCTCATCAAACCGACTAGATAGTGGATAATCAAATGGTGAGCCGTTTGACTTCGCTTGCAGTTCGTATGACTGTCGACTGATCATTTTTACACCAGGTGCGTTCATCGGAACGAGGAATATTAATGCATGACTTTGATCCCCATTTCCTAAATCTTTTGGACCGTAATTGGCAACAAAATTGTAATTTGTTAATGCAGCAGCTGTACCTACCATTTTGGCACCGCTTACAATAATCCCATCATCTCTCTCCTTAATCGCTCTTACAAATACATCTTTGTTTTCATGCAAAGCTTTTGAACGATCCATTTGCGGATTAATAACTGTATGATTAACAAACGGCAACTCTTTCGAAGCCTTTTGATACCATGCTTTTGCATTATCTTCGAACCCTACATAATAATCGGAATATCCTTCGAGATGTCCAAGAAATGAAGCTTTATAATCGGGAGTTCTTCCCATAAATCCAAAGTTCATTTTAGACCATTCTACGATAGCATCACGTGCACCTACTAAATCATCGACTGAACGAGGGGTTTTAAAAAACTTGTGTGTGCGATCTCCATACTCGTTTATCGTTGTAAGCACATTCTGTTTTTCTGGATCATGCAAAGCATCATACATACGTGCATAGGATTGAGCTGAATTACGATAAGCTGGATGCTTTGTAACATCTTCAATTCTTTCTCCATTAAGATAGACGACTCGACCATCATTTAAGCTTTCTAGATAAGACTGACCAGTAAGCATGAAAACCTCTCCATTTCATATTGGGATAATGTAGGCCATACATTTGTTAAAACTATACGACTTTACGTAAGCGCTAACAACGACACGAAATGTTGATAAATTAAAAATATACTATCACAAGTTGATAGAATTAACTGAATATTAATTTCACAAAAACTCTCTTTATACTTCTCTATATGTGACAGTTACTATTGTTTTTCCGGCAACTTTAAAAAAATGATTCTGATGAGATTTCCTATAAAAGAAAAAAGCGCAATCCTAATTGGACTACGCTTTCTCCTTTCCCCTTAACGGGGTTACACTCGGAAAATTCACTATTGTTGCTTCGTTAAACCGTTACTGACTATTTTCACAGTCATCTCGTCAAACTTTCAGTTGCACTTTCACAAAAAACTTTTCTTTCACTTGCAGGTAATACTCTTTGAATCGAAACCTAAATATATCGGTTCCCGACGAGAGTGCCTTTCGCCAGTAAAGCAAATTTTCCGCCAAGGCTGTGCAATTCATCCTTTGGAATTCCTTGTAAACGCATCGTTTACCAGTCCCTTCCTACGGTAGTTCCGCCTTGTACTGTATATATACCCCGCTAAAAATTAGTTAAACGTCTTTATTAAAAAATCTTTTTTTCTTCCATACGACACAAAGATTAAGGAAAATATCCATTTATGCATATCCTACAGATTATTTTTCACAAAAATAGTATATTAGAAATGCAAATGATATTCAATATAGGTTTTATTAAGTGATTTGTATTCCTTTTAAATACTTATTTGTTCCCACTTTTAAGTATTTAGGGGAATACAAAATCTTAATACTAGATTTGGAGAAATAAATTATCCTTCTGTAGAATTATATTAATAATCGCAAAGTAACTAGTCCAAGTACTGTTTCTTATTTTGTTTGATTGCACGGATATAAAATGGTTGTTCTAAAAATTCAAAGAAAAACAAAGCTTGTTTATATACTTCCTTGATTTCTTCAAGTGGCGCAACTATTTTCTCTAAACATTGGCCTTTATAATATAAAAATTGGCCCAACAAGAAGATATAAGATGTTTCTTTTGATTTTTGTATCCCTTGATTAGCAGTTTCTAGTGCAGCATCGAAGTCTTGAATATCGTACAATACTTTACATTTATTAAATAAAACAGTAATGAGTGTTTCATAGACTTTGTGATTAGTATAGTTTTTATGCATATGTTCTTTTAAAATTTTATTATAGTAATAAAGACTTTTTAAGCTTTCTCCGGTTTCTGAATATATATTTGCAATCGTATTGTAGATTTTTATATTTAAAAAGCGGAATTGGATAGTCGTTTGGTTTGAAAAGTTTAAGATATTCTTAAGTTTAGTTATGCAATCTTCTGGAGTAATCATTTTTAATTTGAACAGAGACGTATGTAAAATATGTTCTAAGTATAAGTTCAACCATATATTATCCGTATGCATATTATTTTTTTTTATAATGGAAATAACTTTTTTATAGTGATGTTCTTTTAAGTGTGATTCAATTTCTTTTATTAAACGTTCACTTTCAAGAACGTTTTTATGAAATAACATTTCTATAAAATATTCAACCGGGACTTGTAGCTTTAATGCGATTTTTAATAAGGTATCTATTGCCGGATATACTTCTCCTGCTTCAATTCTACTAATTGTCGATTGTGTACAAATATTTTTTGCGAGCTCATTTTGAGACATACCAAGTTCAGCTCTAAGTTTACTAATTTCTTTACCTAAGTATTTCATTTCCAAAGAGTATCACCTCATCTTATAAAAAAAGGACGGTAAAAACATGAAGAAATTATCTATTGTTTTATTAATTGTATTAGCTGTAGCATTATATCCAAATGTAAGTAAAGAAAGTGCAAAAATTATTGATAAACCAATCACCACTTTAGATTTACCCCATATTTACTAAATCTAGCGAAATCCAATAAAATTATTATTCTATTAATTTTATTGGATTTTTCAAATATTACAATACAAAAATTTTCCATATCCCTCTCCTAAAACCCTTCTTCACCTTTATTTCGATTTGGGAGAGCTCTAAAATCTATCATATACAAGGAGATAAAACATGCAACTCAAAGCAAATACTGATGAGTCTCATCCTCTATATTTACAAGGTCAACAATTATTTGCATCATCAGTGAATGACCAAACAAAGTCACATTCACTAGAGTTGGACCTTGGATATGCGATAGAGCGAAACCAATTGGAATTGTATTATCAGCCTAAAGTTTATGCAAAAACGAAGCAAATTATTGGTGCAGAAGCGCTGATTAGATGGAATCATCCTGTCCTTGGCATGATTTCCCCGAGCGAATTTACCCCATTAGCGGAAAAAATGGGTCTAATAATAGATATTGGAAAATGGGTTATCAAAACAGCTTGTATGCAAAATAAAGCATGGCAAGTTGCAAACCTTCCACTAATTCCTATTTCGATTAATTTATCAGCAACACATTTTTTAGAAAAAGACCTAATCACTGACATCGTACAAACATTGAAAGTAACGAGTTTAGAAGCCCAATACTTAGAAATAGAAATAACTGAAACTTCCCTTTTGGAAGGCGAAGATATCGTTTTCTCCATTTTAGATGAATTAAGAAAGTTGGGCATTAAAATTGCTCTAGATGATTTCGGAACAGGCTATTCTTCCCTTTCCTATTTAAATCGATTTAAAGGAAAAATAGATATGCTTAAAATTGATCGTTCTTTTATTGATAATTTAAGCAGTTCGCATGAAGATGATGCCAATTTTATCGTCAACATGATTATTCAGTTATCTCATCAGCTGAAGATGAGTGTGGTCGCAGAAGGCGTGGAGACAAATGAACAGCTAGAAGTGTTACAGAAGTACAATTGCAACACGATTCAAGGTTACTTGTTCTCTAAACCTTTGCCAGCAGGTGAATTTACTCAACTTCTAAAAAAGTCCCAGTGTGAGAAACAAGTCTGACTTGTTTCTCACACTGGGATATTTTTTTATCCTATTTTACGATCCTATAAACCTATAAAAAGAAACCTCTTCACAATAATCTTTGTGAAGAGATTTTCTTATACATATAAATTATTGAAATAATATCGAGAAATCTACGGTTAATTCAGAACCATCAACGTTCACGGTAATTGGAAGAGTAAGCGTTTGCCCCTTCACATCTTCCAGGGAATCTACTCCGACTGGAACTTTGGAAGTGATAAATGCGACTGCTTCGTTAGAAGTTGGAGCAAATCCATTCACTTTTGTTAATCCTAGTTCTTTGACAAATGTTTGATAAAATCCTTTGCTTAAGAAATCTGCAATTCCTACATCTTTCTTCACTACTACTATTAGAGAATTGGATGCACCTGATGATGCCGTAATATTGTCAAACTGAGTAGCGTTTAGTGCAGTTACTAAAGTAGCAATTTTCTCATCAAACTTTTGTTGAGGAGTAGCTGTCGCTTCATCAAGGGCAGTTTTCACCTTCGTAACTTCAACTAACAAGGCTGCAACAAAAGAATTCGTTGTCGCATTTGGTAGACGATTTAATAGAGCTTCCACTTCTTTGAATTCTTTTTTCGCTTCTTCCTTTTTACCTGTTTCTAGGTAATCTTTAATCTCTATAAGTGACATGTAAATGGTCACAGGTACCATCAATTCATCACGCTTTGCGTCCGCTGGTTTTTTATATTGTTCTAATAGAAGATCGCGTGCTGCTTTACCAGAGAAACGATATAGGATGGCTGTTCTGCCCTTTAGTTGGAAAGATAGTTTGTGATACGCTTTTTCAACTGCTGCAAAGTCATTTCTTGCTTGCGCTGCTTCAATTTCTTTCATAATTGGCACTAAATATTTGGTTGCATAGTTATACGCATCAATATATGGAACCAATCCTCCTGAAACTTTTTCACTATACAAAGCATCAATTTCTTTCAACTTGGCTTCTTTTTCAGAAGTTGATAGTTTGGAAGAGACTACTGCTTGCCTAGCAGCTTGGTGGGTTTTCTTCGCACTGTTTAATGCGGGGTAAAGTGCGTTGCTCGGTACTAGTCTCTCTTCTAGAGAGGGATACACATAATGTGTCGTCGCTTTGTCCAGTTCTGCCTTTGCCTTATTCACCGCTTGATCCACAGATGAATTCGTTGCCCCTAGTGCAGCTGTAGAAAATGATAATACCGATGTTGTTAATAATACCGCTGCTGTTGTTTGCTTAATAAAACGTTTACTCATGTTTCTCCTCCTCTTTTTTGGTGAAAATCTTTGCACAATTACCAGTGTATTCTAGCAAGTTCATATTGCCACTAATTTAGGGGACTTTCCTCGTATCCAATATACGGTAGTTCATCCACTTTGCTAGCCAATTCTGTTGATTTCTAGAAGACACTATACCCCTTACAACATCCACAAATAATACATTTCTCCTTTTTCGATATACTTCCCCCATTTCTTATTTGGTAGCATAGATAGGATGATTTATTACAATTTTCCTATTATTTAATTTTATTACCCAACTTATCTACTTTTTAATCATATATTTTAATATTTTTTCAAAAAATATTCAGAACCTTCAAACGTTCAGTTTTCTAAAGGGTAGCACACTATCAGACACACCCCAAAAATGATATGATGAACAAAATAGATTGTGTGAAAAGAGGAAGGATAATGCATCAACGAATAAGAAAAAGGGAAAAAACAGAGCATGTTATTTTAGGTGTGGACGAATGGACTAGTGACTTGATAGAAAAACTAAAAAAATCAGGAACATGGAATATTTCAGTAATCGATTATGAAGCAGAAGCGGACAAGCTAGCATTAGGATCTACTATCTTTTATTCCCCTGAATTAGCAAAACAAGAACTGGCTAAATCACAGAAAATTGTCTTTCATAAATACTTAGATCCTAATTGGAGAAGCTAAATTGTACCCAGTCGCAGAGTCAATTGCGTCATACATAAAGACATATTAGCCCCATCCCCCTCATATTATGTATAAAAAGGACGCAGGAGGAATTTCGTATCGTATGTTCTAATTGTGGTTACGAACAAGTCGTGGGTAACTTTTGTGGAACATGTGGAAGTAAATTAGAAGAACCCGTTGCCACAGTGAAAAAAAGAGCCTCTGCCGGGCAAGCGGAACCGAATATCCAGTTGGAGAATATTAAAAAGAAGTCTAAACAATATCGCGCCTATTTTATGCAACAACTAAAAAATCCTTCGAGAGCATTTGAGCAAGGGGAAAAAGATTTTTCAAACAGCTTGCTTAGCATACTCTTGTTTGCCATCGTGTACACCGTTTCGCTATTTTTAGTAGTGAACCGCAATTATTTTGGGGAGTCTTTAGGTTTTTTTTCTTTTTTCGTTCAGATTATGTTGCTTATTTTCTTGCTATTTGTCATTTCGGTATTTTCCCTGTATATCGCGAATAACTTTTTTGGTTCTCCGAATTCGTTAAAAGCGATTATTAGTTTTTATGGGGGGCAATTGTCTCCTGTTGTGGTAGGTGTCGGAATTTCCTTTCTTTTAATGGTTATTCAATCTTTTACATATGGTCAGATTGTTTTGATCGTTAGTTTTATATTCGCATTGTTTGTGTTGCCGCTATACTTGGTTAGTTTTTTAGCGACTAAAAAGGCACCTGGATTAGATCCTTTATATGGTTTTATTTTGTATATTTTGGTGTTTGTTCTACTATTTTTAATCTTGGTCACTATTTTGGCGGATACGATGTTAGGATCTTATTTGGACCGGATGATTTATTTACTTTGAATGAATACACAAGTAAGGCTCTGCAGAGATATAGCTTCTCTACAGAGCTTTTTTACTTATTTTATGAGTTTTTCTCTTAGCTTTTGTAGCAGTCGTTCGCGTCGTTTTTTGATGCCCGGAATCGTGATGCCTACACGTGTTGCTGCTTGTTGAAGGGAGATTCCCTCGACAAAAATCCAGAGTAGCAGCTCCCTTTCGCTCTCCGTTAGGTTTTCCAAAGCAATTCCAAGGTCTTCATGGACAAAACTTGTGACGAGCGACTTTTCGAGTAAAAAGGATAATTTTTCATCTTCTACCACATCGACGTATTCTTCTTGATGTTTTTCTTTTTTTAGCTCATCCAGCATCGCTCCATTTATACAACGATATGCATATGGTGCAAAATCTCCTTTGGATGCATCGAACTTCACCCACGCTTTCCATAATGCAATTCTTCCTGCTTGACGATAAAGTTCATGATTTTTGTAAATATGCAATTTGCGAATGCAGGCGGAAATCATTGGTTCAAATTGCGACAGTACTTCTTCAAATGTGCTCACTTTGCGTTCCTTTTGACTCGTGCACGATTCGGTTATTCCTAGGTAGCTATAGAATAATCGGTATCTAGCATTAGTACGACTGAGGGAACGTACGGTTTAGGTGTGTGGAACTGCATCTTTGGAGTTGCGGGATTTTTTATTTGTCCCTGTGCAAGACACAACTCTGGTACAATTCAGAATTGTTTCGTGCACAGGGACATAACAAAAAAGCGACCGAAGATTTGCTTCAACCGCTTTGCTAACTTTTTATATTCAGGAGACATTGAATTAGTTTAATATAGTTATTCTGAATGCTCGATTTTGCTAATTATACTAAGCGCCGTGTGTAGTCTTTGCTGTTGTTTGAGTAAAACATTTTTGGAAACATTTACAGTCATATGAATTCCATTATCAAACACGATTTGCGAAATTCCATTGCCTAACTCGTTGACGTAAAAGTGATGATTAAAAATCCATACACACTCTACATCTTTATATGATAGTGTAGGAAATGCTCCAAACTCATTTGGGTTTATAAGAACCGGTGTTTTATGATAATAGTTCATAATCTCTTTAATCGCTCTCATACGACCTTCTAAAGTGGAAGCGTAACGCATGCAAGCACTATTAAGTAAATCAAGTACAGACATTTTTGAATAATGAATTCCATGTGTTGTTATGATTTTCGATTTATTGCCATTCGTAAAAACAGATTCAAGTGCCAATGCTCGTCGATTAATCAGGTTAGAATCCTTCTTTTTCAAATATATATCCTCCTTTTTGCCTCCTTTTCTATATATTATCAAATAGACCTGACTATGTATAGTTTAATTTTACAAATAATATGAATATTTAAATCTTTTTACTCAATACTTTGTATCTATTTTTCCATTATGACTCAATTTTTCTGAATAGTTTGTTACACAGGGACACCTAAGTAGTTTATACTATTTATGTAACTATCAAACTAAAGGGGGTTCACTAGAATGAAAAAATTAGTAGTATTTTTAGCATTTATAATGGTTTTATTTTCAAGTTTGACTAATGCTTCTGCTGCACCGTTATATAAAGATGTTGGAGATAATCATCCAGCTAAAGCGGAACTAGACTTTTTAGCTTCCAAAGGCATTATAAGTGGTGACCCTGCACGTAATTTCGGAGTGGACACAGAGATAACTCGTTTGGAAGCAGCAGAAATGATTGTAAAGTCACTTGGACTTGATACTTCCAATCAACCAGATCCAAATTTTACGGATGTTACTGCTGGCCATGCAAGCTTTCCTATTATGGCAACTGTTGCAAATAGTGGGATCATTGTAGCAGATGAGAATGGAGCCTTTAATCCTGACGCTTATTTTACTAGAGGGGAAGCTGCTATCTTTCTGGTTAGGTCTTTTGATCTGAAAGGGACTGCTAAAACACCATTTGCCGATGTATCACCAACTTATTGGGTTGCGGATGCTATTAGTACACTACAAGCGACTAGTATCGCAACAGGTTATCCAGACAATACGTTTAAACCATTAGCCAATATAACAAAAGTAGATTTTGCTGTTTTTATCGCGCGCATTTTAAATCCAGATTTCCAAGTAAAAGCACCACCTGTATCACCTATTCCTGCTTCTTGTGAAAAGCCAAGCAAAACAAAAACAATGAAGATAAATGTCCAAGTTACATCCCTTTGGCACAAACCGGGAATAGATCGTCCAGTGGATCGTCCTTCTATTGCTACTCCAGTAGACATTTCTAAATGGACGAAAACGATGAATCTCAAACAAAAATGGTGGCTCGTAGATAAAACAGATACTCAAGCATTATTTGGTGATGAAGTCGTCGTTTTACAAAAAAGTGGAAAATGGTCCAAAATAGCAGTCAAAGACCAGTACGTACCTTATCAAAAAGAAGGGTATCCTGGTTGGGTTCCAACATCGCATTTGTTCGAAACATCAACAGATACAAGCGATTGTTCGATTGCAATTGTAAATGCAAAATCTGCTACTCTATATAGTGATACAAAGAAAAAGAACAAATATATAGACATCAGCTATACAACAATCCTTCCGGTCATTAAAGAAGAAGGAGAATGGCTGCATGTGCTCACTCCACAAAACGGTGTAAAATATTTAGCTAAAAAAGATGCAAAAGTACATAAAAACTATGCAGCAGTTCCAAAACCAACGCAAAAAGATATCGTGAATAGTGCAAAAACGTTCCTAGGACTTCCTTACTTATGGGCTGGTACATCCTCGTTCGGATTTGACTGTTCCGGTATTATTTACTCGGTATATAAAAACCATGGGATCCTAATTCCTCGCGATTCGTTTTACCAAGCAACGAAAGGAACAGCCGTCTCTAAGAGTAATTTACAACCTGGTGATCTCGTGTTTTTTGCTGGAAATGGAGGAAAAGGAAAAGTGTATCATGTCGGATTATATATAGGAGATGGTAAAATGCTTCACGCTCCAAATGCATCCGACAAAGTCAAAATCGAATCTATTACAGCAGGAGTTTATAAACGAAACTATTCCGGGGCTCGGAGATATTTAGATTGAAATCGTTCCCTGTGTAAGACACTATTCTGAATAGTGTCTTACACAGGGACATTAAAAACAGCTGGGGAACTATCCCCCAGCTGTCTTTTTTTTACACCGCTACAGGAATTGCACCTGTACTTGGCATTATTGATTCAAAAGTTGGTACCGTCGTTTCATACTCTGGTGTAATAGATTCTGGACTTGGTACTAAAGTTTCTGCATTCGGTTCGACAGATTTCAATGTCGCCTCTGTAACAACAACATTTACTGGCAGTTCATTTTTACCGTATTTAACGGTAATTATTGTGCTTCCTGCTTTTTTTGCTCTTACTAAACCACCACTCACAGTAGCTACTTTACTATCTAATATTTTATACGTAGCAGCTGCTGTTACATCTCTTTCGGTAGTTTTACCATCTGGTGCTGTCGTTAATTCCTTCACCTTCAACTTAACTTCTTTGCCCGCTTCCAATTCAAGTTCCGTGTTGTCTGCAACAAGTGTAACGACTGGTGCAGTAACCGTCACATTTACTAGGACAGTATTTCCACCGTAGTTCACGTTGATGGTTGTACTTCCTTCATTTTTAGCTCTTACTAGACCATCTGCTACAGTAGCCACTTTGCCATCTGTTACTTTATACTTTGCAGATGCTGTTACATTTTTTTCTGTTGTTTTTCCATCTGCTGTTCTTGTAATTTCTGTAATTTTTAATTTTTCTTCTTTTCCTGGTTCTAGGTTAATTTCAGTTTTATTTGTAAGCAGTGTTACTTGTGGCTCAGTAACTGTTACATTTACCGTTACTTCGCTTTTACCGTACTTTGCAGTGATGGTTGTTTCTCCTGCTGCTTTTGCTTTTACTAAACCACCGCTTACAGTTGCCACTTTGCCATTTGCAGATTTATATGTTGCAAGTGTTGTTATATCCGACTTTTTCGTTTTTCCATCTGCAGTAGTGATTACTTCTGTAATTTTTAGTTGCGCTTCTTTTCCTGGCTCCAAGTCAATTTGTGTTTTATTTGCTTCGAGCGTCACTACTGGCTCTGTAACCGTTACGTTTACAGTTACTTCATTTTTGCCATATTTAGCAGTGATGGTTGTATTTCCTGCATTTTTTGCAGTTACTAAACCATTTTTGACAGAAGCTACTTTACCATCAGCTACGAAATACTTTGCAGAATTGGTTACGTCTGCTTTTTTCGATTTTCCATCTGCTGTTGTTGTCACTTCGGTAATTTTCAACTGTGCTTCTTTCCCTTTTTGCAAGTCAAGTTCCGTTTTGTTTGCAGTTAACATCACGCCTGGTTCTGTAACTATCACGCTTATAGGAAGTTCATTTTTACCGTATTTAACTGTAATTGTAGTGCTTCCTGCATTTTTCGCTGTTACTAAACCATTTTTGGCAGAAGCAACTTTATTATCAGCCACTTTATACGTCGCTGCTTTTGTTACATCTGATTTTTTTGTTTTTCCATCTGCTGTCATAGTTACTTCTGTAATTTTCAGTTGCGCTTCTTTCCCTTTTTGAAGTTCAACTTCTGTTTTGTTAGCAGTCAATGTAACACCTGGCACAATTTCTCCTGAATCATTGACTGTTACGTTTACCGTTACTTCATTTTCGCCATGGGAAACTGTAATTGTTGTAGAACCTTTACTTACTGCAGTCACTAAACCATTCGCAACTGTTGCAATGCTTTCATCTGCCACAGCATACGTAGCTTCTGCGGTTACATCTTTATTTGTAGCTTCCCCTTCTTTAGGTTTAGAAGTTTCTGTAACAACTAGTTGAGCTGTTTCTTCTACTGCTAAATCAAGTTCTGTTGGAGTTACCGCAAGTGTTACTTCTGATTGTTCTTTTTCATAAATTAAAGCTTCTCCTTTATTCCCCGCTGCATCTAGAATGACTACTTTCACAGAATCTGTTTCAGTCGTTACAGGGAATGTAAAGGATCCATCTTGTGCCAAATCGAAGTCCACTGCCTCCGCAGTTTCTCCATTAACAGTAGCAATATAAGAAGCATTTAGCTTGTCATTTAAATCAAATTCCAAACCGTATAAATATAACTCTTCATTATATTCAATATACTTGTCCGTAACTTGACCAGTAGCTACCCCATCTTTCACAGAGCCTTCAATTTCTGGTTTGGTCGTTTTCACGACAACTGGTCCAACATAGTCACCAATCACGCCACTAGCAGCAAGTCCTGTAAAGTCAATTGTATATAGGCCATCTGGAATCGTTGTTGCCGGTTCACCGCTCCATGGTTGGTACTCACCGTCAACCGTTAACTTCCAAGAGCCTGCTCCAAGGGAGGAACCCGCATGTAAATAACCGATGTAGCCGTCACCGTATTCTCCACCCTCAGGATTCATAATATCCCAAAGCTCGATATAGTTCGTTGTCACATTTCCAGTCAATGTGAATGTAAGCTCGGCTAAGTCTTTCACTCCATCTCCGTCAAAGGAAAGGTCAGTTTCCGAAATATGCATATCTCTAATTTCTGTAGCTACTACACCGCTAAAATCAGCTGCGAATGGCAATGAAATTTCAGAATCGCCACCATTAATATGGATGTACCCTAATATTTCTGAACCATTTGGAGCAGACGCTTTAGAAGCGGTCAATGTAACATTTAATAGTTGCTCTCCAGCAAGTGTAAACGATGGTTGATCGACTGTTACTTTAGCATCACCAAACGTTTTGATCGTATCGACTGTTACTTGATAATTTCCACCGGTACCTTTGCTATCTTTTACAAGAATTTGTTTGGTAACAGAAATATTTTCTTTTAATGATTGTGGACCGAATGTAACGGTTCCTTTCAAGTTTTCTACAATAGAGCCGCTATTATCTAACACCGCAGTATCAATTGCATAAGCAAGTATACTTGGGTGAGCTGCTGCATACGCGTTTACACGGCCAGCACCTTGCGCGAATACATCGTATTTTGATTTATTTAGCACTTTAGCGGTATTGGAAAGCGCAACTTTTACATCGAATGCACTCCAGCTTGGATTTGCTTGTTTGACAAGTGCCGCGATACCAGCAATATGTGGTGTAGCCATCGATGTTCCCGTTTTGCGGTCATAAGCTTCTCCGTAAACAGCATCCGGGAAATCTGCTTTGTACATTGGAATCGTAGACATGATATTCGTTCCGGGAGCGCTTACATCTGGCTTAATATCAAAATTCGGAGTTGACGGTCCACGTGAACTAGAATTATTCACTTCGTCGCCAGTCGTGTTTTCTGAACCAAAGTTACCAAATGTAACAGTTCCTTCTCCTCCATTTAAGGCTGCACGAATGGCATCACCGTCTGTTTGAGACATATCAAACGTTGGGATAAATGCAAAAGAGTCTCCTAAAAATGTGCCTGATACATCCGGCGCGTTTGAACCACCGGCAAAGTTATGGATAATCGTTGCCACTGCTCCGTTTTCCTTTGCATATGCAATCTTATCAACAAATGCAATATTTCCACGAGAAATCAGCGCAACCTTGCCGTTTACATCAATACCTTCATAATCCTTTGCTTCGCCATTTCCAGGAACGGCAACTAAATCAAATTCTCCTTGAAGTTGTGATGCTAAATTTTTTCCAAAAGTGGTCCCCATCAATTGCATTTGTTTTGTTAGATGATAATCACCAACTGTAATATTTACTTGCCCGTTATACATCGTTTCTGGATTCGTAGTGTTTCCAACTGCAATCCCCAAACGTGCTGTTGCTGGAGTTCCCATCGTTCCACGGTTCGGACCTGAGTTTCCTGTTGCTATTACAGAGATTGTCCCAGCCATCATGGCATTATTAATCGCGAAAGAGCCACTGTCCGTTTCCGTATTAGCCCCTCCACCTAATGATAGATTAATAACATCCATTTGTTCGATCACTGCCGTGTCGATCGCTTTTACAATACCTGAAGTAGCTCCACTTCCATAAGCCCCAAGCACTCGGTAAGCATAGAGATCTACTTTTGGTGCAATCCCTTTAATACCGAATTCGTTGGCGCCAATTGCAGCAATTGTTCCCGCAACATGCGTACCATGAGAAGTATAGAAGGCACTTCCGTTTGCATTAAATTCTGGTGTGCCTGCAGGTCGTTCTACAGGAGAAGTTTCCGATGCATCGTTGTCCGCACGGGTTCTTGTATAGGTAGAAGAGTTCGGGATAAAGTTCTTCCCACCTTTATAAATGCCTGCGAATTCTGGATGATCCGCATCGATTCCGGTATCTAGTACTGCAACTTTGATACCTTGTCCTTCGATTCCTTCATTCCAAAGCCTTTCGATACCTAAAAATGAAATACTCGTATTCATCTTTGCATCGACGATTTTATCTTTATTGATTGTAGAAGGTTTCGTCGGTTTCTTTTTTTGTGGCTCTTCCGATGCATGAACGATAGTGTCCGGTTCTACTAAAGTAACTCCTTGCACAGTTAGTAGTTTTGGAAGATCATTCGCTTTTACAGTTGCAGCGAAACCATTTAAAACAGTATCAAATGCATACCCTTGTTTAATTGGGATATTTTTTATTGTTAACTCCTTTTTTACTGCTGTTTGTTGTGTTTTTACTTTTGCTCTCACTTGATTTTCTTGTGTTGCTGAAAAAGATTTCCCTTTTAATTCATGTATTCCTTTTTCAAGGGCAACGGGCTTTTCTGATAAATGGATGATTACCGAAACGTCTTGGTTACCCGTTAAGTTTTGTAAGTCTTTGTGTAGTTTTGGTCCGCCATCCAACACATTTAATTGTTCTGCGATCGCCGCCTTTAATTGTAGCGTGCTTTCGCTCGGAACATTTTGTTTGAATGGTTGCACATCTGTATTTGCAGATACGGTTAGAGCTGGTATAAACATTGTAAAGATCATCGCTAGTACGATGAGTGTACGGAATAATTTCGTCACTAGATTTTTCTTCACCCTATTTCCTCCCTTTTTGGACAATCTACTTCTCTCTGCATCTAAAATTCTTCCACAGCCTCCTATTATTATTGTTTAATTTTTAGAAATTTTAATAAATTCCCAAAATTATAATACTATCATAATATTACTTAGTACTTTTTTCTATATCTATTTTTCATGTAAAAATGTCATAGTTCTAAAGATTTACTATAAAATAAATCTAAAATCAGAACTTAAGAAATATTAAATATACATAAAAT
This sequence comes from Psychrobacillus sp. NPDC096389, assembly GCF_044762855.1. NCBI lineage: Bacteria > Bacillati > Bacillota > Bacilli > Caryophanales > Bacillaceae > Psychrobacillus > Psychrobacillus sp. NPDC096389. The sequence continues at coordinate 580,787 of NZ_JBIWFB010000001.1, read as the reverse complement.
GCATGAAAGAAAAAATATTTTTTTCGAGAGACGAAACTAGTATCTATAAAAATCAACAAATAATTTAAGTACAATTTGTTGATTTTTTCAATTAATAATTTCATAATGAAACGAATTATTATCAACATATGAAATAAATAATAATTAGAAAGAACTACTTTTTGAAAAAAATCAAGTGTGGGGAAATTTTTTTTTGGAAGTTTACCTTAAACATGCAAAATAAAAGGAAAAAATAAAAAAATGACACTTTCTAAATAGATAAAAAGTGTCATTTCTTTATATTTTAACGAGTCTATATAACTAAAATTTTATTCTTTCCCTGCTATATAAGCCCATTTATAACTGTAATCTCCAGTGAATGGGTGAGCAACAATGCCATGCACATACGGTTTTTGCAGCGACATGGATCCTGTTTGATACAAATTGACAATCGATGCCTCTTCTTCAACTACCACTTTTTCCGCTTCTGCTAATGCTGTCCAACGTGCTGCTGGATCTAGTGCAAGTTCACCTTTTGCTTTTTCAAGCAGTGCATCGAATTTTTCATTAGAGAAAGACATATTGTTCTGTGACGACTCGGATTGGAACAAGTCCAAGAATGTAATTGGATCTTGGAAGTCAGGAGCCCAACCAGTGCTCTGAATGTCATAATCTTGAGCTGCATCTAAATCTAATTTAACATTGAATGGAAGACTCTTTATGTTAAGCTTAAGCCCTTTCAGGTTTGACTCCATCTGTGATTTTAAATAAGCATCTAAATTTTTAGAGAGCTCAGTATCACCCGTAATATATTCGAATGTCACCTCTGTCAAACCTTCTTCTTTCATACCTTCTTCCCATAATTTTGCCGCTTCTTCTGCATTGAATGGTAGCATGTCCCCGTTTACTTCACGGAAATCTTGTTTGTTTTCATCGAATGCAAACCCTGTTGGCACAAGGAAATCTGCTTTAATGGAACCATTTGCAAGGACAACATCCACCATATCTTGCTTATTGAAAGACATAGCTAATGCTTGTCGTAACTTTACATTGGAAAGGGGCGTCTTTTTCCCATCTCGTTCTTGATTTAATTTCAAATAGTAGACAGTCGGTTTCAACACTTGTTCTACTTCTACATCATCTGCGTACTGCATTGCAAATTCTCCAGATAATGTCACACGGTCTTTTTGTCCATCGTTATATAAGTTGACGGATGTACCCGGTTCTTTAACAACATCTACATTAATCTTATCGAGCTTCACTGTTTCTGCATCCCAATACTCTGGATTCTTTTCCATTGACCAAGATAGACCTGTGCCATCCCAGTTTTTCAGGATAAACGGTCCATTGGATAATAAACTATCTGAATTTGCAGCATAGTTTTCTCCTTGAGCAGTTACGTATGCTTCATTTTGCGGATAAAATGTTCCAAATGCCATGAGAGACATAAAATAAGGGACTGGACGTTCTAGTGTAACAACTAATGTTTTATCATCCTTCGCCTCTACTCCTAGTTCCGATTTATCCAGCGAACCAGCAGCAATTTCTGTTGCATTTTTAATAATGCCAGTCATCATATAAGGTCCATAAGACGATCCAGTATCTGGGTCAACTGCTCGCTGCCAAGCAAACACAAAGTCATGCGCAGTAACAGGTGTACCATCTGACCAGTTAGCATCACGTAATTTGAATGTATAAATGGTACCATCTTCACTTATTTCTGGCTCGCCTTCAGCCATTGCAGGAACCGCTACATTATCTTGATCTAAGCGGAATAAGCCTTCTGCAATATTATTTAGTACATTGAAAGAAACGGCATCATCCGCAAGAACCGAATCCACTGACGGAATCTCTGCACGCTCCACTAAATTTAATACTTGTTCTTCATCCAAATCTTCACTTGTTGCCTCTTCTGTATCCTCTGTTTTTTCTGTGTTTGTCGTATCTACTGAGCTGTCGGCGTTATCCCCCTCACCACATGCTGCTAAAAAGATACCAAGCATGAAAATCATTGCAATAAGCCAGAATAACCTATTTTTCTTCATAAAATTCCCCCTTTTACTTTCCTGAAATAATTATTTCCTTCTTTATTATACATGATTCTGTTAATTATTCTCTTATTTTTCGGAAAAGGTCGAAATTTGGAGGCGTTTTCATCTTTTTTTGAGGGATTGGGTAGTTTATTGTAAAGAAAAAAGATTCCCGAACCTGTGATTGTTTGGGAATAAAAATAGTTATGATATATTAAAATCAAAATATCTCTTCAATATTGCTCTTAACTTAGGATTTTTTTAGTTTATTGTCGTCCGAAACGGCTTTCTAGTTCGTAAATTCGTTGTTCAAGTTCCAGGTTCTTATGTTCAATGAAGCTCATTTTCTTACTTACATGTTCACGATTATTGTCTAGTTTTTCACCGTGCTGAATTGAATATTTTTCTATAGTATCTAAACGTTCATTCATTTCCATTCTGAATTCACTTTGTTGGTCCTGCATAGCTTTTAACAATTCTAATATTTTATCCATCTATACGATAACACCCCTTATGTTCAAGAAGTTTTTAGTTCATTATAACAGAAAACCAACTCCGGTTCATTGGTTCTGATTTCAGTCCCCACAAGCATTCCATAAGTTACAAATCTATTTATCTAATCAATATTACTCTATTTTTGACTCGATTTGAATTTATGAAAACTTTTATTCTACCTCAGCTGCGTCGAATGCACATATGCTGCTCGTCTGGTCCATTCCAACGCTTCGGTCACCGCTTGATCTGTTACCGATAAATCTCCTTCTAAATCAGAGACAGTCCTAGCTAATCGCAAAACCTTCATCGTAGAACGACTACTTAATTTCTCTACAAAACAAAAGTTTTCAACTCTAGACAGTTGTGCTTCGGAAAACGTCACCTTCCTTTCAAATAATTTGACAGGTACAATTGAGTTTGTGTAATTATCTCCATAACGAATCCGTTGCATCTCTCTTGCAGCCGCTACTTTAGTCCTTATCTCTTCTGATGTTTCACTAGAAGTTTGTTTTATAATTCCTTGGTTTTTCAAACCTAATACAAAGTCAATTCGGTCAATAATAGGTCCTGTTATTCTCATGATATATTTTAATCGCATCTTCTCCGTACATGTGCAGTATTTTTCATTGGAACCATAATATCCACAAGGACAAGGATTAGTCGCTCCTATTAAGTTTATCGTTGCTGGAAATTGATTGGATCCTTCGACACGATTCACAACGGCAATTCCCGTCTCGAGTGATTGTCGTAAGGTGTCGATTACACGGCGTGGAAAGTGACCAAGTTCGTCCAAAAACAAGACGCCGCGATGTGCAAGTGATATTTCACCGGGTCTAGGATAACGCCCTCCACCAATAATAGCCCCTTCTGATGTAGAATGATGAGGACTTCTAATCGGTGGACGCGCAGATAAATGCCTAGCTTCCATGGCCATTTGATAAATGCTGAACACTTCTAGTTTTTCCTCATTCGTCATATCAGGTAAGATTGTATGAAACGCATTGGCCAGTAAACTCTTACCACATCCAGGAGGACCAGTCATCAACACATGATGCCCTCCAGCCGCTGCTAAAGTGAGCGCTCGCTTCGGTTGCTTGTGGCCACGGATGGCAGAAAAACATATATATGGAGTTTCTTCAGGTATATTTGAAATTGTTTCTAAGGGCAGCAATTCCAGCTCTGCTTCCGAAAGGGAACTATTCCCTCTTAAATGCGATAGCAAATCTTTTATATGAGTAATGCGAACTAGCTCTACATCTGGAATTTCTAGAAAAGGAGAAATATCAATAGGTGGGATATAAATTTTCTTAAAGCCAAGTAGTATCGCTTGGTGTATGGTAGGAATCATACTGTGAAATGTGGTTAAATGTCCATCTAAGGTAAGTGCAGCTATAAAACATGTTTTCTCAGGAATTTGTAAGGGGGCGTTGGACATTGCTTGTAACACCGCCAATAGCATAGCAACATCATACGACGTACCTTGTTTCTTCACGTCAGAAGGCGATAGCAAAATTGTGATTTTTTTCATATTAGTATCGATACCAAGAGATAATAAACAATTCAAAATCCGCTCTTTCGATTCTTTAATCGAGGCATCCGGTAAACCAATAATAATACATTGCTCCTTATCATCCCAAACCGTCGCCTCCACCCGAATAATTTGTCCCTTAAGCCCCTGCATACCAACACTATAGACATAATTGTGTATCATTGCTCCCCACTTTCTTTTCATAGTCTTCACATCACGCTATTTGTCCACCATACAACATTATTATTTGGAAGTAAATTGTCATAAATGAACTATAAACACAACAATTTCATTTTCAATGCAAAAATGGATCTAAAATTACATTTAAAGCCTTTTTTTCAACTCAAAATTAAATTCTTCGCTTTGAAACGTCCCTGTGTGTGAAACAATTCTGAATTTTTATGTGCAAAAAGACAGAAAAAGAACAAACACCGCTTCGTCCGGTGAATGTTCTCTGCTTTTTACGTATTCTTCTCTAAGTTATCAGAGTTGTTCCTCGCACAGGGACATATTTTAAAAAACTGTCCCCAAAATAAGGGGCAGCTTATAATCCTACTAAATATTTTTATAAACACCAGTAATAAACAAAGCTTGTTTTAGCGAACTGAATGTCGGTATACTTCTAAAATCAAGTCCTAACTGAATGGAAGTTTGCGCTATTTCTGGACGAATACCTGACATAAAAGTTTGGATGCCAAGTAATTTGAGGATTTCCATCAATTGAAACATTTCATTGGCTACCATTGTGTCCATAATGGAGACAGCAGAAATATCAATGAAAAGGTGTTCGATTCCAAGTACTGAACATTTTTGTGGCACTTCCTGTAACAATGATTTTGCACGATTCGTATCGATGTCACCTACAATTGGTAGTACGGCTACTCTTTCTAAAATTGGAATAACCGGTGTACCCAATTCATTTATCAAATTTTGTTGGGCAGTCATTCGATTATGGGACAACTCAAAGTATCTTTCAGATAACAGATAGATAAGTTGATCAAAAGCTGTATTAAATAATACACTCCATTTAAGAATATTTGTTTTGGTCACTAGCTCATCTTGTTCTTTTGCAAATAGACCAACATATCCCCATATTGTTTCACGTGTTTTATTCAAAGCCTCTATCACTTCATGTATCGGAGTGTTATTTTCAATTCTACTTTTAGCCACTGTGTCAGCCCATAATACTTGTTGTTCCTTTAATGAATCCTTATCCTCTAGAAATGCAGATGCAACGGTCTTTATAGTCAGCGCATGTTGTTCTAATAATATTTGATCTATTTGTGGATTCGAGTTATTGGAATAAAAAGCACCAGTAAAACTGTCTTTTTCAGCGAACCATCTTTCAGTAATATTTCTGGAATTATCAATTAGATATTCATAAAGTTCTTTATTAATCGAATTCAATTTATTTCCTTCTTTCTTAGTTAAAGCATTGCTTCTTTAAGTATAAATGTTTTGAATGGAAAATGGTAATGTCCCTGTGTACCAAACTATTCTGACTTTTCATCACGTTTCGTACACAGTTGATGTTCTTTCGTCTGCCTCTACTCTAGGTCTGTGGTTTAAACAGTAGCTACAATAGCCCGCATTAGATTTTTCAAACGTAGCCGGTAAATGTTTTTTTAAAACGTCTCTATTTAAAAAGGGAGGAGCAGGTTTATTTTCTTCGAAGTAAAATGGATAGGAACTATATGGGTACCATTCTAAACGTTCTACCATTAACTGCTTTGTTTCTATGGGGTTGCGATGAATATAGTTACTGACGGTAAGCAATCCGATCGGTGAGTCCACTTTTTTTGCAAAATAGCGTCTCTGATAGATTCTACCGACATGGTTATATCTTTTCGAATACGAGCTACTATACCTTCTATTAAGGAGTGCCATAATTTTGCTAAGTGGGTCTCTATGTGATTTGATAAGGAGATGATAATGATTAGTCATGAAACAATAGGCGAGGATTTCAAAAGGACTCTTGTCATAAACATAGTGGAATATCCGCATCATCTCAAGCTTATCTCGATGCGACCCAAATATGGGTTGTCGATTATTGCCTCGCATGATGACGTGATAATAAGAATCAAGATTAAAATTTCTTTTTCTTGTCAATGTGTTGCCTCACTTTCCTAGGATATAACGTCTCTGTGCAAAGAACTATTCAGAATTGTTTTTTGCACAGGGACCTTCCCCTAGCCTAAACGAGTCACCCTAAGAAGTAAATTGTCTTAAAAAGAAGACAATGGAATTTTGAAGACTTAAAACAGAGGCAATTTAGCTAAGAAATCCATTTTGGAGGTAAAATGGATTTGAAAATTATTTTTCGAGTAGCTCCCTGTGCATGACATAGAATCATAACCAATTATTAAACCTCTCACCTCTTTGATCCGCTGACTACTCTTGCTATTAATGAAGTACACCAATCCAACTTAAAACCAGGCGTCACTTGCTCTACTACGAAACCATTATCCTCAACTTCCTCCTGCGCAATATATTCATGCTTACCAATGAAAGAGTACAAGAGCAAATTGGAGCCCGTCAATTCCAACACAATTATTTTTGGGCAAGTTGCTCAATAAGCGAATAGTCCACAACAACTAGTAGTTTCAATAAAAATTTTCTATTTATACTTTACTTATTTTTGAATATTGCAATGCTAGTGAGAGCGGTAAGTTCCTTTCAATATTTATGAAAAAGAAAAAAAGCCTCCGCCAAAGACGGAAACTTTTTTACTTCTATTATTTATTACTCATTTTTATTTCCCAATAAATTGTTGTGTCCAGTAATTTCCACTATCAGACAAACCTACTCCGATATGTGTATAAGATGGATTTAAGATATTTGCTTTATGTCCAGGTGATTTCATCCATGCGTCCATTACCTCTGTTGCACCGTGTTGACCCATGGCAATATTTTCACCCGCTGATTTATATTCGATACCAAAAGATTTCATTTGGTCAAATGGTGAGCCGTATGTTGGGCTCGTATGAGAAAAATAGTTTTTATTTTTCATATCTTGTGACTTTGCTTGTGCTGATTCTGTTAGTTTAGTATCGATTTGCAGTGCTTTTAGTCCAGCTTTTGCACGTTCACTATTTACTAAATCTACAACTTGTTGAATTTCAGAAGAAACTTGTACATTTTCATTGTTTGATTCTCCTGATGGTTGTTGTGTTGGAGTAACTGGTTTCTCCGCAGCTGGTGTTTCTTCAGATACTTCATTTTCCTCTGAAGCATTATGGCTGTATTTCTGAGAATTATTGAAATTATATTTATATTGATATGGAGATTTCCATGTGTGTGTTTCATGAGATTTTGCTTCTGAAGTGGTATTTGAATTTCCAGTAGTCATAGATGCCTCTACAGAATGTGTGGAAAATAGCAAGCTTCCCGCAAGTACTCCAACTAGTAATGAATAATTTTTATTCATTTTCTTCTCCTCCTTCTTGTGCTCCATCAGTATAAACATAGAATGCGAGATTTTTTTACTATAAAATATTCCAGTGAATCCAGAGCGAATGGAAAAACCATTTATAACAACTGTTCTATAACAAAAAACATGGATATTTTATCCTCTATGTTTAATTATTTCATCTAGAATACTGTTGACAGTTTTGAATATATGCTTAAAAGAGATTACTACTTAATGATATAACGACAAATAACACTAACCTTTTTCATTAGGTGAGTGTTATTTACGTTTTTTATTTAGCATTGAATTGACAGAATTGTTTCTTACACAGGGACATAACGAATAAAAATGGAGCTATGTGAAATACTATAGATGCAAACTTGATCAAAAAATTTATTGCCTAAGTGTAACCGTAAGTTTTAGTGGGTAAATGAATGGTAGAAAGAAGAACCCAACAAATAGGAGGAATTGTGAATGGAAGAAAAAATGGGAAGCATTGAAATAGGAGAAATCCTAACGGTATTAGATGAAGATGATCGCGAACAAGAAATCGAAGTAATTGGTCTTTTAACGATGGAAGATAAAGAGTATGCAGCTGTTGCATTCGTGGAAGATGTAAACGAAGAAACAGATGAAGACATGGATGTGTTCTTTTTCCAAGTGATTGATGGAGAAGACTTGGCGGAGATCGAAACGGATGAAGAATTTGAAAAAGTATCTGCGGCGTTTCTGGAAGCTGGAGTAACAGAAGACGAGGAATAGGAGCATAACACAAATATTGAAAATCTCCATTATTATCTTTACAAATAAGATACTCAAATAGTCTACCCTGTTTGGTCATGAATTAAGGATGTATAACTTTTACAAAAAGAAGCGGCTGAAGATGAACTTTCAGCCGCTTTGTTATGAATATTCAGTCGAAGTTATTCCAATACTTTTTATGATTCATAATAATGAAAATTAATTATAATTGTTTTATTTATCATTAGAATACTTCAATCACCTAAAATTTTCTTCCTGACATATCTTAAATGATTATACATTTGTTTGAACGATTCATGAGGGTCCCTTTTCTTCAATGCATCATATATAGCTACATGATGCTCAATTGTAATAGTAGGCTCACGATACGTTATCAAGCTATCTGTTTTTTCATGTGTGATAAGAAGGGAGTCTATCATCCCTTCGACTACAGGATTATTTGCACTTTGCGCTATAAGCCGATGAAATTCCTTGTCTAATTTTCCATAATCACTATTGGGATTTTCTTGAATTCTATCAATTGTTTCTTTTATTTTTCCAAGTTGATCATCGGATATTTTTTCAGCTGCAATGGTGACAAGTCCCAATTCTAAAGCCATTCGTGCTTCTATAACAGCAGGGACATTATTAATGGACAATGCGAGCATTGCTTTGAACGGACTGCTTCCCACTTTATCATTGACAAATGTCCCACTCCGAGGTCTTCTTGTTATAATTTCTAGTGTTTCCAATGAGCCCAGCGCCTCACGTAGTACTGGACGACTTACATCCAGTTGTTCCATCAAAGACATTTCAGACGGTAACTTATCGCCTGGCTTTAATTGACCGCTCGTTATCATATAAATAACTTGTTCTATCACCTGCTGCGATAAAGTACTCCTACGGATGGTGTCCATTGTATGCTCCTTCATTAGAGTCCCTCCTTTCGATAAAAAAAATCGTGATTTTCTATATAATAATTATACACTAAAATACCAGACTAATTGCACAATCCTATGTAAAAAGAGAGGGAAGTCATTATTATTACCACATTCTCCCCCTTTAATCATTCATTCCTTCAAATATTTTAACTTAACCCAGCTAAAGACGGTAGGAATGTTGAAAACCATGGAAAATACGTCACAAGTAAAAGAACAACAACAATAGCTACATAAAATTTAAGCAGTTGCGGCATAACCCTTTCCAATTTCACACTCGATACTTTAATACCCGCAAAGAGAATATTCCCAACAGGTGGTGTAATAGTGCCTATGCAAAGATTAAACGTAAGCATAATACCGAAATGTAAAGGAGTCATTCCTAATGCTAAACAAACTGGAAGTAATATTGGAGTGAAAATTAAGATTGCCGGTGTTAGATCCATAAATGTGCCAACGAACAACAATAAAATATTTATAGCTAACAAAATAATTATTGGATTATCGGAAATTCCTAATATTAAGTTTGCCATCATGTCTGGTATTCCAGTAAACGACATAACCCAAGCCATTATATTAGATGAACCGATTAAAAACATAATTATTGCAGACAACTTGGCACTCTCTATCAAAATAGCATATAATTCTTTGAAATTGATTGTTTTATAAAATAGTGTAGATAACAGCAAACTATAGACAACTGCAATGGCGGAGCCTTCTGTTGCAGTAAAAACACCTCCAACAATTCCAAAAACGACAATAATAATTAGTAATAAACTTGGAATTGCATCGAGTGCAACTTTTAAGAATTCATTTAAAGTTATTTGCTTTTTACCAACATAGCCTTTCTTTTTTGCATAAAAGAACGCAACGACCATGCAACTTAACCCCCATAAAATACCGGGAATCACACCACCAAGAAAAAGAGCAGCTACTGAAGTACCCCCACTAACTAAAGCATATGTGATCAATGCAGTACTCGGTGGTATCAATAATCCTGTAGGAGCGGTTGCTATATTAATTGCCGCTGTAAAATTTTCATCATAGCCTTCTTTTTTTTGAATTGGCCCCATAATAGATCCCATTGCAGATACCGCGGCTGTTCCAGAACCAGATACAGATCCAAAAAGCATATTTGCAACTACATTCGTCTGCGCAAGTGATCCTGGTATCCTGCCAGTCAATGCGGTTGCTAAGTTAATCAACCGGACTGCTATACCACCTTTATTCATAATATTACCTGCAAATATAAAGAAAGGAATGGCCAATAAAGTAAATATATTAATACCTTGAAACAATTTCAAAGCGGATGACGGAATGGCCGCAGAAAAACCTAATACTTGGGTGATTGCTAGTATCGATGCAACAATGAGTCCTATTCCAATTGGAATACCGAGAAGTAATAGAATGACAATTGTAAAAAAAATCAATAGCCCCGCTGTTACTGCTACACTCATAGAATCCCCTCCTTTTTGCTCACCTTAAATTGTTGGATTAATTGGATAATATTAATGAAGTTGTAGACCACTATCAACACGCCGCTTATTGGAAGCACAATATAAATCCATTCCATAGAAATATTCAATGTAGGAGAAATTTGTATTGCACCAACGCCTACAACCTGTGTACCTCCAAACAAAAAGACTATTATCGCGATAGACATGATGAGTAGCTCGGTAAAGATCGATAAAAAAAACTGATTAATCCCTTTTAATCTATCTGAAAATATGGTTAGTTTCATATGATCTTTTTGACCAAATACTAGCGCAGTACCAAGCAAGGATACCCAAACAAAAGAATAACTCAGCAGATCTTCAGACATCGTACTTGGACTGCTAAAAACATATCGTGAAATTACTTGATAAGTTGCAAGTAGCGTCATAAAAGACAATAACACGGCGCAAGCAGCAGATAATACCTTATCCATTATGTTCTTTACTTTTCCCATAAAATACACCTTCTTTAGTTCTGGATTTGTTGAATCTTGTCATAAAGTGATTGTAATTCTGGATTGGATATTAATAATGCCTCTTTTATTGGTTTTTGTATTTCTTCGAATAATTGCTTGTCCACTGTGATGAATTCTACCCCCATCTCTGTCGCTTCTTCTGTCACCTCTGAAATCCGTTTATCCCATGCTTCATTAGATACTTGACTGCTCAATTTAAATCCTTCTTGGAAGACTTCTCTTTCTTTAGACGTAAGTGAATTTAAAAAGTCTGTATTTGCAACAAGCATATCGGTAAAAATCTGATGCTCAGTGCGTGAATAGTATTTTGCCACTTCTCCATGTTTCATATCAACAAGTGCCATCTCAGGATTTGTTCCAGCGTCAATGACACCGTTCTGTAAAGCTGTATACACTTCACCGTAAGCCATGACAACAGCTGCCGCATCAAATCCTTGTACGAGTTTCACATTTGCCTCACTAGACTGAACGCGAATCTTCATTCCCTTTAAGTCATCAGGTGTTTCTATTTTCTTTGAAGCGTAAAAATTATTTACTCCATTGGAAAACCAAGCCACTCCTTGAATTCCCTTGTCAGCTGTCGAATTATATATCACATCTGTAAATTCTTCGTTGTTCATCACTTTACGGAAACTATCTTCATCATTAAATAAGTAAGGTAAACCAAAAATCTTATATTCATTTGCAAAAGCTTCTAAATTACTTCCACTTGTAGCTACCAAATCGAGTGATCCCATTTGTAACAATTCGAGTGCCTCCGAATTCCCTCCAATTACACCATTAGTAAAGAGTCTGATTTCGAATTTATCTCCCATTTCTTCTTCTACATATTCTTTAAATGCTTTCAATCCTAGGTAAATCGCATGACTTTCAGGCTGTACTGTCGCAACACTTATAATTCTTTTACTATTTGTATCAACATTTGCTGAAGCAGAACATCCGGCTAGTACTATCACTAATATAAGTAAAAGTGTTACGGCTGTAATTTTATGTTTCTTTTTCATTTAATCACCTCATTCTCTTTATTCTAAATATACAAATATTTGAAAGCGCTTACTTTTATTAGTAAATGTATTCTCGAAAATAGACTCTTGGTATACCTAATTTGCCTTATGCAATATAAGTAGAATACCAAGAGTTCTCTGCTCAAAACTTCTTAAACTAGCAATGCTCCGTCTTTCATAATATCTCGTCCATCTATATTACACGTAACAGTTTTGATAATCATATCTAAATGCAAAGGTGAATCGACATGTCCGCCAAAATTTAAATTCTTTCCAATACCAATATGGATATTTCCAAATGATCCTTCATCCGGCGCCATATGCCCGCATAAGAAATTTTCTTTATTGAGACCAAGTCCAAGCTCCGCAATATTATAAACTGTTGGATCGTTAAACTCAGCTAACATCTTACGTAAAATATCTGCCTCACGTCCCCCTGTTATCTCCGTTATGAAACCTTCCTTTACTGTGCATGTAATAGGTTCTTCAATTAAATTTAACAATGGATGTGGGATACTTCCGTCAAATACTAATACACCATTCGCAGTTCCTTCAACTGGTCCAAGTGCAACTTCTGCATTTGGGGGAAACGAAGCAGATCCAGGTACAGTTGCTGTTCCATGATCTAGCACAGGCTCTCTTCCTTCTATGCTGCAAACCATATGAGTGCCACCTGGAGCTGTAAGTGTAAATGTATTACCTTTATAAAAAGGGGCAACTCGATTAACAACTCGTGTAACCTCATCAAAATCTGCAGTTAATCCACCTTCTTCGAACATATGAAGCGCATAGTCTTGAAGCCCAATCCAACGTAATCGCCCATTTTTACTTGCACTTAAGCGTGCTTTTGTATGATACAAGGAATAAGTCGTCGCACCAAATGCAACATCACAGTTATTCAGCGCAGCAGTAACAGCTTCTGTCGGCTCTGCACCATGCCCTTCAGTCGGAGGCATAACAATCATGGAAGTTTCAAAAAAACGTTTTGCATGCTCATAAACAAATTCACCAATTTCTCTTTTATCATCATCCGTAATGATAAGTACTTTTTCTCCTTCTTTCAAATGCGTAATACTCGTAAATAACTGTTTGATACCTAATGGTAGGTCGTTCATATTCTTCATCAGTCATTTCTCCTATTCTAGTAATTTATATAAGTTTCAATCATTACACTTCAACAACAATCTCCACTTCTACCGGTGTTCCTTCTGGAAGTGAAGATGTTCCAAGTGAAACTCTACTATGTTTTCCTATCTCGCCAAATACTTCGATTGCTAATGCAGATACTTCATCCATCACTTTCGGTTGGTCAGTGAAATTCGGCGTACTTGCCACATAACCTTTAATATTAACAATCTTCTTCATAGAATCCAGACTACCCATCATATTTCGAACTGTTGCTAAACAATTCACGAAAGCAATTTTAGCTGCATCTTGAGCTTGTTCCAATGTAACCGTGTCACCTACGAGTCCTTTATATTTTAATATACCTTCGACTTTCGCTGCATTCCCACTTACAAATATCAAGTTTCCTGTTCTGACCCCTGCTTCAAAAATACGCTTATTTGCTTGTATAGGAAGTTTATATCCTTTACTTTCTAAATTTTCTTCATAGTTCATCATTATACCTCCATTGTAGCGCTTACATTTTATTTAACAAACACTGTTTTGATGGCTGTGTAAAATTCTTTTGCAGCTTGACCTTGTTCACGCGAATGAGAGCTAGACTGTTTCATCCCGCCAAATGGGGCTTGTAATTCAACTCCAGCACTTTCTGCATTGATACGCACCAATCCAGCATCCATTTCATTAATAAATGACAACATATTACTGATTCTTGTCGTAAAAATAGAAGCGCTTAAACCGTATTCCGAGTCATTTGCCAATTCAAGTGCCTCTTCAATTGTGTTAACTTTCATAAGCGCAAGTACCGGCCCAAAGATTTCTTCACGTGCAAGAGTCATAGTGGATGTTACGTCTTCGAACACAGTCGGTTCAACGTAATACCCATTCAATCCTTCTTTTTCTACTTTTTCTCCTCCAAAGAGAAGTGTAGCCCCTTCTGATTTACCTTTAGCAATGGCTGAGAGCACTGTATTCAATTGATTTTCACTTGCGGAAGGTCCCATCCATGTTCCTTCTTCCATGCCATCACCAACTGTAATGACCGTCACTTTTTCTAAAAGTTTTTCTTTAAATTCTTCATAAACATCTTGTTGGACAATAACTCTACTCGTAGCTGTGCATTTTTGACCTGATGATCTTAATCCACCACTTATCGTTGCTTCCACTGCTAAGTCTAGATCTGCATCATTCGCAACGATCACTGGATTTTTTCCACCCATTTCAAGTTGATATTTGATACCTCTCGAAATAGCTGTTTGTGCAAGCTGTTTACCTACTATATTAGATCCTGTGAATGTAATGGCATCTATTTCTGCATGATTGACCATTTCTGTTCCAATCAATGAACCTGAACCCGTCACCATATTTAGAACACCCACTGGTATTCCTGCATCATGTAAACACTCAATCACTTTTGCACAAGTCACTGCTGTCTCACTAGCTGGTTTAATAATGACTGTATTACCATAAATAAGTGCTGGAGCCATCTTCCACATCGGTATAGCTACCGGAAAGTTCCAAGGTGTAATAACGCCAACAACACCAAGGGGTACTCTAGTTGTAAACATTAATGCCTCGCTATCAGTAGAAGGGATGACATCACCAATAGGTCGCATACCTTCACCTGCATAATAACGTAAAATTGCTACACCACGTGCAGTTTCTCCCTTTGCCTCTGTAAATGTCTTACCCATTTCTTTCGTCATGGCAGTTGCTACGTCTTCGATACGCTCTTCTAAAATAGCCGCAGCTTTTAGTAAATAATCACCTCTTACATTTCCGGGAAGTTTACGCCATGCTTTTTGCGCCTTTCTTGCGGAACTAGCGGCATGGTCAAAGTCTTTAATAGAAGATAGTTGATAAAGTCCAACTATTTCATCCTTGTTTGCGGGATTTCTACTTTCAGCAGTTTCTCCTGTTTCTGAAGCAATCCATTCACCATTTATATAATTTAAATATGTTTTCGTTTTAGTTTTGGCTGTCATTTAAAAGGAACCTCCTATTATATTACTCTTGATGGAACAGGATATTTTTCCAATGCATGGTCAATAACTTTCTTCAATTGTTCATAATGATCTTTTTCAACAGAAGCAATTGGTGCCCTAACATTCGTTGTCACCGGCAAACCAACAATTTGCATGCCCGCTTTTATAAGTGAAACTGCATAGCCCTTTTTCTGTTTACGAATTCGATGAATAGGTAGAATGACGTCTTCATGCAATTCATGTGCAACTTCTTTATCTCCATTTAAAAGTGCCTCATAATACATAGCAGAAATATGTGGTATATAGTTGGAAATTGCAGAAGAATATGATGTAAAACCTAAGTTCACATATGCAGCCATTGTTACTTCTGCTAATGGCATCCCATTCACCCATTCCAATCGATCCCCAATTAGATGTGTAAATTCCGTATTATTCTCCATATTACCAACACCATCTTTAAACCCTACAAGTTGTGGAAGTTCACATAGTTTGACTAGTGTCTTCGAATCTAGAATACAATTATCTCTTTGGTAGACGATTGCGTTCAACTCCGTACTTTGGATAATTGTTCTTAAATAATCGTAAATTCCATCCTGTGAAGGATCAATCAAATATGGCGGCAGTATTAAGTAACCTTCCGCTCCTAGCTCTTCCGAAATTTTAGCTTGTTCTATAGCATGTGAAATATTGCCACCTACTCCTGTATAAAGAGGAATTTTTCCTTGTGTCTTTTTCACAGCAATTTCCACCATCGACCTATATTCTTCATTACTAATTGCATGTAACTCGCCTGCCCCACATGCGACGAATATAGAACTTAAACCTCCTTCTATTAAAAATTCAATATTCTTCCCCAATGCATCTAAATCTAGTTTCCCTTTCTCATCCATTGGTGCCACTGGAAATCCTAAAATTCCTTTCGGTGCTTGCCTCTTTCTCATTGTCATACAAATTCCACCCTTCTAGTAAATATAATAGTTATAATTTTCTATAAGTTTTATTGTAAGACAATTATATTGTAATGTCAAACGTTTTTAGAAAATTAAATAATATAAGTATCTTCATATTACTTTTGAACAAAAAAGCACCACTTCTCCGCTTTCGAGAAATGGCTACAATGCAGGTTTCAATACTTGAGGGAGAGAATGAAAATCGAAACTATATAGAAATTAATTGTGCATCATTACTTTTTAAATTATATGTCTCCGGGTATAACAATCTCTAAAAAATAATTCCACTATAACCCTAAATTGATATTCTTTCTTTATTTTGATACTTCGTTTCTTTTTTAAGACTTCTTATTCATCTAGAAAACAATGACTTTTAACTTGGTTATCTATATAAACATTGGAAGAATGCTTTTTCGATTTTTTTAATAAAAATTTATCCTAATTATCAGAACTTCTTCTAAATTCCGATAGCATTTCAGCACCCATGCAGCAATATTGGCAAGGCTTGTAAGCTCTTCCCCTTACAATTCCTTTCCATTGAATTTAATAATATTTTGCGGTAAAGTTAATATTATTGGGAATTCTTTCTACTGCTCATTTTCTAGTAATTTATCCACAGCAGAAACGAATTTCCTTTTCTTGTCGCTAAAAATATTAACTCTTTGAAACTAGGGTATGTATTATATATAAAAGCTTAAGGAGGAGAACATGAATACTACAGAACCTTACTACATTACAGAATCTAAGAAGATGTGTTTAGAAGCTGGGATGGATCCTCATGAAGTATCGAGACCGAAGACCTTTTTAAGCGGAGCGGAGTTCGAGGAGAAGCGAAAATCATATAGTGAAATACTTTCAGTCGTGAGCTTTTTCTCCAATAAGCTACTACATTCTTTAAAAGGAACGCCAATTCTTGTGGTTGTGTCGGATGCAACTGGTTATCTTCTTGAAATAGAAGGTGATGAGACCATTAAGTCAACTATCGAACAATTTGGGATAAGTCCTGGCAGCTTATTCATTCAAGAAGATACAGGGACGAATGTGATTAGTCTATCCTTGCAACAAAAGCACCCCATCAGTCTGGTTGGTGAGCAGCATTATCATACCTTTCTTCATGGTATTGCTTGTTATGGGACGGCCTTTCACTATACAGATGACGATAATTTACTTGGCAGTTTGTCCATCATGATGCCGATCGAGTTTCAAAACCCACTTTTTCTGACGATGCTATCCCAAGCAGTTGATTCAATCGAAAGAGAACTGTTATTAAGAAAACAAAATAAGAAGCTTAATATTATGAATCAAATCATGTTGAGCAGAACTAGAAATGGAATTGTCATTACAGATGAAAAAGGAATCACTACGGAGTTTAATAGTTTTGCTGAAAAGATTTCAAATAATAGCAGAGATTCGGTGATGGGTAGAAATATTCAGGAATCCCATCTTACGGGAGAATATTTCAAGGAAGTCTTGGAACAAGAAAAAATAATAGAAAATGAAGAATTAAAATTTAGAGACGAGGAAGACAACCTTATTGTCTGCCTATTCGATGCACAACCAATTTATGAAGAAGACAAAATGATTGGGGCCTTTGGACAGTTTCGGGATATTTCGGATCGTTATTTACTACAAGAGAAATATAACTACTTAGCCTATCATGATGATTTAACCAAACTACTGAATAGACGATTTATTAATAAGGAAATAGAAACGATCATTCATGAAATAAATGCAGGGCAGCATAGAAATTTAGCCGTATTATTCCTAGATCTCGATCGCTTCAAAATTATTAATGATAATTTTAATCATTCTTTTGGAGATAGATTTCTGATTGAGGTAAGTAAACGTTTAAGTAGTTGTCTAGGAGAAAAGGATATACTCGCTCGAATGGGTGGCGATGAATTTGTTTTTCTACTGAAAGATTTTGTCGACCCGGATTATGGCACGAAAAAAGCGGAAGAGATACTTCAACTGTTTCAACAACCTTTTTATGTGGGTAACAAAGAATTACATACGACAGCGAGTATCGGGATGGCATTTTATCCCGACTATCCTATATCAAAGGAACAGCTTATGGTCTACGCGGATAATGCGATGTACCAAGCAAAATCTCAAGGGAAAAATCGCTATGTCGTGCATAACTCTGAATTATTAGATGTCATGACGAACGAATATATGCTCGAAGTCGATTTAAGAAGAGCAATAACTAATAATGAATTTGTTCTTCATTATCAGCCACAGATCAATATCGATAGCGGCAATCTGGTTGGATTGGAAGCGTTGATCCGCTGGCAACATCCGACCTTAGGTTTGATTCCCCCAGAAAAATTCATAAAACTGGCAGAAGAAAATGGTTTGATTACGCAAATTGGCGAATGGGTTATCGAAGAGGCCTGTTCACAAATCAAAAAATGGCACGATGCCCACATGCCCCTTATAACAATGTCCGTTAATCTATCAACCCAGCAATTTCTAACAAGCAATCTCATTTCATTTATGGAAAATGTCCTCGAACGTACAGCTATTGATCCGGCATATGTCATTGTCGAAATTACTGAATATATGGCAATGGAAGGCGAATACGCCATTCATGTATTAGAACAACTAAAATCACTAGGTATCGGTATCAGTATCGATGATTTCGGAACGGGTTATAGTTCGCTCAATTATCTTAAAAGTTTTCCGATTGATTATATTAAAATCGACAAATCCTTCGTTAGAGAATTGATGAACAGCGAGAAAGATGCAGTCATCGTCAAAGCAATTATCTCATTAGCACATAATTTACAGAAAGAGGTAATTGCAGAAGGGGTAGAAACAAGAGAACAGCTTGAATTTCTGAAAAATCATCAATGTGAAATCTCACAAGGTTATTACTTTAGTAGGCCACTCCCAGTAGATGAAATTGAGAAAATATATTTGACACAACTTTGACTGTAAGGGGGCACTAAAAACATGACAACAGCTTCATCTGTATTAGTATCGAATTTTAAACATTGGGGAATTCACCATATTTTTGGTATTCCAGGAAAGGCCATATCTCCTATACTATTCGAGATATTACGCCACGACATGGAATTTGTATTAAGTAAACACGAGGCAGCAGCAGGTTTTGAAGCGACCGGATATGCATTAATGAACCAGAAAATTGGAGTCGCAGTGGGGACATCCGGACCTGGTGGAACTAACCTACTTACAGCTGCTGGACAGGCAAAAGCCTCTAATCTACCATTATTAATCATCACGGGTCACCCTTCGATGAGGGATACCGGAAAAGCAATGGGACAAGATTCGAGTCTTTTTGGTGCGGATCTTGTAGATATGTTTCGATCTATAACGAAATTTAGTGCACGCGTAGAGAGAGGTGATATGTTACACACCTACCTAGAGCATGCCTTAGAAAAAGCGTTATCTGGTGTAAAAGGACCAGTGCATCTATCTATTGCATTTGATGTTTTGCTAGAAGAAATTGAACCGTTCCAATTGGAGTTACCAGCGCCATATGAAATGATTTCACCTAAAACAGGTGAAGTGATTGAGAAACTAAATATGGCTAAACGTCCCCTTTTATTCTTAGGAAAAGGCGTTCATTCAAGTCGCGCGTATGAAGAAGTACAGCATCTCGCAGAGCATTGGAAGATGCCTGTCATTACGACTCCTGGAGGAAAAGGGACATTCCCTTCTAATCATAGGCTGTCACTCGGCGCATTCGGATTAGGCGGTACAGAAGAAGCTACCGCGTATTTATTGGAGAAAGTTGACCTACTCCTCGTCATCGGTTCTAAACTAAGTGATATGTCCACAGCTGGACTAATAGAAACGATGTTTCCCGAGCATGTCATTCACTTCGATTATGATCCAACTTTTATCGGAAAATCGATTCAAGTTGCAACTACCCCAGTGCTTGGCGATATCAAGTTGAACCTGACAGCTATTTTAAAAGATATACCAAAAACCGAAAGTGAAGCGTTTGTAATGCCAATCGAATCTATTTCGCTGGAAAAAAATAAACCTAGAGAACGCATGTCTGCAGTCCAAGTGTTACGAGCGATGCGTCATGCACTACCAGAGAACGCAATTATTTTTGGGGATGACGGAAGCCATTCTTTTTATGGAATTAAACATTTTGATATATACAAACCAGGGACCTTCTTCTTTGATGATATATTTGGTGCAATGGGCAACGGAATTGGTTATTCGATCGGCGCAAAACTAGCAGCACCTAAAGAAACAATTGTATGTCTAGTCGGGGACGGATGTATGTTCATGCACGGTACCGAAATTTCAACGGCTTACAATTATAACTCCGCTGTCCTATTCGTCGTTATGAATAATGGACGACTCGACATGGTAGAAAAAGGGATGCAAAAAATGATCGGTTCGTCTATCGGTGGCGTGTATGAGACTCCGCTTGATGCAAAACGTTTTGCCGAATCGATGGGATTAGAAGCTTATACCTGTCATAACCCTTTTGATTTAACCGAGAAAATAAAAGAAGCATTACATAAAATCGAGCAAACAAATAAACCAATCGTAATTGAAGCTTTAGTAGATGAACAGGAAATACCACCAACTATGGGGAGGCAGTAAGATGGAAAATGACAAGCGCTACGAGTTAGGAAAACAAGCAATGGAAGAATTATTTTCCGAGGAAGTCCGTAATGGCATGGAAGAAATGAAAAAAGTATCTCCTGACCTTTGGGACATGATCGTATCTTTTGGCTTTGGAGATCTTTATTCTCGAAAAACGCTTTCCTACGCAACTCGGGAAATCATTACACTTACAACACTTATCACACAAGGAGCTTTCGATCAGCTTAAAGTACACATACAAGCAGCCCTAAACGTTGGGCTTTCTAAAGAAGAAATAATAGAGATTATCATCCACTGCGCCGGCTACGTCGGTTTTCCAAAGGCTGTTCACGCAATGGGAATCGCTGGAGAGATTTTTAAGGAGATAGAGAAATAACTTAAATGTCCCTGTGCACGAAACAATTCTGAATATTTTTAAGAACAGAAACATTAAAAGGTGCCAGATTCTGAATTTCTTCGGAATCTGGCACCTTTACTAGTTAGCATTTATCCTGTTGTCAGAATTGTTTCTTACACAGGGACGCGTTTTCGGGACGCGTTTTCGGGACGCGTTTTCGTTTTTAAGACTTAATTAGATTGGAAGCATGAATAGAAGGTATTTTATCTTTCCAGGGTCTAGCCTCTTCTAATTGTGTAGCAAGTAGTAAAAGCGTGGTTTCATCAGCAAACCTTCCAGTAAATTGCATACCAATCGGTAAGCCTTTATCACTCCATCCAAGTGGTAGAGAGATGGATGGTTGACCTGTGGCATTGAACAGATTCGTAAATGGTGCGTACGTAAAAATTTGTTCCGTCCACTCAACAGCATTGATATTAGGATTGTTTGAATTTAACATTCCGATTGGCGCTGGTGGCGTTGCAAGTGTCGGGGATAAAAGAACATCATAGTCCGTAAAAAAATGTCCGACTCCTCGTGAAACTGCAGCATTTGTATCAATTGCTTCTAATAGATGAGAAGCAGGCATCTCTTTACCATATTGATAACAAGCCCAGATAGCAGCCTCAATATTCTTTTCACTCGGTATACGATTAGATAGGGCTGCCGCTCCATTAATCATATGATAAATATTTGCTGTCCAAATACGGACAGTGGCCATGCTAAACTTCTCCACATCGTATTGAGGAGTAGCTTCCACAACTGTATGGCCAAGTTCCTCGCAAAGGGCTACTGTTTCTTTTAAAGCACGAAGACATTCTTCATCCACAGGGACACCTGAGGCTGGTTTTCCCGTCCAAGCAATTTTTAAAGGTTTTGGTGCTTTCTTTATCGCTTCTGCAAATGGCATTGCGGGTGGTTCTGCCCAACCATAACATCCGATATCTGGACCAGCAACCGCATCAAGAAGTGTTGCCGTATCTCTCACAGTTTTAGATAAAGCAAATTCAATTGCAATTCCATTCAGGGGTTCGCTATTGAAAGGGCCAGACGGAATTCTCCCACGGGTCGGCTTTAAACCAACAAGCCCGCTACAGGATGCAGGGATACGGATAGAACCACCACCGTCATTCGCATGTGCAAGTGGGGTAATACCAGCAGCAATCGCGGCAGCAGAACCACCGCTTGAACCTCCAGGGCTATGATTCGTATCCCAAGGGTTTACAGTTGGATTGCCATATAGTGTTGCTTCGGAAGCAGCATTATAACCAAACTCTGGAGTTGTCGTTGTTCCGACCGTAACAACCCCGGCTTTACGAAAACGAGCCATTAATTCACTATCCACTGGAAATGTAATTCCCTCAGCTAGTTTACTTCCCATGTTAACAGGAATTCCTTCTGCATGAAGAACAAGCTCTTTAATGAGAAATGGGACTCCTTCAAAGGGGCCTTTTGGCAAACCTGTTTTTATCTCTTTGAGTGCTTTTTCTTCAACAATTGATGCAACAGCATTTAATGTTGGATTAAGTTCCTTTATGATATTTACGGAGGTATTTACTAACTCCTCAGGTGTAACTTCCTTCTTTTTAACCAGTTCGGCCAAACCTAGACCGTCGTAAGTTGTATACTCTGAAATATTCATTATCTTTCCTCCTTTTTGTTCAGTATGAATGAGGAAGAATTATAAAACTATTACCCGAAAGAATAGTATTTTCACAATTGAACGAATTTTCTATAAATGATACGATTGAAAAAAGAATGATGGAGGGAGATTAATTGCAGTTAACTAAGGGAGATTACGGTAAGATTCTTAAATGTTTAGATTTTATTGCTTTTGATCCTGAACTCAATGATCCTATTCACTATCGCAAGACCGTATTAAATGCTCTTTCCGACATCCTAGGTTATACGGAATCTATCTTTTGGATACCGAATAAACAGGGCGATTTAATCGATCCAATCTTAAATAACATCGAAGATAGTGTAATTAGCGAGTACCTTGAGTTTTTTCAACCATTAGATGTATTAATTCCAAAAAATCTTTCCGTAAGAACTGACACACATATCGTAAAAGTAGAAGATGTCATGTCCCTTTCAAATTTTGTTGAAACGAATTTTTACAAAGAGTTTTTCTTTAAACACCAATATATCGATAAAATCGGTATCTATATTTTTAATAAAAATCATATCGTGGGTGCAATTGGGTTGATTAGGAAAGAAGGCGACAATTACTTTAGTGAGCAGGATAGAAATCGACTACGCTTATTAATAAAACCTATTGAAAGCGCTTTTAATGCTTATACTGCCCTTTCTCAAGGTAATGCCAATGAGAAAAAAGAGGAACAATTGACAGCACGAGAAAGAGAAATCATACAGTTTGTAACACAGGGGTTCTCAAACAAAGAGATTAGTGAAATCCTATTTATAAGTATCAACACAGTCAAAAAACATTTGCAGAACTTATATCAAAAACTAAATGTGACGAATCGTACAGAGCTATGCTATCGCATTTTCAAAATGAATTAAAAAATGTCCCTGTGAACGAAACGATTCTGAATCTTTTTAAGAACAGGAACACTAAAAGGTGGCAGATTCTGAATTTCTTCGGAATCTGCCACCTTTACTAGTTAATATTTATCCTGTTGTCAGAATTGTTTCTTACACAGGGACGCGTTTTTATCAATTACTCGGGAACGAGAAAGACGCCTGCTCCAACTGGTCTTCTGGCCAACGTTCCGAAACCGTTTTGTTTTTCGTGAAGAAACGAACTGTGTCTGGTCCAAACATATGACCTTCTCCGAACTTCGAACGTTTCCATCCGCCGAAATTGTAGTAGCCAACAGGGATTGGAATCGGCACGTTCACACCAACCATGCCCACTTCGATATCGTTAGTGAATTTGCGGGAAGCTGCTCCGCTGTTTGTGAAGATTGTAACACCATTGCCTAATTCGTGCTTGTTGACCAAATCAATGGCTTCTTCAAGCGACGGTACACGTACAACAATTCTTGCCGGACCGAAGACTTCTTCTTTATAGATTTTCATCTCCGGAGTAACGTTATCTAGTAAAGTTGGTCCAAGATAATAACCTTCCGAGCTTTCACAGATTTCGGGATTGCGTCCATCAATGACTAGGGATGCCCCTTCTTCTATGCTATTATTTATTTCAGTCAATACTGTTTGCTTAGCTTCTTTAGAAATAACTGGTCCAAAATCGACTTGTTCGTCTGTGTAAGGACCGACTTTTAAAGCTCTAACTTTTTCGTTTAAGATAGCCACGAATTTCTCTGCAGTTTCCTCCCCTACTGGCATTGCCGTCGAGATTGCCATACAGCGTTGAGAAGCTGCACCATACGCGGCTCCTAAGAAAGCAGTTGCAGCCTGTTCTAAATCAGCATCCGGCATAATGATCATATGGTTTTTACCGCCTCCGAATGCTGCAACGCGCTTGCCATGCTTAGTGCCTGTTTGATAAACATATTCAGCAATTCGAGTTGATCCTACAAATGAAATTGCTTTGACATCTTCATTTTCCAGCAATTCATCAACAACTTCTTTATCTCCATTGACTACACTCCAAACGCCTTCCGGAAGCCCAGCCTCAGCCCATAATTCACTGATAAATAGTGCAGAGTGCGGCACTTTTTCAGAAGGCTTTAAGATCACCGAGTTTCCTACCGCCACGGCCATAGAGGTCATCGCTACTGGCACCATCACAGGAAAGTTAAAAGGTGCAATTGCTGCTACTACGCCCAAAGGAGTTTTCGTTGAGAATGCGTTAATATCCCCGCCTACGTTGACCGAATACTCACCTTTCAATAAATGAGGTGCACTCAGCGCCAAATCCACTGATTCCAATCCTCGAGTAATTTCACCTAGAGCATCCGCTTTCGTTTTGCCGCTCTCTAAACAAACAATATCGACCAATTCTTCTTGTCTAGAAGACAGCAAATTGCGGAAATTCAATACTACTTCCATTTTTTTAGCGATTGATTTAGCTTGCCACTCTTTTTGCCCTTTTTTCGCCAATTCAATTGCTTTTTTTGTTTCCTCAGCCGATGCAAGTGGCACTCCAGCAATCACTTCTCCAGTTGATGGATTGTAAACTTCCCCAAAACGTCCGCTTGTTCCTTCTACCTTTTTTCCACCGATAAAATGTGATAGTTTTTGTACTTCTTGTATTGTTGTCATAATACTTCCTCCTTCTTATTTGTTTTAACTTCTGATAAATAAGCTGCTGAAATATCTAGATGTCCGAACCCATCCTGAGACATTTGTTCATATTCCTCTATTAATTGATTTGTCACAGACAAATTCACTTCTCCTTGTACAGCCATTTGCTGTGCAAGGCGCATGTCTTTTAATAACAGATCAATGGAGAAACCTGGCTGGTAATCTTCATTTTTCATATACTCCGCATAATTACGTGTGTAGATTTTACTTTGTCCATAGCTGACATTTAATATTTCATACACTTTATCCAACGACAAACCAACACTTTCTGCTAGCACTAACATTTCCGCGACACCTTTTGTATAAAATCCAATCATCAAGTTGTTCAGCAATTTGATGCGGGTGCCGACACTAGGTGAATCGCCAAGCAAGAAAATATTTTTGCCAAGCACATTGAGCAGCGGAAGTGCTTTTTCGTAGTTGTCTTTTGTCCCCCCGACCATGATCGTCAATGTTGATTGCACCGCTCCTATGACTCCACCGCTTACTGGTGCCCCTAAATAATTTAGACCTTTTTTGCTAGCAAGGGCTGCGATATCATCGTTTAATTTCGGATCCACTGTACTGAAGTCAATCAATAAAGTGCCCGGTGCCGCAGTATCGATTAACCCTCCTGGCTTTGTATAAATTGCCTCTACAACTTGAGGTGTCGGCAGACTAGTCAAAATCACTTTCGTCTGCCCTGCAAGTTCAGCATTTGACCGCGCAACTTTACCTCCAATTTCCGTAAACTTTTGCAGTATCTCTTCCTTAACGTCCATCCCGTAAACGGTGTAGCCTGCCTTGATCAAATTAGTTGTCATAGGTAATCCCATATTGCCTAGTCCAATAAAACCGATTGTTTCCATTATTTATTCCACTCCTTTTAAAAGATTGAATATAAGATAATTGCCAATGCAAGTGCTACAAGCGAAACACCAACACTAATTACAAATATTGGTTTATACGCCCTATCATGAGTTTCATTGCTGACTGCCCGAATTGTCGTCACGATATATCCGTTATGAGGCAATGAGTCCAGCCCCCCGGAAGCAAGTGCGGAAATTCGGTGCATAGCGTTTGGATCCAAGCCTTGTAAATTGTAGATCGGAGCCAAAATCGGAAGTGCAATTCCAAGACCACCTGATGCTGATCCTGTAATTCCTGCAATCACTGTGACCGCAACTGCTAGCCCAATGTATTCCATACCCGGAAGTCCTACAAGTCCGTCAACAATCATTTGAAAAGACGCCGTTTGTTGTGCTACTGCACCGAATCCAACTACTGCACAAATATTTACAGTAGCAACGACCGCGTTTTCTGCACCTTTCGTAAACATCGACCGGTATTGATCGGAGTATTTATACATCGTTCCCAGTCCGACTGCGCAGCCGACAAACAATCCTAGTAAAGCGGCCCCTACCGAAGAAATAAACTGTGCACTAACGTTCAGCGTAATAACCACAAGTGCAAGCGGTAAAATGGAGAAAAATACAGGCGGCAATTTACGCTCTACTGCCTCAAGCTTACTCAAGTTCTCCATGACAGCTTTCGGTGCATCAAATTGTTCTCCATTCTTGATTGCACGGTCCACCATAAACTTCATCGCGTAACTTCCTAACACTATAATGAAAATAGCGACAACTACAGCAACCCAGCCACCAGCAGTCGGCTTCGTTCCAAAAAACTCCATCGGTATCAAGTTTTGTACTTCCGGTGATCCTGGTGAGGTCATCGTAAATGAAATCGATCCGAACACAATTGCAGCAGGGATAAACCGGTGAGGAATATTCCCTTCTCGGAACAATGACAAAGCAATGGGATAGGCAGCAAATGCTACAATTGCCACACTCACACCACCATATGCCATAACCGAACAAGCTACTACAACCGCAAAAACCGCATGCTTTGCACCAATTACTCGTTTCACCCAATTCGCAATAGAATTGGCTGCTCCGGTTTCTTCCATGATTTTCCCAAACACTGCCCCTAGCAAATATACAAGGAACCAACTAGCAAAATAGCCGGTGAACCCCGCCATATAATTCTCTGTAAGCGCTTTCTCTAAAGACAAATTATTAGTCAAAGCGACTACAACGGAAGCAATCAATGCTGCGAAGATAATATTCATCCCCCGCATCGTGAAATACATAAGTAACCCTAGCCCCAGAAAAAAACCGATAAACGCAATAACCATTTTATTCCCCCTGTTCCCCTTTGAGCCATGTAAAAAGTTTGAGATACCAAAGTCAGATACCTTAGTATCTTAAATATTAATAGAAAGAATATTATTTGTAAACAGTTAATTTAATATTTTCTGATTTTTGTTTTTTGAATTATATATCGCTAATAATAGTCTTTGAATTATTTACAAAATATGATAGGTTCAATTAATGAAGGAGTGTATAGATAAATGAAACCATCTTCCCAAAGAGCAATAAAAGCGCAGCAAACTCGGCAACTATTATTAGATACTGCTCTAGAAATGTTTGGTAATAAAGGATTTGACAATGTCACAATCGATGAAATAGTCGAAAAATGCAATGTCTCAAAAGGCGCTTTTTACACACATTTCAATTCTAAATATGATGTCTTCACTGTAAAATTCAAAGACATCGACAACTTTTACGAGAGCTTTCCCGAAAAAATAAATCCAGCATATACCGTAAAACAAAAAATCCTTCTTGCTTATCAAGCGCAGATGACCTACTTACGCGATGAATTAGGCGTAGATTTTGTTCGTACCCTATATATGAGTGCGTTAGCACGTACAATGGATGAAAAGCATTACTTAGTTGACCCCGAGCGCCGGATATACAAATTGATAGAAAGCTACCTCGATGAAGGGCTAGAAAAAGGAGATTTTGTTTCTACATGGGAAAAAGATCAGCTGCTCCACAACCTAACTCGATGCATGAGATCCGCTGTGTTTGACTGGATTATCTTCCAAAATAAATTGGATGTTGTCGAAGAAATCACTGTGCTTGTTACGATGATTTTTGATGGGATTGGTAAACGGGAGGATTAAAGATATCCCTAAAAATGTCCCTGTGTACGAAACAATTCTGAATATTTTCATGTTCAAATAAACTAAAAGGTGCCAGATTCTGAATTTCTTCGGAATCTGGCACCTTTTCTAACTATCATTTACCCTGTTGTCAGAATTATTTCTTACACAGGGACATATTAATATTTCTTCAATTCATCAATAGTTCTTTGAATATTTACTGTCTCATCTAAATTCAATTGAATGTAATCAGTCCTTTGGGCAATTGTCATTGTTTTCCCGGTTCCTAATCTGGTTGGCTTTTTCAACCGAAGACTATTTAGTTCCGATTCATAAAGAATTTCCCTAATAGCCTCTTCTCGAAGTTTCTGTCTGTTCTCACCATCTTCTACAACGATTTTTAAACAAAGTTTTTCCTGTTCTAATTGCATATAATAGTTTTTTTGTTTCTTCGACTCCCACCAAAAACCCCAGAATCCACCTGACCGATTAGATACATAATCCCAATCACCATCTATTTCTTTCTGAATCTCTTGATAAAATCCCTGCCATGCGTAAGCATCCCATTCTGCGACACGCTTTGTACGATTAGCGGAATAACTTTCTTCTAACTTTTGCAAATGCCGATAATAATCAAGGAAAATCGTATTTTTTATCCCCTTATTTATTCCATTAATTAATATTCTTAACATCATTATTCGCTTAAATGGTACATAACCTGCATTAATAACTGATTGATAATGACTCTGATCAGTAATTTTATAATATATCGGCAATTGAATTAGAGTTGGGTACTCTATTTTGATGGCATCACGATAGCGCAAAAGCTGATTGGAATGGTTTTTTGTATATGTTTTATCTTCTATTAAAATGGCATATGTATCATTGATAATTGCTAAAATATCTAGTGATTTAAATTGACGCTTAATGATAATGGTTTCAATCACAGGAACAGGAATATTATGTACATTAAATATTACAGCAATGAACTCCATTGCAGCTTCATGTAATGGTCGGTCCAAAGTGCGATAAGGTTGTTCACTCCAAGACATCAGCCAACATAAAAAAGCATCTTGTGACAATTCACTTGTTGCAAACTGAAACAAATTAGGTGCTTCAAGAGATGCTGAACGGCTATCCCGGGCATTTCCCACTAGTTCCTCAATATTAAAATCGCCATTGTATTCCTCCCAATAGTCTTTGGAAAGCAGTGAATCAACATGCATCGGTGGCCATAAAACCAAATCGAGCACATCTAAAATTCTTGCTTGTTGATTGGAATATAACAATAATAGTCGGTCTTTTCCTTGCTGAGCAATCACTTCAGGAATTTCTTTCTTTTGCTTTACAAATCCGCATTGATCTTTGCAGGTATAGGCGGGATAAACATCTATTACAATCCCACCATCTTCCCTATTTCTAATGCTTTCCCAAGCATCTTCTACCAACTCTCCCCCACAGCATGGACAAATTGATGATTTCAATAAAATCTCCCCCTTCGCACTATAAACGTCTAGTCTTAGAAAAAACAGCAAGCGTATTAACAAGTTCATCAACTTTTTTTATAGTGTATTTGCCATTAATAAATAACTACTATCTTCTCTGATTATTATGTATGTACAAAAGGAATCTACTGTTTTCCTACAAGGAGATTCCTTTTTAAAAATAATTATGAGAGTGTTTATCATCTTATTTACACAGTTTTCCCCAACTTAGCTTTTTCCTCAATAACATGTAGCATCAAATAAAGCTGCTCATTTACTGGTGTCAGAATCTCATATTTCCTTCCCATTTCACAAACTTCTTTACCGAAATACTCTACTTCTGTTTTTCTGCCAGCTTCCACATCTTGGAGCATGGAAGTTTTTCCATCTGGTGAAAGTGCTTTGACAGTATCAATAGCCCTGTTAATATCTTCTTGATTAAGATTAACTCCGACCTTTTCAGAGATAGCTGCAACTTCAGACATAGCTGAATACAGCAATTGACTGGCTTCAGGTATTTCTTGGAAGACACGATAGGGCGCTTGCAATATGGCCGATACTTGATTGGCACCTACATTTAACATAAACTTCCACCACATAGACCGCCATATATCTTCTGGAATTTCGTATGCAATATCTGCTCGTTCAAACAATTCTTTAACGGCAAGGACATCATCTGATAATCTATTGTCTTTTTCACCGAAACAAATCTTTCCTAGACTCGAAAATGTAATATGATTGGATTCTCTTACAGCATCAATACTTACACACATACTGTAAAGAATAGGTGCGTTTTGGTATACTTTGGATATTTCTTTCTCACTAGAAATTCCGTTTAGTAATGAAAGGATTATTGTATCCGGGCCAACATGGTTCCTTATATCATCGAGTGCTTGCGGCAGCTCTGCATTTTTTACTGCTATTATAACGAGATCAGCAGGCTCTGCTTTCGTCTCAGGAGTTATATAGTTAAAACGATATTCCTTTCCAGTGATCTGAAATGGCGTTTCCTCATATCTTTTAATGCGTTCATCGTTTGCTATAATTCGAAATGAACCTGCTAAACTATCATGTAGTCTTGTTCCATAAGCCGCTCCAATTGCACCAAGCCCAATTAATGATACCGAATTAATTTTTTTCATTGCATATCTCCCCCTCTATTAATACACACCTTTCTAAATATTAACATTATTTCAACCTAATTAAACTATTTCATGATTGGATGTTAAATAATATGAAACTATTTAACGTTTACTTATTTCCCCATCGTTACAACAGTTTAGCTAATGCTTCTTCAACACGTTCTTTCATAAATGGCTTTATTAGAAAATCTTTTGCTCCTGCTTGAATTGCTTCCAACACCAATCTTTTTTGTCCGAGGGCTGAACACATAATTACTTTTGCTTCTGGATTATACATTTTTATTTCCTTCAAAGCCTCTAATCCATCCATCTCGGGCATCGTTATGTCCATCGTTACTATATCTGGATGGAGTATATCGTACTTTTCAACTGAAACCTTACCATTCTCCGCCTCACCTACCACCTCATGCCCAAGTTCTGTCAACATCCCCTTAAGAAGGGTACGCATAAATGCTGTATCATCTGTTACTAATATTCTCGCCATTTATAATCTCTCCTTTTTACTTTAAATTAAATTTGTATATTTTTTCTCTAGTTTCTTCATATAAAAAGACATCGATTTAATCATAGCTTTTCGATATGAACAATTTCTGAACAAATTATCTATTCCATATTGCACAAAAAATTAAAAACTGTGGAAATCTCTCGACACAATTTAGTGAAGACTCTATCCTCTCTAATTCCTACCCCTCAAATTAAGTGAATGTTATAATATTTCTAATAATTAAAAGGGAAGGAGGTGAATCAATTGAAGAAGATCTTTCTTCTATGTATAGCGTGCTGCTGTTTATTTTTTGTTTTACCTACCGTTGTCCATGGAGAAAATATAGGTACAACTTCGGAATCTACTAATAGCAAAGAAGAAAGAAAATCTCCAAACGGGTTATTGGGTATATTGACAGATACAACGAAATCGATTGAACTAGTTGTACAAGAATCAGTCAATATTACACTGCAAACGTCAACAGATTTGTCCGAACCATTAAGTAAACCTACCACATCTAGCATAGAGGACACAGGGAATTTGCTGAATAAGACCGTTGAAAACAGTGTAACCACTTTAGTTGAAACAGTTACAGAAACTTTGTCAAAAACAACGTCTGGAGTGACTAATACGGTCAATGATACAGTAAATTCGGTTGTATACGAATTGCCACCCATTCCTGTAGTTACGCCGATCGTGAATGAAGTAAGTAAAACTGTCGAGAAAACAACGTCTTCTGTACAAGACTTGGTTGAAAAAACGAGGGAACTTGTTAATGGAAATAAAGAAATTCCGAATGGTCCTTCAAAAGATGACGTTGTCGAAAATAATGACATTGTTCATTCAGAAGATAAAATAATGAATCCTCCGCATGAAATCATTCAGAATGAAGAAAAGACTATTATCGAGGATGGCAATTTCGATTCGAATCCATCAGAATCATTACCTGTTATAACTTTACTAGCTGAGATAGAAACAGTTGAATTGGTTAAGCAAGATGAAACTAGTAATTTAGAAGAATATAATGAGATTGAGATGGTAATAAATGACGGGGATAAACTTTTCGTAGATTCTAAATCAGAAGAAACTTCTAAAGAACGACATACGATTGTTAAGGAATTTTCAGTTGTTGAGCAAATTGTAAATCCTAAAAAGGACATGAAAACTGTCTACAACTCTAGTCATCCATCGGAATCGAACAATACGCGGGGGATTCTTCCAACAGCAATCATTACGGTAACTTCTCCAGCAACGGCGTCACTAATTTTATTACTAGGAGGACAAAGTGATTCACTTTCCGTGGTAACAATCGATGTTTTCAAATTTATATCTACAAAGGGTAGGCAATGGATACACAACGATGAGAACGCCAAGGTTCAATGGACTCATGCTCCACCTGGAAGGCCACCACTACAATCTCCATTTTTAAAAATGTAAAACAAACATTATAAAAGTGGAGGAATTTATATGGAAATGAAAAAATTAATGGGTCAGAGAAAAGCGGATTATACAATGCACAGTCAGGATCAACAAAATATGGTCGCTCAACTTGCAGCTGGGATTTCTCATGAAATACTGAATCCCCTAACAGTCATTAAAGGTTTTGCACAGTTAGGTCTGCAGGAGAAAACAACTGATCAATTGGAAGTCGTTATGCAAGCAATCGAAAGGGTAGAAGAAATCGTAAGTGATTTATTACTTTCGGTCAATCACCCAATATGTACTTTTGAAGAAGTGGATATGCGAAATATTCTTTGTGATGCAATCATGCAGTCTTATCCAGAATCTAAGCTTCGTAATATTGAATTCATTCAGGACATTCACTTATCTAATCCGATTATCGTGGGCGATGCTTATAAATTACAAAGGGTCTATATGAATATACTTAAAAATGCAATGGAAGCGATGCCGAATGGTGGAAAAATCTTAATAGAAGCACACCAACTGAATGAAAATCAGATGACGATTCTAGTGATTGATGAAGGTATCGGTATCCCAGCTGATCTGCTTTATAAATTAGATGAACCTTTTTATAGCACCAAAGATAATGGGACGGGATTAGGATTAATGATTTGTCATCAAATTATTAAAAATCATGGTGGAACGCTTACTGTTCAAAGCTTAGAAAATATAGGAACAACAATTACTATTCAGTTCCCAATTACACCTAAGTGTTTATGTGGATAACTGGTACGCTAAGGAATTTTTGTATATAAAAGATGTCCCTGTGTAAAAAACAATTCAGAATTGTTTTTTACACAGGGACGCGTTATCTAGTTTTCCGTAGAAAATGCATATAGAGTTAAGGTTTTAATGCCTACATCATTGGCGAATCCAGTAATTTTCTTCACCGTTTGCATCCCCTCAAATTGAGCGGAATTCCTCTTTATTAGCTTGATATTAAAAAGACCGCTCTTTTATTTAGTAGTCATTTCTCTTATTTCATCCTTATTAAACTTCATTCTTATCCAGCATTTTTCTTAATTGCTCGGATAGCTCTTCTATAAATTCACTTGTTTTAATCGAATCATTTTCATTTCCACGACGATAGCCATATTCTAAAATGCGCTTGAATTCTTCTTGTAATTCCGCTGTTGACATGCAACTCAACCTCCTGAAATTTTCACTATATATTGTATTTGTTGGTAAAAATAGAATAATAATATTTTATAGCAAAAACTAATTGATTATAAATTCTAAATAATTAGAAACTTTTAAATGCATAAATAAATGGATTCCAATAAAGTCAGAAACACACCACTAACTATTCAAAACGAAGCGCCTTACTCGGATTCATCCTTGCTGCCTTGAGCGCTGGATATATCCCAAATAAGCTTCCTATTCCAATTGATGTGTACAAAGCTAACTTCACTGCCCACATCGGTAAGACGAGTGCAAATAACTCGATGTTACTGTTCCATACTTCTATAAACGCAATGCCGAGCCCAATACCAACTGCGCCTCCTATAACACATAACAGCACCGTTTCAAAGAAAAACTGCCCCAGTATTTCGACTGTTGTTGCACCCAGAGCTTTCCGAATACCGATTTCGCGTGTCCTCTCACGTACGGACATGACCATTACGTTCATGATTCCAGTTCCACTGATCAATAATGCAGTTACCGTTATCCCGAACAGCATCAACTGCAAAATAGTAGTGACCTTACCTAATGCACCAAGCATCTGGTCTTGCTTTACTACACTGAAATCTATTTCAGTATGCTGAGCTTTTATAGCATTAAACACTGCAGCATCCACTTCATCTACTACTTCAATGCTGGATGCTTCTACAACCATTTTCGTTAAATTTTTCATATCGGTCGTAGCAAGCGCAGTTTCAATTGGTATGATTACGTTATTGTCCGTACTCGATCCAAGCGTTGCATTTGGTGCTAACACACCGATTACTTCAAAGTCCTCTTCATTAATTGTCACTTTTTTTCCGACTAACGATAGCTCTTCCGCTGAAGCACCTCCACCCAATAATTTATCAAGCATGCGTTTCCACAATGGCTTTTTCTCTACCGCTTTCTCAGAGCTTTCCCCATTATCAGCCGGAGCTTCCTGTTTACCAAGCAATGCCTCGTGAATATTATTACCAAGCACAATCACTTTGGCTTCTTCGGCCTGTTCTTCCTTCGTAAAAAAACGTCCTTCCGAAAGCCTCGCATGTTGAATGCGGTTATACTGATCAGTTGAACCGACCAAGGCAGTCTGCACACTTTTATCTTCATATTTAGTTACGGTTATGGTCTCCAGATGCGGTGTCACTGACCTGACATTCGGCACATCCTCTACCGCTTTTGCATCTTCATATGTCAATGTACTTGGCACATTTGTCAGTCCGCTCAGCAAATCTTTCTGACCATTTGCCGTATCCAATACTCTTCCAGGTAATACTAAAATCTGCTCCGCACCGAGACTCCCCATTTGCTTCATCAATGTATCTTTCACACCAATGGCAATCGCAGTCAGTACAATGACCGCAAACATGCCAATCACTACGCCCATCATCGCAGACAATACACGAAAGCGATTCGACCATAATCCGAAACAAGCAAGTTTAAATGCAGTCAATAGTTTCATACGAGCACCCCGTTCTGCAAACGCAAAATGCGGTCTGCTCGTTCTGCTACTTCGACATCATGCGTAATGACAACAATCGTTGCTCCTTTTTTATGTACACGGTCAAACAAGCTTAATATACTTTCCGTCGTTTCTTCATCTAAGCTTCCAGTCGGTTCATCCGCTAGTATCAGCCCCGGCTCATTGACGAGTGCCCTGGCAATTGCCACTCGCTGCTTTTCACCTCCAGATAAACGATCCGGTTTTTGACTTTTCTTATCGGAGAGTCCCATTTCATCCAAAAGTGCCAGTACACGAGACTTCTTTCTTCTCAAACGCTTATGTCCATAAGTTAACGGAAGGAGCACATTTTGATACACCGACAAATTCGGTATTAATTGAAAATGCTGAAACACAAAACCAATTTCTTCATTTCGAAGTCGTGCACGACGTCCACGACTCATCTTATGTACCAATTTCCCTGATAACTCATATGTACCCGAATCCACCAAATCCAGCGTGCCAAGCATATTTAATATTGTGCTTTTACCGGATCCAGACTTCCCCATAATCGCTACATACTCGCCCCGCTCCACGCGCAAATTCACTCCACGCAATATCTCTACCTTCCCACTTCCCGAACGATAATACTTACGAACATCATGAAGTTCAATCATCCACCAACAACCTCCATTCCCACTAATACAGGTTTATCTATTGTACTGTTCCAGAACTTTCTCTTTTTCTGTTCCCTTTTTCGTCGTTCGACAAACCTAAAACATGTCCCTGTGTAAGAAACGATTCTGAATACTTCCTTACACAGGGACACGTTTATGAAAGGTCGCTATTGGTCGCTTCAAGTTTAACTCTTTAAAAATAAGGTACATATAGATTAGGAGAACTTACTAATTAATAAATTAAGGAGGTAATTATGATGAAAAGAAGGATGATTGCTTTACCTTTTGCATTAACGTCTTTACTTATGTTAGGTGCATGTGGTGACGACGATACAGACGTGGAAGAAATTGAAATCAATGATCCAGTGATTGAAGATGATGGAGAAAATGATGCAGATGTTGAGAACGAAGTAAATGATGAGGATGTGGAGGTAATTGAAGAAAACGAAGATGCAGAAATGCAAGAGGAGGGTTCAATAAACGATTCGACGGATGATGCAAACAATTAAACGAAAGCACTTTTCACCTTTATATGAGTGAAGAGTTCTTTTTCTTCATATATCTGTAAAATATATCCTATCTTCTTAATGTAAGACGAGTAAACATCAAATAATGCCTACCTGAAAACTATGTGGATAATTAATTGACGTTTACTTTTTACTAAATGGAGTTTAGAAGGTGGGCTTGGCGCTTACCTAACCATAGGGAAGCTTTTTCAACAAAGTGGTTGTTTTCATTGAGGTGTATATACTTTGATTTATAATGGACACTTATCAAAAGAGTGAAGTACTAAATGCTCTTCCCTTTGCAAACTCTACCAGCAGGATTATGGTCTTCAAAACCTGTTTTATTTTTCGAGGACCACCTTCTTTGTCACGGGGTGGTTTTCTTGTTCTCTAGTAAGCATCTCCGAAAGATTATTTGAGGAATTTCTATTTAGTGTCAATTGTATACAACCAACAGAGGATTATGGAAATGATACAAAACTTTATTGTCTATCTATTTAACATAGTAGGAATGCAATTTTAATATACTACTTTTTTAGATGCAAGAATTGCGTAGGTGACAGGCGTAATATACTAATTTATCCATAAAATAGCACAAAAAAAAGAGGAGTCTTTCATTTTTGAAAAAAATGAAAGGCCGCTCAAAAGAAGCACTCTTGAGACAGCCTAGTTATTAAACAAACAAATTATAATTTTGATTTATGGTATCTCGAATTTGACTTAAATGTAATCGTAAGTTTTTTTCGAGCATTGCTTCATCTTTATTTTTTAATGCTTCATAAATATTTTGATGTTCTTCAAGTGAACTTTGAATGCGCCCCGGAACTAAAATTGTTCGAAAATCATGTCGTTGTAATTGCGTTTTAATGACCGTAATCATATCAACCGCTTCAGGTTTATTCGATGCATCATAGATTATTTGATGGAAAGCTTTATTCATTTTTGAATATTCATCTAACTTTGACTCTTTTACAAAAACTTTCATGTTTAGTAGGTATTTATGAAGATGTTCAATATTTGGTCCTATATTCACTAAAGCATGTTTTGCAACTAGAACCTCTAGCTCCTCACGAATCTCTAAATAATTTAGGACTTGCTGTAGTGTAAAAGATGTTACATACGCCCCTTTATTTTTTTCCATTGTAATAAGATTTTCTTGTTCAAGTTTTAGTAAGGCTTTTTTTATTGTATTTCTACTTACACCGATTTGTTCTGAAAGTTCGGTTTCAATAACTTTTTGAGATGGCCGTAGTTGCCCATTTAAAATATTTACTTTTAAATATTGATATGCTTTCTCCATTGAACTCACTATATATCTACCTCTTTCTTTCTTTAAAGCTCACGGCAAACCATCCCAACGAAGTTATGCCTGTCAATATAAATGAGACATGCACACCTACAACAGCAGATACCATTCCTAATAATGTAGGTATAGCTAATAGGAATAGCCGATTTATAGCCAACTTTAAACCCACTATTTCCGCTTTTCGTTCTTCTGGAGATATCTCATCCACTAAAATCATGGATACAGGTTGAAGAATTCCAATCGCAATCCCCATCAAAAAGGATAACATAATTAACAAAAACACTGAGCTACCAATTCCTAATAAAATCATTATTGCACTTACAAAACCAATTAATAATCGAGCGAATGGATATAATTGAAATTTTGTGATGAAAAATTTCAAAAAAAAGCGGACTCCAATCATCCCTGCAGTTTGTGCACTAATAATCATAGCTATTTGAATTGCAGAGAGCCCCAAAACTATTCCGTAAAGCGGAAAGAATACAACAAATATTTCACGAAACAAAATCGAAAATGCAGAAATCAAGATATAAGCAGGCATCTTTGATATTTTTAGTAATTCCATTGAATCCATTAATCTATATTTTGGAGATGAATTCGATGTAAATGAACTTTTCTTATTCAATAATACTAATAGTAGCACACAGGTGCAGAGTGCTAATACGACATGTATCATAAATAAAATGTAAAAACCTGTCCATTGCAGTAGTAATCCACTAATAATTGGGCCCAATAATTGACCTAATGACAAATACAAAGTTAAGGAAGCGAAATTTCTTTGTTTCCCTTCCTCTACCACACCTACTGCATTTTGAGAAGAGATAGCAACCATTACTTGCGATAGGCCAAATAGTGCATTAGCAATGCATAACACGAAGAATACTTGACTAAACAGTAAAAGGGAGGCAATAAGAATCAGAAGAGAGCCCACTTTTAAAAAGAAGTTGCTTCCGTAACGATCCACATACTTTCCTATTATTATAGCAAACAATAAGGGAAGTAAAGCATTAATAGATGCTAAATAACCTACCTCTAATATAGTAGCACCTTGCTCTACAGCGTAAATTGATATAGTAGTTTTTACACTATATAAAATAATATTGACTAACAGTGTCACATAGAATACTACCGTTAGCTTATTTTTCAATTGATCAACCTTCTTCGTTAACAATCACTTTTTTGCCCTTCATTTTCATTATAAATGGAATAGCAATCCACAATAATGCAATCAATAAAAACATCGCTGATAAAGGTTTATTTACAAAAATAGCGAAAGAACCGTCGGAAATCGTCAATGCTCTACGGAGATTATATTCAATCATCGGACCAAGAACTAGTGCAAGTACCATAGGTGCAATCGGATAATCAAACTTCCCACAGAAATAACCCATCAAACCGAAAAATACCAGTAATCCAAGTTGAAAAATAGATAGTTGAACGGCATATACACCAAAAATAGAAAACGCTGCGATTATTGGTATTAAATATTTTGGAGGCGTTTCAATTATTTTTGCAAAGATACGAACAAGGGGCATGTTTAATACGAGTAACATGAAGTTACCAATAAACATACTTGCGATTAACCCCCATACTACTTGCGGATTTTCATCAAATAATAATGGACCCGGTTTAATGTTATACATAATTAATGCACCCATTAATACAGCAGTAGTAGGTGATCCAGGTATTCCTAATGTTAATAAAGGTACTAACGCCCCCCCAGATGCAGCATTATTAGCGGCTTCTGGTCCTGCCACCCCTTCAATTGCACCTTTACCAAATTTCTCAGGATTCTTACTTATTTTTTTCTCTAAAATATAAGATAAAAACGAGGCTAACGACGCACCTGCTCCTGGTACAATACCTTGAAAGAAACCTAATACAGAACCCCTAGTAATTGGACCCGCACTATCTTTTAAATCTTGTTTTGTCGGAAAAATACGGGTGATTTTTGCAACCATTCTTTCTGAGTTATATCGCTCGATCAAATAACTAAACACTTCTCCTAATGCAAATAAACCCACAGCCATCGTCAAAAATTCAACCCCTGAAAACAATTGGGGAATATTAAATGTGAATCGGGCTACCCCTGAAACTTGGTCGACGCCTATAGTTGCAAAAAACAATCCAATGGTTGTCATCAACAATGCCTTCGTCATAGACTTACCTGCTAATCCTGTTAAGGCACAAAGACCTAGAATCATTAAGGAAAATATCTCCGCCGGACCAAGCTTTAAAGCAAAATTAGATAATGGCTTTGCTATTAAAATAAGTCCAATAATGGAAACAATACCCGCAAAAAATGATCCGATTGCAGCAATCGATAAGGCAGCACCTGCTCGCCCCTGCTTTGCCATTGGAAACCCATCTAGTACTGTTACAACGGAAGATGCTTCACCAGGTGTATTAAGTAAAATGGAAGTTGTTGACCCCCCATACATTGCGCCATAATATACACCAGCAAGCATAATAATGGCACTTGTGGCAGCAGCTTCAGGAACTAAACCTGCAGTTAAGGTAGCGGTTACTGGAATTAATAAGGCAACCCCACTTGTTGGACCAATTCCAGGTAAAATACCTACCATCGTCCCGATCAATACACCAAAAAAAGCGAACAATAGATTTTGCCAAGTGAGCGCTACTAAAAATCCATCTAGTAAGTATGATAATGTTCCCATTTTTTCCCCCCTATAATCCTAACCATTCCGGAAAACCTGGTAATGTTCCACGAAGTACTTCAACATACATATAATAAATGCCAAATGAAAATGCAAAACTAATTAAAAAAGAGTAGATTATTTTGCCTTTTTTCATAATTTGAAATGCGACAAAAAGGAAAATAAATGTGCTAACAACAAAGCCTATTTTTTCAAAAACAACTATGTAGATAATTAATAAAGCTAGAAATAAAAAGAATTTCTTAAAATTCCATGAACTATTATCAATATCTACATACTCCTTTTTAAAAGATTCATATAGTAAACGCAAGCTTAATAGGATGATCAAAACGCCAAGTCCTAATGGAAAAGTCCTTGGACCAACTGAACTACCTAATGCCATGGATGAAATTTTTGAACTTTCATATACAATAAAAATGCCAATAATGATTAGAACGATACTAACATATCTATCTACTTTTCTTGTCATTTTATTTCCCCCTATGTTTGAAAGAAAATAGGGGCTTCTAACTCAGAAGCCCCTTTTAACTATTGAGCCATTTCCATTACTTTTAATACTTCAAGAATCGTTTCATTTTGCTCATCTAAAGCTGTTTTGAATGAATCAGCATCCAAATACGCAGGTTCCCAACCGTTAGATTTCATTTCTTGTTGCCATTCTGGTGTTTCGGAAAGTTGCTTTAAAGCATCGTTCCAGTAATCTTTTGCTTCAGTAGACATTTCCTTAGGACCAAATACGCCACGCCAGATGCTAAAATCACCATTAATATTTAATTCTTGTAATGTTGGAACATCTGCAAAGTCACCATCTAAACGTTTTGGTGCATTTAAAGCTAGTACCTTAATTTCCCCAGCTTTTAAATACTGTGCAACGTCGGAAGCTCCACTAGAGAGTACATCAACATGCTTACCTAATAATGCAGTCATAGACTCACCGTTACCACTAAAAGGAACATATTTTAATTTCGTGATATCTACTCCTTCATTGTATGCTGATAAAGCAAAGTTTAAATGCCACATGGAACCTGCAGAAGATCCTCCACCTATCGATAGTTTTGAAGGATTATTTTTCAAATCTTCTAGTAAACTAGGTAAATCATTGTAGGGTGAATCTTTCTGAACAGCAATTACACCATAGTCTTGAAATAATTGTGCAAGCGGCGTTGTATCTTTATGACCATATGGACTATTGGCTTCAGAACGTAAGTTATTAATTAATAACGAAGGTGAGTTAACGAACACTTTGTAATCATCTTTTATATCTTTCGTAGCATAAGTTGCCATGAATACAGCACCACTTCCACCTGGTACATTCTCAACACTCATTTGTTCTGTTACAATGGATGTTTTTTCTAAAGCGCTTACAATGGAACGCGCTGCAATATCCCATGAACCACCAGCACCTGAAGGAGCAACCATTGTAATAGGTTTTTCAGGATATGTTGAAGTATTTTCTACTACAGGGGCTGAAGTCTCTGTGGAATCACTAGCTTCTACTTCAGTTGGCTCTGTTTTATCACTACATGCAACTAGCAAAAAAGTTAAAACTAAAAAGAACCATATACCGTTAAACTTTCTCATCTTCTAAATCCTCCTCATTTATCTCATTTAATTTTTGAATGACAACTTGAAATGATGCAGGAACTTCATGTTGATAGATTACATCTAACTCCTTAGATGCAATATATTCTAGTTTTTCTTTTGTTGCTTTTGATAAATCATTTCGAATGGACAATTCCTCCATCATCATCATTGCCTCTTGCATTTCAAAAGCCCGGCGATTTGCATGGATTGCGGTACGTGGTATATACTTTTCTGCTAGTTGTTCGAGATCGAAGTTCTTAAATGTTTGATTAATAGAGTCTGTAATGTGTGGTAAGATATTCATTTTTGAAGCTGCCTGTAAAGTTTCGATCAGTAAACCTGTAAAACCCTTCACAAAAATACTTCGCGTAATTTTGATAGAGGAGGCATCACCAACGTGCTCACTTATAGCACTTGTTTTCATTTGGCAATTCGTTAGTATAACAGCCGTCTCATGTGCATTTGCACCGCTTAATAATATAGGTACACGGTGCTTATTAGGGGGTACTGATTCCATAACAGCGCCATCTAAAAATTGAACAGCTGTATATTCAAATACCTTAGCTATTTCCTTCTTTAGCCCTGGAGAAGCAGAATTCAAATCAATATAAGTCACCGGTTTATTTGCAATGGTTGCTACATCTTGTGCAATCCCTATTGCGAATTTAGCGCTCGTTAAACAGAATATGATATCAGTATTGTTTATTAATTCAGCGAGTGTGTCACAGGGATTTACATGTTGTTCCCTCATAAGTGCGAGCGTTCTTTCACGATGTGATTCCATAGTTAAAACAATGTCGTATGAAAAAACATCAACATTTGCAACATTTTTCAATCCACTACATATACTAGCGGCAGCCTCTCCAAACCCGATAAAGCCTAACTTAGTCATACGATTCCTCCGGCACTTTTTCATATACAACACCTTCAGTTTCTAAAACCTCACGTAAAGAATAGAAATCTAGACTTAATTGCAAACTATTAATCTTTTCTAATGTACCTACTTCTTTAGCCATACGTACTTTCGTTTTTTCAATGCTCTCTTCAGCAGATAATCTCGGGATAACAACAACACCATCATCATCTGCTATAAGAATATCTCCAGGGTTAATGACCACGTCATTTTTTTCAATAGGTACATTAACGGACCCTCCATATTTTTTGGTAGTCCCCTTGGGAGTAATATATTTCGTCCAAATCGGGAAATTCATGTCTTGTATCTGTTTGACATCTCGTATCCCGGATTCTGTTATTACTCCTTTTACGCCTCGCTTCATTAATGCTGTTATAATTAATTCCCCCAACATACCGTAACGACTTTCTTTTTCATCAGTCGTGATATAAACGATATCACCTGGTTTTACGGCTTCAATTGCCGCATGAATCATCAAATTATCCCCACTCTTACATACAACTGTTACAACTGGTCCTGCAATTCTTTTACCAGGTAAAATAGAGTGCAGTTCATCAGAAACAAGCCCTTTCTTACCTTGTGCTTCATATACGGTGGATACATCGAAAGTTTCAATAATTTCCACATGCTCTTTTATAGGTCGTTTAATATCAAGTACAATTTTTTTCATATTAACTCCCCATTAACTAATGGGAAGACTCGAGAAAAAGCTTCTGCTTGCTTGAATGCATTATTTCCAGAACATCTACGAGCATGGTTTCCACGAAGTTGTGCTTTCCATCCATAGTAATCTATTAAATGTTTTTGAGCCTTAAAGCAATTCATTGCCTTTACTTTCTTTTCAAATGCATTTGTAATATCAACAATAACATCTACTTCAAAATCGCTAATTTCTGGTTGATGCGGTTCAAAGCAAAATATTTTTGCTTGTTTAGCCGTTTTTGTTCCCTCAATGCGAACGCCATTAGAAGTGGAAAGTACTGCTGCATCGAATACATACTTATGCACCGTCTCATGATCCGGATTAAATGCATCTTTAGGTCCGTGAGAAATAATAATTTCTGGCGCCACTTCACGGATTTTCTTCGTTAGCTTAAACATTCGTTCATCATCAATAAACATGTGATAGTCTTCAAAATCCCACATTTCAATATTCCTTACACCCAATTCAGTAGCCGCTGCATGCATTTCTTCATCTCGTATCTTTTTCACTTGTTCTAATGTTTGGTTTTCTATATTCCAAAGATCATTTGATTCACCACGTGCTCCGTAACTTAAAACAACTAGATGTAAATCTGCACCTTGATCGATATAACTTGCAATTGTTCCACCTGCACGCCATACAAAATCAGCTGCATGGGCGCTTACTACTAACACTTTTGAACTCATAATCTCACTCCTATACTGTAATTAGTTGCGATGTATTAGTTACAATCATTTGTTGAACATCTTGTCTGGTGAAATCGTTTTCAATCAGATTATTAATAAATAGTAACAATCCCTCATCCGGAAACATACCGTTTGGTTG
This sequence comes from Psychrobacillus sp. NPDC096389, assembly GCF_044762855.1. Classification (NCBI taxonomy): domain Bacteria; kingdom Bacillati; phylum Bacillota; class Bacilli; order Caryophanales; family Bacillaceae; genus Psychrobacillus; species Psychrobacillus sp. NPDC096389. The sequence goes on along the minus strand of NZ_JBIWFB010000001.1, from coordinate 536,078 downwards.
CCCTAAATCTGTCGATAAAATGGCATTTCTTACACCAACAAACTTCAATTCTTCATATACTCGTTCCCATGTTACTTTTTTAGAGTTTGGTGTAGTGAAGCAATATTCCATTGTCGCACCTAATTCAACAAGTTCCTTTTGTTGCTCTTTTGAAAGATTAATAGAAGGGAAATTAGGATGAGTAACCACCAACTTATTAAATCCTTCACTATTTGTATATTTTGCTAAAGCATAAATTTCTTTTGGACTTAGATGTCCTGTTGCTAGCACAAGGTTATACTCTTTAACAATTTCAACAATATCTTTTACTTCTTCTTTTATACTGTCCCCATCTAAAATTGAAATTCCTTTTTTTGCTTTCCCCTTTTCCATCAATTCCATTTGCATCTTCGCCCAATGGGGAAGTTTTTCTGGTTTATTTAAAGCAAAAACATCCTGCTCATTCTTCGCATCAAATGTGGGCATCCAAATAATTTTGGTACCATCACGGGCGGCCATTTCAGCAGCAATCATATTTAAACCACCTACTGCGTGATTTAAACAAAGTGCACCAATTGCTTCAATTTCAGGGTAAAGCGCATTTATTAATTTTGCTCTTCCCGCACTTGAACTGTGATGGGATTTAATAGCGTATCCTTTCATCCCTAAACTTCTTATACGTTCTGCCATTTCTAAGTCATCTAATTTACGACATAAAAAGTCCGGTCCTGTATGAACATGTAAATCATACGCACCTTCTAATAACTCCTCATTCATTCCCTACACCCCTTGAATTTAAAATAGAGTTACAGTATTGTTGAACAATGCTGTAACTCTATTTTAAACATTCAATTTATTCAATGTCAACACTTTTCTGATTATTCCAAACAAACACTGTGTCTCCGGGGATCTATAGAACATCCCAAACGCATTGATACGATACGTACACCACTAGCACGCTGGGGAGCAATCCGAACAAAAGCACCCAAACTTGTAATATTTCCACCAAGCCCTAGAGATCCAACATTCTCTTTATTAATCTCCGTCACAATCTGTTGCTCAATGTCTGTTTGATGATTAAAGTTCGCTTCATACATTGCCCGTAGCATATATGAACTTGCTTCAAAATGCGTTCGCCCAATGCCAACAAATGGAACAGCAGGCGTACATCCTAATTTACTTACGCCTTCTTTAATCCAACCAATCACTTCATTAATGACATTTTGTCCATCATGTTTATGAAAAACTCGATAGGTTTTTCCCCTTATTTCTGGGCCTCCCCCTAGCATAAGTACAGTAATTTTAATCCCTTTTCCTTGATGTTCCATTAACAGAACAGGTGCCGCTTCAAGTTTGCTTGGATCATCATACATACCTAAAGTTTGACCAAGTCGTTCCATTTCGTTTCCTATAACTGCCATTGGCCTACCAGGTAGTTCAGCTAATCCCTCTTTAATCCCTTGTTGAATGTAGCTCTGAATTTTACCAGGTACAACTTCATCGTTTCCAATAGACAATACAATATGAGGAATTCCTGTATCATCACAGATCGGAGAATGATTTAAACTCGCCAGAAGGGCATTTTCTATATTTTGCTTTAACACCCATTTACTTTTTTCATCCTCTTCAATTTCTAATGCTTTGTAATATGCTTGTAATTGATCTTCCCGGAACCTACTGCTAGCACCTATAACAGCTTCTTTCGCAGCCTGTATGATTCGTTCCCCTATAATCATCATTATCTCTCCTTATAAATTGATACACCATTAACTGCAGCAACCATACATGGTAATTTTTGAACCGTAATTTCGTGAAACGCTTCCATCCCTAGTTCTGGAAATGCAACCATTTTAACTTTTATTACTTTGCTTTTAATTAACGCTGTTACAGGAGGGATTACTGCAAAGATTGCGTTTTCTCCTTTTAGTCTTTTAATTGTCTCTGGCATAATCTCACCTTTACCAAGATGAATTTTTACACCAGCTTTAGATAAAGGGACAATACTCTCTTCGATTTCGACTTTATTACTAGTAGTTGGTCCAATTCCTGCTACACTAACAGCTGAATGAAAAATTACAGATCCTTGCAAATCAATCTTCATTTGTTCTAGACCATTTCCACGAGAAAGCTCTACAATCTTTGGCAGAACGGCATCTCTTCCCACATATATTTTTCCTGTTAGCTCTAACAAATCCCCTGGGTTTAACATTGTTACATCTAATAACGGATTTGGTATCTGTAATTCCACTCCATCAGCTCCTCGCAAGGTTGTATAATTACATTTTTAACTTATTCAACGCTAGTGGGCATTCTTTGAGAAAGAAATGAGTAAATTTGAGTTTATCATTGGAAAAGTTGGTAAGAAAAGAAGCCGTTGCAGATAGTTAGTGTATACCGACTTTCTGAACAGCTCCTTCCTTTGAATCTATAAGGATTGATTACTTGCTAGTGTATAGAGATATCCTTGTACTGAGGATTTACCAACCAAATTCAAATACAAAAAACAAACAGGAATAAGAGGCAATTTAAATAGAGTAACCGTAACGTCAAATAACACCCATCTTTCTGAGTTCTCGTATCTGTTCATCTGATAATTGGACCTTTTCTTTTAAAACTTCTTCGGTATTTTGTCCTTTATCGGGACCTAGGTGGCGTACCGTGCCTGGCGTTTTTGAAAACTTTGCCACAACGTTTGGAACACGCATTTCCCCAAAGTCATTGTCTTTCACCTTTATAAAGGATTCATTATATTGATAATGAGGGTCTTCAAATAATTGAGCAATATTGTACATAGGACCTACAACTGCGCCAGCTTTACTAAAACTCTCAACAACTTCTACATAAGAGTACTGTTTAATCCAATTGCCTATAATTCCATCTAGTTCTTCTACATTTTTTAAGCGCTGTTCATTTGTAAAAAATTTCGGATCGTTAATTAAGTCCTCTCGCCCAATGGCACGGAAAATATTTTCTACAATTGACTGTGTGGAACCAGACAAGGCAACCCATGTATTATCTTTTGTTAAATAGGTATTCCTTGGGGCAGTTTGCAAACTACTATTACCAATAGGTTCAGGGATTCTTCCTAATTGATCATAAGCTGTAATTTGTGGTTCTAGTAATCGCATTAATGGTTCATATAAATTGATATCAATTTGTTGTCCTTCTTCAACACCATTTTTTATCTGTGCATAGAGTGCAATCATAATAGAAAGTGCCCCAAAAATACTAGACACACCATCTGCTAGTGCCATGCCTGGCAAAGTTGGTCTGCCACCTTTTTCGCCATTAACGGAAGTAAATCCGCTCATAGCTTCAGCAACTGTTCCGAAGCCACCTCGTTTTGCATAAGGTCCCTCTTGCCCAAAGCCTGTAATGCGTAATAAGATTAATTTAGGATTTGTCTCTAGTAATGTTGACCAATCTAATCCCCATTTATCCAACGTTCCAGGTCGAAAGTTTTCTACAACAACATCTGTGTCTTTTACTAATTGTAAAAAAATTTTTTTTCCTTCCGATGTTTTTAAGTTTAGAGTAATGCCTTTTTTATTACGATTAAGTGTTTTCCAAAATAAACCTTGACCTTCCTTTTGAGCACCATACTTTCTTGCATGATCCCCGTTCTGAGGATGTTCTACTTTGATTACTTCCGCACCGTAATCTGCTAAGAATGTGCTAGCCCATGGTGCAGCTAACATGGTAGATATATCTAAAATCTTTAATCCTTGTAGCGGCGACACTGGATCACACTCCCTTCATTTGAGATTCATAGTGCATTTTAGCTGCTTGTTTCATTTCCTCGTATTGCCTATACATTTCATATTGTTCGAGAATACGCTTAGCTTTTTCATAATGTGGCATATCAATCATTCTTCCATTGAATTTAATGGCAGCTAGCCCTTCTTGGATTGCCTTTTCAAAGGTTTCAATCACTTGCTTAGCTTCTGCTATTTCTTCAGCATTTGGCATAAAAGCATTATTCAATATTTCTACATTTGATGGATGAACGCAGCTATTACCAGCAAAACCATGTTCATAAGCTAAACGTGCACTATATGTAAGCTCTTCTAAATCTGCATAGTTTGCAATACTCGACATTAAACCCATCGGTACTACGTTATAAGCACGAGCCGCAATACATATTTGCATACGAATATTTTTTAGTGCCTCCGCAGTAGAATTATTTATTTTCATTTGTAGATCCTCTACAAAATCTTCGGCACCTAAAGATACAGATTGTATTCGATTACTACTCTGTAAAATGGAGGTTAGATTCATATAGCCCTTAGCTGTTTCGATTAAAACAGCTAATAGGATTGAACCACTTTTGAGACCATGTTGAATTTCAACATTCGTAAGAAAGGTGTCGATTTTTTTGATCTGTTCGACCGACTCCACTTTAGGTACATAGATCCCTGTTAATAAGGGAGAGATAGATGCAAGAATATCATCCCATATAAGTTCTTCCGTGTTATTCACACGTACATATACCGCACTGCCACCCTTAGAGGCACTTTCAATCCCATTTGATAAATACGAACGGGCTTCTATTTTGCGTGTGTACGGTACACTGTCCTCCAAGTCTAATACAATAATATCCGCATTGCGTAATGGAGCCTTTTGGACAAATTTTTCATTTATTATAGGCATAATAAGTCTTGATCGGTGAGGATGCAGCATAATAAGTTTCCCCCTTTTTAAAAGTGCTTCCTTTAATTTATAAATGGAGTCGTTTTCGCATATGTTCAAAGTGACGACGTACAGCCTGTTCGCTTTTTAATATATCCCGTTTTTTAATTGCGCTTAATAATTCTAAATGTTCATCAACTGCATGTGTTTGATGTAATTTATTTGTAAAGTTTTGATCGCGTACTTCTTTAATAAGTTGCATATTCAATTTAATAAAGTTTTCTAACACGTGATTATTGCAAGCTGAGGCAAGAGCCAAATGGAAGTAGGTAGATGAACTGAAATCATCTTCATCTTTTTGACGCTTCAATAAGTCTTCAATTTCTTGGATTTCCTCATCTGTAATTCGTGCACATACCAATGTACACATCCCTACTTCCAAAAGCTCCCTCGCTTCTAATAGATCAAGAATTTCAGATTTTTTTAGTTCTTTTAAAATATCTTCTTCAACTGAAATAATGGAATCAACCGGTTTAATGAGAATGCGTCCTGCGCCTGGCCTAGTTTCAATAATGCCTCTTGATTCTAATACTCGAAAAGCATCACGTAACGTACCACGACTAACATTTAGTTGCTCAGCAAAACTTCTTTCTGTCGGTAATTTCTCACCGATTTTGAAGTTGTTTTTTTCCGTGTTTATTTGGATATAAGAAATGACTTGTTCATACAATCTTTGATGTTGGATTTTCATACTGATGACTCCTTTGACAACTATACATTTACCCCTGAATGTCTTGTCTCTATAATTTGTTCTTCCATTTCTTCTTCGGATAAAATATTGGAAGTTTTATTTTTGATTGCAGGGATTATAAAGCCAAGTACACCTGCAATCGAACTCAAAATAAACGCTGGCTTTGCTAATAAATCGTTTACTTTGATAATTAACTCTCCCTGTTGGAAAAGTAATCCTGCCATTTGGCTAAAAACTAGAATTGCTCCAAGACTTAGAAAAGCAATTAAAGAAAATATAAAAATTTTATCAAGAACTTTCATCATTATTAATTCCTCCTATACTGGTATTGGTAAAATCCCCATTGCAATAAATACGCCAATTAAAAAAACAGGAATTACATAGTAGAAGATGAGTGGTGAAAATGTTTTACCAGGTTCAGCTTGCGCAATACCCGAGGCAATAAAAATTGGTGCTGAAGAAGGAGGTGAAGAACCTTCCGTTGAAGCAAACATTAATATTGCTACTACTGCTAATGTAGGATGTACACCTGCAGAAACTAAAGCTGTAAAAGCAACAAGTCCAATAGCTGTCAGTGTTGCAGTACCGGATAATGGTCCGGCTACTAATACGATTAAAGCACCTACAACGACAATGACTAGCCAAGAAGGCAAATGTAATGTTGCTAACATGGATGTTAGATCTTCACTTAAGCCTAATTGTTTTAAATTTTCGCTTGCCGCAAACGCAAATAATAACAATACACCAATCACAGAAAATTTACTTGTAGCTCCATGCAAAAAAGTATTCCATTCTGAAAAAGATTTCGGCAATTTTTTATAACCAATGATCATGCTGATAGATGTAATTAAAACAGGTACCCAAACTAGTAAAGAAATACTGTCGATTGCCCCTTCACCAATATTGGGGTTTGCCATTAGAAGTTCAGCAAACGGTCCAATCGTAATTGTAAGCGGTATCAAAATTCCAAAGAAAATAAATAATGATTTCCATCCCATAATAAATGTTTTCTTTAGTGGTGCAATATCATCGCTTTTAAAGGTCTGTATATTATGCTTTTTCACGAACCAAAAAGTTAATATGACTCGATAGAAAACTTGATATAGACCACCGATCAAAAGAGCAAAAAATAAATCACCTTCAGATACTATGGCAGCAATTGGAGCAAAACCTAATAATATAAACATCGAACTACTAGGAGGTAATGCAATCCCCAATCCAGCATTACCCGCACAAACGGTTGCTGCTAATGCAGGTGGCCACTTAGATTTTATCATCCAAGGAATAGTTACTGATCCTGTTGTAGCAGCATTACCAGAACCAGATCCAGAAATTAGTCCGAAAATTGTAGAACTAGCTGTATCAACATGTGCTGGACCACCAGGTACTCGACCTAATAGAGAGTTTAGAATATTGATAAGTAATGTAATAATCCCAGTCTTATCGATGACATAAGCCATAAATACAAATGCTAACGCTGCAAATAAAACTTCATTTGTTGCACCAAATACAATCCCATCCCACATCATATTCAATGCATTTGTTCCGCCAAATAAAGCGGTTACAAAAAATCCTATAATCATCGCTTCACCAATACTTCGTTTAAGCATTGTTGTCCAAACAATGATCAGTAAAATAAATACAATCAACGCAATAAAACCAATTCCCATAACATTCACCCCTTTTTCAAAATTATTATTTGGATAATTGGATGAACCAATTATCCAATATTGACTGAATATTGTCAATAAATTATTTTTTTCGTTTGAAGTTATCTCCAATACTGTGACCTGATTAGGAAAAGTTGCTATTTGTCGACCAAAGTTTAACTCTTTTAAAATAAGGTGCATATATATCAGGACAACTTACTAATAAAAATTTAGGAGGTAATTATGATGAAAAGAAGAATGATTGCTTTACCTTTTGCATTAACGTCTTTACTTATGTTAGGTGCATGTGGTGACGACGATACAGACGTGGAAGAAATTGAAATAAATGATCCAGTGATTGAAGATGATGGGGAAAACGATGCTGATGTTGAGAACGAAGTAAATGATGAGGATGTGGAGGTAATTGAAGAAAACGAAGATGCAGAAATGCAAGAGGAGGGTTCAATAAACGATTCGACGCATGATGCAAACAATTAAACGAAAGCACTTTTCACCTTTATATGAGTGAAGAGTGCTTGTTTCATTGAATTTTTGTCTATTAACGTATAGTTGGCATATATTAAAAGAAAAAAGCGCTCAAACGCACCTACCTCTATAACCCTTACAGTTAAGTTGGCGGTGTCAAAAACTAATTTGTTTGCGAGAATCCCCCTACTTACTACAGCGAGGGATGTTTTCTTGTGCATTAGTATACTTTTTAAATGTATCATAGTGGGGGAGAAAGGGTTGAAGTACTAATAAAATCTCTAAAAATCCCAGCTTTGTTTATTTCTAAAACAGAGATGCGTTTTTATCCCTAAAAACCTTTTTAAAGTTACCTTCTTTTTCGAATAGTTTCGACAAGATATCCCCGAAAATATTACTAATCATCGCTGCATGTACATAATTAACTTCGCCAATCCCTAAAATTTTGTAGAATGAATGCTTCAATGAGGGTACGTCTAATAGCACTGTTATAGACGCATCGTTAATAAATATCACTAATCAAACATTGAAATCACTGATTACTTCTTACTAATAATTACTTTAGAATCAAAGATCTAAAATAAATGCAGACATGCAAATTGTCGTCTATTATTAGAAAAGTAAAGTACTTTTTTACACAACGACACTTCTCGTTCCTTATCGCAATTCCAACTTATCCAAAAGCTCTTTTGATTCCGATCCATGAAATCCAAACAAATTTCCAAACAGCTTAATATACTCTCTAAACGTAATATCTCGATTCGATTTCTCTGCCCACCATCCTCTAGGGTTATATGCATTCATTTCCTCAGCCACATAAGTTAATCGAATATTACTATTTCGGAATGCTTTATCAAATAATACTTTAGCCCTCCTCATATGAAAGCTAGAAGAAACTACAATTGCAGACTCAAACTTGTACTCTTCCATTACCTCTTTCGAAAAAACAGCATTATCCAACGTACTGTCTGATTTCACTTCCATTAAAATGGAATCATCAGGTACACCTAATTCTAGTGCCCGTTCATAAAGATTTTCAACACTTCCATTGGATAACAGTAGATTAGGGGCATACCCTTCCTCATATAGCTGAAAACCTTTTTCTAAACGCCCGTCAGCACCACTTAAAACTATGATGACATCTGATTTTACTGGTTTTTCATTCACAACGAGAAAATCTCCAGCGTAGTTAAAGGCTACCAGTAATAATAATATCCCTACAAAGATTATCCATTTTTTCTTAAACATTGAAACCACGAAGTTCCACTAAATCTTCTTTCCTCTTATTCTGATCTTTTCTCAAGCGCATACAAATTCTCCTTTGTAAATTAGCCACTGTTCGCTTTGAGTCTCCAATCTTTTGAACAAAATTTCCGTTTGCTTTAATATTATTCAAGTAGGATTCCTCCTTTTAAACATAACAAACATCCTGCCTCTTAAATATAAAAATATCCACCATACTAACATCCTATGCGTGCTTGACTTCAACAAATATACTATGAAAAATAAAACTCTATTAAATTTTACTTCCGCTATATCATCCTACCAATAATGTCTAACACTTAAGTATTTTGCTCAAGAAATTTCCTCCATGACTTGATATTGACTTGCCGTGAGGAGAACACTATCACTAATACCATCTCTAAGGTCAACTTGGTTAACTTTGACTAATCTTTAAATATAGTAGATCAGCCTCCACATAACCCTTACATTTAATTCCAACCATTTGAAATCTATTTTAGAAAAAGGAATATTTATGGTGACACTTTTATAGGAAAATGATATTATTGTTTCGTTCACCAAAATAATACTAAAGATCTATTAAGTAGTTAGGAGTGCACGTTTTGAATTAGGTAATTTGTATCTGCTAAAGTTTTGTCTATTCCATTCCACGTAAATCTAGATTATCTGTAAATTAGAGAGACTTGGAGCTTGCCGCTGGATATATAGTGAAAAGTAAAAAGAACAGCTAGGAGAAAATAAAAATAATGAAGAGATTATGTATGAAAATAACAACTGGACTAATTATACTTTTACTAGTTATTAGTTTTAGTCAAATAACATCCGTTAGGGCAAGTGAAAAAGCAACTAATTTATTAACAGAAGAGAATAATAATATTGCAATTGGAAAACCTACTATTAGTTCTAATTTTAAAATAGAAAATCTCGAAACAAATTTATACAGTAAAGTAATTAAGGATGAAAGTGAAATTCTTAACATTTCACTTATTCCTTCAGTAGCAGAAACTACAGTTCAGGTACCAATTGAACTTAATAAAGGTGAATTTGTTGTTTTATACAAAAATGAATTAGGAAGAACCTTCAATTCTGGAAATATTTACAATAAGAATAATCGTTCATTAGGGATTATTCATGCAGAGCTAGTAAATAACGACGGAAAGGCACAATTGATATCCACCGTTATAAATGATAACACTTTGGAACTTAAGGTGAAGACAAAAAATCTTTCGGAAATGGTCCATATACAAGTAAAGATAAATGCGACCTCTTTCTCTACATATTTCAATAAAAGTGAATGGATTAATAGAAATGGAATTACTTCATTAAGCCTGACACAAAAAAATGACATTAATAGTTCGATAAATTCTGATCTGAATAAAGTAATAAAAATAGATGCCTGGGACAAAATAAAGTCTATCCATTACAGTAATATAAATTGGTACAATTCCGATGGCATGCAGGATCAATTTGATTGCCACTTTGATTTTGCTAAAAAGAAAGCACTTTGGAATTTAGAGCCCAATAGACCAGATTTAGATTACTTCTCCACTGTACTAGCATCATGTAACCCTTAATAGTATTTAATAAACAAAACAGCAGTAGACTTAATTTGGCTGCTGTTTTTATATGTTATTCAAACTTCATAAATCTTTAGAACCTAATTAAAATATATTCATTAGTTCAATAGGACTTTATATTATAAAATAAACTATATATTTTACTTATTAATTTACAATTTATATGATATTATTTAATAGAAATCCAACATATTATTTATCCTTATTTTTAAGTTCAACATCTTAAATGCTTGTACATATCAATACTTGAGGTAAATCCTCTTTTCTATGATGCAACAACTTTTAAGTAAGAACTTAACCTATTTTATCTTAGGAGGCGTAACTCTTGCAGCCCGATTTTGATTCAGAATTAGATAATATTCTCGGTCCCCGTAAAATTTTTCACATAATGGAGTGTGAAATTTGTGGATTCGATGAAATTTACTTTAAAGATCCCGAAACAGCTCAACAAATAGGAGTTGCCTGTGAAGGATGTCACTATATCAAAAAGTTTGATTTTTAAAGACAGTCAGTCACAATATTACTATCTCCTCTACATGATGGTATTCACAATTACATCTATTACCCTCATCTGCTCCTCAGCAGTCATCTTAGTATCTGAGGGCAAGCAAAGCCCATTGGCGAACAGAATCTCACTCACTGTTTCTTCTTCGTCATATGCAAAAAATTCACAATTCCTGAAAATAGGTTGTAGATGAAGTGGTTTCCATACTGGACGTGCTTCTATATTTTCAGCGTCTAGTACCTCTAAAAGATCATTTGATGAAATGCTAACCTTATCTGGGTCTAAGAGCATTACACTCAACCATCTATTAGAAAAAGTATCTGGCAACTCAGGACTAAAAGAAATACCTTCGATTAAACTCAAGCTATTTTCATACCTTTGGAAGATTGCACGTTTCTGTGCTACTCGTTCATCTAAAACTTCCAGTTGCCCACGTCCAATTCCTGCAAGTACATTACTTAAACGATAATTGTAACCAATTGTACTATGTTGATAATGCTTTGCTTCATCACGGGCTTGAGTAGCTAAAAAACGAGCATACTTCAAAGCTTCCACATCATTTGAAACAAGCATCCCCCCTCCTGAAGTTGTAATAATTTTATTACCGTTGAACGAATAAATACCAAATGCACCAAACGTTCCACTTTTTTGTCCTTTATACATAGAACCAAGCGACTCTGCTGCATCCTCTATAATGGGGACATCATACTGATTACACACCTTTAATAATTCATCCATTTTTGCACTTTGACCATATAAATTAACTATTATAACAGCTCGAGGTAGTTTTTCCTTAGCCTTAGCTTCTATAAAAGCTTTTTCTAATGCTTGGGGTGACATATTCCAAGTATCGAACTCTGAGTCGATAAATACTGGAGTTGCCCCCCGGTAAATAATCGGGTTTGCACTAGCAACAAAAGTTAAACTAGAACAAAACACAACGTCCCCTGCACCAACGCCGATTATGTTTAATGCCAAATCTATTGCTGCAGTACCAGAACTTACTGCGGCAGCATCGGCAATTTCTACGTATTTTGCTAACTCCCTTTCGAACTCATCCACATTCGGTCCAAGTGGCGCTATCCAGTTAGTTTCAAACGCTTTATTTATGTATTTTTGTTCATTCCCTCCCATATGTGGAGAAGACAATAAAATTCGATTACTCATTTAAAAAACCTCTCTCTTAATTACTTTTGCTGGTACTCCAACAGCAGTAGTATTAGATTCAATATTTGAAATAACTGAGCTTCCCGCTCCAACATTAGTCCAAGAACCTATTTCAATTCCAGGAATCACCGTGGCACCTGCTCCAATATGGCTTCCTTCTCCAACTACTACATTTCCCGTTAAGGTTGCTGTCGGAGAGACATGAACATAATTTCCAATAATACAGTCATGCTCAATTACACAGTTAGTATTAACTATCGCATGATTTCCAATAGTGACATCTGCATTTACTATGACTCCTGGCATTACAACAGTTCCGAAACCAATTTCCGTAGAATCACTTATTATTGTGCTTTTATGTATTACCTTCGCGTATTTTTCCAATGGAAGTGCTAATCTTTCCACTAACTGCTTTCGAATATAATTTGAGCCAATTGCAATTACAACTCTAATATCATCTTCAAGAATTTCTTCTATTCGATTAATCGGTCCCTTTAGAACTTGATGTTCATATATACTCTTTTGATATTTGTCATCTAACTTAGCGATAACCAATCCGCCTCGAGATTTCACCGAATCTTCAATTACTTTTGAATGTCCACTGTCGCCAATTAAGATAATCTTTTCCAGGATGCCACCAACTCTCAATCAATTTTATTTCCTTGAAATTTTGAAATCGTAGCTTGTCCTTTTTCGTTAATTCCCTCCTTTATAAATACTTTTTTCACAGTCACAAGTAAAATCTTGAAATCTAGCAAAAAAGACTGGTTATCTACATACCATATATCTAACTCAAACTTTTCTTCCCATGAGATTGCGTTCCTCCCATTAACTTGAGCCCAACCAGTTATACCAGGACGAACTTCATGTCTTCTTGCTTGCCTTTCATTATATAAAGATATATATTCCACTAATAATGGTCTCGGTCCCACAAAACTCATATCACCTTTTAATACATTCCAAAGCTGTGGAAGTTCATCTAAGCTTATCTTTCTTAAAAAGTTTCCAAATACAGTCAAGCGAACATGGTCTGGTAGCAACTCCCCTGCTTCATCCCGCTCATCTGTCATAGTTCTAAATTTATAAACTTTAAACAAGCGACCGTTTAATCCAGGTCTTTCTTGTTTAAATAATACTGGGGAACCAATCTTAAAATATATCAGTATAGAAGTTACTCCAATTACTGGTGACAAAAGAATCAAGGCAATGAAACTGACTGTAAAATCAAATATTCGTTTAAATTTAATTCCTAAATTTTTAATATTTTTTTTCATTTCTTTTCCTCATTTATCATTTGTAATTATTTCTTGTAGGTTTAAAATTTTTTTGACATTAAATCTTCATTTATTTCTAACAATAATTTTTTTTTCAGGACTTCCCATGAATAGTTTTCGAAAGCAAATTTCTTTATATGCTCTCTATCTGAATAAGTTGCATTTATTAACATATTTTTTAATTGTTCGATCGAATTTGAGTGAAATATCCCTTTTGATTCTTCTAAATGCCCTACACTCTCTAAACTAGAATACATAATAATAGGTAAACCTATGGAAAGGTAATCGTATATTTTGTTCATACTAAATCCCCATTTATAGAGAGGTGAGTCTTTCATCGATATTAGACCGCAATAAGCATGGCTTAGAATATACGGTATTTCAGATTTCGATATCGGATTGAGTATTGTAGTATTTTTTAGTTTCGTTTTTTTTACAAATTCAATCAATGAATTTCTGTGCAAACCATCACCGATAAATAGAAAATGGTAATCCTCTTCATTTTTCATACTTTGGGCTAATTCAAACAAAGGAAACATATGATTGGCTTCACCAAAACTTCCAATATAAATACAAATTTTCTTTCCCTTCAAAGGAATTAATATTTTTTCTATTTCATTATTTTTAGTATTTGAAGTTACTCTTTGTGTGCTATATCCGTTTGGTAAATATATGGTTTTACTCTTCATCAAGCCCTTTGTCAAAGCATATTTATGTGCATTTTCAAATAAGAATATAACTTTATCAGAATTTTTATAAAGGTGTTTTTCCATTTTGAAAAGTATTTTAGAAAGCATATTTTTTTCAGACAATATACCAAAATCAATAAAAGTTTGCGGCCATAAATCTCGCTCCTCAAAATAAAATAATGAATTATTTTTCTGAGCTTTTTTAAAACCTATAATAGGTGTTAAGGGATGCACACTCGAGCCTATTATTACATCCGGTTTTTCAATCTTTAAATAATCGTTTAAAACTTTGCTCAATCGCATAGAAAATACCGCTATATTTATAACTCTTTTTAATGAACCAATATATGAGGGTGTTTTAATCCAAGTAAAGTCTACTTGTTCAATTACTTCTTCTTTATAAAAATCTGACGTGTATTTCACTGTTTCTTTTTTTTCAAAATGATTAAAAGAGGAAGAAAAAATTCTCACCTTATGTCCACTTTTCACTAATTCATAGGCAAGGTCAAAGTGACGAGTTCCTCCAATAGAGTTTGGAGAGATTGCATAGTGATTTAATATCCATATAATCATTTAATCTCCCTTTCTAAATTCACCATATATTGATTTGCTAAATAAAAAATTATATTTTAACATTATTAATCCTATTAAAAATATCCAACGGTTATCAAATAAATCTCCAGATATTTGCGCTGTATATACGGTAAATAAATACATAACTACAAGGGCAGTTATTTGGTGAACATCTATTTCTTTTAAAACCAATTTATATTTCTTTATTAATATTTTTAATGGATACATTATTATCAAAATTAATATTAACAATCCAACTAAACCGTTCTCCATAAAAATTTCTGCAAATACATTATGAGGATAAATATATTCAGGATATTTCAATTCAAATGCACCCGTTCCATTTCCAAAGAGGATTGACTCTTTTCCCTTTAATATAGCTTGTTCTAATAACCATGTTCTAATATTAAAAGAATCACCTTTTTCATCGGAGAATAATAGTAGAAATCTTTGAAAGTACTTATTTTCTTGTATGACTGTCCAAAAAAAGATAATTGGAACTATCAAAATCATAAGCAACGAAAATAGCCTTAAAAGTCTGCTCTTATCTATTTTCTTTTGAACAATTATCACTATTAACAAATAAAATATTATAAATATAATAGAACCCAGAATCGTCTGTCTCGCTCCACTAAATAAAATTGCAGTCAAGAATATCCATATACTAATGAATTTAAATACACTTCTCTTAGAAGCAAAAACTAAAAAGATATTAGCTATTAATCCATAGAAGATCATTCTACTGAATGTATTAGGTCCACTACCTAAAAAAGTTAAACGCTCTGTTGTGAGTGTATTTGTAAGTAGACCAACTGTTATAGAAATAATAGAAATTACAATTGAAACATAATAGAAAGATTTAATTAAATTTATAATATCTATTTTAGTTTCTAGACAATTATCTATAATGATACTGAGTATAAACACATAAATTACAAATTCTATTGTTTTATTGTAGCCATATTCACTAGCGGTTAGATAGTTCCCTAGCATCAAAACTATAGAAAAAATAAACAATAGTGAAGAATAGACTGGCGCTGAGATGACATATTCCTTTTTTTGGAGTATTAACATAAATAAAATCAATATTCCCATTCCATAAATGCTAAGGTATATGGGGATGCTTTCAAATAATCCGAGACTTGTCCTTCCTGAGAAAAGGATTAAAACAATAATTATCATTTGGAATGACTTAATAAATTTATGCGTATTCATTTTTCTTAACCTTTTCCTTTAGAAGATTTTTCATATAAAAGAATATAAAAATATACAATAATCCTTGTGAAATAGAGATTGTTATTAATACACTCTCCAAACTCAAGCTAATTTTGGAAAATAAGTGAAATACCAAAAAAGTTTGTATCCCTCTAACTAATTGCCATACAAGGAGAATTTTTTGTTTATTTAATATTTCCAAAGTCACCATCAGCGGGTAAACAACTATCTCTATTAAAAATAAAATGGACATGATACTCATTAATTTCCCTGAATATTCCCACTCTGATCCAAAAATAAAAGAAAAAATGCCGGAACCGAAAATTAAAAGTAATACATAAGGTAAACACGTAACTAAAAATAACTTCATTACAATTTTATTAAAGAGAATTTCTATTTTACCTAAGTTATCTGTTATAGTACGAATTTCTGAAATATACACTTGAGAAATAGATTTACCGATTAGAACCATTGGTGCGTTTACTATTTTCATTCCAAATGCATAGAAACCTGCAAGTTTCGGATTAAAGTATAATACTATTAAAAATGGTATAGACTGGCTTACAAGGATATAAAAAAATTCTGAAGTAGTAGAAAAAAGCATATAGTCTTTTTTCTCTACCATTACCCTTTTTAAAGATTCGATATTTATCTTTCCAGTTTTTCGAAAATTAACATTAGCATAGAAAGCCTTTATATTTGTAACTAATCGAGCACTAGCATCTCCAATTATCAAAGCACTTGGAATAATTTTCAAAATACCAAATCCAATTTGTATTAAGACCATAATAATGGAGTTAGAAATGAATAAGTCCTTTAGTTTATTAAACTCACCATTTCTTATATATAGACTAGAGTTAATCTTATTTAACCCCAAAGCAAATACTCCAAAAGGTATTAGGTATAAAAACCAAGAATATTCTTGAGATATTTGAAAGACTTCACATAAAGTTTCATTAAAAGTATAGAAAAGTAACAATAAAATTATGGAAAATAACATGTTAAAATACAGTGCTATCTTAATAAGAAAAAATGCTTTGGTATTATCTACTTCTGTCTGCATAGAAAGTTCAAGTTTTAATGTAGAAAGTATACTTAATGTTGAGATAAATATAGTATAAGTAGCTAATATTCCATATTCCTCTGGAGTATACAGTCTACTCAAAAGCGGAGAAGCTGCAAATAATATAATTTGACCAATAGCTGTTCCCTTGGCAATCGTAATTACATTTTTTATAAATTTATTCTTCATGAAAGTACTCATTACTTTCTATTAATATTTTTATCTCATTAAAACATGGTTGTATTTAGCTAAGAATCAAGAACATTTCTGGAAAATATCTTTACATAAATTGAGATACTTTATTATTTGCCAATCCAATTAGTAACTCTTTCATCTCATCAACCTTCATACCTTTTAATTTATTCAATACATACTCCAACTCCACTCCGCTTATAGGGCTAGCTTTTCCAATGTGTATTTTGGGAAAAATATATTGTTCCTGAATCTCATTTTCATTTAATAGCTCTTCATAAAGTTTTTCTCCGGGGCGAGATCCGGTGTAGTAAATGTTGATCTCCTCTTCGTTATATCCCGATAATCTTATTAGATTTTTAGCTAAATCTACAATTTTCACTGGCTCTCCCATATCGAGGACAAATACTTCACCGTCGTTTGCAAGTGTGCCAGCTTGAATGACTAACCTCGATGCTTCTGGGATAGTCATAAAATAGCGGGACATCTCTGGATCTGTTACGGTTACTGGTCCGCCAGCTGCAATTTGCTTTTTAAACAGTGGGACAACACTGCCTCGAGATCCGAGAACATTTCCAAATCGTACTGCTGCAAATTTTGTTTTACTTTCTTTCGCAAGATTCTGAACTATCATTTCAGCAAAACGCTTTGTTGCACCCATCACGTTCGGTGGGTTTACTGCTTTGTCAGTTGAAATCATGACGAAATATTCTACACCGAACATGTCTGCGGCTTCGGCGACATTTTTTGTACCGAAGATATTGTTTTTGACTGCTTCCATTGGATTGTATTCCATAAGTGGTACATGTTTATGAGCTGCAGCATGATAAATTACATCTGGTTTGTAGTCGGATATAATATCGAAGATGCGATTCCGATCTTGGATATCTGCGATAACTGGAATTATTTCTATATTTGATGGAACTTTTTTACGAAGTTCCATGTCTATAGTATAGATAGAGTTCTCGCCGTGACCGAGTAGAATCAGTTGTTTTGGATTGAATCTTGCTACTTGACGACAAATCTCTGAACCAATGGAGCCGCCCGCTCCGGTTACGAGGATTTTTTTGTTTGTCAGTTTTGTAGAGATTGATTCTATATTTAGTTCTACTTCGTCACGTCCAAGTAAATCTTCTATTTTCACATCTCTTATTTCATTGATAGATACTTTGCCTGTCAGTAAATCTTCAATGAGTGGCATCATTTGTGTTCTAACTCCTGTATCTAAGCATTGTTGCATGAGCATTGCACCTGTAGATTTATCGAGTGATGGAATAGCAATGATGATGTGCTCAATCTCCAAATCTTTTACTGCATCCGAAATAATATCGGTTCCACCTAATACTCGAATATTAAATATGTCTAAGCCTTTTTTTGTCGAGTCATCATCTAAAAATGCTATAGGTGTTAGCGGTGACTCCATATTTTTCAGCAATTGTCGAGTAATCATCGTTCCAGCAGAGCCAGCGCCAATGATGAGGGTGCGTTTCCTTTTTTCGTTGCACTTTTCTCCTGACATATATGCATCCCGAAAAACTCTCCACGATAACCTTGAACCTCCAATAAGTAAAATATGCAGCATCCATGTTATCGATAATGCACGAAAAAGTACATCACCCCTTACGAAAAACTGCACTATTGCAACTATGATAATCGAAAATGTCACAGCTTTAAAAATCGACACCAATTCTCTTATCGATGCGTACTCCCATACCTTTCGATAAAGTCCAAAATACATGGCAAATGCATGATGCGCTAAAAATATCGTAAGCGAACTGATTAATAAAAAAGTATCTGTGAAAGGATTCTCGATAGGATGCAATAAAAAATAGCCGATATATATGGAAAATAAAACGATACAAGAATCGACAAAAAACAACATCGACATTCTTTTTCTTAATGACATCTAGCTACCCACCCATTCTTTATACAAATATGTATAGTAATTTCCATAAATGATAAACATTTTGGAATAGATCGGTTCTATGAATTTCTTATAACGAGCAATTCTCTTTGATTGGTTACCTATCAGAAAATATACAGTTTGATAATATTAGGCGAATATTTTCCACCACTTAGGCTTTTCTAGTTCTTTCGGCTCCAAAATTATCACCTCCCCATTTTCTACAATTCTTGCATTATTCTCGAGAAAAATATCAACAGCATCGAGTCTTTTGTATTTTTCCAAGTACCTTAAACCTGAGTCAAAGAGGAATGGACGCGTTTTCGTGTTGTGAACGTCTGAACCATATGTATGCACCAGATTGGCATCTACTAATTGAAGTGATTGTTTCTGAATCGTTTTGCCAAAATGACCAGCGAGACTACCTGCAGTAATTTGAGCTAGTGCTCCATGATTGATCAGTTTCAACAGCCTATTTGGATTTTCGGCAATTGCTCGATTTCTTTCTGGATGTGCAATAATTGGTACCTTGCCCAACTTCAAAATATCTTGAATTATCTGAACTGAATAAGCAGGTATTCCCCCAGTCGGTAGCTCAATTAATATATACTTGGAGTTTGCTAGCGTAAGAAGTTCTCCATTTTTTAACTTTTCAATAGTAGATTGTCCTATTCTTATTTCTTGCCCTGAATGGATATTAATAGATAGATTGTTTCTTTTCATTTCTATATTTAGTAGTTCTATTTTTTCTAGCACGACGTTTTTCGTGACGTCGTAATGTGGATTGTCCGCATGTGAAGTTGCAATAATGTCTGTTATGCCCTCCTTTTTGGCTTGCATGATTAACTCCATCGATTCCGTTAGTGTTTGAGCTCCATCATCTGCTCCCGGGAGAATATGCGCATGTATGTCAATCACTTTTCATTACCCCTTTTTCCTATAAGATAATCAAAAAAAAGAATAATAAGGTGAAATTGCCTAATTATTCAGCATTTCCATAGTATTGATAGTAATAATGGTCCTTCTGTAATTGGAAATTATTAAGGACTATTCCAATAATATTGGCTTGCGAAGAAACGAGTGCTTCTTTTGCTTTCACTATCCCAGCCTTCTCTGTTTCACCTGAATTAAGAACTAGTATTGTACCGTCGCATTTGTTGGAAAGTATTTGAGCATCAGCTACCGATAAAGTGGGTGGAGCATCAAAAATGATTACATCGAAATCTTTCTTTAATTCCTCCATTACTTTTTCCATCGTTTTAGATCCAATCAATTCCGCGGGATTCGGTGGGATTGGACCTGAAGTTAATATTTTCAAATTTTCAATTTCACTCGGTCTCAAAACATCCGCTATTTTCTCTTGGCGTGTTAATAAATTTGAGAGGCCTAAAGTGTTTGAGAGGTGAAAGGTGTAATGAACAGTTGGCTTACGCATATCTGCATCAACTAATAGAACTTGTTTTCCTTCTTGTGCAAAAACAACTGCAGTATTCGCTGCTACTGTAGATTTCCCTTCTCCTGGAGAAGAAGAAGTAACAAGGAATGTTTTCAATTCTTTATCAGGCATAGAAAAGTTAATATTCGTTCTAAGTGTTCGGAATTGTTCCGAAACAATAGATTTTGTATTTACACTTGTAACAAGTTTTCGCGCAGCAGTCTGCATAGTATTTTTCTTTGATTTTTTTCTAGCCATTTCACTACCTCTTTCTCCGTGGCGTAACTTGTACGAACGATTTTGGAATATCTTTTTCAGAGATTGGGCTGATTAAGCCTAGTACTGGTAAATTTAATAGTTCTTCTACATCTTGTTCAGTTTTTACTGTAGTATCTAAATACTCTAATAAAAATGCTATTCCTACCCCTAGCATTAAACCGATTACAGCTGCAATTGCCATATTAAGCATTGGGTTCGGTTGTACTGGTGATGGATTTTCTCCTACCAAAGCAGGAGTCAATATACTGACATTGTCTACTTTCATTAAGTTTTTAATTTCTTTTTGAAAAACAGTTGCCGTTGTGTTGGCAATATCTACTGCAATATTGGGATTAGGATCTTGTACTGTAATATTAACAACTTGGGAATTTTGTTCATTTTTCACTGTAATTTGATTGGTTAGTGCTGATGGTGTAGCACTAAGATCTAATTCCTCTATTACTTTACTTAAAATTGCAGGACTCTTGATGATTACATTGTATGTATTAATAAGTTGTAAGTTAGTTTGTATATCTTGGGAGTTGAATGTAGTAATATCTGTTTTTTCTTGATTAACTAATATTTGTGTAGAAGATTGATAAATAGGTGTTAAGAATAGAAAGCTAACCACACCACTGACAGTGATTGCGATTATTGTAATAAGAATGATTAATAATAATCTTTTTTTCAGTGTTTTAAATAGATCTTGGAGGCTTATTGTCTCTTCCATTCAATCGATTACTCCTTTAAATACATTTCTATTAGTTTTGTCATAGTATAGTATCCATTTATATTACTGTGTATAACACAAAGTTCCATTGCCATATCCCATTGAATTGTATCGAATGAATTTTTGGTTAATCAACGATTGCCAAGCGCTTTACTTAGTAAATTATCACGTCGCGCTTTTTTGGTTGCTTCATACTCATCTTTGAAACTTTGTGCATAAGATTTATCATAGCCATTTGCAGCGAGATCCTTTTCCACTGCGTCTAACACTGCTTGGAAAATAGTATCTGTATTCGCTTCTAAATCGCTTGCAGCAGTCATGTATTTATTGTAGAAATAGCCAAAATCTACTTTTTCTCCACTTGCTTTCTTATCTTGATATTCAGCCACTGCATGGCCTACAAGCGCATTGATTTTATCATCCGCTTGTGTTTCTAATCCTTCTAAGGCTGGTCTGTATTTGCCTTTTATTGTCGCTACAGTCGGTTTCTCTGTAGAAGTTTTTGTTGTACTGCTACTAGTACTCGTGGTATTGGAGGAAGGCCCTGCCGTCTTCCCAGCTAGCATGTCTGAATTGGATGGTGAACTAGTTGTAACTGTATTAGTATTCTTTTCAATAACCGTTTCTTCGATAACTTCCCCTTTTTGGTTTATAAAGATCGTACCTCCGTCCGGTAGTTCAACTTTATATGGATCCGCTACAATTTCCTTTACGGCTTCATCCGCTACTTCATACTCTTTAAACTTGAACATATAGAGTAAGTAACCTCCTGCTCCTAGTAGAATTACGCCTAATGATATCAAAAAAAATTTAAGTTTCCTCATATAAATCTCCTTTAATTGGACATATCAATTTCTTTCAAATCCCCATTCTTTTGTGCAGAAGATAGTGTTGAAGATACTATCATTCCCCTAATAAGTTGATAGTTTTTCTGCGTACTATTTAACGCAGGGTATAAAGGGCTGCTAGTGTTTGTTAAAAAAGCGTTTGCTCATATTTCTCCTTTCCTTTGTCACGGGTAAATTGTGAAATTATTCTTCAAACAATCCATTTCAGGATAATACCCCTGCTTTAGTGATTATCTAAAAGAATATCAACTCTTGTGAATACCCGATTTCTTATGTATTCTGTTGGAATTGAAGGTAGATCGTTCAACTTTTTATAATTTTCAGCCTACTCCACCTCTTTACCCGAGTTTTTGCGAGTTAAACATTTTTGGGGATATTGCTGTGAGAAATATAAATTTCAATCGAACTATTGGATAAGATTGTGGATATATTTGGAGGTGGATTTGAAATATTAGCGGTTTTCGTGAAATACAAAATCACTTCCCTAACTTAATAAAAAACAAAGAAAAACAAGATCTGCCTGGTTATTTTCAGATAGATTTCGTTTAATTGTCGGAATAGTGTCTGATTTGTACGAGTGCCTGGCACCTGTAATAAAATTTACAAATCATCCAGCAGCGTATGGATGATTTAGGTTTCTACTATGCTTCTTGGTGTATCGTTGGATAAGAGATTAATCAAAGATAAACACCAAATAACACTCTCCTGACTAGAAGGAGAGTGTTATTTGGTGTTTACATATTTAATAATGAATTGCTTTAAACTGTCACAATAGTGCGGAATTTTTTCTGACAAGAAAGTGATTCATAAGGATTATTGCCTTACTCAAACAAGATTTTAAATTCCACGTCTAATGCTGAGCCATTGTCCACAGTAATTTTAAGGGTAACTGTTTTCCCTTTTAAATCAGCTAATGAATCTGCACCATCTGGGAATGCCGCTGCAGTATATTCAAGAGCTTTTATAGATGTAGGATTGTTACCATTCACTTTGGTTACACCTAATTGTTTGGTAAATGTTTGATAGAATCCTTTTCCTAAAAATTTGGCTAGTCCGACGTCTTCTTTTACGGTAACGGTAAGAGAATTAGTACCTTTCGTGGAAGCTGTTAATTGATCAGATAGCGTTGCATTGAGTGCAGTTACTAAGCTAGCTACTTTTTCATTTAAGATTGCTTGTTGGGATGGTGTAACTGGTGAAGTATCACCAACAACATCTTTCACCTTAGCTACCTCTTCTAGTAATGCCGCAACGAACTTGTTTGTTGATGCATTTGGAAGACGGTCTGATAGAGTTTCAATTTGTGCAAACATAGTTTTAGCCTCTGCTGTATTATTAGTTTTCAATAATTCGTTTACTTCCACAAGTTTCATGTAGATTGTAACTGGCACCATTAATTCATCACGTTTTGCATCTGCTGGCTTTTTATACTCTTCTAATAAAAGATCTCGAGCCGCTTTACCAGAGAAACGATATAGAATCGCTGTTCTACTTTTAAGTTGGTAGGATAATTTGTGATACGCTTTTTCCACTGCCAAAAAGTCATTTTTTGCTTCGGCTACTTCAATTTCATTCATGATTGGCACTAAATATTCTGTTGCATAGTTATATGCATCGATATAGGATACTAATCCACCTGAAACTTTTTCCTTGTAAAGTGAGTCGATTTCTTTTAACTTCGAAGTTTTTTGTGCAGAAGACAGGTCAGACGAAACTACGGCACTTCTTGTAAGTTGATAGTTTTTCTTTGCGTTGTTTAACACTGGGTATAGTGAGCTACTTGGTGCAAGTTTCCCATCTAGTGATGGATATACATAATGCGTAGTCACCTTGTTCAGTTCCGCTTTTACATTGTTCACTGATTGATCAACCGAAGTTGCCCCTAATGCCACCGAAGAAAACGACAAAACAGAAGTCGTTAACAATACTGCCGCTGTAGTTTGTTTAATAAAACGTTTACTCATATTGCTCCCCCTTTTGTTAGGTAAATCACCGAGTAATTTCCATTATATTTCCACAATTTAATCTTACTATTGATTTGGAAACTATTCAACGTAGAATTTTAATAGTTTTCAACAAAGTTTACTAAAATTATATGTGATGAGTAGATGGGAGTTACAATTAATAACAAAAAGAAACAAGAATAACCTAGTTACTTTCAGATTATTCTTGTGTAGTTAACAGAATTGTTCTTAGGTTGTGTACGCACCTGTAATACAAAAGGAGGTCTGCATTGTTTGGGTTTAACTGTTGTCCATTTTCCCAATATTGAGTTCGAAGTTTTTATTTTGACGAAGTAGCCTTCATATATTTGCAATTGGGCAACTTCTTGTGAATTTTTTGGTTTGTATGGTTTATTCACAATTTTACTTAGATAATCATTTATATCGGTTTCTTGTCTCGTTTCAACGCTTGCCATATGAATCATTATTTCTCAGTTTTATATTAGGAAAGTCTAGGTTACGTTCCCATTTTCAAAGCAATATTCTTTTTATTCGACTCGTTCGTTAATTTATCTCTCATAGAAAAGAAAAATTCTTCTATTTCTTCAAAGTATTTTTGAACGGTCGAAGTCGAAACGCCAAACATTTCGGCTATATCTTTATTTGTCCAAGGGAATTGTTGTGAAGATAGATGTTCCTTTCCAAAACGAAATGCTCCTGCAGCTACTGCTTCAGCTTTACGAGGATTTGGAGAAGAGGCCTGTAAATAACCACCAAATATACTTAGCAGTTCGTCATTTTTTACCCCTTTATTGATAAGCATATCTTCCAATATTCCTTGCATTTCTATTTGTTTTTCAGTCATTTTGACGTCGCTTTTTTTACTTTTACTTATTAATTCCAAACACCCTAGCATATTTTCCAAATAGAATGCTTGTGTATCTAAGCCGTTCTTTTTGGCAAGCTTCTTCACATTCTGCACCGCATCCGAAACCCAATTTGGCATAAATGAAATACCAGTAACAACCATAAGGGCATTCGCACCTTTACGTGCATCCGGTAACACCATACCAATGACATAATCTCCTTTTTCCCCGAACGTGTCACCTAATGTATCCAATATATAAACCTTGCCATCTATAATTTCCTTCAACGTGACAGTTTCCGTTTCTCTTTTCGTCACTTCTCCTATAATCATCATCGGACCCATCCACTTCTCAAGGACCTCTTTTACAGAAGGTCTTACGGCTTTTTGCAATTGTCTTTCTATATACTTCTGCCAAATGTCCTTCTGTTTTAATAATAAAAAGTAATCCACCGCTAATTTTTCAATATGATTTATAGGCCAAAAACCTTTTAGTTTAGAGGTCCATTTATTAAGTAGTATGTTTAACTGATACCTATCTTTTTGTTCTGGATACTCTATATAAAAGTTTCGGATGATTTGATTTAGTTCTTCATCTACTACTTTTTGGATGGAGACTACTTTTGCTGCACCACCATGACATTTTTTATATTTTTTCCCGCTTCCGCATGGACATAGATCATTACGTCCTACTGTCATTTTTATCACGCCTTTTCTTTTGTTTCATTCCCTGTGTAAGAAACTATTCAGAATTGTGTCTAACACAGGGAGAACACTAATACTATATAGGATAACATGTATACGGTGTTTAAGGGTTGTCACGTTCTGAGTAGTTTTGTCTTGTTTGGGAGGATATTGTCGTATTCGAAATTCGATTTTGTCGCCTTCACAGTATATGTAGTGTCTTGTTAAGAATTATTTACCCAATTTTCATAGATTAATAAAGATAGGTTCACTCTCAATGCTTACAATAGGTCATCCTATAAAACTACCCAATCCGATTCTAACTAGCTATACAAAAAAACAAAAAGTAATAATGCTGTGACTTATTATGCTAATAATGAAGACTCCATTTACTTCAATATTTATTCTAATTGCTACATCGTCTAATGCAATTCGTACACCAACCGACTTGAGAAAAATGAGCCTTTCAAAAAATAGAAAGATTCATCATAAACTCTTCTGTCTCTGATTTGAATTGTTTGTAGGAATCCTTAATGAATGATAGTAGAAGGAAAAGCCTTCACAAACAAAACATTTTTGAATTAATACATTCATCGAATTGGTTATACGAAGTTTATCTAATTCATATAAAATTCCTTAATTTAAATCATTAAAGATAATGATTATCTTTTCCAATCCCTATTAATCAGTGCATTCTATCCCAAAAAAACGAGATTGTTGAATTTTTAATCAACGACCTCGTATATATTGTCAATCTATTAAAGTTTAAAGTGTCTAACGATAACATTCAGTTCTTCCGCTAATTTTGCAAGTTGTTCTGCACTACCAGCTACTTCTTCAATAGAACTATTTGATTCTTCTGCGGTTGCTGCGGTTTCTTCCACCCCAGCTGCAGCTTCTACCGAAATGGAAGCAATTTCTTCCACTTGACCATTCATCTCTTGACTATTCGCTGAAATCTGTTCTAAATTGTTGGAAATAGTTTGTATACTTTCCACCATCCCTGTAACCGAAAGCATAATGTTGTTAATGGTTTCTCCTGTTAGATGAATCTGCTCTTTCCCTTTTTCTACTTCTTTATATCCGTTATCTAAAAACTCTTTTACTTGTCCGAAATCATTTTGTGTATTTTCTACAATTATTGTAATGTCTTTAACCGAATTATTCACTTGTTCAGCCAGTTTCCTCACTTCATCTGCTACAACCGCAAATCCTTTTCCATGTTCACCTGCTCTCGCTGCTTCAATCGATGCATTTAAGGCTAACAAATTGGTTTGACCAGCAATGTCTTTAATGACAGAAACTAAACTTACAATTTCATTTGTTCGTGCTTCAAATCCTTGGATTCTGATAACTGATTCTTTTATAATTTGGTCCACTTTTCCCATTTGTTCATTTGAAGAATCCATTAATTGCTTTCCTTCATTCGTCATTTTCAATACTTTATGAGAGGATTTATGAATAGTTTCTCCATTTTCATTGGCTTCTACAACACTCGATACAAATGTATCCATAATGGCAGACAAATCACTTGCACTATTAGCTTGTGATTCTGCCCCCAAAGCTAATTCTTGCATTGTTGTAGCAATTTGTTCTGTCCCGACTTTTACTTCATTCGCAGATTGAGTGAGTTCTTCACTATGACTTGATAGGGTTTCGGTACTTTGAGAAATGCGTGACATAGCCTCTACTAGATTACCTTGCAACTGGTTCATTGCTGAAGCAAGTTGACCTGTTTCATCTTTGGAGCTGACTTGGAGCTCTCTTTGCGTTAAATCTCCATCAGCAAGGTGATTCATATGGGTTACAACCTTTTTAATAGGATTGGCAATGCTGTTTGCGAACCACCAAATAATTAATATACCTACACCTAAGGTAATAGCAATGACAACAAAGATAATTTTAAGTATTTCCGTAGCAGACGAATTAAAATCCATTAAGTAAGTGCTTGAATTTATTACCCACCCCCAATATGGGTCAGTTTCAGAGTAGGACACTTTCGTTTCAATTAAATTTTCGTTTGTTGGATGTGGCCATTCATAATAAATAAAACCACCGCCATCATTTCCAGTTTTAATAATTTCTTGAACAAATTTTACACCATTTGAATCCTCTGATTCCCATAGGTTTTTACCTTCCGCTGTTGGGTGTGCAAGTTCTAATCCTTCACTATCTAAAACAAACATATAACCATTCTTCCCTAAATCTAAATTAGGATTGATTGGTCGTGTTCCATCCGAATTGAGGTTACCTAACATTGTAATCTTTACTTTTTCTTGAGCCTCTACTAAAGTAATATCACCATTTTCCACGCTTTCATTTAAGACGTGTATCATTTCTATAGTCTGTTCTACACTATTCTTTAAAATTTGTTCCCCTGTATTATTTAAACTACTGGCACTCTTTTGATAACTAAAAACACCTAAAACAATCAAAGGAATCGTGAGCAATAGTATAGAAATACTAATAAGCTTCGCTTTGATTGATGCCATACCTTTTATTTTTTTCATTGTAAAATACCGTCCTTTTTTATTTCTTTTGCATTATGTATTATCGTTTCTTTCTCAGCCAAAGAACTTATTTAAATTAAAAACTCAAATAATTTTTCTCCCATCACCTAAAGAATTTAAAGCAATATAGTAATCTTTTGGTATCCCTTATAAATTCATTACCTTTTCTCTAATATACGACAAATTAAATAGGTATAAGA
Organism: Psychrobacillus sp. NPDC096389; assembly: GCF_044762855.1. Classification (NCBI taxonomy): domain Bacteria; kingdom Bacillati; phylum Bacillota; class Bacilli; order Caryophanales; family Bacillaceae; genus Psychrobacillus; species Psychrobacillus sp. NPDC096389. The sequence goes on along the minus strand of NZ_JBIWFB010000001.1, from coordinate 507,711 downwards.
AATCATAATGCGCTAAATACAATAATACTATAGTGCAATAGATAATGTATGATTTTCTTAAATAATTTATATTTCGAAAAGTTTTATGAAGTTTTTTTGAAGATGTAAATGGACTTGTGAGAAATTTTGCCTCCAAAACAAAAAGAAAGTAACCAGAACTTTTCTTGGTTACTTTCTCTATTGATAAGCTATTCTATTTTTCTACTTTAATATATCGGCTATAAACATAGCCAGTTTTATCTTTATAAGAAATTTTATACCAGCCTTTTTCTTCACCTAGGATTGTGATTTGGGTATTTTTAGAGATTGCTCCAATTGGTTTGCTATTGTTGGATGGCTTTGGACGAACTTTTAAAAAATAAGAAGTAACAATTCCTTCATCTTTAGATAATACCGGTTTAGTATTATCTGGTTTTGATTTTTCTGTTGGAGCTTTACTTGGAGGTGTTGGCTCTTCCGCCGGTTTCTCCATTCCTTTTTCTTTCTCTTCTACCGTAGTATTCAATACTTTAACAAGCTGTTGATAAAAGTCTCCTGTTGTTTTCACTGGAGAAAATTTGGTTGAATCTACTTTTGCTTTCTGTGTTAACTCTTCTATTTCTTTTTTTGTTATTGCATCATTTACATTGATGGAGGCGATGTTTGTAAATTTGCCATCTTCTGTTGTAGGAATTGCTAAGATGCCTTTATTGATAAGTTCAACAACAGCAGCACGATCAGGTGAATTTGTATCGACACCTATTATTTTCCAGTTATGTTGGATTACAGGTTCATAATTACCGTTCATCTCATCTTTCAAGTATCTAATTGCTAGATTACGGATAGTTCCTCCAGTTTCTCCATATGCACTTTCATCTTTTGATGACCAAACCAGGTTAAATTTACGTCCTTCAAGTGCCTGCCCTTTTGACAGAAGAAAGTCCATTCTATACGCATTCATGCCAAGTTTCAGGTTATCTTCCAACTCAATAGGTTTTCCATCTAATTTACGAAGATTTTTTATTCTATTTCCTGGTTGCTCATTTAGATCGATTTCATATTTAACATTTCCAAAAAAGTCATTCGTGCTATATTTAGATGCTCGTCGATTTTTATCAAAACTAACTGTTACATCTCCATCGCGTGTACTGTTAAAGTAACCTACAGCCCATTCCATATAGTCTTTTAAATCTTTTCCCGTTACTTCATATACCGATACTTCCCCACCGGCAAATTGATAATTATATGCAATATCCTTTTTCTTAATAGCACCAATATCTAATAATGCTTTGTCGTTATCAATCTGATGCGCGACTACATCTGCCTTACTATAGTGTAGCATCACCTCATGAAAGAAGTCGGACAAAGGTGTTTCTTGAATTTGTACAGCAGGTATTCCATTGATTTCATTTTTAGGAACAAGATTTGTTCCTTTAAGCTGTGCTACTTCAATATTAGCGTCTGCGCGAGCAAACTCATGATATGGCTTCAATATCTTTTCAAGCTCTTTATCAGATTCAACAAATGTTCCATCTTCGTTTTTTACAGGAATAGTCGAAGCATCTTTATTTGTTAATGTCAGCTGCTCTTCTTGGCGAGCAAATGTTAAATCGATTCGTGAAATATGTGTTCCGTATTTGTTAGGTTCTGTGATAAGGATTCCGTTAACATCTTCTTTATTTATAAGTACATGATTGTGACCTGCAAATATTGCAGCTAGTTCTGGAATAGCATTAGCCATTTCCTTTACGCCCGTTCCTGGATTGCCGTTCTCATTTTCCAACCCCATATGCATCAGGCCAATCATTACATCTACTTTACCTTCTAATTCTTTCACTGCTTTTTTAGTTTCATCTACTGGATTTTTTACAACTAATCCCTCTAGATGATTTGTCCCCTTCTCATACTCTGTAATCATTGGTGTTACCATACCAATTATCCCGATTTTAACGCCTTCCCGTTCAATAATTGTATATGCTGGTAAATAGCGTTCACCATTTTCTTTATATACATTTCCTGCTAGTTTAGGTCCTTTGAATTGACTAGAAACTTTGTCCAATACGTCTAAGCCGAAATTGAACTCATGATTTCCATATGTCCAAGCTTCGTACCCCATTTCATTAATAGCAACGGTCATTGGTGACTCTGGTTGATCATTGAATAGTTCCGCGGAGTTATCTTGTATCAAATCCCCATTATCCAATAAGATAGTATTCGGATTGTCTTTACGAATACCTTGGATTATTGTATGTAATTGAGTTAAGCTTCCCGTTAAATTTGGACCATCTATCGCATAATCCCATGGCATGAAACGCCCATGAATATCTGATGTAGCAAGGAGCGTAATATTAATCTCCTTTTCTTCCTCCTGCGCATTTACAGGTGCTTGCTTAACGAAAATCCCTGCTGCAAGTATCAATACCGCAACCACAAGTACTGATATGCTTTTTTTAAATTTACCCATTTTCCAAAATCATCCCCTTTTTGTTCTGAATTTTAAGACTAACTAAATAAGTATAGCATTCTGGTGCTTTCCTCTCAATGTGGTATTTCTTATCAAAATATTTACTCCCAATAGCCAATTTTAGTTTTGGAATCCTGCTACTATTAGTTGCATAAATCACTTATTGGAAAAATTTAAATTTTTCGACCAATAAATATGAGAAATAACTTTATTTATATATCCTATTTAATGTAAAACGTAAGAACCGATAGAAGTTATATAGAGAGATTTTATAGCAAGGTAAATTCGGTATAAGAAGAATAGCTTCTGTCTTTACCTACATCACGAGGAGAGTAAGTTATATGACAATTGGAAAGAAAATTTATGGAGGATTCATAATCATTTTGCTTATTCTACTGTCTTTTGCTGTCACTAGTATCATACAGGTCGACAAAGTCAGTAAAGAATATCAACATATGATCGATTATCGTATTAAACAGTCGCAATTGGCTAGCGACATTCAGCTACAAGTAGCATCACAAGGATTATTTGCAAGAGCCTATGTCTTAAGCAACGACGAAGTTTCACTTTCCAATTTAGAAACAAGACAGCAGTTGTTAAAAGACCGCGTCGAGGAATTATCTACAATGGTTTCTTCTAAAGAGATGAAAGGCTTTATTAAAGAAATACAAGATACTATTCCTTTATTTGACAAGGAGGTATCAAAAGTTATTGACCACGTAAAAAAGGGACAGGAAGAGCAAGCAATTGTATTGATCAATACGGTTGTGAATGATGCTAATAGGGTCATTAACGAAGCGGCTGGAGGAATGGTCGCTTATCAAGATGAGCATATTGCACAGGAACGGAAAGTATCTGAAGAGGCGACGTTAATGTCTAAGCGGACACTAATTTTAGGCACTATTATAGATGTAATACTGGGACTCATTATTGCAACAGTCATTAACTGGACTATTTCCCGCCCTGTGAGAAGACTTGCAAAAGCAACATCCATCATTTCGGAGGGGGATCTTTCGCAAGAAGATATCGTTATTAAGTCTAAGGATGAGCTAAGAGATTTGGCAAACTCTTTCAATACAATGAAGCAAAATTTACGCAATTTAATCGGCAGTATAAATGATAATGCACTTCATGTTACATCATCTGCGGAGGAGTTATCTGCAAGCACGGAAGAAGTGACAATAGCTTCTAAAGAAGTAAGCAGCAATATGGAATCGATGTGGAGTGGTGCTCAAACCACGGCAACTTCCTCAAAAGAAAGTTCAATGGCGATGGAAGAAACGGCGTCTGGTGTCCAACGTATAGCAGAATCTGCACAAGGACTCCTAGTAAATGCAGTAGAAACAGAAAAGCTTGCAGGGGATAGTCAACAATCTGTAAAGTCAGCTAAGGAACAAATGGGTCTTATTTACGATTCATCTTATCAAACAAATGAGTTAATCAAGCAATTGAGTAAGCAAACAATTGAAATAGAAAATATCACAAGAGTCATTACTGATATTACAGAACAAACGAATTTGCTTGCTTTAAATGCGGCTATCGAGGCAGCTCGAGCTGGTGAGCATGGAAAAGGCTTTGCAGTTGTAGCAGATGAAGTACGAAAACTTGCCGAGCAATCCAAATTTTCAGCTACACAAATCGTCAACCTGACAATGAATATCCAAAATGACACTAGAAACGTTGAACAAGCGGTTTCGGAGAGTCTGAAAAATGTGGATCAGGGCGTTCAGGTCATTGAGGACGCGGGCACTGCCTTCTCGACAATCGTGAGCGCAGTCCAAACGATGAACGGTCAAATTGAAGAAATATCTGCTGCTACGGAAGAAATTTCAGCAAGTGCCGAGCAAGTCGTTGCTTCGGTGCAAGAAATCGCTGCTCAATCAGATACAGCTTCTAGTCAAGCTGAACAAAACTCTGCTGCCGTCCAAGAACAGCTGGCGACAATGGAGGAAATCAATTCAGTCGCTAGCGATTTAAGCAAACAGGCTGTGAACCTACAAGAGATTATTCAACAGTTTAAAATATGATGTGAAGGCCTTCTCATAGTTTGAGGAGGCCTTTAATCATTAAGATTCCTTTTTAAGACGGACTTTAATACACTACTCTAAATTATTTTTCAGGTGTATCAGGAACACTTTAGATATCATTTTTATCAAAACATCTAGTTTTTTCTGAAGCTCTACTTCGGACTTCTACCAAAGAATAAAGACCCACTGTATTGCATTTCAGTTTCTTTTTCAGCTTTATTTAGCCCCTGGGGTAAGTTAATATTTCTTCTAGCCATTGTTGATTTGTTCATTGGATATATTCAGGGTATAACAGGTCCTCCGTTTCCATTTAATTGCCTCTTTTCATGATGTATCACTTATTTTGTTTAACCAGCTAGATCCCCGATTGTATTGAGCAAGTCCAATAGGTTTTGCGCGAGCTCGATTGCCCTATTTTTCTGCAAAACACCATCTTGCAAAAGAGAGTCGGAGTTTTCCGAAGGAGTCCCTTACCAAATGGGTAACAAAAGCCACTAATGAAATAATTGAGCCTAAAAAAGCATTAATCATCAAAACGTAGGTCAAAATGCAATGGGTTCTTTATATATTCGATGTCCTAAGAGCACAAATATATGAATATGAAGTTATATAAATAGTAAGTATTTTAGAATCTATTTTATAACTTCATCAAGCAAGCAAAAAATCCTGCAGAAATTATTCTCTGCAGGATTTCAACTATTATTGTGGAGTTACTTCAATTTTCCAATCAGACCAGTCTGGATTTTCTTTCTTGAATACATCTTTAGGGAAGAACAAGCTTACTGGACGACCGTAATTTGGATTTAGTTCAAATTGTGCTAGTGGGAATCCTAGTTGTGCAACTAAATCACCTTTTGCATCGAACAATTGAAGTGGTAAGTTTTCAAGTGTTACTACAGTCGTGAACGTATTACGGATTAGCACATTTACATGTACGCCATCTTCTTGCTCTGCTAAGTTAAATGCAGAGACAGAAATAGTTTCCATTTGGATAGGCTCTAAAGAATCAAGCGTTTTTTGTAAATCTTCTTTTTGCTCATCTGATAATTGTTCTGACCAGTTTGCATCGAGTTGTAAATAGAATTCTGATCTTACAGGTTCTTGCATCTCAAAAACTACTTCGAATTCCATTTGGTCTTTAATTTCCTCTTCTGGAACTAATAAAGAACCGCTATCAAATTCGAATAACCATGGACGAGCTCTTAAAGAGTTCAACACGCCAAATAATTCCATACTAAAATCTTTACGCGCCAAGTCTCTTCCTTCTTTATCACGCACAACTAATCTTATATCTTGTAGGTTTAACTTCTTTTGTAGTGAATGGCGGATAATTGCCGTCATGATAAAGCCGTCACCGGTTTTATGCAAATTCACACCATGGATATTGATTTGGTCTGGGTCTAAACCTTTTAATTTATTGTGATAATATTGGTAAACGTAACGCTCTTGTTGATCCATATCCCAGTGTTCACTAAATTCTAAAACTGTTTTTAATCTATTGTTTAACTTTGGCTGATTGGCCCTTCTTGTTGGTTTAAACATACGTACATTCCCTTCAATATAAAAACTGTACGTCCATTATATCATCTATGCTTGTACAGTGCCATATTGGATAGGTCCCTGCTCTATACCGCTTTAAAACTCAACTAATACCTTTCAATCGGTTAATCTTTTCAATAAGTCCTATAATCTGCGCAGTTTCTTTTAGCGGCACCGGTGAGATACCCGTCTTAAAAAACTGGACAACATGTTCGATTAGTCCTGCATAATAAGGTTTTTGTTCTTCCCATAGTTTTAATAGATGTACTTGATCAGGCAAATGAAGGACTGCTCCAAAGCGGTTATGCCAGTCGTCTTCTCCTTGAATGAGGACATGTTTGCCATTTGTAAAGCGGAGATGAAGGTATTCACAATCTGGTTGTACTTCCAGTTTCATCTGTTCAACTTCGGAACCGAAAATAGTAACTACCATTTCGAGCAAGTGAATACCGTACCAAAAATAACCTGGCATTTGTACTTGTAAAGGAGTGGGCCCGAAAAAATAACCACTACGAATATTAGGTTCCTTCGCGACTTTCATGACAGATTCTGAAAATCTTAAAGACGAAGAGCTCATTACAGGCGTATTATGTTTATTAGTTAGTTCGATCAATTCTCCCATCTCAACGCTACTCATCACAATTGGTTTATCTATAAAAATGGGTTTTCTATAGGCGACAATTTTCTTAAACCAATCTAAATGATTTCTACCGTCTACGGTTCCAATAATAACTGCATCAACAGCATTCATAAATTGTTCCAAGTTCTCAACTGGTGTGACCTCATATTTATTTGTTACGATTTCAAAATAATTGGAAAATCGGTTGCTGCTAATTGGTAAATCTTTTGAATACGTGGGGATTGAATGAGTTATTTTCGCACCTGTAATATAATGTAGATCGTGGTGATCATTTAACAATCTTGTGAAAATCTCACTGTGAGATGTATCCAAACCTATTAAGCCGATATTCATAAGTACATCCCCTTGTCATTTAATAGAGAAAAAACTTGTCGTGGTCGTCCTCTTTTGGATACTTTTTCTGTTCCTATTATTTCTATTAAGCTAGCATCTAACCATGATTGAACGATACGATGTGCGCTTCGTGGTGTGATTCCCAAAACAGAAGATAATTCATGGGCGGTGAATTCATTTTTCTTTTTTCGTTTGATTAGAGCTATCGTCTTTTCTATATTCGCTGCGCTCATTCCTGTTAGTTCCGCTTGATGAATTAATAGTTGATCGGTCACGGCCAAAGGATATTTCATGGGGGCGATTATATCGATCGGTCCAAATACGCTTCGATCCTCTCTTACGATAAAACAACAAGAACCTCCACTATCCCTTGCTTGTGTTAAAGCTACCCTTGCATGGGAACCAGCTTCTAGTGCAGTAAAACCAAATCCAATTCCAATTGACAGCTGGACTCCTAACTTTTTCTTTACTTCATTTAAAATAGGAAGAGATTTATATCCCTCTGTTATCCGTTCAAATACCCCACGGTTTGTTACGAATAAATATTCATCACTGCTTAGAGCGGTTAAATAACCATTCATCTGCTCCGCAAAATGAAGTAACATTCGATAAATATCATGATTTCTTTTTTGGACTTGATGCTCTGTCATAAATTCATTCATCTTAACTGCTGAATTTTCTATAAAAATTCTTCCTAGTATTATTTGCATTTCCTTTTGCTTTCGCTGATTTGTTGCTAAAAGCATTCTTTCAATCACAACAATAGTATCTTCTTCAGATGGCTTTAACCATTCATTTGTTATATTTTTATTTGTAAGCGACTCACTTACTAATTTTAAGCTTGTAATAACAACTGTCGATGTATCTTTTGCAATATTGTTAAGATGGTAATCTACTATGCCATTCACATTATCCACAGAAACAATGTCTTTAAAATTAGTATAAGTAAATGTTTCTTCCAAGTTATTTTTAACGATTTCAATATATTCATTTGGAATTCCATCAAAACTTATATGGGCGAGATTATTTTTTCCTTTTAGTTTATAAAGAGCCTGATAAAGTCCTGATCCTTTTAAAGGAATATAAAAGGCAGGTACATCGATCGGTACTTCTTCTTTTGCGACTAAGTAAGGTATTCTACCAGAGTAAAATAAGCAATCCACGGATTCTCTTAGCTCCACTGTAAAATCTTTTGCTTCTTCAATTTCATCTGATAATCGGAAAATAGGTAGGATTGTTGGAAAAAGATCAAAACATCGTATGAGTGTCTCACGAATCCAAAGTGGACCAATCACTCCGACCTTTATATTTGTTTCCATGAATTTTCACCTCCAATAGGAAAAGACACACCCTAATGAATGTGTCTTTTCCTCTTTCTTACCGTACGCTTTCCTTCATTAGAAAAGACTTTACAAATTCATCATCATGCAACTCCGGATAAGTTGCGTACACTCGGTCAATTTCTTCCGACTGATTTTTACTTAGTACTTCATGATCCATTAAACACCAGTTGCCTTTTAGGAGCCCTTGTCTAGCTAGCACTTCATTAATTCCCGCAATGCTTCCTTTAAAATCATTTTTCGAATCAAAAAATGCTGAGTTACAATCTGTCACATCCTGTGCAACAGAAAACCATTTCTTATCCACTTGGTCATGACGACGGTCTAACTTTAGTTGTTCAAATAACTTTACTGCTGTGTGTGTCCATACAGACCAATGTCCAAGTAAACCACCAACAATTTGTTTCGATACTTTTTTTCCGTCTATTTCAATATTATAAGACGTCAATAAATCTGCAATAATATTATCGTCATTCCCCGTATAGATAGCAATCTCTTCTGTTCTTGGAGAAGCACAGACAGCCCGAATGACATCTAATGTGAGATAGCGATTAAAAGGGGCAACTTTGATAGCCATTACATTTGGGATACTAGCGAACTGTTCCCAAAAATTATAACTAAAAACTCTCCCACCAACAGCGGGTTGAAGGTAAAAACCAAAGACAGGTAATTCTTTTGCAACTTCTACTGTACGCTCGAGTAGTTCACTTTCAGAATAATCATTCAATCCACCGTTACTTAATAATACCATATCGTAACCAATCTCTTTTGCTAACTTCACTTCAGCAATCGCTTGGTCTTTCTCCCCACATACCCCTGCTATTTTTAAAAACGGTCGCTCTATTTTTGCTTGCTTCACTTCCTCCATTGCCAGTCGCAGAACAGTCTCGTACAAATTAAATGCGGGGTCCCGAATTTCAAATTGGGTTGTATGGACACCTACGGCAATTCCACCAACACCTGCTTCTAAATAGTACCTAGTCAATCTTCTTTGTGCTAGTTCATCCAATTGCTTGTCATGTGTCAATGCAAGGGGATGTGCCGGAATAAATGCCCCTTCATGTAAAAGTGCCTTTAACTCATGGGAGAGTGTCATTTAAAATTCCCCCTTTCGTTCTTGAAAATGTGTCGGTTTATTTATCGTTTCACCATCATTCGCTACCCAGTCTGCTGTCCATTCAATCATTTCTCTTATTGAAACGCTTGGATATCCAAATAATTTATGTGCTTTACTAGAATTGTTTAATAGTGCATTTTCCTCTTCTTTCCCTGTGAAAATCGGTTCTTTTCCAAACAAGCGTCCAAACTCATTGGCAAGCCATCTGACGGATAATGTTTCTGGACCAGTTACATTCAAAATTGTAGCAGGAGAACTTGCTACCAAAAGCGAACGTATTGCATATTCATTGGCATCTCCTTGCCAAATAACATTTACATGACCCATCGATAAGTCTAAAGGAGTCTCATTATAAACAGATTTTGCTATTTCGAGCAAAACACCATATCTCATATCAATCGCATAATTCAGTCTGAATATTGTTAGCGGAGTATGATCTTTTTGAGAAAAATAAGTAAACACTCTTTCCCTTCCTAATGATGATTGACCATATTCCCCCACTGGTGCGACGGGGTGAAGTTCATCGCAACCACCATAAGCAACCGGTACTAGTGGATACACATTCCCAGTCGAAAAAACGACGATGTTAGAACCTTTAAAATGCTCTGCAACTCTCCCCGGCAGATACGTATTCATAGTCCAAGTAAAGTGTTCATTACCAGTTGTTCCAAACTTATTACCTGCCATATAAATTATATTTTTCTCTACGGGTAGTTTCTTTAACTCTTCTTCATCCAATAAATCCGCAGCAATCGTTTCAATTCCTAAACTCTCTAACTCCTCTTTCAATGATCCATCGGAGAAACGTGAAACGCCAATTACTTTTTTATCTATCCCCGCCTTATCAATTGCTTTTTTGGCTTTAACCGCAAGTGTTGGCCCCATCTTTCCACCAATTCCTAAAATCATAATATTACCTTCTATTTTTAACATATCATCAATCAATGCTGCAGATGGTTCTGTCATTAAGTTCTCTAATTCTTCCACTGTTTTCATCATAAGTCCTCCTCAAATCCTTTAAGAAAAAAAGATATTCTTAATATTGTTAAATGCCAAATAGATTAAAACTAACAATCCAATTACCCCTAAAATATTACTCAACAACTTATTCTTGAGTTCTCCCATTACTCTTTCATCATTTGCTACAACTAAAATAGCTATTGCAATGAAAGGCACTACAAAAATAGTCACCGCTTGTGCGAAAACGATTAAGTTTAATGGCGCAGACCCAAACACAATCCCAATCACTGATCCAAAAAGCATGACAAGTATAATAAAAATTTTTACTTTCATATTCGATAAGTTATTTCCCAATCCGAGCCCGTCTGCTAATAAAGATCCACCAATAGTGGCATTTCCCATTAAAGATGAGAAAGATGCACCAAACAAACCAAGCATAAATACAAAAGTAGACCAGCTTCCAAAAAGCGGTTCCAATGCTAATCCCATTTCACTAGCATCATTTACAACCAATCCTTGAGGTTTTAAAATAGTTGCCGCAGTAATCATAATTAAAAATGAAATAAAACCAAGAAGAAAAATTCCGAGAAACGACTCTTTTCGCCCATTATCGGCATCGATAACCGTCCATCCTTTTTCTTTCACTAAATATGATTGATAAACTGCACCAACAATAGAAAAACTAGTTGCAAACAGCGCTATAATAAGACCAATACTACCTTTAGGTATAGTCGGAATAAAACCTTTAAATATATCCACAAACGAAGGCTGAACCAGTATGACCGTAATAAGAAAAGCAACTAACATAATAACTACTAAAATAAGCATCGTTTTTTCTAAAATCGTATAAAATTGTTTGGCAAACAATAATGCAATGGATAGCAAGGTAAAGATAACAATCCAAATAGTCGCATTCATATTAGTAACAGTAGATATTGCTATCCCAATCCCAATTGCGTTACCTGCCTGAAAAGATGCAGTAACTAAAAATGCACCAATCCCTATCAATATCCCCGCAAAAAATCCCCACTTTTCTTTAATGACCCCTATAAAACTTTCCTTCGCTGCTATACCGATTCTCGTACTCATTTCTGTATAAACCATCATCAAAATGATTGCCAAAACAAGCGTCCAAACTAACTGAGAACCATAAATTGCCCCTATTTTAGAAGAAAGAGTAACACTCCCAGGTCCTAGCACTAATGCAGAAGTAATTAATGCAGGACCAAGATAACTAAAAATACTTTTCTTTTTACCATTTGTACCGTCCGTCATTTCAAATCCCCCTCTAGTTAATTATTCTGAATACTCTATTATTATATTAACTTACGATTTGTATTAATGACATGACCTTAATGCGTCTCTAATTGATTAGTATTTATTACGTCTTGTTACTTATAACGACAAATAACGCCCACCTGTCTTTTAGGTGAGCGTTAGAGGAGCATAATTTATTTAGCGATGGAAACCTTCTTTGTCCCTGTGTATGAAACTATTCTGACAACTCATTATATAGAAAAGCTATTACATTGGGAGAAAACTCTCGAATAGCGATACACAAAGACACAGCTGGGGACATATCCTCAGCTGTGTCTTAAGAATTATAAACAATTATCAGAATTGTTTATCACACAGGGACGATTTTTCAGGGACGATTTTTGGGGACGATTTTTTTATTTCTTGTGTCCAACCTGTAAATAAATAGAACCCGTCGCTTCCACGTATTGAGCTTTTACCGTTCTTCCATTAGCGGTAAAATTTTCGGGGATATCATTTTTATTAAAATAATTCCAAACGCGGTCTGCATCTTTACCAAAATACAATTTAAACAATTCTTTGGCTACGATTGGTATACGATAAGATTGGTTAAGCGTACTGTTTTCCCATTGATAAAATGATATACCAACCTCAGTAGAAGCCGAACCATCATAAACAACTTGCATACCATAACCACCAAAAATGTGATAAGTAGTACCACCTTTTGTAAAACCTAATTCCTTTTCAAGTGTTTTATAGTTTACTCGAGGATCTTTACTCCATTTTGACTTCAAAGTAGGAGCGAACCATCCATCTGGATACATTTTTCCTGTAGCTGGAGATTTTCCTATTTTAACCGTGTCTTTCTTTACGAATCCGCTTTGTTTACCAATCCGAATTTTATACCATTCTCCTTGCGCTTGATCAATGAACACTTGTTGGTTCAATACTATTGAGGTGACATTTGTAAAATCACCAGGTGATGGAACAACAATCGACCATTTCGTTGCATAGCCTGTTTGCTCGATTGTTTCAGCAAGTACTGTAGGTAACTCGCCAACGTATATCGTTGTTTTGGTACTACCTTTTACGGTTTCTACATAATAATTCAAACCATCAGAAGATGAGATGAATTCTATTGGTACAAATAGTTGATTATTTTTATAAATGGCCTTTGCATTTACATCAATAGTATTTCCATTTACTATTTTTGTTTTTAATGGAACAATTCGAGTCCTATCTCTACTCGCCAGTTGTGAATTATATATGGAGGCAGTAGGTTTATCAGCTGTTACAGTGGCAAAAACTAATCCATTTAATTCCACTTGTACTTCCTTTTTAAACGTTTCAGGATTTCCTCCCATCTGTTTTGCAATTTCATTTAAGGGGACATATGTTGTGCCATTTTGAACAAATGGACTAAATTTGTTTGATACTTGCTTGTTGTTTACTTTTAAAATTATCGGTTTATTATTAATGGCATTCTTTACTGCTGCTGGGATTTCTCCGATATGGATTGTTGTTTTAGTAGCTTCATTTACAGTTTCTACAGGATACGTCAAACCTCTTCCAGACGCAATAAATTCAATGGGAACATAAACTTGATCATCTTTATAAATAGACTTTACCTTGGCATCAACCTGCTTACCATCCACTGTTTTTGTTTTCAAAGGATAGAGTTTCCCGTTCACTACTGCCGTTGTTTGATTATCTTTTACGCTAACTATAAATCCTGACTTTCCTTGAATGATCACTTTCTTTTGATATGAAATTGAAGTTACTTCTTCCCCCATCAATTCAGCAATTTCATTTAGAGGGACAAAAGTCGTCCCATTACTAGTAAATGAACTAAATCGCTCCACTTCTTTATTATTCACCATTACTACTAATGATGAAGATTCAGCGTGCGCAAATGTAGGCGCAACGAGAGAAAATACTAAAATAATTGCTAAGAACAGTTTCTTCATTTTATATCTCCTTTTTTAGGGTCCCTGTGCAACAAACAATTCTGAATTTTTCATTGCACAGGGACAGGTCAAAATTAATAATCAGTCAAAAACATCTCATTTTCAGTATCATAAATATTAAGCACCTTATATCCATCGACTGATTGTTCCATTTGTAAAATCCAATAATACGTAGGTTCTCCTTCTATATCTTCTTGTAGGTAAAAGACCTCATTTGGATTCATCATGTTAAATTCAAATAAGTCGTCAATTGCTGCTTCCGCTTTTTCGTTCAGCAATCCAATATGCGTCTTACTAATTTCCATGAGATTTATCTGTTCAAATTCCTTATCAACTCTTATAAATCTCTTAAAGAGTTGCTCTTTCATATATCCTGCTGAAATTTCAGGTCCTAAATAACTGAATTGAAGGGCTCTTTCAAAGAACACAGATTCAACTAGAGTAGTTTCGATGTAGACTTTTTTGATTAAAGCTAGTCTCATTTCCCGTTCTATATTTTGCCTTTCTAACACTTTGTCATATTCAGAAGTATCTTTTACATTTGTCGTACTTTCTTGCTTTGGTAGATTTAAACTTTCTATGACCTTTGCTAGTTCCTCTTGCCAATTTGGAACTTCCGCATACGATGGCCTCCCTGTCGTTTGATTTACATCTGTAACAGCAAGACTTAATCTGTACAATCGCTCTCCATTTACCATTTCAAAATTTGCATCATCACCAAAACTTAAATAGCCAACATTTTCATCAATAATTATTTCATCTCCGTAAGCTTCATAATGTGGGTAAAGAGAAGACTGTTCGAAGTTCATAGTGTTATTGCTAATCTGTAGGGATTGTTCTTCGAGTTCAAAAGGATACTTTTCACCAGAATAGTTTACAAACAAGCGATATGGCTCTTTCCCGTCATGTAAGAAATAAGTAGGTAACTTATAGTTTTCCAAATTAATTTCAAAAAATTGCTTGTATGCAGAATCAGTATTCAGTTGATCTGCTAAGTCCAATAATTGTTCTACAGCGTATGTACTTCCTTCGTAGTTCATCATGGTTGAAATGGAGTCCATTTCATAAAGATAGTCACCATCAATGAAAACAATTTTTTCACTTCCATCAGGAGCAATTAAATACTCTCGATTTGACTCAAGTTTGGTATATCCTTCATCTAAAAAGAATTGATAGTCTTTCTTTTCGAAAGTTCGTATGTAAATATTCAATGGAATTCCCGGTGATTCTGCGCTGTTGTCTTCTAAAGATATGTATAGATTAAAAGTATTTTCATCTATGTTCAGGCTTGAGTTAGGTCTGTTCTGTTGACCTTCTTGTATGGCAGGCAATTTGATGGTTTCAAGCTTATTGGTTATTTCATTTGCTAAGGCAGGGATCGCTTCTTCTAGTTTAGTTAGATCAGCCGATTTTAAGTTTTTAACTTTTTCCTTTATTGTTGAAGTTTCGGCAACTTCAGTCTTCGTTGTTTCTTCCTTGGTTTCTCCTTGTTCTGTTTCGTTGCTACACCCAGCTACGATTAGCATTAAAGCTGCGGCAACTATCCATTTCTTCTTCATTCTTTTGGCTCCTATCATGTTTCAATTCAAAAAATTAGCCACTCTAATCTATCTTACATAATAATAGCGCAGTAAGAGACCTTGGACCTGTATGTTTTCGTGTGGTTATGTATTACATGATTAAAAATACCCACGATTATTATTATACTGATAGCAGGACTAAAATTCCATATGTTAGTTGTAACATCCCTGTGTGAGACACTATTCTGAATACTTCCTTACACAGAGCATCCACTACTCAAAAAAAAGAAACAGTTGGGACATTGTCCAGCTGTTTCTTTGGAATCACAAACTATTGTCAGAATTGTTTCTCACACAGGGACAGGAATTGCTCCTGCACCCGGCATAAGTGTTTCAATACTTGGTACGTAATACTCTGGAACAGGTTCCGGGGTTTTGAAATCCGGTGCGAAAGATTCTGGACTAGGTACTAAGTTTTCCGCATTTGGAACTACTAGTATGATTGCTCGATCTGAAACAGTCACATTAATAGTCAGTTCGTTTTTACCGTATTTAACAGTAATTAACGCGTTGCCTGTTTTTTGTGCTCTAACTAAACCATCCTTAGTAACTGTAACTGCCTTATTATCTACCGAATATTTCGCATTTTTTGTTACATCTTTTTCATTTGTTACGCCCATTGCTGTTGTGATTTCTGTAATAGCTAGTTGTACTTCTTTTCCTTCTTCGGTATCAATTTGTGTAGTATTTGCAACTAGTGTCACTTCTGGTGTTGTGACCGTTACATTTACAGTTATTTCATTTCCGCCATAGCTAATGATGATGGATGTGTTTCCTACGTTTTTAGCCGTTACTTCACCGTTTGATACAGTAGCTATATTCTTATCTAATGTTTTATATGAAGCTGCTGTT
Organism: Psychrobacillus sp. NPDC096389; assembly: GCF_044762855.1. NCBI lineage: Bacteria > Bacillati > Bacillota > Bacilli > Caryophanales > Bacillaceae > Psychrobacillus > Psychrobacillus sp. NPDC096389. The sequence goes on along the minus strand of NZ_JBIWFB010000001.1, from coordinate 491,656 downwards.
GTTACATTTTTTTGAGTTGTTTTTCCATCTAATGCTGTTTTTACTTCTGTAATTTTCAATTTACCTATTTTTCCTGGTTCTAAGTCAAGTTGTGTTTTATCAGCAACAAGTGTTAGTTCTGGTGCTATAACTGTTACGTTAACAACCGCTTCACTATTGTTATATTTAATAGTAATAGTAGTAGTTCCCGGATTTTTAGCTCTTACTACGCCATCTGTTACAGAAGCTACTTGCCCATTTTCTACTTTATAGGTAGCATTTGAAGTTACATTTCTTTCTTTTGTTTTTCCATCTGCTGATGTTGTTACTAATTTAACAGTTAGTTTCGCTTCTTTTTGTGGCTCTAACGAAATGTCTGTTTTGTTTACAGTTAGTACTTCTTGTGGTGCGATAACTGTTACTTTTACAGTTACTTCGTTTTTTCCATATTTAGCAGTGATTGTTGCTTCCCCACCACTAATAGCTCTTACTACACCATTTTTTACAGTAGCCACTTCTTCATCGTTAGATGTATATGTGGCGAAGTTTGTTACATCTGACTGTTTTGTTTTTCCGTCTGCAGAAGTGATTACTTCTTTAATCGTTAGTTTTGCTTCTTTTTCTGGTTCTAGTGTAATTTCTGGTTTATTTACAGTTAACGTAACTACTGGTTCTACCACAGTGACATCTATCGTTACTTCGTTTTTATCGTATTTTGCGGTAATCGTTGTAGTACCTGCTTTAAGTGCTGTAACCAAACCATTTTCTACGGAAACAATATTACCTTTTGCTTTATAGGTTGCCGATTTTGTTACGTCTGTCTTTTTCGTTTTGCCATCTGCTGTTGTTGTTTCTTGGATAATTTTCAGTTGTGCTTCTTTTCCTGGCTCTAAAGTAAGTGCCGTTTTGTTTGATGTTAAAGTCACTACTGATTCTGTAACTTTCACATTTACAGTTAGCTCGTTTTTACCGTACTTAACCGTAATAGTTGTGCTTCCTGCATTTTTAGCTGTTACTACCCCTTCCTTGACAGAAACAACTTTCGTATCAGCTACTTTATAAGTTGCTGCTTTTGTTACATCTATTGTTTTGGTTTTGCCATCTGGAGTTGTTGTTACTTCTTTAATTTTTAGTTGTGCTTCTTTTCCTTTTAACAGTTCAAGCTCTGTTTTATTTGCAGTTAGAGTTACCCCTAGTTCGTTTACTAGAACATTTACAGTAAGCTCATTTTTTCCATATTTAACTGTAATTGTTGTGCTTCCCGCGCCTTTAGCTGTTACTAAACCATCTTTAACCGTAGCTACTTTCGTATCCGCAGCTTTATATGTTGCCGCTTTCGTTACGTCTGTTGTTTTTGTTTTGCCATCTGCTGCTGTTATTACTTCTGTAATTTTCAATTGTGCTTCTTTTCCTTTTAACAGCTCAAGCTCCGTTGTGTTAGCTGTTAATGTAATTCCTGGTACAATTACTACTGGTTCTTTCACTGTTACGTTTACCGTTACTTCATTTGTACCGTGGGTAACTGTAATCATTGTAGAACCTTTTCCTACTGCTGTTACTAATCCATTTTTGACTGTTGCAATGCTTTCATCTGCTACTGCATATGTCGCAGCATCTGTTACATCTGTATTTGTTGCAGCACCTTCTTTTGGAGTTGAAGTTTCAGTAACAGCCAGTTGAGCTGTTCCACCTACTTCTAAATCAACTGCTGTAGGATTTACAGAAAGCGTAACGATTGCTTCTTCTTTTTCATAAATTAAAGTTTCTCCTACATTACCGGCAGCATCTTGAATAACAACTTTTACAGAATCTGTGTCCGCTGTTACTGGGAATGAGTAAGATCCATCTTGCGCTAATTTAAACTGTACTGGTGCAGAAGTTTCTCCGTTAACTGTTGCAACATAAGAAGCTTTAAGCTTGTCATTAAGATCAAATTCTAAACCGTACCAATATAGTTCTTCATTATAATCAATATATTTGTCCGTTACTTGCCCTGTTGCCACTCCATCTTTCACAGATCCTTCAATTTCTGGTTTTGTTGTTTTCACGACAATCGGTCCTACATAGTCACCAATTACACCTGAAGAAGATTGCGCAGAAAAGTCAATAGTATATAGACCATCTGGAATCGTTGTTGCAGGTGCAGTGCCCCATGGTTTGTATTGCCCAGCTACATTCAGTGTATAAGATCCTTTTGCAAGTGAAGAACCTGCATGTAAGTAGCCAATATAGCCGTCACCGTATTCTCCACCTTCAGGATCCATGATATCCCAAAGCTCGATATAGTTTGTTGTCACATTACCAGTCAACGTGAATGAAAGTACAGCTGAATCTTTCACACCGTCTCCATTGAAGGAAAGGTCCGTCTCTGTAATTTTCATATCTTTAATTTCCGCGGCTGCTGCTACGTTACTAAAATCAGCTGCGAATGGCAATGAGATTTCAGAACCTCCACCGTTAATATGGATAAATCCTAGAATTTCAGATCCATTTGGTGCTGTCGCTTTCGAAGCAGTCAATTGCACATTTAACAGTTGCTCTCCGTTCAATGTGAATGAAGATTTATCCACCGTAACTTTTGCATCGCCAAATGATTTTGTCGTATCAACTGTTACTTGATAATCTCCTCCACTGCCCTTCACATCTTTTACAAGAACTTGTTTGGTGACAGAACGATTTTCCGTTAATGGCTGTGGACCAAATGTAACCGTCCCTTTTAAGTTTTCAACTTTTGCACCAGTTCCGTCTAGTACTGCTTCGTCAATTGCATAAGCAAGTACGCTTGGATGAGCTGCTGCGTATGCGTCTACACGTCCAGCACCTTGTGCGAATACATCGTATTTTGTTTTATTCAGCACTTTAGCTGTATTAGAAAGTGCAACTTTTATATCAAATGCATTCCAATCCGGATTCGCTTGTTTTACAAGAGCCGCAATCCCTGCTATATGTGGTGTAGCCATCGAAGTTCCCGTTTTGCGATCATATGCTTCATCATAAACAGCTTCTGGGAAATCTGCTTTGTACATAGGAATTGTAGACATGATATTTGTACCAGGAGCGCTTACATCTGGCTTAATATCAAAGTTTGGAGTAGACGGTCCACGTGAACTGGAATCATTGACTTCATCTCCAACGGTTGCTGTAGAGTTAAAATTTCCAAAAGAAACTTTTCCTGTTCCTCCATTTAACGCTGCACGAATTGCTTCTCCATCTGTTTGAGACATATCAAACGTTGGAATAAATGCAAATGAGTCTCCTAGGAATGTACCAGATGCATTTGGTGCATTCGTGCCTCCTGCAAAGTTATGAATGATCGTTGCAACTGCTCCGTTTTCTCTTGCATAGTCAATCTTATCAACAAACGCAATGCTACCACGAGAGATTAATGCCACTTTTCCATTCACATCAATTCCTTGATAATCCTTAGCTTCCCCATTTCCAGGAACAGCTACTAAGTCATACTGGCCTTGCAATTGCGTTCCTAAATCTTTACCAAAAGTAGTACCCATTAACTGTAATTGTTTCGTAAGGTCATAGTCACCGACTGTTACATTTACTTGTCCGTTGTACATTGTTTCTGGATTAGTTGTGTTACCAACCGCGATACCTAAACGAGCTGTCCCAGGAGTTCCCATTGTTCCGCGGTTAGGGCCGTCATTACCAGTAGCGATTACGCCAATTGTGCCAGCCATCATAGCGTTGTTTATCGCAAATGATCCAGCATCTGTTTCAGTGTTAGCGCCCCCGCCTAAGGAAAGATTTATAATATCCATTTTTTCGATTACCGCCGTATCAATGGCTTTTACGATTCCTGATGAGGATCCACTTCCATAAGCTCCTAGCACTCGATAAGCATAAAGATCTACTTTTGGTGCAATCCCTTTAATGCCGTATTCATTCGCACCAATTGCAGCAATTGTACCTGCTACATGTGTACCGTGAGAAGTATAAAACGCACTTCCTCTTTCATTAAATTCCGGTGTTCCAGCAGGACGTTCTACTGGGGAAGTTTCCGATGCATCATTTTCTGAACGAGTTTTTGTATAGGTAGATGAGTTCGGGATAAAGTTCTTTCCACCTTTATAAATACCTGCAAATTCTGGATGATCCGCATCGATTCCAGTATCTAATACTGCTACTTTGATGCCTTGTCCTTCAATTCCTTCATTCCAAAGTCGTTCAATTCCTAGGAAGGATATACTTGTATTCATTTTTGCATCTACGATTTTATCTTTGTTAATCGTAGAAGGTTTTGACGGTTTCGTTTTTTGTGGTTCTTCAGAAGCATAAACTATTGTATCTGGTTCTACTAAAGTAACTCCTTGAACAGTAAGTAGTTTTGGGAGGTCACTTGCTTTTACCGTTGCGGCAAAGCCATTTAATACAGTATCAAATGTATAACCTTGTTTCACCGCAATTTTTTTTGCAGTTAATTCTTTTTTTACAGTTGTTTGTTGTGCTTTTACTTTATTTCTTACTTCATTTTCCTGTGCCGCTGAAAATGATTTTCCTTTTAGTTCGTTTATCCCTTTTTCAAGGGCAACTGGTTTTTCAGATAAGTGTACGATTACTGCAACTTCTTGGTTACCCGATAGGTCTTGTAGCTCATTGTGTAGTTTTGGTCCGCCATCCAACAAATTAAGTTGTTCTGCAATTGCCGCTTTCAGTTCCATCTTGCTTTCATCCGGTAAGTTCTGTTTGAATGGCTTGACATCTGTATTAGCGGATGCGGTTATAGCCGGACTGAACATCGTAAATATCATAGCTAGTACCATGAATGTGCTAAATAGCTTATTTACTAGTTTCTTCTTCAACATGTTTCTCCCCTTTTTCCCCAGTTACTTACTCTTCAAATCGATAAGTTTTTCCTGATCAATCGCTAATGCATTCTGATATTAATCGCTTCCTTCCTATGTAAATGATGAGAGTTACATATAAAGTAACTCTCATTATTTAGTACTTTTTTAATGTATGTGTTAGTTCTTATTGCTATGACTTGTCTTGGTGGTTTTGGTTTTTGACGTGTCCCTGTGTAAGAAACAATTCTGGAAATAACTAAAATTTTTTTCATTATAAGTGGGAAGATAGATACATATATCACTTTCTTTTAAATTTCACTTTCTTATGGGGTTCATGAACACTGAATTACTTTTATATGAATAATTTTGACGTGTTGTTAGGAGATTATTAGAGTGGTTTCTTATAATTTGACGTTTGTTTACAATATTCGAGAGGAGAAAAGATAGAGAGGTTCTAATCCGAGAACAATTCTAGTTTTTCTAATTGTTTTTGTCCCTGTGCAAGACACTACTCTGAATACTTCTTTAAACAGCAGGTTTAATCAATAAAAAAAGAAACAGCTGCGGATATACCTCATCTGTTTCTATATAATATCAAGCCGTTGTCAGAATTGTTTCTTACACAGGCACGCACAAAACAAAAAGCAACCGCCAAAGTTCTCACCTTTGCTGTTGCTTTTTGTATAAATTGTAGTCAAATATCAGAATTGTTTCTCACACAGGGATATTATTTGGGACATTATTTAATTGAATACTTACCAAATCCATCCGTACCATCGCCGATGTATTTAATGCTTCCATCTGCTGGGAGTACTGTCGCTGCTTGTTTAGAAGATTCGAATACGACTTGTGCGTTTGCTGGCAAAGCAGCGAATTTCCAATTACCATCAGCAGATGGGTCGATTGTTTGCTCGACTAGTATATAGTCGATGATAATTTGTCGGTTTTCATCTGGATGGATTTCAATTTCCGTTGCATTACGGACGCCTGGGAATGTTCCGCTTGCACGGTAGTTATTTGTTGCTACGATAAATGTTTGGTTTAAGTCTATTGGTTTTCCCTCGTATTGCAAGTTTACTATACGTGATGCATTTTTGTTTACTAGATTACCGTCTGCATCGTATTTTGCCGGCTGTGTTACATCGATTTCGTATGTCACGCCATCAATTACGTCGTAGTTGTATGAGCGGAAGTCGGTGTTGATCAGTTGTTGTTCTCCAGTTTTAGCGGGATCGATTTGATTGAACTGACCTGCAGACATTTCCAACCATTCTTTTACATCTGCTCCCGTAAGTTTCACTGTTGCTACCGTGTTGTCGTATAGATATAGATCCGCTACGTTTTTAATAGCAAGTTCACCTTTTGGAACAAATGTGTAGTACTCAGGGTCGCTTCTTGTTCCTGCTTTAAATGGTGCTCCAGCAGATAATACTGGAACGTTTTCATTCGCAGTACCTTTTAGTTTTGCTTTCACATATGCAGTTTGTGCATCTGTAACAATTTGAATAGATGGATCGTCCTGCACTTGAGAGAAGTAGCTATGAATATCTGCAGTAGTCTCACCAACTGCTTGTCGAACATATTCAATTGTCCCTTCATGTGCTTCTTTCACAGCGTTCACAACGGATTGATCGACATCCGTTGCATCTTTTGCAATGGTGCGCACTTCTGCTTTAGAAGACACCACCTTCCATTTGTCTCCATCTTTCTTCAATTTCAAATCAATTACGCCTAAATGGCTACCAAATTTACCAGGCATGACAACTGGAACACCATTCATCGTTCCATTTTTGACGTCTACATTTGTCAGAGAAGCATCTACTGTTCCAGGGAATACTTGATGTGCATGTCCCGTAATAATCGCATCTATGCCTTCAATCTTTGTCAATAAATACGTTACATCCTCTTCCCCAACTTCATGTGTTGCATCCCCCATTCCGGAGTGGGAAAGCACAACAATTACATCTGCCCCTGCTTTTTGCATTTCAGGAACAACTGCTGATACAGCTTGTACAGAGTCGTCGACAGTCACTTTTCCTTCTAAATTCGTTTTATCCCATTTCAAAATTTGAGGAGGGACAATTCCAGTAACTCCTACTTTAATTGTTGATTTTTTACCTTCCGAATCAACCACTTCTTTGTCGATTAACACATAAGGTTTGTATAATAATTTTCCATTTGCTGCATCCCGAATATTCGCATTTACATAAGGGAAATTAGCGTCATCCATTACTTCATCTAAATAATCCAGACCATAATTGAATTCATGATTACCAAAAGTAGCCCCGTCATATTCTAAAAGCTCCATCGCTGTTACAGAAGGATGCTCTTCCCCATCAACAAGCTTGTCTACTGCTTGTTTATAGGAACCTAGCGGAGTACCTTGAATCGCATCTCCATTGTCAAATAATAATGTGTTATTATTTTCTTTTCGTGCATTTTTGATCAATGTAGCTGTTTTAGCAAGTCCTAAACTATTAGAGACCGTATCTTTATAATAATCATAGTTCACAATGTTCGTGTGGATATCAGAAGTACCTAAAATACGTAGAGAAACCGTGTCTTTTTCTTCCGCAGGTGCTGCACTTAATGCCGTTACTTTTTCAAGTAATTCCTTCATCATTGGGAAACTACTAGTAGAAGGTGCTTTATCAAGTAACGGTTTAATCGTTTCGACAACTTTTGCAGCTTCTTCTTTTTTACCAGCAGCTACTAATTTTTCCGCTTCTACTACTTTCATATAAATAGTTACCGGCACCATCAACTGGTCTCGTTTCGCATTCGCTGGTTCTTTATATTGATCTAATAACAAATCTCTTGCTGCTTTACCAGTGAAACGATAAAGAATAGCAGTACGACTTTTCAACTGAACAGATAATTGGTGGTATAATTTCTCCACTTTCGCCCAGTCTTTTTCTGCTTCCGCGACTTTGATATCCGCCAAGATCGGATTTAAATACTTGTCCGCATAATTATAAGCATCAATATATGGGATGATTCCTTTTGTAATTCGTTCGTTATGTAAATCTTCTAATTCTTTTAATAGTACATTTTTGTTTTTAGCATTCGATTTTACAATCGCAGCCTTCGCTTTTTCATAATTTGCTTTTGCCTTATTTAACGCAGGATATAAATCTTTACTTATTGCAATTTTCCCCTTTTGAGCTGGTACAACATAGGCATAAGCAGCCTCTTTCATGTCTTTTCTTGCCTGATCTACTACATCTTGTAACGAGCTATTCGCAAAACCTACATTTGTCGAAGCCAATAATGACGTTGCAAGAGCAACTGCTACTACCGACTTTTTCACTGTATTCTTCTTCATAATTTCCCTCCCATTTTGTAAAAACGTCCCTATTTAAAGATAATCAAAAGAAATATTTGGTACAATGTGAATATTGTAATGTTTTTGCAAACTAAAAGTATACCCATTTACACTGGGATGGTTGTTCTTGTGGAGAAGTTGGTTTCTCTTACGGGACCATTGTAGTGCCCCTGTGTAACAAACCATTCTGAGTATTCACTTCATAGGGACGTTCTTCTAGTAATAAAGATTTGCGTCCATATAAAAAAGTATCAAATAACACCCACTTTGTTGTCTATGTGGGTGTTATTTGATACTTTCCAGCTGTTGCTTTAGTGTATTGTCCCTGTGAAAAACACTATGTAAAAAAACGAACCGATAGTAGTTATATAAAGAAACTTTATGGTTTTTTTCAAAAGAAGTGAAAAGCTCGTAAGGCACGAACTTTTCACTAGATAAATTAATGTTTATTTTATTTTTGTAGAATTACCTGTTCACCTTGCACTACATATTTTCCGTCCCCGATACTATACATTCCAGGAACATAGCGATATACACGATATTGCTCACCTTTTTTCAAAATACGTGCTATTTTTTTAGTCTTATTGATTTTTTCCCAAATAACAGTATCTTCTAAAATAGTGACCTTACCGATTTGACCAGGACGAAGCTCAAGACCTTTCCATATTTGCTTTAGTCGACTTGTCCCAGTAAGGGCATTTTTGTCTAGCATGGATTTCGAAGGTGTTTCATAACGAATAGCGTTTGTTCGTTCTACCCAAATATCTCCGCCCAATCCAAGCATAGGTGAAATGCTATCATATGCTGGAACTGCTTGTTCTTCTATCAATATATCAACTTTTTTCAATCTATTGTTTACAAGTTCATATACAGGTACAGATTTTTTAATGCTCAAGCAACCAATTGAACTTGCTGAAAGTGTGTCAGTTCCACAACCTTTACCGTCAAAAAACGCTTTTGCACCATCCATGTATACGATTGAGAAGGTACTGAACTTAGAGATTGAAAACTCAAGACCTAGCTCAGTATTTTTTTGATAAGGAACCACTTTTCCTCTAACAATTTCTTTTGTCCCATCACTATGTTCAACAAATACTACAAGATTTTCCAACATTATATCACGGGCTTTTGCATCAGAAGGCAAGCCCTCTTTTAACGGAAGTATAATAGAAACTTCTCTACTTTGCATATTTGTATCAATTTCCATAGGACGTCCTAAGAGTTGAACCGTTTGATTTTTAGCTACATCTTGGATTAATTTCTCTTTCTTCGCACGTTCTTCCACTAACTTTTGTTGTTCCTTAGATTTGATCGGAATAACTTTGAAATATAGATCTTCATTAAATGTGGATAATGAATTAGTTGGAATCGAAATTACAGCGTTTTCCATTGCTATTTCTAGCTTCATTTTTCCATCGTTTAATTGTTTTAAGGCTGACTTTGGAATCTCTACTACTATTTCAGAAACCTTGTCATTCGTGTCTGGAATGATAATTCGTGCAGTATCAGTACCTTGCTGTCTTGCCTTATTTACAGTTTCTTTTGCAATATCCTCAGACATGGAAACATGGTCTTTCACTTTTCCATTTGAATCTGTCGTACGCGTTATTGGTGTTTTCGTTAGGTTTGTCCCATCTTTTCCATCAACGTCGACGACAATCTTTTCTGTGTTAGAAGATGAAGAGGATTCATCATTTACTGTTGGTTTCTTCAATATTATTATAAGAAAATCTTTTGTTGTTGTAACACCATTCTTTTTGATTGTTGCTGTAATGGTAATATTCTTATCAATAGAAGATGGACGAATGATGGTACCATCCTCAAGTACAGATCCAGTGGGATTACTTGACCAAGTAATCGTTGTTCCTTCTGGTCCGCTTGTTGGTAGTAAAAGTTTATTTTTCACATTGAGTGCACTGTCTCCAGGTGAATAATTTATAGCCAACTTATCTTTGGCTATATTCACAGCTTCCACATCTGTAATAGGTAGTTTTAAAACAGTGATTTTAAATGTCTTTGTAACTATTGAATCCCCTTTTGAAATAATAGCAGTTAGTACGATTGCAAAGTTTCCAGTTAAATAAGATGGACGGTTAACTATACCTTCCGGTGATATTAACGAAGGATTATCCGAAGACCAACTAATTTGTGTCCCATTCGATCCTGTTTTCGGTAACTCTAATTTTTGTGTTACTTTCGAGTCATAGTCTCCTTCTGCATAACCAATAGATAATTTTTCTGCTTCATTTGCGACTGCTTCTTCATCCGTTATACCGGGACCCGCTTCATTCTCTATATCTTCGATTGTTTTATCAATATCACTATCCAAACTGTAATAGTATTCTATAGTTTCCGTTTGTCCCGGAGCTAAATTGCCTAGAGTAAATGTTAAGCCGATCCGTGTATCGCGGGTACTTTCTGCAATTATACCGTCATCATTAAATGCTTGTAAGGAATATGGATCTACTGTTTCTAATGATGCTCTAGATCTTGAATCGGTGGACATTAAAACTAGTGCATTCCCAGTTACCGGTCCTTTTGATAGGGCTACAGATTTTGTATCATTAGGATAATTATATGGGACCGAATTAATAGTTTCAAAAGTGTCCCCCATATCATAATCAACATCTGGATCTACAGAACGCATGTACCGTACATCATTTAGAATACTCTCCGTATTATTAGTGATTAGCACCGTCATTTTAAAAAACTTATCGTTATTAGTAAATGATACTGTTTGTTCAACTTTTAACTTTTCATCTGAAGTATGACCACTAGTTTTAGCTGCTAATACTTTTTCAGTGGATATATCTTCAATAGACTCACTTGGTATTTTGATGCTACCACTTCTTTCAGCATTTAAATAAGTAAATGGGCTTCCCCCATTATTATAACCAACGATAAACCCTTCATATGGTCCTCCAGGTAAGAAGTAGTCACCATTTGTCATAGCATTTCCTATATCAAAGCCATCATCATCAAAAACAAACCCTAAGTTTAAACGTTTAATTGGATGAAATCCATTGGGTGCGTTACTTTCAGTTCCAAAAGAACCACTTTTCGATATACCTACCTCTATATATTTCCCACCTAGGAAAACATCATTTCCTACTTTCACATGTCTTCCTATATCTTTAGTGATCTCCTTGAACTCCGGAATCTCTAGTATTAGTTTTTCACTAAAAGTTCCGTCATCATCTTTAACGATTATATAAACATCTTGTGTAGCTACATCTAAATCAGACAAGTTAATCGTTTCTTCCTCAGTAGATAATGAAGTTCCCTCGGTGCTCACATTTATCTCAGGAGCAGGGTCTCCACTTCTCACTAGTTCATAATAATAATGTCCACTTTTACTTGATGCAAATTTTACTTTGGCAGTTGTTGGAGAAAGGCGCTCCACAACTCCCGCAGTTAGCATCGGTGCTATTTTTTCTGCCAATGCTAGTACTGTCACTTGATATACTTTTGAATCCGACACTTCTCCTTTAGAAATTGTTGCTGTTAATGTAACTAATTGATTTCCTAATGAAAAATTAGGACGTTTAACTATGCCATCTATCGCTATAATCTCTGGTTTATCAGAAGCCCATCTTATAGCAACATCCTCAATAGTTGATGTAGGAAGATTTAAGTTATTTGTCGTATTTGACATACTATCTTCCCCTGAATACCCAATTACTAAAGTATCCTTCACTGCCTGTACAATCTCCTCATCTGTTTCTGCATCCGGTGATTCCGAATCAATTGTTGAGGAGCCATCTTCTTCATTTAAGCTTGATGATTGATCAATTTCTTCGTTGGTCAATTCTACTTCTTCATAATCTTCTGCACTTACTATTCCAACATCGCTTAATATGATAGATAACTGAAAAATAAGAATAATGGTCCATACTACTAATCTATTAGTGTTCAAAATATATCCTCCTAGGTTTTTTTTAATAGTTTCCTTGAGTTATACTAGCACTTTAGTCTATACATTTTCTGTACATCGCTGACAAAAAACGACAAAAAATCCACCTTTTTGACAAAGCCGAGGTGGATTTGGTTATTTTTATATGTTTTTCATTAAATTTATTAGTTCTTCCTGTGGCTTTATTCCTAATTGCTTCCAAAGCATAGTTTTATATCTATTATAGATTTCTAGCGCAGCACGGTTGTTTCCTTGTTGGATGTAAAACTGGACTAACTTTATTGTATGTCTTTCTTCCCAAGGGTCCATTTCTATAAGCTTTTCAATAGCTTCTTTTAATACACTGTCTGTTTCGGTAAAGTAAGTATCAACGAATTTCTCTAAAAATTGGGCAACCATTTTTTGCAACTGCTCTCGCTCTTCCATTGCCCAGTCATAATATTCTTCTGCTAAATAATGATTCCTATATAAATCTATTAGCTTTTTAACATCAGCTACTTTGACTTGTGTTTGACTCAAAATTTTCTTGAGATTCTGCACATCGCTACTTAACTCTATCAATAAAGAATAACGCTCATCTACATACTTGACAGAATCATGATATCCTTGATTTTTTAGTTCTTTTCGTAAATGGTACACAGTTGTGTGCAATGCTACCGACGCTTTATCTAACGTACGATCTGGCCATAACTCTTCCATAATTTTTTCTCTGTGTACAGGTTTGTTTTGATGGATGAGATAGGCACAGAACTCTTTTACTTTTTTAGTTCTCCACTTGACCGGTTCATTTTGATGGTCAAGTAGTTGGAAGCTTCCAAGGAAAAGTGCTTTTAATGATATCTCAGTAGAAGGAAGTTCATGCCGTTGTCTACTCTGCCGAATTCGTTGGATTGTTTTTTCCAACCGACTTTTTTCAATCGGTTTCAGGATATAATCTAAAGCCTGAACATTAAATGCTTCTAGGGCATACTTATCATATGCTGTAACGAATACAATATCCGTTTGAGAAGCAGTAGCATTAAATTTTTCTGCGACCTTTATTCCGTTCATTTCCTTCATCTCTATATCTAGAAACAGAATATCAGGCTTGTGTTCTTCCAAACTCTTCAATCCTTCTAATGGATTAGAAAACTTGCCTATAATTTCGATTCCTCCTATTTCTTTTAGTATTGCTTCTAATAGTTGGAGAGCTAAAATTTCGTCATCGACCAATATAGCGTTTAACATTTAGTACCCCTCCTTTTCACTGAGCATTAATGGGAATCTTATTTCCACAATGGTCCCTTTTCGTTCTTCACTCGTTATTTGAATGGATGCATTTTCATAATACTTTAATCGCTTTTCTATATTTAGAAGCCCAACACTTCCATTGTTCTTCTCTACGTTCCAAATGTGTTGTAACTGTTGATTAGGTATTCCTGTTCCATTATCTGTTATGCGGAAAACAATTAGATTATTTTCCTTTTTAACCATGAGCATTACAGTTCCTTGACCTTTCTTCATTTTCAAGCCATGGACTATTGCATTTTCAACAATAGGCTGGATCAATAAAGGGGGTATAAGACAATGGAGTGTTTCTTCCATTTGTACTTCCCATGCTAATTGATCTGGAAATCGTGTACGTTGTATATTCACATATGATTGAATAAGTGAAAGTTCTTTCTCCAAGGGCACTAAACTATGTGTATTTTCAAAGGAAAAACTCCCCCTCATAAAGTTAGCGAAATCTGTAATCATGGTACGTGACTTTTCCAAATCTATATAACTTAGAGATAAAATTGAGTTTAAAACGTTAAAAATAAAATGAGGTTTTATTTGCGCTTGTAAAAAAGCAACTTCCATTTTCACTGCATTTTCTGATGATTCCTTTATTAGTAGTAGATTTCTTATTCGAGTCTTCAACTCTGATGTATCCAATGGTTTGTGTAAAAAATCATTGGCCCCAGATTGGAATGCTGCAATCATGTCTTCTGGTCGTACAGCAGCGGTTAGCATTAAAATAGGAAGCTCGGCCGGTTGATAAGACTTCCTCAGTTGCTGGCATACTTCATACCCTGAAATTTCTGGCATCATAATGTCTAAAATAACAAGATCGACATCAGGATGTTTTTTCACCTGCTCCAAAACTGACTTTCCACTATCCACCGCAATGATGAAATAGCCCTCTGTCACTAGCACATCTATGAGCACTTTCAAATTCACATGATCGTCATCTGCAATAATCACTTTTTTATTCCCTTTATTTTCTATAGTCGTAGGGATAGGAAGATAAAAGTTTTTTTGTTTTACTTCATTGAACTGGGTTGCTTTAGGAAGCGTAACTGAAAAGGTAGTTCCCTTATTAACAACTGAATCTACAGTAATAGTTCCACCTTGAATTTGCACAAGCTCTTTCGTCACACTTAAACCTAGACCCGTTCCCCCAGTTGAATTGCTGTATTGATGAAAAGGCTCAAATACCAACTTTAGATTTTCTGGAGCAATTCCAATGCCAGTATCACGAACTTCTATAACTAATTTTTCTTCCTGTTCGTAGCAGTTAATCTCTACTTTCCCCCAAATCGTATATTTAACCGCATTATCTATTAAATTATATAAAATTTGACGGAGCCTATCCTCGTCGGCCATTACAAATTGTCCTCTTTGGACATGATTTATGATCTTCACATCTTTATCTATCATATACGTAAAAGTTTCCACAACAACATGCGTAATGGCAAATAAATCGACAGAGGTAATGCGAACACGCAGATCTCCTTCTTTCAGTTTGGAAAAATCTAAAATATCATTTACAAGATTAGACAAACGCTGGGCAGTCCCGACTATTAGCCCCATTTTCTCTTCTTCACCAACCGATAAGGAAGATTTTCTATCCTCCAGCATTGATTGGGAAATCGCTATAATCCCATGCAAAGGGGTTCGAAATTCATGCGAAGTCTTTGCAAGAAACGCATCCTTCAACTTATCTACACGTAAAAGAGCTTTGGACAACTCCTCTTTCTTTAAAAAGGAATTCATGAAACGATGGGAAATATAAAGGGACAACATCGCTAAACAAATAAATGGAAATAAAGGTGGCAATGAATTCATTGCATAATTTGACGTTACATTTAGGGTTCCAACAATGAAATAAATAAAAATCGTGAAGCTACTAATGAATAAATAAGAGGATCCTACAGCTCGTTTGGATATCGCAATAATCTGTAAATAGATGATATACACTAAACTGATAAAAATATAAAGAGAATAGTAAATTTGTAGACTAGAGTTGATTTTAACGGGTAATAGCGCAGAACCCGTTAACAAAATACCAACTATACAAAGAATTTTTACGATTCTTTTATTTGTAAATTGCTTTAAAGATGATTGAAAAAAACATAACATAAACAAACCTATCCAAATACTTGATACTGACTGAATTCTTTCGAAAAAAGCATAAGGTGTAGCAGGAAAGAGCTCCAGGAATACCTTCTCTCCGTGAGAGACTGCATATAAAGCATTGGCAAAACAAAATAAGGAAAAGAATAGTTGCTCCACCCCAATTCTTGCATGCAAATAGGAACCTAGAAAGTATATAAACATGGTAGAAAAAGCCGCAATCGTTACCCAATCATAAGCAAGTGATCTTTCCCGAAGCTTTCCTATACTATCTTGATCTCCAATATAAATAGAACCTAATATTCCACCACCAGATGCATAATCAAAATTAGCAACCTGTACAATTATTTCTACTTCTTCCCCGTCAGGAGAAAAATAAGAGACATATGGATTGTTATGAGGTGTATAGGTAGAATCTTCTACCGGAAATCCACTGTTTCCTAATAGTTTTCCATCCATATAAATGGCATTAGACATGCGAATATTACTTGTTTTTATCCCTAAAACTTCTGGTGGATTATTTAATAGAATTTTTAGTCGATACGTACCACTCGTATATTTGGGTACCTCTTTACCTTCTAGGTCGTTTTCTGTCCATAGCGATGGAACTGGAACTAAATAAGATTTTTGGTTATGGAATTCTTGAGAGTTTAATAGCTGGTTAGGAACAAATTCCCATTCGCCATTCATTTCTAACGGCTCGGCTTCGTTAAACTCATAATTACGTAAATCTAGAACACCGTTTACTACTTTTGGTGCAATCGTTTTTTCTTTAACTAGGATTGAACTCAAGGCGAGTCCATAAATAAGTAAAATGCCGATAATAGAGATGATTTTGATGTAGTTTTTTTTCATACTTTTTTGTTTCCTTGGATTTTATTTGTTTGTCATACGATTTATCTTGAAAAGTACTTATTAGATATGTTGATTGTATGTGTAAATGCTGCTTTATACAATATTTTTTTGATGATTTTTTGAGTTAGGAATGTGGTACGCAAAGAAAAAACCCCACCATTAGGCGAGGTTAAGATTTTAATTAAAAAGATGGGTTATAAGTAGCTTAACATTGACATTACTGTAGAACTTTAACAAAATATTTGTGAAACGCCCATTCGCTGCTCACTAGTTGGCATGACAAATTCACATTTGTGAATATCAATCGAAGAAATTCCATAGCTGCTTGTGATATCATTATTGTTCCTCATTCTAAACAGATATGGTTGCTACTTGATTTGCATGCTTGACTAAAGCAACTCCTCGCTCAATAAAATCGACATCCTCTAAGTTTTCATCTAGCAATGCAACCGATGCACAAATATCTTCGTCACCTGCATAGTGCCACTTACCATTCGAAATCCAAAAAGTAATCCCACAATTAGTTTTTAACTTACTTTTTTCACTAAGCCGAGCAACAGTCTGGCTATATGTACATATTGATGAATCATTAATTTGTTGAATAACAGTATCATAAAATGGGTTTATATGTTCTGATTGTAAATTGACACCGGTTAAACGTTCAATTTGAAAAGTATCTGCATTACTATTTTCAAAAACATATAAAACATTATTTCCTTTCAGCATAGTTGGATATTTAATACAGTAGTACAGCCAGGATGTTTTTTGTTCCGTATTTTCATGTTCAATTAAATACAGTAGCCGTTCGCGTACTGTATTTTTTGGTGTTGCGATCAGTAATTCAAATAGTTGCTTGTACATTCCTGATAAATCTTTACTGTTTGTCCAAATATATTCACGATACATACTACCACACAGAACATAACGTGAGCCAAGATTACTCCATCCAATATGGAGGTCATAATCTTCAATTGTCAGCATCGCACGTGCGAGCAATTTATCTTCTTTTACAAGCTCCTTTGTTAACTTCACAGTTTCATCTGGATAACTTTTAAAAACTGGCAATAATTGATGGACTGCTCCATGAAGTGGCATAATATCCTCTAGCTCATGCAACAATTTCTTGATTTGGGGATTTTTTATAATTAAATCTGCTTTCTCTTTTTCCTGTACTAAACTTGCTCCTGAGAAGCCACTAGCTGTTTTTATTGTTTGTAATGCTTCGTATACAGGTTTATTCATTAAAACAAGATTATCAATTGTTCGTAAAATTTGACCGATTGAATCAAAACGTAAATTACTAGTGTATTTCCCTGCACTTGCTTGGCGAATACGATGGACTAGATTACGTATAATTCGTAGAGTATCTTCAAGATCAAATTCTTGTCCATAACGCTTTTTTTGAATAATTGTGTACAATAATATACGGTCTACTAAACTAAGTCTATTATTAACACAGAGTTCGATCAAATTCGTCTGATAAAATAGCCATGGTATTTTCTGCTGTATCCCTAAAAAATCCCTCTCAATATCAGCTTTATTTTTCCATAAATCCAAAGTATCAAATAAAAACTTAATATTTTCTTTTTTAGCATATATTCGTTTTAAGATAGATGGACGTAAATAAGTATCACTAAAAATCCGTGGGTCTTTCTCTAAAACTTCTTTACTAGCTAAAGCGGAAGTAATAAAGCTAAAAAGATTGACGAATACTTTGTCGATTGTATTATCCGATGCCCGATATCCCCATAACAAATCTGTCCATTTGCTATCTAAAAGATGAGAAAATTCTTTGCTCTCTTTTTGAAAACCTTCTCCCTCTAAAATTTGTTCAAATTGGGCTTTGAAATTTTCAAAATCAGTCAATGCTTTCCCACGCGCATTCATTTTAATATATAATTCATCGCTCAATCCGAATTGACGAAGTTCTAAAAAACTAAAGGTAATAGGACAATTATCACTCTGAAGTAGTGGAATAACTGGAACATCAATCTCTGAGTATTGTTCATGCATCGCATCTAACATGATAAGCATGCCTTCTACAGTCGGATCTTGGAGCCAATGATGTTGAAACCATTTTTCTCCCCGAATGAATCTAGATAATCTTTGATCTATTAATAGTTCAAAATCTATCGGATTTTTGACTATTTCACGACAAAAATCACGTGCACTAATACGCGTTTCATAACTGAACTGTTGTAACTTATCATGTAAATCTATATCTTCTTTTACGCTAAAATACCAATGCAATAAAAATAAGGTTGTTAGACGTTGCTGTCCATCTAATGGTGTTAGAATTCCCTCATTTACCGATCCATATACAAAGTCAAAATCCACCTGACGATTCCCTTGAATTGCCTCTTGTAAATGCAATAATAATACCTCTCTTATTGCTACGGTACGTTCATCCGAACGACCTTGTGCATAATCACGCTGGATCAATGGAATCTTTACTTCATATGAACTTACTAATTGCCAAAAAGTTGTTGGTGTTTGCATAAAATTTCTCCTTTACTGAAAAATGGCCAACGATTGTTCAATTGCCTTCATATATCCTTGACGGTCCTGTTCACTCCAAAGCTGAAAGTGGTCAACTTGATCACTATAATATTTCATAAATGCATTACGTGTACAAATGGGAATAAAACTTCCTTGTTTATCATAGTTTATTAGTCTTTCATACTTTACAGAATAAAAGTGATTACCAAGTGCACTATTAGTTTCTTGATCTAGTAGCACTAAGTTTTCAATACCGTGTACATCCATACCAAATTCCTCTTCTGTTTCTTGTGCTACTTTACTAAATAATTCCTCAAATCGTTCAAAATTTAACCCTTCATCTTGTTTTTCTTCCTTTAATTGCACAATCAATTTATCATATTTATTTTCGGAGTTTAGCGTGTTTAATTGTTCAAGTACATAAATGGTATCTTGTATCCACGCTACCCAAAGCTCTTTTTTAGTTAGACCTATCGGGTTTTGTGCATGGATATGTTCAATTGTCCATCTTTCTTTTTTGTAGCGGTCGAACGGAAACCGTGCCTCATCATTTTTCTGATTGAGAACCGTAACTATATTAAATAAAAGTAATACTTGTTTGATTTTCGAGTTATTCATATTTGGTTCATATGTCAGCTCATGAATATTAATCCCCGCAATACTACCACGAACCTCTTTTTCCAATGCTTGAAGAAAATCTAGTTTGGTCAAAATTGAATCCTTTTTATATAGTTTTAAATAATCTACGATAGAACGTTGCTGTGTCAAATAACCTATATAATGATACAAAGTACGATTATCATACCATTCTTCAAAAAGCGCTAAATACTCCTTAATCTCTAACCATAATGCTTCGAAATCGGTTTCTTCTTGGATTCGATAAAAAGTATAAAATTGATCCTGATGTTTATTTTTAATATTGTCAGTATAAATATCAAATAATAACTCAATTCGACTCGAGTAAGGATCACTTGTATGTATAAAATACCAAAAACGTTCTTGTCGTAATCGACGTTCTATCTGGTCCCATTCATTAGCAAATTCAAACTGTTGCGTTTCAGGTGTTTTTGACAATATCAGCGCCTTGATAAGTTCCGCATTGGTAAGCGGAATTTTACCGCTATTTAAACGACTAAATACTTCACGCACTTCAGTTTGCCCTGTTACTTCATACCAAATTATTTGTACTTGTTCACCAAGTGTTATTAAGAACTTTGTTGGCAATGTTCGACGATTTTCCCGAGGCTGAGCAAACCATTCAGAAATCGTATCAAATGCCTGTTTAAAAAAATAAAAATCTATATTGTTTGCTACGTCATTACTCGCAACATGTTGTCTAATATCCTGAATAAATTGTGCACTGTTAGGCCTTGTCTCATATGCAAGCGAAAAGGGTTCTTGATTTAAATAAGTTAAGATAAGAGCGATTGTCGTTAAACGCTGTTGACCATCAATCACCTCAAATACAGTTAGACCTTCATTCTCTCTTGCCGTTTTACGCACAACGATTGGCTGCAAACAATAAATCCCTTCGTCATGTTTTTGATTCATAAATTGATTAATGTCATCCAATAAATTAATAATTTGCTGTTTTTCCCATCTGTAGCCACGTTGATAAGATGGAATAAAAAAAGCACACTCATCCAACAACGAATTTACTGACTTCATCATAATTACATTTGCCACCGTTATCCCCCTTTTCCATTTACATAATCAATATAGGTTTGTTTTTCTGCTTCCCATTAATTATAAATCATATTTACTAAATTTTCATTTTTTCTGAGTCTATGTCACTATTTTTAGAACCTTGGACTTCATATAAGATGAAGATTTTGAGAATCATTTCTTTGTATAACTATTTACTACGAAAGAAAATCGTACAGAAGAATTCAATAGCTATGGTGAATCGCATAAAAGTTATTAAGAAAGAGCGAACGCATCTAACTAAAGACGAAATAGATATACTCTTACCAGCAATTGACCATCCCATTGTTCACTATGTTGTGGTAATGATGCTGAATACAAGTATACGAATCCGAGAATATATCGAACTTTCACTTCAAACTGTAGACTTAGTTGAGAAGGAAGTGCATATCATTGAAGGAAAAGGTTGTAAAAGAAATGCTAAAATTCCTATCAAATATCATAGCCCTCCTACTAACTCTTTGTGCTAATCAGAAAAGCTTTTACCTCTATTTAACTGAAACGGCTTCCGGTGAGGGTGAGCTATTCCCACTAGGATGATTATACCCTACCATAATGTAAGCTGCGTTCGAGAGAATGCATTTCATAATCTCCCTTGAATGTACGATGCTTGCATTCAAACTCAATACATGGCAAATATTTATTGATAATAGAGAGTTTTCCACATCAAGAGAAATTACAATAAATGCTTCCCGGTCAAAATCCCTAAGAAATGTTTAATAAGTTTGTACGCATCTTCAGGCGATCTGATATTTCTTTCCTAGTAGAGTAAGCTTGATTCTTTTACTAATTTAACACTAACGATATTGATTCTTTTTGATGGCTGATTCTTCATACCCTTTTCTCCTCCAATTTAAATAAGACCTCATTCCATTAAGTGGAATTAGGTCTTATATTATTATTTCAATATATTAATATAATCTTAATAACTGGTATGAAACGGATAATCTTAACAATAGATTTATCATTTAGTTCCTGATAACTATTAATAGAAATCGTTCGTACTATAATATTATTTCTTACATCAGAGGAAGGAATCTATACATAAAGAAAAGCCTCTTAATCGATTTCTCGATCAAGAGACTTTCCTCATCCTCAAAACCTAGCTTTCTCAAACCAAATTATCAGAATTATTTTAGAACGTGGTATCTAAAGATTATTGACCAAGAACTGTTACGTGGAATACTTTAGTTACAGCTGGTGCTGCACCATTTGTAATAGTTGCTGTTAATGTAACTGAAGCATTTGCACCATTAGGTCTAACTACGGTACCATCAGTTGCTACTATAGCAGCATCTGAAGTTGCCCAAGAAATTGTTGATCCTTGTGCTCCTAAAGTAGGTAATGTTAAGTCAGATGTTACACTGTTTAAGTTACCAGCAATAGTTAGTGCTGTTTGATCAGCTGCTGCTTTTTCAGCATCAGTAGCTGCAGCTGCTTTTACTACTACATTAAATACTTTTGTAGTTTTAACTGTTGGAACAGCAGTAGATGCAATTGTTGCAGTTAATGTAACTGCTTTATCTCCAGTAGTGAATGAAGGACGTGTTATAACACCCGCATTAGTTACTACTGTTGCATCACTTGAAGTCCAAGTAACACCTGTTTGACCAGATACACCTGCTGCAGCTAATGTTAAGTCAGCAACAACATTATTCAAGTCTCCAACAATTGTTAACGCTGAAGTATCTGAGTTAACGATTGCTTGTTGAGCGCCACCTAATTTAGCTTCTTCAGCTGTTAATAGTGCATAGTTTGTTACAATGTCTTTTAATGCTGGTGTTAATGCATCATAAAGACCTCTTGCAGTATTTACTTCTGCTTGAGTCGCATTAGGTTTTGTGAATGCTGCGATAGCATCAACAGTTGGTTTAGCTAAAAGTGTTTGGCTAGCTACTTTTGTACCTACTAATGAAGTAACAACACCATTTGCTACAGTAACATTTGAAACTTCGTCATTTACAGCTAGAGCAGTAAAGATGTTTGCATCACCTGTTGTGATAACTGAACCTTGTGCTGTTTTAAGGATAGTACCAGCTCCAAGAACGTAAGCAACATTGTTAACATAAATTACTTTGTTAGCAGTGTCTTCAAATGTAACAGCACCAGAAACTGGAGTTGCAACGCCATAACCAATTGTTGCAGTACCTTTATCTTTAGAAACTGATACATTGTAAGCAAGTTCATCTTGGTTAACTACGCCAGTAGTTGATTCGATAGTAAGTGCTGAAGTAGGTTGGTAACCTCTATCAGAAGATACAACTTTAACTACTTTAAGTGTAGTAGCATTTACGTATTCAACATCATATACAGCTTTGCGGCTTAAATTATCGCTAACTGTGATAGTACCTTCTAAATCTTCTTTAAATTCATGACCATGTCCTGGATTGTTTAAGAATGAGAATGTTAATTCATCTGAAACAGATAGTCCAGCATCACCTTTGTCAGTTAAAGTGATTCCAGTTGAAGCAAATGCACCTTCAAAGATTGTTCTCTTAGCTGGTGTTGTGCTTTCAGCATTGTTTCCTTTAACTCCATCTTTACCTGGAGCATATTGGTATGCTTCAAATACGTTAGCAGAATCTTGAGTTAAGTTAACTGCTCTTAGAGTCCAAGTACCATCAGAATTTACTGTAGTAGTACCCATTAAGTCATTACCACGGTAAACTTTTACAGTGTTTCCAGCTTGGCCTTTACCACTTAGGTCATAGTTGAAACCGTCGAAACGTACGTCAGCTTTAGGATTTGTAAATCCAGTGTTTGCTGATTTAGTTACATCAACTGTGATGTTCCAAGTTGATACGTTAGCAGCATTAGTTTTGTAATCAACTGTTAAAGTATCGCCATCTGATAGAGCAGCTTCGAATGCTTCTTGTGAAACTTTTTGTCCACGGATGAAGAATGCATCGTTGCTATCCCATTTGTATTTTTTACCTTCTGCATAAACATAGTCGTTAGCTGCAGATACGTATAGGTCAGTAATAGTAAGTTCTTCAATTACGTTATTTTTTTGTAATTGGAAGAAGTGAGTTACAGATGCAACTTTAGTCTTTTTGTCGCCATCAAGTTTAGATAGTTTTGGTTCTACATAAGTAACTGAAGTAGTGTCAGCATTTGAGTTATAAGCTGCTGCAATTGTGAACACTAAGTTACCATTAGAATCAGTTACACCAGTCCATGAGTGAGCAGATGTAGTGATTGGTTGACCATTTACAGAAGTGATTACCGCTGCAGATGTACCAGTAACTTTTCCATCTTTATTAACTTGGTTTAAGTCAACAGTTACACGACCAACATAAGGAGTTCCGTCAGTGTTTGTTAATTTAACATTGTAAGTACGTGAATCTGTAGCTTCAACATAAGCTACATCAGTTTCGTTAACTGCAATACCTGAAGTATCAGCTACAGCTGCAGTTTTGAATGAAACCGATTTACCTTGCCAAGTAACAGTGTACTCAGTGTCAGCTTTTTGTGTAGAAGTTGTTAAAATAACAGATTTTTTGTCATCTGAAAGTTTAGCAGATTGTACTGTTAAACCGTTGATTTTAAATTGACCAGCTTCTAAAGTTGTAAGGTTTTTATCTAATGTATAAGCTTTAGAGAATTTAACTGTAACAGTGTTTTTACCATCACCAGAAGCAGAAATTGCTTGTAGTGGAAGTGAAGCTGCTACATCAGCATAGCTTTTCTCTAATTGAGATTTGAAAGTGAATTTCGCATCTTTAAGAGTTAAGTTGTAGTCAGCTTTTGCAAGTTCTGCAGCAGCTTCTTCTAACTTGTTGTCTTTGATTAAAGCAGAAGCTTTATCTAAGTGCATTTTAACTGTAACGTCATATTTAACTGACTCAAGTGAAGCTTCCATAGCTGGTTTAACAGCGTTACGGATACCGTCACGAGTAGATTGTCCGTATACACGGTCAAGTAATTTAGCTTGTTTTGTTTTGTATTCGAAAGATGCTGCATGGTAAATAGTTTCTACTTTACCAAGATCTCCAGATGTGATTGCTGCATTAAGATCAGCAGTTAAGTCAACGATTTTTTCACTTGAAGTGATAGCATCGATATAAGATGTAGCACGGAAAACTTGTAATTTTGGTTCAACAAGTTGTGCTGTTACTTGTAATTTTTCATCTACAGATAATTTAGCTGCTGCTGCTTCTGCTGCTGCGATAGCTTTTTTAGCTGCATTGAATTGATCGTATGGACGTGTTTTGTAATCAGCAGAACCTTCTACTGAGATAGCCCATTTTAATACTGTACCTGCATTTTGTGCGTTTGTTACTAATTGTTTTACATTAGTTGCTGCGTCAGCTTGTTGTGCTGGTGCTGCTGCAACGAATGCTGAAGCTGCTACTGCAGTTGAAGCTGCAATTTTGATAGCTTTTTTCTTCATAAACTTGTGATCTCCCTTCGCTTGTGTGTTGCAATTTTGTAGTGTGTAACGCCGGTCGCTTGATAGCGTCCAATATCATCACCCTAACTAATATATGAGTATACAAAACTCTTATGTTAAAATCAACTAGAAACCTAAAAGATTACCAGTTTATTTTTGAGGATGATGTTTTGAAAGCACCAAGGACTCTATTACATGTTCCATATTACAGGAATATTAAAATTTATGCTACCTTTTTTTCTGAATAATTATTACCATTTTTAGAAGGTTAGATTACCCATACTTGTTTTTTTCGTTAAATAGAATTTTCTTGCTATTTTTTTGTTTAATATTATAGTAGATTTCTCTTAATGAATTAATTTATTTTAAATTTCTTTGTGTAAATGCGTGCATTTTTTAAAATTTATGTTATGATGTACAGTATAGAAGGTTACTTACAGACGTGTAACGCCGTAAACTTGTTTGTACATTCATTAGTGTGCAGCCTTCTACTTCCTTCGTTTTATCGCTCAAGAAAAGAAGCATCTGAACTTCGGATGCTTCTTTTCTTATTTTATCGCCTTTTGTTAATGCAGAAGGCGTTTTTTTATATTTGAGAAGCAAACACTAATCCTCCGATCAGCCCCGCATTCTCCCCTAATGCTGGTAAGACAATTGTTTCATCTAGATTAGCAAGTGCTGGATAGTAAGTGTAGCCATTTAGTTGATCTTTCATGTTTTGTTTTATTTTCGGGAGGAGTTGAGGTTGTTTCATTACCCCTCCACCAATGATAATACGGTCGGGTGCGTGGGCGAGCATCATTTGGTAGACCCCTTGTGCGATATAGTTTGCTTCCGTCTCCCATGCAATATGGTTTGCTGGGAGATTTTTTGCGTTTGTATTCCACCTTTTTTCGATTGCTGGACCGGATGCTAGTCCTTCGAAGCAGTCTGTATGGAATGGGCAATTGCTTGGCGCTGTGTCTTTAGGTATTCGTTTAATCCATACATGACCCATTTCGGGGTGTTGGGCGGTAGGTAGGAATTGTTTGTTTACGACTACTCCCCCGCCGATTCCTGTCCCTATTGTGATGTATAGGACGGTTTTATCTTCAGTTCCCGCACCATATACCGCTTCTCCTAGCGCGGCTACGTTTACGTCGCTTTGCAGTTCGATTGGGATGTTTAGGTTATCTTTTAATGTTTTAAGGAATGGAAAGAAGCGCCATGCTAGTTTTGGTGTGTCTAGTATTGTTCCATATAATTCGCTTTCTCGGTCAATGCTTACTGGACCGAAAGCGCCGATTCCGATTGCTGTTACTCGGTTTTCTATGAAAAAGTTGGTGAGTTGTGGCATGTTTTCAGCTGGTGAAGTTGTTTGGAATTGTGCTTGTTTTATGATATTGCCGTTTTCATCGCCGATTGCACAGTTCATCTTTGTACCACCTGCTTCTATAGATCCTAGCATTTTAAAGCCTCCTTTTTAATAGAGTAGAAAAGTTGTATATACTAGTTAAATCGTCTTAGCATTATTTTTGTCAAAATTTTTTGTAGTATTAAGCTTTCATTTCTATTGTAAACAAATTGTTATGTTTCTTCGTCAATGATGATATATATTGTGCGTAAAGGTCCATGTACGCCGACTACTAGATAGCTTTCTATGTCGGCGGAATTGCTTGGACCTGTTATATAGTTAACACAGGATGGGATCGACTTTCCTTGTTTTACGCGTTCGTGCAGGTCCCTCATGCTTTCTTTTAAGCGTGGGACGATTACTTCTACTGGAATAAGTACGATATGGATTTCTGGAAGTAGACTGACAGATCTTCCTTTGTTGTTTTCGTTTAGGAGTACTACTGTGCCGGATTCTGCTAATGCTTGGTCGCAGTATGTGATGCCTATTTTTGCTCGTTCGGCATTGGTGATGTTTTGATCACCAAGAATTGGATTCCATTTGTTTGTGTTATTATCGAGCCAGGTTTCTAGTGAATCGGTTGCTCCATGAATGGATGATAGTATTTCATTTACAGGAGTTCCTTCTATTATATTATTTAATTCGTTTATTAGATTGGTTGGTGTTGTTTCGATGATTTCTGCTCGGATTAGTTTAGCCGATTCGATAAATACTTGTTTGAGAGAGTTTGTTTCGATTGCACTGTAGACGCTCGATACGGGACCTTCTATTTGCTTTCTTGCTAGTTTAGTCATTGGGTCTCCTCTCTTTCTTTCATCCAATCACGGAACCGGCTTTGTTTAGGTGTTGGGAAGTCTCGACTGTTCGTCCATTCTTTTAGGAGTCCTGGACCGTTCGAGATTTTTTGTTTGTTTTTTAATAGCATTTTGAGGCTGACTGCTGCCATTTTGGAACCACCTGTATATACCGCGTTTGTAGATGCGCCGAAGCCAAATGCTTTCATCATGAGCCTTTCGCTAATAGGTGCTTTTCCTTCTGTTTCTACGATTTTTTGACGATGTTTTAATAGTAAATTGTGTAACGGTATTTTCACTGGGCAGACGTCTGTGCATGCTCCACAAAGGGTTGAAGCGTATGGTAATTCTTTATGGTCTTCGTATCCGTCGAGTAGTGGTGTCAGTACTGCTCCGACAGGTCCTGGGTAAATGGAGCCGTATGAGTGTCCTCCGATATGACGGTAAACTGGGCAGACGTTTAAACAGGCTCCGCATCGGATACATTGTAGTATTTCCTGAAAGTCTGTACCGAGTATTTTTGAGCGCCCATTGTCTACGATTACGACGTGCAATTCTTCCGGACCATCTATTTCTTCTTGCTTTTTCGGTCCTGTGAGTAGCGTGATATAGCTTGTAAGGCGCTGGCCGACAGCAGCTCTAGTAAGGAGGCTAACCATAATGTCTAAATCTTCGAATGTTGGTACGAGCCGCTCCATTCCCATGACGGTAATTTGTGTTTTAGGGATGGTTGTGACTAAGCGAGCATTTCCTTCATTAGTAACAAGACAGATAGTGCCGCTTTCTGCTACTCCGAAGTTACAGCCTGTGATACCGACTTCAGCTTCTAGAAACTTTTCTCTCAATGTATAGCGGGCGTGTTTTGCGAGTTCGTCTGGATCGGCGGATTTTGTGTAGCCGAGTTTTTCGACGAAGACGTCTCGGATTTGTTCTTTCTTTTTATGTAATGCGGGTGCGACGATATGGGATGGTGGGTCGTGATCGTCGATTTGCAGAATGTATTCTCCTAGGTCCGTTTCAACCACCTCACAGCCAATCGCTTCGAGTGCTTGGTTTAGGCTGATTTCTTCGGTGACCATCGATTTGGATTTGACGATTTTTTGGGCGTTCTTTTGTTGTACGACTTGTTGGATGTATTGGGTAGCTTCTTTGTCGTCTTTCGCGAAAAAGACATGTCCGCCACTTTTCGTTACTTGCTCGCTGAATTGTTCTAAGTAGTGCGCAAGATTGTCTACGGTATGTTGGCGGATTTCTTGTCCTGCTTCTCTCCATTTTTCCCATTCGCCTAGTTGTTCGGTTGCGAGGTTTCTTCGTGCTCCAAGGCCATCTTGGGCATTAGATACGGCTTTACGCATAAAGTCATTTTGGAGTTCGGATTCTAGACGTTTTTTGAATGGTCCTTGCTTTATTTTGATGGACATTGTTATTCCTCCATTCCTCGGTTTAATACTTCGGCAATATGGAGCACTTGGACGGGTTGGCTTTCGCGTGATAGGCGACCTCCTATGTTCATGAGACAACCACAATCTGCTCCTATTAAGTAATCGATATCTGCAGTCATGATGTTGGTTACTTTTTCTTTGACCATTTCGGCGGAGATATCCCCCATTTTGACGGAGAAGGTCCCTCCGAAACCGCAACATTGTTCTTGTCCTTTTAGTGGTTTTATTTCCAGATTATCGACATTGTTTAAAAGCGTTTTTGCCTCTTCTTTTGCTTTTAAAAGTCTGGTCATGTGGCATGATGTGTGGAATACGGCTTTTCCTGGTAGGGATGTGTCTACTTTGGTGACACCTAGCACATGGACGATGAATTGGGTGAGTTCGTACGTTTTGTCTGCTACTTGTTTGGCGATTGTGTGCCATATTGGGTCGTCTCGGAAAATATGTTCATATTCTTTTAGCATGAGTGCGCATGAGCCGGATGGTGTGACGATATATTCGGCGTGTTGGAACGTTTCGAGCAAATGCTTCATTGCTGGTTTTGCTTCGTGAAGGTAGCCGCTGTTGTAGGCGGGTTGACCACAGCAGATTTGACCAGTTGGGTAGTCAATTTCGCAGCCTAGTTTTTCGAGTAGTTCCACCGTTGCGATGCCGACGTTTGGCTGGAATAGGTCGACTAGGCATGTGGAGAATAGAGTTACGCGCATGTTCGTTCTTCCTTTCTGAAAAAAGTCGCTTCGGTTGGAAGCGACTTTTTTTGAGTTTGTTGGACTGGTGGGTCGCTTTGTGGGACTCGGTGTCCTGTTTGTTGAACTTGCAGTCCGATTGATCTGGATTTTAGAGTTTTGTTACAGGATTGTTACGGGTGCCTGGCACCCGTAACAATTATCTTGTGAAAGCTGCGGCTACTCCGCCGTCTACTGTTAGCATGCAGCCGGTTGTTTTGGTTGCTTTGGATGAGGCGAAGAAGACGATTGCTTCGGCTATGTCTCTTGGATAGATATTTTCTTTCAGAACGGTTCGCTTGCGGTAATGTTCTTCTAGTTCATCTGGTTCGATGCCGTATGCAGTTGCTCGTTCTTCACGCCATTTGGATCCCCAGATAGCTGAGCCTTGTAGGACTGCGTCTGGTAGTACTGAGTTGGCACGGATGCCGAAGTCTCCTCCTTCTGTAGCTATGCAGCGTGCCAGATGTACTTCCAGTGCTTTTACTGCGCTGTATGCGGATGCATTTTTGCCGGCATAGATGGAGTTTTTGGAGCCGATGAATATCATGCTGCCTCCTATGCCTTGGGTTTTCATGAGTTTGAATGCTTCTCTGGAG
The DNA here is from genome assembly GCF_044762855.1 of Psychrobacillus sp. NPDC096389. Classification (NCBI taxonomy): domain Bacteria; kingdom Bacillati; phylum Bacillota; class Bacilli; order Caryophanales; family Bacillaceae; genus Psychrobacillus; species Psychrobacillus sp. NPDC096389. The sequence goes on along the minus strand of NZ_JBIWFB010000001.1, from coordinate 461,858 downwards.
ACGAGGAAGTATCCTGTTCCGAGTACGTTCATATTGAGATTCCATTCTTTTAGCGTTGTCTCTTCGAATGGACTAGATGTTGCTAGACCTGCATTGTTTACTAGTATGTCTACTCCGCCGTATGTGCGGGTTACTTGTTGAAATGCGGAAATGATTTGTTCTTCGCTTGTCACGTCCATCTGCACTGCGGTTGCTCTACCTTCGCCGTATGCTTCGTTTATTTCACTAGCTATTTTTTGCGCACCTTCTACATTTAAGTCGGCGAGGACGACATGAGCCCCTTGGGATGCTAGTAGGCGGCATGTTTCACTTCCGATTCCTCCTGCTCCACCCGTGACGAATGCTACTTTTCTAGAAAACTCGGCTTCTTTTGGCGCAAGTGATAGTTTGTATAGCTCTAATGGCCAGTACTCGATGGCGAATGATTCTGCTTCAGTAAGTGACGTGAATCCTCCCAGTGCATCTGAGCCTTTCATGACGGTGATCGCACGGCGGTATAGGGCTCCGCTAATAAGGGCAGATGCTTTGTCTTTTCCTGTGTTGATCATGCCGATACCCGGAATTAGAATGACACGTGGTGATGGGTTAAACATTTTGTCTTCGGCTGAAGCATGGTCTTCAAAGTACTTTTTATATGCAATTTGGTAGTTTTCGATGCTTGTTCTGATTGTTTCTAGATTGCCGTCCCAGTTGATGAAAAGCGGGATGCGTTTTGTGTGTACTAGATGATCGGGGCAGGCTGCTCCAACTTGAGAGAGTTGCACAGCTCGCTCGCTATTGACGAATTCGAGTACGTCTTCTGTATCATCGTAAGTAATGATTTGACTTTGCTCTTTTGATACTAGTCCACGAAGATATGGAAGAATCTCGTTTACTAGTTGTTCGCGTTTGGCTGGTGGAAATCCTTCTTTTGATTGACCACCGAAAGCGGATTTTTTCTTTAATTCATTATCTATATATGCTTTTGCTTCGTTGATTACTTGTATCGTTTTATCGTAGCTTTCACGCGCTGTATCTCCCCAAACGACTAAACCATGCTTTTCCATGAGGACGAGTTCTGCATCTGGATTGTTTTTTACGCCTTCTGCAATCATTTTGGACAATAAAAATCCGGGGCGTATGTATGGCACCCATACGAATCGGTTCCCGAAGATTTCTTTTGCGATTTCCTTTCCGTTTGGCGCACAGCAAACGCTAATAATGCTATCTGGGTGTGTGTGATCGACGTGCTTGAACGGAAGGAACGCATGTAAGAGTGTTTCAATAGATGCGCGCGGATGCGATTTGTTTTGCATGCAGTGAGCTAAGTAATCGACCATCTCTTCGTCAGACATATCTTCTCTTTCTTGAAGTGGGAGAATATGTTCTAGTTGAAGTGCAGTGAAATTTGCTTCTTTCATCGTTGCAAGGTCAGAGCCGCTTCCTTTTACCCACATGATATCTACTTCTTCTCCTTTGAAGTCGAGGGCAGTTGTTTTGAAAGAAGTGTTTCCTCCTCCCCAGTTGCAAACGCGACGATCTGCACCGATTAAATTGGAACGAAATGTGAGTTCTTCTAGTGTATCCGGTTCTATTGATTTATTGGATGATGCCCAAAGGTTTTGGATCATTGTGAGTTCTCCCCTTTCAGGTTGTGTAAGTCGTGCATGATGGTTGTGTCATGAACAAAGTACTTGCTTAAGTTTTGATAAATATTGAATAGTTGGGTGTACGTTTGTTCATTTTGTTTGTTTGGTTTATAGGTAATCGATTGTTTGGTTGCCATTTTTTCGATTGCATCTGGAAATGTTGCGTATGCATTTGCTGCTACTGCTCCTAGGATGGCAGCTCCGAGTGCGGGTGCTTGGTCGTTTTCTACGACGGTAATTTCTTTTTGCAGGATGTCTGCGTAAATTTGCATCAGTAATGTGTTTTTCTTTGGTATTCCACCAGTTGCGACGACTTGGGTGATCGGGATGCCGTTGCTTTCGAAAAGCTCGATGATTACGCGAGTGCCGAAAGCAGTTGCTTCTAGTATTGCTCGGTAAATTTCGTACGTTTTTGTGGAAAGTTTTTCTCCGATTAGGACACCAGAAAGAGCTGAATCTACGTATGGCGTTCGGCAACCGTTATGCCAATCGAGCGCTATTAGCCCACTTTCTCCTGGTTTAAGTGTTTTTGCTTCATTCGCAAGCGTTTCGAAATCGGTATTATATTTTTTTACAAAGTGTGCAAATAGATCGCCTACTGCGGCTTGCCCTGCTTCATATGCGTAATAGCCAGGTAGAATTCCGTCTTCAACGACGCCGCTGATACCCGGGACGAGCACTTCTTTGTCACTTAATAATAGGTGACAAGTGGACGTGCCCATGACCATGACGAGTGTTCCAGGTTCGCTTACGCCTACACCAGGGAGCGCTGCGTGTGCATCGATAATACCCACCGCTACTGGCGTTCCTTCGTTTAATCCTAATTGTTCGCTCATTTCTTTTGTCAGGTTACCCGCTAATGTGCCGGTGGATTTGACTGCACCAGCGAGTTTTGTTTCATATATATTTTCTAGTTTTGGATGGATCTTTTGGAGTGTTTCATTTGGTAAATAGCCTGTTTCTTTATGCCAAGTTCCTTTGTAGCCGGCAGAACAGCTGTTTCGAGTAAGACTACCGGTTAATATGGATACAACCCAGTCTCCAGCTTCTAAGAATAGATCAATTTCATCGAATAGAGCTGGGTCGTCGTTTGCGATTTCCATTATTTTAGGAAGCATCCACTCCGAGGAGATGCGACCTCCGTATCGGGAAAGCCATTTTTCGTGTTGCATGTTGTTGTTTAATTGCTTGGCTTCGTCTTCTGCTTCATGGTGTTTCCACAGTTTGACGTATGCGTGTGGATTGGTTTCGTATTTTTTTATTGTACATAGCGGTTTTAGCTCTTCATTTACCGGTAAGATGGTGCATGATGTGAAGTCTAGGCCAATACCTATGACGTCGACTGGATTTATGTTTTTTATTACTTCTGGAATGGACTTCGTTAGTACATCTAAATAGTCTTGCGGTACTTGAAGTGCGGTTTCTTTCCCCAAGGCTTTGTTTTTAAGGTACCCAGTAATGACGCCATGGGGGTAGGGCGTCACACTAGTAGCGACGATATCGCCATTTTCGATATTCACTAAAATTACACGGCCCGATTCGGTTCCGTAATCAATGCCAATCGTGTATTTCATGGCTTTCACCTCATTCATTTATACAGAGGACCGAAATTTTGACACGCACGGAAGTCGGCTGCCTCGCTTTGTTCTGTCCCAAACATACTCCACGCACTCGGTCTGAAAATGCGGGATGGCGCAACGTTATGCATATTTACTGGAATGCGCAAGATGGATGCGAGTGTTATCAAGTCCGCACCGATATGTCCGTAACTGACCACACAGTGATTCGCTCCCCAATTATTCATGACAGAGTAAACGTCTGTGAAGGGACCGTCGCCAGTCAAGTTCGGTACAAACCAAGTTGTTGGCCATGTTGGATCTGTTCGAAGATCGAGTGTGTCATGCATGTCGTCATCAAGTTCGATTGTGTGCCCTTCTGCAATTTGAAGAACTGGACCAAGACCCTTTACGTAGTTAAGACGAGCAATTGTTACCGGCATATCGCCTTTTGTCGTGAAATCGCTGGAGTATCCGCCGCCCCTAAAGTATTCGGTCGATGCTGGACGGAATTGTACATTTTTGAGTGTTTCTTCGACTTCTTCGTCTGTAATTTCCCAGAACGGTTTCATGACTGGTTTGCCATCTTTTGTTTGACGACCTGTTCCGTCAAGGGCTGCCGACCCTGAATTGATAAGATGGATGAATCCGTTTTCTGCTTTACCTGTGGGTTCTTTTCCTGTTACTCGTTTTACTGCATCTGGGCTCCAGTACGTTCGTACATCCGCAAAAACTTGTGCAGTGTTTGTGAGCAAGTGCCCCATTGCCATTGTGACACCGTTTAAACTGTCGTTTTCGGTTGCTAATAAATACGGAGCCCGCTTACCGTTCCAATCGAATGATGAATTTAATAGTGTTTCCATAAAGTCGCCATTTGGGAAATAGTCCGTCCATTGGCGCTGCCCTTGGAAGCCTGCGATAAGTGCATTTCGGCCATTTGCTTCTTCTTCAAAGCCCATTTTTGTAAGCTTTTCATTGCCTACCATTAAATCTCGTGCAATAAGGGTCATTTTAATAGAACGTTCCCAGTCACTTTGCTTTTCTTCGTCTGTTCGTTTGAATTGTTCTTTGTTAATATCTTCTCCACGCGTTAAGTTTTCGTTTGCCCATGCAAGGGCTTTTTCATATTCTTCTGTATCATAAATTTCTAGATCCATACGACGAACAAATTCACTCATATCGATGTATTCGTTGCGCATGCCTAAATATTCTTGGAAGAAATCGTCTTTTACAATGCTTCCGGCAATCCCCATGGAAACAGATCCCATTGCCAGATATGATTTTCCTTTGAACATTGCTGCAGCAAGACCCGCTTTTGCAAAGCGCAGTAATTTTTCTTGCACATCTTGCGGGATAGTTGGATCTCCTGCATCTTGTACGTCATGCCCATAAATCCCGAAAGCGGGAAGCCCTTTTTGGTTATATCCAGCCAAAACTGCTGCAAGGTAGACAGCTCCAGGGCGTTCGGTTCCGTTGAAGCCCCAAACCGCTTTTGGCAGATGCGGATCCATATCCATCGTTTCGCTTCCATAGCACCAACATAGAGTCACGGTGATTGATACGCCGACACCTTCTTTTTTGAATTTCTCTGCCGCTTGCGCCGCTTCTGCTACACCGCCGATACAAGTGTCTGCGATGACACATTCTACAGATTCACCGTTATAGTATCGAAGGTTTTCCGATAAGAATGCTGCGACATTTGTTGCCATGTTCATCGTTGTTTCTTCGAGCGATTCACGAACTCCTTTTCGCCGTCCATCAATAGCTGGGCGTATGCCGATTTTTGGTAGTGTTCCGATATAACGTTCTTTTGTCATGTTAAGATCCCTCCGTTAAATATGTAATAGTTGTTGAAATTTTTCGGTTGCTTCTTGCCATTCTGCTTCGTTTTGCGGTTCATACTGAGTCATCTCGAATGAGTTTGCGACGAGTTGCCGTCCTTCTTCGATTGTGCGGATTTCTCCTAGCGCTCTGAGCTGGGATAGTCCATTGCCTAAAGAGCTTGCTTCAGTTGGACCGATATGAACGGGCTTTTTCGTTGCGTTTGCGATAAATTGGCATAGGTTTTTATTTTGCGTTCCTCCACCGCCGATGTATATGGCGGTTGTTTTGGTATTGGTGATTTGTTCTATTTGGTGAATTGTATCTGCATACTTTAGTGCTAAACTTTCAACGAAACAGCGTATATGTGCCCCTGGTGTTAATGGGACTTGCTGATTTGTTTTCATGCAGTATTTTTTAATTGCTTCTGTCATCGATGTTGGGTTGAAAAAAAGCTCGTCGTCCGGGTCGATGATTGTTTGAAAGGGTTGAGCTGCTTGTAATGCCTGAATTTCTTGTTCATATGTGAAGTGGATTCCTTGTTGCTTCCACTCTTCTCTCCATTTTTGTAGAATCCAAAATCCCATGGCGTTTTTTTGGAATCGGTAATGCCCTTCGCTCGTTCCTTCGTTTGTAAAACCTTTTTGAAAAGCTTCCATTGTGGTAATTGGTGTATTTACTTCTTTTCCGATAAGTCCCCATGTCCCGATGCTAATGAAAACAGCGTTTGTTGTTTGAATCGGCAGTGCGGATAGTGCACATGCTGTGTCGTGTCCTGGTACTAATGCCATTTGGATGTTCGGGTGGTTTGTTAACCTGCCGACTATTTGGTGCGGCATTTCGATTGGTGCAAATGGTAGTGTTTGATTGAAAAAAGTGTGTTGAATGTCTTCGTCCCATGTTTTGGTTGCGTTTACTAGTTGGGATGTAGTCGCGATGGTGAATTCATTTATTGTGCTGCCGGATAGTGCGTGCATAAGCAAATTTGGTGTCATGAGTATGTTGTATGTTTCTGATAAATAGTGCGGGTACTGGTCTTGTATAGCCATCAATTGAAATAATGTGTTGATCGGTGAGATTTCGTTGCCTGTTTGTTGGAATAGTTTTTGAGCTGGTATCTTGTTTGTCGCTTGTTTTACGTATGGGACGGAGTGAGTGTCTCTATATGAAAACGGCTTTGTTACGAGATCACCGTTTTTACCCAGTAGACCAAAATCGACGCCCCATGTGTCGATGCCGAGTGATTCAGCCGGAAAATCCACTTTGTTTAAACCTATATTAAGTTCGTGTAATAAGTGATCATAATCCCAGTAATAGTGATTGTTTTGGGCAATTGGCTTGTTGGTGAAGCGATGAATTTCCTTCATATTGAGTGTATTTCCATTAAAGTTTTGGGCAACGAGCCGACCACTGGACGCGCCTAAATCGTAGGCAAGAACTGTTTTCATAACCTTTGACTCCTATTCTTTGAGCAATTTCGAACGATATCTTTCCGCAGATAGGTTACGAAGATCATCGCATTCTTCGTTGGTTAAAATTCGTGGGCCGCCGAAAATGGAGCTGATCGTGTACACTTTCGCAGATTCCTCCGTCAGCTGCATGAAGAAAAAAGCTTCTTTCATCGTCTTGCCTAAAGTGAGCACGCCGTGATTTCGCATGATGATGACATCGTTTGTAACGAGCTCCGCCACTTTTTCTGCAAGTAAATGGGTGGTCGGAATAATGTAATCGATGTAGCCGACGCTTTTCACCATTGCTGGAAAATCCGGAAAGAGCGGCGGAATGTCTTTGCCAGCGGATGACACGCCTACTGAGTATGTCGGGTGCGCATGAAGCACCGCTAGAATTGCATCATTTTTGCGAAAGCATTCTAAATGCATGAGTACTTCGGATGATGGTCGGAGTGTCCCCTCTACTTCCCCTGTTGCGATGTTCACTTTGACCCATTGATGTGGTTCGATTTCTTTCAAATCGAAGCCGCTTGGGGAGATGTACATATGGTCTTGGTCACGCATGCTTAAGTTTCCGCCCGCTCCTACTACTAGGCCTTGGTCTACTAATTTATGGGCGTATTTTGTTAGTTCTTCGATGACTTTGGACATTTGGTCACTTCCTTTCTAGTGTTTTAGGTTGGGATAGCTGTTTTTATTACTTGGTTGATCTTTTCGAGTTCGGTTGTTTGTTGTAGCATTTGTGCTTCTGTATAGGTTGGTTGTTCGTTATTTTCGATTGCTTGCTGGAATGCTTTTATTTGTTCGACGTATGCGTTTGCTGTTACGGTTATTGTTTTATTTTCGTTGTTTGTTTCGTATTGAATAAAGCCTTCGTGATTGTTTAGATCAGTGCGAAATGCGTAAGGCAGCTGCATCGTTCCTTTTGTGCCCATAATATCTATTTTTTGTGTCATCGGTCCGTGGAAGCTTGCGTCGATTTGGGCTAAAATTCCCAATGGGTAGCTAATTTGCACCGCGACATGTGTGTCGACTTGGTGGTTTGATATGCCTTGGATGGCTTGGACCGTTTTCGGACTTTCTTCTATTAAATAGTGAATCGCATTGAGTGGGTAGCAACCGATGTCGTTTAGGACGCCTCCTCCAAGATTCGGGTTAAGACGGATATCATTTTGCCAATCCTTGATGGTGAAATGGAATCGGGAGCGGATGGTTAGGATATCGCCAATTACTCCTTGACCTAGTAGTTCTTTTGCTTTTGCCATTTGTGGATGGAAACGGTACATGAATGCTTCCATTAAGATGACGTTGTGTCGTTTACTTGCTTTTTGTAGTTCGATCAGGTCGGTTGCGTGAAGCACAATTGGTTTTTCGCACAGCACATGTTTTTTCGCTTGGATTGCTGCAAGTGCCCATGTTTTGTGATGCGTGTTCGGAAGCGCTATGTACACTGCATCTATGTCGGATGATTCGAGTAGCTTTTCGTATGTGTCATATGTCTTTGGAATATTGAATTGCGTTGCAAGTGCTTGAGCTTTTCCACTTTGGCTTGCGATTGCGATGATTTCGGCGTTAGATGTTTGTTGAATCGCCGGAATAACCTGTTGTTTTGCGATGTTTGCTGCGCCGATGATACCCCAACGGATCTTTTTCATCTGTGCTTTCCTCCTTTTGGTTATAAGGGTGAATTGTTACAGGATTGTTACAGGTGCCTGGTGTTACAGGTGCCTGGCACCCGTAACAATCCGGGCACCAGTAACACTTTTGTTATGTTATTCGTAGATTGCGGCTTTGATTTCGTCGCTATCGATGTTGTCTTTGTCGTACCAGAAGAAGCCAGTGTCGATTGTTTTTTCTACTGTTTTGCCGTTCATTGCGTCTACTGCTGCTTTGACTGTTTCGTAGCCGATGCCTACTGGGTTTTGTGTAACTGCTCCTGCCATTAATCCGCTTTTGATGGCGTCGATTTGTTGTTTACCGGAGTCGAAGCCGACAACTACTAAGTCACCTGATTTGTTTAGTTCTTGTACTGCGTTTACTACACCGATCGCGGATCCTTCGTTGGAACCGAAGATTCCTTTTAGGTCGCTATGTGCAGCGATAATTGCTTTTGCAAGGTCAGTCGATTTTAAGTGATCCCCACCACCATATTGGATGTCGACGATTTCGATGTTTGGATATTTGGATTCGATTTGCTCTTTGAAGCCATCACGGCGTTGTACACCAGTTACTGATGTTTGGTCATGCACGATTAAGGCAATTTTTCCTTCTTCGCCGATAAATTCAGCCATTTTATCTGCTGCAAGTGCCGCAGCCGCTTTGTTATCTGTTGATGCAGTTGCTAATGGAATATCGCTATCTACTCCTGAGTCAAATGCGACAATTGGTATTTTATTATTATTCGCTTCTTCGAGTAATGGAGTTGCCGCTTGTGAGTCAAGTGCCGCAAATCCTAGAGCATCTGGCTTTTTGTCTAGTGCTGCTCGAAGCATTTCGATTTGTTTGTCTACTTGTGATTCGCTTTCTGGACCTTCAAATGTAATTTTCACATCGAATTCGTCCGCAGCTTGTTCCGCCCCTTGTTTAACAGCTTGCCAGAATTGATGTTGGAAACCTTTTGATACGATTGCTACATAGGGCTTGTCGCCACTAGAGCCTGCGGATGAGGCGCCAGCTTCTGTGTCGTCTGAATTACATGCACCTAAAAGCATAGATACGGCTAACATACTTCCTAAAAACCAAGATCTTTTCTTCATTTATTACTCCCCATTCCCTTTTTTTATATTTCAGTCACTTGGACTAAATACTAGGCTTATTCCTTTCGTCTTCTGAGAATATCCATATATACTGCTAGAATAATAACTAATCCGACTACGACTGTTTGCCATTCTTGCGGGATGGACATGATACGTAGACCATTTGTAAGAACACTCATAATGAGCGCCCCGATGACCGTACCGACAATCGTTCCTTTTCCACCGCTAAGGGAGGTTCCGCCAATAACTACTGCAGCAATCGCTTCCAATTCATACCCTTGACCGAGTGCAGGTTGTGCGGAGTTTAATCGCGATGCCATGATAACACCGGCAATCCCAGTGAAAGCACCAGCTAATGAATAAATTGTCACTTTCCAAAAGTCGACATTTACTCCCGAAAGCTTCGTCGCTTCTTCATTGCTTCCGATTGCAAAATTATAGCGACCTAAAATGGTTTTAGAAAGAATCACAGCACCTATGATTGCTGCAATAAAAAATATTAGAACCGCATTTGGAATTCCAGGAATAAAAGTGCCAAGTGCTATTTTCGTGAATGATTTAAAATCTGTGAAATAAATCGGTGCTGCTCCCGAAATAACAAGCGCCAACCCTTTAGCGATCATCATCATGGCAAGCGTCGCAATAAAGGGAGGAATTTTCAGCTTCGTAATCGCAATCCCACAAAGGAATCCACAAAATGCCCCAGTTGCAATTCCCGCAAAAATCCCTGCAATAATTGGTAATCCAGCATTAACGATGATTACTCCCGTCAATACGGAAGACAGTGTCATCACAGTACCTACTGATAGGTCAATTCCTCCTGTAATGATGACAAATGTGGCTCCGAGTGCTAGTATTCCGATTACTGCAGTTGACAATAATATTCCAATTATATTGCTCCATTGTAGAAAGTTGCCTGATGCAAAAGAGAAGAAGATAACTAGTACGATTAAGCTTCCGAAGGCGAGTGTTTGTTGTATTGCTCCGGGTGGTATTATTTTTTTCTTTGTTGCCTCTTTTTCCATTAGTGTCTCGACATTCATTTACTTCACCCCTATTGTTAGTGGAGCTGTGTTGCGAACTCCATTATTTTTTCTTGGGTCGCTTCTTCTGATGAAAGGACCCCTGTAATTTTCCCTTCTGACATGACGACAATCCGGTGACTCATTCGTAATATTTCTGGTAATTCAGATGAAATCATAATGATGGATTTGCCGCTCGATGCCAGTTCATCGAGTAGTTTATAAATTTCTCCTTTTGCACCGACATCGATTCCTCTCGTCGGTTCATCGAAAATGAGTATGTCGCAATCTCTTCGAAGCCACTTTGCGATAACAACTTTTTGCTGATTTCCTCCTGAAAGGAGTCTAATTTCTTGATCTACGGATGGTGTTTTAATTTTTAATTGTTCAACATATTTGACTGCTGTTTCTTTAATTTTGGAACCGCTTACAAATAATGAACTAGATTGATATTCTTTAATTGTTGCAAGCGCAATATTGGACTTCACATCCATATTGACTAGTAATCCAAACTGTTTGCGATCTTCGGATAGATAACCGATCCCTTGTTTTACTGCATCTGCCGGAGATTTTATTTTCACTTCATTGCCATGTAGTGTGATGGTTCCTTTTGTTGTCGGGTCAGCGCCAAATAGAACGCGGGCGACTTCGGTACGACCAGCACCCATTAGTCCGGCAAATCCGAGTATTTCTCCTTTTTTTAATTCGAATGAAATATCTTTTAATAAGGTCTTGGTGGAAATGTTGTTCACTTGGAGAACTGTTTCCTTTTGCCCTTCCGTGATGTTTGGCTTCGATTCTATGTACACATGTCGACCTACCATCAGTTGGATGACTTTACTCATTTCGGTTTCGATGGTGGTTAGTGTATCGACGTACGTACCGTCCCGCATCACTGTTATTCGGTCAGAAATTCGCTTTAGCTCATCCATTCTGTGCGAGATGTAAATGATTCCAACGCCTTTTGCTCGTAAGTTATTAATAATTTCAAAGAGGGTTTCGATTTCCGTTTCGGTTAGTGCGGTTGTTGGTTCGTCCATGATAAGAATTTTTGAGTTGAAAGAAAGTGCTTTTGCTATTTCGACCATTTGTTGCTTGGCTACAGTTAAATCTTGCACTTTTGTTTTGGGGTCTAAGTCTAAGTTGAGTTTTTCGAAAAGTTCCGTTGCTTGTTTGTTGAGTTGTTTGTCATTCACTAAAAAATTGAGAGCTCCTTTTGGCTCTCTACCTATGAAAATATTTTCAGCGATAGAGAGATCTTTCATCAAATTGAGTTCCTGGTGGATAATAGAAATCCCTAGTTCTTGTGCTTGTTTCGGTGAGGTGACGTTAATCTCGTTTCCTTGTAATGTGATGGTTCCCTCGTCTTTTTGATGAATGCCCGTTAGTATTTTCATAAGTGTGGACTTTCCTGCCCCATTTTCACCTACAAGTGCTAAAACCTCTCCATTGTGAAGATCAAGTTGGACATTGGATAGTGCTTTTACACCTGGGAAAGACTTTGAGATATTTTCCATTTTTAATAGAGGCTCCATCAACACCCCTCCTATTTGGTTTTATTTTTGTTTATCTGTGTTTTTGTTGATTATAAATGAATTTTTTTATAAAATCAATAGAATATTTAATAATTTCTGAATATTATTTTTGTTTTGTTTACTATATGCCACATAAATGGGCTTCAACCCATTTATGCATATAAAATGGCTATGTTTTTTTCTTCGAAATACTGTAAATATGTTTTATTTGCTTGGCTATCAATAATAATCGTATCCAGCATATCTTCTTTTTCAATATGGGCAAACGCTTTTTTCTCCAGTTTCGTGTGATCCAATAAGAGTATTTTTTCATCCGCCATTTCTATCATTTTACGTTTAACGATTGCCTGCTGCTCATTAGAATCACTAATTCCCCATTGTTTATGCAACCCTTTGCATGAGAAAAATACTTTATTTACATGGTAGCGCTCTAGTGTGTTGACCGTTAAAGGACCTACAAGTGACAGCGACGTTGGAGATAGATTTCCGCCAACTACGACAACCTGGACATTCGGTAGACCGGCAAGTTCCATTGTCACACGGATGGAATTTGTTAAGACGGTTATTTTATGATTTGTTAATAGTTTTGCGAGATAAAGTGCAGTTGAGCTGGCATCCAGAAAAATAATGTCATCATCTTTAATAAGTTTGATTGCCTCTCTAGCGACTGCCATTTTTTCTTCCTGATTCATTACTTCTCGTTGAAAATATGGAATGTCCCCCTCTTCTTCTTGCGTGGAAAATGCGCCACCGTGCGTGCGTGTGAGTTTTCCTTCCGTTTCCAGTTTTTCTAAATCACGTCGTATTGTTTCTTCTGATACTTTTAGAACTTTACTCAACTCTGAGACCCGAGCTGTTTTGTTTTTGTTTACAATCGTGATGATTTTTTTATGTCTTTCTGGTACTAGCATATTAGATTTCCCCTTTCATTAAGTGATAACGCCTTTTTTTAGAATTATATTGGCATATAGCGCCTGTTCACTTGTGGCAATGACCGCATAGGCTTGTTTCGCTTGCTCATAAAATTGGAATCGTTCTACTTTTGTTGGAATGATATTGCTGTTTCCGGTTTGTTTAAGAATATTGTTGTACTCTGACCATATTGGAGGAGTGCTTGCTTCCGGTCCGTGCATCATATAAAAGATAGAAGAACTGGCATAAGTGTCTAGCGGCATAAGGAGTAATATCGCTTCCAGTACTTCAGGAATATGGAGACCATCTAAGCGAATAAGATTTCGTGCATGTGATGCCGCCGGGAAATTTCCATCAGCAATGACAATTTCATCACCATGCCCCATCTCCATTAATACTTTTAGGAGATCAGGTGAAAGACATTTTGGAATATTTTTGAGCATTTTGTGGTTTCTCCTTTGTTTGTTTTTGTTTTTATTTAATAATAACAAATAATCAGAAATTTGAAAGAGTTTTTTTGAGAAGGAGGATGGGTTTGGCAACTAAATGAGTTTTTAGGAACTTTGGATATATGAGTGGATTCACTTGTTGCTTTAGGGAACTGATTTTACAGAAGAAAGAAGCAGAACAGCCAGTGTATCGTACGAAGGAATTAAACGCGTAGTGTAGAATACTATCCACTAAATAGTGGATAGAAAACAAAATATCATTACCTTGTAATTTAACTGCTAAATATAAAGGTAAACTTAATCGATGTATGTTTTGACCTTTATACATCAGGACTTTTCTTGCTGTATAAGTTTTGTAGCAGAACATAAATTTTGTCAGAAGATGTACTTTTTTCTCCTTAAAAATGTAACCCTGGAAATTTTACTAATAAGTAAAACTTCCAGGGCTATTCATTTTCAAGCTGGGTTTGTCCCAGCCTCTTTTATTGTCTTAAAAATAATAACTAAATCCCAGCTTACCAAAAGGTGTCTCTTAGCAAGACAATTGTTCAGATACTATTCCCACTTCAATATTGGTCCAATCGTTACACAATCAATATGTACATCTGTATTAATAACTCCGCCAAATGTATGATTTGAACCAAATGCTACATGGATGGTGTTGTAAGCTTTTTCATCTTCTAGTATAAGGCCAGTTACTCTAGCCTCATAATTCGTTCCAATTCCCAATTCACATAGTAAACGGCCGTCCCCGCTACCTAGTATACTGAAAAGTCTTTTTCCGATTTCTCCAGTTGCTTCTATTAGCCTACCTTTTTCAATTGTTAGCACAACTGGTTCAGACAATAATCCGATTCCTGCAATAGACCCTGTAATTTCTATTTGACCTTCTGCCTCATATTCAATTGGAGCTATATATGCTTCTCCAGAAGGTAAATTGCCCGAAGCAACTTTCTCTTTAAAAACACCGGTAGAGGCAATCCCCGGACGTTTCTCAAGTGGCATAAATAATGTATACTCACCGTTCGCTCCTGTTGTTACAGACAAACTTTTGGCTTGCGTTAACTTTTCTGCCATTTCAATTGTTTCTTTTTCTACTAAAGAATAGTCCGCTTTCATAGCTCCGTTTATGAACATGTCTTCGGTAATGCCTGGCATCGTAATAACACTTACACCATTCGCATTCGCATTTTTTCTAGCAACTGTATGCGTTAATGAATGTTTTGTTAGACAGAATACTACATCGTACTTTAACCACGTATCTGATATTTCTTGAGGAGGTTCCTCACCAGATCGACTACGATCTAACATTTCCATATAATCAGCTAACCGTTCATCATTTTTCAATGCTTCTACGAATCTTTTTGCTAAAATGCTAGTACTGGTATCACCCAACACTAACATTTTAGCAGTTGGTTCAAATGCAAAGTTATTGCGTAATATTCCTTTTACTGTTTGTTCAAATTCACTCATCGATCGTCCAGCTCCCATTCATGATAATTCCGATGCAACTCTTGCAACTACACTTCTAGCAAGTATTACTGGGATACCTGTTTCACTTAGTACAATTTCCTTATGCTTTTGGGTGTATCCCATGCAATCCATTATAATATATTTTGCTCCTGAATTTTTCAATTGGTTCGCTGCTTGAACAAAATCAGTGTCATTTACGTATGGGTTGGCTACTGCAAATTCTACTTGATACCCATTCCATTTCTCCCCAACACTGTCCATTTGTTCATCAATCGGAATTATTACACCGATTTTTTCATTTGTTACTACTCCAGATACTAGACCTGATAACATCCTATCAGGGAAAAGCAGAGTTTTATTACACTTCAAATCATTGAAAGTACCTGTACATAACAAAATAATAGAGTCCATCGTTTGTTCAAAATCATCAATTCGTTGCTGAATGAGTGGAACAATTTGTTTTTTAGACATTGTAGCAAAGGATCCATTTCTTAAACGCGATACATACGACACCTCGTCATCCTTTGGGAATAATTGATCGATTTCAGCCTGCGTAAGATTATCCAATGCTCCGGCTTCTATAATTTCACAGTTCGTATCAAAATAGGGTGTGATTTCTGGTATTAAATCGATGCGAGGAGATTGTCCAATCGTAATCACCCCTATTTTCTTTTTAGCTTTCAACTGTAGCACCTAGTGTTTGTAGCACTTTCATCGAACCATATAGTTTTTGTAAATGAGCAAATTCTTTTTCCGAATAAAATTCCGTTATATTTCCTGTAAATTCTTTTGCTACTTCTATAGAAAAACGTACGGCTTGTGCTATATCCACTTCATGACTAGCTCCAGTCCCACAACCTGGTACCGCTGATTGTGCAGTAAGTGCTAATCCTACTACTGGAACATCCGTCGCAACGGCCGGTTGTAATATACTATTAATATGATATACGTCGTTACCATATGGTGTAATATCTTGAGTTGTAATCGCAAATGTAATAGGATGCTCTCCTGTAGTCATCGTCATTATACGTAACAGGTCATCACTGAATTTTAAAATATAGCCCTCTTTAACAGTCGGTGAAAGTGCAATTCCTTTATGGTTGATCACCTGATTACCTCTTGTAGTATCAATAGAAATGATTGCATCTACCTCATCTAATACTTCATGTTGGTTCATCGTTAAAATGTCTACTGGCGAGCCCATAAAATCTACTGGCTCATGAGGTTCAGTAGGTGCATTCGGACAAATATGTGTCGTAATTGCTACATCACCAAGTAAACGATCACCTCTCTCAGACATTTCAGCCAATTTTAGTGCCGTCGATACAGCTGCAACTGCTCCATCAGCATCCGATACCATTCCAATACGTGCTGGTCGTGCCCCTACTCCGCCTAAACGACCTACAACACCAAGTGTTCGTGCTGTTCCACCTGCTCTTTTACCATTAGTACCAGCAACTATAATTTTCACAAAATCAGTAGAGCCTTGCTCCCCGTTAACAGTTGTGTAATCTACTTCTACATGTTTAAATCCTTTAAATAAATCAACGATCTGTTGTCCCCCTACATTTGGACTATCTATAATATCCATTACTTGCATTGTTTGTTTAAGTGCCATATTAATTTCCCCTTTTCTTCTATTGAAATAGTTTCGTTAAATAAGGTTTTAGTTCGATATCTAATACTTGTTCGATAATGTCATAGTTTTCTTCAATATACATTCCTCTGCCTAAGCGAAGGTTTTCATATGGTGCTGTACCTATAAATACTTCTTGGTTTTCAACCAGTTCAGCTGATGTGACTGGTAACCCTGTTTCTGCAGAGAAAGTCATGATTAAATCTGGGAATGTTGAAAAACGAGTTCCATCTTCCCCTGTGACTGTCATATACTCATTCCAGAATGTTAAGCTAAATTTTGCATCTGCTGTCTTAATATGGAGGAATCCTACATCAAAACCATCTATCGTTTTTAATTCGAAGTTTTCTACACTTCCTTTTGCAAAAACTTCCCCCCCAAGCACCTTCAAAGAATTTTCGACTTTTTCGAAAGGTGTTTTTCCAGATAAATTGGCTGTGCCAACTTCAATAGCATGAGAGATAGCATTCAGCGCCCCATTTTCTTTTACATACTGGACATTTACTGGGTTACGTGCCACTGCGACAACTCCCCCTGCTTGCACTGCTCCTTGTCGGATAAGTTTGGAACAAGTATCTAGATGCCCCTTCGTCAGAACTTCTACTCTATAATTCGTTCCTTTTTTTCCTCCTACACCCGCTTGGATAGATTCATAATCTTCTAAAAAGGGAAGGCCCATTGAGCCCATAATCCCTGTAGGATGTGCACGACCATTACATGCTGCATCGACAACTGGTATACCCATAATTGCCGATTGCAATAGACCGTTTACTGTTGCTGCTCCTCCGTTTTCATTGGTCATTAATGCTACAGGCTTACTCGGCATACTATCCACAATCATGTCAACCGCTTGCATATAATCGGTTGGTTTTAAATATTGGTTTTTAGCAGCTGGGGCCCCAACACCTGAGACAGTCAAAATGATGTCATTATCCGAAAACGTGTCGATTTGACGGATTTCCGGCTCTCCTAGTTCAAAGGCAAGCTCCGCTAATTGTTGTCCGGACTGGCGGGAACCACCACCACCGCCACCTAAAATACAACCACCGATTACTAAAGGTTCAATATGGTCTTTCGTTAACTTTTCTACTTTATACATGCAACTTCACCTTTCCGCTATCTATTTCTTCCGCGTAATGACAACTTGTATATGTGTTATATTTTGTTTTCGTAAAAGCAGGTCTTTCTAGACACTTTTCAGTGGCATATGGACAACGTGTATGAAATTTGCAACCCGAAGGCATTTTCGTTGGACTAGGGATTTCACCGTCCAACGGAATTTTGTGAGGAAGCATTGATTGTTCATTTTCATTTACTACTGGTATAGATGAAAGTAAAGATTGCGTGTACGGGTTTTGTGGATGTTTATACAAAGTTTCCACATCGCTATATTCCACGACACTACCTAAGTACATTACAGCTACGTTATCCGCAAAATTACGAACTAAACTTAAATCATGGGTAATGAATAGATATGTTAGGTTAAGTCGTTCCTGCAAGTCGCGCAATAATGTAATAATTTTCGCTTGAACCGAAACGTCAAGCGCTGAAGTAGGCTCATCCAATAATAATAATTTAGGATTTAAAGCTAATGCACGGGCAATTCCTATACGTTGCTTTTGTCCACCACTTAAAGAATGTGGATACCGGTTTAAAAATTCTTCTGGCAACTCTACTAATCTAATAAGCTCTTTCACACGAGCCTCTCGTGATTTTGCGTCACCGATATTATGAATTTTTAAAGGAGCTTCCAAAATGTCTTTTATTTTTTTTCTTGGATTTAAGGATGTAGATGGGTCCTGGTGAACCATTTGCATTTCTTGCTTCAATTTTTTTAATTCATTTGCCGTTAAGTTCGTAATATCACGACCGTCAAATATAATGGAACCTTCTGTGACGTCATAAAATCGCATAATTGATTTTGCGAAAGTTGTTTTACCAGAGCCTGATTCACCAACGATGGCTAATGTACTTCCTCGCTTTAAATTTAAGGAAATATCATCGACAGCCTTCACATCGCCCACTTTCTTCTTAAAGAAACCTTTCGTAATAGGAAAGTATTTTTTTAACTGATTTATTTCTAAAACGGTATCTTGCGCCATAGTTAAGCCTCCTCTCTATAAAGATGACAAGCTACCTCTCTATTCTCTTCCACCCTTATTAAGTTTGGGCGAGTGTATTCACATATAGGTTTACGAACCTCGCAACGATCATAGAATCGGCAACCTTTTGGCGGGTCTAAGAAGTTGGGAATTTTCCCATCGATTCCATCACCCATTTCTCCATTCAACTTTGGTATGGATGACAATAATCCTTTTGTATAAGGATGGTAGGATTGTTCAAATAGTATATTTGAATTTCCCTGTTCGATTACTTCCCCCGCATACATAACATACACACGGTCACTAATAATACGGGCTACACCCAAATTATGCGTTATGAAAATCATCGAAATTCCTTCTTCTTTCACAAGACGCTTTAACTCCAATAAAATTTGGTCTTGAACCGATACATCCAGTGCAGTTCCTGGTTCATCGGCAATTAGTAGCTTTGGTGTATGCATTAGTGCTAAAGCAATGACAATTCGTTGACGCATACCGCCACTCAGTTCGACTGGATATCTTTTCATAATGGCTTCGGGATCTGGAATCCGCATTTTGTTCAATACTTCAATAGCTCGTTTGTATGCTTCCTGCTTGAGGCTTTTACTAACAAACACTCCATTGAACAGATTCCGACTCTTCCCTTTCCACATATATACATCCATCAGTTGTTCACCGATAGTAAAAACTGGATTTAAAGCAGTCATTGGATCCTGAAAAATCATTGAAATTCCGCTGCCTCTAAGCTCTTGCCATTCTTTTTGATTAAGTTCTAACAGACTTTTATTTTCATATTTTATATCGCCTTCAACATATTGAGCAGGAGGAGTCGGTACAAGACCTAAAATCGAGCGCACTGTAACAGATTTCCCACAGCCAGATTCTCCTACCAAAGAGATAACTTCTCCCTTATTTACCTTTATGCTCACCCCATTAATGACTTGGGAAACTCCCTCATAAGACGAGAAATTAACTTTTAAATTTTCAATTTCTAATAAAGCTTCTGCCATTTATATTCACTCCCCGTCTACCTGAACATCAAATACATCGCGTAAGCCGTCACCTAATAAGTTGAATCCTAAAACAGTAAATAAAATCGCAAGACCAGGGAAAGTAGCTTGCCACCACATTTCAGGTAAATAGACACGTCCCTCTGCAATCATTGTTCCCCATTCCGGAATCGGAGGTTGAGCTCCAAGACCCAAGAATCCTAGACTCGCACCTGTTAAAATAACGAAGCCCATGTCTAATGTTGCTTTTACAATGATTGTTGATGTACAGTTTGGTAAAATTTCCGTAAAGGCAATTCGCCATTTACTTGCTCCAAGCCCTTCAGCTGCTAGTACAAATTGTTCTGACTTTAAGCTAAGTACCTCACCCTGTACTAAACGAGTAAACCATGGCCACCAGCCAAAAGAAATGGCAATCATAATATTCATTAACGTTGGTTCCAAAATAGCTGCAACAGCCAAAGCTAATACTAATGAAGGAATCGCTAAAAATATATCTGTTATGCGCATGATAACAGCATTTACTTTTCCACCCCAGAAGCCTGCAATTAGACCAAGTGGTACACCAATGCCGATTGCAATCGCTAATACAGTAATTCCTAGTACTAAAGAAATTCTAGCCCCATAAATAATACGACTTAAGATATCTCTTCCTACTTCGTCTGTTCCAAAGAAATGCTCTAAACTTGGCGGCTGATTCATTTTATCGAACGCAATCGTATTACCTACTGCATCCCCTGGATAAGGTGCTATTACCGGTGCAAATATGGCAATTAGAATAATTCCGATAACCATGATTAGCCCTAGCATGCTTAATTTACTTTTTTTCATTTTGTACCAAGAGCGTTTCCATTCTTCTTTTCTACTATTAAAAGCAGGCGTTACTGGTATGTTTGAAGAGTTTTCTGCATTCATTTTTTCTCACCGCCTAAGCATTATATTTAATACGTGGATCTATCAAGCCATACAAAATATCAACTATTAAATTGGTAATTGCAAACACAGCACCAATGACTAAGGTCACCCCTACAATGGCGTTATAATCTTTATAAATAACACCTTGTACACCATACTGTGCCATTCCTGGCCATCCGAAAACTGCTTCTACTAAAAAGGCATTTCCGAGTAAAGCACCGAAGGATAGTCCGATAATCGTTAAAGTTGAAGCAAATGCGTTTTTAAGCATATATTTATATACAATCATGACTTTTGGTAGGCCATAAGAGGTTGATGCTAAAATATAATCTTTCTTTAATTGCTCAAGCATATTCGATCTTGTTAAACGCATAATTTGCGCGGTCGTTGCAATGGATAGTGCAATGGAAGGCAAGATAATATGTTTTAAAGAATCAATAAAGGCCGGAAAGTTCAATGTAAGTATGCTATCGAATAGGCGCATACCCGTAATATTCTCTGGCACAATATTTCCTCTTCCTACGACCGGCAATAAAGAGAACCAGTAGGCAAAAACAATTTGAAGCATAATCGCAATCCAAAACTTTGGTAGAGCTACACCCGACAACGAAATAATCCGTGTAAAATGGTCTTGCCATTTATCCTTCTTCACCGCAGAAATGACTCCTAGAGGAACACCAACTACGATGGCGATAAGCATCGCAATTATCATTAATTCAAATGTCGCGGGAAAGGTTTCAAAAATATCTACCGCTACATTTCGATCAGATTGAAGGGAAATCCCCATATCCCCTTTAAAAACACCTTTAATATAATTAAAATACTGAACGTAAATTGGATCGTTTAAGCCCATTGATTCTTCCATCGCTTCTATTTGTTCAATGGTAGCTTCGGGACCTAGTTTTAAACGAATAGAATCCCCCGGCATAACACGCGATAGAGCGAAAATCAGGATGGAAAGGCCTAATAAGACAGGGATCATTTGCAAAATACGTTTGATTAAAAATTCTTTCATCAGTCCACTTCCTATTCATTTTATGAAAAAGGAAGGTATTCAATAATACCTCCCCCTCTCCAAGTTTTTATTTCACTCGCAAGTAATAGAAACCTAAATCATATCCTAAGATTCCAACGTATTTATAGTTTTCTACATAATCTCGGAAAGCAATTCTATGGTTAGGATTTGCAATGTAAATGGAAGGTGCATTTTCATTTATGAGTTCTTGCGCTTGTTTATACAATGACATTTGTTCCTCTTCAGAAGTTGATTTACGTGCAGCTTCTAATACTTCTGTTGTAGCTTTATCATCATACCAGCTGGATGAACGATAGCTTCCATGAGCACTTGGATGATAAATTCCGTACGTATGGCTATCTACGTGCGGGTATTTTAAAGTATCTGAAATAGCTACTAAATGTGGAGTTGTCTCGACATTTGCTGTAGCCTCTGTTACAGCTGTCCATGGTCCACCGTTTAATTTAACAGTAATGCCAATCTCGGCTAAGTTACTTTGTAATAATTGTGCTAATTGTCGTTGAGATGGTGTATCCGCCAAATACATAAATTCTATTTCTAAATCTTGACCTGCATATTTAGACTTCGCTAAATATTCTTTTGCTTTTTCCACGTCACGTTGATATGAAACTAAATCATCATTGTGTCCAGGTACAAGAATTGGCACTGGACCAACAGCTTGTGTTGCCTTATTTAATATTTGATTATTAGCAGTTTCATAGTCGAATGCATATAGAATTGCTTTGCGCACATTTATATCATCTGTAGGTGCTTTTTGCGTATTGATCGGTAAGTGTTGTAATTGAACACTTGGATCTTCTTGGACTACAATACCTGATGCTTTTTTAAATTCTTCATACGTGTCTACAGTTAACCATTGGTGAACCATATCAGCATCGCCAGAATTTAACATTGTTTTTACAGTAGCTTGTTCAGTAATAATTTTCATTTGAATTTCTTCCAGTTGATTCTCAGACCAACCTTTCCAGTATGAGTCGCTCTTAGCAAATGTTAACTGTGCTCCACGATCCCATTCTTTTAAAGTATATGGACCTGATCCAGCTGTTGTATTTTCTAAATAAGCTAAACCGTAGTCACCATTGTCTCCGTATTCACCTGTTTTTTGGTTTTCTTGAAGTAATTTGCTATCGACAATGAATAACTGTGTCAAAGTTGAGATGAAAGGTGCGTATGCACTATTTAGTGTAAATTGAATTTGTGTATCATTTAATGCAACTACATTTTCAGCCTCTAAAATACCTGTCCATAACCATGAAAAACCTTGGTTAATCTCCATCATTCGTTGAATCGAATACACTACATCGTTTGCAGTTAATGCATTACCGCTTTGAAATTTCACATCATCACGAATGTTGATCGTGTAAACTTTTCCATCCTCTGAAGTTGTCCAATCTGTTGCAATGTGAGGACCTGGATCCATTACACCTTCTTCTATTTTCGGATAAACTAATGGATCATAAGTATTCAATATCGCAATTAGCTCTGTTTCATCTGTATGCTTAGCTGGGTCAACCGTCCCCACTACTTGTTGTGCCACATAAACAAAAGGTCTATCTTTTTTAGCGGTCGAACTACTAGTCCCAGCAGTCGAGCTTTCGCCACTACAAGCAACCATTACTAATAGCGAAACTATCATTGTTATAGTTAATAATAATTTTCTTTTCATAAATATCCCCCTAAGTATATTGATTAATATTTTGTCTAGTAATTTTGAAGTCTATGATATATCTCTGAACCACTTCTTTCATTTCTAACAGACTAGCTACGTTTTCTTGAATAGTCCCTTCATGTAAACGATATGTTGGTCCCGCAATTGTAAATGAACCCATCACTTCATTGCGACAATCGAATATAGGCACCGCGATACCAGTTACATCTTTCGTAGCTTCCCCAAACGTACAATACCATCCTTGCTCTCGAATAATTGTCAAGCGTTGAAGAATTTCCTCTTTTGTCATTGGTGTATAATCTGTGAACTTAACCAATTGCTCATCGAGTAACCTAGCCAAGTCTTCTTCTGGAACGAAAGCTAAAATGACCAGATTGGAAGCACCTGCATGTAAAAGTCTTTTCGAGCCTATATCAAAGATAAATCGAATACTTTGAACTTTACTTTCCTCTACTGCTATCGATGTTCCGTATAAATCATCTCTCCAAGTTAAAAAAGTTGTTTCTCCAACTTTATTGCTTAAGTCCTTCATGTAAGGTCTAACAATATCAACAAATGAAATACTTTCCTTGAACATCCAACTAAACTCATACATCTTAAATCCAACCTCATACTGCTTCGTTACTTCATTTACCACTAAATAGCCCATTGTTTCAAAAGTAGAGAGAATCCTGTGCACCACTGTAGTCCCCAGATTTACTTCCCGCGAAATCTCCCGTACACCCCAACTACTCTTTTTCTTAAACAATTCTAAAACTTGTATTGCATTAACTAACGATTTTAACTCTCCGATATTATATGCACCCCATCCATTAGTGTTCCGATTATCGGAACAGTGTTTCGAATTTTCTTATAATTTGAATTATATAATTTCATAACTTATAAATCAACATGTTTTCAGAAAAAAATAAAACTTTAGAGTATTTGATTAACTAATTGTTCGATTAATCATCACATTTTAGAATAGACCAGGTGCCGTTTAAACGTTTGGTGCGCAGAACAAATGTTCCCCTTAGAGGTTTACTTTTATGAAATAACTTAAATTAGGACTAGACAACTCAATACTCATAAGTTAAGTTTTAGAATTTTAATTATTGAAGTAAGATTTTGTTGTTTTGAAGTGTATTTGAGGCAAAGTAGGTGTCTCGTTGTTAGAATAGGGGCTAATACCTGACGTATAGAGGAAAATGCCAAATCGAAATGGTAAACTTTATTGCTTAGTTAGGCACCATGTATAAACGCGGACTCACTAAATACGCGTAGTGCAGACCATCAAAACAGTAAGTTAGCAGATTTGATGAATACTTGTTTGATTTTGCTGTTGTGTAATCCTAGGTTATTATAGTCCATTCTTTTATGAGTCTCGTCCGGAGTGTGCTATGTGGTGGTCAGGCTTGTTTATGTGGTAGTCAATTTGATTTATGTGGTAGTCCAGCTGGTTTATGTGGCACTCGCAACAAGTTATGCGGTGGTCGTGAGTTTTGGATGGAAAAAGGAAGCCAACGTGTTTGATTGGCTTCCTTTTTATTTTTGAATAGTCGGTTGTGTAATTTTGGTATATTGGGTTGATTTTTTATGACCGCTTTTTTGTAAGTGCATTTTTTGTAGGCTGTTATAGATTGTGTATCTGGAGTTTATTTGCAAGTAGTACATACAGTCTTTTACTGATATGTTGGGTTTGATTAGCATAAATAGGTCTTCTATATTTCTCGGAAGCGGATTGGTGTCTTTAGTTTTACAGGTGTTGCATATCCAAGTTCGTAGGGATTTTCTTAGTAGTGTAGCATCGCAATGTTTGCATAGGACTCCTTTCTTCAAGTTCTGGGGATTTATGTTGAATCGTTCGCATAGCGGTTTTGATGGAAAGTTCTTATTTAAACTTATTAGTTTGTTTGCAAAAAAGGAGAGTTGTTCTTCGGTTAGAACTGGTGGTAATTTGTTTAGGTTTTGGATAAACAAAGGGAATTGTTTTACGAAAAAGATATTTCGATTTTTAGGAGCATTTTCGATTATTGTGTTTCTGGATGGGAAAACGAGTGCTTGGTGAATAGGTAGCATTAGGTTAACTTTCGTTAAGATTATGCTGATTCCATCGGAGTTTCTGTCTAGTTGGACGATGGGACAATCGAGTGGTTTTTCTTCTTTGTTGTCTTTGATTCGCAATAGTTTGTTTGGATATCCTTTGAATAGAAGGATACCTGTTATGTTTTTGACTTCGGTAATTAGGATATAGGATTGCGTTAGGATTAGGGTGTCAATCTGGATGTATCTTGTCGCGTGGAGGCGGATGTGTAGGTCTGGAATGATGTACACTCGGTGTGGAAATTGTACTTCTTCAATGAATTTGTCTACGCGTAATTCCCCGTAATAGCCGGCGTTTATTTGGTCTATTTTTTCTAGAATGGTCGGGTATTTTTCGTGGTCTTTTGGTAGGCGGGCTTTTAGTCGGGCTAGTGCTTGATGGTCAGCGGATTCTGGTCTAATGATTTCTATTGTAATTGCTCCTTTCTATCGATATGGGTATAGGTTAGCAGATTGTTAGGCGGAAGGCAATTGTTTGATTGATGTATGTGGCGGTTGGGTCTGGTTATGTGGTGCTCAAGGTAGATTATGTGGTACTCGGGTTAAGTTATGTGGTACTCCAGATGGATTATGTGGTACTCAATCCTTATATGTTTTATCCAAAGAAAAACCACTAGACGAGTCTAGTGGTTTAGTACTTTGGATAAGAAGTCTTGGGCGCGTTGCGTGTCTGGGTTAGAAAAGAATTTGTTTGGTGCTGCGCGCTCGACTATTTTGCCGTCTGCCATGAAGACTATTTCGTCGCAGATTTCTTTGGCGAAGCCCATTTCGTGTGTTACGACGACCATGGTCATGCCGTCTTTTGCTAATTTGCGGATGGCATCGAGCACTTCGGTTACCATTTCTGGGTCGAGTGCGGATGTTGGTTCGTCAAATAGCATGACTTGCGGGTCCATTGCGAGTGCTCGTGCGATGGCTACACGTTGTTGTTGGCCACCTGAGAGTCTGCTTGGATACGAGTCGAATTTGTCTCCTAGACCGAGTGATGTTAGTAGTTCTTTCCCTCTTTTTTCTGCTTCTTGTTTGGAAAGCCCTTTTACTTTCATCGGTGAAATTGTGACGTTTTCTAGTGCTGTTAGAAACGGAAACAGGTTGAAGCTTTGGAATACGAAGCCGATGTTTAGTCGCGCTTTGTTGATGTCCGTTTTTTTATCGTGGATGGATATTCCATCGACGATGATTTCTCCGTTGTCGATTGGCTCTAGTGCATTGATCGTTCGGATGACGGTTGATTTTCCTGCGCCACTTGGTCCGATTAGTGCTACTACATTCGATTTTGGTACTTCGAGCGAAACGTCGGTTAGGACGTGGTGGGCACCGAAGCTTTTATTGACATTTTTAATAGAGATCATTTGGGTACACCCTCCTTGCCGTTATGTTTCGCTTTTCAGTAATCGTTTTTCGAAGTATCGAATGATTAGTGATAAGCTGAATGTCATGATGAAATAGATTAGTGCAACGAATGTCCATACTTCGATTGAGCGGAACGATGTTGCTACTAGGTTTTTTGCGTTTAGTGTTAACTCAGTCGCTGCAATTACTGATACAAGAGACGAGTCTTTTATTAGCATAATAAATTGTGATGCAAGTGGTGGCAATACTCGTCTAAATGCTTGTGGCAAAATAATATGCGTCATTGCCTTTGCATGAGACATGCCAAGTGATCGTGCCGCTTCCATCTGTCCTTTTGGTACAGCTTGAATACCTGCACGAACGATTTCTGCAATGAATGCACCTGCAAATATTGCAAGTCCCCAAATCGCTCCCCAATAGGAACCAAGCTTTAAGAATTGTCCAAGTACAAAATAAATCCAAATAAGTAAAACAAGCAGTGGAACACCGCGAATGATTTCTACATAAATAGAAGATATCAATCTGAAAATCTTGTTTTTCGAAATACGCCCCATTCCAAAGATAACGCCTATTGGGATAGCAATAAGAATGGCTAATAAAGAAATTTCTAATGTTTTTAAGGCCCCGTCAATAAAGACGTCCATATTACGCGGGATAACACTCCAGTCGTATGTCATCGTTGTACCTCCTCTAGATTGCCAGAGTGTCCTACTCTTCTACTACTTCACCTAACCAGTCAGAAGTTTCAAACCATTTTTCGCGAGATGCAAGTTCTGCTGGGCTTCCTAGGTAACTGTTTAAGAATGAGTTTACCCATTGGATTGTTTCAAAATCATTTTTCTTCAGTGCGATTCCTAGGTTTTCAGTTGAGATTAAACCTTCTAATTGTCTTACTTTGTCTCCATTTTGTAATTTCCAAACCGCGATTGCCGGCTCGTCATAAACGATCCCATCCGCTTTTCCTGCTGCTAGAGCTGCTGCTGCATCTGGGAAGTTTTCGAAGTCCATTACTTCTGCGTTTTTAAATACATCTTTTGCAAGCAATGCACCAGTAGTTCCGATACCTACTGCAATTTTCTTGCCTGCTACATCTAGGTCTTGCCATGTTTTAGTCGCTGTATCTGATCCTGGAAGCATTACTGCTTGACCAGTTTGGAAGTATGGATCGGCAAAGCTTACTGCAAGTGCACGGTCTCCGCGAATCGTCATACCAGCGAATACCATATCTACTTCCCCAGTTTGTAGTGCAGGAATAAGACCGTCAAAAGTAAATTGTTTGTACTCAATTTCCACCCCAAGTGCAGCCGCAAGTGCTTCTGCAGTGTCTGCGTCATATCCAACGAAATCACCGTTTGGATTTTTCATATCAAACGGGAAATATCCTGTCGACATCCCGATGACTAACTTTTTGTTTTTTAGTGCTTTTTGAATGGTTGAGTTTTCTGTGGATACTCCCCCACCCGAATCATTGCTACACCCTGCAATGATTAACATGGTAATCATTAATACTGCCGCTAACCATTTCTTCATGTTTTTTCCCCCATTTTTTTAGAATTAATTCAGTTCCCCTTCTGAAACTAGTGAATTATTAGTAGTATAAATTATTATTATTCAACTGTCTACATAATAAATAAATAGTTATAATATTATTATTATTGATTCTATTTGCAAAAAGGTGCAAAATAGAAATAACACTATATTATATGAATATCATTTGTGCTTTATTATATGTTTCATTATTCTGTCATTTGTATTTTTATTCAAAAGGGGTGGATTTGTTGGAATTTCCAAAAGGTGAGATAGGTAAACGAGTGCGGTATTTGCGTAGGTTGCAAGGGTTGACGTCAGAGGAGCTGGCTAGGTCAGCGGGTGTGAGCCAAAGTATGATTTCCCAAATAGAGCGGGGATTGGTTTCTCCTTCTTTGGAGACACTTTGGAATTTGAGTCATAGTTTGAAAGTGCAGATCTTTTCTTTTTTCGATACAGATATAGCAACGGCGGTATCCATTACACGGGCAGGGGAAGCCAATGTGGTAAAGCGGGTACGATCGAATGTAAGTTATGAGTTGTTGTCGCCTAGCACTGGGAAACAGATGAGTTTTTTTAAGATGATTGTCGCGCCTGGAGAGGATTTGGACACGCCTTTTTTGTTTCACGGCGGCGAGGAATGTGGCATGATTTTGTCTGGTTGTCTGCGTATAGAGTTAGAAGGAGAGTGTCATACACTTTGTCAGGGAGATAGTATTTACTTCGATAGTTCGCAGCCCCATCGTTTTTTTAATATTGGCAAGGAGGATGCGGTGGCGGTTTGGACGATGACCTCTAATTTTTAGAGGTGATTATGTATAGAAAAGCTCTTTGCCTTGGCGAAGAGCTTTTGTTTTATAGATCTTTTAGTGCTTCCGTGCGTACTAGTTCAACAAAGTCATTTACTACTTTTTCGTTTTGTTTTTTGCTGCCCATCTTAGATAAAATGCGACCTATGAAATTGACACCTTCGTTTTGGCCGGTGTATATAAATCTAGTGGAATTATCGTCTATTTTAATTAGGGTGAATCCAGCTTGAATTTTAAATAAGTTCGCTAAGGTGAATTCTATTTTGTTGTGTTTTTTATGTGTGGTATTTTCGTATTCGATGTCTGTCACGATATACGTTTGGGTTCTTTTACCTTCTTTGTAGGTTTGCTCATAGGTGGAGCCGACGACACCTTCTTTTATTTCTAGTGGTTTGTGTTCTACTATGTTTGGCATGACTCTTTGGATGTTGTCGAGGTCAAATAGGTTCCATATTGTTTCGATTGGTACGGGGATGGTGATTTCTTTGTGCCAAGTTAGCATGTGTGCGCTCCTTTTTATAGGTAATAGTTGGTCAATTTTTCTAAAGTGTACCATATTAATGGGTGATTGCAATGGTTGTTTTTGGGCTCGGAGGTTTATTTGAAAACCGGAAAAAGACCGTCCTATTGATCGGGCGGTCCTAGGTATGAATAGCGATTCTCTGAGCGCTTTAATTCAAGTTATTGTTTGTTATATTAATATAGAAGAAAGTATGTCCACGGCTTGGTCGATTTCATCGGTTGTGACGGTTAGTGGTGGCAGGAGTCGGATGACATTTGGACCTGCTGAAACTAGTAATAGGCCGGTTTTTTCTGCTTGGTCGATGAATGGTGCGACTTCTTCTTCGCAAGCAATTCCTAGTAGTAGTCCTGAGCCGACTATTTTATGATTTGGAAGTGCTTCTTTTAATTTGCCCAAAAAGTAATCAGATTTTTCATTTACTGAATTTATAAATTCGGTCTGAAACGCATTGTCTAGGACGGTTTGTGCAACAGCTACTGCTAGTGGGTTTCCACCGAAAGTTGTGCCGTGCGTACCCGGGCTAAAGGTGTCGTATATAGCACTAGTGCCTAGCATAGCGCCGATTGGAAAGCCGCCACCAAGCCCTTTTGCGAGCGTCATAATGTCTGGTTTTAGGACGGTTTGCTCGTATGCGTAGCGAGTGCCGGTGCGTACTATGCCAGTTTGTACTTCGTCGATAACGAGCAAAATGCCTTTTGATTCGCAAATGTCTGCAATTGCTTGTGCGAATTCTGGTGTGACTTGGTTTACGCCACCTTCCCCCTGGATGACTTCGAGCATAATTGCAGCTACTTCATCGTCGATTGCAGCTTCTAATGCCGATATGTCATTGAACGGGATGGTGCGAAATGTTTCGAGTAATGGTCCAAAGCCTTGTCGCACTTTATCTTGACCGGTTGCGGACATTGCTCCGAATGTTCTACCATGGAATGATTTTTCGAAAGTGATGATAACGTTTTTGCCAGTGTGTTTTCGTGCCATCTTGATTGCAGCTTCGTTTGCCTCTGCTCCGCTGTTACAGAAAAATGCATGTGCGAGATGCGTATCTTCTACTAGCGTTGCGGCTAGTTTTTCTTGTTCTGGACTTTCGAATAAATTTGAAGTGTGCCAGAGTTTTTCACTTTGTTGTTGAATAGCTTCTACTATTGCAGGGTGCGCATGGCCGAGACTTAAGACGGCGATACCACTTGTGAAATCGAGATATTGTTTTCCGGTTTCGTCTGTAACAACCGTGCCTTTCCCTTGCACGATATGGACTGGTCGGCGTGCGTAGTTTTGAAATAATGCGCTCATGCGAATACCTCCTGCTGTAAAATGGTCGTTCCTTGTAGTGTTTCGCCGACGATTTGGACGGACGGGATGCCTTCCGCTAGACAATCTAGGGCCGCTGTTACTTTTGGAATCATTCCTCCGTATATGTCTTCGGATTCGATCCAGTCGTTTATTGCTTTAGCAGTTGTAGACTGTTGCACCTCCCCGTCAATTTTAATACCTGGTGTGTCCGTTACTAGTAGCAAGCTTTCTGCTTTTATTGCTAATGCAATCTTGCTCGCTACCGTATCGCCGTTTATGTTGAGGGGTGTGCCGTCATTGGCGCAGCCGAAGCATGAAATGACTGGTGTGATGTCGTTTGCTAATAGCGTATCGAGCAGTTTTGCATTCACTTCTTTTATTTCTCCAACAAAGCCGTATATGTCTTTGTTTAGAAATGTGCAAGTTAGTAATTTGTCATAGCCGCTCAGTCCGATTGCAGTGATCCCGCCTTTATTCAGCTGGTGAACGAGGGTTGGGTTTACTTGACCGATTAGAGTGGACTGGACGATTTCTACTGCTTCTTCGGATGTTATGCGGATTCCCCCTACAGTTGTAGAGGTAACGCCGTTTTTTTCTAGTTGCCTATTGATAGCTGGACCTCCACCGTGGACGATGATGAGGTCGGTGCCTTGTTGTTTCATGTTTCTGAAATTCGCGATATGGGTTTCATTTAACCTTTCGAGCATGCTTCCGCCAAGCTTGACGACGATGCGTTTAGGAGCGGTAGGTTGCGTTGATTTGGACATAGTCATACGTAAGATCGCACCCCCATGCTATTCCTTGGCCGTCGCCACTATTTAGTTCGACGGTAATTTTCACTTCATGCAGTTTTAAATAATTAAATAAATCGTCCTCTGAGAAAGGTACTGGTTCGCCTTTATCGACTACATCAGCGTCTCCGATTTTGATTTTGATAGCGTTTGGGTCAATTTGAGCACCGCTACGACCAACCGCAGCAATGATTCTCCCCCAGTTTGCGTCGCTTCCAAAAATAGCCGTTTTAACAAGTGGCGAGCCAACTACGGTTTTTGCGATTTTGCGCGCTTCTTCATCTGTCGCTGCTCCTTGCACTTCCACTTCGATTAGTTTTGTTGCACCTTCCCCGTCTTTAGCAATCATTTTCGCTAAATCTTGGGATACTGCATGGAGCGTTTGGACAAAGCAATCCCACTCCGGATGTTCCGGTGTAAGTGTGTTGTTTTCCGCTAGACCATTTGCCATTACGACAACCATATCATTTGTCGACGTGTCACCATCCACTGTAATGGAGTTGAACGTTACGTCGGTGATGGATTTAAGCGCTGCTTGCAGATGGTTCGATTCGATGTTCGCATCAGTTGTGATAAATCCTAGCATCGTCGACATATTCGGTTCGATCATTCCAGAACCTTTTGCAGTTCCGGCAAAGATTACTTCTTTCCCGTCGATTGTTGTTTTGTATGACGTGTTTTTTGTAACAGTATCTGTTGTCATGATTGCTTGTGCGAAACCCATCGCACCTTCCAGTTCGTCGATCGGGTGTAATTTTTGGATACCTTCTAACAGCGGCTCCATTTTCATGATTTCACCAATTACCCCAGTGGAAGCAACGCCTACTAAGTTTGGGTTGATGCCTAGTTTTTCTGCTGTTTTTTGTTGCATTGTGTAGGCATCAGTCATCCCTTGTTTACCAGTGCAGGAGTTTGCGTTTCCTGAGTTGACGATGATTGCTTGCATTTTACCAGTGTTTTGCACGACTTCTTTTGTTACGAGTAGTGGTGCTGCTTGAAAAACGTTCGTCGTGAATACTCCTGCAACACTTGCAGGGACTTCGCTGACTAATAGTGCTAAGTCTTTTTTCTTATGCTTTAGTCCGCAGTGGATGCCGGTCGCTTTGAAGCCTTTTGGTGATGCAATATTTTTATATGAAATTGATTTCATTGTAGTTACTGTTGTCAAATGAATTCCTCCTAGTTTTAAATGAAAAGTGGGACTTGCTGAAGGCCTGACGTTTGATCTAAACCGAACTGGACGTTCATGTTTTGAATCGCTTGCCCGGCTGCTCCTTTTACTAAGTTATCGATCACCGAAACGATAGTCGCTCGGTTCGTTCTGGGGTCCAGTCTCACGTGTACATCACAGAAGTTTGAGCCGTACACTTGGTTCGTGCCGAATTTGTTCGTTTCTTTGATGATTCGGACAAATGGGTGGTTGGCGTATGTTTCTTCTAGTGCGTTTGTGAGTTGTTGTTCTGTTACCCCTGACGTTACCGGTGCATAACTAGTGGAGATAATCCCTCTCGTCATTGGTACTAGATGAGTTGTAAATGTGACCGGCGCTGTTTTACCTGCAAAGTTAGTGATTGCTTGCTCGATTTCCGGTATATGTTGGTGTTCATGAATTTTGTAAATCGCTGTGTTTTCGTTCGTTTCGCTGTAGTGGGTCATTTGGTTCGGCTTGTTGCCTGCACCGGAAATGCCACTTTTCGCATCGATTACTAGCTGTGATGGATCGATAAGGTTTTCTTTGATAAGTGGAAGTACAGAGAGTAAGACAGCAGTCGGGTAGCAACCCGGATTTGCGATTAATTGCGCTTGCTGAATTGCTTCTTCGTTCCATTCCGTTAGACCGTATACACTTTGCGCGACTGCTTCCGGTGGCGCTGGTGTTTTTTTGTACCACTGCTCGTATTCGGTTGCATTTTTTAAACGGAAGTCACCTGACAGATCGATGAGTTTTGGTCCCGCTCCGATTAATGGAGGTAAAAGTTCTGTGGAGACTCCTGATGGTGTGCTCGTAAAAATAACGTCGTAGTTTGCTAGTTTATCATTTTCGATTTTCAGTAATTTCTGATCGTAAATATTCAATAAATGTGTATATTTATTCGAAAACTGAATTCCCTCTTCCGAAGAAGTGAACAAATCAATGTTTTCAACTTCTTGGTGGCTGTGAAGAAGCCGAATGAGCTCTAGCCCTCCATAACCCGTTGCACCAATAATACCAACTTTCATTTCGTTCACCTCTTCGTTTATATTAAAATCAGTATACTTCTGCATAATTATAAAGTCAATTGTATTTTTATATATTTCGAAATTCGTAGTTTTTGAGATGTTACAGGGATGTTACTGGTGCCAGGCACCAGTAACATCTCTGTAACAATAAACTAGTTACTAAAAAAAGAGAGCGATTCGCTAGGGAGTCGCTCTCTTTTTTGGTGCGTTATTATTTGTCGTTATTGTTTCCTTCTTTGTTATTGTTCCCTTCTTTATTTTTATTTCCTTGATTGCTGTTATTCTGGTTTCCTTGATTATTATTATGGTTATTTTTATTTCCCTGATTATTGTTGTTGTTTTGTTTACCTTGGTTATCATGATTTTTGCTTCCCTGATTGCTGTTGTTGTTTTTCTTTTCTAACTTTTGTTCTGCTTTTTCGGTTTGCTTTTGTAATTTTTCTTGTTGTTTTATTTCTTGTTTTTCTACTTTAGGCTGTTTGTTTTCTTTAGGTGGTGCTTGCTGCTCTTGCTTATTTTCATGGACAGGCGGTTGTACTGGTATCGGAAGTAGTTCTTTCTTTTTTGTTGGTTCTGTTGCTTGTTCCGTTTTTCTCAATTGATTGATTGTTTGATTGTTTTGGTTTGCTTTTATTCGTTCTTCTTCTGTGCTTTCTGAGACGTTCCAAGTCCGGTGAGTGTGCTCGTTTTGTATGGTGCGGACTGCTTCTTCTACGATTTTCTTTGTATCCGCTTGTTCTTCATTTTCATAAACCATGATTATTTCTACTTCTTCTACTTCGGAATTCATCTGGCTTACCACTTTATCTAAGACTATCGTTAATGGAAGTCCTTCCCATTCATCTATACGTGGTGTCGGTTTATCATCCAAGGACTTTAGAGACATGACGTTGCCTTCCTCATTTAATCCAAGTTCTAGTGCTGTTTCACCTTCCAACTGTACATAAGCCGCTAACGCACTACTCGTTTGGGGAATTAAAGATGCCACTAAAAATACAAGTAACACTGCTGCGACAAGAGCTGGTCCAATGAGAAAAGGTTTCATTCGCTTTCGGCGCTGGGGGGCTGCTACTAAATGAAACTCTGCTTCTTCCCCAATTTCCGGATTTGGATTGGTCGGAATGCCACGTAGAAACTTGCCTTCTTTCGTTAGGAATACCGAGTATTTACTTTTCTTCTCGCAAACAATGCCCTTGTATGTGCGCATCATATGATTTCTCCTTTTACATACTCTTTTATATAAACGAAGTCACTGTTTAACAGTAAGACAACGGCGATTATATATTTGCGGTGCCGTTCCAATGTTTTTCGAGATACCTCGACGATTGCTTCGATTTCTTTCAATGGTAGTTGTTTGGTTTTCATTAAATGATTATAGAATTCTTCAGTTTCGGCAATAATTTGCGCTATTTGAAAAGCCGTTTTTCTTGCATCCGCATGTCTTGGTGCTACTTTTGTAAGCTCATCAAATGTTAAATTAAATAGTGCTAATAATTTTCTGTAAAGGACCAGTTCTTCTCTTCTAGTAGCGGTTCGCTGTTCTTCTATGTATGTATTTATAGATTGTTTATCTAATAGAAAATGTTGTTCCGATGTAGCTGCCTCTTCTTCGGAAGCCTGCATTAATAACACTTTCTCGTTTCTCGTGGCTTCTTTTCGAATGAAATCGACCATGCGTCTTTTGATGATTAAATGGGCAAATGTTTGGATAGAGGCATCTTTTGATGGATCAAAAGCCATTACCGCTTCATGAAATCCATTTATTGCTACACTGAATTCTTCATCATGCTCGTCAATCGGTCTTTTGCAAATAAAGGATGCTGTTTTTTTAATAAATGGGGTAAAGGCGAAAAGGAGGTCACTAAGAACCTCCTCATCGCCTGCTTTCGCCTTTTGAGCAAGCTCATTTGTTGTTTGTTTTGTTTTTGTTTTGAATAACCCTTGAATAATGGACAAAAGCATACATACCCTCCGTTCTCACTTTGACCGATTCCCTTTTATTGTAAAGGGCTGTTCGGTAAATGAAAAGCGGTTATTTTGTGAAATGATTAATCTTCGTTTTTATCTTCGTCTTTTTTGTTCTTTTTGTTTTCTTGTTTTTCAGCTTTGTGTTCTGCTTGTAATGCTTTGCGTTCTTCTTTTTGTTTTTCTTGAAGTGCTTTACGCTCTGCTTTTTGTTCAGCTTGAAGCGCTTTGCGTTCTTCTTTTTCTACTTTTTTAGCTGGAACTTCTTTAGTAGGTTCTTCCTTAGTAGGCTCTTCGACTTTTGGTTGTTCTACTTTTGGTGTTTCAATTTTTGGCGCTTCCACTACTGGTTGTTCCACTTTTTGGTGTTCAACTTTAGGCTCTTCGCTTTCCGGAGCTTCTGGTTCAACTTTTTGTGATGCTTCGAATTTTTCAATAGCACGTTCTGCATTTCGTTTGATTGCCGCTTTAGCAGTTTCATTCCCGGCATTGTCATATGCTTTTGAGAGTGCTTCTAGATTCCCAGCTGTGTATCCTTCGGGAATTTCAATGTCAATTCCTACAGTGTCTCCAGTTGTCACTTCTGCGTTTACTACGTCACTCTTGGAATCTTCTGTTGTTTTTGTAGCAGTTTCCGTTGTCTGCTCACTTGTTTTTATCACTTTGTTCAAATCTACTGTATCGAACAAGTTTTCATTTGCCCACGCATATCCACTACCTGTTACTGTTAGGGTTGCAACTAATAGAGCTGCTCCAGTTTTCTTCCATTTCATCTGCATATTCCAATCACCTCAAATAGAATTTGTCCATGTTACTTTGTTCGAACACTCTATTATTCGTACGAGCTTTTTCGTTTAAGGGGGTCATGATGAAAATAAAAAAAATTGTTACGAGTGCCAGGCACTTGTAACAATTTTTATAGGTAATCGTAAAATGTTCCATTTAAGAGTAGGGTGATGTCGCCAACTACTCCTATACAGAAAAAGACGAAGTAGTACGTTGCTTTGGACACTTCTTTTTTGAAAAGTTCTTTAATTGCTTGGATGAAAAGTTGTTCAAATTTAAACCAGCTTAAAATCCAAGCAATTAGTAGGAAGCTGACAATTGTCATTTTCAATATTCCTCCGTCCTCTTACTAAACTTTATTCGACTACTCTTTTTTCTTTATGCTTTTTCCACATGTCTTCGGCTGCTCCGGACCCGAGCATAACTCCTATAATGATCAGGAATAGACCGATAAAGTGGCGTCCTGTAAGTATCTCGCCTAGGAAAATGGCGGATAGAATCAGTGAGAACAGTGGATTAAGGTTCATGAAGATCGCTGATTTCGTTGCACCTGCTTTACCTACCGCATAGTTATACATCATATGACCTACGGCTGTGCAAATAAGTGCAGATACTAGAAATATCGTCCAAAAGAATCCATTTGTTTCTCCAAATGCGGTAATGCCGCCTGGTTCTTGAATAAAGCTAATGATGGAGAGCACGACTGCACCGATTAGCATCATATATGCAGTGAGCAATCTCGGATCAAGCGTTGCTGCGGCTTTACTTACAACCATATAGCTTAGTACTTGCGCTAAAATAGCTAGAAATACGTAGAAGTCTCCGATATTCGCACCGTTTGATTCTCCGCCGCCAACTAAAATGGAGACGCTCACTCCGGCAAGCCCAAATACTAAACCAAGCCATTGAATTTTAGTAGGAAAGAATTTTAATATTAATGCCGCTGAAATGGCTGTTAGCATTGGACCTGTTCCTAATATGAGCCCTCCGTGTGTTCCACTTGTGATGGATAAGCCGATGTTTAGGAAATAGTGATGTAGGACGACATTGGTGAGTGAGCCTAGTAATATAAATTTCCATTCTTGCTTCGTCGGCTTACGAAGAAGTTTCATTTTCCATAAAATAACAAACACTGCTATGCTGGCACACAGTATTCGAAATGCTGTTAATGTGACGGGTGGCACTACTGTAACTAAATATTTTAGTATAGGAAGGTTGGCACCCCAACTGAACATGACGAACACGAGCATGGCGTAAATTTTCCATTCTTTCACTTAAGGGCCTCCTTGTTAAAAATGAAATTTGTTTGATTGACGACAGTACGAAAGGAATAAGAAGATAACGGACCATACAGTAGTTTGTATGTTATATAGATTACTGTACGCTTTGTTCCTGAATTCATCAATATTCACTTACTACTTTTATATCATTACATTAGTATAACGAAGTTACTTTCAGTTGTTAAGGGGAGATTTCGATCAAGGCGGTGGATAAATCGATTGTTACAAGTATGTTACTGGTGCCTGGCACCAGTAACATACTTGTAACATTAGGCAAGAGTAACAAAAAGTCCAGATGTTGCGAGGGCAACTTCTGGACTTTTTCTGTGTATATTTTTATGGATGTTTCTTCGTCTATTTCTTTGTATATCTTTTTGTATGCTTATTTGTATGTTAGGTATTTGACGTAGTCTTTCCAGCCGATTGCTTTGATGCTGTTCCAGGATGGAAGATCGCGTGGGAATGGCAGGAAAGCTGGTGCTTCGTCGGTTTTTGTGTCTGCGTTTAGTAGGATGCTTTCACTTTGTATGCCTTCTGATAGAATGGCGTATTGTTTTAAGTCGAATGGTACGTTTACTTGCGTTCGTATGATTTTCCCGTCGTCTGAAAGTGTGTATACTTCGGCTGTTTCTTCTGAACGATTAAGGAGCCAGTCTGCTTTTACGCGAATTGCATTTTCAGCTTCTTTTGTTATGATGACCGAGTTTATGTTGGCGGCAAATGGCAATGTTTCTAGTTGTTCATCTACTTCGATTTGCACTTCATATACGGGTTCTTTCGTTTTTTCACCAAATTGTTCATATGCTTTTCGCCATTTGGATTCGTTTGCTGGTACTTGGGCTTTGACCGATACGTTCCCCTCTACTACGCCTTCTCGGTGGGCAGAGTAGTTATTCACTCGTTGGCCT
Source organism: Psychrobacillus sp. NPDC096389 (assembly GCF_044762855.1). Classification (NCBI taxonomy): domain Bacteria; kingdom Bacillati; phylum Bacillota; class Bacilli; order Caryophanales; family Bacillaceae; genus Psychrobacillus; species Psychrobacillus sp. NPDC096389. Next base: position 423,350 of record NZ_JBIWFB010000001.1, on the reverse strand, counting down.
TCGTTTATTTGGTGCCATTCGTCTTCTTTTGCATATGTGATGACTGATTTTTCATTCGCATAAATCGTGATAAAATACGTTCCGCTTCGTTCTTCGATTGCGGCGATGTTACCTTCTATTGGGCTTAGTAGCGCCGTTGTACCCGATTCTTGATTGAGCTGATTGCTGATGATTTGTAACTTGCGGTCTATCTCGGCAATTTTTAGTTCGGTTTCTGCTATTGCTTGAGCGTAGTTTCCTTCTGGTGAAACATTCACGTCGACTTGCACATTCACGTCTGTTTCACCGTCTCCTGCAGAATGATTACTCGTCGAATTGGAGCCTGCTCCGTAACGCTCCGATTCTAAATTTTCTATAATGTCATTAAGTCGTGATTGTTCTTCCATGTACGCCTGTTGCTCAGTTTCCCAGTTCGCTCGCTGTGTGTCAGCAGACTGAGTATTTAATAATGCAAGCTCCGTTCCTTCTTGTACGATGTCTCCTTCTAACACTGCTATGTCGTCAACCGCATCAACATCTATTGTGACCATCACTTCATTTGCAGGGACAACGACTGATTCTTTTTCCAGTTCTTTTGCATATGTACTTTCATGTACGCGGTCATATTCATGTATATAATACGATCTTGCGATTTCACTTTTATTGGAAAATAATAGAATTGCATTGGACGCAATGAATGTAGATACGACAATGGCAATAGAGATTGTTACCATTTTGTTCATACGGCTTGCCCCCCTTCGAACCATGCTTCTAATGGAAGTACTTGGATTCCCGCAATGAATAAAGCAAGGATGACCTGAATCACTATTAAAATAATTAATAGATTACGAGCAGACATTTCCGTAAATGCTCGTAAAAAACGAAACTGGATAGCAATTACTAGTCCTGTGATGATCGATAATTCATTAAAAAAATAAGTAAAGAAATCACTATCTAAAAATGTAGCAGCGAGTGGTCCAAATGATAAAATGGAAAAGTCTGTTGTATAGCCAACGACTACGTACAATAAAAAGACAAATGCTTTTTCCATTAAAAGTAGTGCCACTACGAATAGCTGTATTACCGCCACTTTCGACAGTTCCATATTCGTTATCTTATGTAAAAGAAAGGCGATTCCGAAAAAATGAAACGCCATATATAGGATAGACCAAATGATGGACCCTATTAAGGAAGTCGCTCTTGCGATTACGAATGTATCTTCAAAGCCACCTACGAATATAGAGGTAAGCTCTTCTGTGTGCATTCCCCATATATCGCGAAGTGCAAACAAGACGACCCCAAGTAATGCGACTAGCCAGACACGCTTTTCAAAGCCGTGCATCTTTGTATCTTTTAGTGACCCAATTAATTCGTTTTTGTTAAATAGGTATTTCCAAAATCGAAATTCAAAAAACATTCCTTTGTTCCCCCTCTTATGGCTGAACAGTTACTTCTGCGTAAGCACCAGTTTTCATCAACTCTCCCGTTTTTGCTTGGAATGTTGGATGAATGAGTAGTAAGTAGGCTGCTCCTTTTTCTAGTGGTGCTGTTGGTGTTACCACGAACTGGTTATGTGATTTTTGCTTGATGTTGACTGGTACATTGTTCGCAGTTCCCAATTTGATCAGTTCTATTTTTTGCTGTTTGTTTGATACTACTGTGTTAGAAAATATAATCGTAAATTCTTTCGTTGTTGGCACATTTTGAAGTGCTGACATTTTTTTGTATGTTTTATTCGCTTCGATAATCGCATCTGAATGGGCTTTTTCTAGCTCTTTCCCTACTGCTGTCGCAATTTGTGGTTTGACACCGGTTTTGTGGATAGTCGTCCCTTTTGGTCCCGTGAAGTTTGCTACCGTCAGTTTTAAGTAGGAACCATCAGATAAGTTGTAAAACGATTGCATCGAGCCTTTGCCATATGTCGATTGGCCGTAAAGTGTGGCAGATTGTTGGTCAAGTAGCGCTCCAGCGACCATTTCAGAAGCACTTGCGCTATACCCATTTACGAGTACTTTTGTATTTGTTGGAAATAGAGATGACTGCTGCACAGATTTTACCAGTCCATCTTGTTCCCTTGTTTGAAGCCCATATGCATAAGGGCTTTTTGGAAATAAACCAACTAGCTCCTCCGCCGTATGTACAAAGCCACCGCCATTATTTCGTAAGTCCACGATAAATGAAGTAGCTCCTTGCTTTTGAAGTGCATCTTTTGCCTGTTGTACGAGTGTTGCACCGTCATCTGAAAATGTATTCAGAGCGATATATCCAACATTTCCATATAAAAGTTGCTTTGTCACAGCGGGAACCGTAAATTTACTTCGTGTGATGTTGTACGTTTTTGTTACATTCGTAGCTTTTAGCACTTCTAGTTTTACGGTTGTTCCTGCTTTGCCGGTAATGAGCGAAGATGCCTGTTGAATCGACATTTCTTTCGTCATCACTCCGTCCACCGCAACAATAATATCGCCAGGCTCCAGCCCAGCAAGTGAGGCAGCAGCACCTTCAAACGTGCTTACTATTTGAATCCCTTTTTCATGTTCCTCAATGATGACGCCAATACCTGTCGTCGTATTATTAATAGAGCTCGTGTAATTTTCAAATTCTTCTTTCGTAAAATAGGTGGAATACGGATCTAATTTCAAAGTAATATCCTCAATCGAAGACATAGTTTGTAAATTGGTCGGAATTTCTCCCATATAATGCTCGTTAACTAGTTTTTTTACTTCGTCAATCGGTGCTGCCATTGCAGAAATCGGAGCAAACACTAAACCAATGGTAATCAATATGGTCATGGTCGCAAATGCGGAAATCCTCTTCATCCCAATTCCCCCTTTTAAACTCTCTAAACCTATATTACCCTAAAACCTACCATATGGACAGATTTGTTACGTGATTGTTACGGGTGCCTGGCACCGGTAACAATCTCAAGCTCTCGGTTAACGTAAAACAATCGCGAAGAGTTGCATTCGCGATTGTGTGTGGAAATATAACGATTATTTTAGTAATTGCAATATGGATTGTGCTTGTTGCATATGCATGCTTAGTACATATTGTCCGGCCTGCATTAATATATTTGCTTTTGTCATGGCCATTATTTCTTTTGCAATGTCTGCATCTCGTATTCGTGATTCCGCAGCGGTTAAATTTTCTTCCATGTTCACCGCATTATTGTATGCATGCTCTAATCTATTTGTATACGTCCCCATTCGGGATCGTTCATTTGATACTTTAGTGATTGCTTTGTCCAATTGACCGATTGCATTATTGGCTCCATCTCTAGTAGAAATGGATAGGGAATCGCCCCCGATTGCGGATGCCCCCATGTTGCCTATTGTCAGCTCTATCTGTTGTCCTGCATTTGCACCTGCTTGAATTTTCAAAGAACTTTGAGAGCCATCGAGTAGTGTTTTTGTATTAAATTCAGTATCGCTTGCAATTCGTGAAATTTCTTTTTTTAATTCATCAAATTCAATTGCTAACTGACTTCTATCATTATCTGTTAATGTGTCGTTTGCAGATTGTACGCTTAGTTCTCTCATTCGCTGTAGGATGGAGTGTGTTTCGTTGAGTGCGCCTTCTGCCGTTTGAAGGAGTGAAATGCCATCTTGGATGTTGCGAGCCGCTTGACCAAGACCACGAATTTGTGCACGCATTTTTTCTGAAATAGCCAGTCCTGCTGGATCATCTGCAGCGCGATTAATTCGATAGCCTGTTGAAATTCGCTCCATCGACTTATTCGCGATCGCCCACTGTGTATTCATATTTCTGATAATCGACAAACCTGACGCATTCCATTTACCAAGCATCTTATCCGCACCTCCACTCCAGCATTTCTTTTTATATCGACATATTTTCTAAGTTTTTGAGACGAAAGATTATTGCCTAAAGTTTTGTTACGAGAGTGTTACAGGTGCCTGGCACCTGTAACACTCAAGGCAGCTACACTCTCATAGCCTGAATGTATGGCTTGTTGGGTTTTAGGGAATAATGTGTGTAACTTTTGAGTTGTTTATTCGACTTATACGTTGAATCGAGATATTTCCCGGGAAATTTACGTAGAAAGGAGTCGAAGGATATGAAAATCGACAAATGGATCGGAATCAGCTGGGGGGATATATTGTTTGGTGTACTTGGATCGAGTGGATTTGTATTATTTTTGTACTTTTTTACACCGTTTTATTAATCATAAAAACACCTATCGTCTTTTTTCGTTAGGTGTTTTTATGTGTTCGGATTATTCAATTGGGAAACCTCCGTTATGTTCTTTGAATTGTTGTAGTTTGTTGAATAGGCTAACGTCTCTATTCAGTAATGCATAGTCAATCATACGTTCATAGTTTTGTTGTTCTAGTTCTTGAATCACTTGGGCGGCATTTTCTAATGAGGAAGAACTCAAATCACTATGCACATTTGTTTCGATGATTGTTTGTAAATGCATGTGAATATCTGAGACTAGTAATAGTTGATACAGTGGTAATCGGATAAAACGATTTCCTTTTTGAAATACAAATATTTCGGATAGATTTTCTACTTGTAACGTTTCCGCATGTACTATAATTTCCTTCCCTTCTACCGGTATGAAATGGAACAATTCGTCATCTTTTCGGATGGAGAAGTATTGGTACGCGAAAACTAACTTTATTCGATTACCTTCTAGCTTTGTGTAAAATGGCTTCATCAATTGTACGAGTAGCATGTCATCCTCTCCTTGTTTTAGAATTTTCTGATTATTATTAGTTTATCATATTTTTCATTTTTCGTGTAGTGCATCTGTTTGTTTTTGCGGCTTTTACACATCAAAAAGCAAATGTTTCTGGCATTTGCTTTTTGACAATGCATTATTTTATTACTAAAGAAGTTGATTCATTTCTTCCTTTCGGATAGTGAAAAAAACCGACCTTTCTCGGTCCACATCGGACTGCGAATGTTTGGAAAACTTGTTGTAATATTTCTGATTCGTTTTGTAGCCCATTGCATTCTAAACAGAACGAAAAAGTTCCTGCTTCAAAATCAAACTCCAAATTATAAACTGTAAAATCTTCTGCTACAATTTGTTTAATACTTGTTTTTACTTTATCGGGATCACTAATCATATACTTTAAATTGCTAGTTTTCGCACCAACTAATTGGATTTTTTCTTGTTCTCTCGTCGGTTGGTAATTGTGAAGCCCCAATAAATCTGGTATATGTAACTTTATTTTCTTTATTTTTCACACTTCCTTTCTATCACTTTAATCCCTAATTTTCTCATCAATGTAGTATTATCCTAATACCTATATACTATAAAAGTTAATTTGATGTATTAAAATCTCCATTTTGGCGATTTTTACTGATCTTCCCTCTTATTTCGATATTCTTGTTTCATTGTATAGGAGGGAATTGTATGGCCTTTTTTGAGCGCATTCGCGAGTATCGGGAACAACTTGAAATTACACAAATCGAAGCCTCTAGAAGACTAGGTATTGACCATTCTGTCTTGTCGAAATATGAGCGAGGCGATCTTTCCATCCCAATCGAGTTATTACATAAATTTATCATCGAATACGGTATACCAGAAAAAGATTTTTTAGAAATGCTAGTTGGTACAAAATCCAAAAGAAAAAATCCTGGACTGGAAGCTAGGGAAAGTAGAGAACGCTATCTTGAGTCCTTTCAAGAGGAATACGTCTCTCCGCTTATGCCACTGAAAGAATTTCGAGAATTAATGATGGATATCGTAACTGTTTCAACAGATGAAAAAGAACGAAGACGTTTCCTTCAAAAAATACGTAAAAATTATTAAATCTTTTCTTTTGTGAAAAATAGATGGTGCGGCTTTTATTCTGGTACGATTGACCGTATAATGGAAGGAAAGCCTTTTTTCTTAGGAGAGATTCCCTTGACCCTTACTTCTTACCAAAAACTTGCCGCGCATTATAAAAAGTATATTAACCAATCAATGGTTACGATTGAAAAGAAACTCCATCCTGCTATTTTAGAGGATGAGGAGCTTGTTCGACGTGCCGCTTTTTTTGTGCGTAACGGAGCAGTTTCTATATCTAATTATTATCCTCAAGAACATAAAGTGGATTTCACTATTCGTGATGTGAGCAATATTGAAGTCTCTTATAACCTTTTACAAGATCGTTTTAACTGCCCTTGTCCGATGCAAAAGCCTTGTCGGCATATTGTGGCAGCTGTTTTTTATTTGTATCAACAAAATGATTCCTTGTCGACATGGATTTCAGATTGGCGTTCTAATGATGATCTGACGCAGTTAACTTTGTTAAAAGATGAACGTAGTCCTAGAAACTGGGAGCTTATCGTAGAAAACTTTTTCCGAAAGTTCATTTCCCAATATCCGCCTACGAGTTTTTACTTGTTAGAGTTTGCTGTACATGATTTGAAAGCGCAAATTCGAAAGTCTCGTCCTTTTGAAAGAGAATGGCAGCCGATCTATGATGTGTATGTCAATCTATCGATATTAGTTAAAATTTGGCCTTACTTAGAGCCTTTTGCGGATTCAAATATGCGCAATCGTGTTTTTCATTTTTTACATGAGTACGTGGAAGAAATGGATGATTATTTAGCACAATTTGCTTCCAAACCGAGAATGTTTGCAGCAGATCCTTTTTACGATGATATGATGGCAAAAGTACGCTCCTTCTATTTCGAAACAGAATCCCTTTTTCGTTTCCGAAAACATGTGTATTTAGCATTTTGGGATGCATTAGTCACGGATAAAGCGAAGCGTATCGAAGAAGTGAAGTACTTAGAGCAACTAGATAAAACTGATGAGGATATCCCTTTAAATATCGTGTTGCCGTATTTTTATCTGACATTATCGATGACAGATGAGTTGCTTGCCGCGGCAGAAAAAATGGAAACAGAGCAACTATTAGAATGGTTAGAAGTGTGCGAAAAAGCACTTCATCTGACCAATAAAGATATGGTGAATAATCTGGCAAGAAAATTATTGCCCCACATTTCCTACTATTTGAATGAAGTTGTCACAAATCCATCTCGAGTCATGCTTATACGCCGATTAGAATTGTTATTTGCTTCGATTCAGTTAGAAGCAGAAGAACTTGAAGGACTATACCAATCATTTGGACTGTATGGCATACAGTCTTATTCGACTTTGTTGTTAAAAGAGAAGCGCTATCGTGATTGGATGGCGCTACATCAGTCGGCAAATTCATCGCTTGAATATGCAGAGGCTTGCGGGCTATCTGTTGTGAAAGAAGAAGCTCCTGAAGTATTGCTTCCCCTCTACCATCATTATGCGATGCGCTTTATCCAAGAAAAAAACCGCTATAGCTACAAACAAGCCGTTCGAATTTGGAAAAAGATGAAACAAGTTGCAAAGAAATCAAATGAAACAGATTACTGGAATGCATATGTAGAAAACATACGTGAAAAATACAGACGTCTTCGTGCATTACAACAAGAAATAGAGAAAGGAAACTTGCCATTATGACCCAGCCTTTATCTATTACAAAAGATTTTTCGCTTAAAATTAGCGCTACTGAAAACGGATATTTCCATTTAACGACGCACACCGCTCCAGCCGACCAATGGGTACCCTACTTATATATAGACCATCGGGAAAGTTTTTTTGGTCTAACCGCGCAATTGGAAGAAAATGCACTAATAGCTTCGCCTGTTGAATTGGTGGAACTTTTTTCCGGTAAAACCCATCCTTTCGTCACTTTTTCAGGTGGAAATGAGGATTCTACCAATTGGCTGCAAACATTTAAAGAAGCTGCGAATGTTTGGGCTAGCCCGAATTTATGGGACCAGCTCCAACTAGAAGATAATATATTCGAAGTAAAAGCACCAATTGATGAAAAAGCGAAAGCTCTTATATCGAATGCGGTGACACAAAAGCTTTATCAAGCTGGCCTTGCGATGGAAGATATACCTGCCCTTATCCCATTTTTTCAGCAAGGTGGTTGGCCGATCAAATCGCAAACTACCCATCCGAATATACTCGTCGCATTGCGTTTGTCTGAACCGGAAGCACTCGATGATACATGGTTACTTGAAACAGTCGTTCGAGGGAAGAAAAGCAGTGTTTACTGGACACCTGCATTCCGAAAAAAGTCACTACCTATCAAAGAGGCATTACCGGATAAATGGAGTGAATACAGCAATTTTATAGAAGAAGTACAAACGAAAATGTTTTCACTCATTTCGTCCATTGATAGTCAAAATTCAGATATATTCTTCTCTTCCACTTTATCGGATGAAGAAGTGCGTATATTCTTGCGAGATGATTTAGTAAAATTACAAGCGCTTGGATTTGAAATAGTCCTTCCTGCATGGCTAAAGGCAGTAAAAGAGACGAAAATGCGTGTCAAAACGATTGCCAAAACGGCCAATGCGTATAAAACTACTGCTGGTCTCAATGAAATATTGCAATTTAACTGGAGTTTCTCTTTAAATGGACAAGAAATTTCTGCAGAAGCTTTTCAACAAATGGTAAATGAAAACCGCTCGTATATTCAAGCAGGAAATGAATGGTTTCGCATAGATGCCGCTTGGATGCATGAAATTCGTGAATTAATGAAGAAATCAGAAGATGAAAATTGGACGGTAAAAGAGCTATTGTTCCGAGAGATTCCTGAAGAAATGGCACTTATGCTAGACGATGACGAAGAGTCGAATGAGGATCCATTATTCCAATTTGAAATGCAAAAATCACTTCAAACCCTGATGGAACAACTTTCAGAGAAAAAAGGATTTCCTGCAGTCGATGTTTCGTCTAATTTATTGACGACGCTTCGCCCTTATCAGCAACTCGGGCTAGAATGGCTTGTGTTCATGCGAAATGAACAATTTGGTGCTTGTTTAGCGGATGATATGGGACTTGGAAAAACGGTTCAGTTAATATCCTATTTATTGCATGTGCATGAAAATGAAAAACGAGAAACGCCTTCGCTCATTATTTGTCCGACTTCCGTTTTAGGAAACTGGCAAAAAGAGCTGGCAAAGTTTGCACCTTCCTTAAAAGTTCAAACGCATTATGGGTCTGCTCGTACGAAGGAAATAGATATGACCGCAGATGTTGTCATTACAACATTTGGTACTGCTATGCAAGATGTCGAATCGTTAGAAGAAGTTGTATGGTCTAGTATCACACTAGATGAGGCGCAAAACATTAAAAATATGCATACGAAACAGTCGCGTGCTATTCGAAAACTAAGAGGTGCACATCATATTGCCTTAACTGGTACACCTGTTGAAAACAGATTATCTGAGTTATGGTCCATTTTCGATTTTATCCATAAAGGGTATTTAGGATCATTCGGCAAATTCCAGGAAAACTATATAGCCCCAATTGAACGGGATAATTCCGATGCTACTAAGCATAAGTTACGCATCAAGATTCAGCCGTTCTTATTAAGAAGAACGAAACAAGATCCAGAATTACTGCTGAACTTACCTGAAAAACTGGAACAACGGGAATATTGTGCGTTGACGACCGAGCAAGCAGCGCTATATGAATCGCTTATTCAAGAAACGGTGAGCAAGTTGGACACACTTTCTGGTTTTGAGAAAAAAGGACTTATACTAAAAATGCTTAGTAAGCTAAAACAACTTTGTAATCACCCTGCGCTCTATTTGAAAGAACCATTTGATGATGCGGAAGACATGCTCGAACGTTCTGAAAAGTTGGCACAGATCGTCACACTTGCAGGGGAAATTGCAGCTCGTGGCGAACAATGTCTTATTTTCACCCAATATATTGGTATGGGACATTTATTGCAGCATTGCTTAACGGAACTATACGATGTAGACGCACCGTTTTTAACCGGCAGTATGCCGAAAAACCAGCGTGACCATTTAGTAGAGGCTTTTCAAGCGAAGGAATTCCCTGTTTTCCTTTTATCGTTAAAAGCTGGTGGTACTGGTCTAAATTTAACCGCCGCAAACCATGTATTACATGCTGACCGGTGGTGGAATCCCGCTGTTGAAAATCAGGCGACGGATCGTGCATATCGTATTGGTCAGACTAATTTTGTGCATGTGCATAAATTTATTACAATTGGAACGATTGAAGAAAAAATTGATAAATTGCTCGTCGAAAAACAAGCTTTATCCGAGGAGCTAATACATTCTAGTCAGTGGATTACGGAAATGTCTGATGCAGATATTAAAGATTTGTTAACGCTGTCCATCTAATATTGTTTTTTTAAAAACCTGACCGTGCTTCTTTCGGTCAGGTTTTCCTCTCTTGTATAAGCAAAGCTTTGCGGTCTTCACTTTTTATACTGGAAGTTGATTGGATGGTGTTGAAGGAAATTCAAAGTCGGTTTCATCATTTTTCGGTTGTTCGTGTGCAGCATTCGTCGGAGTGTTTTGTTGTTCCTCTTCTCTTTTTTTAGTTACTAAAAATCGGATATCCTCCACAACTACTTCTGTTACAAATACCCTTGTCCCATCACCTTTTTCATATGATCTCGTATTAAGCCTACCTGATATCCCAACAAGCGAGCCTTTCCCACAATACTTGACCGTTGTTTCCGCGAGCTTTCCCCAAATCGTGCATAGCACAAAGTCCGCATCATCGCTTTTATATCCCTTATTTACAGCAAGAACAAAACTTGTTTGTACCCTTCCTTCCGTTAAATATTTGAGTTGTGGAGCTTTTGTCATTCGTCCGATTATTGAAACTGAGTTCACTTTTTCACCTCCTTTTGTCTCATTGGCATTATCATACTGGCATACGAAATTGTTAGCAAAAGCTGACAATTTCATTTTGGTGTGTTTTTATTGGTATAAATGAAATTTTATATGTTTAGATTCTTTCTGAAGCTAATAAAACCGGAAATACGAAAAATCAAAAATGCAATTTTGGCATATTTGTAATTATTTTTTTAACGGATAGATTGCTATGCTATAATGGGTAGTAATTAGTCCTGTGAAGGTGGATTGCTCATGAAAACATTCAAAATGATTTCCGTTGATCTCATTCGTGATAGTCAAGAAATGCCGATTACATTGGAAGATGGCATTGTCATCAACCAAGAAAATACGAGTCGGTCATGGATTTTAGAATTATTTATCGATCAAAAGCATGAAGATTTTTTTAATGCATTAAAAACGTCAGGTGAATTGTTCCATGCAAAGGTTGTTATTTCGTATCCAGAAAATGAACCAGCACATTTTGAAGTGGTCACTTATTCGGTGAAGCAAATCGGGGATAATTTATCGGTGTTATTGCGTGGTACCTTGAAACGTGCGCGTAGAAAATACGCGGAGTCGCTGCTTGCAGATTTAATCGAGGAAGGGTTGACTGGCGAAGCGCTCCTAACTAAATTTGAACATGATATGAAAACAAGGCCAACTTTAAAAAATGATCGAAATAACTAAAAAGCTGATTCCAAGTCAAATTGCTTGGAATCAGCTTTTTTTATTTTTTAATGTCTTCTTTAACCTTGATGTCTTCATCAACCGTATTTGGTTGTTGAATTGTTTCATTAGCATTAGGTGTTACTAAATCATTGTTGGCATTTGGTACGGTTCCATTATTCACGTTTGGGTTTACATCATTTACACCATTGTTCATGTCGCCATTGAGATGATCGTTATTGTCGTTGAGACCTCTTTCATGCGTAGGTGAAGGTGTATTCACACCTGGTTCTGGCACAATGTTTTCTACATCGTCACGAACCTCTTCCATCGGAGTTTCGTTATTATTTGGAACCGCATTGTTCGTATTACAACCAACTAACAAAACAGAACACATAGCCACTACTGGCACTGCTTTTTTTAGCATACAAAAATTCCTCCTCTCTGGATTTTCTTCATCACATTTTTGTGACTTACGATAGGTTGTCCAAGGAAAGAAGGAACTATGCCATGGCAAACTTGCCTGTTTTTACATGTTTGCCAACTGTATTTTTAAGCGAATAAAGGAATACTATGATTAAGCGTTTTCTACTACTGGACCTAATGCAAACAGGATGTCCGCTTCACAAACTAGCTCACCGTCTACTGTCGCAATGCCGTGTCCTTTACCCATTGCACCACGTAATTTAGTCAGTTCTACTTCTAATTTCAATTGATCGCCTGGCTTCACTTGACGTTTAAAGCGGCAATTATCAATACCTGTAAAGAAAGCAAGTCTTCCTTTATTTTCAGGAATTTGTAGCACTGCTACCGCTCCAACTTGTGCAAGTGCTTCAACGATTAGTACACCTGGCATTACTGGATAACCAGGGAAATGACCATTAAAAAATTGTTCGTTGATCGTTACATTTTTCAATCCTACTGCACGTTTTCCTTCTTCTACTTCCAAAATACGGTCAATCATTAAAAATGGATAACGATGAGGTAAAAGTGCTTGTACTTGCTCTGTTGTTAACATAGAAACGTCCTCCTATTTCCCATCTTTTATATCTAAAATATGTTGGTATGTTTCCCATTTAAGTGCATCTGTCGGCGTACCGTCACCTAAAACACCGTATCCTACCATTAGTCCTGCTGCGGCAGCTCCAATGAAAAGTGCGATACATAATAGTATACGCAGCCAAATAGGGAACATACGAATTTGTACCCAATATGTTTTTTTAGATTCAGTTGCTTGCTCTTGTTCTTTTTCTAATCTTCGCTGTCGTCTGCCAGAGATTTTTACTTCTTCTGTCATAAGCTTAACTCCTTACGGAAATGATTATCTTATCCCATTGATGAGACCCATCATCTGGTCTGCTATTGTAATGGAGCGCGCATTGAATTGATATGATCTTTGCGCTGTCATTAAATCAGTCATTTCCTTTGATATATCTACATTGGACATTTCAAGCATTTGGTTTGCTAAAGCAATCTCGCCGCGATTCGCTCCTTGGAGATCCGTCATTACGTCTTGAACACCTACACCTAGTTCCGCTAAATTAGTAGGCATCCCAATATATGTCGAAGAAATTTGTTCCATTAGCTGTGGTTTTTGCAAGACAGATACCGCTAGTTCACGCTGAACAGTTGCACCATCTGGATATGTAGCAGTTAGGATACCTGTTTCATTAACTGAAAACCTAGAAACATTTTCTGGAATCGTAATTGCTTGACCTGCACTATCTGCTACTGGATAGCCATCGCCATTTACGAGCATTAACTGCCCATTTTCAAGTGGTGATACATAAAACGCTCCTTGGCGAGTGTAAGCCGTTTGTTGACCGTTTTCACCATCTGGCATTAGGACATTAAAGTATTGCTTCGGTTCTTGAAATGCAAAATCTAAGTCACGATCAGTAGATTGCAAGCTTCCTTGTTTCCAATTCATCTGCGCTTGAGCTAGAGAAGCACCTACTCCATAACGAATTCCTGTAGGAGATTGTCTTTCGGCTGTATCTAATTTATCGTTATTATATTGCTGATAAAGTAGCTCTTGGAACTTTACGTCTTTTGTTTTGTAGCCATGTGTATTAGAGTTGGAAAGATTATTTCCGATAATATCTAATTGGCTTTGCAGCTGTGACATCGTGTTTGTTGCTGTAATCATTGTGCGTAACATGTAAGTGTGGACCTCCTTTCTTTATTAGTTTACGCGCCCTACTTCGTTTACTGCTTTTTGCATGCTTTGGTCATATGCTTGCAGAACTTTTTGGTTTGCTTCAAATGCGCGATATGCGGTTAAAAGGTCCGTCATCGTTCTTGCGGAATCTACGTTTGAACGTTCAATATACCCTTGTTGCATAGAGAAGCTTACGTTCGCTGTATTGTAAGCAGATGGTAAGTTTGCGCCGTCTGCTGTTTGAAATAGGCCGTTATCTTGTTTGATTAACGTATCTGGTTGTGCTGCAAATGAAACACCGATTTGAGCGACGGAAGCATCATTTACAAAAATTTGCCCATCAGCAGCCAATCGAAAATCGTCATTTTGCAGTTGAATCCGCTCTCCGTTATTATCAAGTACATATAAGCCTTGTGCATTCGTTAAAAAGCCTGCTGGATCAAGCGTAAAATTACCATTTCGAGTGTATGCTTCGCCTTCTACTGGATGCTGTAAACGGTAAAAAACAGCACCTGTTTGACCCGTTTCGGCGTCTACTGGAAGTTCTCCATCGATCAAGGCAACATCCGTATTTAACTCGGTTTGTTGTAATTGTCCTTGCGTTAATAGGGCAATCGTTTCTTGCATATATACACCTGTTCCAAGACCGCCAATTTCTGCGGCATATTTTCCGTGTATAGCATCTTCGGTTGGTATTTTAGTAGGTCCAAGTCGAGACATGAGCATGTCTGGGAAAGAACGAATCGTCGATTGATCGGCTTTATATCCTGGTGTATTAGCATTTGCCATATTATTTGTCAGCAACTCTGTTCTACGCTGTTGAGCAATCATTCCTGAAGCGACTGTATGAAATCCACGAAACATGAGAAAGCCTCCACTCTAATTTGTTTAATTCTAATGTCTAGTTGCAGCGCCTTGCCCCTCGGGGACAAATGTGAAAAAGCTGTGGTGGCTGAGGAGCTGCCTCCTCGCTTTTCCCCATTTGCCCGTCGTGGCAGAGATAGGCGCCTCCACTTTTCTAACTAATGTCTAGTTATTTTGTCTATATTATCTAACATAATTCCCGTTCCAATTGCTACACAATCCATTGGCGCTTCTGCAATAAGAACTGGTACTTTCAATTCTTCCATCAGTAAATGATCCATGCCATGTAAAAGTGCTCCTCCGCCCGTTATAATGACACCTCTATCGATGATATCAGCGGATAATTCAGGTGGTGTTTTTTCCAACACGTTTTTAGCAGCTTGTACAATAACAGAAACGGATTCACGTAATGCTTTTTCTATTTCTTCTGAGTGAATCGTAATCGTTCTTGGAAGTCCTGTGACCATATCCCGTCCACGAATATCCATTTCTTCCTTGCGACCGTCTGGGAAAACCGTTCCAATCGTTATTTTAATATTTTCCGCAGTACGTTCACCGATTAATAGTTTGTACTCTTTTTTAATGTATTGAAGAATATCATTATCAAAAATATCTCCAGCAATTTTAATGGATTCAGAAGTTACAATATCCCCCATCGATAGCACGGCCACATCAGTCGTACCTCCCCCGATATCCACAACCATATTCCCACTCGGTTGGAATATGTCCATACCAGCACCGATTGCAGCTACTTTTGGTTCTTCTTCTAAGTATATCTTTTTGCCACCAGATTTCTCTGCAGCTTCCCGGATTGCTTTTTGTTCTACACTTGTAATGTTTGTTGGACAACAAATTAAAATGCGTGGCTTGGACAAAAATCCTTTTACGTTCAATGAATTAATAAAATACTTAAGCATGGCTTCCGTTATATCAAAATCGGCAATTACACCGTCTTTAAGGGGTCTAATCGCTACAATGTTACCTGGAGTTCTCCCGACCATTTGACGAGCCTCCTCGCCTACTGCAAGCACTTTTTTAGTGTTTTTATCTATTGCTACAACGGAAGGTTCGTTTAATACAATCCCTTTTCCTTTAACATGAATTAATACGTTCGCAGTACCTAAATCTATCCCAATATCCTTAGCAAACATTAACAGTGTTTCTCCTTCCTTGCTAGAACCTTTTTATATGTATTTTTCGATATGTCTCTAACTTATAATTTTATCATAGTTTTGTCAGAATTACACTTTTTTTAGAAACGTATTATGTAGAATTTGTGGGGAATGATAAGGTTGGGATTGATAGTGCCGGGGTATATGCTGTTAAGTGCAAGATGGGTTCTTGGGATCGCAAGATGGGTACCGCTAACCGCAAGATAGGTACCGTCAACCGCAGATACACTCAAGTACGCAAGAAAAAGCCGTGATTTTACAAATCACGACCTTTCCTATCTTCCTTTTTGGATTTCCACTTTCTTTTCGTAGCTTCTCCACCTCGCAAATGCCTGACCGATTTATGATACGCAAGAATTTCTTTCACTTCTTTTGCTAGCTGCGGATCTACTAAATGAAGTCTTTCCGTTAAGTCCTTATGAACTGTACTTTTGGAATGACCGGTTGTGCTCGCGATGGCACGGACAGTTTTTTTCGTTTCAATGACCATTTCACCTAAACGTATACATCTATGACGAATCGTTTCGTGCACCAACTCTTCCTTTCGTTAGTAAAGGAACACTTTTCATCACTTTATGCATACGTATAAGTTATTATGAATTAAAAAGCTAGATATGATTCCGGATTAACAAGTACGCCGTTCTCGAGTACTTCAAATTGCAAATGGACGCCTGCTGTTGGATTCCATTCATTTTCTGTTGAAGTTGCCATGGCTTGACCTTGTTCTACTTCGTCTCCAACTTTTACTAGAATACCAGTGACAGAGCGATATTTCGTTTGCATACCATTAGCATGTGATAAGACAATTTCATCACCTTCAAATGGGTCTAAATTTACTTCTTCTACTTTACCACTAAGTGCAGCTACTACTTCGAAAGGTTCGCTATTCATAGATAAAGATACGCCTGTGCTTGTTCTGTAAGTTTGATTGAATACAAGCAAGGACTTTTCACGTGTCGTTTCATCTGCTTCCATGTCGTAATAATGTTGTACAACCTGGATTTTGTCAAAAAGTGCTTCTGCGAAAGGATATTTCATGTTTTCTGCTTGCGCGTTCGTTTCGATTGTTACTTTATCGGGCTCACTACCATTTTTCACCCATTCAGCATCTTCTGCTGAATCATTGCTCACATAGACATTGTACCCCCAAATCATACCTACAAATGCTACCGAAAAACCTGTATACACTAGTGGCCAAAACCACGGCTTTTTCGGATTGTTTTTCTTCTTCTGAGAAGTCTTGTTTGATTGTTCTTCTCTCATTTTCATCACCTCAATTGCATTGTTGGCAAATCAAGGAGATTTTAAACATGCCGAAAAACTTTTTATTTCAGTTCCTTTATAATAGTGCAATAAAATATCATGAGCGCTTACATGATCATTGGCAAGCACCTCTGCTCCGTACTGGCTCATCCCTACCCCGTGCCCGTATCCCACAGTATTTACTACCACTTTATCATTCTGAAAATTGACCGTGAAATCGGTAGAAGGTAGTCCTAGTAATGCGCGAACTTCTCTGCCTGTCCATGTTTTGCCGTTCATTTGAATGGATTCTATTCGATTTGTATCCGTCTTCGTAACTTGAAAACTAGTTGCTATGTTAGAAGACCACTTTATACCAAAAGCTTTTGCCCATTGTTGATTGGTGAACTCAAATTGTTTTTTTACATTCGGAGCATATTGTTCTTCTGCCTCACTCGGCACCGAAACTAAATAGGGAATCGCATACCCGCTGTAATTTTCCGCACTTTCTGTTTGGCCATTGCTTGAAGAAAAGAACATCGCTGTGATTAGCTGGTCTTTGTAAACAATAATTTCTCCCGCTGTTGCCGCGATAACCTTATGAAGCTTGTCCTCATATGCTTCAAAGGAAGCCCCCCATTTTCTCTTGCGCTCTTCTTCCGTTACGTATACTTGTTTTTGCACCGTTTTGCCGATCGACTTTTTCCCATAGTTTGTTTCTCTTAACACATACGTCCTTGCCGCAATCGATTGCGCCTTTAACGCTTCTTCATGGAAGGAAACAGGCATTTCCGCAGCTACAACTCCTAGTACGTATGTTTCAAGAGGTATTTTTTCCTTAACCCCTTCCACTTCTATTAGTATTGGGCAGTCTACATCTTGTACTTTTTCGACTTCTGGTGCAGGTTTTGCGTCATGCTTTTCTTTGATTAATAAAAAGGGTAATAACAAAAGACCGATGAAAAGGATTAGTAGTAGGATATTTTGTTTCATGGGACAACTATATGCTGGAAAGGAGGTTCTCATGAGTGGATTTTTTCGGAACAGCTGTGAGGTGTCTGGAATTATTATCTATTATTTAACGAAATATAGCTAAGGGAAACCAACTTAGTTGTGAAAGCAACTATTGCATGCGTGAAAGCAATCAATTCTCCTGCTAAAGCAACTAGATTACGCTTGAAAGCAACCAAATTAAAAATTTGTAGCAAAATTGATTTTTGGTGGTTTATTTTATGCTAAAATGCAATTTTTACTTAATCTCCTAGCAATAAACAAGCTTAAAACGCTATTTCTGTCATTTCTAGTTTTCATGTAGACTATGCTAAGCTATTTGCGAGGTGATATGATGATAGCCAAAAAATATTCGGCTTCTCTATATGTAGAGGCATTGCACGCACTATATAAAAGAATGCCTAAAAACCATTTGAAATTTTCTAAGATACAAGACGAATACCACCAAAAAGCGGCCGGTGATATCGGAGAAGAAGCTGTGATGAAAGTAATTGATCAGTTGGATTTGCCTTATAAATTCTACACTTTTCATAATGTTTTATTGTACTCCGAAACTCTTTTTCAAATAGATATACTGATTATTACTCAGTACTATGCGTTAATTTTAGAAGTAAAAAATATTAAAGGTGAAATTACATTTACAGACCAACAAATGATTAGAACGCTAGCAACAAACGAAATTCATGCTTTTGACAACCCATTCCTTCAATTAGAAGAATATGAAAAGCAATTGAAATGGTTATTTCAAGCAAATCATATTGCACTACCTATCTTTAGTGCAGTCGCTTTTGCCTTTCCCTCTAGCATTATTAAATTGCCACCTAAAAATAAAACTATATTATTCCGAAGAGGCATCAAACCATATATACGAAATATCCCAGCTAATCATTGCATCCTCTCGCACGAACAGTTAGAAAGCTTAAAGTGTTTTCTACTAAAAGAGAATATGGATTTTCAACCATTCCCATTGACAAATCATTTTGATATTGATCCCAACTCACTTAGAAAAGGTGTTGAATGCTTCCACTGCGGATTAATTGGAATGAAAAAAGTAATTCGAAATTGGTATTGCCCAATATGCAAATCCTTTCATCGTCATGCACATGAATCCGCTCTAAGAGATTATTTTCTCGTCTACAAAAGCACGATATCAAATCAGGAATGTCAACAATTTTTACAGCTGAACAATAAGTATGAAGCAACCAAAATATTAAACAACCCCATGCTAATCAAAACAGGGCAATCCAGAAGTACAAAATATAGTATGAAATTTGATAAATAGTATGTACGTCGAAAAACCTCCGAAACCAGTGCTCTCTTCGACTAATAATTGGCAAAGAGCAATCAAATCGACCGTGAAAGCAACTAAATCATAGCCGAAAGCAACCAGTTCCTTAGCGAAAGCGACCAATTAGCCAATAAGAGCAACTAACGACAAATAACGAGTCCAATTTTGCTATATTTCCTAAATCAAGGCTATCTCCAACTAATAATTGGCAAAGGGCGACTAAACCGACTGTGAAAGCAACTAAATCACAGCTGAGAGCAATTATTTCTTCGTCGAAAGCAACCAGTTCACCCTTAACAGCCACCAAATACAAAAAGCACTATACACGAATACATGCATAGTGCTTTACATATTATATTATACGAGTTGAATTGCTTTTTCTTCGCTTTCGGTTCCGATGCGCTCGATGTCTGCGCCTAGTGCTGCGAGCTTTTTGTCGAAGTCCACGTAACCACGATCTAAGTGATATAGTTCAGTGACGCGTGTGATGCCTTCTGCGACTAAGCCAGCGATGATTAATGCTGCAGCAGCACGTAAGTCTGTGGCACCAACTTCTGCACCTTGTAGGTTAGATGGTGACTCCATAATAACGGAGCGTCCTTCGATTTTCATATTGCCATTCATGCGGCGGAATTCTTCCACATGCATGAAACGATTTTCAAAAACAGTTTCTGTAATAATGCCAGTGCCATGTGCGGTCATCATTAATGCCATCATTTGTGATTGCATATCCGTTGGGAAACCTGGATGTGGCATTGTTTTAATATCTACAGATTTTAGATCGCCTTTTGCTTTTACACGAAGACCTTGTTCCTCTTCTGTGATTTCCACACCCATTTC
Source organism: Psychrobacillus sp. NPDC096389 (assembly GCF_044762855.1). Taxonomy (NCBI): domain Bacteria; kingdom Bacillati; phylum Bacillota; class Bacilli; order Caryophanales; family Bacillaceae; genus Psychrobacillus; species Psychrobacillus sp. NPDC096389. Next base: position 403,456 of record NZ_JBIWFB010000001.1, on the reverse strand, counting down.
TTGCATTTTGGAAATAAGCGCAGTCATATGTTCAGGTACAGCATTTTCTATAACTACATTACCTCTCGTGATTGCTGCTGCAACCATGAATGTGCCGGCTTCAATACGATCTGGGATGATATGATGTTCGGTACCAAAAAGTTCTCTTACACCTTCGATACGGATTGTATCCGTACCAGCACCTTTTACTTTTCCACCCATCTCATTAATGAAGTTAGCTAAATCAACAATTTCTGGTTCTTTTGCAGCGTTTTCGATAACTGTCGTGCCTTCTGCAAGAGCAGCGGCTGTCATAATGTTTTCCGTTGCACCTACGCTCGGTACATCGAGGTAAATTTTAGCACCTTGTAAACGGCCATTTGTTTTTGCTTCCACAAAACCATTACCGAAAGAAATTTCAGCACCCATTGCTTCAAAACCTTTTAAATGTTGGTCAATTGGACGTGATCCTATCGCACAACCACCAGGTAATGCAACGCGTGCAAAACCATTGCGCGCTAAAATTGGCCCCATCACAAGAATAGAAGCACGCATTTTACGCACATACTCAAATTGAGCTTCACTTGAAAGTCTTTTTTGTGAATCAATAATCACTTCATTTTTTTCAGGACTATATACTACTTCTGTATTTAAACTTTTTAAAACCTCGTTTATTGTCAAAACATCTGCAAGTGTCGGCACATCTTTAATAACGTTTTTCCCTTTTGTTGCGAGTAATGCTGCTGCAAGTACTGGTAAGACTGCATTCTTTGCGCCTTCTACTCGAACTCTCCCGTTTAACGTTTGGCCACCTTTAACAATGATTTTATCCACTTCGTTCCCTCCGCGTTCTTATCCTCATTTGCTTTATATAAAAGAAATATGTATGATGTCATATTTAGGTATTCAAAACAATATTCATCATACAACGTAATTCGACTATATACAAGCATCAAAAACACTATTTTCAATGTCTATTTCAGTATATTTTCTTGTTCTATTATACGTAATACCCAGGCTTTTCGTGTAGATAATTTGTAAGTACCCCTCACAACATTGTACAAAACCTATTCGACAAAATATTTCCCAGGAAATACGAGCAGATTCTACATGCTCATACAAACTTGTCCAATATTTGCATGAGCATATAGGATCTGTTTTAGTTCAATTAAATAAAAATTGTAGTTGATCCGACCAGGCAGTGAGACTCAAGAAAAAGTTTGCAACTGTTGACCCAATTGTAATGCTAGCCAAGATGAATAAAAGTTGTGCTTGAAACACATGATTCTTTTTAATTATTCTGTCCAGCATGAGTGCCTGTAATGCATAAAAAGAAATTCCGATAAAAAAAATATTTGCTAAAATCGCTATTACTGCTTGTTCGCCATTTAATAAATCCATTTTCATCGTCCTCCATTTTTATCTACTCAAGAAAAAAACGGGCAGAACTTGATCTGCCCGTTCCTTATTACGAAATTATAGTTAAATGTTACCCTCATAAACGTTGATACGATTCATCGCACGTTTCAAAGATAGTTCAGCACGACTAAAGTCGATTTCATCTGCTTTTCCTTGAAGACGTTGTTCTGCACGTTTCATCGCTTCTTTAGCACGAGCTACATCGATATTGGAAGCAACTTCAGCTGATTGTGTTAGAATCGAAACCTTTTCAGGACGAACTTCTACAAAGCCGCCATTTACTGCTACGTACTCGGATTTCCCATCTTTTTTCAGTTTAACGGCACCTATAACTAGTGGCGCTACTGTTGGAATATGCCCAGGTAAAATACCGATTTCACCGGATGCTGTTTTAGCGATGATCATGTCGACTTGAGAATCGTATACCGGGCCGTCGGGAGTGACAATATTGACTGTAAGTGTCTTCATATTTTTACCTCCTGGTCCGATTTATTATACTTCTACGCCCATGCTTTTCGCTTTTTCCACTACTTCTTCAATGCGTCCAACTAAACGGAAAGCATCTTCTGGAAGGTGGTCATATTGTCCCTCAAGAATTTGTTTAAATCCTTGTACTGTTTCTTTAACTGGAACGTATGAACCTTTTTGACCAGTAAATTGTTCCGCAACGTGGAAGTTTTGAGATAGGTAGAACTGAATACGACGCGCACGGTTAACCGTTAATTTGTCATCGTCCCCTAATTCATCCATACCTAAGATTGCAATGATATCTTGAAGCTCTCTATAGCGTTGTAAAGTATATTGCACTTGACGTGCTACTTCATAATGCTCTTGTCCTACGATTTCTGGTGAAAGCGCACGAGAAGAAGAAGCTAGAGGATCCACCGCTGGGTAGATACCCATCTCAGATAATTTACGCTCTAGGTTTGTTGTTGCATCTAAGTGAGCAAATGTTGTTGCTGGAGCTGGATCCGTATAGTCATCGGCTGGTACATAGATCGCTTGGATAGATGTAACCGAACCAGTATTAGTAGACGTGATACGCTCTTGTAATTGACCCATTTCCGTTGCAAGTGTTGGTTGGTAACCAGCAGCAGAAGGCATACGACCTAATAGTGCGGATACTTCCGAACCAGCTTGTGTAAAACGGAAAATGTTGTCGATGAATAATAGTACGTCTGCACCTTGTTCATCACGGAAATATTCAGCCATTGTAAGACCAGTTAAGGCAACACGCATACGCGCGCCAGGTGGCTCGTTCATTTGACCGAATACCATTGCTGTTTTCTTAATAACGCCAGAATCGCTCATCTCATGGAATAAGTCGTTTCCTTCACGTGTACGCTCACCAACACCAGCGAATACCGAAATACCACCGTGTTCTTGTGCGATATTGTTGATCAGTTCTTGGATAAGAACTGTTTTCCCTACTCCGGCACCACCGAATAGACCGATTTTACCACCTTTAATATATGGAGCAAGTAGGTCTACTACTTTTATACCTGTTTCAAGAATTTCAACTTCTGTTGAAAGATTTTCAAATGTTGGAGCTGGGCGGTGAATTGGATCACGACGATCATTCACTGAAATTTCTTCTCCTAAGTCGATAACTTCACCTAACACGTTGAATACACGTCCTAGTGTTACATCACCAACAGGAACAGAAATCGCTGTACCAGCGTCAATTACTTCCGTACCGCGCTTAAGACCATCAGTTGATGCCATTGCAATAGTACGAACAGCGTCATCCCCTAAGTGTAAAGCTACTTCTAACGTTAACGTAGTAGGCGCTTCGTTTGGACGTTCAATCGCTACAGTTAAAGCGTTATAGATAGCTGGTAATTGTCCGTTGTCAAACTTAACGTCAACAACTGGACCCATTACTTGTAGTACTTGTCCTTTGTTCACTACTGTTCCCTCCTGTCTTACTTTTCTTTCATTGACTATTCAAGAGCCGCTGCACCGCCGACAATTTCCGTAATTTCTTGCGTAATTGCTGCTTGTCGTGCTCGGTTATAAACTAATGTTAAGTTACCAATTAAGTCAGCTGCGTTGTCTGTTGCAGATTTCATTGCGGACATACGCATAGCATGTTCACTTGCTTTACCATCGAGTAATGCACCAAAAATTAGGCTTTCCGCATATTGTGGAAGTAACACTTCTAGAATCGCTTCAGCTGAAGGATCGAATTCATAAGAAGCAGTTGTGCCTGTTTCTACTGCAAGATCCGTAAGTGGCAGTACCTTTTTCTCTGTAACCTCACTAGAGATGGCACTGACAAAGTGGTTATAGTACATATAAAGTTCATCATATGTACCATCCGTGAACATACCAACAGCTCTGCGCGCTATTTCTTTAATATCAGAAAAAGCAGGTTGGTCTGGTAAACCTATTACATCTCCGATTACATTCGAACCACGTTTCACGAAGAAGTCACGTCCCATACGACCAATTGCAAAGATAACATATTCATCCTTGGAAGAATGTCGCTCCGCTATTGCATTAGATGCTGCACGAATAATATTACTATTATACGCACCAGCTAAGCCACGATCCGCCGTAATAACAAGATATGCAGTCTTTTTCACAGGACGAGAAGTTAGCATTGGATGCGCTCCGTCGCTTGTTCCTGTTGCAATTGCACCTACTACTTCTTGAATTTTCGTCATGTAAGGAACGTATGCTTTCGCATTTTCCTCCGCACGATTCAATTTAGAAGCTGAAACCATTTGCATAGCTTTCGTAATCTGACTTGTTTTCTTTGTTGACGTAATTTTACCTTTAATATCGCGTAATGATGCCACTGGTATTTCACCACCTTATCGTTTTTTTTCACTTAGACTTTAGAATTACTCAGATTTAGCGAAAGTCTTTTTAAATGCATTAATTGCATTTGACATATCTTCATCTGAAGGAAGGTCTTTAGTCGTACGAATATGATCTAAAACGTTTGTGTGGTTTGAATCTAACCAGCTATTAAGTTCCGTTTCGAAACGAGTAACATCTTTTACTGGAATATCATCTAAATGGCCACGAGTTAGAGCGTATAAAATCATAACTTGTTTTTCCACTTTGATCGGGTTATTCAAGTCTTGTTTCAATACTTCTACTGTACGCATACCACGGTTAAGTTTTGCTTGAGTTGCAGCGTCAAGATCTGATCCAAATTGAGAGAATGCTTCTAGTTCACGGTATGCAGCTAAGTCTAGACGTAGTGTACCCGCAACTTTTTTCATTGCCTTAATTTGAGCTGAACCACCTACACGAGATACAGATAAACCAGCGTTGATAGCTGGACGTACGCCCGAGAAGAATAGGTCAGATTGTAAGAAGATTTGACCATCTGTAATAGAAATAACGTTTGTCGGAATGTAAGCAGAGATATCTCCAGCTTGTGTTTCAACGAACGGTAATGCAGTGATTGAACCTGCACCTAGTGTTTCATTTAACTTCGCAGCACGCTCTAGTAGACGGCTGTGTAAGTAGAATACATCCCCTGGATATGCTTCACGACCTGGAGGACGACGAAGAAGTAATGAAAGTTCACGGTAAGCAGCAGCTTGTTTAGATAAATCATCATAAACGATTAATACGTGCTTGCCTTCAAACATAAATTCTTCTGCCATCGTTACACCAGCATAAGGTGCTAAGTATAATAATGGAGCAGGTTGTGATGCAGATGCAGTAACTACGATTGTGTATTCTAAAGCACCTTTTTTACGTAGTGTTTCAACTACGTTACGTACAGTCGATTCTTTTTGACCGATTGCAACATAAACACAGATCATATTTTGGTCTGCTTGGTTAAGGATTGTATCGATTGCTACAGTTGTTTTACCCGTTTGACGGTCACCGATGATTAACTCACGTTGACCACGTCCGATTGGAACAAGTGCGTCAATCGCTTTAATACCTGTTTGAAGTGGTTCATGAACAGATTTACGTGCCATAACCCCTTGTGCAGGACTTTCGATTGGACGAGTTTTTGTAGTTGCGATAGGACCTAGTCCATCAACTGGTTGGCCAAGTGGGTTTACAACGCGACCAATCAATTCTTTCCCTACAGGAACTTCCATAATACGGCCAGTTCGACGTACTTCATCGCCTTCTTTGATGTCAGTGTATGGTCCAAGGATAACGATACCAACGTTGTTCGCTTCCAAGTTTTGTGCCATACCTAAAACACCAGTTGAGAATTCTAAAAGTTCTCCAGCCATGACGTTGTCGAGGCCATGAGCAAGGGCAATACCGTCACCAATTTTGATAACTGTACCAACATCGCTAACTTTCATCTCAGATTCATAGTTCTCAATCTGCTGTTTAATCAAGACACTGATTTCTTCAGCTTTGATGCTCATGTATGTCACCTCTCAAAATTCATAATATTAACCGATCAAATTACGTTTTAAACGATCTAGCTTCGTGCTAAGACTGCTGTCGTAAATGCGGTTTCCGATTTGAACACGCATTCCACCAATGATAGATGGATCTACAATGTTTTGAATACGTAAAGAATGTTTTCCAACATTTTTCGCGAATACATTTGAAACGTTTCCACGCTCTTCTTCTGTTAACTCACGAGTTGTATATACTTTCGCGTCTGCAATACCTTGTGCTGCATTGGAAAGTGCCATAAATTCAGTAATAATGTCTGATACTTCGCCTAATCTTTTCTTATCGATCAACACAAGAAGTGTATTGATGACAATTGGATTAGCATCTTTGAAAATGTCACGGATTAAAGCTTTTTTCTTATCTAGTGACAGCTTTGGAGAAGTGAATAATGTCTTCACGTCTTTGTTGCCGTTCCAAACAAGTTTCAGTTCACGTAAATCATTTTCTACAGATGGAAGTTCGTTTTTTTGTTGTGCTAGTTCGAATAAAGCGATTGCGTATCGTTTTGCTGCAGTTGAATTACTCAATTAACTTCGCCTGCCTTCGCAATCGTTGCCTCGATTAGCGCACGATTATCTTCTTCCGAAACTTCTTTTTCAAGAACTTTCGACGCTGCAAGTACAGAAAGTGAAACTACTTCTTGTCGTACTGCTGCAATCGCTCTTTCTTTTTCTGTATCGATTTCACGGATAGCAGATTCTTTCAAACGCGCAGCTTCAGATCGTGCAGTCGTGATAATTTCTTCACGAGATGCTTCTCCTTGCTTCTTCGCATTTTCGACAATCGCTAATGCTTCCGTACGTGCTTCTTTTAGTAAGTCACGTTGTTCTTCAAGTAAACGCTGTGATTCCTGGCGGCTGTTTTCAGCTGCTTCGATTTCACTTGCGATCAACTCTTCACGTTGAGTCATAATCCCCATAAGTGGACCCCATGCTACTTTCTTCAAAAGAGCCATAAGTAATAAGAAGAAGAATAGTGTAGCGATGATATCCCAAATGTTTAACCCGGCACCACTAGCACCAAGGATAAGGTAATCAAAAGACACGATTGTTTCACTCCTTTCAAACGCTATTAAGAGATCTTGCTTTTATAATGTAAATATTTCATTATTGTTTTCTAATTCATAAAGAGAATGGCGGATAAGTTTCCGCCATTATATACTTGTCTATGTTTATTATTTGTTTAATACGATGAATGCGATAACTGCTGCGATGATTGGAATCGCCTCAACTAAAGCTACCCCGATGAACATAACTGTTTGTAAAGCTCCACGTGCTTCTGGTTGACGAGCGATACCTTCTACTGTTTTTGAAACGATTAATCCGTTACCAATACCTGCACCAAGTGCACCTAAACCGATTGCTATAGCTGCTGCTAAAAGACCAACTGAACCTACCATTGTTTAATTTCCTCCTTGGAATGTTGTTTGTTTTTATTTCTGCTTAAAATTTAAGCAGTTATATTAATGGTCTGTCGACACTTTGTGCGACATATAAACCATCGTTAACATGACGAAAATGAACGCTTGGATTCCACCTATAAATAGAGAGAAACCTTGCCATGCCATTGCTGGAAGAATTGCTCCAACAAAGCCGAAAATGCTTGATGTTGCTAAACCTGCAAGTAGTCCTAGTAGAACTTCCCCTGCATAGATGTTTCCGTAAAGACGAAGACCGAGTGTCAACGTGTTTGCGAATTCTTCAATAATTTTTAAAGGTAATAGGAATGGAAGCGGTTTTAAAAAGTCTTTTCCATATTCCGATAATCCCTTCATTTTAATACCATAATAGTGCGTTAATAGAAGAATCATAACTGCTAATGTCATTGTTACTGTTGGATCTGCTGTTGGGGATTTCCACCAGAGTACTCCGTCATACGAAATGGAAAACGGAAGACCTAGAACGTTCGCTACAGCAATAAACATGATTAATGTAATTCCAAGAATATGGAATCGTCCACCAGTTTGCCAGTCGAAGTTACTTTTAATAATGCCTTTCACAAAGTCCATAATCCACTCCATGAAGTTTTGCATACCAGTTGGCTTCAGTTTCAAGTTTCTTGTCGCTATGTATGCGATCAAAAATACGATGAGTGTAGTAACTGCAAGCATTAAAATGTTGGACCAGTTACCGTGCATCCCAAGAAACACAAATTCTGGATTTTTATGTTCCACGATTCATTCACCTCTCTTTCACATACTCATTATTGATTTCTTGCATGAAACATAATACGTTCTACAATAAGCAGAACATAGGGAATCATTAAACCGATAACTGTGCTAATAAGATGAATATATTCTGGAAGGGCAAGTGCAATTGCTACGGCTGCAATTCCTGATGCAAATCGGAATGCTGTACCTAAACCTGCTCGTCCTTTTTCACCAGATAACACACGATCAAATTTCTCCATTCTACGGGTTAGAATCCAGAAATTATACAGACCAAATAATGAACCTATTGCTAAGCCTGCAAAAATTGTCGAATATGGGGTGAAGCCCCAACCAAGCGCATATACTGCGAGCAAAAAAAATATGTATTTCTTCTGCTTCGTAAAAATACGTTGCATTTCTAGCATTATTCTTTAGTCTCCTGAATCATATTTTCGAATGGTAGTAAGAAGCGCTAATATACCGGCCATAAGACCTAGTAGTAAGCATATTACTAAAAAAAGTGGAGTGGTTCCATATGTTTTATCGATCCACATTCCTGTGAATATACCTATTAATATAGAACCTACAAGCTGTGAGAGAATCGCAGAATATAATGCTATCCCTTGTAACGGACGCCTTGTTTGACGCATAAAAGAATCCCCACGTTTTCCTTGGTAAAGTAAAAACTGTGAATCTAGTAGAAAGTTGATACGACAGGTGTTTCGAGCATGAAACCCCTATCATTTATATCCTTTGTAAGCATACAATAGGGGCAATTTGATGTCAATTGGTATTAGTGAGAAACTTCACAAATAGATTTTTTTTGACATCATATTGACAAATTTAAGAAGAAATAAATTATTCTTTACTTGTCAAATGCTCATTTTTATGTTTTTATTTTCATCTATTAAAGAATAGGTTATTATTTCGTACCGAATAATCGGTCACCAGCGTCACCTAATCCTGGTACGATATAACCATGATCATTTAACTTTTCATCTAACGCAGCGATATAAATATCTACATCTGGATGCGCTTTTTGTAATGCTTCTACACCTTCTGGAGCTGCAATTAAACACATAAACTTAATGCTCGTTGCACCACGGGTTTTAAGAGAATTAACTGCCTCTATTGCAGATCCCCCAGTTGCAAGCATTGGATCCACTAGAATGAAGTCACGTTCTGCTACATCTGCTGGAAGTTTCACGTAATATTCGACAGGTTGTAACGTTTTTGGATCTCTGTATAGTCCAACATGTCCAACTTTTGCTGCGGGAATTAATTTTAAAATACCGTCTACCATCCCAATTCCGGCACGTAGTATTGGTACGATTCCAATTTTCTTTCCAGCTAACACTTTAGATTTAGTTACTTGTACTGGCGTTTCCACTTCTGTTTCTTCTAATGGCAAATCACGTGTGATTTCAAAGGCCATTAGTGTAGCCACTTCATCCACCAGTTCACGGAATTCTTTTGTTCCCGTCTCAATGTTACGGATATATGTGAGTTTGTGTTGAATAAGTGGGTGATCAAATACGAATACTTTCGGCATATTTTTATCTCCTTCGTGGTTTTATTTGAAATTCTATTAATTATAACAAATAATGCAGGAAACATACTACTAATAGCATGTTTTAATATTGCGTCTATTCCAGGAGTGACATTGGTTTGTAAAAAAGAATTCCTTGACCGCGGAACCGAAATTATATAGTTCGATTGGGGTCCGCCGGGCAAGAGATGAGTCATCACCGCCAGCAGTGAGAATTCGCTAACAAGATAAATTTTCTCCAGTTATTCAATCGCAAGGATCCAGTAAATGGCTTAGAGCAACTAACTGGGCATTGAAAGCAACTAAATCTGAACTGAAAGCAATCAATTCAGCAGCGAAGGCAACTAAATTGCATGTGGAAGCAACTAATTCCCACAAAAGCAAGTTTACTCGGAGAGGGACGATAATGATTGCAATACATTATCCCTATCTCACTTGCGATGCAAAAAAATAAGCTACCTTTCTATTTATCAGAAGGTAGCTTACTTTCAAATTTTAATTAGCTATACAAAGGTAATTTATTCGTTAGAGCTGCAACGCGTTCTTTTGCTTCTTGGATAACTTCTGCATCTTCGTGGTTTTTCAGAAGTTTTGCGATGATAGCAGCGATTTCTTTCATTTCTTCTTCTTTAAATCCACGTGAAGTTACTGCTGGTGTTCCTAGTCGAACGCCAGAAGTGATAAATGGACTTTGTGTTTCGTATGGTATTGTATTTTTATTCACTGTAATGCCAACTTCGTCTAATACATGTTCAGCCACTTTACCTGTTAGATTGATCGCTGAAACGTCTACAAGCATTACGTGGTTGTCCGTACCACCAGATACGATACGAAGACCTTCTGCTACTAAACTATCAGCTAGTGTTTTAGCGTTAGCGATCACTTGTGCTTGGTATTCCTTGAATTCGGGTTGTTGTGCTTCCCCGAATGCAACTGCTTTTGCAGCGATAACATGCATTAACGGTCCACCTTGAATTCCTGGGAAAATTGTTTTGTCAATTTTCTTTGCGAATTCTTCCGTAGTTAATATCAATCCACCACGTGGTCCACGCAACGTTTTATGAGTAGTGGACGTAACGAAATGTGCATGTGGTACTGGGTTTGGATGAAGACCTGCAGCAACTAAACCTGCAATATGCGCCATATCCACAAATAGGTAAGCACCAATTTCATCTGCAATTTCACGGAATTTAGCGAAGTCAATTGTACGTGAGTAAGCACTTGCTCCAGCAACGATCATTTTTGGTTTATGTTCTAATGCAATTGCACGAACTTCTTCATAGTCGATTGTTTCATTTTCTTTATCTACGCCGTACTCGATAAAGTTGTATTGGATTCCACTGAAGTTTACAGGAGAACCATGCGTTAAGTGTCCACCATGAGACAAGTTCATTCCTAAAATCGTGTCACCAGGTTGTAAAGCAGTCATATAAACTGCCATATTCGCTTGTGAACCTGAATGGGGTTGCACGTTTGCATGCTCTGCTCCGAAAATTTCTTTTAGACGATCACGAGCAATATTTTCTACAACGTCTACATGCTCACACCCACCATAGTAGCGTTTACCAGGATAGCCTTCTGCATATTTATTCGTCAGTACGGAACCTTGTGCTTCCATCACTGCTTCAGATACAAAGTTTTCAGATGCGATTAACTCGATATTTGATTGTTGACGTTTTTTCTCTGCAAGCATTGCTTCGTATACTGCTGGATCTTGTGCTAAAATTTTCTCCATTTCTCATTTCCTCCTCTAATATCAACCGTAAAATGCACGTTCTCCACCAATTAGCTTCGGACGTGTGTTTGCAATCGTTACAATTGCTTCCCCAATTTGTTTTGTGGACACGCGAATTGGAACAGCTACAGGTTGCAGCTGCATTCCAATAAGGGTTTGTCCTATATCAATGCCGGCACGCGCTTTGACATGCTCGACTACGACTGGGTCTTGGAATTGCGTGTACGCATGAGCGGACATGGAGCCACCTGCGCGAACAACCGGAATAACTGAAACTTCCGGGTACCGATACAGCTTTTGCGTTTTTCTTTCCATGGTAAGGGCGCGATTTATATGCTCACATCCTTGAAAAGCTAAATGCACTTTATTGCGCACGGCAAATGATTGTAATGGTCCAAATAAAATTTCAGCCACTTCCAAACCACCGGCGGTACCAATTTTTTCACCTATAATTTCTGAGGTTGAACAGCCGATGACAAAAAGATCATCTTCATGTAAGTCGATTTGCTGCTCCACTTCCAGGAGAAGCTGTTCTATTTGTTCTTTCCACAAATGTTGTGCTTCCATCTGAAAATCCCCTTTTACGATCAATTTTCTAAAGCAGTAATTTTTTCGATACGGCGTGTGTGACGTCCGCCTTCGAAATCTTGTGCAAGCCATGTTGCAACGATTTCTCTTGCAAGTCCGGGACCTACTACTCGTTCTCCCATTGCTAGAACGTTTGAATCATTATGACATCTAGTTGCTTTTGCAGAAAATACATCATGTACTAATGCACATCTAATCCCTTTTACTTTGTTTGCCGCAATCGACATGCCAATGCCTGTACCGCAAATTAAAATACCACGATCAAACTTCCCACTTACTACACCTTCTGTAACTGGCATTGCATAGTCAGGATAATCAACAGAATCGTCACTCGTTGGACCAAAATCCTCATAAGAAAGTCCGAGCTCTTCTAGTTGTTGTATAATTTCCTTGCGAAGATTATTTCCGCCGTGATCAGAAGAAATTGCAATTTTCAATTTGTTCCCTCTTTTCTGTTTTAGTAATCCTATTCATCATACCATTTATCCGCAAAAAAAAATACAATTCACGTAAAGTGAATTGCATTTAAAAGCATTATTTTGACGAATTTCTGTCAAATTGCGAAATAACTTTAAATAATTCTTCTGATTGCTGCTTTAATCCGAACGATAAGCGATCAATTTGTTCGATTGATCGTGCTTGTTCATCTGTTGCACTTCTTACTTCTTCTGCCCCTGCAGATGTTTCTTCCGCAATGGCTGCTACTTCTTGTGATTGACGTGCAGTGTTTTCGATATTCGTTAATTGATTTTCCACTAAGGAAGAAATTTCTACAACCGATTCCGCCATTTCATGGATTTTATGGGACATTCCCTCTACAGCCTCATTCGTTTCAGAAACACGTTTCGCTTCCCCTACAGCGAAATTTACTTGAGTGGTCATTTGATGAACAACTGTTTGGACATCTGTTTGAATAGCGATGATTAATTCCGAGATGCCTTGCACAGCTTTGCCACTTTCATCTGCTAATTTACGCACTTCTTCTGCTACGACCGCAAAGCCTTTCCCATGTTCCCCAGCACGAGCAGCTTCGATGGATGCGTTTAATGCAAGTAAATTCGTTTGAGCTGCGATATCGCCTACTAATTGAATAATATTTTCTACTTTCCCGGCGTTAACTTCTAACTGTTTTACATTTACTAAAGCCGCTTCACTTCCAGAAGCAACTTGTTGTATACCATTTACAAGCGATTGAATGACTTCCGTTGTTTGGGCTAAACCACGGATCATATCCCCTGACTGTACGTTTGATTTTTCTGCACGCATATTTACTTCGGAAGCTAGTACCCGAACATCTTCCACCGATTCCACTGTTTCTTGGACAGCGATAGCTGAGTGTTCAGCACCCTCCGAAATTTGTGCGATCGTTTGCGCAATCGCTTCTGCCTGTTCGGAAGCAACAGAAGATTGTTGCGATAATTGTTGCACCGTATTATTTGTTTTTTCAAAGTTATCTTCAATGCTTTGAACCATTTCTCTTAAATTGACAAGCATTGATTGAAATGCGATCGAAACAGATTGGATTTCATCTTTCGATTTCGGCACTTCCACATCTACACCAATTTTTCCCTCTGAAGCAAGAGTTGCTACTTTTTCCAAATTAAATAACGGCTTAATAATGAGTCCACTGAAAAAGTATGCAAGTATTCCGGACCAAATAATCCCTAATGCATACATGCCGATTTCGAAGCTAAGCGATTTTGTTGCACCTTCAAATATTAGCGGTTGTATAAAATTGATGAACACCGCACTTGTTGTGTAAGTTACTACTGCCAGTACCGTAACAAATAAAACAATCTTTTTTTGAATTCCAAATGAGTACCGCTTTTTTTCTGTTTTCATCCTAATCCCCCTGGAGTTTTTTCACTAGTTCATCAGTAAGTGTGTGCAGTTCTTGAAACGTGTGCTCATATGTACGTAAATCGCCTCCATACGGATCGGACACATCTTGTACATGTTCAGGTGTCGCAAATTCTTTATACATATATACTTTGGATATAGCTTGTGGAAATGCAAAAATAATTGCTTGTTTATGGGATGCAGTCATGGTGAGTACGAGATCTGCCCAGTCGATCAATGATTCATTCATCGCAGCAGACGCATGAGTAAAAGGTACGCCTTCTTTATCTAATACTTTTTGCCCATTACGAGACATTTCTTCTCCATCAACCGCATAAATGCCTGCGGAACGGACATCTATATTTTCTATCTTCCGAGCCTTTAAAATCGCCTCAGCCATTGGACTTCTACATGTATTTCCAGTACAAACAAACAAAATATTCATCGTTACAATTCCTCATCTCTAGTATATATTATTTAGCTACAAATATTTTTGTAAATTGTTAAATATTTCGTAAAGTTATAATTCCTAATATTAAAATACCGATTCCTGCCAGTTTCATGATAAGCCCTCTATTTAGAAAAGCGTGTTTAAAAATTACTTTCTGTGCAATAAAGACGGACAAATAGGAAAATATACCTGAACTTAATATGAATAGAAACATTTCTACTTTAAGCATACCAAATGAAATACTTACTGAAAAGGTGTCAATGCTCGCAACGACTGCTAGTAGATAAGGCGACAGCAGCGGCACTTGTTTAGGAGACCTCGCTAAAATCATTTGTAATCCAACAAGCATAAGCAAAAACCCTGATAAATATGGACTTGCATATTGCAAATAATTTTGTACGATTGCTCCTGCATAATAACCGATTAACGGAAAAAGCATATGTAAAGATGCTACCCACGCTGCCAATGTAAAAATTTGCTTTCGATATAGTACGAGCGAAAACAAGATGAGTACATCTACCGACATTAATGCACCTGCCATTATTTCACGCCACAAAAAAATCTCCCCCGTCTATTTGCATAATTAAATGTATGCAAAAGAATGGAAGAGAATACACCTAGATTAGAAAAGCACAGAGGGGTACTTTATTGTTTCTATCAGTTTCAGAGGACTTCGGACAGATTTCTTGTTATATCATTACCGAATTTTTTTGGGGGAGCGATGGACAAACAACTACCACATGATTACCGAAAAAGATGTGTAGGGATGCGACTTTGTCGCTTCCCTACACATCAAGAAATCTCGGTAATTTTGTAGTACTTGTTCCGTTCAAAGCTTTCCAAAAGTACCAGTACAAAAAGTACCTCTTAAGTTACTACAGTAATTAACTTTCAAACCATTTTCCATTAGATGCTTTTTCCAGTCTATTCATGATAGCCGTTCCGACACCTTTTTTCGAAAATACAGGTACTAATATTATATTGGCGTCTGTTTCATCACAGCTTCTAAGTGCTTCGTAAAGTAAGTGAGCAGCATCTTCTAGTTGGTGTTCATGTCCCAATGAAAAATAGTAGTCGGCTTTCGATTGTCGATAATTTTCTGTTGCGATTAGGGCCACTTTTTGCTGATCATTATGTATTTGTTCAATTGCTTGGCCGACTTTCCCGGTAGAAGCTTCGATTAAATAGACAGGAGCGTCGGGTGCATAATGCGCATACTTCATACCTGGTGCGCGTGGTGCTTCTGCTTCATCTGTCAATTTGGCTTCATTTACTTGTCCGATTACTTTTTCTAGCATCTCTTTCGTTACTCCACCTGGGCGTAAGATTGTTGGCACTTCTGTTGTGAAATCTAAAACGGTTGACTCTAATCCAATTCCTGTAGCCCCACCATCTAAAATTAACGGGATTTTACCATTTAAATCGTGATATACATGCAGTGCTTTTGTTGGACTTGGTTTTCCACTTTTATTTGCACTTGGAGCAGCGACCGGTTGTTTTAAACGTCTCAGTAATTCGAGTGCCACTGGATGATCCGGCATACGAACGCCTACTGTATTTAATCCAGCTGTCACATTTTCAGCAAGTGAATTGTTTTTAATCGGTAATACTAGCGTAAGCGCTCCTGGCCAAAATACATCCATACATGTTTTAGCTAAACTCGGAACATTTTGTGTAAATGTATCTAATTCTTCCTTAGACCCGATATGCACGATAAGCGGATTATCTTGTGGTCTACCTTTTGCTTCAAAAATTTTAGAAACCGCCGCTTCACTCGTTGCAACCGCCCCTAACCCATAAACAGTTTCAGTCGGAAACGCAACTGTTTCTCCTTCACTTAACAAATCAACAGCTTGTGCATAACTTTTTTCTTTGTCCAATAAGTTATCCACACTCGCAATTTCTGTTTTCATGTCGTTTTTTCTCCTTTCTCCCTAAATTGTCCACATATTGTTGATAAATTTCTGAATTTTGTGGATAGTTATGTGGAAAACTTCTTTTTTAACCATTCCCACACCCAAAACTTAGGCTTTTCTTCTTTTTCTACTTCTTCTTTGTAACAAACCTTTGGAAACAAGGAACACCACCAGTTATCTCCACGTCCGTGCCCAATCGAAATGACAATTGATTCGACATTTGTTTGAGAAGTAATCCCATTATTCCATACTTTCGGTGGAAATAGTGCCATTCCTGTGGATATATTAATCTCTTGATTTAACTTTTCTGACAACTTATCCACAGCTTGTTCTAGCTCGCTATATGTTTGTTTCTGATTTTGCGTATAGTTCAGTAAAATCGGTTCGATTGCACTTTTTACTTCTTCTTTTATTTGTTGATCTTGGACTGTATTACTATTGGCAATTAATCTAAAACGCATACCTTCTGCTTCTTCTCCGGATTGGAAAAGAAAAAATAAACAAAATTGAATAACTAATAACATCCAAACAAAGAAAATAATTGCATCTATTTGTCCGCCGAGTTTCGGTGCTTTTTTTATCTCGTAATCTGGTAACATGTAACATTCCTCCCTTAGGAACATTGTTACCAGTAGATTCATAACTTATACATCAATTGTGCAAAAAACAAATCTATTTTTTTGATTGATATCTTTTACAATTTCTACTCGGGCTTTCGGAAATGCAGTTTGAAGCATTTTTTGTACTGCAGGTCCTTGGACATATCCTATTTCAAAACCTATGAAACTAGGAATATTAATTATTTTGGGAAGCTGTTCGGCCATTTTTCGGTACAATTGCAATCCATTTTCTTCGGCAAATAAAGCAAGATGTGGTTCATAATCTAGTACCGTGTCGGACATGGCTTCCGCTTCTTCATTTCCTATATAAGGTGGATTTGATAAGACGATATCCCATTTTTCATTTGCAATAGGGGCCAGTAAGTCCCCTTGTTTAAATACTATTTCCGCTTCTAGTCTTTGTGCATTTTGTTTGGCTACATCCAGTGCTTCTGGTGAAATATCCGTTGCCGTGACGCTTGCATTTGGTATTTCTTTTTTGATTGTAATAGCAATTGCACCGCTACCAGTTCCAATATCAGCCAATTTCGGAGCAGCTTGTGCACCAAATAGGTTTTTCGTTCGCTTTTTTACTTCTTCTATTAACTCTTCCGTTTCAGGGCGAGGTATTAAGACATGTTCATTCACTAAAAAGTCCCGGTCGTAAAAGGTTTCTTGCCCGATAATATATTGAAATGGTCGACCTGTTGCACTTTCTTCCACGTATGACCAAAATGTGTGAAAGTCTTCTGTGGATATGTCTTCATATAAGTCTTGCATTAACTGTGAATAACTTTTTCCTAGGACATGTTGCAATAAAAAACGAGCGATTCCTTGCTCCCGGTTTTTCGCTTCTAAAAAAGAAGAAGCCCGGGTAAGGGCCTCATAATTTGTATTACACATTCGTATCATTCATTCTTTCCAGTTTTTCTGCTTGATCTTCTACAATCAATGCATTGACGATTTCATCCATTTTGCCCTCTAAAATTTGGTCCAATTTTTGAATGGTTAATCCAATACGATGGTCCGTCACACGGTTTTGTGGATAATTGTATGTGCGAATTCGTTCTGACCGGTCACCAGTACCTACTGCTGATTTACGAACTGCATCATATTCTGCTTGTGCTTCTTGTAAGAATTTATCGGCAACACGTGCACGAAGTATTTTCATCGCTTTTTCTCTGTTTTTGATTTGCGATTTTTCATCTTGCATCGATACCGTGATTCCAGTTGGTAAATGGGTCATACGAACAGCAGACATCGTCGTATTAACGGATTGTCCACCGGCACCAGATGATGCAAATGTATCCACACGGATATCTTTTTCATGAATATCTACATCTACTTCCTCTACTTCCGGAAGTACAGCGACCGTTGCTGTTGAAGTGTGAATACGACCGCCAGATTCTGTTTCTGGGACACGTTGCACACGATGCGCTCCATTTTCGTATTTCATCTTCGAATAGGCATTGTTTCCATTAATCATGAAAATAATTTCTTTATATCCGCCAAGTCCAGTCGGAGAAGAATCCATTACATCGATTTTCCAGTTTTGAGATTCTGCATAGCGACTATACATACGGAATAGATTTCCTGCAAATAATGCAGCCTCATCTCCACCTGCAGCACCGCGAATCTCCATAATAACGTTCTTGTCATCATTTGGGTCTTTCGGGATCAATAAAACACGTAGTCGCTCTTCCAATGCTTCGATTTGTGATTCCAATTCGTTTACTTCTTCTTTTACCATGTCGCGCATATCCGCGTCTAGCTTATCCTCTAGCATAAGCTTAGCATCTTGAAGCTGGCTTTTTACTTCTTTGTATTCACGGTATGCATCTACTGTATCTTGAAGGTCCGATTGTTCCTTCGAATATTGTCTCAACTTGCTCGTGTCATTGACGACATCCGGGTCACTGAGCAACTCATTTAATTTATCATAACGATCTTCCACCGATTGTAATCGATCAAACATCGACCTCACCTCGTTCGTTTAAGTCTATATCATTCCTATTATAAAGAAAAAACATCGTTCCCGCTACTTTTTCTACCATAGATTTATTACAGTTTTGTTACTGGTGCCTGGCACCAGTAACAAAAACAAGCATCATTAATAAAACTGCAATAAAAAAAAAGCAGTTTGGGCTGCTCTTTTTGAATGTTATTGCTGTATTGTTGTTGTTCCTACAGGTACTTCATGGTGGTGGCGGCATCTAGGTTCGTACGCTTCAGATGCTCCAACTAGAATAATCGGATCATCTGCACCGGCAGGTTGTCCATTAATTAGCCTTTGCGTTCTACTTGCCTCTGATCCACAAACTGCGCAAACTGCATGGAGTTTCGTTACGTCCTCTGCCATACATAAAATAGCTGCCATTGGTCCGAATGGCTTGCCACGAAAATCTTGGTCAAGACCTGCTACAATTACACGGTAGCCGTGATCTGCAAGTTTTGTGACAACATCCACTATTCCTTCATCGAAAAATTGCGTTTCATCTACAGCTATTACATCGATTTCATCTGAAATATGTTGCCATATTTCCTCCGAATGTTGAATCGGAATCGCAATTGTTGATGTTCCATCGTGGCTCACTACTGCCTCTTCACTATACCTATTATCAATCATCGGCTTAAACACGGCAATTTTCTGTTTTGCAAATTGTACACGTCTAATACGACGAATTAGCTCTTCTGATTTACCAGAGAACATGCTTCCACATATTACTTCTATCCAGCCCATTTGGGATGTAATAAACATTTCAATACTCCCTTTCAAACAGTCTTTACTCATCATACCGAAAAACAAATTAAAAATCTTGTCTTTTATTTATTATGAAAATGTGCTAAGAGAAATCTATTTCCATGCACTTCAATTTTACTAAAGTTGGTTTATGATTTTTTTCCCTATCTAGTTATAACATACTCTACTGTGCATCTAGATTTAAAAAAATATTTTCATTTTTCACTTCCGCATTGTCCTAGAAAAAAGTTAAACGAGGATATGTATCATACAAATAAAAATACCTGCAAAACACGGTGTGTTTTGCAGGTATTTGGTACTTAGTTTTGAGCTTCTTCTTTGATACCGTATTTTTTGTTGAAGCGATCCACACGGCCATCCGCTGCTGCGAATTTTTGACGTCCAGTATAGAATGGGTGACATTCGTTACAGAACTCGACTTTAATGTCAGATTTTACAGAACCTGTTGTAAATGTGTTACCACATGAACATGTTACTGTTGCTTCTTTGTAATCGGGATGAATTCCTGCTTTCATCTCTATCTCTCCTCTCGCCCTGAACCATCTGGAACAGAGTTGGTTATGAAAACTGATACCTTACACGATCCGATTGATGTCAATCGCATATGTAGCAGAAATGTATGATGTTACGTTAAATATAGTACCATCTTTACTGTGTACTTGCAACTATTTTATTTTATCCCGCATTAACGGGCTGTAAGACTCCCACTTCAAGATTTAAGAAAAGCGAAAAGATAAGTGGGAGATCAACAGCCCGTAAAAGCCCGCTTGGTTCAACTAACAATCAGTGGGGGATGAAGAAAACCCCCACTGATTGTAGTTTTATTTTATAGCGTTACTTTCCCACTTCGATGTGCTTTCATTTCTTCTGCTAATTGTTCAAAAAATGCTTCGTTTGTTTTCGTTTGACGCAGTTTCTTCAAGAAACGTTCTGCAAAATCGGATGAATCGGAAAATGTTTTGCGGATTGCCCAAAGTTTGTCGAGCTGGTCTTTCGGAATCAGTAACTCTTCTTTTCTTGTTCCGGATCTACGAATATCAATAGCCGGGAAAATTCTACGTTCTGCAAGGCTTCTATCTAAGTGTAATTCTAAGTTACCTGTACCTTTAAATTCCTCATAGATTACTTCATCCATACGTGAACCTGTGTCTACTAAAGCGGTAGCAAGAATCGTTAAACTTCCACCTTCTTCAATATTACGTGCTGCACCGAAAAATCGCTTCGGACGGTGGAATGCAGCAGGGTCAATACCACCTGATAATGTACGACCACTTGGTGGAATAACTAAGTTATATGCACGAGCAAGTCGTGTAATTGAATCCATTAGGATAATTACATCACGTTTATGTTCTACTAAGCGCATCGCTCTTTCTAACACTAGTTCAGCCACTTTTACGTGGTTTTCTGGCACTTCATCAAATGTAGAACTTACTACATCTGCTTTTACAGAGCGCTCGATATCTGTTACTTCTTCTGGACGCTCGTCTATTAATAGTACGATTAGTTCTGCATTTGGGTGATTAGTCGTAATCGCATTTGCAATTTCTTTTATAAGTAATGTTTTCCCTGCTTTAGGAGGGGCAACAATTAATCCACGTTGACCGTATCCAACCGGTGCTACTAAATCCATGATTCGAGTTGATAGCTTTTCAGGAACCGTTTCTAATGTAATATGACGATCTGGGTATAGCGGTGTAAGCCCTGGAAAATGCACACGTTCTTTTGCAATTTCTGGATCTTCTCCATTTACTAGTTCTACATGTAATAGGCCGTAATAACGCTCACTTTCTTTTGGAGGTCGTACTTTTCCTGTTACTTTGTCTCCATTACGAAGATCAAATCTTCTAATTTGAGAAGCAGAAATATAAATATCCTCGGAACTAGGAGAATAGTTGATCGGCCGTAAGAATCCGAAACCTTCTTGCTGAATAATTTCTAAAACGCCTTCCATAAAGAAGAAGCCTTCTTGTTCAGCACGAGATTTTAATATAGCAAAAATCAGTTCTTTTTTTGTTAGTTTGCTATAAGCAGCCACTTTGTATTTACGCGCAAGGGTATAGAGTTCCTTTAGCGTCATATTTTCTAATTCATTTATCGTCGTTTGTGTCATCGGCAACGCACCACTCTTTATAATATTTTGTTGTGAAGTCTTTTTTCGGATTTAATAGGAATGAAGTTTACCCCGGTTTAACACGCTGTAAATTCGCCCTCCTCAACTTTTATGAGAGAAAATCGAGAAAAATAGAGGGAGAAACAGCCTGTAAATCCCTGATTGGTTCAACTAACCATCAGTTGGGGATAAAGAAAACCCCCACTAATGGAAGTTTCACTTTATTATGAGGATACCCGGTGCAAATTGACCGGGTATACATAAGAGAAGTTTCACTTATAGAACTAAATTCGGTTTTTTGTTTAAGCTATGGCGTCCTTCTACAAAACGAATTGTGCCTGATTTTGCACGCATTACGATTGAATGTGTCGAACCAAAAGCACCTTTAAATTGTACGCCACGAAGAAGTTCTCCATCTGTTACTCCTGTTGCCGCAAAAATGGCATCGTCGCCTTTTACTAAGTCTTCCATACGTAAAATTTTGTTTACATCGAGACCCATTTTAATACAACGTTCTAGTTCTGCTTCATCTTGCGGTACAAGTTTCCCTTGAATTTCCCCGCCTAAACATTTTAATCCTACAGCAGAGATTACTCCTTCTGGAGCTCCACCCATGCCAAATAAAATATCGACACCTGTGTTATCAAATGCAGTATTAATAGCCCCTGCTACATCACCATCGTTGATCAACTTAATACGTGCGCCTGCTGCTCTAATTTCATCGATAATTTTTTGATGACGTGGACGACCTAAAATCGTTGCCACTACGTCTTCGATATCTTTGTTTTTTGCGCGTGCTACTGCTCTTAAGTTATCAATTACTGGTGCATTGATATCCACTTGACCTACAGCTTCAGGACCAACAGCTAGTTTGTCCATATACATATCCGGAGCATGAAGTAGATTTCCGCGATCAGCAATTGCAAGTACTGCTAATGCATTCCAGCCACCAGAAGCTACAATATTTGTACCTTCTAGAGGATCAACTGCTACGTCTACTTGAGGACCTCCAGTTCCATGACCAAGCTTTTCCCCGATATATAACATCGGTGCTTCGTCCATTTCCCCTTCCCCAATTACAACGACACCTTCCATTGGGATTGTGTCAAAAACCGTACGCATTGCAGTAGTTGCTGCGTCATCTGCTTCATTTTTTAATCCGCGTCCCATCCATCGTGCAGATGCGATTGCGGCTGCCTCTGTTACTCGGACTAGTTCCATCGATAAACTACGTTCCATCTAATATATGCCTCCCGTTTTACGGTAAATAAAATCCGATCTTAAGTTTCTTCCTGTATCATTGTAGCATATTTTATGAGAAAAACGGAAGCACCTATGTTCTATGCTCGGAGGTTGGTTCACTCATTGTTTACTTCTACTTCTTTTATGGTGACTCGACGAATGTCTGCGCCAAGCCCTTGAAGTTTCTCGATGATGGAGCTGTATCCGCGTTCGATATGGAAAATATCTTGAATTTCTGTTTCGCCTTCTGCTAAGAGTCCAGCAATAACGAGTGCCGCTCCAGCTCGCAAATCACTAGCACGTACCATAGCCGCTTCAAGCTTTACAGGTCCTGTTATGATAGCCGTTCTACCATCCACACGACCAACTGCATTCATCCGGCGTAGTTCATCGATTTGTTTAAAACGCGCAGAATAAATACTATCCGTTATAACCGATGTTCCAGCAGCTTGTGTCATTAATACCGAGAATGGTTGTTGTAAATCGGTCGGAAAACCCGGATAAACAAGTGTTTTCACATCCACTGCCTGCAAGTTCGTTGACTTTGGAATGTAAATCTTCTCTTCGTATTCCTCTACTTTTACACCCATTTCCCGAAGTTTAGCCGTTAATGCTTCTACGTGGAATGGGATGACATTATCGATTGTGACACCGTCTCCCGCAACTGCAGCCATAATCATAAATGTCCCTGCTTCAATGCGGTCTGGAATAATGGTATGTTTCGTGCCGTGTAATTCCTCGACACCATCAATACGGATGACATTTGTCCCTGCACCTTTGATTTTTGCGCCCATATTGGATAATAAGGTTGCTACATCAATGATTTCAGGTTCTTTTGCTGCATTTTCAATAATCGTTCTTCCTTTTGCAAGTACGGCAGCAAGCATAATATTAATCGTTGCTCCCACACTTACAACGTCTAAATAAATTTTAGAGCCTATTAACTCTTCTGTACGCAAGTAAATAGCCCCGTGTTCATTGGAAACAGTTGCCCCTAAAGCTTCAAAACCTTTAATATGCTGATCAATTGGACGAGGACCAAGATGGCATCCTCCCGGCAATCCAATTGCTGCTTTTTTAAATTTTCCAAGTAGGACACCCATTAAATAATAAGAAGCACGCAATTTTTTAATATTGCCATTTGGAAGCGGTATATCAACCACATTTCTTGGATCGATTGTCATTGTACCGTTTTCAAATGTTACTTGCGCTCCGAGTTCTTCTAGTAATTCTTTTAACGTCCAAACATCTAAAATTTCTGGTAAGCCTTCAATAGTAACTGGTGAATTTGCAAGTAAAGAAGCAGGAATTAATGCGACTGCACTATTTTTTGCTCCGTTTACTTTAATCGTACCTTTTAGGCGATTTCCGCCTTTTATTTTATAAACTTCCATACGTTTCTCCTTCGACTTGTTACTCGCTTTTACGATTGTTCCAATCCGCTAGAAACCCTTCAATCCCTTTATCCGTTAAAGGATGGTTAAATAATTGCTTTAATACTTTAAATGGAGTGGTAGAAATATGTGCGCCATTCAACGCAGCATCAGTAATATGCTGGGGATGTCTAATAGAAGCTGCAATAATTTCTGTATCGATTTGATGAATTTCGAAGATTTGTGCGATTTTCGCGATTAACTCCATTCCATCATGTCCAATATCATCTAAACGCCCTAAAAATGGAGAAACATACGTTGCACCAGCACGAGCTGCAAGTAGTGCTTGGTTCGCACTAAAAATAAGCGTTACGTTTGTTTTAATATTTTCTTTTGTAAATACTGCACAAGCTTTTAATCCTTCTGGAGTCATCGGTAGCTTTACTGTAATATTCGGTGCAATAGCAGCAAGTTCTCTACCTTCTTTGATCATCCCTTCTGCATCTAGTGCAATTACTTCTGCACTAACTGAACCGTCTACAAGTGCGGTGATTTCACGAAGTCGATCATGAAAAGAAATATTTTCTTTTGCAACAAGTGATGGGTTTGTTGTAACGCCGGATAAAATACCCCAAGCGTGTGCTTCTTTTATTTCGTCAAAATTAGCTGTATCGATAAAAAATTTCATATTATTATTTCCTCCTCATGATGGACAAATAGGAGAAGGTCCTTTAGATGAACGCTTCTCCCTTATAGTTGTGTATGTTGACTTGCTTACGCTTTGTTTGAGCTTCCAAATTCACGCATTTTGCCGATGACTGTTGTTTTAATCGCATCTCGCGCTGGAATCAAATATTTACGTGGGTCATATTGCGCTTCATTTTCTGCTAAGTATGCACGAATTGCTTTTGTAGCAGCAATTTGGTTTTCCGTATTCACATTAATCTTCGCTGTTCCAAGTGAAATAGCGCGAGTAATATCATGTGTCGGAATTCCTGTTCCACCATGCAATACTAATGGAAGTTCTGCAAGTTGTGAGATTTCTTCCATTTCTTTGAACCCTAAGTTAGGTTCTCCTTTGTATGGTCCGTGAACAGAACCTAATGCTGGTGCTAAACAGTCAATTGCCGTACGTTTTACAAGCTCTGCACATTCTGCTGGATCCGCATAGATAACACCATCAGCCACTACGTCATCTTCTTGACCTCCAACTGTGCCAAGTTCTGCTTCTACAGAAACGTTGTGTGCATGTGCGTACTCTACCACTTTAGATGTAATTTCTACATTTTCTTCAAAAGGGTGGTGAGATGCATCTATCATAACGGATGTAAATCCTGCGTCAATTGCCGCTTTACATTTTTCAAAGCTTGAGCCATGATCTAAGTGAATAGCTACTGGCACTGTTGTTTGATAGTCTTCCATCAATCCTTTTACCATATGCACTACAGTAGTAAAACCACCCATATATTTCGCTGCACCTTCGGAAACGCCTAAAATAACTGGAGACTTTTCTTCTTCAGCAGCTTGTAAAATAGCTTGTGTAAATTCTAAATTGTTAATATTGAATTGACCTACTGCGTAGCCTTCTTTTTTCCCTTTTTCAAGCATTTCTTTCATCGATACTAAAGCCATTTAAATGGGCCTCCTCTATTTGCTTTTTCATACTTTGTTTTTGCCATATATCCTTTTCATCATATCAAAAAAAGGCGATGTTTTCCACTGCCTGCTCAACCGGCTTTTTATTTCAGTAAATTAGTTACAGCATCTCGTACTTCGAATATATCAAATGGCTTTGTAAAATAGAGAGAGGCACCTAAATCCATTGCTTCTTGTATTAAATTTAGTTCCCCATAAGCAGTCATCATCATGACAGGTAATCCAGGCCATTTTTCTTTCAGTTTTGTTAAAATCTGAATACCATCCATTCCCGGAATTTTCATGTCTAATAAGACACCGTCAATTTCCTCGGCATCCGCAATTTCTAGCGCTTCGAAACCGTTTGCAGCTAGACTTATTTTGTACTCAACTTGTGAAAAAACTTCTTTCAAGAGCATTCGTATACCTAGTTGATCGTCTACAATTAAAATGTGTTTCATGATGAACAAACCCCTTTTTTGAATTTCCCACTTTTATACTACTATTCGATACTTTCCTTCCTATCCCTCCTTTATTCCTAATTTTTTTTCTATTTTTCATTTAATAGGAGTAAAGGAGACGTTTTTTTGCTTTTCAGATATAATGACAAGGAGGTGAATACAGGATGAAAATGTTAACTACACAACTCACTGGGCTTCTTCAACGCATTGCAACTTCAGAGGAAGAGAATATAGAAGAAACTGCTCGGCTATTAGCACAAGCTGCCGCAAGAGAAGGAAGCATCTATTTTGCTACGTTTGGAGAAATGAATAGCATTGCAGTTAACGCACAATTAGCTGCTGAGCCTTTTCCAAGTATGCAAAGTTGGACACCAAATATGGAGCTATCTAGCGCGGACCGGGTATGGATTATCGTTCGTTCTGCCGAAAATGAAGAAGCAATAGCGCTTGCCGAACGTTTAAGTGAATTATTTATTCCATTCAGCGTGCTTGCTGCTGAACCTGCAAGTGAAGAAAACAAGTTAGCGAATCTGGCCTATACATATATTTCATTGAAGTTAACGAAAGGTTTGCTTCCTGCAGAGGATGGTTCTCGCATTGTATTGCCTTATGCGCTAGGTGCCATGTTCGTGTACGAAGCTGTGAAGATGAAGCTAGATGAGATGCTTTTAGGAGAATAATTTTGTTTGAAATGCCCAAAGAGATTTCTTTGGGTGTTTTTGTTTGGTTGCTTTTGTTGGAGATTTAGTTGCTCTCGTTGTTTGAATAGTTGCTCTCAATGCCAATTTAGTTGCTTTGGACTTGGTGTTGGGTGCCCTTAGACAATTAATCCCTTTTCACAGCTCTCTTTTTGAAAGCTCTGTTGAAATTCCCTTTGTTTCCTGTGAGTTAGTGGCTCTCAGGTTTCATTTAGTTGCTTTCGCAGGAGACTTAGTTGCTTTCAATGCCAATTTAGTTGCTTTGGACCCGGAGTTGAGTGCCCTTAGCCAATTAATCCCTTTTCACAGCTTCCTTTTTGAAAGCTCTGTTGAAATTCCCTTTGTTTCCTGTGAGTTAGTTGCTCTCAGGTTCCAATTAGTTGCTTTCAAGGGAGATTTGGTTGCTTTCATTGCCAAACTAGTTGCTCTCTACTTAGTTTTAGTTGCCCTTAGCCAATAAATTCCTATATCCATAAAAAAAGCAGCTCGACAATGGTCGAACTGCTTTTTAATATTATTCTCCTACAGATGCTTTGATGAATTCACGGAATAGTGGTTGTGGACGTCGTGGACGAGACACAAATTCCGGATGGAACTGAGAAGCTACGAAGAATGGGTGTTCTGGAAGCTCGATGATTTCGATTAGACGACCATCTGGGCTTGTACCAGAGAACACAAATCCTGCTGCTTCGAATTGTTCACGGTATTCGTTATTGAATTCATAACGGTGACGGTGACGTTCGTATACAAGTTCCTCTCCATAAGCTTGGTGTGCTTTTGAACCAGGTGTTAATTTACATGGGTATAATCCAAGACGAAGCGTTCCACCTAAGTCTTCTACATCTTTTTGTTCTGGCAATAAATCGATGATTGGATGAGTCGTATTAGGATCTAACTCAGAAGAATGAGCATCTTGTAATTCTAAAATAGTACGAGCAAATTCTACAGTTGCTAGTTGCATTCCTAAACAAATACCTAGGAAAGGTACATTGTTTTCACGAGCAAATTTAGTTGCAGAGATTTTTCCTTCTACACCGCGGTCTCCGAATCCACCTGGAACAAGAATACCGTCTACATCAGACAGAAATTCTGCTACATTTGCATCATTTACTTCTTCCGCATTGACCCATTTTACTTCTACGTCTGCATCAAATTTATATCCTGCGTGTTTCATCGCTTCTACAACAGAAATGTAAGCATCTTGAAGTTCAACGTATTTACCAACTAGGCCAATACGCACTTTTTTCGATAAAGATTTCACTTCGTCTACTAACGCTTTCCAATCTGTCATATCTGCGTCTTTCGTAGTAAGTTGGAAATGATCTACAACAATTTGATCTAAATGTTGTGCTTGAAGGTTCAAAGGGATTTCATATAGAGAATCGGCATCGATACATTCAATTACTTCCTCTGGTTTGATATCACAGAAAAGACCGATTTTGTCTTTCATATCTTGAGGAACTGGCGCTTCTGAACGAAGTACAATTACATTTGGTTGAATACCAAGGCTACGTAATTCTTTTACACTATGTTGTGTTGGTTTTGTTTTCATCTCACCAGCAGCTTTAATAAATGGTACTAATGTACAGTGAATATACATCACATTATTGCTACCTACGTCACGTTTCATTTGACGGATTGTTTCTAGGAATGGAAGGGATTCAATATCTCCAACCGTTCCACCGATTTCTGTAATAACGATATCTGCTTGCGTTTCTTTTGCAGCTAAAAATAGACGTTGTTTAATTTCATTTGTAATATGTGGGATTACTTGTACAGTCGCACCGTTATAATCACCGCGACGCTCTTTTCTTAATACGGAAGAGTATACTTTCCCAGTTGTAATATTGGAATATTTATTTAAATTAATATCCATAAAACGCTCGTAATGACCTAAGTCTAAATCTGTTTCTGCTCCATCATCTGTAACGAAAACTTCCCCGTGCTGATACGGACTCATCGTCCCTGGATCCAGGTTAATATATGGATCAAACTTTTGTACCGTTACATTCAATCCTCTGTTTTTCAATAAACGACCAAGTGATGCCGCCGTGATTCCTTTACCTAATGAAGATACAACCCCACCAGTAACAAAAATAAATTTAGTCAAAATTTGTTCCTCCTCGAGTAATAATTAGTTCTACAATAACAAAAAAAAGCGCCCCGCCTGCTATTTTGGCAGGGGAGCGCATATGCACATGAGTTATGTCTCTTTAAAAAGAGCCCAATAGAATCTTATAGCGATTAGAATAAGATGTCAAGAATTATTCTTCGTCTTCCTCTTCTTCATCTAATTCTTCGTCATCGATAATGTCGAATTCTTCTTCGTCTTCGTCGATTAGATCTTCTTCAATCTCTTCATCGATATCTTCGTCAAAGTCCACTACAACTTCCTCATCTTCTTCTTCGTCTTCATCTTCAATGAACTCGTCGAATTCTTCTTCGAAAATGATTTCGTCTTCATCTAGATCTTCTAAATCGTCGTCTTCTACTGCTTTTGCTTTCTTTTTACGTACTTTAACAGTAGGTGCTGTTTCTTCTTCAATTTGCTCCACTGGGTACCATTCTCTAAGCCCCCATTGGTTTTCGGCAATTGCTAAAAAGCGGCCGTCAATATTCATATCTGTGTAGAATTGTGGTTTACGAGCAGCCATTTCTTCATCCGTGAATCCATTTAGTTTTTGGATTTCATCGAATAGGTCTGTTAATGTTAATGCATTTTTCTTATCTTCTAAAATCGCAAATCCTAAATCTATTAGCGATTCTTCTTGTAGTTGTGCTGTTGTCATTTCACGAAATTTCAAATCGTGCACGTCCTTTCTATGTCCGTTTGCATACTTCCCATTATATACAAACCATTATGTTATATGCTACCGTCATTTATTCTTTTTGAAAAGGGAAAACTTTGCTCCTGCCAATAAAAATAAATAAAGAGAGAGCAAGAGCAATGGAATAGATGCGAGTCTTCTATTATACAGAAAAATTGTGAGTAGTAGGAATATTATAATCATCATTATATGAATCGGTCTTTTCACGCCTATTCTCCTCTACTCAGTAGTCAATCTTCTATCATTATACAAAAAAGTGTCCCGATAATACATCGAGACACAAAACTTTTTTCCTAACAAGTGTTGGTTTACCAAGATGAATAAATTCATACTCTAAATACTTTAAATATAGGTCCTTTTGGGTTGATTTGGACTGAATAAGTTTTACAACATTACTTGTTTTTTTAAAGTGTAGTAATTATTCGTCCGTCACACCCAGTAAACACAGAAGTTTAAAGTGCTAAAGCTTATGGGAAAGAAAGAATTGCTACCTTCCTATTTAGCTAAAAGCAGCCAAAGATGCAATTTTGGCTGCTCTGCCCTTCTCAATTGGAAGGAAATGACCATTTTCTATACAGCATCGTCATATTACCAACATTACCTTTACAAAATAGCCTACCTGGAACATATAAATGCAATATAAAGTTCTTATTACACTTTTCTGTAAAAATCATTAGACGAGTTTTTACATATTCCGTCTATATTGCCCGCCGACTTCGTAAAGGGCGTTGGTGATTTGTCCTAAACTTGCTTTTTGGACTGTAGACATAAGTTCTTCAAAGATGTTACCACCTGTTACAGCCACTTGTTTCAATTGTGCTAGAGCAATGCTTGCTTCTGTTGCATGTTTTTCTTGGAATTTACGAAGATTTGTAATTTGTGATTCTTTTTCTTCTGTAGTTGCACGGGCAATTTCCATATTGTCAATGTCCTCTGCTGTTGCAGGGTTCGGATTTAGATATGTGTTCACACCGATAATCGGAAGATCACCAGTATGTTTTTTCATCTCGTAGTACATTGATTCTTCTTGGATTTTACCGCGTTGATATTGTGTTTCCATCGCACCGAGCACTCCCCCGCGGTCGTTAATGCGGTCAAACTCAGAAAGTACGGCTTCTTCTACTATGTCTGTCAGCTCTTCGATGATGAAAGCACCTTGTAATGGATTTTCGTTTTTGGATAGTCCATGTTCTTTTGTAATAATCATTTGAATAGCCATGGCACGTCGAACCGATTCTTCTGTTGGTGTAGTAATCGCTTCGTCATATGCATTTGTATGAAGCGAATTACAGTTATCTTGCAATGCCATCAATGCCTGAAGCGTCGTACGAATATCATTAAAATCGATTTCTTGCGCATGCAAGCTTCGACCAGAAGTTTGTACATGGTACTTCAGTTTTTGACTTCGTTCATTTGCACCGTATTTGTCTCTCATTACGACTGCCCAAATACGACGAGCGACCCGACCGATTACCGTATATTCTGGATCTAAGCCGTTCGAGAAAAAGAACGATAAGTTTGGTGCAAAATCATCTATATGCATCCCGCGACTTAAATAGTATTCTACATACGTGAAACCATTGGAAAGCGTAAATGCAAGCTGCGAAATCGGATTGGCACCAGCCTCTGCAATATGATATCCGGAAATCGATACCGAATAATAATTACGAACCTTTTGGTCAATAAAATATTGTTGAATATCGCCCATCATGCGAAGTGCAAATTCTGTAGAGAAAATACAAGTATTCTGTCCTTGGTCTTCTTTTAAAATATCTGCTTGCACTGTTCCACGAACTACTTCCAAAGTCTTTGTTTTCACTTCTGTAAATTCTTCTACCGTTAGTGTGCGTCCAAGTTCTTCTTCTCGAATACGCACTTGCTGGTCGATTGCCGTGTTCATGAACATAGCTAAAATGATTGGTGCTGGCCCATTAATCGTCATCGATACAGATGTTGACGGTGCACATAAATCAAAGCCATCATATAGCTTTTTCATATCTTCTAACGTACAAACGCTTACGCCGGATTCCCCTACTTTCCCAAAAATATCTGGACGATGATCTGGATCTTCCCCGTATAAAGTTACGGAGTCAAATGCTGTAGATAGGCGTTTGGCATCATCATCTTTGGATAAATAGTGGAAACGACGATTCGTACGATCTGGCGTCCCTTCTCCCGCAAATTGACGTTTCGGATCTTCTCCTTCTCTTTTAAACGGGAAAACTCCTGCCGTGTATGGGAATGATCCTGGTACATTTTCTTTATATACCCATCGTAAAATCTCGCCGTAATCGACGAAGTTTGGTAGCACTACTTTTGGTATTTTAAGACCAGATAAGCTTTCTGTACGAAGAATTGTCCGAATTTCTTTATCCCGAACTTTTGTGATGAATTCGTCACCAGCGTAAGCTTCTTTTAACCTAGCCCAGTTTTCTAGTATTCGTTTGGATTCTGCTGTTAATTCGTCGCGAACACCTTTGGCAAGTGATTCCAAAGATTGTACTAGTGCATCATCTGCTGCTTTTTCTTTCACTGCTTCGATGGCACCTTCTAATTGGAACAATCTTCGTGCAAAAGCTACTTGTTCTTCCGACTTTTTATGATAACCACGAACAGTATCCGTAATTTCACGAAGATAGTAGCGACGATCATTTGGAATGATAACGTTTTGTTTTTGCGTTTTCACAAATTGCTCGTACGATGTTTCCCAGTCAGTGCCAACTTTATCATTTAATGCACCGATTAATGCTGCAAATAATGAATTCGTTCCTTTATCATTAAATTGGCTGGCAATTGTGCCATAAACAGGCATCGTATCTAAATCATCATGCCATAACTCATGGCTACGTTGATATTGCTTTTGCACTTGGCGAAGCGCATCTTCTGAACCTTTTCGTTCGAATTTATTGATAACGATTAAATCGGCATAGTCAATCATATCGATTTTTTCAAGTTGAGTTGGTGCACCGAACTCGCTTGTCATAACATACATCGATACATCCGATACGTTTGCAATTTCAGCGTCTCCTTGCCCAATACCACTTGTTTCTACAATGATTAAATCGAACCCTGCAACTTTCACAACATCCAGTACATCATTGAGTGCTCCCGATAATTCTGTGCGAGATCCTCGTGTTGCTAGACTTCGCATGAACACACGTTTATTGAAAATGGCATTCATACGGATACGGTCACCGAGTAATGCGCCACCTGTTTTTTGTTTCGTCGGATCAATAGAAAGCACCGCAATTTTTTTATCAGGTAAATCGTGCAGGAATCTGCGAATTAATTCGTCTGTTAAGGAACTTTTTCCTGCCCCTCCAGTCCCTGTAATACCAAGCACCGGTGTATTTTTCGAAATGCTTTTTGCGTGCTCAATCATGGCTTTCGCTTCAGCATCTCCGGTTTGGTGTGCTTCCTCAGCAATCGTGATTAAATGTGCCAGCAATTCTGGTTTCTCCGTTGAAACTGCTTCAATTTCCTCGATAGCACCCGTTGCTTTCGTAGGTACATCACATGATTGGAGGATTTGATTGATCATTCCTTGGAGACCAAGTTTTCGACCATCTTCTGGTGAGAAAATACCGGATATTCCATATGCTTGTAGTTCTTTTATTTCTTTTGGAATGATTACTCCACCGCCGCCACCAAATATTTGAATATGAGGCGCACCACGTTCCACGAGTAAATCCTTCATATATTTAAAATACTCTACATGTCCTCCCTGGTAGGAAGAAATCGCAATCCCTTGTACGTCTTCTTGAATAGCAGCATTTACTACTTCTTCAACGGACCGGTTATGACCTAAGTGAATAACTTCTGCTCCGCTTCCCTGTAAAATACGGCGCATAATATTAATCGATGCGTCATGCCCGTCAAAAAGACTAGATGCTGTGACAAAACGAACGTGATTTTTTGGACGATATACTTCCCCAGTAGACATGTTGCTCCCCCTTTGTTTAGTAACCATTTACTGTCCCATCCCCTTCAGTACAAATTGTATTTGTATTTCAGTAAATTGTTCGAGCGAATATTCTTTGCCGAGTGCCCATCTTCTAAATGCCCACATTTGCCCTTGAACGACAAGTGTATGGGCATACAGATTGATTTGTTCATCTGTTAGCTCAAGTTCCCCTGCTTGTTTGCAGCCAACCAGAATCTTTTGAAAAATCTCGACCATTTCTAATTCCTTCGTGAGTACGTATTGCAATGCGCTTTTTGGTAAAGACTTTGTTTCTTGATACATAACAACGAACTCATCTTGCATATCATCAATAACCCCGTAATAGTGGCGGATAGCCGTTTTTAAGCCTTGTGTTGTACCATTTTGAAGTGAAATTTGCGATAGTTTGTTATGCACTTCATGGTAAATACTATCGCAAACTAAATATAGTACATCTTCCTTTGTCCGAATATATTCGTACAGCGTTCCAATACTAAATCCAGCTTCTTTTGCAATTTCTCTCGTTGTTGTTCGGTGAAAGCCTTTTTGTTTAAATAATGTAACTCCCGCACGGATCATCTGAAGACGCCTTTTTTCGATGAGGCTTTCATCTTTTATAGATGTTATTACTTCATGCTTTTTATCCATAGGCATCTATTACTTCGTTAACATACGAGAAATAACAAGGCGTTGAATTTCTTGTGTTCCCTCGTATATTTGTGTGATTTTCGCATCGCGCATATAACGTTCCACTGGATAATCTTTCGTGTAGCCATATCCCCCGAAAACTTGCACTGCTTCTGTCGTAACTTTCATCGCTGTGTCTCCAGCCATTAGCTTTGCCATTGCCGATTCTTTACCGTACGGAAGCCCGTTAGATTCTAGCCATGCAGCTTGATATGTTAGTAATCGTGAAGCTTCTGTTGCTGTCGCCATGTCTGCTAGCTTGAAGGATACCCCTTGGTTTGCAACGATTGGTTTACCGAATTGTACACGTTCTTTTGCATATCCTACTGCTGCATCTAGTGCTCCTTGTGCAATTCCTACTGCTTGAGCGGCAATTCCGTTACGACCGCCATCCAAAGTTTTCATCGCGATGATGAAGCCTTCTCCTTCTTCCCCAAGAAGGTTTTCTTTTGGTACACGGCAATTATCAAAAACAATTTCTGTTGTAGGAGAAGAGCGAATGCCTAGTTTCTTTTCTTTTTTCCCTACAGAGAATCCTGGGAAATCTGCTTCTACGATAAATGCGCTCGTTCCTTTATGTTTGGATTCTGGATCTGTTACTGCAAATACGACATATATATCTGCAATGCCGCCATTAGTAATAAAAATTTTAGAGCCGTTTAATACATAGTCGTCGCCATCTAATTTGGCTGTCGTTTTCATGCCACCAGCATCTGAACCAGAGCCTGCTTCTGTTAAACCGTAGCCGCCAATTTTAGAGCCTTCTGCCATAGG
The DNA here is from genome assembly GCF_044762855.1 of Psychrobacillus sp. NPDC096389. Taxonomy (NCBI): domain Bacteria; kingdom Bacillati; phylum Bacillota; class Bacilli; order Caryophanales; family Bacillaceae; genus Psychrobacillus; species Psychrobacillus sp. NPDC096389. The sequence continues at coordinate 368,325 of NZ_JBIWFB010000001.1, read as the reverse complement.
ACGAAGGTATTTTTGTTTTTGCTCTTCATTGCCATATTTGAAGATTGGCCATCCAGCAAGTGAAGTATGTGCAGAAAGTGTTACCCCTGTTGAAGCACAAACACGAGATAGTTCTTCTACTGCGATACAGTATGCAAGGTAATCAGAACCGATTCCACCGTATTCTTCTGGCCAAGGGATTCCCGTTAATCCAAGCTCCGCCATTTTGTCGAAGATTTCACGGTCAAAACGTTCTTCTTCGTCGCGCTCTGCTGCTGTTGGTGCCACTTCGTTTTCTGCAAAATCACGTACCATTTTACGAATCATTTCATGTTCTTCTGAAAGTTGAAAATTCATTGTCATTCCCGCCTTTTTGGTAGTTTTGCTTAGTTTAGTTGCTCTTCTATATGATTTGGTTGCTTTCGAGCGTTCCTTGGTTGATCTCGCTGATAGATTAGTTGCTCTTCTGCATGAGTTGGTTGCCCTTACCCATTTACAGTAAATTTATTTAATTTATTAGATGTTTACTAATAACTATTCTTTGGATTTCGCTTGTGCCTTCGTAGATTTCGGTTACTTTTGCGTCTCGGAAATAGCGCTCTACTGGATAGTCTTCTGTATAGCCGTATCCACCGAATACTTGCACTGCTTCGATTGCTACATCTACTGCTGTTTTTGTTGTAAATAGTTTCGCCATCGATGCTTCTTTTCCACAAGGAAGTCCTTGGTCACGAAGGCTTGCTGCTCGGTAGACAAGTAGTCTTGCTGCTTCTACTGCTGTGCCCATATCGGCTAGTTTAAAGCCTACCCCTTGGTTGGCAGCTATTGGCTTGCCGAATTGCACACGCTCTTTTGCATATCCTACCGCGGCTTCAAACGCGGCTTCCGCAATACCAAGTGCTTGTGTCGCAATTCCGATTCGACCTGTATTTAAATTCGCCATGGCGATTTTAAATCCTTCCCCTTCTTCGCCGAGTCGATTGGCTACAGGAATTTTCATATCTTCAAATGTTAGCTGCACTGTTCTAGAACCGTGCAAGCCCATCTTCTCTTCATCTTTTCCGACGATAAAACCTGGTGTATCTTTTTCTACAATAAATGCTGTGATTCCTTTGGAGCCTTGCGAAGGATCAGTAGAAGCAAAAACGATATTCACATCTGCTTCTCCCCCATTGGTAATAAATACTTTAGAACCATTCAATACATAGTGGTCATCTTTTTTTACAGCTTTTGTTTTCAAGGCACCCGCATCGGATCCAGCAGATGGCTCCGTTAGGCAAAATGCTCCTAAATATTCTCCACTTGCTAGTTTGGGAATGTATTTATTTTTTTGTTCTTCATTACCAAAGTAAAGAATTGGATTTGTACCAACAGAAGTGTGGACAGAAAGAATTACTCCGACTACAGCACTTACTTTGGAAAGTTCATTAACCGCGATCACATAGCTTGTGAAATCCATTCCGGAGCCGCCGTATTCCTCTGGGACAGTAATTCCCATTAATCCGAGTTCTCCCATTTTCCGTATTATTTCACGCGGAAACTCCCCTTGTTCCATGCGTTCGATAAAAGGTTCAATTTCTGTTTTAGCAAAATCCCTGACCATGTTGCGCATCATAAGTTGTTCTTCAGTAAACTTTAGCTCCATCTAAATTTCCCCTTTATTATTCGTAAATGTAGAAACCTCTACCAGATTTTTTCCCTAACCAACCAGCTTTTACGTATTTTCTAAGTAATGGACATGGGCGATATTTACTATCTCCGAATCCTTCATGTAAAATTTCCATAATGTATAAACAAGTATCTAAGCCGATAAAGTCTGCCAGTTGAAGGGGACCCATTGGATGATTCATCCCTAGTTTCATCACATCATCAATCGCTTCTTTTGATGCAACGCCTTCATACAGTGTATAAATGGCTTCGTTGATCATCGGCATTAAAATGCGATTGGAGACGAAACCTGGAAAGTCATTTACTTCGACTGGTACTTTGCTTAGTTTTTTCGTCATTTCTTCAATAGCTGTGTATACTTCATCCGATGTTGCAAGACCACGAATAATTTCTACAAGCTTCATGACAGGAACTGGGTTCATAAAATGCATGCCAATTACTTGTTCTGGACGATTCGTCACCGCCGCAATTTCGGTAATTGGTAACGATGAAGTATTGGTTGCTAAAATGGTGTGCTTTGGTGTAATTTCATCTAGTTGTTTGAAAATAGATTGCTTGATTTCCATATTTTCTACTGCTGCTTCTATGACGATATCTACGTCTTTCGCGTCTTCGATGGAAAGTGATTTCGTTATATTGTTTAGTACTGCTTGTTTTTCATCTTCTGTCATGCGACCTTTTTCCACATTGCGTGAAAGATTTTTTGTAATTGTTTGAAGCCCGCGCTCGTAATATTGTTCTTCTCGATCATTTAGCTTTACTTCAAATCCCGCTTGTGCACAGACTTGTGCTATTCCTGCCCCCATTTGCCCTGCACCGATTACCATTACTTTTTGGATTGTCATGCCTTACTTCCCCCTGTTTTTGGAACTTCGATCATTATTGCGTCCCCTTGCCCGCCACCTGAACAAATGGCTGCAACACCAATTCCACCACCACGGCGTTTTAACTCATAGGCAAGTGTTAAGATAATGCGTGCTCCGGATGCTCCAATTGGATGCCCAAGTGCGACTGCACCACCGTTTACATTTACTTTTTCTTCGTCTAACCCTGCAATTTGACTGCTAACTAGTGCTACTGCTGCGAACGCTTCATTTATTTCAAATAAGTCGATATCCGCTAATTTTTTTCCAGTTCGATCAAGCAATTTATTAATGACGATTCCTGGTGTTTGCGGGAAGTTTTCAGGCTCAATAGCAATTTCAGCATGTCCGATTACATATGCAAGTGGCTCTTTTCCAAGCTCTTTTGCTTTTTCTTCATTTGTTAAGACGATTGCACATGCCCCGTCATTGACTCCTGGTGCATTTCCAGCTGTAATCGTTCCATCGCTTCCAAATGCTGGTTTCAATTTAGCAAGCGATTCGATGGATGTATCACGTCGTGGTGCTTCGTCTTCTTTTACGATGACTGGATCGCCTTTTCGCTGAGGTATTTCCACTGCAACAATTTCTTCTGCTAAAACTCCATTGTCGATTGCTTTTAAAGCCAGATCATGACTTCTAAAGGACCATTCATCCTGTTTCTCACGTGATAACTCAAACTCCTGCGCAGTGGAGTTTCCGTATGTTCCCATATGCACTTTTTTCGGATGGAATGAACACGAAAGCCCGTCATAGATCATGCCATCTACTATTTGGCCATCTCCCATACGAAGACCAAATCGTCCTTTTGGTAAATAATAAGGAGCACCCGACATCGATTCCATTCCACCTGCAACGATTATTTCTTCATCCCCAAGTCGAATCAATTGATCTGCTAAACTAACACTTCTCATACCAGAAGCACAAACTTTATTGATCGTTTCTGTTTTCACTGACCAAGGAATTCCTGCTTTTGTTGCCGCTTGTCTAGAAGGAATTTGCCCTTGCCCTGCCTGTAAAACCGTTCCCATAATTACTTCATCGACTTCTACTGCGCCAACACCGGCGCGAGTCAACGCTTCTTTTATGGCAATTCCCCCAAGATCCGAAGCTGTCAAACTACTAAGTGCTCCACCAAACTTACCAAAAGCTGTACGCGCCCCATCTAAAATCACTGTTTTTGTCAACATAGCCACCCCTTTTTGTATGCGCTTTCATCACCTGTAAAATAAATAACAAGTTGACTGAACGCTCGCTCAATTTGACTTGTTAGAAAAAGGGAGTATCGACTACTCCCTTTGCTGTTACTTCTAGTTTACGAAACTGTTAAACTATTTGCAATATATTTATCAAACAATTGCTTCTTCTTTTTCTTCCTCTTCGGACGTTGGTGTGAATTCCCCGAAAATAGATTTCTCCAGTAATTCAGCAATATCGTATGTTCCTACAGTTTCTTCTACTTCTTTTGCTTTAGTACCATCCGAAAGCATGGTTAAACAGTATGGACAACCAGATGAAATAATCGTTGGATTTACTTCTAACGCTTGTTCTGTTCGAGCTACGTTTATGCGATTTCCTACATGTTCTTCCATCCACATTAGTCCGCCACCTGCTCCACAACACATACCCGTTTCACGGTTACGATCCATTTCCACTAATTTCACACCAGGAATTGCTTTCAATACTTCTCGTGGTGCGTCGTATACATCGTTGTATCGACCTAAATAACAAGAATCATGGAATGTAATCGTTTCTTCTACTGCATATTGTGGTTTCAAGCGACCCTCTTGTACTAAGTCGTAAAGCATTTCCGTGTGATGCAGTACTTCCCCGTTCCAGCCAAAATCACTATATTCGTTTTTAAAGATATTATATGCATGTGGATCAATTGTGACGATTTTTGTTACGCCAGCTTTTTCAAATTCAGAAATATTCGATGTTGCTAACTCTTGGAATAAAAACTCATTTCCTAATCTGCGCGGCGTGTCTCCAGAGTTCTTTTCTTTATTGCCAAGAATAGCGAATTTCACTCCAGCTTCGTTCATCAAGTGAGCAAATGCTAAGGCAATTTTTTGCGAGCGATTATCGAATGATCCCATCGAACCTACCCAGAATAGATATTCAAATTCTTCTCCAGCTTTTGAAACTTCTTTCACTGTTGGAATATGAATTTCTGGTCGAGCATCTCTCCAGTTTTCTTTTTCTTTACGGTTTAAGCCCCATGGATTTCCTTGACGCTCAATATTCGTCATTGCGCGTTGTGCATCCGGGTCCATTTTTCCTTCTGTCATGACTAAGTAGCGACGAAGGTCGATAATTTTGTCGACATGTTCATTCATTACTGGACATTGGTCTTCACAGTTACGGCAAGTAGTACAAGCCCAGATTTCTTCTTCTGTAATAACATCGCCAATTAGGGATGGGCTATAAATGTCTTCGATGATTGCCCCTTCTGCTCCAGCAGCCATTGCCAGTTGGTTCCCTTTTGTTCCTTGGAAAGCAAGTGCTGGTACCCAAGGTTTTGCCTTTGTTTCTACTGCTCCTGTGAACGTTAGGTGATCACGAAGTTTGGTGATTAAGTCCATCGGAGACAGCATTTTACCTGTTCCTGTTGCCGGACACATATTCGTACAACGACCACACTCTACACATGCGTAGAAGTCGATCATTTGTGCTTGCGTAAATTCATGTATATTACCGACACCAAATGATGGCATCGCTTCTTCATCAGCTTCTTCGTCTTCTTCCTCTTCGAAATTAATCGGACGTAGTTTCCCTACATTGTCTAAACGATGGAAGTAAACGTTTGCAGGACCAGTAATTAAATGGAAATGCTTCGATTGTGGAACGTATACTAAGAATGTTAGTAAGAATAATAGATGTGCCCACCACATGATATAAAAAATCGTTGTAGCAGCCGCGGTTGGCAATATTCCAAAAATTATTGCTACAGATGATGCAATCGGCTCCGACCAAGTTGCTGCGTGATCATGCCAAATCATGCCCATACCGTTACCAACTAAAACGGAAACCATTAGTCCCCCGATGAAAATGAGTACTAGTCCACTTTTCCATCCTCTTTTTAAACGAACTAATTTTTCAATATAGCGTCGGTAGAATGCCCACACAACTGCTATTAAAATAACAAAAGTTACTATTTCTTGGAAAAACGTAAAGGCTGGATACAATGGACCTAATGGTAAATGCGAGCCAGGCGCTAAACCTTTCCAAATGAAATCAATTGCTCCAAATTGAACAAGTAAAAACCCGTAGAAGAACATTACATGGATTGCTCCACTTTTCTTATCTTTTAACAGTTTCTTTTGTCCAAACACATACACCCAAATTTTATGGAGTCTTTCTTTCACATTGTCTTCAAACTCTACTTTTTTCCCAAGTTTAATATATGCATACCTTGTTTTTAACAAATATGCGAACAAACCAATTGCGTACAAAGTAACTGCAATAAACAACACCCAGTTAGCGATTAACAATGGATTCATCTTATCCTCTCCCCCTTAAAGACGTAAAATGATGTTATGCATAGAATACCATTAGGCTAATAGATTAATAAAGAATTAATTTAATATTAAAACTGAATGAGCATTCAGTCAACAGTTATTTTCAAGAATAGTCTAAATTCACTCTACTGTTTTTCATCATTAGCCTAACATACTATGACCACCGTTAATAGAAAACACTTGGCCTGTGATCCAATCAGACTGCTCACTTAGTAAAAACTGCATCATTCCTGTAATATCTCCCGGTTTGCCTAAACGTTGAAGAGGATACCCTTTTACAATTTTACGATACATGTCCTCTCCCATTTGCAAGTCATCTTGATCGATTAAACCGAGTGAGACAGTATTACATTGAATTTGTTGTCGACCTACTTCTTGAGCCAAAGACTTCATGAAACTTATAACTCCATTTCTTGCTGCTGCGGATACGATGAGTTTTCGATCACCAGTGCGCGCTGAATCCCCAACAATTGTAATAAACTTACCTTCCTCTCTTTCTTTCATAGAAGGCACGAATGTGTAAGCTAAGTTTAATACCCCATTTAAACAAACATCGATTTCTTTTTTCCATTCATTTGGTTCATAGTCAAAGAAAGACTTCATTTGCCCATATCCTGCATTATTTATAACACCAAATACTGGTCCTAGCTGCTCTTGGATGGCTTTGTTCATCCTTTGCACCTCTTCCAAATTTGCGATATTTGCTTGGAAACAAGCAACTTTACTTCCTAACGATTCAATTTCTTTAGCTGTTATCACTGCTTGTTCAGCAGATTGGTTGTAATGCAGTGCAATAGTTGCTCCTTCATTTGCCGCTGCAATAGCTATTGCCTTTCCAATTCGATTTGCTGCCCCTGTTACTAAAATTATACGACCACTTAGTGAGTTACCCATTTTCTACACTTCCTTTCTAGATAGAAAAAAACAGGAGCAGAATTGGCTCCTGTTGATTGTACTTTTTACACCATTGCCAATCCACCATTGACCGATAATACTTGACCAGTTATATAGTTTGCCTCTTCTGAAGATAGAAAAGCTACAGCATTTGCTATGTCTTCTGGTTGTGCGAGTCGTCTAAATGGAATGGCTTTAATAAGCGCTTCTGCGATGCCAGCATTGTATTCGCCAATTTCTTTAAATAATGGCGTATCCGCGGGACCCGGTGCAATACTGTTTACATTGATTTTATGTCTTGCCATTTCACGTGCTAATGTTTTCGTAAAAGCAATTACACCACCCTTTGCCGCGGAATAAACAGCTTCTCCACTTGAACCAACACGTCCAGAGTCAGAGGAAATGTTGACAATTTTTCCGTATCCATTTTCAATCATGAGCGGAAGGATCGTTTTACACGTATGAATTTGACCTAATAGGTTAATATTTAAAATCGTTTCCCAAGTAGAAGGCTCACTTTTTAAAAATGGTTCAATTTTATCCCATCCAGCATTATTCACAAGTATATCGATACGACCTAGTTTACTTACAGCTTCTTGCACAGCTTCTTCAACACTGCTCAATTTGGTTACATCACAATACACTGCAATAGCTTCTCCACCGGCTCGTTCTATGAGTGATACTGTTTCATTTGCATTTGCGTCATTCACATCCGACACAATAGTTGTGATGTTTTTAGCTGCTAATGTCAATGCAATCTGTCTACCAATTCCTCGTCCAGCACCTGTGATAAAAGCGACTTTATTTGTCATGTTCATTTCCCCCTTACCTTAGTTTGTAACATCCTCTGTAATCAGTTCACGTAATTTAAATTTTTGTATTTTCCCACTGGCTGTCTGCGGGAAATTTTCAAGTATTTCTAATCGCTCTGGCCAATATTGTTTTGCTACCCCTTTTTCTTCTAAGAAAACTTGAAGCAGTGGTAATGTAAGCGGTGTTGTATCTGGCTTCATGCGGATGAAAGCACATGCTTTTTCTTGCAAGCGTAAGTCAGGCATTGCAACAATTTGAGCGATTGCCACATCTGGATGCTCATACAAAATATTTTCAATATACACGACTGGAATATTTTCTCCGCCGCGAATAATGACGTCTTTGTTTCGTCCAGATATTCGAATATATCCGTCTTCATCCATAATTGCTCGGTCACCAGTTATAAACCACCCATCATGGAATTCCGAAAGCGTTTGTTCCATCTGTTTTAAATAACCGACAAACAGCGCTGGACCTTTACAAAGCAAGCTACCCTCTTCATTAGCGGGTAGTTCATTGAAATCAGTATCCACGACTTTCACGACCATTCCCGGAAACGCAACCCCATCTGTATTCGTTAATTTTTCTTCCGAATCGTTCAACTTAGTAAGCGTCACAAGTCCATCTTCGGTTTGCCCCCACCCGGATAGGATGGAAAAGCGTACGACATCCTCGTCTTTTCGAATAAGTGCACGTGGTATTGGTGCACCAAGTGCCACAAATGCACGCAATGACTCTAAATTATATTTCCCTATATCCGATGATTGGATGGTATCTTGTAAAAATGGCGTTGCACCAGCTGTGAACGTAATCTTTTCTTTTTCTACTAGTTGTAAAAACTCTTCCGGATTCCAGATATCTTGATACACAGCTGTCCCACCGATATGCGTAGGTAAGCGAACGCCATATCCAAATCCTGTCTGATGCGCGAAAGTAGAAGCCATGAACATGACATCATCACTCGTTAACCGCAAACGTTCAATCCAATAGTTAGTAGACACGCATAGTGTATTATGCGTATGCATAACCCCTTTCGGATTACCCGTCGTGCCTGATGTGAATATAATTTCAGTGACATCATTTGGATCGTGTTGAATGTCATTTAAAATGGCGAGATCTCTCTTTGTTTCCCACGGGGTATCAAATAAATAACTTAAAGGTTGTGCATCACTCGGAATATCATCGCCAATAACAAACAAATGCTTTAGCGAAGGTAGTTTTGGTCGAATCGCTTGTACCATCTGTACGTAATCATAATTACGGAACTTAGATGGAATAATAAGTACTTTCGATTCAACCATACCAACCATATAGGAAATTTCGCGTTCTCGATAAATTGGAATTAATGGATTTGTAATAGCTCCAATTCTAGTAATCGCGTAGTGTAATATGATAAATTCGTTCCAATTAGGCAGTTGTATAGATACAACATCGCCTTTTTCAATGCCTAATTCCAATAAACCTAATGCTACTCGGTCGACCATCTTGCCCAATTCCTCGTATGTATAACGGGAATTTTTATCAATAATTGCTTCTTTTTGTGGATACTTTTCGATTGCATCGTTCAAGTAATTCAAAATCGTTTTATACGGCCAAACAGATTGATACCCATCTATCAGATTCGCAGTTAATAACGTTTCGAGTTTCATCCTTTTCCTCCTTCATTATCCACGGAATTTATTGAAGTTGACTGGTCGTTTTTCTAAAAATGCTTCTTTTCCTTCGTTCGATTCTGCTGTGTTATAAAACATCGCTAAGCTCCCCATTGCAAGCTGAGAGATACCTTGTATGCTAGCACTATCTGCATTGAACGAGTATTTAAGCATTTGAATAGCTGTTGGACTTTTTTGCAAAATCTTTTCCGCCCATTCTTGAGCTGCTTGTTGCAATTCATTGGCAGGTACGACTTTATTGACAAGTCCCATTTCTTTACATTCTTCTGCAGTATATTGTTCACATAAGTACCAAATTTCACGAGCTTTCTTTTCCCCAACAATACGTGCTAAGTAAGCGGAACCGAAACCTGCATCATAGCTACCGACTTTTGGTCCACTTTGCCCAAACTTCGCAGTATCTGCAGCAATAGTTAAATCACAAATTACATGTAATACATGTCCTCCGCCAATAGCGAACCCATTAACAGCTGCAATAACAGGCTTTGGAATATTGCGAATTACTTGGTGCAATGATTCTATTTCAAGACCGATTCCACCGCCTAAACCACCGGAATAATCATAACCGCCTTCATTTCCTTTTTCTTTTTGGTCACCCCCAACACAAAAAGCTTTTTCACCAGCACCAGTTAGAATTACTGCTCCAATTCGCAAATCGTCCCATGCATCGCGAAAAGCCCAAATTAGCTGTTGAATCGTCTGTGCTCGAAATGCGTTATAAACGGCAGGTCGGTTAATCGTAATTTTTGCAATACCGTCTTTCTTTTCATATAAAATATCCGTCAAATCGATTTGCGCTGTATTTTCGGTTGTGTTTTTTGTCGTTTCCATTGTTCCTATCCCCTTTGTTTTTTAGTAAGTACGGAACTCTTTTCCAATAATACTTTTTGCAATAACCATTTGGTTTGCTTGCGCAGTACCGTCTCCAATCTCTAATCCAATCACATCACGTAAACGCTGCTCTAAAGGCATTTCTTTCGTATACGCATAGTGACCATTTAACAATAAACATTCATGAATTGCTTCTACACTATATTTGGGACCAAGCCATTTTACGCTAGAAGATTCCTTCGAATGTTCCAAATTATTATCGCGTAGCCATAACCCTCGATAAGCTTGCCATTTAATAAGTTCTAGCTGAGTAAAATGCGTCACTAAGGAAAATGACACCGCTTGGTACGTTGCTAACGGACGACCAAATGATTTTCTAATTTTGACATGTTCAATGGTCTCATCAATACTTTGCATCGCCGTTCCTACACATTGCAAGCCGATCAATAAGCGGCTTAAATCGAAACCGTTCATTACTTGAGAAAATCCTTTGTTTTCACTTCCGATCAAGTTGGAAACCGGAACTTTCACGTCATTCATATAAAGGGAGCCCCGTCCTATCGGAATATTTCCCATATCTTCATAACCTTTTGTTTCTAGTCCATCCAACCCAGCTGGTACTAGAAATGCGCTAATTCCTTTATTGCCGAGTGATGGATCTGTTTTAGCAAAAATGATAAATGCATCGCCGCAAGTGGCTACGCTAATGCCGGATTTTTCTCCATTTAATACGTAATAATCCCCATCTAATTTTGCTGTCGATTGGATTCCACCAGCATCAGTTCCAGCAGATGGTTCTGTAATTGCGATCCCGACAATTTTGTCCCCACTAGCAATTTGAGGAAGCCATTCTCCTTTTAAATCTGCACTTCCATACTTTGCAATAATTTCACCGATTAAGGCATTTAACATGACTGCATACGTTAAGTTAAAATCGCCTCTCCCTATTTCTTCTGCTGCGATACCTGTTGTGATGCAATCAGCTCCGCTACCACCATACTCCTCTGGAATACGTAGTCCATTTACCCCTAAATCGCCAAGTCTTTTCCATAGATGCCTAGGGGTGATGCCTTCACGATCCCATTTTGTATAATGAGGAAGCAGTTCCTCTTTAGTAAAGTCCCGTAAAATCTTTCGGAACTGCTCCTGTTCTTCTGAAAATTCAAAATTTAGCATACAGATATTCCCCTTTTTCGCCCATATATTTTAGTTAAAATACTGGCAGTTTTCTATTATCGTTGTAATCCCTTGTCCCCCGCCAATACATAATGTGACTAATCCATATCTTGCTTTTTTTCTTTGTAATTCATTTATAAGTTTTGTCATTAAAATTGCACCTGTTGCTCCTATTGGGTGTCCCAGCGCAATTGCTCCACCGTTGACATTTACTTTTTCTAGCTCCATACCAGCTTCTTGTATAACGGCTAAAGCTTGAGCAGCAAATGCTTCATTCAACTCAATGACATCTATATCTTGGAGCGTCAAGTTGGCTTGTTTTAACGCTTTTTGTGTAGATAATACTGGTCCAATTCCCATTAGTTCCGGTGAAACACCTGCAACTGCTTGGGCGATAATTTTCGATTTCGGTTGTAAAGCATATGCTTCCATCTTTTCTTTCGTCATAAGTAGTAAAGCTGAAGCCCCGTCATTTCTACCACTTGAGTTACCAGCTGTTACTGTTCCACCTTCTTTAAAAACAGCCTTTAAATTTCGAAGCGATTCAAGTGATGTTTGACGTGGATGCTCATCTACTGCGACTTGCACAGTGGATTTTCTTGTTTTTATCTCATATGGGATAATCTCTTCTTCAAAACGACCTTCCGCAATTGCTTGTAATGCTAATTGCTGGCTACGAAGTGCAAACTCGTCTTGTGCTTCTCTCGAAATATTATATTTTTCCGCTAGATTTTCAGCTGTATAGCCCATTGTAAATGTGCCGTATTGATCTATTGGTTGCGAGTGAACTTGGCTCTCTGTGTTTGGGTCACATAACACACCGTTTCCTATATTAAATCCGTATCGCGCATTTCGTAAATAGTACGGTGCGGTGCTTAAACTCTCCGTACCACCTGCGATAACAACATCTTGTAAACCGAGCGCTATTTGTTGCGCGGCGTTATTAATGGCCTGTAAGCCGGAGCCACATTGGCGGTGTACGGTGTAACCCGTAACGTCTTCTCCTAGCTTGGCATGTAGCGCTGCAACTCGTGCAATATTTGCCGCATCAGCACTTTGTCTTGCTTGTCCTAAGATAACTTCATCCACTTCAATAGATGGGTTTGTTTTCTGTAATAGCCCTCCAATGACATGGGCTGCTAGTAAATCCGCTTGCACTTCTTTATAAGCCCCACCAAGTTTTCCGATAGCTGTGCGAACCCCTTCTACAATGTAAACATCTCTCATCCAACTTACCCCCTAGGCGCATATTCTCTATTTAGCTCAGATGCAATAATATTCCGTTGTATTTCAGATGTTCCTTCATAAATTCTTGTAATGCGTGCGTCCCGGAAAAAACGTTCAATTGGATAGTCTTTCATATAACCTAATCCACCGTGCACTTGAAGCGCACTGTCAGCTACTTTGTTATATACTTCTGAACCGTAAAGTTTTACCATAGCCGCTTCCTTCACAACTCGCTCCCCTTGATCCACCATCCATGCAACCCGATATGTAAACGAGCGCAATGATTCAATTTGCAATGCCATATCGGCAATCATATGTTGAACTGCTTGAAAGTTAAAAATTGGTTGGTCAAACTGTTTACGTTCTAGAGCGTGTTCCATAGAATGCTCTAACAAACGTACAGATGAACCCAAACATCTCGCCGCCATACCTGCACGTCCATTTGCTAAAATTTTTAGTGCATTGATATACCCTTCTCCTTCTGTACCAAGGACATTTTCAGCTGGAATTTCTACATTTTCAAAGTAAAGTTCCGCTGAATTGGATCCACGTAAACCTAATTTTTTTTCTGGGGCACCAATCGCAAACCCAGGTGTTCCTTTTTCTAAGATAAAAGAAGTAATTCCACGCGCGCCTTTTGTCGGGTCCGTCACCGCCATTACAGTAAATACATGCGCATCATGTGCATTTGTAATATAGTGCTTAGAACCATTTAAAATATATTTATCCCCACGCCTTACAGCAGTTGTTTTTAGATTAGCCGCATTGGAACCTGCATCTGGCTCCGTTAATGCAAAAGCACCGATCCATTCTCCTGTCGCCATTTTCGGCAAGTATTTCTTTTTTTGTGCTTCATTTCCGAATTCCACAAGTCCTACAGAACCAATGCCAATATGACAAGATATTAATGTTGTGTAGCCATTATGTGTTTTTGCAAGTTCTTCCAGAATGGCGCATTTGTCTACCATACTTAAACCTAATCCGCCATATTCTTCTGGGACGCTAAGACCAAATAACCCTATTTCCTTTGACATCGATACAAGATAAGGAGGAATCGCATTTTCCTCTTCAATTTGGTTGGCAACTGGTTCTACTTCTTCTTTTACAAACTTTCTTACTATCTCTTTTAATGACTCAATCTCCTCGGAAAATTGGAAATTCATCATGCTTCCCCCCTATTATTTGTTTATAAATACCGCATCCCTTTTTTCTATGAAAGCCCTAGTACCTTCTTCTTTATCTTCTGTTCCAAATAAAACCGCCGTCGATAATTTCTCCATCCATTGCGCAGTCTGCATATCTACATCAGCTCCACGATTAACTGCAACCTTTGCTAATTGCAAAGCAACTGGTCCTTTTTTCAAAATAGCGTTTGTAACAGAAGCAAGTGTCTTATCTAACTCTTCTTCTGTCGTATAATAGTTCACTAACCCAATACGCTCTGCTTCCTCGCCATCAATCATCCGACCGGTTAAGATTAAATCGAGTGCACGTCCTTTTCCGATTAATCTTGGTAAGCGCTGCGTGCCGCCAGCACCTGGGATAATGCCAAGATTTAACTCTGGCAATCCAAATTTCGCCTTTTCTGTAGCAATTCTTAAATCACATGCCATCGCTAATTCACAACCACCACCAAGCGCATATCCGTTAATAACTGCGATTGTCACTTTCGTACACTGTTCGATTTTTGAATATAATCCTTGCATACCTGGGACAAGTGCATCAAGTGTTAGTCGTTCATGTAAAGCTTTAATATCCGCACCCGCTGCAAATGCTTTTCCACCTGCACCTTGCACGACTACAATACGAACTTCTTGCTGATTTTCTACATAATTAAATGCTTTCTCTAACTCTTGTTGCATTTTGGTATCTAATGCATTTCGAACTTCCGGACGATTGAGCGTAATATAGGCAATCTGTTGCTCAATTTCTAGTTGAATATTTTCAAATGCGGTCAATATCCATCACTCCTCTCTGTAATCGTAAACACCTTTGCCAGTTTTTTTACCGAGTCGACCTGCCTTCACATATTTCACTAGAAGAGGACTTGGTCTATATTTTTCACCCAATGTTTTATATAAATATTCCAATGTCCGCAAACGTGTATCCAATCCTACAAGATCACCCATTTCAAAAGGTCCCATCGGATGATTTAAACCAAGCTTGATCGCTTTATCGATATCTTCCGCTGATGCAACACCTTCCATTAACATATTCATTGCTTCATTGCCAATAAGTACATTCATTCGTGATGTGACAAATCCAGGAAATTCATTTACTTCAACCGATTCTTTTTGCAATCGTTCCGTTACCGCTTTAATCACTGCCACCGTATCGTCAGATGTATCAAGCCCTCGAATGATCTCTACCAACTTCATTTTGTGTACAGGATTGAAGAAATGCATCGCAACTACTTTATCCGGACGTGACGTTTGTGCACCGATTTCCGTTGGACTAAGGGAAGATGTATTGGTCGCTAAAATAGTATCCGGGTGACAGTGACGATCTAGCTTCTGGAAGAGCTCTATTTTGATGTCCATGTTTTCTATAATTGCTTCAATGACTAAGTTCGATTCCTGCACAGCGATTTCTAAATCCGATTCATAATATATCCTTTTTAAAGCGCTTTCTTTTTGCTGGGTTGTGATGAATCCTTTTTCTTCGCTATGCGAAGCTATCTTTTCAATTTCATTTTTTGCTTTCAGAAGACTTGCTTCCGCAATATCTTGCAGTACGATTGAAAATCCATTTAATGCACATGTATAGGCAATACCACTACCCATAATGCCCGCTCCTACAACTGTAATTTTTTGTACCATCTAATCTCTCCTATTCTTACTGATGAACTTTGTTATCACTTTCTATATTTTTCACTTTTCTGATAATAGTGGAGGCATTGACTTCTAAGATTTTCGCCATTTTTCTATAGGAAATCTGTTGTGTACTCAGCAGTTGAATTAATTCTCTTTCCACTTCCATCACTGCTTGTTTTAATGGAATGATTTTATTGACCACAACCGCCTTTTGTAATTCCTGCTCTTTATCCTTTAAGTAATACATTAATTGTTCCTTATTAAGGACTACTTCTGGCCAAGTGACAACAACTTGCTCTAAACATTCTTGAATACCTAATAAATTACGCTCCCATTTAGTAGAAACGATATAATCTAGTGCATCTTCAGTCAATATGATTTCCCGATTATATTTCTCTCGTAATTGACTTATAAACTGGTGCACAATCAACTTAACATCATCTGTTCTCGTTTCTAAAGTTGGAATGGTAACTGTCATCGCATTTACTAAATAATACAATCGTTCACTAAAAGCATGCGGACCTTCAAATGTTATTTCTTTACTTACAGAAGCTATAAACCTAACATCTACTTTTGATTCAGACTGTTCCTTTGATTGGTGCATAATTAGATTTGCTAATTGATCTTGCAATGTAACAGGCAGATAATCCATATTTTTTATATACAAAATGCCACCTTCTACTGTTTGTAATAAACGCAAAAACTGGTGTGGTTCTCCTACTAATACCTTTTTCAATTCAGCATAGCTTTTTCCTCGGCAATCTATTTCTATAAAAAGAGCTTCTTTTCGATCGCTGTTTCGCATAATTTCTTTTGCTAACTTGGAACGACCTGACCCAATATCTCCTTTAATAAGGACTGGCGCACTCACTTTAGCTATTTTTTGAATTTCGTTTGCTATTTCGTTCATTTCTTTACTTTGGTGTATATAGGCCATAGATTGCTCCATGTATAGCAAATGCTTTAACGTTTTTTTCATCTGAATCATTTGTTGTTCAGCTACTCTTTTAGCCGTAATATTCCTTACTCGTACAATGATTTTTTGAGTAGTTTCGTCTTCTACTACAGGCTCAAATTGAAAGTGACATATTACTCCTTGCCCTATCGTTCCTTCGTAGTGCCTTATTTTCTTCAACCGAACTACATCGTTTATCGTCCTAAAAAAGATTTCCAATTGGTTTTTATCATTTATTATGGACAAATATAGCTGTTGGAATTGATTATTTTTCCTCAAAATATTACCCGATACATCTACAATGGCGATACCATTTTCGCTGTTCCCCATCAAAGCCTCATTTTCCTTTACAAGTTCTCGCACGGTATCTAGTTCCGATGATAACTTCTCAATTTTTGAAATATCATCAAAAACACCTACTGCACCAACTAGTTGCTTTCCATCAAAAATAGGTTCCCGGTACGAGATATACCATCTTTTTCGTACTTTATATTTCTCCACATGTCCTTGCCCGTCTTGCAATACTTGCAACAGACCTTCAGGAGGCACAATATCTGTAATAAATTGACCAATCGCTTTTTCCTTCGGTACACCTGAAATTTTTTCTCCGGCTGGATTTATCATAGTCACATTGCCTTCAATATTGACTGCCATAATACCACTAGGAACCGCATTAAATATTGTATTAAAGTGGTATAGTTCAAACTGTTGCTTTTTCACAACGAATGAAAGATAGCCTTGTCTGTCTATAGCACCAACAATTTCTTTGTCTTTTTGTAAAATATACAACTCTATTTCGTTCGGCATGTCCATGATAGTATTTGGTTCGCCGTCAACGATGTCGAATTTTTTATTGAGCACTTTTGCCAAAGTCATCAATGATTCCATATCTTCTACATAGTCAAATCCTATTTCATAGCAATGTTTAAGTAACTCGGTGCTCGTGAAAAAACCTTCTATTTTCCCTAGTCGATTCAAAACAATTCCGTATTGATATTGTTGTTCCATAAAATCTTTCACAACCATATGGAGTGAATGCAGTGTAGTTTTGTATACACCAACTGTTTGGATTGAAATGGATGTTTCCATTTTTACACCTACTTTCAACTGTTGCAGTTTTGCAACATATTTTTAGTTATATGTATATTAAATATTTTTATTATTATGTCAATTGTCGTGTTACAACAACAGTAGCACAAAGAATTTTAGGTATCAATTTCACTTGGGGCATCATCTACGCTTTGTTTGCGGCAAAAGTTTATGTATATGATATTAGGAAAGTTTTATTTGTTGCATTAATGCAACGAAATTAGGAAAGGTGTTATTTTATCGGCTTTTCTAAAAAATGAAGGATGTGTATTATCCGAAAAATTATATTGTAATATATTAAAATATTTTTGAATTTTCTTTTTATTCAAAAGTATGGAGATTTGTTAGGCCTTTAATTTGGAATTATTTTCTATAATTTGTTGTAATACGGCTAAGGGAAACCAACCTAGCCACGAAAGCAACCGTTTTCTCTTGATAAGCAAGCAGATTTGTGTGAAAGCAACCAATTTAACAACAAAAGCAACTAAAGCCCAAAAAGAGGACCACCTCTAAGTGAGATCGCCCTCTTCAATCAACTTATTTCTTCCAAATACTGTCCAAAATGCAGTTTTGCTTCCTCTACTCGATCATTTGCTATTCCAAGTAGCACAGAAGTTGCTGGACCAGCCGATTTCTCTGTGTCCCATTCTTTCAATTGGCAAGACAAACCAAGTCGTTTGCATTCCCCTGTAATACCAGACGAACCAACTGGCCAAACGCGCTTAACGATCCCATTGTTTAGACCGTCCCAAATCTTTTTCATATTTGCGATTTTCTCAGACACTGTCATTACTTCTTTGCCAACGCATGGCTTCCCGTACACATACCACCTATAATTTTCGGCGTTCGTGATTTGTTTAGTGCCGATCATTGTTACAGCCATTGCCGATTGCAACGTTTCCATGTTGGATTCTGTGCTGCCAGTAAGCTCTGGACAGGGCTGATCAATTTCTCTAAATAATTTCTCCATACCCTCTATATACTTATCCCAGCTTTTATTGCCAGAAAAATTATGTAGTACGATTGAAACTGGATATGCACCAGCCGCCCACTGCTCCATGAGTGCAACTCTACCTGCAAAATAAGCAACGACTTCATCTGGAACTTGGACAATATCTGCCTCTTTCTCACCGATTGCAGCTGAGTTATCGGTTGTTAATACAAGACCATTTGGCAATAAAACCGCATTACGCATGCGTTTTCACTCTTTCCATTATCCGCTCCATGACTGGCCCAACCACCATCGCGATACCAGCGTTCAAAACGGTCGCAATTGTAATTCCTGGTAATGCAGTTGCAAAAAATGCGGGCGATATGATCCAATAAAAAGGTAGTGTTGCAAGTATGCTATTCGCAAAGATGAAAAACACCCATTTCAACACATTTCGTCCCGCTTGATGTAACTTCGTGAACACAAATAAAATCAAAAACATTTCAACAGCGATAATTATATGCAGTGGTCCAAAAGGAAACCCCGCATATAAAGAGGAAGATAAGTGACCGATTAAAGATGCGGCACCCGCGTAAACTGGTGGCAAAAATGCAGCAGATATAAGTGCCGGCACTGTATCAAGTGCCGCACTCCCTATCCCAACTGGAATTTTAACGAATGCCCCTATTGCAGAAAGAGCCGCGAACATTGCTGCAAGTGTAAGTAAACGTAGCTTCAATTTCCTTACTCCCCCTCTTTTTTCTCACTTCCTACATTCTTGAATACTTTTGCACTACGTACGTATTCTACATCCGACACTTTCATACGTGCATTAACTGCTCTTGCCGCTGCAAATAAATAATCAGATAAACGGTTCAAATAGCGTTGCACTACCGCTGGAACATCCTCTTCTGTTTTTATTAATGTAACCACTTGGCGCTCCGCACGTCTTGTAATAGTTCGTGCGATATGAAGTGTTGCAGCAGCTGGTGTCCCACCTGGTAGGATGAATCGTTCTAACACTGGCCCTTCTTCCACTAGCACATCAATTCGTTTTTCCATTGCTTCGATCGGTTCATCTGTCATTTTGTAGACGCGGCGATTGGATACATTTGCTAAATCTCCCCCACAATCGAATAGTTCATGTTGAATCGTTTCTAAGTCCTCTAATATATCTGCAAAAATAGCTGGGTCTAGTTCTGTTACAGCTTTTCCAATAAATGAATTTAACTCATCAATTGTACCGTATGCCTCCACACGTACGTTATCTTTGTCTGTTCTTCCTCCAATTAATCCAGTTTTCCCTTTATCGCCTGTTTTTGTATAAATTTTCATCTCCACACATCTCCCTTTATTGTTTGTGCAATCCCATACCAAATTCGTGTCACACTTTCCGCCTTTGTAAACAGTCGTTGATAAAATCGTCCGACGTCATCTCTTAGTTTGCGCATGCTTGCTTCCATCGGTACAATGCCGCGACCAATTTCTGTTGCGATGATAACAACTTCAACTTCTTCGTTCCATCGCTCCAAATGTTCGAGCCATTCTTCCAGCTTTTTTTCTAGCAAATGCTCTACCCCAAAAACAACGACTACTTCTGTATTTGACAATCGTACTGGAATATCCTCCTGGGCATTTAACCATTGCACGTTTTGTCCCTGAACCCTTTCTTCTACATACGCTCGTTTTCCATTAAATGCTCCACCGAAAATGACGTGCATCGCTTTCCCTCCAGTACGTCTTTTTTCTCCATCCATTGTAACTCGTAACGACAACCATGTGGCACTTGCCAATCCCAAAAACCTTTTTCGGCATTCGCAAACTTTGTCAATAAAACGCGAATAGGACCTCCATGCGTAATAATTACTGGCTGCTCTACTGTGTCCACGGTCTCATAAAATGCTTGCAGCACTCGCGCTTCCATTTGTTCCAGTGATTCTCCGTTTGGAGGTGTAACTTCCCTCGGTTTGTCGAGCCATTTTCTATAGAAGGCATCTTCTTTTAATTCATTATATGTTTTTTGTTCCCAATCACCAAAGGAGCATTCCCTAAAATTCGCAATTGCCGTATAAGGAACTCCACTATAAATCTTCTCTGCTGTTTGTTTGCAACGCATTAAATCGCTGCCGATTACTTGCTTGACAGGTAAGGATTGTTGTTTTATTTGCACCCCACCGATGATCGGTTCATCTGTCCAGCCGATATACTTTTTGTCTAGATTGCCTTGTGTTGGTAAATGCCTTACGAGAGTAATAGTAAAAGGGTTAGCCAGAATACCACCTCCGAAACTTCCACACTCGCTCCAAGTAAATCACCAGTAACCCCGCCAAAATTCCTTAAAATCCAACTTCGGAATAAACAAAGAAACACAACTAACACGACCGCAAATGTAACAGCAATGAACCAATCCGTCAGCCACCCTACTGCAGCCACACCAATAAAAAAGTGACAGGCAGCCACAATCAGGACAACATTCCCATTCATTTTTTGCTTGAAAAAATAAGCAAGCCCACTCGTTTTTGCACTGCTTGTCAAAGAAAATAAGGTTATGAGTATTACTCTTGAAAAATAAGGAATAAGCAAAATAAAAATCCAATGAAACGACGACGCAGCAAGCACTTCTGATACAATAATTATTTTCCCAATGACTAATAAAACAACAGCCATTACGCCAAATGCTCCAACTCGAGGATCATCTAATATTTCGAATCGCTTTGATTGATCCTTATACGAAAAAAAAGCATCCGACGTATCGATAAACCCGTCCATATGTAGCCCACCAGAGAGTAAAATGCCAAGTAATACAATGCTAAACCCAGACATGAGTGGACTCCATTCAAAGTAAAGTATTAGACAAGCGATTGCTCCAATAACAACACCAACAAAAGGAAAAATACTATACATTCCAGTAATTGAACGTCTTTCCATCGGTAAATTTTTATGTACAGGAATAATCGTGAAAAATTGAAGCGCTAATAATAAGCTTTTCACTGCTTCACCCCGTTTAAAATAGAGATGATTTTACCCCATTTGACATGCTTTTTAAAATGGTTCGCCCAATCTTCTATCTCTTCATCCGACGCGTTTTGCTCATTTTTCGCTTCGCCGTCTTCTTCCTCTAATTCGTTCGCAAAATAAGGAACAACTCCTATTACATCTATTCCAGTGTATGATTCGATAAAATCGATTCCCTCTTGAAATAAAGAGATGTCTCCCCGAAACTTATTAATAATAATTCCTTGGACTCGAGCTCTTTGCGCCTCTGGTAATAATGCAAGCGTGCCAACAATAGATGCAAACACTCCGCCATATTCGATATTTGCGACCAAAATAACCGGAACATCCGCTAGGTCTGCAACGCGCATATTTACTAATTCTCTGTCTCGTAAATTTACTTCTACAGGACTACCGGCACCTTCTAATATTAAATAATCGAACGATGAAGCAAGTTGCCTTAAGCTGTTACCGATAAGCTTTTGACCTTCCTCAAAAAACTGTTCTCGGTAATGCATTCCATTCATTTTGCTTAGCTTTTTTCCAAGGATAATAATGTCTGATTCCATATTTCCGACCGGTTTTAATAATATGGGGTTCATTTCTGCTTTGTAAGGGGTTTTAGCTGCTCTTGCTTGCAAAGATTGGGAGACACTTATTTCTAAACCATCTTCTGTATGTAAGCTTAAAGACGACATATTTTGGGATTTGAATGGCGCCACTTGCTTCCCTTCATTTGCAAGAAGTCGACAAATCGCTGTACAAACTAAACTTTTCCCTACGCTAGAAGCAGTACCTTGCACCATTAAGCCTTTCATCTATATCCCTCATTTCCACTGATGGCTCACACCGTATTCCATTTCGAAGGCATGATCTGCTTTTGCTACAAGCTTTTGGTGGAGCCGCCCAATCCACTGTTGATATAGACTGGTATATTCATATTTGGATAAGGCTTCATCCAGTACTTCATTTGAAACAATAACGAGCACTTTTGCTTTTTCTAACAACTGATCGATTGCCATAAATAATTGCTTTTCAACTTCTTCCATTTGACCTTCGTACAGCTCATTTGCAAGCCAAGTCGTGACACAATCCCAAAGGATGGCGTCCCCTGCATTTATTTGCGGGACAACCTGTTCAAAGTGACGTGGCTGCTCGATCGTCACCCAATCGACGGTATAATTTTCACGGTCGATCTGATGCCTGTTAATACGCTCCCTCATTTCATCGTCCACTGCAATGCCGGAAGCGACATACACATTTCGTTTTGCTTGCTCATTCATAACATATGTTTCTGCAAAGCTACTTTTCCCACTTCGCACACCACCTGTTATAAAGACAAGTTTGCCTCGAACCATCCGGTCATCTCCTTTTGCAAATACTCCATTTGAGCCTTTTCTTTCATGCCAACACGAAACCATTTTCCGTCCAAACCTTTAAAGTTTTCTGTATGACGAAGGACGCATCCTTTTGCTAATAAATGCTCGAAGAATGCTTTTGATTGTTTGGCATCTGACAGTTGGAAACAAATAAAGTTCGTGGAAGATGGTAGTACGACACAGTTCCACTTTTCTAGGAAATCGGTAAATCCCTCACGTATTTCCCTTGCATAAGCAATTGCTTGCATACGGTAAGATTCTTCCTTCAAACAATCAGCACCAATCGTCACAGCAAGTGCATTGCTATTCCAGTGAGGCATTCGGGAACGAATATCCTTTATGAAGACTTTGCTTCCAACTGCATAGCCAAGTCGCAAACCTGGAATCGCATACATTTTCGTCATCGAGCGTACGACGATTACGTTTGGAAAATCTTCTAAATATGGGATAAAAGATTCTTTTTCATCGATAAAATCTAGAAATGCTTCGTCTAAAATCACTTCACATTTATATCTTTTCGCATATTCCGCTATTTGCTTAATTGTTTCTAAAGGAATTAAATAGCCAGTCGGATTATTTGGTCTACAAATATAAATTACTTCTGCAAACTCTACGGCATCGAATATTTCGTCTAAAGGCACTGCTTGGACAGCAGTAATCTCACTTATTCTTACATTGTAAGGAGCTAATGTCGCTTCGTATTCAGAAAAAGTAGGATGAATGAGTACTGCGCGTTTGTTCTCGTATCGTTTGGCAAGGACAGCAAAGAGTTCTGCCGCTCCGTTTCCAACAATGATGTTATTTACTGATACATGATGATAATTTGCAGCTGCTGATCGAAAAGGTTCACCATTAGGATCTGGGTATTTGGTGATTAACTCGGCATAGGTCGACCATCTTTCATTTACAAATGCTGGTGGACCTAGCGGGTTTACATTTTCACTAAAATCAATTACCGTTTCCGGCATGTTTATCCCTAGTCGCTCATATACGTGATGGGCATTCGCCCCATGATTAGGTAATGCCATATAGAATCCCTCCAATAACCATCATCCAAAGCCAAAATAGAAAGACAGCTGTATGCAAATGCGAGATGGTACTTAAAATATGCTTTGCTGCTAATGGAACCTCTCCGATTCCCATACGTGCTCGGTCCGAAACAATTCCTTTATATGTATTAATGCCTCCAAGTTGAATACCAAGTTGATAAGCCGTCGCCGCTTCTAAATAGCCGCTGTTTGGGCTTGGATGTTTCTTCGCATCCTGCCACCAGCCCTTCAGACGTTTGTTAAATGGTAAGGCACTTTCTTTTTTCCCCCATAGCATAATGAGGTAGCCCGTCAATCGGCTTGGTATATAGTTTGCAATATCGTCCAGCTTGGCAGAGGCATAACCAAAATCTTCGTATTGCTCGTTTTTATAACCAACCATCGAATCCAGCGTATTAATGGCTTTATATACCCAAAGACCAGGCGCACCGGCAAAAACAAATGCATAAAAAAGCGGTGCAGTAATGCCATCACTAATATTTTCCGATACGGTTTCGACGACACCTCTTGTGATCTCTTGCTCGTTTAAGTTTTCTGTATCACGACCAACGATCCAAGATAATTTCTGTCTAGCAGCAGGTAAATCATTTGCCACTAACGGTTTATACACATCCATTGCTGCTTCTTTTAAACTTTTTTGTGCAAGCCCAGAGGCAATTAAAAGACTTTCCACTATAATCCCAACCCACATATGGATAGAATACGCACTTACTAAAAGCGCAATTGTGACGGAGAAAGTTATCCCTACAACTATTATAACAAGTAGAAATCCTTTCGCTTTGCGAGCTCTTCCTTTATTCAACCAATTAGATAGCTTAGAAATAAGCGTTCCAATAAATCGAACGGGATGCGGCCAATTTGGCGGGTCACCGATAATACGGTCCAAGATAAGCCCTATCGCTATTGCAATTATATGTGGACCCATTGTTATTCCCAGCCCTTTGCTTTTTTATAAATTTGAATCGCTTCGACTGTACATTCGTAAACACCAAGACCGATTTTTTTCCCGATTTCTGTGATTGGACCTGCATATGGAATATACTTCCCTTGTTGTGTTGCTGCAATTAATACACTATCTGTTGATGTGCCTGTAGCGATTGTGCCGGTGCGTGGGTCTTTCACTTGTTCAAATGCAAGAGCTTTTGTTTTCGCTTCCGTTGCAGTAATGACTGCTTGAATAAAGGCTTCTTCCGCTAGTTCCCCATTTACAATAATCCAAGTATTAATCGTGCCGATTGCCGGGAATGCCTCTACTTCATGCGCTTTGGACACATCTACGGCATTTCCAACTCCGGCTGTCACCATAATGACGACTGAACCAAAATCAGCTTCATATTCTTTAATGATTGCGTCTTTCGTATAAACAGCTGTCATCATTCCTACTGTTTCCGTTTCAGAATATCCACGGTTTGCAAGATATTGTTGCATTTCTATTTGCGCATTGTCGATATTATAATGGGCATCTACTCTTCGATTCACGAACGTTCGATACCAGCCACTCCCAGCATTTATAACTGCAGAGGACCATGTTTTTAATTGATTTTCTGCTTGGAAAACAACTAATTCGTCTGTTACTTGGAAGTTTTCTATTGTGATAAGCTGCTCATCAAGCTTCTCTTTTACATCTGGAAGTATGGTAATTTGCGGTTTTGGACGCTCTGGATGCGGATTTGTACTTATCCGCGCTTTATAAACCGTTTCGATTTGTTCTTTCATTACGACTTCATGCGGTTCTCCGATTATTTTCACTTCGCCTTGATCCATTAATAGAAGTCGGTCACAGTAAAGCGATGCGAGATTTATATCGTGAAATATACTTACTATTGTTATGCCGTTTTCATTTGCTTGCGTTTTAATCGTATCAAGTAATTGTTTTTGATGGGCAATATCTAAATGGTTGGTTGGTTCATCAAGTAGTAGTATTGGTGCAGCCTGTGCGAGTGCTTGCGCTACAAACACACGCTGCTGCTCCCCTCCAGACAATAGGTCTAGCACTTGATGCTCGTATCTTTCTATGCCCATTTGTTTCATCGCCTCTACAACAGCCGCTTCATCTTCATCCGACCACGAGGAAAACAAGCCACTTTGGTGAGGATAACGCCCGAGTGCAACTGTATCTCTTACGGTATGAGAAAAGGCATGACTATGTAATTGTGGGAGAACTGCCATTTTTTTTGCCAACTCTTTCGATGAGTACGCTGCTAACGATTTCCCATCAATAAGCACATCTCCGGACTCCTTATGTAGGATGCCACTAATCACTTTTAACAAGGTGGATTTGCCACTCCCGTTTGGTCCTAAAATTCCTAGCATTTGACCTTTTTCAACTTGAAAGGAGACATTTTTGACGATCAATTGGCGATCATATCCACCCGAAACGTTTTCCACTTTTAACATATTAAATGCCTCCTTTTTTTCGTTGTCTAAAGAAAATAAATGCAAAAACAGGAGCCCCGATAAATGCCGTAATGACACCGATTGGCAATTCCGTTGGTGCAATAATCGTACGAGATACTAAATCACAGATGATTAATAAGGCCGCTCCGTTTATAAAGCTAAGTGGCAACACATGGCGATTGTCCGATCCAAATAAAAGTCTCGTCATATGGGGAACGACAAGTCCTACAAATCCAATTGTCCCAGATACTGCAACGGCTGTGCCGGTAAGCATAGAGCCACCAATTAAAATCATCATCTTACGTTTCTTTACATTGACTCCTAAATGCTGAGCTCGTTCTTCTCCAAACAGCATCGCATTTAACTCTCTTCTATTTAACCACAATAACAGTGTACCAATAAGTATAAAAGGGATAGCCATTTGGACAAAACTCCACCCGCGCATCGATACACTACCGAGAAGCCAGCTAATAATTTGGCGTAGCTCTTCCCCAGTGAGTGCAATCATTAGTGAAATCACGGAGCCTAAAAAGGAACTAAATATAATACCAGTTAATATGATTGTTTCCATCTTCATCGCACGATCCACTAGTTTTGCAAAAGTAATGACTAGAAGCATCGTCACCAATGCGCCAATCATACTGAAAACTGGCAAGGTGAATATTCCTAAAAATGGTACCGAAATACCGAAAAAGAGCGTAGTCACGGCGCCTACCGAGGCACCGGACGACACTCCTAACGTATAAGGATCGGCAAGCGGATTTTTTAACAACCCTTGAAACGCAGCACCTGCGATGGCTAGCGATGCACCAACTAACCCCGCAAGTACAACACGCGGCATGCGAATTTTCCAAACGATATTCGACGCGATTGCATCTGCTCCCGTATCCCATAAAGTGCTGATCGGTACCTTAACGGATCCGACCGATACACCAAGCCAAATTGCAACAAGTAGCGCCGCAATCGACAAGATGTAGCCGATCAAGGCTTTACTCACTAAATACCTCTGGGTAAATTGCCTTCGCGATTTCTTCTAATCCTTCTGCAAGACGTGGACCTGTACGACTTGTTAAGTTTTCATCTACTTGTACTACAGCATCATTTTGAACCGCAGTAACCGTATCGAAACCATCACGTGCTTTGACGCTATCTACAATTCCATCTACATAGCTATACATAATAACGATTACGTCCGGGTTACGATTAACTATTTCTTCTGGCGACATTATAAACCAGCCTTCTTGATCTGCTGCGATATTTTCTGCATTCACCATGTCTAAAATTTCTTGGATAAATGTTCCTTTACCAGCTGTATAAATATCAGGAACATCCGAATTTTCTACAAATACTGTTTTCTTTGTTTCTACTTTTGCTACTTTTTCTTTTACTTCTTCTACTTTTGCTTTCATATCTTCTACAATTGTTTGTGCTTCTTCTAATTTACCTGTTGCACGACCAATTTGTTCGATAGTTGTATATGTTTCATTGAAATCTGCTGCATTTTTCACAACAAATACTTTCACACCAGCGTCGCGGATTTGTTGTAATCCAGCTTCACCCACGCCTAAACCTGACTCATGCGCAAAGACGATATCTGGATTCATCGATACGATTTTCTCTACGTTGAATTCCTGTCCGCCAATTTTCTCTTTTTCTAGCGCTTCTTCTGGATAGTTATCATAGTCATTTACACCAACGATTTCATCATTTAACCCAAGAGCAAATAAAATTTCTGTATTACTTGGGATCATAGAAACGATTGTTTTTGGAGCTTCTTCTAAAGTTATTTCATTGCCAACTGCGTCTGTCATTGTAATCGGGAATGCTGCTTCTTCTACCGCTGCTGGTTGTTCTTGTTGTTGTGCATTGTCGTTAGTTTCAACAGGTGTTTCTTCTTTTTGGCCACATCCTACCAAAAGCAATACTGCTAAAGCGGATGTCATCCATAATTTCCATAATTTCTTCATCTGTTACTCCCCCATTTTCTTGTGCAAATAAAAATCTCTCGTCCAATGAACGAGAGATAGAATAGGTATAAATCTGCTAGGTTTACTAAATGCCAAGCCGACTCACACATCACCTATCCTCGTAGGCACTAAAGTGTTTTCACATAAAGGCAGGTTTTCTGACTCATGATAGTGTTCTATCATTTACAGTGGCGGGACCGTGCTGGATTTGAACCAGCTTCCCTTTTAACTTACTAGGTTAGTAGCAAGCACCTTTATTTTCAAAATATTTAGCATGCATCGACTTAATTATACATGAAATGGCATGGTTGTCGACAGAGATTTTATAGCCACGAATTAAAGGAAAATATCGTTTTCCAACTAAACGATACTTCCAGCAAAAAAACCTCCAACCTAGGTCCAAACAAATAGAGATGTAGCACCCTAAATGCTACCAACTTAATAGACTTTTAACTCCATTCCAAGCATTACTTATACCCGTTTTAACTGTACTTCCCAAAGATTGAATTGCATCCTTCGCAACTTCACGAACCTTTTGAACGCCCTTTACGACGGTTTCCCCAACTTTTGACCCTGCCATGTATCCCACTGTTCCACCGATAAAGCCCCCAACAGCAGTACCTATCGGACCAAATACAGTTCCAATAGCCGCTCCAATTGCGGCACCTTCAGCACTACCTGCAATTCCAGCAACTGTTGAAACAGTAACCTGTTCCATTTTATCTATTCCTTCTTTAATAGTAAGTTCACCAGTAGCCATTTTACCAATAACTTTTACATTTTCAACTGCTACATGAGCAATATTTGCAATAGTTCCTGCAGGTGTACCTTTTGGAATAGCGGAAATAAGACCTTTTTCTGCACCTACTTTTATAGCTCCTGCTGCCGCTGCCTTAATCCCAAAGTCAGCACCGGATACCAAAGCAGTTTCTATAATTTCTTCACCATCAATCTTTTCTCCGTTCCAAGCTTTTTGAGCAACATTAAACCCTACTCCCATTGTTGCACCCATCAATGCAGCCTGTCCAGCTTGCTTTCCGATTCCCATTGCTAAATCTTTAGCCTGATATTCGCTCCAATTCAGATCATTCCATTTCCCACTTTGGGCTTCTTTTTGTAGATTTTTCGCTGATTCTTTTGACAATGGTTTGCTTTTTGTCCCATCTGGTGCCTCTATCACATTTGTTGAATTTTTAATATCTGTCTCTTGACCATCTGGAACTAGTTTTCTCTGGCCTCTATAATCACCCTTTTTAAAAGCATCTAAAGTACTTTCAGCATCTTTACAATATTTTGATTGATATCTTTTTACAACTTTACCGTTACTGTCAACAATTACAACATCTACAGAATTTTTAGTATAGCCCTTCCCTTCTGGTTGTAAAACTTTTGCCCTGTACTCACTACCAGTAGCCTCTGCGTTCAGATTAAATGTTTGGGTATGATATTGTTCAGCTATAAATCCATCTAGCCTCGGATTCAAATTTACTATCCCATTTTGGGTAACGATTGTCTCATATAAAGCATCATTTGCAGAAACTAATGCATTATCCAAGTTTTGAAGATATTTTGATGTTTCCTGAACACTTAGATGTGCAGAAGCCCTTTTCGTCTCAGATGCAAACCACGACTCCTTACTGCGACCATTATTAATTGCTTGTTCCAATGAAAACTTTTTTTCTTCGATCCCTGTTATTGTACTAATGATTTCAGAGCTAATTTTTTGGATTTCTCCTCTTGATTTCTCGGGAAGATTAATGTGCAATTCCATCGGCAGCCATTCCTCTACAGACATACTATCTTTATGAGTAATATAGCTTTCCATGAATTTCTTTTGAATAAGTTTCAAATTTTCAGCAACATTTTCTCTTAAAATAGGTTCAAACGTATCATCTATTAATAGAAATTCATCGCCTTTTACTTTCAACATGCCTTGTCCCCCTTAGTTACCTTCCTCATTTAGAACATTAATTTCTATTACGACTCCCCAAAAAACCTGTAGCCTTCTTTGCAGCTTCATGTATATTTATTTTACTAATAGCTTTTATCTCTTCTTTGCTGGCAGGTTTAATATCTATCTTGCTGATAGTCTCTTTAATCTGTGAAATTTTATCCTTTAGTGTGCTAGAAATAGATTTTGTGTCCTTAATTGACTTTTGCATATCTGCCGTAGTTACAGTCTGTCGCCCATCAATAAAGGCATTTTCAATAGTGTCTTTCACCACAGCCTCCAAATCTGCCCCATTAAAACCTTCCGTTTCTTTAATCAATGCAATAGAATCGATATCTTTTGTCCATTTACCACGCTTTTTCAAATGAATCTCAAGAATCTTACGTCTCTCCTCTCCATTAGGTAAATCGACAAAAAATAATTCATCAAACCGCCCTTTTCTTAAAAATTCTGGTGGCATCTTTGAAATATCATTGGCTGTTGCTACAATAAACACTGTGTTCTCTTTTTCTTGCATCCATGTAAGAAACTGCCCAAACAGACGAGTTGTAACATCACTTCCACCACCATCGCCACCGACACCTGAAAAGGCCTTTTCAATTTCATCAATCCACAACACACATGGGCTGATAGCTTCTGATAGTTTGAGAGCTTTTCGCATGTTTTCTTCGGATTCACCAACGTATTTACCTAACAATCTACCTACATCAAGGCGAACCAGTGGAATTTCAAATAATCCAGCTGTTGCTTTAGCAGTAAGACTTTTTCCACATCCAGGCATACCGATAATCATAATACCCTTAGGAATATCTACGCCAAATTTAATTGCTTTATCCAAGTTATTGAAAACCTTTGCCTTTTTCTCTAACCATTCTTTTAGGTTCTCAAGACCACCAATGTCCTCAATTGTTTCCTTAAAATTAACAATCTCTAGCATGCCTGACTTTTTAATAAACTGCTCTTTTTCCTTTAAGATTAACTGCTTGTCCTCTGCATCAATATAACCTCCGTCTTGATACGCAAGATTTAAAATTTGTTTAATTTGAAATTCATTTAACCCTTTAAAAGAAAGAGTAATATCATTTACTGTTTCCTGATCCACTTCCATTTCAAGATCTTTTACAAAGTCATGAATTATATCCATTATTTCAATATTGGTAGGCAGCGGAATATCAAAAACCGTTATATAATTCTCTAATTCACACGGAATGACAATTTTCGAGGATATAATGAAAATAGTAGCGTGATATTCATCACGATAGAGGTTATCCTCGGCAATTCTTTTTAACAATGCAATTACTTTAGGATTACTTAATTGGTCATGAATATCTTTCAAAACAATAATTGTATCACTTTCAAACCCATCATCCATAGAAAGTTTTAAAAACTGCTCTAACTCACATTCCATTACCGGACTCTTTGTATAAAAATTTATTGCACCTAACGCATTGTTAAATTCAACAACCTTTGCCCCTTGCGCTACATTAGTCAATGCTTCATCAATAACTTTAAAATCAAAATGATTAATATAGATAATGGGGTGCAAAGCATCAATATATGATGCTAAAGATTCAGTTTCGTTACGCATAAATTACACCTCCATATAAAATAATTTGTGATTTTCATTATTACTCTTATAATCAATACCATCTAGTATAATAAAGGTATTTTTAATTTCTGCACTTCCTAAATCTCCACCTGATATCCCTGTACTTCTTATATAATTCCCACTCTCCATTTTTAAAATCATGTACTGTTTCTCTCCTGTTTCAACGTCTTTCCAATAACCGTCTGTTATTCCAGCAAATGATTGTAGATTTTCTCCTAATACTTCTTTTAATTTACTGTGATTAGAAGTTAATTCACTAATCATTGAATAAATCTGTTTCTTATAACTATTTTTGTATATATCTTCAATAATTGTACCGTCTTCTTCTTTGGAAGGAATAGGCAAATACTTTTTCCTCATATTACTATTCATTAGCATTACAAATACAGCTAATGGAGCAGAATGGTGTAATTTAAAAAATAAATTATGATAATCCAATTCATATAATTCAAAGTATCTTCTATCTATTTCTTTAATTACAGCTTTGATCTTTGCTATATCATTTTTATTTTCAATAATTGTTTCAACCAATTGTATATATCCCACATGATAATCATCTATAATGGTGGATATCTCAAAATTTATTTTTTTATATTCTTCTGCGAGGAATTCCATTTCCTGCTTATATTCCAACATATATGTATTTTCTTCAATAGCAATAGGATTAGTCTCTATCTCAAATATAACTATTAATTCTTTTATTAGTTCCAACGTATCTAATTCTTGCAGTATTTCTACTTTTTCTAGTTCTTCCTTATATCCACGGACGTTAAGCCATCGTTGAAGAAGCTTATTATTGTAATAGGTAATAATATCCTCAATCGAAAAGTTATTCTTTAAATCTTCTAATGTTCTTACTGGTTTACCATCACAAATCAAGTTAAATTTTATTGTTTTAGCCATTTCCTAGTCCTCCATTTTTTTCTTAAAGCATTCAAGTTATTTGAATATTTTATATACAAAACAAATTATTATTTATATTCATTTTCATCTATCATGTTTACCTGAAAATCATGTTCGTTTTTTTCATAATTAACTGCAATCCTTTTGATACTTTCCTCGATTTCCAAACGTAGATTCTCAGGCGCAAAAACTTCTACATTCTCTCCCTGACTCAACAACCACATTTTAATCCCATGACCATAAACTTCAGCCTCAAACACAATTCCATCCTCGCTTTCTGAAACAATCCGCGCAGTTGGAAGTCGATCTAGTACAGCTTGTGGTGACGGACCAGTGAAACGGAATTTAACCGTCAGCAGTTCCCCTGCATGCATGAATTGAATTCGTTTGCGAAATTCTCCTTCTTGGAATCGATCGCTATATGGAAGCTTGAAATGCTCCTCTTTCAATTTAGCCCATGTTATGCGATCTACTCGGTAAATAGTCGGAAAATCGAGTTCTCGTGTTGTTTGATAGGCAATTAAATAGAAATAATACTCTGAAAAAATCAAGCCTACTGGTTTCAGCGTTCTTTCTTTAATTTCTTCGGCGTATTCTCGTTTGTAGCGAATAGTGATTAAGCGTTTAGTATGAACAGCAGTTGCCAAATCCCACAACGTAGAAAATAGCGATTGCTTATGCTGCAAGTCTACATATAAATGTTTTTCATTCGACATCAATTTTTTAATGAAGTCTTGGTTCCCTTGTTGTGCGAGATCAGTGAGCTTGTTAATAAGCCGATCCATATCATTTTTTGGAAATGCACGAGATTCAATCAATACTTTTACGATTGCTAGAATTTCTTCGTTTTGTAAATGTGGATTGTTACTTGTTTCTAACTTGTATACCTTTTTTTTGCGATCATATTCAAGATATTCGTTCGGTTTGGTAGTTTCAATAAAATCACGAATACTGTCAAAATCTCGTTGGATCGTTTTTTCGCTAACATGAAATAAGTCAGCTTCTGTCTTTTTCGTGAGCATATGCCCTTTTGATAAACGATCATACATGGATAAAACTCGATTCGTCTGATTCTGCTGTGAATCCATCTATATCCCCTTCACTCTTACCCGTTTTTTTCAAGATCAATGGTATATCTTTATCATAACCATTCACTTGGACATATCATGTACATCAACTATTTTTTCTGGAATAGAATATTATATTTCTAATACAGGTACTTT
The DNA here is from genome assembly GCF_044762855.1 of Psychrobacillus sp. NPDC096389. Classification (NCBI taxonomy): domain Bacteria; kingdom Bacillati; phylum Bacillota; class Bacilli; order Caryophanales; family Bacillaceae; genus Psychrobacillus; species Psychrobacillus sp. NPDC096389. Next base: position 334,420 of record NZ_JBIWFB010000001.1, on the reverse strand, counting down.
GTTCTCTTACAAAATTCTCGATTTGGATATTCCATCCAATATTATATCACGACATTTCATTCGTTCTAGAATTTTTAAGTTAATAGTACTATATATTTACCACCATACAAGGATAAATGACACTTGTTTTATTAGTTCTTTTTTATCACAAAATTAAACACATATCACAAATTTTAGTAAGCTGTTACTTTTCCAACTAAACGCTATCCCCATCAAAAAAAACACTCCGACCGAGGTCGAAGTGTTTCATTTTACATTTTTTCTGGAGCGGCAACGCCGATTAAGCGAAGTGCGTTCGCGATTGTTTGGCGAGCTGATGTTACTAGTGCTAGACGAGCACCAGTTAGAGCGACATTGTCTGCATCAAGTACTTTATCCGCATTGTAGAAGCTGTGGAATGTTGCTGCAAGCTCTTGGATATAAGTTGCGACGCGGTGAGGTGCACGAAGTTTTGCTGCATCTGCTACAACTTGTGGGAAGTCGCCGATTTTTTTCAATAAGTCCAATTCTTTTTCGCTTTGCAATAATTCTAGTGAGTCTGTTGATGCTTTTAGCTCTTGTGTTTCAGCTGCGCGTAGAATCGAGCAAATACGTGCATGTGCATATTGTGCATAATACACTGGGTTTTCATTTGACTGAGAAACTGCTAAGTCTAAATCGAAGTCCATATGTGAGTCGCCTGAACGCATACCGAAGAAATAACGAACTGCGTCTAGTCCTACTTCTTCTACTAGTTCACGCATGGTAACTGCTTTACCAGTACGTTTACTCATTTTCATTTTCTCGCCGTCTTTATACAGTTGAACCATTTGAATAACAGAAACTTCTAGTTTTTCACGCTCGTATCCAAGCGCTTCAATCGCCGCTTTCATACGTGGGATATAGCCGTGGTGGTCTGCTCCCCAAATGTTGATCAGTTGGTCGAAACCACGTACTAGTTTGTCTTCATGGTAAGCGATGTCTGGTAATAAATAGGTGAAAGAGCCATCACTTTTGATCAATACACGATCTTTGTCATCGCCAAAAGTTGTTGAACGGAACCATGTAGCGCCTTCTTCTTCGAAAATATGACCATTTGCTTTTAATTTATCTAATGCTACTTCAATTTTTCCATCTGTGTATAAAGAAGTCTCAGAGAACCAATTATCGAATCCTACACGGAAGTCCGCTAAGTCTTTTTGTAACTTCGCAAGTTCTACTTTTAAACCGTGTGCACGGAACGCTTTATAGCGCTCTTCGTCAGACATTTGAACAAATTTATCGCCATGCTCTTTTACTAGATCCGCTGCAATATCAATAATATCTTGTCCACGGTATCCGTCTTCTGGCATTTCTTTTTCTAACCCTAATGCTTCAAAATAGCGTACTTCAATAGACACCGCTAAGTTATGGATTTGATTTCCAGCGTCATTAATATAATATTCACGAGAAACATCATATCCAGCAAAATCAAGCACATTACATAATGAATCTCCCACAGATGCACCACGCGCATGTCCTAAATGTAAGTCACCAGTTGGATTTGCTGAAACGAACTCGACTTGAATTTTTTCTCCAGCACCTGATTTAGTACGCCCATAATTGTCTTGTTCCGCAAGCACAGCTTTTACAACTTCTTGTAAATAATCTTTACGCACCGTAATATTCATAAATCCTGGACCAGCGATATCGATTTTTTCCATCATTGTACCGGACATATCTAGGTTTTCTACGATAGCGTCCGCAATTTGACGTGGATTTTTTTTCGCTAGTTTCGTTAATTGCATGGCAATATTTGTTGCGTAATCTCCATTTGCTTTGTCTTTCGGTGTTTCCAAATGGATAGCTGGAATCTGTTCTTCCGCTACTAATTCTGCTTTTATAATTGCCTGTTGCAACGCGGTTTTAATCGATTGTTGTACTTGTTCTACTGCGTTCATTTAATTCGCCTCCGTATATATTAGTTCTAATGTATATGTACCAACTACTTCCTCATTTATCAAGAGTTCATATTCCACTCGGAACTTACCATCTTCAAATTGTAGTTGTTCTGTATTTGTAGTGATCATCATTGGGCCATATCCTGAATCATAGCTTCCTGTTTGAAGCTCTCCTTTTACAAATGGCAGTCTCATTTTTACGCCGCCATTTCGAAGAATTAAAGCAGAATCACTACTTAACTTTACGGTAGTTTTGACCGCTTTTTCATTTTGCAGTTCTTCGTAAATTAAATAAGGCTGCTCCCCTTTTATCGTCAGCTCACCTGTTGTTTGTATATCCAAAGTTTCAGCCACACTATCAGGATGCTTTATCGTAGATAGCAAGCGGACATTTACTGTTTTTTTTATTGGTTGAGACATTGCGTTCATCCTTAACACATTTTTAATGTAACCTTTTTATTATAAAGCTAAAAGCATGATAATGACAACTAAACATAAAAAAACGTGATGCCCAATAAAGGACAACACGTTTCTGAATTATTTAACCCAACCTAAAATCATTTCACGTAGTAACTTCGATGCAGTATTAGCAGTTTGTTCCGATGAATCATAAATCGGAGCAACCTCTACAAGATCGAAACCAACTACATTCACGCCCGAATTTGCAATCGCATGGATAGAAGCAAGTAGCTCGCGGCTAGTGATCCCGCCACAATCTACTGTTCCTGTACCCGGTGCATGTGCAGGGTCTAATACGTCTATGTCAATTGTTACATAGACTGGACGGCCTTCAAGCGTTGGTAGTACTTCTTTTAATGGTTCTAGTACTTCAAATTTCGAAATATGCATGCCATTTTCTTTTGCCCAATCGAACTCTTCTTTCATGCCAGAACGAATTCCAAATGAATAAACGTTTTTTGGACCGATATATTCAGCAATTTTACGAATAGGTGTCGAGTGAGAAAGTGGCTCCCCTTCATATTCCACACGTAAATCCGTATGCGCATCCATATGAATGATTGCTAGATCTTTATAGTTGTCCGCCACTGTTTTCATAACCGGCCATGACACTAAATGCTCCCCGCCCATGCCGACTGGAATTTTCCCGTCTTGCATAAGTTGTCGAATGAAACCTGCGATTAAATCTAAGCTTTTTGATGCATTTCCGAAAGGAAGCGGAATGTCTCCTGCATCAAAATAATTTACCTCATCAAGCTCGCGGTCTAAATATGGACTATACTCCTCTAGACCTATCGAAACTTCACGAATGCGTTGCGGACCGAAGCGGGAACCTGGACGATAGCTTACTGTCCAGTCCATTGGCATGCCGTAAATAACGGCTTGTGCTTCTTCGTAATTTTGCTTGCTTTTAATAAATACATTTCCTGAATAAGCTTCATCAAATCGCATTGGCTTACTCTCCTGCTAAGTCCTTCACAAATTTAGGCAATACGAATGCTGCTTTGTGAAGCTCTTTTGTGTAATATTTTGTGTCGATTTCGTGGAATTGCTCGTCCGGTACTTGAAGTGGATCGTATTTTTTTGATCCAATCGTAAAGCACCAAAGTCCACTTGGGTACGTAGGAATATTCGCTAAGTACATATTTGTAATAGGGAAAATTTCTTTTACGTCTTTTTGTACTTGTCGGATAAGATCCGCTTTGAACCATGGGTTGTCCGACTGTGCAACAAATAACCCGTCTTCTTTTAGAGCTTTTGAAATTCCAGCATAGAATCCTTTTGTGAATAGGTTTACTGCAGGACCTACTGGCTCAGTAGAATCTACCATGATTACATCGTATTCGTTTTCAGACTCCGCAATATGCATAAAGCCGTCGCCTACTTGTACATCTACACGTGGATTTTCTAATTCACATGCAATTTCCGGTAAATATTGTTTCGAATACTCGATAACTTTTCCATCTATATCAACAAGCGTTGCTTTTTTTACTTTTGGATGCTTCATAATTTCGCGAATTACGCCGCCATCTCCTCCACCAACAACTAATACGTTCTCAGGGTTTGGATGTGTAAACAAAGGTACATGTGCAACCATCTCGTGGTATACGAACTCATCTTTTTGAGACGTCATAACCATGCCATCTAAAAAGAGCATATTACCCCATTCTTCTGTTTCTGCCATTTCTAAAAGTTGAAAATCTGTTTGTTCCGTATGAAGTGTACGTTTTACCTTCATCGTAATTCCAAAATTCTCGGTTTGTTTTTCTGTAAACCAAAATCCGCTCATCTATCTATCTGCTACTAAAAACATAGTAAAATGTATAATTTTACTACGCTAGACAATTTCCTGCTTCAATGAACCCGAATTCACCAATTACTCGTTACTATCGTTTTTTTAGTTCTTCACAGGCTTAAATTCGGATGTAGCCCACCCTATATATACATAGATTAACTAAGTTAATATTGTATAATTCGTTGCATATTTAATATTTATACAAGCATTAAAATCTCTATCCATTTCCAGTTGGCAAGAATCGCACTTAAATAATCGTTCTGAAAGTCTCAGTTGGGTTTTCTTTGTTCCACAAGAAGAACACAATTTAGAAGATGGATACCATCTATCTACCAAACGTAATTCAATATTATGTTGAATACATTTTTTAAGAAGCCATTCTCTGAAATTATAGAAAAGCTGATGCGAAATCGCTTTTGAAAGATGTCTATTTTTCATCATGCCTTTGATGTATAAATTTTCAATAGCAATATAGGTTGGTTTGGTTTTCACCAACTGTTGAACTACAAATCGGATATACTCCTTACGAATATTCGCTAATCTAACGCGCAGTTTTTGTACAACTAGTAGTTGCTTCTGCCTATTTTTATAGCAGATTTCACCTCTCTTTCGATTTTTATTTTGTTCATAACTTCTACTTAACTTTTTTTGTTGTCTTTTTAAACTCTTTTCTAGCTTCCTTACATTTTGTCCTTTGTTAATATTTAGGAATGTTTTATTATGACTACATGTTGCAAATTCTTTTATTCCTAAATCAATTCCAATTCCATCGTGATTGTTTATAGTATGTTCATTTTTTTGCTCGATTTCTCCAAGGACTGAAATAAAATATCTTCCAGCCTTTTTTGATACCGTACAACTGGAAACATCTAATTCTGTAGGAATATAACCATATTCTTTTAATCTTACCCACCCAATTGTTGGGATTTTAATCCGATGACGTTCAATAGTTAAATCTGTTTTGTTATTTTTCGGAAAGTAAGCTTTAACATCACGGTTTTTCTTTGATCTAAATTGTGGAAACTTAGCTAAGCCTTTAAAAAAATTTTTAAATGCCCTGTCCCCATTCATTATGGATTGTTTTACAGCTTTACTTGAAACGTCTTTAATCCATAAGTCCCTATGAATTGTATGAACATTATTCAACCATTTTGAAAAATTATAACCTGAAAGATGCTTACCAGTTTTTTCGTAATGCTCCTGAGCAGTGGAGAGATAAAGATTATACACATAACGACAAACCCCAATTGTTTGGTTCACTTTTTGAGTTTGTTTATAGTCTAGGAGAATTTCTGTTTTATAAGCCTTTTTCAACTTCATCATCCTCATAATACTTTATTTCTTTCACTTCTATATTAAATATACCTCATAATTTATAATTTAACGCTAATTATCTCCCTTATCAATATTATTTGTATATATTTTATCTCAAAAAAAATAATACAAAGAAAGTATAGTGCTTTTTTACAAAAGTGCAATACTTTTTTCTTTTTCCGTTTAATTTGAATCTATTGTTCTCATACTAATAAAAACATCCAACAAGAGACGGAGGAGATTTAATGGGGCGTGTACAATATCGGAAAAAAGCCACTCGATCTAAACGCATGAAAAGAGTTTTTTTATTAAGTATCGTGGCTAGTTTTGCTTTAATTGGCGCACTTGTTACCCTCCGAGTTTATGCTCAAATCGTTGGTGCACCTATTATTCAAGTCCCTATTTCCTCTGTCTTTCTAGATGACCAAGGAAATGTAATTGGGGATCGATTCGAAGATCAAAGGCGCTACTGGGTTTCACTAGAAGACATGTCACCATTTATTCCCCAGGCGATTATTGCAGTAGAGGATCAGGAATTTTATGAGCATCACGGGTTTGATTATTCGCGAATTGCTTCTGCACTTTTGAAGGATATTAAAGCAATGCGAAAAGTAGAAGGGGCAAGTACGATTACCCAACAATATGCGAGAAATCTATTTTTAACGTTCGAAAAGTCTTGGACTCGGAAGATTAATGAAGCATTGTATGCTTATCGGTTGGAAATTTTTTATGAAAAAGATGAGTTACTCGAGGGATTTTTGAATACGGTTTATTTTGGCCATGGCATGTATGGTGTGGAAGCGGCGAGCAGGTATTATTTCGGAAAAAGTGCAAAAGATTTAACGCTTGCGGAATCGGCTCTATTGATGGGTATTCCAAAAGGGCCAACTTATTATTCCCCGTTAGTCGATGAAGAAAAAGCGGTAAACCGGCAACAACTTATTTTAAAATTAATGGAAAACCAACAATTTATCACTGCCGATCAACGAGAACGGGCTGTGGATGAGCATTATGTTTTGAAAACAGAAGATTCGCTTGTGAAGAAAAAAGTAGCTCCTTACTTTTTAGAAGAAGTTTGGAAAGAAGCAACTAATATTCTTCAGAAAAAGGGACGCAGAATCGAAGAAGGTGGATGGACCATCGAGACCACTTTGAACAGAAGTCATCAACAAGCAGCAGAAGAGGTCATTGACAAGTGGATGCCAGAAGATGAGTTACAAATTGGGTTCGTCAGCATTGAACCAAAAACTGGATATGTAACAGCAATGGTCGGCGGTCGTAATTTTAGTGAAAGTCCATTTAATCGCGTAACGCAAGCAAAAAGACAACCAGGTTCTACTATCAAGCCTTTACTATTTGCTTCAGCGTTAGAAAATGGATTCACTCCCCTCACCTATATGAAAAGTGAACGAACTATTTTTACCTATGACAATGGACGGCAAGAATATGAGCCCAAAAATGTCAATGATAAGTTTGCCGAGCATCCTATTTCACTGGCACAAGCACTTGCTATCTCCGATAATATATATGCTGTAAAAACGCTTGAACAAATTGGCTATAAGCCTTTTGAACAGCTGATCGAGCGTTTTAATATTAAAATGGACATCGATGAAACACCCGCAACTGCGCTGGGAACATCAGAAGCTTCTTTATTGGACATGACTAAAGCATATAACGCGATTTCTGCAAAAGGAATCCTCAGAGAACCAACTTATATTACGAAAATTACGGATAATAAAGGCAAGGTGCTTTATGATTTAGAGAAGGATAAAAGAAAAGAGAAGAAAGTGTTACTTGAACAAGATGCATTTTTGCTATCTCATTTATTAACCGGTATGTTCGATCCTACTTTTAATGATTACTCTCCTGCAACAGGTCTTAGTATACGTGCAAAACAAACGAGACCATATGCAGCTAAATCAGGGACGACGATTTCCGATCAATATTTAATCGGCTTCTCCCCTCAATTGACTGCAGGTGTTTGGAACGGGTATGACCAAGGAAAGCATGTGAGTGAAGCAGAAGCAAGACAAGTAACGAAGCAAGTGTGGATTGAATTTATGGAAAAAGCACATCAAGGTTTACCATCCGAACCATTTATCGCTCCTCCTGGCGTGCGCGGAGTTATTGTAGATATTGACACAGGTGGTATTGCTACTTCCGCTTGTGAAAAACAAAGACTTGTTTATTTAAAAGAGGAAGATGTACCAACTAAATTATGTACAGATCCCACTTTGAAACAGCAAACTTTTGAAGCATCTGATAGTGAAGATACAACACCATGGTCCATTTTCCCGTTTTCGTTCTTTGGTGAATGAGTGAAAAAAGATAGTTTAGGACAATTAAAACAAAATTAAAAAGCTTTCTATTACCTAAAAAAGGTAACAGAAAGCTTTTTCTTAGTGTTGCGTTCTGCCAAAATTATGCATTCACAGGATTGGGTTTCACAATGATTGCATGTTCTTAACTTACTTACGACTCCTAAGTGTCCTAGCATTACTGTGAAGTAAGCTTTAAGTAAATTGTACTGTCTTTTCGGTTTGAATTCAACCTCATAACGTAAATATCCCAAATTATTGACTTGTTAATTGGAAGTTACAAGCAGGTCATTATGTAGCTGCTCCTCGCTACGATCCCACATTTCACGGTTATGCGTTTGTAAAAAATCGCTTAAAATATTTTTGGAACGATCATCCATAAAATCTACCATAATATGGCGTTTCATTGATTTGTCCATTCGATTTACATGGTCTGCAAGTAATTTGTAACCGCGGCGTTTTTCACGATTGACCACCATTTCGCATGCTGTAACCCCTGCGTAATATGGTCCCTCTGCTTTATAATCAATTGTCACCCAAACTAGCCAATACGGTTTTCCACCTTCTGAATCTTCACGGTTCGTCGTAAACTTGATGCCTCTTTCTGTGTCACTTCTCGCATGCATCGCCCCAATTTCAATTCTTGCAATGTCTTCTTCCACGTCGATAATAACTGGTGACACGTTTTCTAGTGATAGTGAACCGATCCCAAATCCTTTGTGCCCATCAGTTGGATCATTTTTTATAATGGTGAAGCCTATTTTTTGTTTTGGTTTTTCTTCATTTGCCATTCGAAAATTCCCTCCGTTCTGTTATGATATCTAGTATACAGAAGATTTCACTAAAGGAGGAAACGAAATGCCATACGTAACAGTAAAAATGCTAGAAGGTCGTACGGAAGAACAAAAAAGAGCTTTAGTTGAAAAAGTAACAGCTGCAGTATCCGAAACTGTAAATGCACCTGTTGAAAATGTTGTCGTGTTTATCGAGGACATGCCAAAAAATCATTATGGTGTTGCTGGGAAATTATTTAGTGATAAATAATTAGATCAAGAAAATTGCACTTTGCCTTGGCAAAGTGTTTTTTTCGGTTTTGTCGCGTTCACAGCGTGTTATCTCGCTTTTAGGAATATTCTTCTACAAAAAAGAACTACCCTAGTGGATAGTCCTCAAGTTCATTAAATTCATGACAAATTCGTATGCTTCGTTTATTTCTTCTTCTGTGAAATTTAACTTTCCTTTTACGGCATGCAGTTTTTCGATTTGTTCTTCTTTTGGAAGATGGTCAAAAAATAATAGGGTCGAAACGAGTTCCAGAAAGCGGGAACTTTTGTTTTTCATTTGGGCAATACATTCCACTAGTGCTGGACTAGCATCTTCTACTTGCGCCATTTGTGTGAAATGCTCGCCTGCGTTGGTCATTTGATATTTGTATTGCACATAGGATCCTTTGTCTTGTCGCTCTTCCTGTAAAAATCCCATATTGCAAAGCTCTTCCACTCGCAATGTGAGCTCATGTGAATATGGACCATATACATGAAACTCATATTTTTCTTTATATGGATAGTCTAACTTTTTAGCAATGTACAGCATTTTTTGTAGCTTTTTTCTGCCAGTTATGCCGTCTGCTGCTCCGATAAATTGTATAATTTTTGCATGTTCTTCTAGCAATTTTAGCCCACCTTTATTTCAAGAGATCTAATATTTGTTTTTTCAATGCTTTTTTCTTGCCGTCTTCTGTTAAAAAGTCTTCTGGAAAATATAATTTATGATCCGTTCGACGTTTTCCTGAAATAGCTTCTACTACTTCCGATTCACGGGAAAGTTCTCTGATTTCACCAGAAGGCATTTGTAAATGGATAGGAATACGTTCTCCTTCTTCTCCAGGTCGATAGAAATCGTAAGGTAAGTCCGATGACGAATCAAACACTAAATAGTATTCTGGATCTATACCCGCTTTTTTAAATAGCAACTCCAACTCTTTCATCTTTGTATAATCTTTTGCTAAGTCAAATTCGATATATTGAAATAGCTTACGATTGACAAAACGGTAACTCAAATCAGCTAAAATAGGGTCTTTCTCCGTTACCCAAAGTTGGAAATACGTCAATAAAACTCCTTCGTCTAAAGCCAAATACTCATTTAATGTAAACGTGCCATCAAAAAATCCTTGGAAATGAGTTGGTTTCTGCGCAAAATCATAGCCGTTTTTACTTAAAGCTTTTGCTCGATGTAAAATCTTCGTTAAAATCACTTCGGCACTTCTCGAAACGGGATGGAAATACACTTGCCAGTACATTTGATATCGACTCATGATGTAGTCTTCCACTGCATGCATGCCGCTCGATTTAATAACAATTTGGTCTTCACGAGGGCGCATCACACGTAGGATTCGCTCCATATCAAAATGACCGTAGCTTACCCCTGTAAAATACGCATCTCGCTGTAAATAATCCATGCGGTCTGCGTCAATCTGACTAGATATTAAACTAACAACTTGTTTGTTTACATATGTTTTTGCAATAACATCCGCTACTTTTTGTGGGAAATCGTTGCCTACTCTTTTTAATATTTCATTTACTTCAGTTTCCCCAAGTAATATTTTCCTCGTAAATTCTTCATGATCTAGATTAAACACATTTTCAAATGCATGCGAAAATGGCCCATGTCCTAAATCATGTAATAGTGCTGCACATAAAACTAATAGCCTTTCGGAAGCATCCCACTCTGGTCGACCGTCAAAACTATCATCCACAATGCGACGAACGATTTCATAAACTCCTAGAGAGTGACTAAAACGACTATGTTCTGCACCATGAAAAACTAGATATGTAGTTCCAAGTTGTTTAATGCGACGAAGCCGTTGAAATTCCTTCGAGCCGATGACATCCCAAATTACTTGATCTCGAACATGGATATATCGATGAACCGGGTCTTTAAACACTTTCTCTTCTGCTAATTTCTGCGTTGCATAGCTCATTTGTCCACCTCCGTGTCTTAGATGTTATTTACCTTACATTATAAAGAAAAAAACCGCTCATTGTAAGGCGGTAAAAGTTCTGCTTGTTGATGTCTAGTCTTCTAGTTTGGCGCGTACTTTTTCCATTAATTCGTCTTCTGTTAAAGCAGCAACTGGGCGATTATTGACAAATGCGAATGTCTTTTTACGTCCTGGTCCGCAGTAAGATTGACATTCTTTAATTTCAATTTCTGCTTCTGGATCTATTGTTTTTAACTTTGGAATTAATGTTTTTAAATTGACGGCCTGACACTCATCGCAAACTCGAAAATGGTTTGCCATTTGTCCACAACCCTTTCTCTTTATGATAATAGTCTACAGGCCATTGTATCTTAAAACATATATTGCTATCAAGTGTATTTTACGTGAATAAAAGAGCGCTATGTTGTCCATGATGTTAATAGAGTAACGAAACTATGAAGATGGTAGGAGGACCAAAATGGTAAAAATAAGACAAGACGCATGGATGACAGAAAATGATGAAATGTTAGCAGAGATGGTGTTACGACACGTCCGAGAAGGAAGTACGCAACTAAATGCATTTGAAGAAGCAGGTGACGAATTAAACCGAACTGCGGCTGCATGTGGATTCCGCTGGAACGCAGTTGTACGTCATCAGTATGAAACAGAATTAAAAGAAGCGAAAAAAGAACGAAAAGAAAAGCTACGTATTTTAGGAAAAGATTATAGAAGAAGAGGAAACGGCATTTACCTTGCGAAACCTCAAGAAGAAGGCGAACGTACGGCATCCGTTCCAGTTTCTGCTTTATCTATTGATATTATTATTGCATATCTTGTTCGATTACAACATAGCGACTCAGATATTTCAAGATATCGTCATTTAGCTTCTATATCAAACGAGAAAATTCGTAAACTAGAAAGTGAACTTGCCAAATTGGAAAAAGAAAATGCCGCGATTAAACAAGATTACGAGCAGTTTGTACAAATTATGAACCGCGCACGACGCCTTGTTACATTGAATGATGAAGAATTACCTGCAGTACCTGTTTTCCAAATGGAAAAGAACGGAAACCTTGTTTCAAAAGAGCCACCAACAATTTAAAGTTGGTGGTTTTTTCTATTCTTTCGTAAGCATCTTTTTGTTTCGTTCGACAACGCGCAATAAATAAAACTGATATAGCTCCATTTCATCCTGCGTAACAGCTTGCGATGCTATTTTGGTAGATAGCTGTTGCAATAATTGTTGGATTCGAATGACGATATCCTGCACTGTAAAGGATGCATTCAGCAATTCATTTAACGAAGCCATTACTTCTGGTTTTATGACAGGGTAGTTGAATTTTGTTTCTTCCCCTTGCACGCCGATTTCATAAAACTCGCGTATCAAGTCTGCGCGTTCACTTCCACTACCTTCTACACATAAGTACACTTGCACGGCAATCCCTTGTCGAAGTCTACGCTGTGAAATACCCGCAAATTTCTTCCCATTTATACTTAAATCATATGAACCTGGACAATAGGATCCGACAATTTCATAAGCTTCTATTTTTCCTTCTGCTTCTGGAAATAGGAGTTGGATAAAAGCAAGCATCACTTCATAACCTGTGTCAATATCAACCGGTTGCTCTTTTTCAGATAAAACGATTGAAATATTTAGCACCCCATCATCCAATACAACAGCCAGACCTCCTGAATTACGTACAATTGGTATATACCCTTGAGTACGTAAAAAATCTTGCGCGTCTTCTACAAATGGTAACCGATGATCCTGAATGCCTAATACGACAGTCTGGTCATGTACCCATGTTCGAACAGTTGCTGGTGACAAACCTTGTCCAACTAAATGGCAAAGAAGATCGTCCGCTGCAAAGGATTCCAATGCAGAGCGGCTTTTTCCACTTAGTGATTGATCCCAAAATCGCCAAACTTTTTGCTGTAATAACGTTTCTATTTGTGACATGTTGCTTACTCCTTAATCTCACGCTTGCGCTACTGTTTTCATTAGTTCAAGCATACACGACTTTGTCACATATTGTCATGTCATTTCGACGTCATTACGAGATTAGAATCATTTCTTGTGATACACTTAAGATGCAAATTTCTTATATAAAAGGAGTGTCTGATAAAATGAATGAAGCAGCAATTACATTAGACGGATGGTACGTTCTACATGATTTTCGCCAAATGGACTGGGCGTCATGGAAACAGGTGGACCCGGAACTTCGCAAACAAGCAACAGATGAATTTGTGGCATTTTTAGACGAACTTCAACAAGCAGATGACGCAAAAACTGGCGCACATGCTTTTTACACAATTGTAGGTCAAAAAGCAGATTTCATGCTAATGACTTTACGTCCAACAATAGATGAACTTCAAGAAATTGAAGCGAAATTCAATAAATTAACGATTGCAGACTTTACAATTCCTGCGTATTCTTACGTATCCGTTGTAGAATTGTCTAACTACTTAGCTGGTGAATCGACAGAAGATCCATACCAAAACCCACATGTACGCGCTCGTTTGTATCCAGAACTTCAACGTTCCCAATACATTTGCTTCTACCCAATGGACAAGCGTCGTAACGGCGATGATAACTGGTATATGCTATCGATGGAAGACCGTCGTGCACTTATGGCAAGCCACGGAAAAATCGGGCGCGGCTACGCTGGGAAAGTAAAACAAATCATTTCCGGCTCTGTCGGATTCGACGATTTCGAATGGGGCGTAACATTATTCTCAGATGACGTGCTTCAATTTAAAAAGTTAGTATATGAAATGCGCTTTGACGAAGTAAGCGCACGCTATGCAGAATTCGGTTCGTTCTTCATCGGGACAATCCTTGCAAGTGAAAAACGCGGAGAATTTTTCAATATCTAATTCATAAAGTGTGAACGTCAAATAAAGAAGAACATTACAAGTAGAGGACGGAAACTATAACAGTTTCCATCCTCTACTTTTTTGTTACAGAATTGTTACTGGTGCCAGGCACCAGTAACAATTCTGTAACATTCTGAATATCACTATGTATCATTTCTTGATCTCGAACATAGTGTATATATAGGAGGTGATGCATTGGCAGTAGTTAAGTCCACTTCAAAGCAACTAGATTTACTAGCAAGGCTAATGCGTGCGGAAGCTGAGGGTGATGGCCAACTCGGCATGCTGTTGGTTGGGAATGTTGGAGTGAACCGGGTTCTTGCCGATTGCTTAGATTTTCGTAATATACGTAATCTAGAGGAGATGGTATTCCAAAGACCAGGTGGTTTTGAGGCAACAACCAAATCGTATTTTTATCAAAGAGCACGCGATGTTGACAGAAATTTAGCAAGACGCGTTATTAATGGGGAACGTTTTAGTCCCGGCGAACGCTCATTATGGTTTTTTGATCCTGGCGGCGATTGTCCTCCTCAGTGGTATAACCAGTGGAACACAGGACGTTTTAAAGCACATTGTTTTTATTCTCCTACCATTGCCGATTGCCCAAGTGTGTAATTCCATTTCCAGAAAGGATGTATGAATGGTTCAATATTATTGGTATCCTGGAGCTTTTCCTCCACAACAACAACAGCAACAAATGACCCCTCCTAATGTGCAATTACCAGTTACACCACGTCAAGAAGAGTCTTATATCGAAAATATTTTAAGGTTGAACAGAGGAAAACTTGGTACATTCTATTTTACATTTGAGAATAACAAAGAATGGAATGCAAAAGTGATTAAAGGCTATGTAGAAGCAGCAGGTCGCGACCACGTCATCATTAGTGATCCAAGCGGGAAAAGATACTTAATGCTCATGATTTATCTGGACTATGTAACGTTCGATGAAGAAATTAACTATAATTTATAAACAAAGAGACTTATCCGAGTTTAGAGGATAAGTCTCTTTGTTGTTACTATTACGATTCAGTTTATTAACTAGCAAACTTCGCTGCGGCAATGATTATCATAACCCAGCCGACTAAAAATGCAACGCCGCCAATTGGAGTAATTGCCCCTAATACACCTACACCCGTCAAACTTAATACATACAAACTTCCGGAAAATAAAATAATCCCCGCTAAAATTAAAGATCCAGCCGTATTCAATGTGGAAACTGGTCCCAATAACTTGCTACTCATCAAAATACCCACTGCTATTAAAGCAAGCGCATGAAACATTTGATATTGAACAGCTGTTTCCCAAATGGCTAAATACTTTTCAGAAAGCTTCTCTTTTAAAGCATGTGCGCCGAAAGCTCCTAATGCTACCGCCAGAAACCCATTGATAGCCCCTGCAATGATAAATAATTTCACAATCATTCCTACTTTCTATCTTTCTATTTAGAAATCAAATAATGACTCTCCGTTTGCATCGTCTTCTTTTAATGCGACTGGCTGTTGTATAGTCGGTGCTACAGATACTGCTTGGACAACTGGGGCTGTTTGCGATGTTGCTACTGATTCTAAAGCTAAATCGCATAATGCGCGTATCGCAGCAAGTGCTTCTCTTTTTGATTGTTCATTGCCAGTCCCTTTTGCTTGCCCGAGTTGTTTATCTATTTGCATAATAATATGTTCAGTCGAAATCATCATCTTTGCCCCTCTTCTTGCTTTCGTTCAAATTTCAAGCAGTCCATGCCAGAGGTACGCTTTACTAATACGGATGGGAGCTCTTTCGTTTTAAATCCGTATGCTCTGCATCCACGTGGATGACGGGCATCCCAAGTAGTAAAAAAGTGGCGGCATTTAAAACAGTTTACAGCCAATGGACTCACCCTCTTCCCATTCCATATAATAGCATAGCTATAGGCAAAAATCGATTGGCTTCTCTCCCCAAGCTTCAAGTTGCGCATTTATTTTCGAATATGGTTTACTGCCCCAAAATCCTCGATGTGCACTTAGTGGACTTGGATGTACGGCTTCTAAAATTACGTGTTTCTTCGTATCAATAAGCTTTTTCTTCATTTGTGCAGGTCTTCCCCACAGTACAAAAATAATCGGCTTTTCTCTTTCAGATAATCGCTTGATCATTTCATCTGTAAACGTTTCCCAGCCCATTCCTTTATGCGAATTAGCTTGCCCTGCTCGAACGGTCATCACTGTATTCAGCAATAAAACCCCTTGCTTGGCCCATTTCAATAAATAACCATTCGAAGGAACTGGACAACCTAAATCATCGGCAAGCTCCTTCAACATATTGCGTAAACTTGGTGGCACCCGAACACCTGGCTTCACCGAAAAACTCATTCCATGGGCTTGACCTTCCCCGTGATATGGATCTTGCCCTAAAATGACTACCTTCACTTCGTCAAAAGGCGTTTCACGAAAAGCACTACCTATATCCGGTCTTGCAGGATAAATCGTCTGTTCAGCATATTCTTTATCCAAAAAAGCTTGTAGCTCCAAAAAGTATGGCTTTTCTCGTTCTTCGTTTATTATTTCTTTCCAGTTCGGCACTATAGGTCACTCCTTAAACTCCACTTTTACATCGTAATCTACTAATTGAAACATTTCTTTCACTGATTTCGCCGCATTTTCTTCCGCTAACTGCAAAATACCTTGTCCCCTTGTTTCCTCGATCATCATTTTTTTTGCCGTTTCTGCTATCTCATATCCTTCTTTTATATCCGCTTTTTCACGAAATAATCCTTCATATGAAAATACTTCTACTTGGTCGAAGAAAATTTCCGGTTCACCTAGAAATTCTGGCATTGGTAACCTAAGGGTCGCTGTCTTATTTTCTTCATCTACTTTTATATCGGATTCGGTCACTTGTGAAAAATCTATTCCAGCCCGAACAGTACCTGGCACAACAACGAGAAGCTGTCTTTTGGTCCCTGGTAAGTTTATGCCGATTTCTTTGCCGAATAATTGATTATCTTGTCTTTCGATAATTACTTTTGTATAGGCTTCTGCAGTCGACAGTTCATTTAACGCCTGAACTCGTTCGACAAAAGAACCTTTGCTTTCTGTAAACGTACTACCTTGAATGACCCAGTAGGCGGCAAATGGTAGTGCAGCTATTAATAGAAAAAGAATAATTCCAATTACAAGAAGGACTTTTGCTTTTAGTCCGAAAAAAGGTCGTGTTAGTTTTCGAAAACTAAATCCTCTTCTTGCAGGATACTCTGCAATTGTGGCAGTTGTTTCGTTTTTTTGCGCTTTCAATTCTCCTAGTAATTTTTCCATTTCTCGAATTTTGTCATCTTTTCGCATTTCATCCCTCTTTTCCTCTTAATCTACTACGTTAACAGTACAAAAAAATTACCCGTTTCACAACTATTCTATATCTGTTAAGCTAAAAAAAAGGGGAAATGTGTATGGCTGATTTACATTATCGGGAGAAACTAAAAAAAATTGAAAAAGCTGCTAGTACGAATGAAGTTTCCAATTCTGCTAAAAACTTTGGACTCGGCTGTTTTACATTGGGCATGCTTCTATTTATTGGCTTTCTTCTCTTTTTAGCAATTTCATTATTTATCAATGATATTATATTCGGTTCCGTGATTACCTTTGTCGTAACTGCTGTTTTCATTTTCATTCTAATTAAATTATCAACTGCACCCAAACTTCCATAATGTAAGTTTCGACTATTGTCTGATATAATAAATAAAATTAACTATTTTTCAAAAGGGGAAACGCTAAAATGTCGATTAAAAAAACACTAACAATTGCAGGTTCTGACACTTCAGGCGGAGCTGGTATACAAGCAGATTTGAAAACATTCCAAGAGCACGGTACATATGGTATGAATGTTCTAACGGTTGTTGCTACAATGGATCCCGATAACGGTTGGAGCCACGGTGTCTTCTCTTTACCAGTAGATGAGATTAAACGACAAGCAAAAACTGCTTTGTCGACAAATGTCGATGCGATTAAAACAGGTATGTTGAGTACAGAAGAAATTATCGAAACAGCTGGAAGTATTATTGAAGCGTCAGGAGTTGAAAGTGTTGTAATCGACCCTGTAATGGTTTGTAAAGGCGAAGATGAAGTATTAAATCCAGGTACAGTGGATGCAATGATTACAAATCTACTTCCACGCGCTTTAGTTGTTACTCCAAATCTCTTTGAAGCGGGACAACTATCAGGTTTAGGGCTACTCAAAACGATTGAAGATATGAAAGCAGCCGCTGAGAAGATTCATGAACTTGGTGCGAAAAACGTAGTTATCAAAGGTGGCAAACAATTGGCGCATGAAAAAGCAGTAGACCTTTTCTACGATGGTAAAACGCATACGCTACTAGAAACAGATAAAACAGATACTACTTATAATCACGGGGCTGGCTGTACTTTCGCAGCTGCCATTACTGCTAACTTAGCAAACGGATTGACGGTTGCAGATTCCGTACTCGAAGCAAAAGAATTCGTTTCCGCTGCGATCGCACATGGTTGGAAACTTAACCAATATGTAGGACCTGTACTACATGGTGCAAAAGGTAAGTTTGGTGCACCAGAAATTACAACAACAACTGTCTAAAACAACTTCTACTCGTAAAGTCACGCCGGCTTTACGAGTTTTTTCATCTCAATCATTCGCTTCCAAAACTTATTTTCATTATACTTATAAAAGACAGTATGTTAGGAGGCAACAAAAATGGAACTTGTTAATGTCGAACAATTACAAGCACTTTTGAATAAATTTGCAAATGAAGATGTATACATACATCTAGAAACGACGAATGGTGCATATGCTTCCCATTTCGATGAAAAAGTTTTCAATGCAGGAGCTTTTATCCGCAATGTGATGCTTCGATATGAACTTGGAAAAGTAGCGGGCGAAGCACCACATCGTGTTGGACTGAAATTACCGCATGGTTGGGTATACGCACAAGGCATTACCCATTTCGAATTAGATGAACATGACCGTTTACTAATGGCAGGACATGACCAAAGCGGAAAACTTGCAGTAGCATTACAAATTAGTAAAACACCATTCACTTATTAAGGAGGACGAACAAATGACTTTACCAATGGAACGACATGTACTTGTTGTATTCCCTCACCCAGATGACGAAGCTTTCGGTGTTTCCGGTACGATTGCAACGTACGTAAAACAAGGAATTCCGGTTACATATGCGTGCCTAACTTTAGGCGAAATGGGAAGAAACTTAGGAAACCCTCCTTTTGCAACACGCGAAACACTTCCACAAATTCGAAAAGAAGAATTACTCGCTTCAGCTAAAGCAATGGGCGTTACGGATCTTCGAATGATGGGACTGCGTGACAAAACGGTGGAATTCGAAGATGATGAAAAGATGATTGAAATGATGGAAAACCTAATCGCTGATACGAATCCATCCCTTGTCATAACTTTCTATCCGAACTACGCAGTTCACCCTGACCATGATGCGACTGGACGCGCAGTCATTCGTGCCATTCGCCGCATGCCAGAAGAGGCTCGCCCTACTATTTACGCACTCGCATTCTCCAACGATTCTAAATCGGTTCTTGGAGAGCCGGATGTGCTTCATGATATTAAAGAATCACGCGAAGAAAAAATGGGCTCGATGCGCGCACATATATCGCAAACTGCATGGATGCTAGAAGAAATGGATAAACGCCTAGCTGATGGTGAACCAGAAGCAGAAAATTGGCTCCATTTCGAGCGTTTCTACACGTACGATTTCAACAAAGATTTCGAATAATAGAACATCCCTCAATCGTATAGACTTATCTATGTAAATGAATTAATATGTATAAATGATTTGAAACCACGCATAAATATTCATTCATAGAAAGTTGGTCTATAAACTTGAAAAAGTTCTCGCTATCTACATGGCTTTTATTCCTGCTTCCATCAATTGCGGGAGTTATATTATTTATGATCCCCCTTCCTACTTCGGAAGGTTTTA
Organism: Psychrobacillus sp. NPDC096389; assembly: GCF_044762855.1. Taxonomy (NCBI): domain Bacteria; kingdom Bacillati; phylum Bacillota; class Bacilli; order Caryophanales; family Bacillaceae; genus Psychrobacillus; species Psychrobacillus sp. NPDC096389. Next base: position 314,802 of record NZ_JBIWFB010000001.1, on the reverse strand, counting down.
AAATTCCTATTGCCCTATTTTCTAATCTATTATCTACCGCAATCGCTCCATTCGTTCAATGGATTGCACTTGTGATGATTTGGATCGCGGCAATTGGATCAATTGTGTTTCTGTTTTTACCAAGACAAAACACCTTTATTAACCAATTATTTAAAGTATCACTATTTTGGACGACTACTCGTGTAGTTGGTGCTGTGTTTGCAGTATTAATCATCTTCCAAGTTGGTCCTGAAGCGATTTGGAATGAAAATACGGGTGGAATGTTACTTAGCCCAGACGGCTTAGTATCCTTCCTATTCACTATTTTCTTATTTGCCGGGTTGTTATTGCCGTTTTTATTGAACTTTGGATTACTGGAGTTTTTCGGTACAATGGCGGTAAAAATAATGCGCCCACTATTCAAGTTACCTGGACGCTCTGCAGTAGATGCACTGACTTCTTGGGTTGGTGACGGTACAATCGGAGTTTTACTAACAGCCAGACAATATGAAGAAGGATACTATACGAAAAAAGAAGCGGCTATTATTGGTTCTACTTTTTCCGTAGTATCCATTACATTTTGTATTGTTGTGCTTGATGAGGTTGGTCTTTCCAATTATTTCTTGCCATTTTATTTTACAGTTTTACTCTGCGGTCTTGTGTTAGCGTTCATCATGCCTCGTATTTATCCATTGAAAGGTAAGCCAGATGAGCATATAGATGGTCGGCCACTTGACTTAAAAGCGGAAGATTTCCCTGAAGGCTATAACGCTTTTACACACGGTTTAGAAAATGCTCTTGTCAAAGCGAATGACAACCGCTCGATCAAGAAATTCTTCTCAGATGGCATTAAAAATGTGATTGACTTATATATCGGTGTTGCACCAGTTGTACTTGCATTTGGTACGGTCGCACTTATGCTTGCAGAGTTCACGCCTATTTTCACTATTTTAGGAAAACCATTTGAACCATTATTAATGCTATTTGGTATTCCAGAAGCAGCAGAAGCAGCTCAAACAATGGTTGTAGGATTTGCGGATATGTTCCTTCCTACGCTGCTAACTGGAGGCATTGAATCAGAGGTTACGTTATTCTTTATCGCCACTATGTCTGTAACGCAGCTTATTTATATGTCTGAAGTTGGTGGGCTGTTACTTGGTTCGAAAATTCCGGTTAATTTTAAAGATTTAGTCGTTATTTTCTTACTGCGTACACTTATTTCATTCCCAATTATCGCAGCAGCAGCACATATTTTATTCTAATAAAATAAAAACAGCGAACCCTTTTATAAGGAGTCCGCTGTTTTTTTAGTTGCTAGCTTTTCAAGCATATCTTTCGTCATTGCATCTAGATCGTATTTATAAGTAAAGCCCCACTCATTTTTGGCATCAGTAGCATCAATAGCATCCGGCCAACTATCTGCTATCGCTTGGCGGACAGGATCCACATCGTAATCCATTGTAAATGTTGGAATCACTTTTTTAATAGATGCAGCAATTTGCGCAGGTTCAAAACTCATTGCCGTTACATTAAAGGCATTGCGGTGAATTAACTTCGAAGCATCCGCTTCCATCAAGTCCACAATCGCTTGCAGCGCATCCGGCATATACATCATATCCATGTATGTTCCTTCCGCAATATACGAAGTATACTTCCCTTCTGCTAACGCTTTGTAATAAATATCAACCGCATAATCAGTCGTTCCTCCACCAGGTAATGTCTCGTTTGAAATCAAACCTGGGAAACGTACACCACGAGTATCTAATCCAAATTTATGGAAGTAGTAATCACATAATAATTCTCCTGACACTTTGTTTACGCCGTACATAGTCGTCGGGCGTTGAAGTGTGTCTTGAGGTGTGTTTTGTTTAGGAGTAGAAGGTCCAAATGCTCCAATCGAGCTTGGTGTAAAAAATTGCATATTTAAATCACGAGCAGTTTCTAGCGCGTTCATAAGTCCACCCATATTCAAATTCCATGCAAATAACGGTTTTGCTTCCGCTGTTGCTGATAATAGTGCAGCCATATGCATGATCGTATCTGCTCCAAAGTTCTTGGCGATTTGATGCATCTTCTCTCCGTCCGTTACATCAAGAATTTGGAAAGGACCGCCTTTCGTTACTTCCGAAGACACTTCTCTTATATCTGTTGCCAGTACATTATCAGCACCATATTCGGCGCGAAGTTTCGTTATTAATTCTGAACCAATTTGGCCTAAAGCCCCGGTGACCATGATTTTCTTCATGCTGTCTACTCCCTCTCGAAAACAATTGTATTTTTGGAAAGAACACTTTTAACTTAAGAACCTTGTTTTAATAGCGTTTATTTTTTTCTATTATATGCTGTTCTTTTAGAAAATACAATAAGAGATTTATATAAGGATTTGCTATAATAAAAGGAAAACGAGGTAACCATGAAAATTCTGCGTTATGTTTTGATTATTTTACTAGGTATGGCATTAACAGTTGTGATGAGCTTTTTAGAATTATCCTTCTGGATTATTTATTTGAGTATTGTTGTCTTGTATATTCTTTTATTAGTTGTTCCCCAAATGTATATTATGTATAAATCCAATAATCTCAAAAGGATCGAACGCTATTTAGAGGAAAATAAAAGGAAATCACTTTTTGCTTATGCACTTGCAATAAAAGCGGGCGATCGTGAAATCATTATTCAAGTAATTAATGAAATCTTGAGCAAATACAAACAACCATATATGCAAGAAGTGTATAAAACGAATTTGGCCCTATATGAAAACGATGTTTCTTTATTCGATACACTTGCTAGACAAATTAGCAAAGAGCCACTACGCACATATTACATTGCATACGCTGAAGCTTTGCAAGGGAATTATGATGAAGCGCGAACATTAAAAGCGACCTTACCGTCTGGTTGGATGCCATATGCGATTGAAGCGATAATTGCAAAAGAACAAGGAGACTTGGAGTCATTTCGGAGAGAAGCAGGTGCTAGTGTAGAGAGTGCGAAGGGTATTCAGAAGTTTAATCTTGTTTATTCGTTTCAACATATAGAAAGAGATTTTTCGTAAAGAAAAGCAGCCGATATTTGGCTGCTTTTTTCGTCTAAATAAGAAACTAATCCTATAATTAATAATTGCTTATATGCAAATCAATTTGTTCTCTATGTTTCAAATCATGTTCTATCAATCCCTCAAAATACTCACTTAGTGTTGTATTACCTCTCCCTAGAAGAGCTTGATAGAACTTTTCTTTCGGAATTATATCAAGGAGGCTCAGGAGTTCTTCTCGTACAGAGATAAACTCATTTATAAGATCATCTTTCAATATTCCCGATCTAGCATATTTTGATGCCTCTTTATTAATAAACTCCACATCTACAGTAACGTTTGGGAAACATTCATCTCTCAGTAAATATGACACCCTATTATTAATTATAAATTTGTCCCATGAAATAAAATGGGAAATTACATCTGCTATAGCCCAAGATCCTTCTCGAAATGGTTCCAGCCACAAGTCATTTGAGATATTCTTTAAAGATAGAACCCAATGTACTAAATTCCTTTTTTCTTTGATAATACTTTCTTTGTCCAAGCGCTTCCCACCTCTACAATTTACTCTATTAATCTTTCGATAGTACGAAATATTATCCTTCTTAATAAAATACAGAGAAATTATAAAGAGCAACCCATAAGAGTTGCCCTTAAATATTATTTAATTACCCCAAGCTCTTTCCCAACTTTTTCATAAATCGCAAGTGCATCATCCAGCATTTCTTTCGTATGAGCTGCTGTTGGCATGTTGCGAACGCGACCTGTGCCTTTTGGTACGGTTGGGAAGACGATGGATTTTGCGTAGACGCCTTCTTCGAATAGTCGTTTGGAGAATTCTTGTGTTAGTTTTTCGTCTCCGATGATACATGGAGTGATTGGTGTTTCGGATGCACCAATGTCAAAACCTAGTTTTGATAAGCCAGCTTTCAAATAGTCTCCATTTTCCCAAAGTTTATCATGAAGCTCTGTTGAGTCAATGATCATTTGAACGGCAGCTGTAATAGCAGCTACGTCACCTGGTGGTAGTGCTGTTGAGAATAAGAATGGACGTGAACGAACTTTTAGCCAGTCGATTAAGTTCTTTTTCCCGGCAACGTATCCACCTACGACACCGATTGCTTTCGATAATGTTCCGATTTGGAAGTCGATTTCTTTTTCTAGGCCAAAATGTTTTACTGTTCCTTTTCCTTTACCAGTAACACCTGAACCGTGTGCGTCATCCACATACGTAATAAGGTCGAATTCCTTTGCGATTTCTACGATTTCTGGAAGTTTCGCAATGTCACCGTCCATTGAGAATACCCCGTCTGTGATAACCATTACTTTATTGTATTGGCCCGATTCTGTTGCTTGTTTTGCTTTTGCGCGTAAATCTTCCATATCGGAGTGATTAAATGGAATGATTTTTGCTTTGGAAAGTCGGCAACCGTCGATAATGGAAGCGTGGTTTAATTGGTCCGATAAAATTGCATCGTTTTTATCCATTACCGCTGAGATTGCTGCCATATTACAGTTGAAGCCGGATTGATAAGAAATAGCAGCTTCTGTTCCTTTAAATTCTGCTAGTTTTTGCTCTAGTTTATCGTGAAGATCTAGCGTTCCGTTAATCGTACGAACTGCTCCTGCTCCCACACCATACTTGTCCACCGCGTCTTTTGCAATTTGCTTAAGCGCCGGATTAGTTGCAAGCCCTAAATAGTTATTAGAAGATAAGTTAATCAGCTCAGAGCCTCGAACATTTATCTTCGCACCGTTCGGACCTTCTACTGAATCGATTTCATTGTATAGGCCTTGATTTTTTAGTGCATCTAAGTTTTCTGTTAAGAAGTTATTTAATACGTTTGACAAGGTCATCTTCCTTTCAAGCGAAATAGTCTTCTATAGTTTAACATGTTCCCTGAAAAATACGACAAAAAAATAAGCAGGATGATAACCCTGCTCACTCAATTGTTGCAATTATGTCATTTTGGAAAGTTGTCCATTTCTCTTCATCTATTGTAGAATCATAGAGCATTCTAATTACTTTAGATTCAGCTGCATACGTAGAAATATAATCTTGGGCAAGTTCCATTTCATTTGCATAACGTTTTCTCACTTCTACAATCTTTTCTTCGTCTAGTAATTCTTGATTGATATGCGGTAAGAAATCGACTATCTCGTCTCCTTCGCGTTCCGGGTCATATATATGTGGACTTGTTGCGTCTATCATACATAATTGTAATTCTGGAACGACTATGCCATCCACACTATTTGCGTCTAACCCGCACCAAATGAAACGAATGTCTAACCCTTGTTGCTTTACCGCTTCCCCGAACTTTTTCATAAAGGAAGATTTTCCACTTCCAGGTAATCCTTTTATATATAATCTAGATTTCAAGTTTTTCGAAATGGATTTTAGTGTATCTTGAGCACCTGTTGGAGTAAGAGATCCCATTAAGCGATGCGTCACACCCGGCTTCTTTTGAAGTTGCACATTGCCAATGCATTTCTTTTTGGTTGTCTCTAACAACTCATTAATGCCATCCCAATTAATTGCTGGTTGTATCAGTTGTTCCCATTCATCATGGATAACTTTTGCTCTTGATAATGTTTGTAGCCCTTTTGTTAGCCAAACTTCATTTGCAATTTGTTTATCACGTATTAAAGGAGCTAAATCGTGAAGTTTCCTATCGTCATACGATTCATAATACGGAACCCATATATGACCAGCCCCATAATAAATCGGGTCAACAGCATCTGTGTGTAAATAAAGCGTTTTCGAATCGGTAATATATACTGCTTCTAACACTTCTTCATGCAATGGATCATAAAACCATTCCATATTTTTACCTCTCCGAATCGCAGCATATCCTATTTCTTTCAACACTTCTGTTAGTCGATAAGAAGTCGGTCCTTTAAAGAAATATACTTTTTTCGCTTCATGAATTAGTTCTTTATAAAAGTTTTTCACACCTTGGCCCGTATATGATTTCCCCATATAATGCGTAACTGTCCCGCCCAAATTATCACCCTTTCAATCTCTTCGTTCCATGGATACTATATGCGAACGAATTGAAAAAGATGAAAAAAAGCACCAAAAATCATTCCTGATCTTCCGTACTTTTTGTATAAAAAAATGAATAACCGCTTATATTGAATAACAGTTTTTGAGATAATGGCAGTGTATATTGAATGAGAGAACCAGTAAATAGAGCTAGTGCAACCGTACCTATTCCGACTGGACCACCGAGTAACCATCCAGCAACTGCAACAAATAACTCAATACCAGTCCGAACTGTTCGAATGCTCCATCCTACCTTTTTCATAATAAGTAACATCAGCGAATCACGAGGTCCCGCTCCTACATTTGGCGAAACATACACACCAACCCCAATTGCGATAACAAGTACTCCTCCGACAAAAATAATAAGCTGACCGGCAAAGCTCGTAATATCTGGGATAAGCCAATTGAATATATCAATAAATGAACCAATGACAACTATATTCAGCCATGTTCCTAATTGTGGCCAACTTTTTGTGCCAATCATTGTTGCAATAACTATTATAACTCCCATTAAAATAGACCATGTTCCAATCGACAATCCTAAATGCTTATGAAGACCAACATGCAATACATCCCATGGACTTATCCCAAAACGTTGCCCTTTAATCGTCATGGAAATACCGAGAGACATAAAAAAAATTCCACAAATAAAAAAAGTCCACCGCCAAACAAATTCTTTCCTCATAAGCTTCCTTCTCTCTAATTAAAGAACCATCCCTATTCTGACTGTAATGGTAATGATACTGCTACTCATTTTCCGCTCTACTAATCTCCGCAACTTTGCCTTTCGTTATTTTCAGTAAATCTACTAATGTTAACTTCACTTGCAGACCTATTTTCCCACCACTCACGATGATAAAATCATTCTTTTCTGCACTTGCATCCACTACTGTTGGGAATAGTTTTTTCATCCCGATTGGGGAACATCCACCGCGTATGTATCCCGTAGTTGGAAGCAAATCCTTTAGGGGAAGCAACTCTACTTTTTTCTCTCCTACCACCTTAGCAGCTGCTTTTAAATTCAGTTCATTGTCAACCGGGATAATGCACACATAATATTTCCCTGTACCAGCTGTCACGAGTAGTGTTTTATATACAACAAAAACGGGGTAGCCAATTTTGTTTGCTACAGTCACCCCGTCCACTTTGTCACCAGACAATTCATATTCAATTAGTTCAAAATCTATTTTTTGCTGTTCCAATAATCGAACTGCATTCGTTTTTTGTTTTTTCGCCATTTCTAATACTCCTATGCTATTCGGAAGAAACTAGGTTCAAGATCTGCAAAACCATATCTCTTCAGATGTACTTGATACGAATATTTTGCTATCGCTTGTTCTTTCCAACGTTTCTTCTGTATATTCTCTAAGTCCTCTTGTAACTGTTTAGGAGATGGATAATCGGATGGAACAGAACGATTAGAAATAGCTGCCTCATCTTCTAGTTGTTGCTTCACTTCTTGATCAATTTGACGATTTGCTTCCATATTCAAAGATATTTGTGCATTTACTCGTTGAATTTTCGCAGAAGCACTAGCAGCAACACGTAGGTCTTCAGGAGTAGGCTGTGCGGGAGCAAGCGCGGTACTTCTTACTTTCTCTAATAGCTCCACTGTTTTTTCCAGAGTTGGTCCACCGATTGTTTGCACTGGAATGCTTGGCCCTTTAATATCTAGCATACTCGTCGATTGATTGGTTGACGTTTCAGGTTGCTTTTCTTTATTGCCTAGCAACAATTCTTCTAATTCCGAAAGGGTTGGTACTTTTGGTTGGAAATATTCTGCTTGCTTACGGTAGGCATCACCAGCATTATGACGTTGTAAAGTACGTTTTCTTTCTTCAAACTCTGCCCATCGTCCAAGCATGCCGTTCCCAGTAGATCGCACTATACTCATATAATTCACCTCTCCCATGAAATTGTAGTATAGAATATTTTACCACATTATCAGAATAATCAAACCGACGAAGGTCATACAATCTCATACAAGAAAAGCTGTGACAATATAATCCCTATCTTCCTCTTAATAGTTCCTTTCACCTACATAACTAACGCCCATTCGAAGGAATGGGCGTTAGTTTAGTCAGGCATTATTTGTTCCATATTATTTTTAATCGCCTCATCACTCATTTCCCCAGTAATGATTTTCTCTATTTTACCTTCTGGGTTTACAAGCATCGTTGTTGGTAATGGATTAATATTATAGGTCTCCATAACACTTTTATTACTATCGATTAATACTGGAAATGTTAAGCCTTTTCTATCTACATATTTTTGAACGGCAAAATTGGATTCTCCAATATTAACCGCAAGAATTTGAAGTCCTTGGTCTTTATAATCTTGGTAATGTTTGTCCATAAGTGGGAATTCTCTTTCGCATGGCTTACACCAAGTTCCCCAAAAGTTTAAAAAGACGCCTTGCCCTTTATAATCGGATAATTGATGTTTTTCTCCGTTCATATCAATCAGTGCAAAATCCGGTGCATTGTCTCCTACTTGCAATACGGCTGTTTTCTCTTTTGTTAAGTTGGAGTAGATAGTAAAAGCGATCGCCACAACTAGGACACTCAAAATACTCGCGCGTATGTAAAAACGTTTTTTCTTTTTTTCCATTGTTACCATTCTCCTTTCTTACTTACGTTTCCAAAGAATGTACATCATGATCGTAATAAATATAAAAGCAATAAGCGCTAAGAAAGGAATCGTCACAAATCCAAACCAGTTAATATATTGTCCCGTACAAGGAACGCCACTTGTACAGCTACTGAATTCATGCATGGAAGGAATCTTTTGCAATGCATAATGATAGCTAGACATAAGGATGCCTATGATGGAAATTGGCAAAATATATTTATAAATTTCTCGATCATTTCGATAAAAAGCAATGCCTAGAAAAACAACAAGCGGATACATTAAAATCCGTTGATACCAGCAAAGCGTACATGGGATAAAACCCATGCGCTCGCTGAAAAACAAACTACCACCCATTGCGATAATCGAAGTGACCCATGCTAGAAGAAGTGGCTTATTGACCATCGGCTGCCTCATCTACCATTTTTGCAAAGTCATCCATTGTTGCTCCTGTGAATTCCTTGCCTCCAATGTAAATTGTCGGTGTGGATGCTACACCAAGATTATTCGCTACATTCATATCAGTCTGCCATGCTTCTTTTCCTGCATTTTCGCTATATGCACTCTTTACCTTTTCCACTTCTTCAGCAGTTGCAACTTCTGCTAAAACTGCTTGTAAAAACTCTTCTGACATTAAATTCGCTTGTCCGGATTCTGTTGTTTGATTTGCAAATAACAAGTGATGGAATTCCCAAAACTTCTCATTGCCAAGCTCTTTGTATACTGTTTCTGCGAATTGCGCAGAGGTTGTCGAGTCTGGTGCGATGAATGAGTAATTCATAAAGTAAAATTTCGCTTTTCCTGTTTCTACAAATTGCTCGTTAATCATAGGTAAAAGTGTGTTATTGAAATCTCCGCAATGTGGGCATTTATAATCTCCAAATTCAATGATTTCAACTGGTGCGGATTCTTCTCCTATGAATGGTTGCCCTGCATAATCTATTGCCACCGCTTCTTGCTTCGCGTCTGTTAATACGATGATTCCAATTATACATACCGCGATTATTCCAATGATCCAAAATAGTTTTTTTGACAATTTAAACACTCCTAATTCAAACTACATCATGTAGTGTAATGTGGTAAAAAATTTACGCTAATGCGTAAATAAAAATAGTGCAAATTAAAGTAAAAATAGCGGATGATATTAAAGCTACTTTAAAAGGAATCTGCATATGAATATTTTTTATTGGATTCAAAATATATTCAATCCGGTAGTTGACAGATGTGTCCGCAAAGGATGCATATGCGAAAGGCATTTTTTTAGCTGTTCCTACTTTTATCATTTTCAAAAGTGCACTACCTAAGTGGATAGAAGTTTTTTGTTGCTTAATGGCAAATTCATCTGCCAATATTTCTTGTATAATCCTATATTGCTGGTTAAACCATTTCAAAATTGGGATATACCCAATTGCAGACGCACAAAGCGATAAAATGAATAGCTTCAGTGGATCTCGATTTGCTTTATGATACATTTCATGTGCGATAACTGCTTCAAGTTCATCATCTGTAAGTAAGTTGATCAAACCTGTTGAAATCACGATTTTAGGTTGCACAAACCCCATCGTAATTGCCATTGGTGCAGGATGCGAGATGATGATGAAATCTTCTTTTTCACTTTCATATGTTTGATTCAACTTGTTCGTGAGCGTTTTCTCTCTATATTGCTCTAATCTTTTTTTCATACGTGCAGTCTGAATAAATTGCCAACTAATATGCCAAATCGTAAAGATTAGCGTGAAGATTACAAGACCATCCAATGCAAACTCTAGCGACGATAACCCAGCTGCCTTCAACCAGCTATGGCATACTACCACTAGGTTAAACTTGGCATTCCAACCTCCTATCATGGAGACTGCGTATATCGCCATCTGAATAAATATGGTACCTGAAATAACTAGCGCTGCCAAAAATAGAAACAATGATTGACGTTTGGACATAGGCTACTGTTCCTTTTTCAATTCTTTAATTTTTTGTTCTAGTTTAGCGACGAGGTCATCGTCCACGTCTTCCAGTGCATCTAACATATGACTGACAACGACGTTTCCAAATTCGTCCATTAGCTCATTTGTCATTTCTTTCGATTGTGCACTTAAAAACTCGTCCCTTGTTTGAAGTGGTTTGTAAAGAGATGATCTTCCTTCTGTTCTCTTTTGCAAAATTCCTTTTTCAACAAGTCGATTCATGACAGTCATCACTGTGTTAAAATTCGTTACTTTTTCCTTGTCTAGCATTTGTTGCACATCTTTAATCGTCATTTCTACATCATTCCATAAGATGTCCATAATTTTTGCTTCCAGAGGTCCAAAAAAGCGATTCAATCCACTTTCATTCATTTTAAACTTTTGAATTTTCATAGCTTAACCCCCTAACATTACAAATTGTAGTTTAAATGTTTTTACTGGTCAACTAACTTTACTTGAAATAGAGTAGTGAGTTAAATAGCTATATTTAATGAAAGTTTCTTGTTACACTACATTTTGTAGTTTAAATGAAAAAGGAGAATTATGCAATGAAAAACAAACGATTGATCATTGTAGCTATCGTCTTAGTTATAGTGTTCATTTCACTGTTCGCTTTATTAAAAAAAGATAATACTACTTATGAAACTTACAATACGGACTCTCCTGCTAGAATTGGTGAAGTGCATTTAGTTGTTTCGAATGTTGAACAATTGACTACCTTTTACGAAGAAGTGATTGGCTTTAAAGTGTTAACTTCCGACTCTAATAGTGTCACTCTTACTGCTGACGGGAGTAATCCCCTACTCGTATTAGAAGAACAAGATGATTCCGTAGAAAGACCATTTGGAACGACTGGTCTCTATCATTTTGCCATCCTAGTACCAGATCATGCTAGTTTAGGAAATATACTCTTGCATTTAGCCGAAACCGAGTATCCAATGCAAGGGGCAGCCAATCATCAGTATAGTGATGCCCTTTATTTAGCTGATCCAGATGGTAATGGAATAGAAATTTATGCAGATCTTCCACCTGATACTTGGGAAAGAGATAAAGACGGTGGTTATGCAGGGGGATCATACCCGATTGATTTTGAGAAATTAATGGCTGACGCAAGCCCTACTTGGAACGGACTTCCCGAAAATACGCGTATTGGACATATGCATTTGCAAGCTACTGAACTAACTATGACGGAAAAGTTTTATGTAGATGGGCTTGGATTTAATATAACGAGTAAAGACAATGGCAGTTTATTTTTATCGAAAGATAATTATCACCATCATGTGGCTCTGAACACTTGGTCTGGGACTGGAATCCCTGCTCCACCTGATAATTCTAGAGGACTTAAAAACTTCAAGCTTATTTTTTCTAAAGAAGAATTAGACGAGGCAAAAGCTCGACTTACGGATTTAGATTTTCATTTTGAAGAAAAAGAAGGTTCCATTATCGTTCAAGATCCTTCAAGAAATACGCTTGAAATTATAAGTAGGTAAAAAAAATGGGTTGGTCAAATGTGACACAACCCATTCTTTATATTTATTAATCAAACTTCATCCCTTTTAATAAATCTGCAAAAGCATTATTAATCGGTTCTTCCTCTTTTTCCTGCTGTTTCAAATATTTTTGGACAGAGCGTTTATCTACTTTACCGCCGCCTTCTTTTTTGCGACGAGCTTCAAAAGCAGATAATTTCTCACGATAGCCACATTTACAAGTAAAGATTTGACCATCACCTTCACCACGAAGTTCTAACTTTTTCTTACATTGTGGACAGCGAGCATTGGTCACACGCGCCACATTTTTACGGTGACCACATGCACGATCTTGGCACACAAGCATCTTACCTTTTTTGCCGTTTACTTCAAGCATCGGTTTCCCACAATCTGGGCAAGATTTTGTTGATATGTTATCGTGTTTGTATTTTTTATCGCTGCTTTTAATTTCAGAAACGATTTCTTTCGTGTATTTCTTCATTTCCGAGATGAAAACTTCTTTTTTCAGTTTGCCGTTTGCGATTGCTTCCAGCTTTTGTTCCCATTCTCCAGTTAATGTAGGAGATTTTAATTCTTCCGGAACTAACTCAAGCAACTGGCGACCTTTTGACGTGATATGAATGTCTTTACCACGTTTTTCGATTAGGAATGAATTGAATAGTTTGTCGATAATATCAGCACGTGTCGCTACAGTACCCAATCCACCAGTCGATTTTAACGTGTCCGCGAGTTGTTTATTTTGTGTTTCCATATACTTCGTAGGATTTTCCATTGCCGACAATAATGTTGCTTCGTTAAAACGTGCGGGCGGCTTTGTTTGACCAGATGATTGAGCGATTAACTTCACATTTAATGTATCGCCTTTTTCGATGCGTGGTAAAATCTGTTCTTTTAGATCATCGGTTGCATCGTCATCTTCCACGTGATTTTGGTATACTTCTTTCCAACCATTCACTAAAATCGTTTTTCCTCTAGCTACAAAATGCTCATCCCCAATTTTCGCACGCAGCGTTAATTGTTCGAACTCGAATGCTGGGAACAGAACTGCCAAAAAACGTTTTACGACTAAGTCATAAATTTTCCGTTCTTTATCGTTGAAGGCAGAGAAATTCACGTAACCTTCAGTTGGAATGATAGCATGGTGATCCGAAACCTTGCTGTCATCTACAAATGATTTAGAAGTTTTTATAGGCTTACTCAAGACTTTGTTTGCTAAAGGACGGAATTCACCAATCCCACAAGCTTTAAGTCGCTCTGGAAGTGTTCCTACAATATCCGACGAGATGTAACGGGAATCTGTACGAGGATACGTCAATACTTTGTGCTGCTCATACAGTTTTTGCATAATGTTCAATGTTTCTTTGGCAGAGTAACCAAAGATTTTATTTGCATCACGTTGTAGTTCTGTTAAATCATACAGACCGGGCGCAAATGATTTCTTCGGCTTTTTCTCGATCTCCGTTACTGTAGCGTTCCCTTTACCTAGTTTTTTCACGATTGCATCAATTTTTTCCTTGTCAAAGCTACGGCCATTTCCTTTTGCATCTTGCCAAGTGAGTTTTAAATTATCAACTGTTTGGGCTTCAATGCCATAGTAAGTTTGCGCTTTGAAATGCTTAATCTCATCTTCCCGTTTCGCAATAATCGCAACGACCGGTGTTTGCACCCGGCCACAATTTAGCTGCGCATTGAACTTTGTGGATAATGCACGGCTAGCGTTAAGACCTATATACCAATCAGCCTCAGAACGAGCTACTGCAGATGCGTAAAGGTTTTCATACGCTTTTCCAGGCTTTAAGTTGGCAAAGCCATCTTTAATCGCTTTATCTGTTACAGATGAAATCCACAAACGCTTAATCGGTTTATTTACTTTTGCTTTTGCGATAATCCAGCGAGCAACAAGCTCACCTTCTCGCCCCGCATCGGTTGCGATAATAATTTCATTAATATCCCCACGAGTAAGCTGGGATTTAACCGCATTGAATTGCTTACCTGATTGTTTAATGACAGACAATTTCAGGTTTTCCGGAAGCATCGGTAAATCTTCTAAATTCCACGTTTTATATTTAACATCATAGCTTTCTGGATCCGCTAATGTTACAAGGTGACCAAGCGCCCAAGTCACCACATAGTCCTTCCCTTCCAAATAGCCATTTCCTTTTTTATCACATTTAAGTACACGCGCAATATCGCGTGCAACTGATGGTTTTTCTGCTAATACTAAGCGTTTTGCCATACGAAACATCCTTTCATAAATCCATATGATAAATATATCATACGTTTCGCTCAGAATCAGTTATGTAGGATGGGAGGAAATACGTATTAAGAATAAAAGTGCTTGTCCAAAACCCTAGCAAGCCGGACTCGCAACTTTGGAAGGTATATGCGCAACGTTCTCCTTCAAACGCGCAACATTAAGGCCCATTTGCGCAACATTAAGGCCCATTTACGCAACGTTTATGAAAAATGAGTTACAGTCATCGTTGTCTCACTTCAAGTAAACTTGCCCTTATAAGAATTAGTTGCTTTCACGGGTAATTTAGTCGCTCTCACGCTGATTTGGTAGCTTTCGGCATAAAATTGGTTGCTTTCGATGACCTATTAGTTGCCCTAAGCCATTTATTACATCATAGAGTCGGAAAAATACAAATTTAAAAAGCTAATCGGCTCGGCTACCGATTAGCTTTTATTATTACTTTGGTCTTTCAATAGAAAAGATATTACCGATTGTCGCGTAATTGGAACCTGCTAAACGACTGACAGCGTTTAAGCTTCTCGTGTCAATTCGGCCATCTTTGTAAATAGTTTCATCAATATGGAAGCGTACAATCTCTCCAATAAACAAATCACTACCAGGTCCGTCTCCTCCGAAAGGAATGGACTGTACTAGTTTGCATTCCATTCGAACTTTCGCTTCCTTTATTCCCGGTACGGATACGATTTCACTTTGTATTGGCGTTAAATTTGCCAATTCAATTTCACTTTCCGTTGCAGGTAATGAAGCTGCGGTCTTATTGATTTTCTCCACGTTTTCATCATCCACAATATGCACAACGAATTCTCGATTGTTATAAATATTTCTCGCAGTATCTTTCAAGCCATTAGTTCTTTGAATAGCAAGTGATACCATTGGTGGGTTGGATGAAACAATATTGAAATAGCTAAATGGCGCACCATTCACGACGCCATCTTCCGATTGTGTCGTGACAAAGGCAATGGGTCTTGGAATTACTGTACCAATTAATAATTTATAATTATCTCGCTCACTAGTTTGTTTAGGATCGATCGAAATCAATATGTTCAGCCCCTTTATTAGTCGAGTGGACGCACTTGAATTGGAATAAGTGAGTTAACTAATCGCTCACGGAATTGTTCGTATTGTGCAGGTAACATTAACTGAGTTCCCATTGTTTTCGGTGTCTCATCATGTGCAAATCCTGGTGGGTCTGTTGCAATTTCAAATAGAATTTCACCTGATTCACGGAAGTATAATGCGTTAAAGTAGTTACGGTCTTTCACTTCTGTTACATGCTGACCAAGATTCATAGCATATTGTTGCCACTCTATATGATCTGCATCATCTTGTGCACGCCATGCAATATGGTGAACAGTACCAACCCCCATCGAGCCCCGTATACCTGTTACCATTTTCAAGTCGATAACATTGCCAATATCAGCTGGAGCTTTGAATCGTGTATAATCACCTTCTGTCCCAACTAACTCTAACCCCATTACATCTGTTAATGTTTTAGCCGTTTCCTCTGGTCGGCTTGAGTAAAGTGTTGCACCACCAAAACCTTTAATGGCAACTTCAGGAGTTATTCCACCAAATGTCCAGTTGTTTTGTTCGCCTTCTACACGTTCAACAAGCTCTAAATGTAGACCATGTGGGTCATCAAACTGAATCACTTGTTCTCCAAAACGTTCTGCTTTTTTAAATGGAATTGCAAATGTAGCTAGACGGTTGACCCAAAAATGGAATGATCCTGTTGGCACTACATAAGTTGTAACTCCGACTTGGCCGTCTCCAATTTGTCCTTGATAGGCATTTGCCCAAGGGAAAAAAGTAATAATGGTACCTGGTTTACCTCCCCCATCTCCGAAGTATAAATGATAAGTGCCAGGATCATCGAAATTCACTGTTTGTTTGACTAA
Source organism: Psychrobacillus sp. NPDC096389 (assembly GCF_044762855.1). Classification (NCBI taxonomy): domain Bacteria; kingdom Bacillati; phylum Bacillota; class Bacilli; order Caryophanales; family Bacillaceae; genus Psychrobacillus; species Psychrobacillus sp. NPDC096389. The sequence goes on along the minus strand of NZ_JBIWFB010000001.1, from coordinate 298,515 downwards.
ACGTAAACCTAGTACACCTGCATAAAAATCAATATTCTCCTGTGGATGACCGACGATCGCAGTAATATGATGAATACCCGCCGTTTGTTTTTTCATTATTATTTCCTCCTTAGTTGGAATTTTACCGTTTTAGTCAATAGGTTCTAATTTTGCCTCGATTTCAGCTCGCTTGCTTTCTAAAAATGGTGGTAAGTCGAGCCCTTTACCTAGCTTTTTAATGGATGAGTCGATTGTAAAACCTGGTCCGTCTGTCGCTAACTCAAACAAAATGCCATTTTCTTCTCTAAAATATAAACTCTCAAAATAGTAGCGGTCTGTTATTTTCATCAATTCAAAACCATAATCTTGAATACGCTGTTCCCATGCCCGTAATTCTTCTCCATCTTTCACACGAATAGCTATATGATGCACACTACCTTTTCCAGGTTTTTCTTTAGGACCGTCTTGTTCGACAATGACAATTTCACCAAAAGCTTGCCCCTTTACTGATTGGTAGACAGCTTCTTTTGCTGATCGCGAAGCAAGTTCATAGCCAAACAATTTTTCTAATGTATTGGCTAAGCTATCTAGTGATTGCACAGTCATTTCTACAGCGCCCATTCCAAGAATTCGATGTTCCTCTAAAACGATTGAATCATCCCAAGACTGCCAAAATGGCGGCACCTTTTCGCCATTATTATTTAAAAGGACTAGTCGTAAGCCCTCGGAATCTTCGAAATGGAGCGCGTCCCGTCCTCCATACGTAGTCAGGTCCCCATGTTGTACATCGAGTAATTCAAATCTTCTCTTCCAATATTGTAAACTATCATAAGATGGTACTAGTAGCCCAATACGTGTAATGGCATTCGTTCCTCTTCTCGTTCTACCTACCATCGGAATTTCAAAGAAGGATAATTCTGTACCTGCACTTCCCGTCAAATCTCCATAGAACAAGTGATACATGCTCGGATCATCTTGATTGACTGTTTTCTTCACTCTACGAAGTCCAAGTACTTTTTCATAAAATTGATTATTTTTCCGTCCATTTTTCGTAATCATGGAAATATGATGATGTCCTGCTATCTTGTTCATCTTGTTTCCTCCTCTTCTTTGTTTGCATAAACTCTGAGCAAAACCTTCAATCTATTTGATAACGTTTTGCTCAAAACTTATTAATTTAAAGCACAAAATGTACATGCTTTAATGCACACTTTGTGATTTGTAGGGATATGAAAATTATTTACGTACAGTATTTAATGCATTTGTCCAAGGGATAACTTGGTCTAGCATTTGGTTTACTGAATCTGCTTGAACTGCAGCTGGTTTAAAGTCTGTACCGTTTTCAAAGTCTGTAAATAGTGATAATGCCGGATGTACACGAACATGAGCTACAAGTAATTCACTTAAAATACCACGTAAATGTTCTGTTGCACGAGCTCCACCTACTGAACCGTAAGATACGATTCCTGCTGCTTTGTTGTTCCACTCTTCACGCAAGTAATCTAAAGCATTTTTTAGCGCTCCAGTGATTGAGTGATTGTATTCTTGCACGATGAATACGAAACCGTCTTGTTTTGCAATGATTTCTGACCATGCTGCTGCACCTGATGCGTCTCCGCCTGCTTCACCTAAAAGTGGTAATTTGTAATCTACGATGTCGATAATCGTGTAGTTTGCATCTCCGCGTTTATCTGCTAATTCTTTTACCCATGCCCCTACTTGTGGACTTACGCGTCCTTCACGTGTTGATCCTAAAATAATACCTATATTTGATTTTGTCATTATTTTTTCCTCCTCTTGTTGTTGTGTTCCAAATAATTTACTTAAAAATCCCATCTTGTTATTTTCACCTCCTTGTAAGTGCCATTTTACAATGTTTAATATGCTCGTAATTCGACATATTACCATTACTGTCTCCATTGCTTCTTTAAAATAATCAAATGGAGCTCTCGTTAAAATCAATCTATTTAATTACCTCTTGTTGATAATTCTCGAATTCGAGATATATACGTAAAAAAATTTATAGGTTTCTACACTAGTCTTTACTTGTATAAAACGTTCCCCCATATTACCATTTAATTTACGTTTAATTAAGATATCTTTAATTCAAAGTAATAATAACATATAAAGATTTTCATTGTCAACATATTTAGATGAATTCTTCTTATTCATCACTAAGTTTCTAGTTTCCTAAACAATAAAAAAGAGCCTTTTTGTCATTTTGACAAAAGACCCTCTTTATTTCAGTGCATCATCTACTAATATTATTTAAAGAAAGCTTCGTCAATAGACAAGAACTTACTTCCATTAATCGCTAAAAATAAGGCAATTACTAAAAATGCAAGATCCAGCTCATATCCTGCCATCTCAGGTGTTCCTAAAAATCCTAGTGCAAATTTTACTTTCACTATTGCTCCTACCATTAATAAGACAAAAAGTGCTGAAAATATTCGTGTTCCAATCCCTAAAATAAGTGCAATTCCTCCAACCAATTCCAATGTAGCTACTGCATAAGCAAAGAAACCTAAAATTCCAATGCTATCAAACCATCCTACCGTATTAGCGATACCACCTTTGAATTTTACAATTCCGTGTATTAAAAAGCTGATTCCTAACACAAGTCTTAACAATAATGTACTAACTCCTAATTTATCCATCTCTATTTCCCTCTCCTTTATTCCTTGAAATATATTTTATTCATATAAGTAAACAAATTGCATAAAAAAATATTCCTTCTAGATGATTTGGGCCCACTCAACTAAAGTTCACTATTATGAATATTAATTTCTTATAAGATAACATCAACATATAGATATCGTCAATAAATTTGTGTTACGATATATCAAACAAAACTATTTTGGGAGGGAAGTACATGGAAATCGGCTCTAAAATTCGGGATATACGCAAACGTAAAAAGATTACCATTGCACAAATGAGTGAACAAATCGGGCTATCAAAAGGGTTTATAAGTAATATCGAAAATGATAATACATCCCCTTCCCTTAATACGCTACAAACAATCGCGAACTATTTGGATGTTCCATTGCCTTATTTATTGCTTGAAAAGGAAGAACATATGAAAGTAGTCAGGAAATCTGAGCGGGTATATACGACACATAATAATATAAAAATAGAACATCTTACGTCTCAAAGTGGATTACGAATGATGCATGTAGAATTAGTCCCTGGTGCTTCGACTGGAGTAGCGAATGCACACGAAGGAGAAGAAAGTCATGTCGTCCTTAAAGGTACTGTGCTCGCAGAACAAGGGGAAGACTCAGTCATCGCACATGAAGGTGATTCATTCAGCTGGAACGCTAGCGTACCACACTTTGTCAAAAACATCGGAGAAGACAATGCGATCTTACTCATTGCCGTTTATAAAGAAGAGAATCGATAATTGTATAACATAAAACACCAAGGAATACGATTTCCTTGGTGTTTTGACACTTCCACTTGTCTAGCTATTTAATCTGAATGGACACAGATCCATCCAAGTAATTCGGATAAGCATAAAGGTTGAGTTTAATTGGATTAACTATATCTTTGGAATCCAAACTAATAGTTGAATAATTATATTGTTCATCACCATGCATGCTTTCGGACGGTGTATCGATCCTTTCCCCTTTTGCATCTACAACATCTCCAAAAAGTGTATACATATGATTTTCTCTTATTCGCTGCACTTTCACCTCAACTGACTGATCGTTAATGTTCATTACTTCCAATTTGCCGTCTGTCGGTTCACTCAATACCTCTTTCTTGTCTAAGTCAATCAGTAAATAGCTCTCCGCTTTAGGCAATGCTTGCACTTTATCAAATTTGAAGTAAAGTTTCTTCGGTTCTTTAAAATAATTGCTTTGTAAGAAATAAGTTCTTTCTTTGTTTTTTACTCCACCAAAGCCACTTGTTCCATTTTGAATGGAACTCCATACTTCCCCATTTTCATCTTCTAGACGCATATCTTCAAATTGCAAAATTTCCATATCATTTTGTTCGTTAAATTCTATATTTACCGCTACACGAAGGGGATGTACAGTAATATCTTTTACCAACATTTTTTGACCGTCCATCTCTACTTTTTCGTTTAAGCTATATACTTTTCCTTGTTGTACTGTATTTTTTAGAGTAAATGGAACTTTAAAAGTCGTTTCTTTATCATTTTCTATTTGAAAGACCAATTCAAATTGTTGAGAAGTAAATTGCTTTACTTTTCCAAACGTAAAGCTAAAACGTTCGACTATTCGATTTGTTTTTTCACTCAAATGTCCAAACGAATAGGCTGAATCCTCACTAAGGTTTTTCCCATCATTCCATACCTCTAGATTCCCATATTGAATATCTTCCATAGAAAAAGGTGCTTCTAGCGTATAAAAAATCTCCATACCTGTTTCATCTAATATAATTCCATCTATCGTGAATGTCATATTATCCTTCATCTGACTGACGCCTACCGCCTCATAATAATCATTTTCTATAATAGCTTCTAATCCTTTATCCAATTGTATTAAGTCAACAAATCTTTCCATACCTGGTATAGATGCAACCGCGTTTGCAAATGCAGGAGACACGCGAATGGAAGTGATAAATGTAAGCATCAATATGGCAGCGACTGATATAGTCCAGAGTGTCTTTTTACGCTTGCTTCTTTTACTATTAGCTTTGTAAAAACCTTGCTGAATGGCATAATCTATCTGCGGATCTGGTATTGCTAGTTGTTCCAGTTGCTCTTTTGATTCATTTAGCATCTTTTCTTCTTTTTCATACATGATCTACATCTCCTTTCTCGGTCAGGAAATTTCGCAGTGACTTAAGTGCTTTATGGAGTCTTGATTTGACCGTGCCTTCTGGTATTTTTTCGAGTTCGGCTATTTCTTTAATTTTGGTATTTTGGTAGTATTTCAGAAAGATAAGCTGCTGCTCCGCGTTTGATAGTGAGGCAATTGCTTCTTCTATTTCTAGTTTCGAATCATCTGAGGATGTTCCGATTTCAGCTAGCATTTCATCCGAAGTAAATCGCTTCTTCTTTTTCAACTGATCTTGGCAATAATTGATCATAATTCGAATAAGCCATGTCTTCATATACGCCGGCTCTTTTACTGTATGTATTTTTTGATAAGCTCTAAATGTTACTTCCTGCATTGCTTCGATTGCATCATGTTCATTTTTTAAAAATGCAATAGCTGTCCGATAAAGAGCGGTTTTATGTAGCTTCATAAGTTGTAAAAATGCTTGTTCATCACGCTTTATCGCTTTCCTTTCAAGCTCCTCTTGGTCCACCCCGTCACCCCATTCCACTTGTTATTATCTATTAGACATCTGAGTATAGAAAAAGTTCATTTATTTTTAAAATAAAAAAAGGATATCTCCAACTAAATGGGATATCCTCTGACTTTTTTAATGCGTATCAATCGGCTCTTTGCAAAGACCTTTACTCATTTCCGCATATTGGACGAATACACGAGCTAGTTCACGTAGGCGATTATGTACGTCTTCGTCCACGATTACATTGTTCGTATCAAAATGGCTAGAGTGTGTATAGACATAATTTGGTGTCACCAAACATCTAAAGTAGTCCAAAATAGGTTTTAGCTGGTTTTCGATGACTAAGTGGTGCTGATATGTCCCACCATTTGCAACAATGGACACTGGTTTATATCGCATTGTTTTCGGATGTAAAAAGTCAAATGCGTTTTTAAGAACACCTGGAATTGATCCTTGGAAAATTGGTGTGGCAATTATATAGCCATCCGCTTGCTCGAACTTACTAACGAGTAGCTTCATATCATCATTGTACCCTTCGAATGGACGACCATCTACAAATTGGTGCTCATAATTGGCAAATCGAATAATCTCTAAAGTATGTTCTGTACTGATCTCTTCTATATAGTCTTTCACTTTTTCAAGAATGACACTTGTTTTCGTGCCGATAATTGTTCCGTCTACGAGTAGAATTTTCATCGTTGTAGAACCTCCTTTACCCGTACTACATTGTATCAAAGAAGTGGCTCAGTTGTGAGATAATTGTCATACTTCTAACAAAGTTCATTCTTTAGTCGGAGACGTGTTTTCACTTAGACCGTCATCTAATTTTTCCGCTTCTACAAAAATATCTTTTCGCTTACTCCAATCGAATAACTCTTCTCTAGTAATCGGTTTTTCCACATTCTCTTCCATAGGTCTTGCATTTAAAATGTCGAGCGATTTATATGTATTTACACTATTTTTTCTTCCATGCACTGCATAATGATACATAGCAAATGCGAGTTGCTTCCCTTCAATTGCCCGCAGACTTCTAAATGGTCCGATCAATATCGGATTGATTAGTTGAAAAATTCCTTCTGCTAACCGCTCCCCCAATCGAAATTCTGCTCGCTCACCCGTTAATAGTGATGGTCGGAAAATAGAAAGGTGAGGTAACTTTAAGTCAATTAATCCTTCCTCCATTCTCCCTTTCACACGGCTATAGAAAAATGGAGATTTGCTATTAGATCCTGCTGCAGAAATGACATGAAAATTAGGAATTCCTCGTTTTTTAGCTAATGAAGCTATCCGTAGAGGAAATTCTAAATCTACTTTTTCAAAGTTTACTTTTGTTTTTGCTTTTTTGATCGTTGTTCCTAAACAGCAAAATAAATCATCCGTGATTTCAAAATCTCTTTCTTCTAGTTTATCGAATTCTCGAATTTTCACATCTAATTTTGCATGTGTGTATGTAATATTTCTTCTAGCAATGATTGTCACTGCAACATATTCTTGGCTTTCACATAATTGTTTGACTAAGTGTTGCCCTGTAAAGCCCGTTGCCCCTACGACGATGGCCGTTCTTTTTGCCACCTCAACCCCTCCTCGCTTTTCTAGTTGTCTAGCTACAGCGCCTAGCCCCTCGGGTCAAATAACCTTCCACAACGAAGTTAAATTTCAACTTCTTTTGTGGAAGAACATTTGCCTGTCGGAGGCCTGCACGAAGCAGGTCATGCAGTCGTTGCGACACGATGTCGCGAACTTAGACTGTAATCCTCTAACAGGCGCTTTCGCTTTTCTTGTTGTCATATACCCCCGTCCATTTCCATACAATACTAAATATATGCACTTAGAAAGGAAGATGAAAAATGAAACTAGCTTATCTATTAAATACATTTCCACACCGTGGCCTCTACCCTGCTGACCGGGCGAATGCACTATTACCTGCTTTGAAAACTTCCGATTATATAATTTTTGTGCCTAGTACTAATACAAGCCTTTTAAACTATTTAGAGAAACGCCATATGAAAACTTGTGCATTTAATAATAATGCACATTTACTAGAAGAACTGAAATCATTTAATCCGGATTGTATGATTCATGACAGCGGAAATTCCGAAAAAGATTTAATTCGCCGTATAAAATCATTAAATTGTCCGCTTATTCACTTTGATGACCACGGCGACGGTGGTACTTTAGCCGATCTTGTTTTTCAAGCTTTATATGAAAATCCAAAAGACCTTTCGAAAGAGCATTTCGTTTATGGGCTAACTGGATATATTCCATCCCAAACCATTCTACCTAAAAATAATAATACGACTCAAGATCCACCACATATTGTTGTCGCTTTTCCACATGAGGATCCAGAAAACTTAACGTATCGAACGTTAAGACATCTTGTCCAACTTCATATTCCTTTACAGATCAGTGTTTTAGTAGATGAGCATTACAAACATGATATTCTGGATCTTAAACGATTTGCACTCACTCGCAAATCGATTAAAATTATTTCCACATCTGAACCAACTACTATTATCACTACTAGTGATATCGTCATAACTTCCGGTTCTTATATGCCTTTCTTAGTGGCACAATTCCAAATTCCATGTATTATTCTTTGTGCACATGAAGAAGAAGTCAATTATGCCTTTCCACAAGAAGGACATGGCTTCGCAAATTTAGGACTAGGTCGCAAAATAAAACAATCGTACTTGCAAAATGCGGTGATGGAAATTATTTTACATGATAATCGCAGAAAAGCTTATATTCACAAGCAAAAAAACTTTGACTTTACTGCTAACTTAGTAGAAGTAGCAGAACTAATCGAACAAACGATTGCAAATAAAAAAGCCGAAGAAGAAATCGCACGTTAAACGCATTTTTATGCTACAATAGGGCAAAAAGCTGAAGGTGATTATTCATGACAAAAGATCAACTACAAGCGGAAATTGCTGAGTTAAAAATGGATTACATCCGATTACAAGGTGACATGGAAAAACTAGAATCCAATGGCCACCCCACTCAAGTAGAAAACGCCGAACGTAGATTAGCCAAAATGGAAGAAGACCTTGCAGAACTAAACAAACAGCTCGCGGCACTGTAGTCCGTTGAGCTTTCTTTTTGGAGGAAATAATACATGAGCTTATTAAATGTAGAAAATTTGGGACATGCATTCGGAGATCGTACGCTTTTTAAAGAAGTTTCGTTTCGCTTAGTGGAAGGTGAACACGTTGGACTTGTTGGGGCAAACGGTGTTGGAAAGTCGACATTGATGAACATTTTAACAGGGGAAATCATTTACGATGAAGGCCGTGTGGAATGGTTACCCGGTACTCATTACGGTTATTTAGATCAGCATACTCGTCTACAACAAGGACGTTCAATGTTCGATACATTACGTGATGCATTCTTACCTCTTTATAAGAAAGAGGAAGAATTAAATGAAATTATTGCTAAAATGGCGGATGCAACGCCAGAAGAATTAGAAGTATTACTCGAAAAAATGGCGGAAATACAAGATGTGTTAGATGCAGGCGATTTTTATTCGTTGGATATGAAAGTAGAAGAAGTTGCACGCGGGCTTGGACTAGATGCAATTGGTTTAGATCGACCTGTTGAAGCACTTTCTGGCGGTCAGCGTACAAAAGTCCTTTTGGCTAAGCTATTATTAGAAAAACCAAAAGTTCTTTTATTGGACGAGCCTACTAACTATTTAGACGAAGAGCATGTGAATTGGTTATCCAATTATTTGAAGAACTATCCATATGCATTTTTATTGATCTCGCATGACACAGAATTTATGAATGGCATTGTAGATGTTATTTTCCACTTAGAATTCTCTAAGCTTACGCGCTACACAGCGTCTTATGAAAAGTTTTTAGAGCTTGCCGAGTTGAATAAAAGACAGCATATCGACGCTTATGAAAAGCAGCAAGAATTCATTAAAAAACAAGAAGATTTTATCGCCAAAAATAAAGCACGATACTCTACAACCGGTCGTGCAAAATCTCGCCAAAAACAATTGGATCGCATCGAACGAATCGATCGTCCAGAGACTGCAGCTAAACCAGAATTCGGTTTTAAAGAATCTCGTAGTTCGGGTCGTTATGTTGTGGAAGCGGAGCATTTACAAATTGGTTATGACAATCCCCTGCTCCCACCACTAACATTTACAATTGAGCGCGGAGAAAAAATTGCCCTTGTCGGCATGAATGGAATCGGGAAATCGACCTTACTAAAAACAATTTTAGGTAAGATTCCTGCACTAGGCGGAAAAGTCATCCGCGGGGATTTCTTATACCCTTCTTATTTTGAACAAGAAGTTAAAGCTGGTAATATTACACCAATTGAATCCATCTGGGAAACTTATCCTAGTATGGAACAAAACCAAGTTCGTGCTGCCTTAGCTCGTACTGGCTTGAAAAGTGAGCACATCTCTCGCCCACTTTCATCTTTAAGCGGTGGCGAACAAGCGAAAGTTCGTTTATGTAAGCTCATGATGGAAGAAAGCAACTGGTTAATATTCGATGAGCCGACAAACCATTTAGACATCCACGCCAAAGAAGAATTGAAACGTGCGATGAAAGAATTTAAAGGCACAATCGTCCTCGTTAGTCATGAACCTGAGTTTTACGAAGGTTTAGTAACGAAAGTATGGAATGTCGAAGAGTGGTTTTCTACTGGTAAAGAGGTTATAGAGGAATAGATTTTTGTTAACCCCAAGCATTTCGCTTGGGGTTTTTAGTTGAGTATGATGCTGGACAGGTAGTCCTTAGCACTATGTGAGTTTTGGAGGAGATTGCTTGGGTGACAGCGGCATATGCGCGGGTAACCGAGATGATTGATCGAATGACACTACTTATTGCTCGGATGGCGATGCTCATTGCTCGCTCCCTACTTTATTGCTCGGTTAGCGCGGGTATATGCGCGGTTAACTGGGATGATTGCTCGGATGGCAATCCTCATTGCTCGATCCCTACTCTATTGCTCGGTTAGCGCGGGTATATGCGCGGTTAACTGGGATGATTGCTCGGATGGCAATCCTCATTGCTCGATCCCTACTCTATTGCTCGGTTAGCACTAATATATGCGCGGTTAACTGAGATGATTGCTCGGATGGCGATATTCATTGCTCGCTCCCTCCCCTTTCTCCAAAAACAAAAGAGCTTCCCCCTAGCACTTTCGGACAGGGAGAAGCTCTTGCACATTATGCTAAAACTAAAGAGTCTTTCGCAATTTCATCATTCATAATAAGCTCTTTTAAACGTTGCTTGGCTCTAAATAATCTCGATTTTACAGTACCAATCGAAACTTTCATCACTTCTGCGATTTCGATCAATGAAAACTGATGTACGTAAAAATACATGACTGTTTTTTGGTAAATACCATCTAATTCCGCAACCTTCGAACGAATAATTTCGCCGACATCTTCTTTCTCCAACTGCTCTTCTACAGATAATACGTCTGCAGCTATTAAGTCCAATAAAGAGATATCTAGTTGCTCCGGTTGATTTGCAACGTACTTGCTACGTCTTACTTGTTTACGGTATCTGTCACGGAATGTATTCATACATATAGTCGTTAACCATGCTTTTACATGATCCACTTCTTTCATATATGATTCATATCGCACGACTTTCATCCATACTTCTTGCATTAAATCTTCTGCATCTATTTGATTTTTCGTTAGTTTCAGGCATAAGTAATATATGTATCGGTTATATTCTTCGTAAATATTTTCAATTTGTACTTGCATTCTTTATTCCTCCGCTCGGCTTTTCTTATATCTCTATAATGCCAAACTCGAACCTTACCCTCCATCGTATTCTCTTTCAATATAATTACAATCGTGTAAGAAAGAAAAGCGCAAGCGCCTATGTCTGCCCCGACAGGCAAATGGGAAAAAGCGAGGAGGCAGCTCCCCAGCCACCACAGCTTTTTCCCATTTGACCCCGAGGGGCAAGGCGCTGGAGCTAGACAATAGAAAGAAAAGCGCAAAAGGAAATACTACTCCTCTTGCGCCTCATCTACTTCTAGTTCTTCTCTCTTCGTAATTGTTAACGTTACAATTCGGCTACGGTCCATTTCATTAATTTCAATGAATAAGTTTTCGTATGTAAATTGCTCCCCTTCTTCGGGAACATGCCCTAGCTGGTCTAGTACGAATCCTCCGATTGTTTCATTTTCATTCACAATAGATAGATTAAACAATAGATTTACTTCTTCTATTTCTACACGACCTGCACAGATCAGTCGATTTTCAGTCATTTCATGAATTAATATTTCTTCATCATGGTCTGTTTCATCTTCTATTTCTTGCCCAATCATTTCTTCTATCAAATCTTCATGGGTGACGATACCAAGTGTACCGCCATATTCATCCAACACAATTGCCATATGTTTTTTATGTGTAAGCATCAATTCAAATACTTTCTCTACACTTAATGTTTGGACAACAAACAGTGGTTCTAAATCGATAAGCGTGTCGAATGGAAGTGATGGATCCATGGACCATTCAATTAGCTTTTTCGAATAGAACATACCCACAATTGTGTCTATGTTTTCATCGTACACAGGATATCTAGTATAGGAGTGTTCCAGAATTGTATCGCGCACTTCTTCATACGTATATTCTATAGGTAAAGCAACCATTTCTGTTCGATGCGTAAATAATACATCCGATACGTCTTTATTTGGAAAGTCAAGTATTCCTCTTATGCGTTCGGATTCTTCTTCTTCAAAAGTACCATCTGTCGAAGCTATATCTACCATATTCAAAAGTTCTTCTTTGGTGATAATTGTTTCCTTTACAGCACCTTTAGAACCGATTCGGATCAACATATTGATGAATTCAGAAACTAAAAAAGTTATAGGTCTCAATAGTCCGATTAACAATCGAATCAGCGGAGCTACGATATATACGATTCTTTCCGAAAAAGTTGCAGCGATTGTTTTTGGAAGTACTTCCGCAAATAAAATAATGATTACGGTAAGCACGATAACGGACCAAACAATATTCCATGCGTAATTTTCAGCGATGAGAATTACTAAAACAGTCATTGCTACATTGGCAATTGTGTTGCCGATTAAGATCGTTACAATCATTCGGTCCGACTTTAATAAAAGAACAAGCAGTTTTTCCGCCGCTCGGTCCCCTTGCTCTGCCCGCAGTCGGACCTTCATCCTATTTACTGTTGTTAAAGCTGTTTCACTTCCTGATAAAAAGAATGAAACAAGTAGTGCAAATGCTAGTAGTACAAATTCTATGTACAAGTTTGTATCCTCCTAAAATGATCACATCGTTCGATATTTCTTTTTATTACTATAGCACACTGCGATTTTAGTTGTCACAGTTCTTATGCTATACTATTTCTATTCACGAAACTTTATGAAAAGAGGGATTCAAATGAGCCATTTAACTACTTTAAATAATTACTTTACTGAAAAACGAGAGTCACATTTAGAAGAGCTAAAACAATTCTTGCGCATACCAAGTATCTCTTCTTTATCTGAACACAAAGAAGATATGCAAAAAGGTGCCCAGTGGCTGGCTGAGTCCTGCCAAAAAGCTGGATTAGAAAATGTAATCATTGATAAAACTAATGGACATCCTGTCGTATATGCGGATTGGTTACATGCAGAAGGTAAACCAACTATTCTTGTGTATGGTCATTATGATGTACAACCTGTTGATCCATTAAACCTTTGGGAGTCAGAGCCTTTTGAACCAGAAGTGCGTGATAATAAATTATTTGCACGCGGGGCAAGTGACGATAAAGGGCAAGTGTTCATGCATGTGAAAGCAGTAGAAGCACTTCTTCAAACAGAAGGGTCACTTCCTGTGAACGTTAAGTTTTTGATCGAAGGCGAAGAAGAAGTTGGTAGTCCTAACTTAGAAGCCTATATAGAAGAAAATAAAGCGAAGCTCGCTGCAGACGTCATCGTCATTTCTGATACTGGCATGCAAGGACCAGGTCAACCTGCTGTATGTTACGGACTACGCGGCCTTTGTGGCGTGCAAATTGACGTAAAAGGAGCTAAAGGTGACCTACACTCAGGTCTATACGGAGGCGGAGTTCAAAACTCTATTCACGCTCTTGTATCAGTTTTAGATTCTTTCCGTGATGCAGAAGGTACGATTCAAGTAGAAGGATTTTATGAAAATGTACGTCCTCTACTTGATGAAGAACGAGAAGCATATAAAGCACTTGGTTTTGATGAAGAAGATTTGAAAAAAGAAGTTGGAGTAGACGAGCTATTCGGTGAAAAAGGTTTCTCTCATCTGGAGCGTGTTTGGGCTCGCCCAACACTTGAAGTGAATGGGGTATTTGGAGGTTTCTCTGGAGAAGGTATTAAAACAGTATTACCGAGTGAAGCCGGTGCAAAAATTACTTGCCGCTTAGTTCCAGACCAAGATCCGGAGGAAATAGTAGCGAAATTAAAAGCGCATATCGAAAAAAATAAGCCTACAGGTGTCACAGTTACTGTCACGGAATTTGATAAAGGAAAACCTTTTATCACACCTTTCGATCACCCAGCAATTCAAGCAGCTGGTCGTAGCTATGAAAAAGTATACAATGTACCAACAGCATACACACGTGGTGGCGGTTCTATCCCAATCGTAGCAGCATTTGATGAAATTCTTGGCTTGCCAGTTGTATTAATGGGCTTCGGATTATCATCTGAAAACTTCCATGCACCAAATGAGCATTTCCATCTAGAAAACTTTGACCAAGGTCTACGAGTAATTGGTGATTATTACTATGAACTAGCAGAGCTATCAAAAGAGCAACTTAAAAAATAATAAGCACAAAAAATAGAGCTATCCCCCATTCATAAGGAGATAGCTCTTCTTTTATTTACCAAATATCGTAATTAACTCATCTACATGTTTGCGTTCTTTCGGTTTTGGCATTTCGTCAAAATAGCCTACTTGTAACATACTAATGATGCGTTCCCCTTGTTTAACCCCAAGCGCTTCACGGAATTTAGGATTATCCAAATAGCCTGGTGTTTTCCAGCAAGAACCAATACCACGGTCCCAAGCAAGCAATTGGATATTTTGAATAAGCATACTTGCAGCAGCATAATCTTCTAAACGTTCTTTTTGACGTGCATCTTCCGGGACAATGACAAAAACATAGCCCCCCGGGTTTGTAAACTTTTTCATTTGTTTTTCTAATTCTTCATCTGTCAGCTCTTTCCACTTTGGAATAGCAAATTCTTTTAGTACATCATATAGATCTAAAAGCTCTTTTCCGCAAGCAACGACAAATCGCCACGGCTGTCTATTTTGATGATTTGGCGCCCAAATAGAATCTTCCATAATAGAAAGTAAAATATCTCTTTCGACAGGTTGTCCATTAAATGCCTTGATGGATCTTCTTTGAATAATTGCATCACGAATAGTTAATGATTGTTGCATCATTGTATGAAAAACTCCCTTTTCTTTAGCATCCATTATTACTAACATCATACCAAGTTAAACGTTATATTAAAAGGGTACTATTTTTCATTCAAATAATTCGAGGTGATTATGTGTTTCTCTATTGGTTAGCAAGTTATTTTATCGGTACTTTTCTTACTGCTTGGTGGATTGGAAAATGGAAGAAAACTGATTTAACTAAAATGCGTAGCGGGAACTTAGGAGCTAGAAATGCCGGTGCTGTCCTTGGAAAATCAGCATTTCTATTGACTTTTTTAGGAGATGCGCTTAAAGGTACACTTATCCTGTATATTGGTTTTCATTATAATTTTTCTTTAGAGATTATTGCAATTGGTGGGCTTTTGGGAATCGTTGGTCATATGTTTCCTTTTTGGCTCCAATTTAAAGGTGGAAAAGGAATTGCAACTTTTATAGGAGTCGCACTTGTTTTTAATCCATCACTATTCGGAATAATGGCTGCTTGTTTTGCTCTTTTTATTGGACTATTAAGAAGTGCCACTTTAAGTATGGTCATTGCTTTTAGCATATACGCCATTTTATGCTGGATCATCCCTACATTCACGCATGTATGGCCACTTTCTATTGCAATTTTACTCATATTATATCGTCATCGATTCGATGCTTTAGAATCTTGGAAAGCACGCTGGTGGAAACCAATAAAGTAATTATTATTTATTTAATAGTAATTTCCAATGTTCACATGCGTAGTTAACGAATAAATATGCTATAATTACTAAAAAATAAATAATGTATGAGATAGGATGTCCAACATGACTTTGAAAAAAATTGCTTGGGTAGTAGATAGTACTGCTTATGTAAATTCCCTTTTAAAAAATCATCCAGATGTGTATGAAATTCCGCTTAATATCCATTTTGGGCAACAGCAATTTATAGATGGTGTAGACTTAACTTCCGCACAGCTATATGAACGTATCCAAAATGGAACAGAACCAGTAAAAACGTCTCAACCATCTGCTGGTGAATTTGCGGAAATTTATACGAAACTAAGTAAAGAATATGAATCCATCGTTGCAATCCACGTTTCAAATAGTTTAAGTGGAACGATTTCTTCGTCTTTAAGTGGTGCCGAGATTGCAGAAGTACAAATGGAATGTGTCGATTCGCTTTCATTGTCTGCTGGTATAACAGGTCTCGTGGAAAAAGGTCTCCAGATGCAAGCGCAAGGTCTACCCTTCAAAGATATCGCTTCTCTGTTACGAATAGAAGCTACTAAATTTAGAAACTATATTTTAATTGGAAACTTAACACAGTTATATAAAGGTGGAAGATTGAGTAGTGCACAGTTTTACTTAGGCAGTTTATTGAAAATAAAACCAATTATTCAGATCAATAACAAAGGTGCATTACAGGAACTGGATAAAGTTCGCTCCGAGAAAAAAGCGATGCAATACTTGATCGATAAAGTAGTAGAATCAGTTGCACAAGAAGGTGCGAAATTAGTGTATATCATGCATGCTAATGCACTAAACAAAGCTGAGAGTTTAAGAGAGGCAATTTTACTACAAGCACCCGAAATCGAAATCGAAGTTGGAGAAATCAGCACTGTTTTAGCAGTTCATGCTGGCGAAGACACTCTAGCAGTGCTTTGGTACGTGCCATAAAAAAACTTCTATTGGTAATATTGATCGTATACTTTGTAGAGATAATGCGTCGTAGTGAACTCTGAGCCATTCCCAACGCTTACGCGAAAGTTGAGAAATCTGTCCACGAAAATGGACAATCTATCCAGATAGTTGGTCAATCTCCATCGAAAACTGGACAATCATTGTAAGATTGGACAATCTCTATGTAAAGTTGGACGATCCCGCTAAATAGTTGGACAATCTCTTCTCCAAACACTGCAAATATATGAAATCATGCATATCAGCTAAAACTAATAGAGCTTTCTTATGACACACTTTCCCTATATTACGCTTAAAAAAAGGGAAACTAAATGTACGATCATTTAGTTTCCCTTTTTCTATTAAAACTGATCTTTCACATGAAAAAAGATGTATTTCGTGTTGGGTGTATGTGCATAGGAATCCGAATAGTTCCAATGCCTGTTACGGCTATTATTCGTATGCGCATTTACATAAGGAATTCCATCTTGAACACTTGTTACAATCGTCGAATGGTCGTATCTCCCATCCCCTTCAAAATCATAAAAGATTAGATCTCCCGGGATCAGCTTATTAGGAGAATCCACTTGAGTAGCCTGCAAACCTACTGTAGAACCTGCCAAATACCATCGCAATGAATGAGGTGTACTCCAACTAAGGCTCCATGTGTTATTCCCTATCCACCATCCTCTTTCTCTATTAAATTGTCCTCTCATAGGGGCACCACCGGCAAACAGGCATTGGGAAATAAAATTGGTACAATCCACATCAAAGACGGGAAACTTGGGGTTGTAGCTATTCCACCACTTTTGGGCATAAGCTACCGCGGCATCGCGGTTATAAGTTGCCAATTTTCGACCTCCCTCTATTTGTTTATATGATTTCAACGGAATTATATGCTAGTATTGAGTCAATGAATTTAATATTTTTTTATGGCACCCTACTTTTCAGAAAGGAAGATGGCTAGTGATACAGCATGCAGAAAAAGAAATTACCAAGTCGACTTTACTATGTGATGACAAAGGTAATTTGAATCCAAAGGCAATTGGATATGCCAAAAAGCCAATCATTGAGAGCAATTTAAAAGGTCATTATATGCGGAAGAAAAAGTGGAATTATTGGTGTATCTTTGGAGATGATATACTCTTTTCTGCAACCATTAGCCATTTAGACTATGCAGCAGTTTGCTCTGTATATTTTTTAAATTATGAAACACAGCGGTTTGTCGAAAAAACGGTTACAATCCCTTTTGGCAATAAAATAAAAATGCCTTCAAACGTTTTAGAAAGCCTGCAACTCCATTCAAAAGAAATGTCTATCCAGCTATTATATATACAAAATGAAACACATATGACGATTACCATACCTGATTTTGATGGAGATTTTTTGCATGCTGATTTACATATATCCCATCCTTTAGAAGATGAATCTTTGAACGTGGTGATTCCTTGGAATCGGACGCAATTTCAATTTACAGCTAAGCATCATATAATGCCTGTTACGGGATTTGTAAAAATGGGAGACGCTCGTTACATTTTTCAAGCGGAGGATAACTTTGCCGTACTAGATTATAGTAGAGGGGTTCTGCCTCGATCAGTGAAACGGAATTGGGGATTTGCGTCCCAACGTATAGGTCCTCGCCGAATCGGGCTAAATCTTGGTGGAAAATGGACGGATGGTACAGGCATGACTGAAAATGCGATTATACTAGACGGTAAATTAACGAAAATACATGAAGACTTAATGTTTACGTATGATACAAATAATTTCATGTTACCTTGGAAAGTAAAAACCAAATTTTCTAATGAAGTAGATTTAACATTTACCCCTTTTTTCCATAGAACTGCAAAAACAGATATAAAACTTGCTTCTTCTGAAATTCAACAGATGATTGGTTACTATAATGGCAAAATCCAATTAGAAAACGGTCCAACATTACATATTCGCGAAATGTTGGGTTGTATAGAAGAGCAAAAAGCGAAATGGTAATAAGAAAAGTTGCCTACCTAGTTTTTTCTAGGGGTAGGCAACTTTTTCTTTTTAGTTGGAAAAATGGGAGCCTTAGTTGGAAACCCCTTCTTCTCATCAAACTAGCTGTTTGATCAGCTCTTTATTTTTTTCTTTAAACACTTCATTATGCGAAGAAACCATCGCCATTTTATATGCATCTGGTTGTAGGTATTGTTTCGCTTTGTTTACTGCATTTGCTGCATCATGGAAAGTTCCTGCTATTAGATGTAATTTTCCCGGATGTGCCAATATATCACCAGCTGCATAGATACCTTCCACAGATGATTCGCTCATACTTGTGCCGTCCACATAGAAGTCCTCTACCATCGCAATATTCACATCACTATTTTTGAGAAGTTCCGCTTCTCTTTCATATCCATGATTAATAATCACTTCATCAATTTCTAAAAAAGTCAGTTCGCCAGTTTCATGATTTGTTAACGCTACCTTTTCAATTGCATCATGACTTTGCGAAGCGATAAGCTTGGAAATAGAAGTATTGAAAAAGACTGTCGCCGAACTTGATAATAATTGGCTTACTTGTGCTTCATGTCCGTTTAAAGCTTCTTTTCGATATGTCACATATACTTTCTTCGCAATAGGTTCTAATTCATTTGCCCAGTCCACTGCTGAATTTCCACCGCCGGAAATAACAATGGTTTTATCTTTAAATCGTTGAATAGACTTTACCGTGTAATTTAAATTGCTTACTTCGAATCGCTCTGCCCCTTCGATATCTAGCTTCAAAGGATTAAGGATTCCTCCACCAACAGCTAAAATAATCGTTTTTGAATAATGCATTTGACCAGAAGCCGTTTTTAAACAAAAAATTTGTTGTTCGTCTCTTGTGATGGACTCCACTTTCTCATTTAATACAACTTCTGGATCAAACGTAAGACCTTGTTGTACTAATTGCTCGATCAATCGCTCCCCTGAAATTGGAGGTTGCCCCCCTACATCCCAAATCATTTTCTCCGGATACACATGAATTTTTCCGCCTAAATGTGGCTGGAACTCAATTATTTTTGTTTTCAATTCCCGTAACCCACTATAAAACGCAGAATATAGTCCAGCTGGTCCACCGCCAATAATCGTTACATCAAATATATCATTCATTTTTTAGTCTCCTAAAATTTATTGTTGACATTATGCCTTATTTTAAATATAGTTGCTATTGTGATAATGATAATCGTTATCACCATTTTTTGCAACATTAAGTTTGGAGGTTTCGGTATGGTCCGTTTATACACAGATGATCTATCTATTGGCTACGGTGAGCGTTTAATTGTAAAAGAGCTGTCTGTACAAATTCCAGATCAACAAATTACAACAATTATTGGGCCAAATGGCTGTGGAAAATCTACCCTTTTAAAAGCTATTACGCGGATTATCTCTCATCAATCTGGTTCGATTGTGTTAGATGGAAAAAGTGTGACAAAAGAAAATACGAAACAACTCGCCAAAAAAATGGCTATTTTACCGCAAACCCCTGAAAGTGCCGCGGGTCTTACAGTTGGAGAACTTGTTTCCTATGGTAGATTTCCTTATCAATCTGGTTTCGGTCGACTTACAACGAAAGACTACGAAGTAATTGAGTGGGCGCTCGAAGTAACTGGAACGTCTGACTTCAAATATTTCCCTGTGGATTCTTTATCCGGCGGACAACGCCAACGTGTTTGGATTGCAATGGCACTCGCTCAAGAAACCGAAATTATTTTCTTAGATGAACCGACTACTTATTTAGATATGGCACATCAATTGGAAGTGCTAGAACTGCTACAAAAACTAAACAAAGAAGAAAAACGCACAATCGTCATGGTATTACATGATCTCAATCAGGCAGCACGCTTTGCAGACAACATTATCGCCTTAAAGGCAGGTCAAATTGTGAAAGCTGGCAGTTGTGAGCAAGTCATCACACAAGAAGTACTTAGAGATGTGTTCCAAATAGATGCGGAAATTGGATTAGATCCAAGGACAAATAAACCAATGTGTATTACATACAACTTACTTAAGGGAGAATAACGTCATGAAGAAATTTTTATTTCCAAGTTTACTTTTACTTGTTCTAATTTTAGGAGCTTGTAATAACGAGTCCAGTGCTAAAAAAACGAATGACGAAAAAGACGAACCAACAACTATTACGTACAATTCTGAAGAAGGTCCAATTGAAGTTCCCGCTGATCCACAACGTGTAGTGGTGCTTGCTTATGCTGGTCACGTTGCTGCGCTTGACGTAAATGTAGTTGGCGTGGATCCTTGGTCTAAACAAAATCCACGATATGATAAGTATTTCAAAGATGTGGAAGAAGTATCTGAGGAAAACTTAGAGAAAATTATTGAGTTAGATCCAGATTTAATTATCGGGTACTCTACTGTACAAAATTTAGATAAATTAAAAGAGATTGCACCAACTGTAACGTTTACTTACGGAAATGTAGATTATTTAACACAGGAAATAGAGATTGGAAAACTACTAAATAAAGAAAAAGAAGCACAAGATTGGGTTAATGATTTTAAAGAACGCGCGAAGTCTACTGGAGAAGAAATCAAAGCTGCTATCGGTGAAGATGCTACTGTGTCGGTAATTGAAAACTTTGATAAACAATTATATGTATACGGCAATAACTGGGGTCGAGGAACAGAGATTCTTTATCAAGAAATGGGCTTAAAAATGCCTAAAAAAGTAGAGGAAGCTGCTTTAGCACCAGGTTACTATGCATTGTCTTTAGAAGTACTTCCTGAATTTGCAGGAGATTATGTGATTTTAAGCAAATCAACTGCTACAGACAACTCATTCCAAGATACAGATACTTATAAAAATATACCTGCTGTAAAAAATAATCGAGTGTTTGAAGCACCAATGGAAGAGTTTTATTTTAATGATCCAATTACATTAGAATATCAACTTGAATTCTTCCAAGACCACTTTTTAAATAGTAAATAATAGTCGAGGAGGAATTCGAGTCGAGGATTCCTCCCTTTCTTATTGATAGATAGAAAGGAAACGAACGATGAAATCTTCTATTCGTTTTAGTATAAAATTCATAATCGGGTTGTCTATACTTTTTGTTATGTTTATCGTTGCAATGATTTTTGGCGCAGCTGAAACCTCTATTCAAGATGTGTGGAATGCTTTATTTTCTAATCTGAAAAATGATCAAATAAATGTACTTCGTGAAATTCGTTTTCCTAGAGAAGTAGGAGCTGTCGTTGTAGGTGCGGCACTTGCTGTTTCGGGTGCTATTATGCAAGGTATTACGAGAAATCCTCTTGCTGATCCTGGACTATTAGGACTTACCTCAGGAGCGAATGCCGCACTCGCAGTTACACTCGCATTTTTCCCGATGGTAAACTATTTTGGAATCACAGTTGCCTGCTTTATCGGAGCTGCAATAGGTGCCATTATGGTATTTAGTATCGGAGCGATGAAAAAAGGAGGATTCTCTCCGCTTCGAATCGTACTTGCTGGGGCTGCCGTTTCTGCTTTTTTATATGCTATCGCAGATGGAGTCGGTATTTTTTTCAAGATATCGAAAAGCGTAAATATGTGGACAGCAGGAGGGCTTATCGGAACGAATTGGAGCCAGTTATATATTATAATACCTTTTGTTTTTATTGGAATTCTAATTGCTCTGTTACTTTCCCGACAACTAACTATTTTAAGTTTAAATGAAGAAGTTGCAGTGGGATTAGGTCAAAAAACTGTTCTCATAAAAACTATTCTATTTATCGTCATCATATTACTCGCAGGGGCGTCTGTGGCTCTAGTAGGGAATATGGCATTTGTCGGCTTAATGGTTCCACATATCGTTCGAGCGATCGTTGGAACTGATTATCGTTCTATTATTCCTATGTCTGTCATTGTTGGAGCTATTCTTATGCTAGTTGCCGATACGCTTGGCAGAACGATTAACATTCCTTATGAAACGCCAGTTGCAGCAATTATCGCGATAATGGGACTACCTTTCTTTCTTCTTGTTGTCCGTAAAGGAGGAGGCGCATTCCAATGATTCCAAAAGAGGTCATCAAAAAACAACGAATATTAGTTGTCATTTTATCATTTTTAATTTTGACTACCGCTATTATTAGTGCTAGTATCGGGTACTCTTCTTTATCATTTGATCGCTTGTTACCTACCCTATTTGGACATGGTACATTCAAAGAAGAATTTGTTTTATTTTCAATTCGTTTACCCCGAATTATTATTACGATACTTGCTGGTATGGCACTAGCATTGTCTGGTGCTATTTTACAAGGAATTACACGTAATGATTTAGCGGACCCAGGTATCATCGGTATAAATGCTGGAGCAGGAGTGGCAATTTCTTTATTCTTCTTATTTTCACCTATTCAACCTGGTTCTTTTGTATATATGCTTCCTTTTGTAGCATTTATCGGGGCTTTACTGACAGCGTTTTTTATTTACATAATGTCATACAATCGAAAAGTAGGTTTACAACCTGTACGATTAGTACTTGTAGGTATAGGATTTTCAATGGCTTTGTCTGGATTAATGATCGTTATTATTTCATCGGCAGACCGCGAAAAAGTTGATTTTATCGCGAAATGGTTAGCCGGCAATATTTGGGGAGCTGATTGGCCATTCATCTTAGCCTTACTACCATGGTTAATCGTTCTGGTCCCTTTCACTTTATATAAAGCGAATAAGTTGAATATACTCGGTTTAAATCAACCAGTGGCGATTGGGGTTGGGGTATCCATCGAGAAAGAGCGAATCGTACTGTTACTTGCTGCAGTTGCCCTTGCTGCTTCTGCGGTTTCCGTTACAGGAGGGATTGCATTTATCGGGTTGATGGCACCTCATATCGCAAAAGCACTAGTCGGTCCTAGACATCAGTTATTTATTCCTGTTGCAATTTTAATCGGTGGCTGGCTGTTACTATTTGCTGATACAATTGGCCGAAATATTGTGGAACCAAGCGGACTTCCAGCTGGGGTAATGGTTGCGTTAATCGGCGGTCCTTATTTTATGTATTTATTGTTAAAGAAATAAGTGAAGATGGGACTGCCTTATGATCGTTTATAGGCAGTCCTTTTACTTTACTTGTTCAAATGGTTATACATTTTTTCCGGAAAATCCGTAAAAATGGCATGTACTCCGGCAACTTGAAGCATATCTGCATAAGGCTTTTCATTTACTGTAAAAACCCGCAGTTGACTTCCACTTTCAATAATTTCTTTTCCCATTTTCCTTAATGCAGTTGGGAAAAAGGCATGAAGTGCATCTGCGCTCACCATTTTCGCGTATTCATGCGGGGCAATCATTACTTCCATAAACAAAATAGCCGTTTCAATATGTGGCGCTAGTTTTTTTACATGTTGAATCATTTCATGATTGAAAGAAGAAATAACGACCCTATCTTCCAGTCGATATACCTTCAACATTTCTAATACTTTCTGCTCCATCCCTTCATAAGGGAAAATATCTGATTTTAATTCAATATTTATATGGTGATGAGTGTCTTTATACACATATAATGCCTCTCTTAAAGTAGGAATCGTTTCCCCTTTAAAATTGGGAGAAAACCATTTTCCGTAGTCATATGCCTTTAATTCTTTAAGTGTTAGATCTTTTACGAAACCTTGCCCATTTGAGGTACGATTGATCGATTCATCATGAATAACCACTAACTCCCCGTCTTTTGTTAGATGTACATCGAATTCCACACCATGTATTGGCAATTGTGCTGCTGCTTTAAAAGCAACAATGGTATTTTCCGGATATGTTCCTGAGCAGCCTCTATGTGCATAAATCTTCATAAACCCTATTCCTCCCTTTTTCACTCATTATACTTTTTTCTAAAAGGAAAACGCCATCTCCAGATGAGAGATGACGTTGATTTATTTACTTCCTTGGTGGAAGCTGAATATATTTAAGTCGCGGAGGTCTAGCTTTTTTCATGATGAACCATTGTAAACTTGTATGTACTTTCTTTCTAATAGAGCTAAATTGTAAAGTATTCAACCGTTTATTCGAAACTTTCATTGTCACATTGCGTTCATTCAAACCCAATAAGTATCTCTCCTTTTCGATTGAACGTTCTCTTCACCATTCATCCTATCGTAAGTTTATGTAGTCCATATTGAAATTATGTTAGGAGATTGTAAAAAGTTGTCTCTTTTCTACTTGCATTCTTCTTTTTCATCGTTTATTATTTAAATCGTAATTATTACGATTTATAGAGGAGAATATAATGACTATACAAACACAAATTCCAGTTACAGTATTAAGTGGATATCTAGGAGCAGGAAAAACTACAGTACTCAATCATTTACTTGCCAATAAAGAAGGAAAGAAAATTGCGGTCATCGTCAATGATATGAGTGAAATTAATATCGACTCCCAACTTATCCAAGATGGCGGATTTTCTAGAACGGAAGAAAAACTCGTCGAACTTACAAATGGATGCATATGCTGCACACTAAGAGAAGATTTGTTGATTGAAGTGGAAAAGTTGGCAAAGCAAGGAGATATCGATTATATCGTGATCGAATCGACAGGTATTTCTGAACCAATACCTGTTGCTCAAACATTTACATATATCGATGAAGAAGTGGGAATCGACTTATCTCAATTCTGCAAGTTGGATGCCATGATAACGGTAGTGGATGCATTTCGTTTTTGGACTGATTATGAAAGTGGCGAAACATTACTAGAGCGAAAACAAACCGATGATGAATACGATCAACGGGATGTTTCGGACTTATTAATCGATCAAATCGAGTTTGCAGATATTTTATTAGTATCCAAAATAGATTTAGTATCAGCTGAATATGCGGCAGCCTTTCAATCGTTCTTGCGAAAAATGAATCCAGACGCGGAGATTCATCTAATTGAAAACGGCGTAATAGATACTTCTATTCTACTCGATCGTCATTTATTTGATTTTGAAAAAGCTTCTAGCGGTGCGGGTTGGATAAAAGAATTGAATGAAGAACATGTCCCGGAAACAGAGGAATATGGGATTAGTTCTTTTGTTTATAAAAGAAAACGACCATTCCATCCAAAAAGATGGGAGCAATGGTTAAGTGACTTCCCACAAGAAATCGTTCGCTCAAAAGGCTTCTTTTGGTTAGCATCGAGAAACAAAATGGCTGGCTTACTATCTCAAGCCGGTTCCTCTATTCAATTTCAAGGAGCTGGATATTGGATTGCAACACTACCTAAAATTCAGCAGCAACAGATTTTTCAGGAAGATTACACCATTTCAAGTAGATGGGATGAGGAATACGGCGATCGTCAAACCGAAATTGTTTTTATCGGTATGGATATGGAAAGGGAAGAAATCGAAGCGGCTTTAGATGCTTGCTTGTTAACAAATGAAGAAATGAAAACAGATTGGGCTTTATTAGAAGATGCACTTCCTCCGTTTGTAAGTGCTAGTTAAGTTAGCTTTTAGAATCTAGGTGTAAGTATCGCTAAAGATTATGTTTCCAAAAAAAGATGACCCAATTCGGGTCATCTTTTTTGAAAGAAATGTGTATGATGAATCGTTTCAAATCCTGCTTTTTCGTATATTGATAATGCTGTATCATTATCTGTTTCGACGTCTAAGTAAATACTTTCTTTCCCAAGAAGTTGGGCTTCATTTTTCGCCCAGTTTAACATCGAAGTTGCAATTCCTTTTCCACGAGCATGTTCATGTACACCAAGCCCTGTCACCCATAGCTTATCTGAATCATCCACAATCGTAACGGTACCTACAACACTTCTTTCTAATGTAGCGACCATTAGTCGACGGTTTGGTGATTGCATATTAAATGCAATAAAATTCATCACTTCTTCTACTGTGTCCCCAAAAGCACTCATGAGCACGTCTATTAACTCGGATTCCTCTGAACTGTATGAAATGATTTCCACTTCACTATTAATCGAGGCTGCCTCTGCCTTAGCAACCATTGTCCTCTCGGAAAAATCATATTCATAGCCAAATTTCTTCAACCATTGTCGTCCATATTCTGATTTCTCAGGTACTAAAGCTAGATCGGATATTGCTCCGCGAAGCACCAGGTTTCTGTCTAACTCCCCTACAAGTCTTGTTCCTATTCCTTGTCTGCAAAGAGCGTGTGAAACAACCGTGCTCCACTCGAATTCTCCAGTAGCTAGTCGGTCGATAGCCGATAACACGCCAACTAATTTATCTGAATCATCGTCATAGGCAAGTACACAAAAACCTGTTATATGAGTATCTGTGAACTCATCAATACTTAATAAGGATGTGTAGTTTACTGCCTGTTCCTGTAATAACTCATTTATTTCATTCATTGTATCGCTATCTAATGGACTAGATACTGTCATTATAGAAATATTCATAAATCCTCCTTAAATCTTCGTATCTGCTAGCATATTATAATACCGTCCCCGTCTTTGGAGCAACTGTTCTTGCGGTCCCGACTCTACTAGTTTCCCATTCTCCATTACAAAAATAAGATCTGCCTTACGTACTGTATTCAAACGGTGCGCAATAACAAAGCTTGTTCTACCTTCCATCAATCGCTCCAGAGCTTCTTGTATTTTCAACTCCGTTACTGTATCGATGCTCGATGTAGCTTCGTCTAATAGTAAAATTGCAGGGTCGGCAACAAGTGCTCTTGCAATGGATAATAATTGCTTTTGCCCTTGACTAATCTCTCCGCCGTCTGCCGTTAAAATAGTATCATATCCATTTGGCAACTTCATAATAAATTCATGTGCATTTGCTTCTCTAGCTGCTATTACAACCTCTTCATCTGTGGCATTTAATTTCCCGTATCGTATATTTTCTCGTACAGTCATTTCAAAAAGAAAAGGATCTTGCAAAACAAATGCCGTTTGGCTTCTTAAAGTATGTCTTGGTAGGTCTTCCACCTTGACACCATCGATTAAAATGCTGCCACCAGTTACTTCATAAAAACGAGCAAGAAGTTGCATGATAGTCGTTTTCCCTGCGCCAGTAGCTCCTACTAAAGCAGCCGTCTTTCCCGCTTCTACATGGAAAGAGACATGCTCAATCGTAGGGCGATCATCATTTTTATCGTACCAAAATGTCACGTCCTCAAAAGTGACATTTCCTTTTAGTTTATAATCTTGATATTCAGTTGCTGCATCTATTTCTTGCGGTTCGTCGATAATTGCAAACACACGCTCGGCACCCGCAATCGCAGATAACACCGTATTGAACTGATTCGCTAAATCGTTTAAAGGTCGCGTAAACTGTCGAGCATATTCGGTGAAAATAACGATTTCACCAATCGATATATGCCCATAAAATGCAAGGATTCCCCCTGCTGCCGCTACAAGTGTAAAACTCATATTGTTTAACAAGTTCATCACTTTGGGGATAAATCCAGAATAAGTAAGTGCCCAAAACCCGGTTCTTTTTAAACGTTCGCTTTTCTCTGCAAATTCCTCTAGCATGCGAGTTTCTTGGGAAAATGCTTTGACGATTCGTTGACCAGAAACAGTTTCTTCAATCATGCCATTGAGTTCTCCAAGTGCTTTTTGCTGCTCTTTAAATAATTTTGATGTGCGTCTCGTGATCCAACGCATCGCAAAATACATAAGCGGAACAATAATTAGAGTGATCAAGGTCATCAATGGACTTAACAGAAGCATGACAACCGTTGTTCCCACTAAAGTTAACACACTAGAAAATACTTGGATAAAAGAAGAGTTCAACGTTTGACTGACGTTTTCTATATCATTGGTCATCCTGCTCATTATTTCCCCATGTTGTCGTTTATCAAAAAACGATACAGGTAGTTTTTGTAAATGGTCAAATAATCCTGTTCTAAGCCTGTAAATGGTTTGCTGCGCAATACCAATCATCCAGTAACTTTGTAAATACATCGTGACAGATAAAAATACATATACGATGATTAATAATCCAATCATATTGGCAAGGCCTTCAAAAACACTTTTAGCAATATATTCATCTATAATAATCCCGATTAAATACGGTCCAAACAAAGCCAAGGCAGAACTAGCTACGACTAACAAAAGTACTATAATCAATAAAAAACGTTGCTCATCTACAAACTTCCATATCCGATGAAGAACACCTTTCCAATCAGATGGCTTTTCTACCTTTTTCTTATAGTCTTTCTTCAAATCTTCCTTAGTTACAATTGGTTCATATCCAAAAGGTTTACGAATGAAGTTCATCGTGTCCGCCGCCTTCCTGCTGTGATTCTGCAATTTCCCTATATAAAGAGGAACTTTCCATCAGCTGTTCATGCGTGCCAAATGCCGAAACTTTCCCTTCTTCTAGCAAAAGAATTTGATCCGCCCCTTTTGCGGTTCTAATTTTTTGCGTAACGACAATCATTGTTGCATTTTCTTGTTCTAAAGCTTCCCATAAAGCATTTTCTGTCGACACATCTAATGCACTTGTACTATCATCCAACAATAAAATTTCTGGTTTTCGTACTAATGCACGCGCAATGGATAATCGTTGTTTTTGACCGCCGGATAAATTGACTCCCTTTTGACCAACCCTCGTATCATATTGATCTGGGAAATGTTCAATAGAATGATGAATCTGCGCTTGTAATGCCGCTTCTCTTAACGTTTCCCCAGAAGCAGTTGCATCTCCCCATCCTAAGTTTTCTTCAATACTTCCTGTAAAAAGAATGGATTGTTGTGGTACAAGTCCAATTGTTTGCCTTAGCTCTTTTAGTGGCCATTCTTTTACTTCCACCCCATCAATCCGAATTTCACCTTCCGTCGCATCAAAAAAGCGAGGTATTAAGTTTAATAGCGTCGATTTGCCGGAACCTGTTGACCCCATTATCGCAAGCTTTGTTCCCGGTTCTAAAGTAAAAGATACATCTTTTAGAACAGGTATATCAGTCGTTGGATAATAAAAAGTAACATGCTGAAACTCGATTTCTCCCTTTTTAGGGACAGCATTCGCAGCGTCTATACTTATTTCTTCAATTCCTTCTTCCACTACTAAAACCTCTTCCATTCGTTCAGCGGAAGCTTTGGCTCTAGAGAAAAATATAATAATGAAAGAAAACATCGAAAATGCCCCCGTCATACGCATTGCATAGTTGACGATAGCAACAAGATCCCCCATCTTCGTATCGCCTGTTTGAATTTCTTTAGCACCAAACCAAAGCACTGCCATTAAACTCACATTCATGATAAATAAAAGAACAGGTAAAATGAGCTCCATAATACGGAATGCTTTCACATTATCTATTTTTAAAGTATTGGCAACAGATGCAAAGCGAGTCGATTCAAAACTACCACGTAAATACGCTTTAATAAGACGGACCGCTTGCAAATTTTCCTGTACTTTACGTGTCACATGGTCGACACTTCTTTGTACTTTTCCAAAAAGCTTCAGCCCTTTTCGGCTCATTAAAAAAAGGAAAATGATTAAAATCGGTGCTCCCATTACTAAGAACATAGCTAGATAAGCATGTACAAAAAAGGACATAATAATGCTTCCAATGACTAATAATGGAGCTCGAAGCATTATACGCAAGCCCATAAATATTAAGTTTTGCGTAATTGTCACATCATTCGTTAAGCGCGTTATTAAACTAGAAGAAGGAAATCTTAAAAAAGTTGCCATCGTAAAGGACTGTACCTTTTTAAATAAGGCCTGACGAATATCAAATCCATAGCTTTGCACGACATGGGATGCGATGAATGTATTTATGACTCCCGCTAAAAAAGCAATCACCGAAATCCCAAGCATAATAAGTCCCCAGAAAATAATTGTCTGCTGATCCCCTGCTAGTATTCCATCATCGATAATCGTTGCTATTAATAAAGGTTGCACTAGCTCAACAGAAAGCTCCACTAACATAAGTAATAACGCAATCACTACAAGCCACTTATATGGCGATAAATAAGAAAAAATCGTCTTCACAAATACAACACCCCTAGATTCTTCGCTACTCGAATTATTTCTATATAGAGTCTATTATGCCATAACACAAACACAACATATAGAGAAAAGCGCAAGTTCCTGTACAAGAATAATACATTCTAAGTTCACGCCGCGTAGTGCTTCTTGCGTAAATCTCGTTGCAAAATAAAAAACATTTGGCAACGACAGTATGACCAAGACCCCCACCCTGCCGGTCTCTGTCAGCACATACGAAAAAATGAATGGCATAAGGCACAAAATAGAGAAAATGCGTCGTAGTGAACTCTGAGCCATTCCGAACGCTTGCGCAAAAGTTGTGAAATCTCTCCACGAAGATGGACGATCTATCCAGATAGTTGGACAATCTCTTCGCAAATCTGGACAATCTCTCCTCCAAACACTGCAAATATATGAAATTATGCATATAAGCTAAAAATAATAGAGCTTCTTGCGTCATACTTTCCCCAAAAAATCACCTAATTATCTTATTAGATGAAAGTTATTTGTCATAAGTTTTATGATTTCCTATAGCATTAGAAAAAGATGGCCTCAATTAGCCATCTTTCCTTTTCGCTTCCATTTAATTTCACCAGCAATCGAAAGCCATGTAACGAATACAAGCATTACGACAACTCCTACATATTGCCAGGCTCCGAAAACTTGTCCTAACCAAATAACCGAAATAACCATAGCTGTGAGTGGTTCCATACTTGATAGAATACTTGTTTCTACAGGTGATATGTACTTCATACTTGTTAAGAAAAGTATAAAAGCAATTGTTGCAATAAGAATAATGATAAAAGTCATTATGTTATATGGATAGCTTACAAGGACTATCCACTCATTTGAACGCCAAATTTGAGAGACGAAGGCTAGTACTATGCCCCCTATCAACATACCCCATCCTACGACGATGAGTACTCCCCACTCTTTCATAAGCCTTGCAGGATATACCGTATAAATCGAAAATGCAACTCCGAGCGCTAACCCCCAAAAAAGGGCTTCCTTACTTATTAATAATTGATCGAATTTGGCATTTGTCAATAAAAAAAACAATCCAACAAGCGTTCCAATAATACCGATAATCTGATATCTAGGAGGAAATAACTTACTTTTCCACGAAAGAAATATCACTATATAAATCGGCCCTAAAAACTGCAGTAATGTTGCAATAGACGCATTACTAGCCTCAATTGCCGCAACAAATGTGTACTGTACAGAAAGCATCCCAAAAATACTAAACACAATTAATTGCTTTAACCAACTTTGCTCTTTCCATATCGTATAAATGGGCTTTCCACTAATTCTTAAAAATGCTAGTATGCACACACCGGCTACGATTAATCGAACTGTGAGAAAGAAAGGAACGGATAAGTTGCTTTCTTTTAATACCCACTCCATCATTGGCCCCGATGCGCCCCATAAC
Source organism: Psychrobacillus sp. NPDC096389 (assembly GCF_044762855.1). Classification (NCBI taxonomy): domain Bacteria; kingdom Bacillati; phylum Bacillota; class Bacilli; order Caryophanales; family Bacillaceae; genus Psychrobacillus; species Psychrobacillus sp. NPDC096389. Next base: position 266,901 of record NZ_JBIWFB010000001.1, on the reverse strand, counting down.
ATAGCCCCTAATATAATGTACACAATACCTTTCCATCGTGCCATTTTCCCTATCCCTCTTTTCTTTCCTCATAACTAATTGGTACTTTATCCCTTGTAAATATTTTTCAATGAATATATTGTTCTATTTTAAAGACTATTTTATGTATTTTCTATATAATGAATGTATATTATTCAAAGGAGCCGTTCATATGTACCTAAAAGATGATTTATTTGATCTAAATAACACTGTTTTTAATCATTTGCCTTTCCCGACTTTTATGACAAATAAGGACGGTCATATTATTTGGTGGAGCAGGGAAGCCGAAAAACAATTCGGATACCATTTAGAAGATTTACAAGGACCTAAAGCCCCGCTCTTTAATGAACATACATATGGGCATTTAACTGCTAATTGGGAAACAATTCTACAACAAGATGATCCAATTCGCTTTAGTCCTGTTATCCTTTATTCAAAAGATAGAAACTCCACGAAAACATCTATAGTAGTCAAATCAATTTTTCTGAATGACGACCACTATGTTTTTTTCCAAATCGAATCAAACGCAATACAAGATACAGAAGAATCTTCTTTTTCAGAGTTACAATTATTAAAAAAAGGGTTATCTAAGTCATTTATGGTTGCTTATTTAGACAAAGAAGGATTAATCCTTCACGCCAATGACATGTTCTTAAAAAGAAGTAATTGGACACCGAAACGAATTGTCGGAAAAACGTTTTGGCAGCTTTTCCCTAACACCCCTCAACATGTTTCCATTGCCGATAAAATTATGAACACATTGCAAAAAGGGCAAGTTTTCCAAGATACCGTCGAGAAAATGACAAAAGATGGAGAAAGCTATTGGGTAGAGTTGATCGCAATCCCAATTACTAATACAGAAAATCATACGCTATACCATTTGTTATTGGAAGAAGAAATTACAGAAAAAAAACTAATACAAACACGCCTAGAACAAATAGCGTATGTAGATACAGAAACTGGTCTATTGAGTAGATATCGTTTAGAAGAAATGGTGGATGAATATATTCAAGATAGCAAATACTTTTCCTTTGTTTCCCTTAGTGTTGATCAATTTTATACATTAAAAGAAATATTCAACGATCAAACGGAATCTCAGTTATTAAGTGAATTGACGAAAAGATTGAAAATCTATTTTGAAGAGTCAATCATTGCAAGAGCTGGAAGAAATGAATTTACTGTCCTTACAACTTTAGGAGAATGGTATATTCAAGGATTCGTTCATTATTTAAAACAAAATCCTATTTATCTAGACAATAAAGTTGTTCCTATTACAGTCAGCGGAGCAATTACAAGATACCCAGAAGATCAACAATCCTATTTGCACCTATTAAAAGCAAATGATCTGAAAATCCAACAAGTGAAATTAGAAGGTGGAGGCATGATTGCGAGCCTATCCTCATCTGACCATCATAAGCTAGCTCGTCGTGCGCAAATAGAAAAACGATTATTGGAAGCATTAAATCACCAAAATCTTCATGTTCTATATTTACCACAAAGAGATGTACTAACCAATCAAATTACAGCAGTTGAAGCGCTTGTACGTTGGGAAGATGAGGTACTAGGAATCGTTTCTCCTGAAGAATTAATACCAATAGCTGAAGAAACTGGATTAATCAATGAAATTGGTGCGTTTATGTTAGATAAGGTTTGTGAGCAAGCAGCTATGTGGCAACAAAAAGGAGTACCAATTAAAGTAAGCTACAACTCATCCATTCGAGAGTTCCGTGATAAAAATATGGTAAAAACCGTTCGCAATGTTTTAAATAAATACAAATGCCCACCAGAGCTTTTACAAATCGAGTTTACGGAAAAATTTGCACTCGAAGCAGAAGCAGAAAAGTCTATTATTCAACAAATGCAAACATTGCATCAAGATGGTGTTGTTTTTGTATTAGATGATTTTGGAACTGGCTATGCGTCACTAAGGTACTTACAACTTCTACCGATTAGTAAGCTAAAAATTGATAAGTCATTTGTTAGTTCCCTTATGCAGCAAGAAAAATTACAAAAGCTTGTCCAAGGTCTTATCCATTTTGGGCAATCTTTGGATGTGCATGTTGTTGCAGAAGGTGTAGAAACAGGTGAACAATATGGCCTGTTAAAACAAATGGGATGCGATTCCGCTCAAGGATACTATATCAGTCGCCCAATCCCAGCAGATGAAGTCGAAGCACTGCTACGATAAAGAAATGCACTTTATATTTATCTTGTTTTTTAGGCTCTGTGGAAGTGTAGAGTATAGGGATAAAGCGTCGTAGTGTATTGACTAACTAGTGACCGCTATGATTTCCGCCCCACTCAATGGATGAGCGAAAGTAAATATGCTGTGAACGGGACAGAACCAACCCAACTGATACTTTGCGTCACAATTATTGGTGTCTCAATCCAAGTAAACTTGTTATTTTGGGAATTGATTGCTTTCACCGGCAATTTGGTTGCTCTCGTACTGGTTTGATTGCTTTCCAAGTAGAAGTAATTGCTTTCGCTGACCGGTTGGTTGCTTTAAGCCTTTTATTGGATTCACACAGTCCAAAAATTGTAATGAAATTTGTTTTTGGCGAGTTGATACTGAGTAATTAAGCAATTTCCTTTGATTTTCGCTGCAGCCGTCGACTCCTGCCGGATAAGTGAGCAAAATGAGACATCCCAACGTACGCCTAAAAGCGGCGGGGATGGCTCATCGCTTACCCGGCGGAAAGCGTACGACTGCAGCGAAAATCCTAGCGGCCACCTAATAGAGTTTTACGACGCACTATCTCCAAATACTGACATACCTTTATACTTTCCATAAGGATAAAAAAAACCGTGAGAATTTTTTCTCACGGTTTTACTTTTAGTCTTCCTATTATTTTCACCGATAATTGCGTAATAATCTCTGCAAAAACTAAACCCATCGCAATGGAGCCAGAAATAATGAGTGCAACTGATGCATATTCCATTGCCACGGTATAATCCTTCTCTATTACATTTCGCATTGCATTATAGGCAGATCCGCCTGGAACTAACGGGATAATGCCCGCTACACTAAAAATAATCATCGGCATCTTAAACTTTTTAGCCATTAAATGGGCAACAAAAGCAACTGTAAATGCACCAGCGAATGAGGATTTTGCAGGATCATTACTTAAATCGTCGACATAAGAATATACAAGCCAGCCCGTCATGCCAACAATCCCACAATAGAAAAGTGATTTTTTTGGCGCATTAAAAATAATTCCAAACCCTGTTGCTGCTGCAAAACTTAAAATCCCTTGCATGAAATACGACATAGGCAACCCTCCTTAAAATGACAAACCTAATGCTACCCCTGCACCTATGGCAAAAGCCGTCAAAAACGCTTCTGCTCCTTTTGATACACCGGAAACAAAATGACCCGCCATTAAATCACGTACGGCATTCGTTATAAGTAATCCCGGAACAAGTGGCATGACAGAACCAATAATGATTGCGTCCACTTCATTTCCTAATCCCCATGAAACCGAAAATATAGCGATCAAACAAATAAATAATGCCGCTAAAAACTCAGCAAAAAATTTCACTCTCGTTTTCATCTCTAACAACGTAGAAACAGAAAAACCTACACCACCAGCTAACAAAGCAGTGGGAACATCTTTAAATGTACCACCATATAACAAAAGAAATGCGGCAGATGCAATTGATGCAGCTACTATTTGTATCCACAATGGGAGTGTTTTATGTTCTTTTTCAATACTAACCAGCTCTGAATGCGCTTCTTGAAGAGTTATCTCCTTATTGACGAGTTTTCTCGAAACGTTATTTACAAGCGCTATTCGTTCTAAATCGGTCGATCTATTACTGATCCTAACTAGTTTAGTTGGAAGGCTATTACTGCCTGCGAAGATGATGCCAGTTGGAGTGACAAAACTTTGGGATTGCGTTAGTTGCTGCGAAAGCGCCATTCGATCCATTGTATCTTCTGCTCGATACGTCTCCGCCCCACTCTCCATCATTAAACGACCTGCAAGTAAACAACATTCTACTGCTAATTCGGCGTTTTGCGACAATCTGAACACCTTCCTTTATATAGTGAAATTCAACTACGATAATCTTATCGAACGTTGAAAATAAAAACAATAAAAACTAAAACTTTATCCCCTATTCATCCGTCTAATCTAATATAATAGATAAGTACTAGAAAAGGAGAATCATCACCATGTCCACCCATCCACGTTCCAAAAAAAGAGGACGTTGGATTGATATTACGTTTATCATAACTATTCTTGCATTGAGTAGTTTAACGATTTTTCTTCTAACGCTTCCCAATCCTGCAAAAAAAGAAAAAGAAGTAGTATCGGCCAACTTTCCAACTGAACCGAAAGAACAAATTAACGAAAGTGATTCGGTATATCCAGGAATTCGTATTATTACGGAAACGTCTAATGATGAAAAAACACCGTATGCAATTCAATTTCCACAAAGTAATGTTCCAGAATTCAATAACCTTGTAAAGACGTATACAAATAATTTAAAAACATTATATTTAAAAGAAGCAGATTCTTTATCTGAATCGAATATACATAGCAGTGGAGAACTGAATATATCGTTTGAAGTTTTTCAACATACAACAGGATATTATTCATTTGTCATTCATTCTTACATGAATTCAGGTGGAGCAAACGGATTATCCGAAACGAAAATTTTCCGTTTACATAATCAGTCTGGACATATGCTTACCATAAATGATTTACTCGCTAACAATGAAAAAGCTCTTGTAAAACTTGCTACAAAAGTGAGAGAATCCATCTTAGCAGATGAACAATTGAATACCTACTTACTACAAAAAGAATTCACAGAAAAAACAATGCCTACTTGGGATAATTATTCCAATTTTTCTTTAAAGAAAGATTCGATTGAATTTTATTATGACGACTATGAAATTACAGCTGGTGCGGCGGGATCACCAATTGTTTCTATACCGCTCGAAGATATAAACGATATTATCGCAGACAGTTTCAAACTTCCAGAGGTAGCCATCCAGCCGCCTAAAGCATCATCGGAAAAAGAAGAACAACCTTCTGGGGGAAAACAACAGGAAGACACAGTAGTAACTCCATCCGAAAAAGTAGTTGCCCTTACATTTGATGATGGTCCGAATCCAGATTCAACTAAACTAATTCTCGATACACTAAAGAAGTATAATGCAAAAGCTACGTTTTTTATGCTTGGAAGTCGCGTCTCTTTCTATCCTGAAATTGTAAAGGAAATGAAAGAAGCAGGACATGAGCTAGGGAACCATACATGGAATCATATAGATTTAACAAAAGCTTCTGCTGAAAAAATTGCTTTAGAGATTAATAACACCAGTGACGCCATTGAACAAGCATCTGGCAGTAAACCAACTGTATTCCGCCCACCATACGGAGCTGTCAATAATACGGTTCGTGCTCAAACTTCCCTACCAGTCGTTTTATGGGATGTGGATACGCTCGATTGGAAATACCGTGATGCCAATCACCTACTTGAGCATGTAAAAAAACATGTAAAGGAAGGTTCTACTATTTTAATGCATGACATTCATATGTCTACAGCGGAAGGTCTAGACGCTGTACTTGCCTACTTGCAAGAAGAAGGCTATTCATTTGTAACTGTATCAGAGTTGAAAAAATAAAACGTCCCTGTGCATCAAACAATTCAGAATTGTTTGATGCACAGGGACAAAAATTTTAATATGACATTTTACTTAATTGTTTAAAGGAGTTTAAATTGTAGCTTTTGATTTCTTTCATCGCAATTGTATATAAAGAGTCCTCCACGTAAATCATTCGTTGAATACTGCTCTCCCAATCTTCGTATTCCTTCTCAGGATTTTCTGGGTTTAATAAGTTTCCTTTTAAAACAATCCCATTTTTCGGTGTAATTTCATACACTAATGCTCCTGCTTGTTTAAATTCTGCATACTCTTTTCCTTTCCCATAAATGGAAATAGGGAATCCATATAATCCTTTTTCTTTGTGCTCAAACAGCGCATGGTGATCATATTGAATCGGAGAATATGTTCCTTGATCTCCAATTATTTCTGTATCCAATTCTTTTGGTTTCGTAAAATCACTTACATCGAAAAGAGAAATTTTCATTCCGCCTGTCATTATAAGGGGTTGCTTACTACCAAATTGCGTATCAACGATTGTTTCATAACCAAAACCAATTAAATGATTTTCATCTAATGGATGCAAATAGTTACTGAATCCCGGAATTTTTAGTTCTCCTAACACTTTTGGTGCGGTTGGTTCCGCTACATCAATAACGAATAATGGATCCGTTTCTTTAAACGTCACCATATATGCTTTATCTCCCATAAATCTTGCTGAATAGATTCGCTCCTCTTTTGCCAAACCTGTTACTTGGCCGACTGTTTTCATCTGTTCGTCGAGTATAAATAGATTATTTTCAGATACTTTATTTTCATCCCAATTATTGCCTTTTGTCGTTACTGTTCGGAAATAACCGTTATGCTCATCCATCGAGAACTGATTTAATATCGTTCCAGTTAAGCGACTCGACGCAACGAATTGCACGGATGCATCATTTAATGCAAATTTAAAAACTTCTGTATCCATCTCACCTGGGTTCCAAATCATTTTTTTCGCATTGGAATTGTTCGTTTCATAAATAGTCGAGGTTAAATATAGGTTATCTTTTGACATGTATAATTGTTCACTACCACCAAGATACCCTTTCGTTTTTAGTACATTTTTTACCGGATTAGATACATCAATTGCCGAAATAATACTATAGTTACCTCCCGTAGAACTAGGAAGGATTGCAATATTATCATAGCTCATCGGTTTTGCTTCCTTATCCGATTTAGAATCATACGTAAATGGACGTAACTCAGCATCTGCATCTTCTTCCATCATCCAGAACTTTGGATAAACAGTAGTTACATAATACAGAGTATCATTTGTTAGGCGTGCCCCATTCATATATCCTTCTGTTGCAATTTCCCTTGTTTGTTTCGGTGATGCTGGATTGGAAATGTCATAGAAATAAACAGTTGTCATTGAATCCATAGGTAAATACATACTATCCATCATTTTTGCACTTTCCATTTCCAGTGTGCGAAAGACATTTTTCTGTCCGATAACCATTAAAGTGTCATTAGATAATAGTAGTTGGGTTGGATAAAAATCTTGTGCAAAGGAGATTTTCTTTTCTTCTTTCATATCCTTTGGGTTTGCTACATTAACAATTACTACATTATTTTCACTAATCGAAAATACATGCGTACCGTTTGTTTTTACAGTATCTGCTTCATCTACACCTTCTACTTGGTTATTTGTAGTAGAATAGTCTCCACCTTGACCACCGGAGGAATCTTTCGCTTCCATCGTATTAGCAGATTCTTCAGTTACTGCTGCTCCATTTTGCTGGTTTAATTGTAGTTCTTTTACTTTTTCAAAATAAGCTTTTAATTGTTCTTTGGATTGAACGGTTTGAATTTCACTGTTTTCTTTAAATGGCTGATTGGTTGATACATTGTTCTGTGCACTTATCTCTATTTTAGAGAAATAAAATGCACCTGTGATGCCAATTATAAAAGCGAAAGCAATAGTGGATAAAAGCCACTTTTTCATATTAATCTTCCTTTCTGAAATTCCTTGTTAATCCATTAGACTGAATTTTTTGCTTTTAGTTTCACTAATACCAAAATTATTTGATTAGCAAAATTATTATGAATACAATAGTTTGTTTTCTATTATTCTGCTATCATTGAATGGAAGGGGATGTATGAATAAACAAAGGGGATTTATGTGAAGACACTAACACGATTTTCGAACGCATTAATGGAAAGGTACTTACCTGATCCATACATTTTTGTGGCGATATTAACATTATTAGTATTTTTACTTGGCGTAACATTAACGGATTCAACACCAATTGAAATGGTAACTTACTGGGGCGACGGTTTTTGGGGTTTACTTTCTTTCACTATGCAAATGGTTGTCGTTCTTTTAGCAGGACATGTTTTAGCTAGTAGTCCTATATTCAAAAAACTACTTAGCGCAATGGCTAGTACTGCAAAATCACCTGGTTCTGCTATTATTCTTGTAACTGTCGTTTCCTTAATCGGATGTTGGATCAACTGGGGCTTCGGTTTAGTCATTGGTGCTTTGTTTGCAAAAGAAATTGCACGTAAAGTGAAAAATGTCGATTACCGATTACTTATTGCAAGTGCTTATTCTGGATTTATCGTGTGGCATGGAGGTTTAGCGGGTTCTGTTCCACTTTCCATTGCAACAGAAGGGCATCCTTTCGCGGAAAAAATGGGTGTCATCCCAACTACCGAAACATTATTTTCTACATATAACTTAGTTATAGTTATCGCACTATTCATTTCGGTCCCTCTATTAAATAGATGGATGATGCCTAGAAAAGAAGATACTTTCTCCATTGATCCTTCCTTACTAGAAGAAGGTACGGAGGTTGAACAAGAAGAAAAAGAAAAGAAAACACCAGCTTCACGATTAGAAGGTAGCTATGTTTTAACTTTTTTAATCGGTTTACTTGGAGTAGTGTATCTTGTCCAACATTTCATCACAAAAGGTTTTGACTTAAACTTAAATATCGTCAATCTAATATTCATTACACTTGGTATTATTTGTCACGGAACACCCAAAAATTTCCTCGTTGCCGTTAAAAATGCAGCAAAAACAGTTGGTGATATTGTTATTCAATTCCCGTTTTACGCAGGCATTATGGGGATGATGGTTGCTTCTGGTCTAGCAGGAGTGGTATCCGAAGCATTCATAAACATTTCCAATGAGCATACTTTCTATTTATTCACGTTCTATGCTGCTGGTATAGTAAACTTCTTTATCCCATCAGGTGGCGGACAATGGGCTGTCCAAGCTCCAATTATGCTAGATGCAGCTTCCGCTTTAGATTTAAGCTATGCTAAAACAGCTATGGCTATTGCGTGGGGTGATGCTTGGACTAACATGATTCAACCATTTTGGGCACTTCCAGCATTAGCAATTGCCGGCCTTCGTGCAAAAGACATTATGGGCTTCTGTTTGTTTGTCCTTATATTAAGTGGAATTGTTATTAGTATTGGACTTTTCTTTTTTTAAATAAAAATATACGAATATCCCCTTCAAAGTACTTCAATTCATGTATGGAAAAAGGTTTTCTTGAGCGCATCAAGAAAACCTTTTTATCGCTTAGAAAACTATAAAATTTCCCCACTATTGTTTATTCACTTTATTCCTTTTAATTAAAAGAAGCTGGCTTATAGTTCTATGTTGGGTCCGCAATGTAAAGATAAAGCGTCGTAGTGAATAGAGACAGATGCTTTTTAATTGCATGATCATTTCTCCACCGGATACTCACCTAAATAGTCAAATGCACCAGGTATTTACAATACATCATCCGCTGTTATATTTGCAAAATCTCATGAATGATTTCTTAATCTACACATCTCTTTATTGTTTTACGAAGTAACTGTTCTTCTCCAGAGCATTCAAAATTCATACCCGTTCCCCTCTTACTGCTGTTTCGACAATATTTACATCGCGAGCAGCCATCTCTCTTATATATAAGTCACCAGGTACGATTAGTTCTGGCGGATAAACCCCTCTTTTCGTTATGACATTATTGCCAATCATTTGTGCAACAACCGAAATTGTATTGGCTGTCGCTCTTGCCATTGCGGTAGTGCCGGATATTCGGTCTTTTTTTGTTGCCAATTCATAGTTGTACGTTACATTCTCCCCATTTTTAATACCCGTCACTATAACTCTTAGTAAAACGGCGTCCTCTTTATCTCCTAATATTAATTGCGGCGTTAATACTTCTTTTAAAACGTCGCGAACTTTTATCATATTTCCTTTCACGTTGACGACCATGTCTTTATTCGTCAATCCTAGGTCTACTAGCAGTTTGAATTTCTCTGCATGTCCTTTATATCGAATCGTTTTATACTCCAATGTATCAACATTTGGGAAAGATTTGCTCAATGTCGATGTTCCACCGGCAGTATGAAACGCTTCTAACTCCCCGTAATTTTTGAAGAAAATTGGTTCAACTTCTGAAAGCGATTTCACTTCTTGTAGCTTTCCATTTCGAATGACATGCGAAGGATCCGTATAATGATCAAATACTCCCTCAAGCGAAAAGACAATGTTATATCCGAAAATTCCTTCCGGCTCTAGCGGGATTCCGCCTACATACAGATGAATTCCTTCTACTTCTTCCAATTTACTTGCTCCATAACCTGTAAGAATATTAATCATCCCTGGTGCTACCCCTAGATCAGGAATGAGGGTAATCCCTTTTTCTTGTGCTTTTTTATGAAGTGAAAGTACTGCATCTGTCGCTCCGCCGATATGCCCTCCTAAATCAATGGAATGCACGCCCATTTCAACAGCAAGTGTTGCGATTTTTTCATTAAATGTATAAAAAAGTGCATTGATAATAACATCTGCCTTACTCATAATTTGACGTATACTATCCTCATCATTTGCATCCAGTCTACAAACTTCAATCTTAGAGTTTTGCAGTCTTTCTCGGAACATATTAGCTTGTCCCACATCTAAATCACATAATAATACTTGTTCCACATTAGGACTTTTCACTAAATCACGTGCTGCTTCTTTCCCCATTAAACCTGCACCTAATACAGCAACTTTCATGTAAGTACCCTCCAGTATTCTGTGTCTATTTGTTTGCTAACTCCACCATGATGGTTAACTCCTTCTTACCATACTTATGCTTAATCATCCAACTACATGCCGTGCAAAATTGCTATGCTGGTCATTAAAATGCTTCTATTTATTACATTCTATAATCCTCATTAAATCCCTTTATTAATTTCCGAAAAATCTGAATGTCTCTTTTGAAACCTTTGCCCCATTTTTTCGTATAGTTAAATAGTTAAGAAAAAGGAGGAAATAAAGCATGAACAATCACGAAATTGACTACAAATTATATGGGGATGATATGCAATTTGTAGAAATCGAATTAGATCCACAAGAAACTGTAGTTGCTGAAGCTGGTAGCTTAATGATGATGGAAGATGGCATTTCGATGGAAACTATTTTTGGAGATGGTTCAAGTTCTTCTAGTAGTAGCGGGATTATGGGAAAGCTAATGGGTGCAGGAAAACGAATGCTGACAGGTGAAAGTTTATTTATGACTACGTTTACGAATGTTGGTAGTGGAAAAAAACATGTTTATTTTGCTTCTCCTTATCCTGGAAAAATCATTCCGATGGATTTAAGCAAGTACCGCGGCAAAATTATTTGTCAAAAAGATGCCTTTTTAGCTGCAGCGAAAGGAGTTTCCGTTGGTATCGAATTTCAACGCAAGCTAGGGGCTGGATTCTTCGGTGGGGAAGGATTCATCATGCAAAAGCTTGAAGGTGACGGTTTAGCATTCGTTCACGCTGGTGGTACTATTCACCGAAAAAGCTTACAAGTCGGCGAAACACTACGTGTAGATACAGGATGTTTAGTCGCGATGACATCGGATGTAGACTATAATATCGAAATGGTAAAAGGAGTCAAAACTGCATTATTCGGTGGGGAAGGTTTGTTCTTCGCAACTCTGCGCGGACCAGGTACTGTTTGGATTCAATCACTACCATTTAGTCGTCTAGCTAGCCGTGTATTCGCTGCTGCTCCTCAAACTCCAGGCGGTGGCTCAAGAGAAGAAGGAAGTATCGCCGGTGGACTATTCAACCTTTTAGGTGGGAAATAATAAAAGAACAAATGCTATAACGCCTATAGTAATTAGGAACTTGGCATGGGATAGCGTTAAGAAAAAAAGCATCCATATTTCTAAATTTTATATAGCTTCCTAAGTAAAAAGGAAGGTACAAGTTGAACTGCTTGTACCTTTTTTGTTGTTATCAAATACCCTTTTTTCCTTAGCAGAAAGAAAACTCTATTATTCTACAATTATCGTCCAAATTGTTTATTATTTATATGCCCTCCCCTCATATACTAGTAAAAAGAACAATCCTGTCGATTTTTGTTCTTGTATTGTTCTTTCCAATAGTAAAAAGGAGGTGATTGTGATGAAAGCTTCTTTAGGTAGTTGGATTGGCTGGATAGGAATCGTGCTCGCAGTCGTGGGGTTCTTCTATTATCCATTATGGTTTGGTGGTGCTGCAGTAGTGTTAGGCTTACTCGGTCTAACATTCCCTCAAAAATTCCTAGCTTGGTCTGCCATTGTACTTGGAGCAATTGCATTCTTTCTTCCGATGTTGCAATAGACGAATTGATATATAAATTGTGGCATGTACGGAGGCATTTCCGCACATGCCTTTTTTAGTGAAAAGCATATGTTTCACTCCGTATTTAATCAAAGGTTAATCCAGCTACTTTGGCTGGACCCCAAAAAGTCGTTTGAGATAACATAGTTGCCATTTCATGTGGGGATTTATCCATTCCGACCTTCAACCAATGCTGAATGACTCCCAGATGTGCAGAGCTTATATATGCGGTTAAGTAATCCAAAGGAACCATCCTCTTTTCTTCCTCTGTAATTAGAAAAAACTTATCTAGCATTTTCTTTTTGATGACTTCCTTTAGCCGTACCTGAAAAGATGGATCTCCATTTGGTCCTAAAATAACATTCATGAAAGTAGCATTTTCTTCGAAGTATTCAAATAGTTTTATGACAAAAGGAAGCGGCATTCCCCCTTCAAGATTGTTTCTATCCTTTAGATTTATAGCTTTCCATGCCTCTTCCGTAATTTTATCCAGTTCTTCAAACACTTCTTCCTCACTTTGTTCCAGTAAATCATACTTATCTTTGTAATGCAGATAAAATGTACCTCTATTGATATCAGCCTTTTCCGTTAAATCACTTACGGTAATTGCCTCAAATCCTTTTTCCTCCATCAATTGGGTGAATGCATCTCTAATCATCCGCTTTGTTCTAGTAATTCGACGATCAATCTTTTTTTCATCCATTCACTACTTCCTCCTTATTTATTGAACAAATTATTCCGTTTTGTTAAGTAACGGACGGAATCACTATTATTGATTATTGTTATTTTAATAACTCCATCGTAATATACATGGAGAACATTAATCAACACATTGTTCATTATCGAAAGGGGTTTTTACAATGAATTTGCTTAAAAATAAGTTAACATTCATTTCACCAATAGCCGTAATTGGTATTATATTCATTTTTTCGCTAACGCTTATTCCATCTATTAGTCCGGCTCCAAAGGATATGCCCATTGCAATAGTCAATGAAGACTTAGGAGCTAAGCTACCGAATAATACAGAACTGAATATGGGTAACACATTTTCCGAAAACATCCGCTCACAAGCCATACCTGGTCAAGATTCCCCAATCAAATGGATTGAAGTGAATAGCTTATCCGAAGTACAAAAAGGATTGGATGAAAAGAAGTATTATGCTGCTTTAGTCATACCGGAAGACTTTAGTAAAAATCAAGCTTCTCTCCAAACAGCACAACCTACCTCACCAGAAATTCAAATTTTAGTAAACCAGGGTATGAACCCCACTGCTGCCAATATGGCAAGTCAAATACTAAATGGAATGGTCGATGGTATCAACACAAACGTCCGTACTCAAATATTGGAAGGATTTGAAGTGCAAGGTAATACAATTACGACGGAACAAGCTGCTCTACTTGTCTCTCCAATTATAAAAAAGGTTATTAATGTCAACGAGATAGGAACGAAAAGTGCAAATGGAAATGCACCTGTTACAATGTTCCAACCACTTTGGATGGGTAGTATTGCTGGCGCAGCTATTGTATTCATGTCACTAAGAAAAACTGTATTTAGAACTCGTAAAGACAAATTAATTGGAGTTTCTATCCAAACGTTAGTAGGTGCAATTCTTGCTCTTATTGCAGGATTTGGGTTAACTTTTCTGGCGAATTCAATGCTCGGATTAGAAGTTCCAAAACTTAGTGATACGGGATTATTTTTATCTCTTACTTACTTTGCATTCTTTTTAATGATTTCAGCGGTTCTCATGTGGTTAGGTATTAAGGGTTTGCCAATTTTCATCATCATGCTCTTTTTCGGTGCACCGCTTCTTGCGATGCCTCCAGAGTTCTTATCACCGTTTTATCGTAATTGGATTTATTCATGGCTACCAATGCGTCAAATGATTGAAGGTCTTCGTGAATTATTCTTCTTTGGAACAGGATTTGGCTGGAGTCATTCTGTTCAAATGCTAACTTGGATAGCACTTGGAAGTTTTATTTTATTAATTAGTTCTTCATTTAAAAAGGTAAAATTGGATGTGATAATGGAAACCAATAGTGAAGTATAGAAAAAAAGCTCGTGAAGTGTATGCGCACTTCTTCGAGCTTTTTTGTAATTTTATTTGTTTGCTTGATAAGCATCCAAGAATTCTTGTACTTTTGCCGAATCCGAAACTAATTCATTTCCAGTGTTTACAAGTGGACTAACAGTAGAAACTGCTTTTTTCTTGTTACCTTGATAATAGTTTAGGATTTCATCTTGGTTAATCGAGTATAGTACCGCTTTTCTTAAGTCTTCGCTATTCGAAACTTCTCGATTTTTTGTATTGAATAGCAAATATGTTACAGCATTACTATCACTTTTTTGTAAAAATAATTTGCTATCATTTTCTACTAGATCATATTTTGTTTCAGGCACACCATTGAAAATATGGATTTCCCCATTACGAAGTGCTGAAAGAGCACTGTCAGCGTCTTGAATAAAGCGTACTGTTACATTAGCAATTTTTGCTTCATTTTCTGTACCCGGCATGTATGCTGGATTTTTCAGGAAAACCGCTTCATAGTCATTTTTATGGGACAAAATGTAAGGGCCACTTGCGTATAATGTATTGTTATATTTCTCGCCTTCTGTTACTGTGTTTTGGTCACCGTATGGAATATCTTTATTTACATCAAATGTTGCAACATCATACGTATTAATGCTCTCTACTTGTTTTTTAGAAACAATACCTGCAGATTGGTGAGCTAAGTAATTCAACACTTGTGGGAATGGATTTACTGTTGTAATCTTCACTACTTGGTATTTACCTGCTGCATTATCAGCTGTTGTTTTATCTTCTACTAATTCTGTAATTTTTGCATCCAAACCATTTTCCAGTGCTTCTTTTACTGTTACATCGCTACCAGATTGCTTCACTTCCAGTTCTGAAAGGTCTGTTACTACTGCTATTTCTTGCATACTTTCATGTAAGCTGTATGTTCGGTGATCAGGTACAGAATCTTTATCTTTTGCACGGTTTAATGAGAACACAACATCATCCGCACCAACGCGCTCACCTGAATCTACTGCTTTTCCGTCCGTAATTGCAGCAAAGTTAATGTCATCTCGAAGAAGGAAATAATAATCTTTGTTTCCATCTGCAATTGCATGGTTAAGTGATAATGATCCATCTGATACGACTACATCATCATCCGTTAAGTTAACAAGTCTTACATACATATTCGTATTTAATGTGTTAATCGAACCATCATTTCCTTTAATCGGATCTAAAGATGTTAATGTTCCGATTGCTTGTTGCATAATTAATGATTCAGTATCTCTTTTAGAAGTATCTACAAAATCGATCGGTTCCCATGCGACTGCACGTGATTTTGCCAATCTTACCGTATCAACATTTAATACTTCTTTATTAACACCTTGTGCTTTAAAAGAGTTATAAAGTGGTGCAATATAAGCTTTATCAAGAACAAGACGTTGTTCCAATTGTTTGTATGTCTCTGTAAACTGATCAGACGTTTCTGTACTTGCTTGGTCAATTAATTTGTCCACTTGCTCATCCGACATAATACTATTTGCGCCATCTGTTTTGAATAGTGCACGTACTGCGTAGTCAGGATTTCCTGTAACTGTCGTCCAGCTAGATAATGCTAAATCATAATTTCCCGCATCTTTTTGCGCTGTAAAGCTACCATAATCCGGTTGAATATTAAGCTTCACTTGAAAACCATTTTTAATCAGTTGATCTCGAACGATGTTCATATCAGCCTCGCCAGTGCTCATGCCTAATAACTCGATCACTACATCACTTTGAGCTGTTTTTGAATCATTTTTATCATTTGCTTTGTCCGAAACATCAGACTTCGTATTTACGCATCCTGCTAACACTAAAACAACCGCAATCAGGATAGCTAGTAAACTTTTTTTCATTCTTCATTACCCCCAACTAATTATTTATAATTAATCCATTCTTGGATCTAAAGCATCTCGAAGCCCATCTCCTAAAAAGTTGAATGACAATACTAGGCCCATAATAGCAAGACCAGGTATGATCGCAAGATAAGAGTGAGACTCTAGATACGTACTACCTATTTTCAAAATGTTTCCCCACTCTGGAATATGTGGTTCTACCCCAAGTCCTAAGAAACTTAAGCTACTTGTTGCAATAACTGCTCCACCAATAGTTAGCGTCGCTTTTACAATCATTGGCGCAAGTGAATTCGGAACAATTTGTTTAAAAATAATCGACCAATCCGATGAACCAAGTGCACGAGCTGATTCAACAAATTCATAATTAGATACCATTAAAACGTTGGCACGCATAGTTCTAGCATAAGTTGGAATAGCCCCTACACTTAGCGCAAGTATTAAATTCATCGTATTTGCACCGAACGCAGCAATAATGGCAATCGCAAGTAGGATGCCTGGTATTGCGTACAAAATATCGAGCAATCGCATAATAACATTATCTGCTCGCTTACTGTAATATCCTGCTAACGCTCCGAGAAAACCTCCAATTACTACTGGTATTAAAGTCGATGCAAATCCCACTAGAAGCGAAATTCTAGCCCCAAAAATAATTCGAGAAAATAAGTCTCTACCAAAATCATCTGTTCCAAATGGATATTCCAAGCTTGGCTTTTGAAGTAATGCACCATAATTATTTTCAACAGCCATATCACAGTCAAATGTATACACACTGCAAACCGATAGGGAAAATAAAAGAATGATGAAAAACATTCCTAGAATAGCTGTGGAATTTCTTGTAATTTTATCCCACATCGTATTCCACTTTATAATTCTTGAAAGATCATGGCTTCGAACTTTCACGATTAAACTTATACCTAACAACAAGTTAAATAGATTCCCTGTCAGTGAAGTAATGATTAATATTATTGCTGGTATTATCATCCACGAAGGAGCTGCTGTTGCTTGCACATATTTCGCTACGAGCACTAACATAATTATTTGGAAAACCAGTATTAGCAATAACGTCCCCATTGCTGGTATAAAACTGTCTGTTACATATGGTTTAAATAAATTGAAAGACGAAATTGCAACTATAAATAATTGGGTCAATACCATGTACACTGCAAACACGTACTCAGGTGTTTTTTTCTTTTTTATTAGATTAAAGGCAAAAGCTGCCGTGAAAATATTGGCAGTTGCTATACTAATAAGCTGTATAAACCCGAGTCTTCTTGTTGTCGATTGTATTTCACCATACTTCATTAAATCACGTTTCATTTTCCAAGTAAGAAACAGTTGAAAGCTAGTAAAAACAGCATAAATAAGGAAGACATAAAATACATTTATTTTTACATTTCCTTCTTTAAAACTAAAACTATTCCATAATAGAATAATTGTTACGATGGAAGAAAGAATCCATGCAAAGTTTGCTTGCGTGTATTCCCTCGACATCTTTAATGCATGCTTTTTTGTAGAAATCATTTTTACACCTACTTCTTCCTTACAGTTGCTTCATCTTGGATCGAATACGTGGATCAAAAAACGCATACAAAATGTCGATGAGCACATTTACTAAAGATATCGTTATAGCAATATATATAACCCCGCCCATAATAGCCGGAATATCGGGGATAAATTGCTTATCAACAATATAACTTCCGATCCCGCTTATATTGAATACCTTCTCAGTTACCGCCGCTCCTCCAAGCATTCCTCCGAAAAGCAAACCGATAACGGTTATAATCGGGATCATTGCATTCCCTACAGCATGCTTCCAAAGTACTTGTCGCTCATTAAGTCCTTTTGCTTTTGCCGTAATAATATAGTCTTCATTAATAATTTCTAACATGGAGGACCTCGTCATTCTAGCGACCGATGCAGTAAGACCAGTACCAAGTACAATAATTGGCATGATAATAGATAACCAGTTTTGTGGACTATAAGTAGCTGGGAGCCATTGCAGCTTAATCGAGAAATTCAAAATAAAAATAAGTCCTTGCCAAAAGTTAGGGATCGATAATCCTATTAATGCGATAAACATGAACGAATAATCTAAAAAGGAATTCTGTCTTGTTGCCGAAATAATGCCAACGGGGATTGCTATAACTACCGCCATTAACAAGGAAAGCACTGCAATGATCAATGTTATTGGAAATTTATTCGCAATACTTGTTGCAACATCTTCATTACCTGTAAAGGAAGCTCCCAAATTGAACGTAGCGATTCCTTTAAGCGCATTCCAAAGTTGAGACAAATACGGTAGATCCAATCCGTGCATTTGATTGAATGCGGCAATTTGCTCTTTTGTTGCAGCCTCACCGAGCAAGTTCGCAGCCGAATCAAATGGCGATAAATACAAAATCGTAAACACTAAAATAGAAACGCCCGCTATAACAAAGACACTCATAATTAATCGTTCAAAAATAAATTGCACATACGCATTACTATAGATCACAAGGAATAAATACATTAGGATTCCAGGGATGAAAGTTAATAACAAAAATAATGGTTTTTCCAGCAAACTTTGAAAATATGTATGATATGTCAGTTGCCTAATCCCTTTTTGTTCACTTATTTCATTTGTTTTTTCTAGTAGTTCCTTCGTAAACCGTTCATCCACAAGCTTATTTATTTCTTGATTCATTTCCTGTTCTTTCACTTGTTTGTTAAAGAAGGCCTGCTTCCGAATATACTGTTCCTTATATTCATTTCTCCATTCATGTTCTATTCCTGATGCGATGAAAGATGCTTTTACTTCTTCTAGGATTGCATAATATGTATCTTTTTTCTGTTTAGATCGATAGAAAAGAAGAGTAATAAGATGCACAGGAAAACCTAGGATGAACAATAAATATTTAAAAGTATTTCGCTGTATCATCTTTCCATATGTATAGATAAGCACTTCAGAAAAGCCTAATTTATAAGATGGTTGGCTTTTTGTTTCCACGGAAATATTCCCCCTTCCCCTTATTGTATTAATCCTAGTGGTATTGTATAGTATAGATTCGAACTTTTATTAAGTCAATGGCATTTCCATATATAACATAAAATAATTAGGCAGGTGTTTTAGTTGGAGACGGTTTTAAAGGTAAATGATTTAAGTGTCTCATTTCTAACGAGCGACAAAGAATTTGAAGCAGTACAAGGTGTCAGTTTTGAAGTTAAAAAAGGGGAAACGCTTGGTATTGTTGGAGAATCTGGAAGTGGAAAAAGCGTTACTGCAAGATCGATCATGCGTCTCTTACCATCCCCTCCCTCCTATATGAAAAATGGAGATATTGAATTTCTAGGGGAAAGTTTAGTACACAAAACGGAGAAAGAAATGGAGAATATTCGCGGACGTGATATTAGTATGATTTTCCAAGACCCAATGACGTCTCTTAATCCTACTATTCGAATTGGTAAACAAATAGCTGAAAGTTTAATAAAACACCAAAAACTTTCCAAAAAAGAAGCGAAAAAACAAACAATCGAGCTATTGAAGCTCGTTGGTATAAAAAACAGCGAAGAACGTTTCAACCAGTATCCGCATGAATTCTCGGGAGGTATGCGCCAACGTGCTATGATTGCAATCGCTTTAGCTTGTCGCCCTGCCCTTCTAATAGCTGATGAGCCGACAACCGCTCTTGATGTAACGATTCAAGCTCAAATATTAAATCTCATGAAAGATATGCAAAAAAGATTTGGTACTTCTATCATTCTTATTACACATGATCTAGGTGTTGTCGCTGGTATGTGTGACCGTGTAGCTGTCATGAAAGATGGAAAAATTGTAGAAACAGGAACGACGGAAGAAATTTTTGAAAGTCCTAAACATACATACACGAAAAGATTGCTAAATGCTCTCCCTCGCTTAGACGAAAAGAAAAAACCAAAACGTCCTTCTTTACGTTCACACGACATCGAAGAAGGAAAACCATTACTGGATGTAAAATCACTGAAACAACATTTCCAAGTTGGAAAAGGCAATGTACTGAAGGCTGTAGATAATATTAGCTTTTTTATAAAACCTGGAGAAACATTAGGTTTAGTAGGTGAATCGGGTTCTGGCAAGTCGACTACAGGACGTGCTATATTACGTCTTCATGAACCGACCGATGGAGACATACTATATCAAGGGATGGCTATTAACCGACTTAACAAAGATGAATTGAAAACGATGCGTCGCCATATGCAAATGATTTTCCAAGACCCATATTCATCCCTTAATCCACGTTTTAAAGTGTTGGATATTATTGGGCAGGCATTAGACATACATCGTTTAAGCAAAACTAAGGAAGAACGCAAACAAAGAGTAGAAGAATTACTGGTGATGGTAGGATTAGAACCAAGTCATGCGATGCGTTATCCACATGAGTTTTCTGGTGGTCAACGACAAAGAATCGGAATTGCCCGTGCACTTGCGGTAGAACCTGATTTTATCGTTTGTGATGAGCCCCTTTCCGCACTAGATGTTTCTATCCAGTCGCAAATAGTTGAGCTATTAGAAGATCTTCAACATCGTTTAGGACTTACCTATCTGTTTATTGCGCATGATTTATCCATGGTGAAGCATATAAGTGATAGAGTGGCAGTGATGTATGCCGGAAAAATAGTAGAGCTTGCAGAGAGTGAAGAATTATACGCAAACCCACAGCATCCATATACAAAGTCATTATTGTCAGCTATCCCAATACCCGATCCGAAAGTTGAAGCGAAGAAAAAACGCAGTCTTCTGGAAGAGGATACCAACAAAGACAAGTATCAATTGCAAAACTCCGAACTGGTAGAAGTATCAGAAGGTCATTGGGTTGCCATCCCGAAAATGTAATTTGTCCCTGTGCAGCAAACAATTCTGAATTGTTCGCTGCACAGGGACGTTAAAAATCACCTTGTATTTATATACTCACCATGTTAAACTTATGGAAATTCAAGATTTAGAAAATTTCATATTTTATTTCTTATCCAGAGAGACGGAGGGATTGGCCCTAAGATGTCTCAGCAACCAGCCAAGTTTAGGTATGGTGCTAACTCCAATAGACGTACTCCGTCTAGAAGATAAGAAGACTAACTTCAATATTATTGAGGATTCTCTTCTTATTAGAGAATCCTCTTTTTATTTTACTTTATTTGAAAAGGATGATTATTTATGACAAAAAGGTCTTTAGAAACCGAACTAGTTCAATTAGGAAATCATAGTGATCCAAGGACAGGTGCAGTTAATACACCTATTCATTTATCAACAGCTTACAAACATGCGGGGCTTGGGCAATCTACTGGGTACGACTACACACGTACAAAAAATCCAACGCGCGCAATTTTGGAAGAAGGAATTGCCAAACTAGAAGGCGGAGATGCCGGCTTTGCCTGTGGCTCGGGTATGGCAGCAATCCAGTTAATCTTATCGCTCTTTCGATCAGGGGATGAAATCATTGCGCCCGATGACCTTTATGGAGGAACATATCGCCTGTTTGATCAATATGCCGACTCTTACAATATTTGCACGTCTTACGCTAAATTTGACGCCGTCGCTGAAGTAGAAGCATTAATAACAAAGAATACAAAAGCAATATTCATTGAAACACCTACAAATCCACTTATGCAGGATATAGATATTGCCCAGTACAGTATCTTGGCCAAAAAACATCAATTACTACTCATTGTGGATAATACGTTCTTAACTCCTTATTTACGACGCCCGATTGAGCTAGGCGCAGATATTGTGATGCACAGCGCAACGAAATATATTGGTGGGCATAATGACGTACTGGCTGGGCTCGTTGTAACGAAAGGGAAATCACTTAGCGAAAAATTACTTGTAAATCATAACGCAATAGGAGCAGTTCTCTCCCCTTTCGATTCATGGTTATTAATACGCGGATTAAAAACACTTCACTTACGTATGAAGCAGCATGATGCAAATGCAAAGAAAATCGTGGATTTTTTGCGAAATGAAACTGCTATAAAAGATGTTCTGTACCCTGGGCTCGGTGGCATGCTTTCTTTCCGCTTACAAAAAAGCGAATGGGTTGGACCATTTTTAGAAAACCTTCAATTAATCGTTTTCGCAGAAAGTTTAGGCGGCGTCGAAAGCTTTATTACATACCCTGCCACACAAACACACGCTGAAATCCCAGAAGAAGAGCGTATTTCAAGAGGTGTGGATAACAGTTTGCTACGCTTCTCAGTTGGTGTGGAAGAAGCAGAAGATTTAATCGCAGATTTGAAACAAGTATTTGCAAAATTAGAAAGAGAGGTGATTCATTCATGAGTAACGTGAAAGAAAGTTTAGAAACAAGTTTAATCACTGCTTCCACTCGTGGGAATTTCGAACAAAAAACAGGTGTAGTAAATGTACCAATCTATTTATCTTCCACGTACCATCAAGAAAGTTTTGATAGCTTTGGACCATATGACTATAGTAGATCAGGCAACCCGACAAGGGATGCCCTTGAAAAAACGATCGCAGAATTAGAAGGTGGCACAAGAGGTTTCGCTTTTGCTTCCGGCATTGCGGCAATTTCCTCTGCTTTAATGCTCCTTTCTTCTGCGGATCATATCGTTGTCACGGAAGAAGTATATGGAGGAACATACCGTTTCATCACCGAAGTTTTACCGAGATTCGGTATTGAGCATACATTTGCTGATTTTAAAAATGCGGAAGCCGTAGAAAAAGCAATCCGTCCAAATACGAAAGTAATTTATATAGAAACACCTGCAAATCCACGATTAGGTATTACAGATATCGAGGCAATTGTTGCACTTGCAAAAGCAAATGATTGTTTGACCTTTCTAGACAATACTTTTATGACTCCCCTTTATCAACGCCCGCTTGATCTAGGTGTAGATATCGTGTTACATAGTGCTACGAAGTTTTTATCTGGTCATAGCGATATAATTGCTGGGCTAGCTGTCACGAAAGATGAAGATCTTGGAAATAAACTAGGATTTATCCAAAACTCTTTCGGTGCAATTTTAGGTGCACAAGATTCTTTTTCATTAATTCAAGGCATTAAGACAATGGGAGCACGCTTAGCGCAATCAACAGAATCCGCTCAAAAACTTGCGTCCTATTTAACTAGTCACCCTTTAGTAGAAGAAGTGTTGTACCCCGGCTTATCTACCCATCCGGGATATGAGGTTCATGCTAGACAATCGAAAAGCCCGGGGGCAGTATTATCATTCCAACTTCCGAACAGAGATACTGCGAAAGCTTTTGTAGAAAGTTTACAAATCCCCGTTTTTGCAGTAAGTCTGGGTGGTGTAGAATCGATTCTTTCCTACCCTGCTACTATGTCTCATGCGGCAATACCGAAAGAGGAACGAGAAAAAAGAGGAATTACAGATGGCCTTCTAAGGTTCTCTGTTGGTCTGGAGCATATAGATGATTTAATCGCAGACTTCGACCAAGCACTCACAATCGCATCTAACATAAAACAGAAAGTAGGAATTTAACATGACAAAACAATTAATTCAAAAAGCACCTTTTCGCGCAGACCACGTAGGAAGCTTTTTACGACCAGCACGTTTAAAAGAAGCACGTGCGCAATTTGAAAATAATGAAATCACTGCAAATCAATTAAAACAAATTGAAGATGAAGAAATTACGAAACTTGTTGCTAAACAAAAAGAAGCAGGTCTACAATCAGTAACTGATGGTGAATTCCGTCGTAAATGGTGGCATTTTGACTTTCTTGGTGGTCTAGACGGAGTCGAGTTTTATGAACCAGAAGAAGGTCTATCATTTAAAGGCGTAAAAACCCAAGCACATGGCATTAGAGTAACTGGAAAAATAGGATTCAGTACGCACTATATGATCGATCACTTTAAGTTTTTGCAAAGTGTGGCTGGTGACGCTGTTGCTAAGTTTACTATTCCGAGCCCTAATATGCTGTATTACAGAGCCAAAATTGAAGATGGGGTTTATAGTAGCGATGCGGAATTATTTGATGATTTAATCGTTGCTTATCAAGGTTTCATCCAAGCTCTGTACGATGAAGGCTGTCGCTATTTACAAATTGATGATACTTCATGGGCTACTTCTTTCTCAGATGAAGGCATTGCTGGACTGAAAGAAAGAGGATATAGCGTAGAGGAAGCGCTAAAAATTTCCGCACGTGCGATTAATGAATCGATTGCGAAAAGACCGGATGATATGCTTATTACAATGCATATTTGTCGCGGGAATTTCCGTTCTACTTATATTACTAGCGGAAGTTATGAACTTGTGTCGGAAACCATTTTTAACGGGTTAGATGTAGATGGTTTATTTCTAGAGTTTGACGATGAACGCTCGGGTGACTTTGAACCACTTCGTCATATTAGCCGCCCAGATTTATATGTTGTCCTAGGATTGATCACTTCTAAGCATGGTGCATTAGAAAATGCAGATGAAGTAAAAGCTAGAATTGAAGAAGCTACTAAGTATGCCCCACTTGAGCAATTTTGCTTAAGTCCACAATGTGGGTTCTCTTCTACAGAAGAAGGAAATATTCTAACGGAAGAAGAACAATGGGAAAAAATCCGCCATGTTGTACGTATTGCGGAAGATGCTTGGAAATAATTTAACGATTAAAAACGCAAGAAGAAAAGTTGTCTACTTTTCTTCTTGCGTTTAGTTGTTTAGTAGATCAATCGTAAATTTGCTTTGCTTGCACGACTAACCTTAACTTGTTGGATCTTTCAGGATAACATGTTACCAAGGATAGAAGTGTTATACCTTTCTGCCTTTTTAACACATCCACATTTTCAGGTTTTACGACCTGTATATCAAATACCTCATATTGAAGAGTGTCCGTTGTTGTTTCTAATTCAAATTGATCACCAATTTGAAGCTCGTCCAAGCGATTAAAAAACTGTCCAAACACATGGGATTGGTGACCAGCAATTGCAGAAGTTCCGTTTAGGGTTCCGAATTCATCAAGTCCATCAATTTTTCCCAGTGCCTTATTCAATTTTTCTGGTGCCGCTCCTCTTACAACAGGTGCTTTCAAATCAATGGCATTGATATTTAATATGCCCTCTACGCCTCTTGTTCCCTCTATTAATTGGGTTGATCCATGGGGTACTTCTATCGGTTTATTAGTTGCTGCCTCTGTTTTTATACCAGCAAAGGATTCTATTAATTGTTCTTGATGCTGTTTGTTCTCGAACATTCCATATCCAGTAATGATTAACAAGGAAATTGCTATCAAAATCAATAAATTTCCAATGCGTTTTTTCATCCTCGTATGCCTCCTCTTCTATGCAAATTTACGTATTGTTAATCCACTAGCAAGAAGACTCAAGGCTAATAACATCAGCAACATACCGTCAAAAAAACCACCTGTTCTTGGAAGCATAGAACCATCTTGCATTTCACTTCCATTGAAAGATATATCA
The DNA here is from genome assembly GCF_044762855.1 of Psychrobacillus sp. NPDC096389. NCBI lineage: Bacteria > Bacillati > Bacillota > Bacilli > Caryophanales > Bacillaceae > Psychrobacillus > Psychrobacillus sp. NPDC096389. Next base: position 241,333 of record NZ_JBIWFB010000001.1, on the reverse strand, counting down.
TTCAAATTACCAAACAAACTTGCATCATCCTGCTCTTCCTCATTATTCGCTGCAGTTTCAGTTGTACTGTCATCTGCAGTTTCTTCTTCATTTGTGTTCATACTTGCATTTGGATCTGTATTGGAATTTGTATCTTCGTTCATATTGTCGTTTCCACTAGCATCTGCATACACTTCCTCCGCCCCTTCATCTACTAAAGCAGGGACTTCATTTTCCACAGGAGTGTTCTCTTCTCCATTTTCTGGAGAACCACCTTCCGATTCACCTGAATTATTCGGACTGTTAATAGGTAAAGCAGCTACAAATTCTTCTCTTGCTAGAATTTGTACATTCGTGTTTTGCAATAAATCATTGTTAACTCCAAAAGAGATACCATTATTGCTTTCAAAAGAACCTTCGCTATTTGAATAATAATCGTTTGTTAGCACATCGACAGTTAGTTCATCTAATTGATCAGATAATATATCTACCTGTAAAACACCATCGTTGCTATATTGTTCATTTATCCCATTCATTTCGTGATAATCTAATATTCCTATATGCATTTGATCCGTAATTGGGAATTGATCGCTCACCAATTCCACTAATCCGCTATCAAACATATTCGTATTTTCATCACTAGTCCATCTCGATAACAACACATCTGCTGATAAATCTCCTAATAAACCATCTACTGTTTCAAGGGATGCAACGGATGAGCTGCTTTGCTCTGATTCTCCTTCGTTAGAATCACTTATTGGCAAGACATTTAGTTCTAAATCATTCAATAAGAAGTTAGGATTTTCATCCTCTGTTTTTACATTAAGAAGACTTGAAGTTTCTGCAAAACCTTCATTAGAAGCTGATGTTTGGCTTTCTAAAACTCCTACATGAATTGCTTCTACAACTGGTACATTTGTAATTTTCAAATGTACGCCTTCTTCCAAGTTCATCGTTTCTTCGGTTGTACTGTCTTTCGTTACATATTCTTTATCTGCAAGCACTTCAAGGTCTATTTGGTCAGCAATAATATTCGGAGCAAGTTCTGCATCTACAACTGCCACTTCACTTGAATAGGCAGTTTCAGTTAAAGATTCTTCTTGTCCTAGTACTTCAATATTTGCATCATCTGTTACCACCAAATCTTCTGCTGTTAAATCAGCCACTGCACTTTTGTTTGAAGAGAATGTTTCCGTTGAAGATTCTTCTTGTTTTAGTACTTCAACATTTACATCATCGGCAATTACTAAATCTTGTGACGCAATATCTACCACTGCACTTTCTTTTGAAGAGGCAGTTTCCGTTAAAAATTCTTCTTGTCCTAGTACTTCAATATTTGCATCATTTGTTACCACCAAATCTTCTGCTGTTATATCTGCCACTGCGCTTTTGTTTGAATAAGAAGTTTCAGTTGAAGATTCTTCTTGTTTTAATACTTCAACATTTACATCATCGGCAACAATTAAATCTTCCGCTGTAATATCTACTACCGCTTGTTCACTTGACGCAGTCGATTCGGTTTGAGAAAGTACATCGACTTCCAAATTACCAATTTCCTCATCTACAACGGAGACATTTACGAGTTTTTCCTCTTCGTTACTATTTTGAAGACCATTTGCGTTTGGAATTTCTACATCAATATTATCAATTCCAAGCAAATCATTTATTTCTACGTCCAAAATAGGAGCTTTCTCTGAGTTATCATTCAATACGTTTACCTCAATTTGTGATGGCAAGTTGGAATCGTTTTCTGCTGCTTCCGCCAATAAAGGTGTTAGTAATAACAACATCAAAAAACCGAAGACGGTACAAGTAAAGTTTAAGCTAATAGTTTTCATTATGTTTCTCTCCTTTTTATTTTGATTTACATCACGTATAAAAAGGAGACATTTCGGGTGGCTTCCTTAAAGGCGTATGAATCCATTGGATAATTGCATAATGGTTTTTGTGATACCATTTTTTACGCATCAATTCCTTCATCAGCTCCTGTGAAGGTAATAATGCAAATAAAGTATCCCCACTTTGAACCGGCCCTAAATTAGAAGCAGAACTTGGAGCGCTTGTTGATGTTGTCGAAACCGTTGTTACCACAACCTTTTTCTGTTCACTATCGGGAATAGGAGGTAACATGCTCGAGCTTTTGTTCGTTGATTTTTTTATTTCTTTTTTATGCGCTTTTTCTATAATCTTTTTTTCCTGATTTGCTTGTAAATCTTCAAACGACTCTTCTTTTATAATTGTTATTTCTTCGTCCACAGTAGGCTGACTTTGTTGTGGAGGTTCTTTTATAACGGGAGCCGGTACTGAGACTGTTTCTTCAGGTGGATCTATCAGACTAGTAGACTCTTGCACTAGGTTACTTTCTTCCACAAGAGACACTTTATCTTCCGCTTGCTTTTGTGGCTCTACAGCGGCTGGCCTTTTTTCTTCGACTATTGGTGTTTCTTTTTTGCCGATTACCGCTTGTACTGTACTTGAACCTTCTTCAACTGTCTCTTGCACTTTACTTGTTACCTTTTTTACACTACCGTTTACCTCTGTCAAAACAGGCGTAACAGTAGGCACTTCTGGAACTACTTCTATTGTTTCCTCTACTATACTGCCTACTTCTGAAACGATAGATTCCGTGATGGGTGGCACTTCTATAAGCGCTTTTTCTACTATAGGAGTGGTTTTCCCTTCGACTTTCTCCAATATTTCAACTACGGGTTCAGCGACCTTAGTTATTTCTTCGATTTGTTTTACTGGTAAAGCATGGTCCACTGTGGAATTGACTTCTTCCGATATGTTTTCTGTCTTTTCAATTAGTTCTGTAACTGTTCCACTAAGAAGTCCTCTTTTTTCGTTCGTTTGCTCTTCTCCATGAGTATAAGTAGGCAACATAATAAAAGAACTTATCCCTAAAATAAATACGAGCCATTTTTTATTCATTATTTCACCTCCTACCTACACATTTATAACTAATAATTCTGTCTACTTTATTCTATTACCCTATTTTTCTACGTTTAATCCTTCCATCATAGATTAAGTTCCATGTTTGTAATAATGGCAGAGGGGTAAACAATTACTGTACGTTAATATGTGAAGGAGGAATACGATTTGGAAAATATGTATAGACACCAAACAGATGACGTTGTTCAAGAAACCGGAGATTATACATGCGAAGAAGGCATTACAAAAAAATTATATGAAGGTGATAAATTCCCTTCTTGTCCACAAACGGAAATAGCTACTTTTTGGAAACATGCGGAAGGTCATGTCCATAAAACTGGAGAAGTAGTGCCAGAATCGGGAACATATATAGATACCAATGGACACGAAATGCCTTTAGTTAAAGGCGATGTTTTTCTAACTTCTCCGAAAACAGGTGAAGAAATTGAATGGCGACATGCAGAAAAATAGAAACAAATTGATTAGAATCGACAAAGCCTCAGTAGCCTGATTACAAATGTACTCGGGCTACTGAGGCTTTTGGTTAAAATATTGAAAATGATTACGTTTTTCTTTTGCTTTGTAAAGTGCTTCATCCGCAAAACCCATTAACTTTTCCGAACTAATAGCATCTTCGGGATACATTGCAACGCCAATACTGGATGTGGTGATAATTTCCTTCCCATCGATGACATATGGCTCGCTAAAATTGGTATGCATCCTCTTCACAATTGTATTAATCTTGTTCTTATCAATACCTTTTAATAAAATGAGAAACTCATCCCCACCGATTCTTCCAATCATATCTTCCAGTCGAATATTTTCTTTCATCCGTTTAGCAAACTGGATAAGTAGAGAATCCCCAATTCCGTGACCTAGAGTATCATTCACCTCTTTGAACTTATCCAAATCAATAAATAGTAAGGCGAGCATTTCGTTTGTCACTTTCGCTTCTTCTATTCTTTTATCCAACTCTTCCATGAATGTACTTCTATTCACTACACCCGTCATTGGATCATGTGTTGCCATATATGTTAATTGGTCTTCATAATACTTTCTTACAGTGACATCGCGAATTATCGCTTGGATGACCATTTCTTCTTCAAACTTTACTGGAATCGCAATAATTTCAACCCAAATGTTTGTCCCATCCATCCGATTTAAACGTTGAATCGTCGGTTCTATTTTAACCATTTCTTCTTGTCGAAATAATCGAATCAATTCACTTTCGCTATCCTCTATATCTATGTAATCCAATAAGGATGTTCCGATTATATCCATGTCTTTTTTAGCGCCTATTATATGAAGCGCTTCAGGGTTAACAAAGGTTATTTCGCCCCTGCTTTGAACGATAATGGCATCCGGCGAATATTCGACTAATGTTCGATAGCAATTTTCAGCTAATCGGAGCATGCGCTGCGTTTTCTTTTCATCCGTAATATCTTTATACATAGCAACAGCCAGAATATCCTTTTTATTTATCGCTCGGTAGGATGCTAGAATATCTTTTACTTCCCCATTCTTATGCTTTCTTTTCGTTTCAAAATAGGGAATGCTTTCCCCATCTCTTAACAGGTTGAGCTGTTTCTCATGGTCTTCTGAAGTAAAATCATCTTCAAAAAAAGGAGGATTAGACAAGTTTTGTATATCACCTAAAGACCAACCTAATATTTTGGTAAAAGCAGGGTTTGCTTGTACAATGGCTCCATCTTTTCGCAAAATAAAAATAGCATCATTTGTATTTTCCCAGATTAATAAATATTCCTCTAAGGTAGGATTGGATTCCATCTTATTTAATGTATTCAATGCATCATTCGCTTCCTTTCCACCAATGATTACTCGCATTCATTTTCCAACTAAATAAAAGATACGAATTCACTAACTGGTTTACGGTAGCCTCTTGGTTTTCTACTTTCTATCTTTTCTTTACCTATCGTAATCATTAGAGCTGGCTCATATTGGTCACTAATATTTAGAATTTCCTTCACTTTGTCTGGATCGAAGCCAATCATTGGACAAGTGTCCCAACCTTTTTCTTTTGCCGCAAGCATGAACATCATTGCGGAAAGCGATGCGTTTCGAATTGCTTCGTCCCGTTGGAAGCTATCCCCTCTTGTTTCATACAGTGAAACAGTATCTTCTACCATCAAATCATATTCTTGTTTATTGATGATTCCGAGCATGAGCAAGCCTTCATTAATTGCCGCCGTGTTTTTATATGCTAATTTGTCTCCAAGTACAATAATTACTGCGGAAGCGGAATGTACTTTATATTGTCCATTTGCAGCGGTACGTATTTGTTCCTTTACTTCTGGGTTCGTTACTACTATATATTTAGAATGTTGAAGATTGAATGCAGATGGAGCTAGTTTCACCAATTCGAATATTTCGTTTAAATCTTTTGGTGGAATTGGGTTGTCTTTTAAAAAGTTACTTGCCGAGCGACGTGCTTCTATTAATTTTATAAACTCCGTCAATGCTTACTCCTTCTTTCCTACTTTTTTTAATAAGTCGATGAATACTTCTTTTTCTTGATCTGTAATGCAGGAGAAGATATCTTCAATTACTAATTGATGCTTTGGAAAAATTTCATCCATTAATTTTTTTCCTTCTGCAGTTATTTGAATATACACAACCCGGCGATCTTCTTTGCAGTCGATTCTTTCTAGCAAACCTTTTGTTTCTAATTTATCCATCACGTAAGTAATAGAACCAGAGTTAATAAGAACTGCATCTGAAATTTGGCGCACTGTTTGTTTTCCTTTGCTGTATAACGCTTCCAACACCATAAACTCAGACATGTGCATATTATAATTATTAATATCCTTCTTCGTCTGTTCTTGCACTATTTTGGAAGCTTTCATCAATACAACGAAGGATTTTATAGATAGATTTTCTGCCACTGGGACCCCTCCCTACTTTCATTTGAATTTAGTTATCTCAAATTAAAGATATTATAACTTTTATTTTAAATTGCGTCAAATGAATGATAAAAAAGCCAAGATGAATAAAGCATTCATCTTGACTTTTTTAAGTTAATTAGCGAATTGTTTTTAAAGCGCCGCTCCATGCAAGCACTTGGTCAAGCATTGTGTTAGCATTTCCAGCATGATAATCAGCTGGTTTGAAAACGCTCATGTTTTCAAAATCAGACATTAATGAAAAAGTTACCGCTGTGCGAACATCTGCTACTTGAAGTTCACCTAAGATTAAACGCATATTTTCATGTGCGCGAGTACCACCTAAACTACCATAACCAACGAACCCAGCTGCTTTATTGTTCAATTCTGGATTTAAGTAATCTAAGGCATTTTTTAAAGCTCCGCCGATTGCATGGTTATATTCTGGTGTTACAAAAATATAACCATCGTATGAAGCCATTTTATCTGACCAAGATTTAATAGCATTGTTTGCTTCCTCTTGTCTTTCGGCAGGAAGTTCTTCTCCTAAGAAAGGTAATTTATAGTTTGCAAGATCTACTAATTCGTACTCTGCATCATTGCGCTTTGCTGCAAAATTATACATCCAGTTAGCTACCGCTTCTGCATTACGACCTTGACGAACACTACCGATTACTATACCAATTTTTAACTTTTCTACTGTCATCGTCTCTTCCCCCTGTTTGGCTTTGCCAAATATTTTGTCTAAAAAACCCATTGCTTTATCAACATCCTTAATTTGAATTAATATGTCTCACTCTGATATATTTTGAATTCAAAATGACTATAAATCATAGCTATATAAAGTGTCAATTCATTAGCTCACAATTTTTATTATTCCTATATGGATTGTTTTTTACAGATGTAAGTATGTCCATCACTTGATTGGCCTTCTATTAACAACAAAAAACCTCTCCGAATTGAGAGGTTTTACTCTTTAAGTAACTAGTTCAATCTTTTTTAAATAATATGTTTCTTCCCTTAACATATGATCTGCCATAAGTGGTGTAAAGGTTCCTAACGCTTCTTTTTTTATTCTCATTTCTTCTAGTTCCTTTAAGAAACCTTTAAAAATCGTCATTTCCAAACCAATATCATCATGGAATTTGTCTAATGCAGGGAATTTATCCACATTCGCCCGTAAGTATCCTGCTAATTCTACAGCTTTTAAATAAAAGTCTTCCCACTCTTTCACAAATTGTTGCCCTTTTTCTTTCAATTGCTTTTCGACTCTATCTAAATCTGCATCTATCGCACCAGCATGCCCAGCAGCATCGATTAGCCATAACAAATCATGGTGTAGCGGATGGACTGCTGGTATGTTTTGACCTTTCTCTAAATAGGAAAATACCCGTATAGCCTCTTCTACTTCATTTACCATATGATTGATGAACGATGGGGGTAAGGAAATTTTTATTTCACCAACTAAGTGGTCTTTTATTAGCCATAACTTAAACGCCCGTATTTTTTCACTTGCCGTTTTTGCTTTTTTCGCCAACTCCACAATTCCTTGATTATCTAATGAGTTTTTGGAAGCTTCTAGTAATTTATCAAACCTTTTTATAAAGGAACTTGCAATCTCAATTTTCTCTTTCTCACTCGGAGCCAATGAATCATGAATAAATCTTCCATGATCCCCCAAAACTTGTAACCAAAAATGCAGTTCATACATTGCAGATTCTTGAAATGACAATGCCAGTTGAATTCCCCCTTCTTACACTATAAAAGTATATGCTAAATAAAAAAAATAGTGTCACTGTTCAACAAATTCAACCATATTTTTCAAATTATTTAAAAAGAATAACCAATTAATGTTATAGTTATTTAATACATAAAAGTGTTTTGTTACGAGTGCTATGTTACAGGTGCCAGGCACCCGTAACATAATTGTAATATTAGATGAGGTGATTTTTTTGGAGTTATTGTTGATTATTTTACCTGTGTTTATTATCTTTTTTATTGGTTTTATGGGACAGAGATTAATAGGGTTTGATATTAAGTCTATTTCGACTGCTGCCCTATATCTAATGTCTCCTTTTTTGGCTTTTCGTACCTTTTATACACATGCGCTAACAATTGATTATTTTTATATGGTGTTAGCTTGTGTCTTGCTTATATTTGGACTCTTCCTGATTGTGTGGATAACTGCTCGTTTGATGAAATCTACTCGTCCACAATTTGCTGCTTTAATGCTTGGGGCGGCTTTTCCAAATAGCGGAAACTATGGTGCGCCAGTTGTTCTTTTTGCGTTGGGTGCTGTCGGCTTTGATTATGCTGTAATTATTATGGTTTTACACGGATTGTTCATAAATACGTTTGGGATCTTTTTTGCTTCGTTAGGTGGAGAGGAGAAGGCATCTTGGCGTCAATCTTTGCAAAGGGTCATACGGATGCCACTCATTTATGCGGCAAGCCTAGGAATCATTTTGCAGTTAGTTGGAGCTTCTATTCCTAAAGCGATCATGGATGGAGTTGGTCTAGTTGCGGATGCGTCTATCCCAACGGTTATGCTTGTTCTTGGTATGCAGCTAGCTGTCATTTCAAGAAAGAAAGTTGCTTATCGCTATGTGTCCGTAGCAACTATTATACGAATGGTTGCTTCTCCTGTCATCGCAGCGTTAGTCGTTTATTTTATGCCTTTAAATGATATGATCAAAACTGTATTTATCATACAAGCAGCCATGCCGACCGCAGCGAACACGACCCTTCTTGCACTTCAATTTGGCACGGAACCGGATCTCGTATCCTTCACAACCTTTATTACGACAATTATTAGTATTGTTACCATACCTTTTGTGTTATTTTTCCTTGGAATATAATCTACAGAGTCTTCTTTCGTTATCCCGAAGAAGGCTTTTATTAATTTTCGACATAATTCCTGAAAATGAGTTGTCCTCAGTGTTATTATGATCAAAGCTTTCATAGGATAGCCTGAAGGAGTGATTTAGGTTGGATCAATCGCAATTTCGGGGAACCTATAGACCCTATGTCTCACCACGAGACCCTTGCCCACCTATTTTAGTGAAAACTTTTGTTTTACCGCCTCAACTCTTTACGAATTTCCAACAACCTGGACTTCCACAAAATTCTCCAGAAGAAGCCTTAAGACAAGGTTCTCTTTGGCCACAGTTTGTGGATGGATTTTCTCGTGAGGAGGGAATTTCATGAATGCAAATGAAGAAGAATGGAATATGTTAAAAAAGGTGCAACAAGCGGATTTTGTAGTAGTAGAACTAACTTTGTATACAGACACTCACCCTAACGACATTGAAGCGCTGAAACAATGGCGAGAGGCTATAAAGGAAGCATCCAGGGTTCGAAGGGAATACGAAGCAAGATTTGGTCCTCTTTCTCTTTTATCTGTTCCTTCCACACAGGCACTGGATGTAGGATGGCGCTGGAGCAACACACCTTGGCCATGGCAAAGATGAGAAAGGGGAAAAGCAATGTGGGTTTATGAAAAAAAACTGTTATATCCTGTAGAAGTCACCACTTGTAATCCAATGCTTGCAAAGTACCTCATGGAACAATATGGTGGTGCAGATGGTGAACTTGCTGCTGCTCTTCGCTATATGAACCAACGTTATACGGTTCCAGACAAAGTCATTGGGGTTTTAACCGATATTTCGACAGAAGAGTTTTCTCATCTAGAAATGCTTGCCACGATGATTTACAAATTAACAAAAGATGCCTCTCCTGACCAATTAGTAGAAGCCGGCCTCGGCGCACATTTTGTCAATCATGGACATTCACTTTTTTATGAAAATGCAGGAGGCGTCCCGTTTACATCGACCTACATTCAATCCAAAGGAGATCCCATAGCGGATCTTTATGAAGACATTGCAGCAGAAGAAAAAGCTCGTGCAACCTATCAATGGTTAATAGATATTTCAGACGACCCTGGCGTTACAGATGCATTAAGGTTTTTAAGAGAAAGAGAAAACATCCACTCACTCCGTTTTAGAGAATCCGTAGAAATATTAAAAGAGGAAAGGGATCGAAAAAAAATATTCTAACTATTTGTTACAATTATGTTACCGGTGCCTGGCACCAGTAACAATTCTGTAATATAAGCTCGATGTATACACAAAAATGCTTGATAGTGGAGGTTTACTCCGCTATCAAGCATTTTCATTGACTGAATGGTAGACAATATTCTTTTTGTTTGTACATGTGAACACAGTTTCTGCCGTTTTCTTTTGCTTCATACAATGCTTGATCGGCTTGTCTGATTAGCACTTGCAATAATGAGTTATTATCTTCCGCATCGATGAACGCATTTGAAAGACCAAAGCTAGAAGTTACATAAATTTCTTTCCCATTAATAGCCGTATGGTTTGTGGATATTTTCTGTTTTAGCAGGTTAGCTACTTCATACGCCTCATGTATAGAGGTATTGGGCATACATAAGATAAATTCCTCACCGCCGTATCGTCCTATTACATCAGTCGCTCGTATAGTTTCTTTTGCTATGCTCGTCACATGAGCTAATACAATATCCCCTGCCTCATGACCAAATGTATCATTGACCATTTTAAAATGATCAATATCAAACATAATAACGGATACACTTCCACCTGTAGTAGCAAGGTCATCTATTATCATTTCCGCTTTTTTCATAAAGAATGTGCGATTGAGTACTTGGGTTAAACCATCCATACTTGCTAATTGTTTGAGCATTTCTTGCATATACACTCTTTCCGTTACATCTGCGAAGCTAATAATTTTCCCTAAATGCACATTCTTTTTGTTTTGAATGGAGGAAAAACTAATATGAAAATAAGTAACTTTATTATCTATACATATTTTATAGTCACATTCCCTACCATCGAAAATAATTTCAGCAAGGGGACTCTCTTTACCGAGTATATCGGTTAACAATTTTCCAATATCTCGCGAATTCAACATGGGGATGACTCTTACTATTGCTTTATTGTAGTCGACTATAGCCCCGTTTTGATTTAAAACAATAACCCCTTCTTTCATACTTTCAAATACTTTGTCTCTGACAATTGGCGATACATGAAACATTTGAAAGGATAAAAGCGCCACACCGTGGAAAATAAAAGTAATACTCATGGAAACAGGACCAAGATCCATCCCGTACGGACTTAGACCATTTAAATACAAATAGCTCGCTAAAATAGGTATAACAAGCCCCGTCGCCATCAGCAAAACTTGCATCCGGAATCTAAATTGAGGCTTTTTCAACTGCATCAACAAAACGATAATAGCTATCATTAAACACAAAAAAACAAAGATGGAATGAACATAAAACCAAGGGCCATATTCCAGTTCTAATATAGGCGATGGTCCGTCGTTATTTAATTTCATGGAAATGTAATATAAATGGTGGAGATCGTTTGTATTTAGCATAAAAATAGTAATAATAGGTAAGATAAAGAGGACATAGTAGAACCATTGCTTCAGTTTTTGTCCTACGTATTCAAAACTCATCATTAATACGAAGACCGGTATAAATGGTAAAGCAAGATACTCGATTCTCAACCAAAATTGCACTTGCCCTAAAGATGTACTGGCGAGTTCAAATGCATAGGAAAATGTGAAGATAGTAGACAATAATGTTACTACAAAATAAGGGCGTGCACCAGGTGCTTCCTTAAGCTTTAATTGGGCATACAAGCATAAAAAGAAGCTTATCACTCCAGCTAATATAACTATTAGTATGTACATTAATGATGATTACTCCATTTCCAATTAATTCATATAGTTATTTGTATTATATAGCAGTTTATGACCCTCTGACTATACTAAGTTTGTCGGTAATTTCTAGGTAAGTTCAATGGAAAAATGACCGTATAATCCACTTGTAAAAGCGAACAATAAGGACAACGATTATAAACTTCCCTCACTATAGCTTAACTAGGAGGAAATTATTTATGAAATCTTTAGTATGGAAGATCGGACTATTTATCATTTTGATTTTTTGTATTGCTTATGCTTCACAAGCTATGGATAGAGGAAGACCTTACTATGAACAAAAAGGATATGTGCTTTGGGACATCAAGACAGAAGAAAAAGTAATTGCGCTCACATTTGATGATGGACCTCATGCTACCTATACAACGCAAATTATTGATTTACTTGCGCAATACGATGCTAAAGCTACTTTTTTTGTCATTGGTGAACGAGCTGAAAAAATGCCAGAAATCATTCTAAGAATGGGACAAGAAGGTCATGAAATAGCAAATCATACTTATACACATCCTTATAAAGTCACCCCAGAAAAACTGGAAGATGAACTAAAAAAGACAAATGAAATCATTCATGATATCACTGGTACTTACCCATTATTTTATCGTCCTGTAGGGGGAAGTTACGATGATGGTATCATTAATACCGCTGTAGAAAATGGCTACAGAGTTGTTATGTGGTCATGGCATCAGGACACACAAGATTGGAAATCACCGGGAGTAGATAAAATCGTATCCACCGTATTGAATGGTGCTAATCCAGGCAATATTGTGTTATTTCACGATGCAGGCGGAGATCGTTCGCAAACCGTAAAAGCACTGGAAAAAATTCTACCAGAATTAGAACAACAAGGGTATGAATTTGTAACCATTTCCGAGTTGCTCGAAATAACAAGCATGAGCTTGAAAAACTAGTCATGTCGAGATATGAATGTGCGAGCATTCTCTTATTACAGTATTGTTACGGGTGCCAGGCACCGGTAACAATACTGTAATATTTTTCCACCATAAAAAGCAAACCAACTATGACATCGGTTTGCTCTTTTCTTTTACAATCCCTTGGGGAGCAAAATTTTACTCAAATTTCTCTATTAGTTCACTCAATGTTTGCGAAATCTTTTGTAAATCTCCGCTCATTGCTTCTAGGGTTCCCATTGCTTTTGTTTGTTCAGATGCAGATTCTGCTACTTCTATCGTCTGAGTAGCTGTATTACGCGCAAATCCTTTAATATCCTCAAAAGCTGCAAGAATTTCCTCAGAACCAGCGGACATTTCCTCTGTAACAGCTGAACTTTCTTGAATTTCTAGGTTTATTTGGGCAATTCTATTTACTATTCGTTCCAGCATATTACCAATTTCTTGTACGGATTCTGTTCCTTCTTTCACTTTCGTAGATGTCTCATCCATAACATCACTCACTTCATTCGTTACAAGTTCAAAACTATCAATTAACGTTCTTATTTCTTCTGCCGACTGCTTCGATTGTTCCGCTAACTTTCTTACTTCATCGGCAACTACAGCAAAACCTTTACCTGCCTCTCCTGCTCTTGCTGCTTCAATTGCTGCGTTTAATGCTAAAAGATTAGTTTGCTCAGCAATCCCTGTCATCACTTCCGTTATTGCTTGAATTTGTTTGGATTGATTACTAAGTTCAGCCACTTTTAATCCTGTTTGTTGAAACATTTGTTGCACATCTTTTATTTGTATGACAACTTGTTTGGATTCCTCATGCCCTTTATTTATAAATTCTACAATATCATTGGAAGTATTCGTCATATCGTTTCCTGAATCCGCAATTCTATGAATACCAATTGCCATTTCCTCGAGAGCGGTAACAGACTCTTCACTATGTTGTAATGATTTAGCACTACCTTCTGCTAATTCAACCATATGAGCATTAATCATACGGTTCGTTTCCATCGTGTCTTCAATCGTTCCGTATAGTTGATTAGATGATTGAGAAATTCGGTTAGACTGGCTCGTTATCTCTGTCATTGTTGCACTTAATTGTTTATACGATGCCATAAATGCTTTCGCCAATGCTGAGATTTCATTCTCCGATTTGAATTTAATAGCCCCTACTTTTTTAGATGCAACTGTCCATTTTCCTTCTGCGAAATCACCTAATGCTTCACTTACAACCCCAAGCGGCGCAAAAGTTCTTTTTGTATACATGTAAAATAGGATAGTAAGAATTAAAATAATAACAAAAAATAGTAATGCTACAATTGGAATCGTCGTTTTCAAAAGATCATTTTGGATTTCAACTACATTCTCCGCAGCAATATCTACTGCTAAAATGCCCACTACTTCACCATTACTATCTTTAATAGGGGCAAACGCTGACAAATATCTGCCAAAATCCGGATCATCAATTATTTTTGTACTTACAGATTTACCTTCTAATACTGCCTTCACATCATTATAAGTCGTGCCAGTTGTTGGTTGTCCGATAGTTGCCGCACCTTCAACACCCTTTGCATATCCATCGATCATTATTTCCACTGCACTTGGATCTGCTTGCAATGTATAAACATATAAAACTCCAGTACTATCCAATACATTAATGAGATGATTACGAATATCCCAATACGTATCATTTTCAACAGAGTCTTCGGTAAATTTCTTATATTCATCCCCATCTATCTTACTAGCTAAATAATTCACCGTTGATACCGCTTGACTTCTAATTGAATCTTCCACAGTTCTAAGCGTACTCATAGTGAACAACGCAGACACTGCCAAAAACAAAAACAACATAACTGTAATAAGTATTAAAGCCATTTTAGTACTTACTGATTTACGTTTCATCCTACAACCCCTTCTCCCTAAATATGCATATATATTACTATCGGTACAAATAACACATACTTTGAGAGGACCAAATAAAAATATAATGTATCAAAAATGTTACTAGTGCCAGGCACCCGTAACAATCTTGTAATAAAAAATGCTTGGTACAGGTTAAGACCTGTGACCAAGCATTTTTTTATTTCTTATCTTTTTCAAATAGCACAATTAAAGATGGTAGAAGAATACCTCTTATGAGGAATGTATCCAAAATTATTCCTACAGCGACGATAAACCCGAATACAAATAGGATTTGGATCGGCTGTGTCATGAGCACTGCAAATGTTGCGGCTAACAAGATACCTGCTGAAGATATAACCCCTCCTGTATTGGCAACTGCAATTTGAACAGCTTCTTTTACATCATGCTTTTTGCGTTCTTCTAAAAACCTAGAGATCAGAATAATATTATAATCAATTCCAAGCGCCACTAAAAAGACAAATGAGTAGAGCGGAACTCGGTTACTAATAGTGTCTATATCAAAAAACAAGTTACATAGGAACATCCCTAGACCAACAGCCGCCAAGAAAGACAATAAAATGGTACCCATCATATAAATTGGCATTTTGATTGATTTGGTTAAAAATATTAACATTCCAAAGATTAATATCGTTTCTAGTACTACAATTACGAGTAAATCACGATTATTAATCGTGCGATCATCTACTTTATTTGCCGTTTCACCCGCAAAGTAAAGACTACCGTCAATGTTACTAGCTTTCAAAATACTATCTGAGTTCTCCACCATCTCTTCTAACGCATCCATTGATTCAATGGAATAAGGACTCTCTTTAAATGTTAATTGGTATTGAATCGCTAGACCATCTTCCGAAATGCCTGTCGGACGAACATTACTCACTAAATTTTGCTTGGAGAGCTGCTCCATTAAACTGTCTTGCATTTCAGGTGTAATTTCATTTTTAGATTCAAAAAGCACGGTCGTTGGGGCAAGATCTCCCTTTTCAAAGCTCTGCTCGATTATTTCATATCCAACGCGTGATGGCATGTCACTCGGAAATGACTTGATCGTATCAAATTCGTATTTTAGATTGAACATATTTAATGCAGATATAACTAAAATAACTAAAATTGATAATGCTGAAATAATAGGTTTTTTCACTATAAAAGAACCAATTTTATTCCATAAGGCATTTTTTCTAACTTCTGTGTCCCCGTACTTCGGAATTTTTGGCCAAAATGACTTTCTTCCAAAAAGCGTAAATAGTGCGGGGATTAACGTAACTGACGCAAACATAATAACTAGCATCGTTGTTCCAAAGATTGGAGCAAAGTTTCGGTAATCACCGAAGTGTGCAAAAAACAATACTAACATGGCAGCAAGTACCGTACCACCGGCGAAAAAGACAGGTATTCCTGTTTCTCGCATCGCCCACTTCATCGCGTCAAATTTACTTTCATGATTCTTCAGCTCTTCGCGGTAGCGAGAAAATACAAATAATGAATAGTCAATTGTTGCAGCGAATAGCAAGATAGACATGATGGATGTAGACTGAGTCGCTAACTCCAATCCGCCCTTCCCTAACAACCCTAATAGTTGGTTAACCACTTCATAAACAAATGCTGCGGCTACAAGTGGAATTAATGCAAGTAAAGGAGAGCGATAAATAACGATCAGTAATACTAAAATAAGTCCAACTGTGGATAATAATAAAACGATGTCCGCTCTCGAAAAGAGATTAATCGTATCAACAGCAATTCCAGCTGGACCTGTCATATAAATAGTGGAATCCGTTCTTTCAGAGACAATTTTCTTTATTTTTTCTAAACTTACCTCTAAGTCCTTTGTATCTATTGAAGGGTCAAACGTTAGTGGTATCACTACCGTCTCCTTATCTTCTGAGAAAAAACCAGCAAGTGCTTGCGGTGGTAGGCTACTAAACGGAATCATATTTTTTAGCCCATTGATGTTCGCTTCACTTACCTCATCCAATGCCTCCCCTAGAGTTTGTGTATCTATTCCACCGTTTGAAGATTGAAGAACCAAAATCCCCGGTAAACTTTCCGCATCTTTAAAATGTTCATCAATATTTTTTTGAGCAATGACCGACTTTGCTTCTTCCGGTAAAGATGCAACACCCGATACTTTATATTCTGTAGCGCTCGGTGCGAAAATAGCTAACATCAATGTGACGGCTACCCAAACTCCTAGTGTAATCCACATTCCTTTTTTCATCGAAACAAAATCTGTAACATGACGCAATATTTTCTTCATTTTTTCACTCTCCTTTTTATAGTGACACTAGTGTCACTTTGAACAAAAAAAAACATAACTATCATTACATTATGTGTAAAGGTGACAGTTATGTCAATTAATCTTGTTTCAACATTCCATGAATTAATATCTCTTTAATAGAAGCAACCCATTGGTCTTGGGGTATTTTAAAATGGTTGGGAATTGCAATCGTTTGAAAGGTCATTCCTAGTAACACTGCTGTTGGCAAATGATTTTTAATGACATTTTCTTTTCTTCCTAAATCAATAAGCCCTTGAAGTTGCTGGTACATATCAATATGATATTCATTCAACCTATTTTTGTTATCTGCTACTCTTTTCGTTGTATTTGTTGGAATTTCTTGAATAATTTCTAACACTTGATTCATATTACTTTGCTCAAAAATAAAATCGATCAATGAATCAAACTGAGTCCGGAAATCCCCCGATTTATCAAGCTTTTGAAATTCATGTAGAAAACGATTCATCTCATACATAAGAAACTCTGAAATTAACTCATCTTTATTTTCATAGTATTTATAAATACTTCCCCTTGAAACATTTAAGAGGGATGCTAATTTACTAAAAGTAAATGTTTCATAACCATCTTCAATAATTAGCTGTTTCGTCGCTTTAAACAGCTGCTCGTCTGTAAACTTTCTTTCGCGCGCCATTTCAATCACCTCGTCACTCTGTTAAGTATAGTACATGATGTGCATTACTTAAACCATTCTCCTAAACAAAAAAATGTTACAGTAGCGTTACGGGTGCCAGGCACCTGTAACACTATTGTAACAATAATCTTCCCATTATTATTTATGGTTTGCGATGGTTGTTGCGATTTGGTCTATGACTGGGATTGTGCTTGTTTTGGTCTTTTCGGTTAACACTGTGAAAATTAGTGTTTCTCCACTCTTTGTCTTTGCATAGCCCGAAAGTGATTTAATATTTTCGAGGCTGCCTGTTTTCGCTTGTATATTACCTTTAGCCGGAGCCGCTTTCAATCGATTTCGAAGGGTTCCACCAACAAATCGGTCAGATTCTCCAGCAATTGGAAGGCTTTTGTAATATGTATTGAACCATGGCTCCGTGCGAACCTTATACAATAACTGCGATAACTGACTTGAACTAACTTTGTTGGAATAAGACATACCAGATGCATCTTCAAATTTCCATTTCGATATATCTAATCCTACTGACGCTGCGTATTCATGCATGACTAGTAAACCAGCGTCCCAACTGCCTTCCCCGTATTTTATTTTACCCATTTCTTTTGCTAGCATTTCCGCATGAGTGTTATTGCTCAGTTTCATAAAGGGAATGATTAATTCTTTCAACGGCATCGATTTGCGAGAAACTAATGCCTTTGCATTTTTAGGAGTTTCGCCTTGTACAACTTTAGAAGTAGCTGCAAAGGTAATGCCCTTTTCTGCTAATGATCTCTTAAAAATATCTAGCGCGTACATTGTTGGATTCGTTACTGAAATCCATTCTTTTACCCCAGAAGTACCTATTGGAGAATTTCCAGTGATTATGACTTTATTTGTCCCCACTTGACGCGTAATTTTTAATGTATTTTTACTTCCTTTAGGGACTGTTTTCGAATTGTTCACTACTTGTAAAACACTTGTAACAGGTGTCATCGTCACTTTGGTTGCTTTTCCATTCCCTCCTGGTTTTGCTTCCACAATGACAGATCCAGCATCAAAATCTCCATTAGGTGAAAGCGTTAGTGCTGAAATAGGCGCAGCATAATAATATGGCTCGTCTTCCGCTAATATCCCTGCAGACAAACGAACATTGTCATACCAAGTATCATCTCCAACTAAATTACCCGAAACTCTTTTCACACCTAGCTTTACTAAACCACTTGCAAAACTATCGAAATGGCTTTTCAATAATGTTGGATCTCCTTGACCTTTTAAATATAAATTGCCATTTAGCGTTCCATTTTTCACTTTTCCATCCGTTGAGACGATAGTAGAAAAACGATAGTTCTCTCCAAGTGTTTCTAAGGCTGCTGCACCTGTCAGTAATTTCAATGAGGAGGCCGGGGTAATTTCTTTGTCTCCATTATGTTGGTACACAATTTCTCCATTTGATGCTTTTCTAACGGTCACACTAGCTGTGGCGTTTTTCATCCTACTGTCTGCCATAATACTATCCATTTTGCTTTTTAAACTTGCATATGAAGTCGCAGCCTCTACAGTAGTATCTTCTGTCAGAGGAATAAATACAGAACTACCGATCATCAATATAGCAACAAAACTAACTAAAAATTTCCTCCAAATTTTCACTATGTACCTCCTAATATGAATATGTAGTTATTGTTAGTTTAACACGTATTTGTCAGAAAATAAGATAATTTTCTCACTCTCTCAAAATGCGCTCCATTTTCCTAGTTGACATTTTAATAAGCTTTATTTATATTAAATCAATTACCTTGCGAAACAAGTAATATTTTTAGATGTTCAATATTAAAAATAGGAACTTAAGGAGAAAAAATGATGAACTTCGAAGAACAATTAAAAAGTATTATAGTAGAAGAATTAAAACTTGTTCCAACTAATGTGTTAGATGAAATGATTAAAAATATCGGTTCTACAGACCCCATTTTAAGGGATAAATTAATCTACACTGCCTTTTGGACATTAGTATCTAAGGACTATTTAGACACATCTCAACTGGAATATATCTTAAATAATCTACTAGAAAATAAATTACTAATAAAGAATATCGAACAACCTAGTTCAGACGATGTATTTACACGATCGTTCACTTCTCTTGTATACGCGGTAATACTAGAATATGATGCCAAGAAACAGAAGATTAATGTAGATTTAATAAGAAAAGTCATGGATGCTACCCATGAATACATGACAAAAGAGAATGATTTAAGAGGTTATGTAGAAAATAAAGGTTGGGCCCATGCCGCTGCACATGGAGCAGACTTATTAGATTCGCTCATCAAACATCCATGTGCAACGGAAGAAGATGCGCGAAAAGTTCTGCAACATATCGCTCGTTTTATTACCATCTCTCATGGGTACCAAGATAACGAAGAAGAACGCCTGTCCTATGCATTTGTAACGTTAACAAAGAATCATCTTCAGGAATCAGAGATCATTGATTGGTTATTAGAACTTCATCAATTACTTGCCGATAAACAAGCAAATGCGAACGGCGCATTACAACCATATTATGCCCAACTTGCATTTAAAAACTTCTTGAAATCTACTTATTTTTTACTGGAAAGAGAAGCCATCCAACAAGATTTGAGAGAAATCATTAAACAACTTGTCATTAAATCGCTCTATTAGTACTCTTAGGCTGCTCCCGTATTCTGCGAGCGCCTATTTCAATTCTTGACTATTGGTGAAAGTGCTTTGGTTTGATCAATATAAATAAAAGCATCATAACGACTTCCGATTTTAGACGGTACATAATTGCCATATGCCTCAAATTCTGGATTGTATACAACTCCTATTGCCCGGTGACCAATCCAATTATTAAACAACCAACGGTTCTCCTCATTAAATAAGAGCAGCTTATTAAAAGCACCAGCTTTATGTAATACATCTTCCCAAGATTCTGCTCTTGCGGGTGGCACTTCTATTTCTTTGTACGAAAGTCCCCATTCCTTCGATGCGATCACTGTACCCCGATGTGTGCCAAAACCAATAGCAAATACATTTTCTTTACTATTTTGCAAACGCAATATTTGACCCACATTCACCATTCCGGCTGCTTCCATATCTGTCGCAGAAGCATCTCCAATATGCGTATTATGTTCCCAAATAATTATTTTTGCTTCTTTCCCATGGTAATCCATGATTTCATTGATTGTCTCAACCATATGCTCATCACGAACATTCCATGATAACTCATCGCTTCGCACCATCGCACGATAGTATTCTTCTGCATTCCTAGCAACCATGGCATTTATTTTTAAATTTAAATCTGTTTCTTCGCTATCTTTATGTTTATCATCATGTGCTCGTATGGAAGTCAATAGCTTGGAAACTTCATCTATACATGCTTCCGAAATGTTGATGGAGGATATTGCATACGTTTCGGGGTGACGGTTAAACGGTTCAAAACAAGCAAATGCTTTTTTCGCAAACGCCAAATCTGTTCCTTCAGGATCTTTTTTACTCAAATAAGTGATTACTTCCTCTAACGATTCCCATAAACTATATACATCTATCCCGTAAAATCCCACCTTTTCCTCTTTTTGCTCATTATGTTTCTTTAGCCATGTAACAAATTCAGCAATTTCTTCATTTGCCCACATCCAAGTTGGAAATCGTTTAAAAGCTTTGAGCGCATTGTGAACATTCGCCGGACCTTCTTTATACCCTTTGATAAATCTATTTATAGGTTGAGTCGACGGCCAATCCCCTTCTACAGCAATAAGGGTGAATCCTTTTTCTTCAATCAATCTTTTGGATAGCTCAGCACGAACTGTATAAAACTCTGAAGTGCCATGGCTTGCTTCACCTAAAAGAACGATTTTTGCATCTCCAATCGCCTCCAAAATCGGCGTCAAATCTTCATTTGTTTCATAAGGCAAAGCATACTTTTTTATCGCTTCTTCTAGTGGAATCAATGAAAACACTCCTTTTCCATTTAGTTTGAGTTAGGCGTTGACCTTTCATTCTCTTCACAGATACGATTCCTTTTTCCTTATGCTTTCAAACAACATAATAAATAAGCCTTAATCATCTCACTCCAAGTAAGCTTGTTATTTTAAGAATTGGTTGCTTTCAAAGATCAATTAATTGCTCTTTGCTATTTAATGGATTCATATATAAAAATTAGTGCAATATTCTCTTTATCCACACCCATCAGTTCATAATTTTCATCAAGTTTTAACTCTTTTATTTACAGCATAGCAATTTACTTTAGATTTCATAAAATCATGGTACTATTGAATAATAATTAAGGTTGAACCGTACATTGTATAGAAAGCACGGTGACTTATGAAAACTATATTAAATAAACTTACAAAAAGACAATGGTTATTGTGGTGTGGATTGTTCCTTTTCGGCTTATTTTTTACATTTAATAGAGATTTAATCATGTTACTTTGGAATGGCGACATAGAAGAAATTCGTAAGTTTTTAAACAAAAATATGGGATATGCTTTATTTTTCATGTTTTTAGTCATGCTCATTCAAAACTCTTTTACTATTTTTCCATTAATCCTTGTCATTACGATTAATATGACGCTATTTGGGTTTATCAACGGTTTTATATGGAGCTGGCTAACTGGTGTGCTTGCCTCTTTGCTTGTGTATTATGGGGTGCGTTACATTTTTCAAGAGGTTATTGCGGAAAAATTCAATACAAAGTTGATTGAAAAGATAGATGCAAATGGATTTTCTTATGTTTTCCAAGCAAGGATTTTCCCATTTGTACCTACGAGCTTAGTGAATATTGTTGCTGGTCTAAGCACGATCCGATTACTTCCTTATTTACTCGCAACTTCAATCGGTAACTTTATTTATTTCTTCATCCTCGCCCTCATACCGGCGGGAATATTATCTGCCAATTGGGATGAATATATTATTTGGATTATTATCGCAGCAGCCATTCTTCTATTTTATTTATCCAAAGTAATGAAGCGCAAAAGAAACATGACTCGTGATGATAAGGATAAATTATTCCCATAAATGGAGTGAATACATGTGAAACTCGCAATACTGACAGATATTCATGGCAACGAACTAGCACTTCAAGCTGTTTTGGAGGAAATCGACGCACGTGGAGATATTGAAGAAATTTGGTGCCTTGGAGATATGATAGCAATGGGCCCAGACACAAACGAAGTATTAGACTTACTATTTGCCCGTCCGACCATTCGTATGATTACAGGAAATCATGATGAAGCTATCTTGTCACTTATCGCAGGAGAAGGACATCCGGAAACTTATAAACATACACGTGAACATCACGAATGGGTTGCAAAACGATTATCCAAAGAAAATACGGATAAACTAAAGAGCTTGCCACGTATGATTGAAAAAGAAATAAATGAGACACGCATCATTGGAATTCACTATCATATTGAACTAAATAAGCGTAATGCTCATATTAATGACGAGCCTTTTCACAGTATACTAGAGCCAACTTTACATAATATGGAGAAAATGTTCGCCAACTATCCTGCTGACATTATCTGTTTTGGTCACCATCATCCTGAACACCTTTTTAAAAACGAACAACAAATTTATTTAAATCCAGGTGCCTTAGGTGTATCCAAAGAGAATACGGCTCCATATGCAATTATTGACTTTACAAAAGAAAAACAGCCAGTTATAGAAATACATCATGTACCATATAATAAAAAAAGTTTTCTCCAAAGATTCGAGACACTCCAAGTCCCTCAAAGAGAAATTATGTTTAAACTTTTTTATGTAGGAGAATAACTATAAATTACTTTTTACAAGGCAGATCCCTTTGAACAATATAAACGTTCAAGGGGATTTATCTTTTCTTTACTAGACAAATTGTCGAGCAAATCCCCTTTGGACAACCGCATATATTCATCCTATTGTAGTATATTTTTGATGTCATTTCATTCTCTCTCACTTTAAAGCGTTGAAGTATATTGAATATTGTCTGAATACTCCCTATAATGAACAACAATATACATCATAGAAATGGAGATTAGTAAGGTGAAAGAATTTTTCAATAAGTTATTAACAGGGATGAGCATTGGAATTGTAGTTGCATTGATTCCAAATGCATTGCTTGGGGAGATATTAAAGTTAATAATCCCTCATGTTCCAGCATTACAACATTTATTTGATATTACTGTATTTGTCATGAGTTTATTGCCCGTAATGATTGGTGTAATGGTAGGGATTAAGTTTGAACTAACACCAATTCAAACAGCAAGCGTTGGTATTTCTGCCATGGTTGGTAGTGGCGCGGTTCAAAAAACAGCAGATGGCTTATTTGCACTTCAAGGTATTGGAATCGTTATTAACACGGGAATTACTGCCGCACTAGCAGTGTTATTTGTAAAACTAGTTGGCGACCGATTAAGAGAATATTCCATTTTAGTTATTCCTACTTTAACAATCTTAGTTCCCGGGATGATTGGTTATTTAATGTTACCATTTATGAAAAAATCCACAGGACTACTAGGTCAAGGCATAGCTCATCTTACAACGCTACAGCCAGTTTTAATGGGAGCAATTATTGCAGTAGTTTTTAGTCTCATTATTCTCTCCCCTATTTCTACTGTTGGTGTTGCAACAGTTATCATGCTTTCAGGAATTGGGTCAGGTGCTGCAAATCTAGGTATCGTAGCAACTGGGTTTGGTTTGGCAATTGCAAGCTACAAAGCAAATAGCCTCGGTACTGCTCTTGCACATGTGTTAGGTTCACCGAAAATTCAAATGAGAAACTTCTTTATGAAACCAAAGATTGCTTTTCCTATGCTAATTACAGCTGCAATACTTGGAGCACTCGCAGGAGTACTGAACATCCAAGGTACACCTTATAGTGCTGGATTCGGCATATCCGGATTAGTGGGTCCTTTAAATTACATAAATTTAGCAGATGGTGGATGGACACTAGAAAATATCACGATCATGTTAAGCACATTTTTAATCCTTCCGATTATATTAAATATCGGTCTCATCTATGTCTTCTCTCGAAAGTTAAAAATGATTAAAGCAAATGATTATAAATTAGATTTCGAATAAGTAAAAATGCCAGGAATCCAACCTAAATATTGTTGGTTCCTGGCATTCATAATTTATTTGGCGTTCTCGTCTGGTTGATGAATTCCAATAATATTTCCTTCTGAATCGGTAAAATATCCTTGCCAAGCCATTCCCGGTAATGGATGTTTCGGAACAGATACTGTACCACCATGAGCTAAAATTGCCGCTTCTGTTGCATCATAATCTTCCACTTGCATTGTACAAACAAATGCATTCATGCTTTGTCCACTTTCAGGTGATGGCGTTCTACGTTGCATTAAAGCACCATCAATCCCCATTTCCTCTTTATTCCCAGTGATTGCTCCAAAATAAGGTGTTCCCGCAAAATTGCTCCAGTCTTCAAACTGCCAGCCAAAAACTTCCCCATAAAATTGCTTAGCCCTGTCCATATCATCTACATGAATTTCAAAATGTACAACTCTACCCATCTGAGAACCTCTTTTCTATAATTATTGAAGACATATACAAAGTGATTATGCCATATTTTCTGAATATTTACGATTAATAATTATATATTTTTCTCAAAATATATAAGGCAGCTAGCTCGCCTGTGCATAACTCTATTAATAATAAATTATTGTTTTCAAAATCGGTTCTCTATTTTCTATAAAATATGGATACAATAAAGAACAAAAGCGCATGCGCCTGTCTCTGCCCGATTCAGTAAAAAGAATTTCGAATGAAATGAAACGCATAATAGGGATACTGCGCGGTAGTGAGTTGAATGAAGTGTCCGCTGGATTTTCGCTGCAGGTCGGACGCTTTCCATGGGGTGAACGATGAGCCTTCACCGCCACGCTTGCGCGCGTACGTTGTGAAGTCTCATTTTGCTCACTTGATCCCATTGGAGTCGCCGCCCTGCAGCGAAAATTAATAGAAAAAACTTACTTATCAGTGTTCGAAATTAACACTGAATGGTCGAACGAGACAATCTTGCCTTTGAACTCGACAAAATAGTCGAGCAGATGCCGACCAGCCAAGTTCGATGGGCTTTTAGGCATGTTATTCCTATAATACGTCTAAATCATAGTCGCCTCAATTCAAGTAAAGAGCTATTGTGAGAAGATAGTTGCTTTCAATGGCAATTTAGTTGCTCTGCTGCTGGTTTTGGTTGCTTTCGTACTAAAATTAGTAGCTTTCAATAGCTTTTTGATTGCCCTTAGCCATTTACTGGATGCATGCAATGAAAAAACTGTTTTAAATTTTATTTTTTCAGCGGTTCTGTACCAATAAGTATGCAATTTCCATTGATTTTCACTTCATCCAGGGAAAAGTGTCCGTCCAGCAGTGGAAGTCATAGCGGCTACTACGATGTGCTAATCCAATAATGCATCTCGATCCAAGTAAAGTTGCTGCTTTAAGAAAATGGTTGCTTTCAATGACTGGTTTGTTACCCTAATCCATTTACTGGATGCATGCAATTAAAAAACTATTTCAAATTTTATTTTTTTGGCGGTTCTACACCCATAGGTAAGCAATTCCCATTGATTTTCGCTGTAGGCGTCGACTCCTGTCGGATGAGTGGGCAAATGAGACATCCCAACGTACGCCTAAGGGCGGCGGGGATGGCTCATCGCTCACCCGGCGGAAAGCGTACGACTGCAGCGAAAATCACAGCGGTCACTAAGACACACTATCCCTATACCACGCTCAAATCTATAAATCCAAATTTAATGTTTTTTTAAAGTTATCCACATGTCAAAAATTTTATAGTTTCCTAAGCGATAAAAAAAGACATCCTCTCTAAATCGAAGATGCCTTTTTCCACTTTAATGATAAAATTCTTCCGGTATTGCACCAATGGTACGACGATGGTATAGGAGCGGTTCTTTATTTTCATTTTGAATGTCTAGCACTTCACCGATAATCGTCGTATGATCCCCTGCATCGATTTGGCTAAATACTTTACATTGTAAAGTAGCTAACGTATCCGACAGTACTGGCAAATCCAACTTAGACTTTTTCCAGTCGCATTGACTAAAACGGTCCTCTATTTTGCTAGAAAATAGTGTACATAAATCGCTCTGATCAGATGCTAAAATGTTCACCGTAAATTTGTCTACTTTTAAAAATTCTTCATAAGAGTACACGCGCTTATCAATAGACCATAAAATAAGCAGTGGTTCTAATGAAACCGATGCAAATGAGTTAACTGTTAGTCCCATTGGTTTTCCCTCTTGGTTGAATGCTGTTACAACCGTGACACCTGTAGGGTAATTGCCCATTGCTGCCTTAAAACTTGCTATTTGTTCTATTTTATTGTCCATATGCACTTCTTCCATTCTATTTTCTTTTAAGCATATCAAAGTCATTATATTCTTTCACACGTTTTGATTCCACATTATTTTATTTTGTTTAAATCATATTAGGAAGGGTAAAGATAGTTATATCACAAATAAAACAACAATGGAGGAATTTATAATGACAGTCAAATTAACAGTAGAAAATGCCTTACAAGCGAAAGAAGAAATCGAAAAACTGGAGACACAAGGATATTCAAAAGATCATATTCATATTTTTGCTCATTTCAAAGAGAGAGCTGATGATATTAACGATGCCCTAGATACTTCTGATGTCGGGATGAAAGAACAAGGTTTCCTTGAATCGATGAAAAATTTATTTACTTCTCGCGGAGATGAGCTTCGAAGCAAAATGGAATCGGTTGGCCTATCCAAAGAGGAAGCTGCAACTGCAGAAGCAGAACTCGATAAAGGTAAGCTAGTAATTATTGCACATAAACCTGCATAATATACAGAAGTTCCAGTAAGTGGTACTAGATTTGATTCTAGTACCACTTATTTTGATGCTTAACTCTAGATTTTTTCTAAAAGTGTTTCTTGAAAAAAAGCCTAATCCACTATTTAGGAATGATCTTTATTCGTACACAGTAAAACTCCTAACGTAATGTTTTTATATGATGCAACTTTGTCATTTCAAGATTTTTTTGTATTGTTAGCCAAGGTCGATTTTCTTCCCAACGTATTTTTACCGGCATTTTATATGCTTCTGATAATAATTCATCCGTCAAAACATCCTGCTTTGGGCCTGAGGCTACTATTTTTCCATCCCGAAGTAATACCACATGCGAAATGACGTCCACGATTTCTTCAATATGGTGCGTCACATATAGTACATGACAATTATTTTGGACAATCTCATTCATTAAAAATAACACTTCTTCACGAGAGAACACATCTAAACCTGTACATGGTTCATCTAAAATAAGAATTTTAGGATCACTCATTAAAGCCCGAGCGATAAGAACCCTTCTTCTTTCTCCTTGTGATAACAAATTGTATGATTTCCCACTCAAGTAATCTAAACGCAATGCAGCAAGTAAAGCATCTGCTTTTTCCCAGTCCTCATTTGAAACTTTTTCGTATAAACCAAAGGAAGCAAATTTACCACTTACAACGATTTCCTCTACAGTTTCACGTTCTAAAATTTGAGAAAACCTCTCTAATGAACTGCTCACATACCCAATTTCTTTTCGCAGTTCCGGTAAATTCGTTCTACCAAATTCGTTCCCTAGAACATTAACATGTCCACTACTTGGAAAGTTATAGCCAGTAACGATATTTAATAAGGATGTTTTCCCAGAACCGTTCAATCCTAAAATGGCCCAATGTTCGTTTTCCTTAACTTCCCAATCAATTTGCCTCAAAATTTCCTGTCCATTTCTTCTCCATGATACATCCTTGAAGGTGACAATTTTCCCCAAATCTTTTCCCCCATTCTTCATTTAATTTGCACATATTATATAAGTTTTTTGCAAACGAAGATATCAGAATAGTAACAACCTTGTATAATCCATGCAAGTAAATCTTTTTTAGTCGACTCACTAAATTTCTTTATAAATCTGCTTGATACGATAAAAGGGAAGAAGTACACCTTATTTCAAAGTGTACTTTCTCCCCTTCTTTCTTTACACATATATTTACATTATCCCTTTGATCGCCATTACAAACTCATATAAAAAGTATCCTGCAAAACCTATTAATATCAATCCAGCAATGATGGATACCCACTTGATCATTGTTTGATTCATTACCTTCCTTGTTACCGAAACAATTGCAAGTAGTCCAACATCATGCAGTAAAATACCCGCTAAAATACCTGCTCCGACAATCAAAAATGTAGATGGCTGCGTCGTATCATACGAATCGGCAAGTACTGCTCCAAAGACGGAAATCCAAAACACAAGGTTTCCAGGTGAAACAGCTACGAGTAAACCATTCCGGTATGAACTAAAAAATGATTTCGTTGGTTTATCACCAGCTAGTGTTATACCCTGATCCGCATTTTTGATAGATTCATAACCTAAAAATGCTAAAAAACATGCACCAATAAGCCACATTGGTATTTGAATATAAGGTGTCGCAAGAACCGAAGCAAGTCCCATATATAGGCCAATAATTAATAGGAAGTCGATTGTCATTCCACCTAATCCTACAGCCCACCCATGCATGAACCCATTTTTCAAACCTTGCTTCGTCATTTCAACCGTCATTGCTCCCACAGGCATTGCAATAGCAAGTCCTGCTAGTAAATACGTAAAAAATAAACTCAAAAGAAACACTTCTTCCAGCTTTTATCCCTTCATACGTCCGTTTATAAATATTTTAGCATAAAAATACAAACAAACTATACATTTTTTTGAAATTTACTTTGTTTCTAACTGATTAGAAGAAGACAAATTACATGGAACCCATACAGAACCGCTTTTTGTAAATTTTAATACGTTGACGGAATGTTCCGTACATTGTATATTTACTCCGTTAAGTTGAAGTGCATTTAATATCCCACCAAAAAACGGAGAGGTATAATGATGAATAAAACAATTGGAGTTATCTTTACTTTTTTTTGCAATTGGAGTAGCCGGATATGCCATTATTGAGTATTTTTTTATCGACAATCCGAAGTCGAATCGAATTAATATAAAGCACAAGTTTTAATCTATATGTTTCAAAACTTGTGCTTTTTACCGATTCCTCTTTCAATACCGTAGTTTGAACTTTCTTCCAACTTCCTTGTTGTTTTCTCATTATCTCTAATATTACAAAAGGCAGGAACCTGACTTGTTATGCGGGTGGTCTGAACAATAAAATAATTGCTAAAACTGATGCTATCTAACAAGTTTAGTGGCCATTAGGTGCCCCTTGTTAATTCGGACAAAGACCTTCCCATACAACCTTTTGATAGGTCGCTGGATCAGTATCTCCTTCCGTACTTATAAGCAAAATACGAGAATTAGATTCAAGTGAAATTTCGTTGTTAACCGCAGGATCACTAGCTATTTTCCGTAAATGATATAGCAAACCTAATGTTACTGCTCCAGACTCCCCCGAAATGACACGTGGATCATCCTTAAGGGGATTGCCATACACACGCATACCAAGTGCAGCGATATTATCGTTACACGAAAATGTTCCTTTGGCATATTGCCGCAGCAAACGAAATGCGTCCGTATTCGGTTCTCCACAAGCCAATCCAGCCATGATTGTGTTCATATCTCCACTGACAACTTCTCTTGTACCTTCTT
Organism: Psychrobacillus sp. NPDC096389; assembly: GCF_044762855.1. Taxonomy (NCBI): domain Bacteria; kingdom Bacillati; phylum Bacillota; class Bacilli; order Caryophanales; family Bacillaceae; genus Psychrobacillus; species Psychrobacillus sp. NPDC096389. Next base: position 211,407 of record NZ_JBIWFB010000001.1, on the reverse strand, counting down.
TACTTGAAAAAGAGCGATAATAACAATCTGCATGTTCTGGTTCCACTACAACCACAATGGGAGGATTGTTGCGATAATGTTCAACCATATAACCTGTAATTGCCGCCGCAAAAGATCCTACCCCCGCCTGTAGGAAAATATGTGTTGGTTGTTGTCCGTTATCTGCGTCTAGCTGCTCTACGACCTCTTTTGCTATAGAAGCATACCCTTGCGTTATCCAAAGTGGAATATCCTCGTAACCTTCCCATGCCGTATCTTGAACTAGAATCCATCCATTTTCATGCGCTAAGTCAGCGCACAATCTGACCGTATCATCATAATTGATATCCGTAATAGCAGCTTCTGCCCCTTCATCACGAATCGCTTGCAGCCGTCTATTTGTTGAACCTTTTGGCATATAAACGACCGATTTATGTCCTAGCTCCCTTGCCGCCCAAGCAATCCCTCGACCGTGGTTGCCATCTGTTGCAGTAATGAAAGTTAATCCACCAAGCTGTTCCTTGACTCTAGGAGACTGCAACTCTTCAAAAGAAAGATTTTCAATGTTTTCTCCTAAACAATCCGCCAAATACTTGGCGATGGCATATATACCGCCCATTACTTTGAAGGCATTTAAACCAAAACGCTGTGACTCATCTTTCACTCTTATATCTGCAACATTTAAATGTTTAGCTAAATGCTTCAAGTGATAGAGTGGGGTTTCCGTGTATAAACGATGCGTTTTTTGAAACTCATGAATGCTTTTAATCTGCTCTTCCTTAAAATTGGATAACTCCTCTTCGATATATTCAGATGAATAAAAATGATTCGTTGCTAATTTAACATCCGCTTGATTTGTTTTCTGCATGGTAATCTCTCTCCTAACCTAATTTTGTGTTGCTGTAACTCACTGTATGTCTGCAAGATGAGCAACTACATCAGCAGTACATTGGCTCCTGCGAATAAGTCTGATTCCGCTGTGTACTCACGAGGGTTGTGACTAATCCCATCCGTGCTCGGAACAAAAATCATAGCTGCCAGGCAAATACGGGAGATCATCTGTGCATCATGACTAGCGCCAGACGTCATCAGCTTGGACTGAAGCCCACGCTGAGTAGCTGCATACTCCACAAGTTCAACAATATTGTCATCAAAAATAACCGGTTCAAAACGCACCAGTCACTCTACAGAAATGGATACCCCTTTTTATGAAGAACACTTTCTATTTGTTCCCCAGTTCCTGCAACTCGTATAAATCGTTGGTTTGCAATCTCGACTTCAATCTTCAAAACCGCCGCTATCGCATCCGCCATACTTTGCACGACGGGTTGAATATTCATCAAATCCATCTTTTCACCTTCTATTTTTTATACACAATTGTTATAGTCTGCTAATTATACGATAATATAACATAAAACCATCTAGCGCATTATGAATAGTCAAAAAACTTTTTTTTCATACTTCATATAAATTTTCGCTTTCCGTGGACGAGCGTTGAACTTTTTTTTGAGTCAAGAATTCCCCGACATGAGTGGAGATTTTCTTATTTACCTCAAACTATTATGCAATCGACCTTTTAACGCTTGGAACGTCGATCTCTAGGCTTGTGGAACAAATGGAAATTTTCGAAAAATGGTTGCCGTTTTGTACTCGTTTGGATATGATTTTATAAAAGGGAGGAGAAATTCAATGACTAATGACAATGAGGAATTATTTAATAAAGAAAAACAAATTGAACGGAAATTGAAAGTAGAAAGAAGCGAAGGAGAACCAACTTTAGCTTTCAAAGGAGCTTCCATCGCAGCACTGTTAATAGGGGTATCAGCATATCTCATAGGTTTATTTAATGCAGCGATGGAACTGAACGAAAAAGGATACTACTTTGCAATTTTAATATTTGGACTCTATTCATCTGTTTCTTTACAAAAAGCAGTAAGAGATAAAGAGGAAGGAATACCAGTTACGAATATTTACTATGCCATTAGCTGGTTTGCCCTGATCATATCCATTTTAATGATGGCCATCGGTTTATACAATGCAGGTAGTATTGTATTAAGTGAAAAAGGATTTTATGGTATGGCTTTTGTTCTGAGTATATTTGCAGCAATAACAGTTCAGAAAAATGTTAGAGATACACAGAAAGCAAAAGAAATAGATTGAGCAACTTTCCATCTAATTGACAGTCTTCTTTATATAAAATATTCGTTAGTTATTGTCTAGGCAAATCCCACCAGTATAAACACCAAAATTTTAAAAATACTCTTACTGAATTACCCCCACTTCATTTCTTAGTGGGGGTAATTCAATTATTTTCTATCTTCAAATTCTAAACTTGTTCCATCTTTAAATTTTATGTCCATTTCAAACTTTTGATAGTCATCTGGTAAATTGAATGTAGCTAATACTTCTTTAATGGCTTCGTCCTTTGTAGTTTGTTGCGTAATAGTCAGTTGCTTCACTAGCGGATACAATTCATTGAATGCATCCGAACCATTTACCTTTACATTGTTCACCGAATCCTCTATTTTGGATTTGATGGAAATATCACTTTCCCTTTCCAGTTCTGCTTCGTATTCTTGATTATTGGCATATTTAACTTCCAATTCAAAATCAAGATAATTAAGTTCATCTATTTTTTTCTGCATATCTTCTTGACTGACCGTAATTGTTTCGTTGCCATTTACATTCGTGCTAGCAGATTCATCTGGCTCATTTTTTGTATCTACTTCCTCTTGCATATTTCCTTCATTGACAGGAGCTTCATTCACCTGTTGCTCCTCTTTCTTGGCGTTTCCACAAGCAGCTAAGGTAAGCGAAACTGCCAATACTAAGAGAAAAATGTATATTTTCTTCATCCTAGAAAAACCTCCTTTTATTTAATTCATTCCCCACTTTGCAAGATTTCACTCCACATACAAATTGATATTAATAATTGCTTGAATCCCGTATTAAAGGAGGAAAATCATAAGTGACCACAGAAAAAATTTCATAGTTGCCTTTTATAAAAATAAAATACGATTAAACGGAGAGTTCGCTTCAGCAACTCTTCATTTTTGCATCCTAAATTGTTTGTTTTGGACAACATTAATTGCATAATTTTATTTACTGATTATTCTGTTATTGAGAATTTCTCTAGATAATTGAGAAATTGTAGATGAGATTTATGGACACTTTCTTTCTTTTGTGAAGCATGAAAATTAATAAGATTGAGCATTTCATCAATGAAACTACTGTTAACATTCCGACTATGTGAAAATATTAACAATAAATTAAAGCGATATTGTTGACAAACAGGAACGCTCGTACGATAATAATTATGTAATTGTAATTATTATAGTTAAGATGCAGTAAATTTTATTATTACTGCCGTTTAGGACAGGACTATATAACCTAAACTAACTATGAATGAAATCACACTAGGAGGAATTTATATTATGTCTTTAATAGGAAAAGAAATATTACCATTCAAAGCTTCTGCTTTTAATAGCGGTAACGGTGAGTTTATCGAGGTTTCTGAAGAAAACCTAAAAGGTCAATGGAGTGTTGTTTGCTTTTACCCAGCAGATTTTACATTCGTTTGCCCTACTGAACTTGGGGATCTTCAAGATCAATACGCGACACTAAAAGAACTTGGCGTTGAAGTATATTCTGTTTCAACAGACACACATTTTACACATAAAGCTTGGCATGATCACTCAGATGCGATCAGCAAACTGGAATATATCATGATCGGCGACCCTGCACAAACTATTTCACGCAACTTTGATGTACTTGACGAAGAAGCAGGTCTTGCACAACGCGGTACATTCATCATCGATCCAGACGGAGTAGTTCAAGCAGCTGAAATCAATGCGGATGGTATTGGTCGAGATGCAAGTATTCTCGTTGACAAAATCAAAGCGGCACAATATGTTCGCAACAATCCAGGTGAAGTTTGCCCAGCAAAATGGAAAGAAGGCGAAGAAACACTTAAGCCAAGCCTTGACCTTGTAGGGAAAATTTAAGGAGTAGATAGAATCTATGTTAGACGCAGATATAAAAGCACAATTAGCCCAATATCTTGAATTGATGGAGGGCGATGTGCTACTTAAAGTTAGCGCTGGAGACGATAAAGTCTCTCGTGAAATGGCATCACTAGTGGATGAGTTAGCCACGATGTCATCTCACATCAAAGTAGAAATGGTGGACTTAGAAAGAACACCAAGTTTTAGTGTTAATCGTATCGGTGAAGATACTGGCGTTGTTTTTGCTGGTATACCACTTGGACATGAATTTACTTCATTCGTTCTTGCTTTATTACAAGTAAGTGGCAGAGCTCCTAAAGTCGATGAGAAAGTGATTGCACAAGTGAAAAAACTTGAAGGCACTTATCGCTTCGAATCGTATATTAGTTTAAGCTGTCAAAACTGTCCGGAAGTTGTACAAGCACTTAACCTAATGAGCGTGTTAAACCCTAACATTACGCATACGATGATTGACGGGGCAGCGTTTAAAGATGAAGTGGAAAGCAAAAACATCATGGCTGTTCCGACTGTATTACTAAATGGAGAATCATTCTCTAGCGGTCGTATGACTGTCGAAGAAATTCTAGCAAAACTGGGAAGCGGACCAGATGCATCTGAATTCGCGGATAAAGATCCGTATGATGTACTCGTTATCGGCGGTGGACCAGCGGGTGCAAGTGCAGCAATTTATGCGGCACGTAAAGGCATTCGTACAGGGATTGTTGCCAATCGTTTCGGTGGTCAGATTTTGGATACAGCTTCGATCGAAAACTTCATCAGTGTTAAACATACGGAAGGTCCTAAACTTGCTTCAAGTCTTGAGGAACACGTAAAAGAGTACAATGTCGATGTGATGAACTTACAGCGTGCAAAACGTTTGGAGAAGAAAGATCTAGTTGAAATTGAACTGGAGAACGGTGCTGTTCTAAAGAGTAAAACCGTAATCCTTTCAACAGGAGCGCGTTGGCGCAATGTTGGCGTACCTGGTGAGGCTGAGTTTAAAAACAAAGGTGTCGCATACTGCCCACATTGTGATGGCCCATTATTTGCAGGTAAAGATGTTGCTGTTATTGGCGGAGGTAATTCCGGTATCGAGGCAGCGATTGACCTTGCAGGTATTGTTAACCATGTAACCGTTCTTGAATTTATGCCAGAGTTAAAAGCCGATTCTGTTCTACAAGAGCGTCTTTATAGCTTGTCCAACGTTACTGTTCATAAAAATGTTCAAACGAAAGAAATTACCGGTACTGATAACGTAAACGGTATTACTTACATTGAGCGTGAAACAGGTGAAGAAAAGCATGTTGAACTAGCTGGTGTATTTGTTCAAATCGGTCTTGTGCCGAGTACAGAATGGCTAGGTGACGCTGTTGAACGCACGAAATTTGGTGAAATCGTTGTTGATAAGCGTGGTGCAACGAACGTACCTGGCGTATTTGCTGCAGGAGACTGCACGGACAGCGCGTATAAACAGATTATTATTTCGATGGGTTCAGGTGCAACCGCTGCTTTAGGTGCATTCGATTATCTAGTTAGAAATTAATAAGCGCATAGTTTAAGGAACAGGCCTAAAGTGGGCCTGTTCTTTTTTTACTGGCCCAGTCTTATTCGCAAAGCTACCAAGTCAGCACTAGAACAACCAAATTACAGATGAAAGTAATCATTTCTTAAAGTAAAGGGTTTAGTTAATGTTAGATGCCAATTACTATGACGCACCACTATCTCTACATTTTCAACCAAACTTGTAAAGTCATCATCAGTTCCTAAGGTGAATCTAGCATATATTAATTAACTCGAATCATTATCTCCAACCAATATGCTTACTTTAATTCTGTCACTCCAATGGTTTTTGCCCAACAAATTGAATTACATGTGACAATCCGTTATGTTGTTCTCCTTCATAACGGGCAACCTCTCCCATGAAAAAATGAACAATGCGCCAGTCAGCAAAGTTTTCTAGAAACTCTTCCGGGTTGTATAGAAAATCCAGGTTTTGCGGTCCACCACTTTGATACGGGAGCTGATAATGTGAATATACCTCTGTTAGAAAATACCCACCAGGTTTTATAGCAGTCTTTACACCTTGAAGGGTTTTCTCTCGAAGCTCCTTCGGGAAATGACCAAAGATACATACAATTTCATCCCATTTAGCTTCATGCCAGTTTGCCTCGTTTAAATCCACAAGTTCGGTGGAAACCGCTACGTTCCTTTCTTCCGCAAGCTTATTTGTTTTCGCAAGACCAGATTCTGCATAATCCCATGCCGTGACATTCATTCCTTGCTGAGCTAAGTAAACTGCATTACGTCCTTCCCCTTCAGCTATGGCCAAAGCATCACCGCTATTTTTTATTTTCTTCTGAAATTCCTTCAAAAAAGCATTTGGTTCCTTGCCATAGACATAATTCTCTGATTGAAAGCGGGTATTCCAATGGTTCATCTTTTATTCTCCCTTTCATACGTAGTTTTTTGTATCTATAATTGCTAAGTGGAGTATTTTCTATAAAAGTGAATAAACGAAAATCACTCTGATTCAGTTACAATCATTTGATAAATTTTGCTTATCTTTTCATGCAATGATTGCATTTGAACAAAACGCGCTTCCCTTAAAACTTCTTTACCGTCTACAAATAAGAGTAGTGCAGGTACCGTAAAAATCGAAAGACTTCCAGCTATTTCTTCGACATCATCTGCGTTGATATGTCCCAGTTGGATGAGTGGAAATTCTTTTAGTAAACTCTTCACCTGAGGCAATATAGCGTGGCATACGCCACAATTAGTCCTTGAAATATATAAAAAACTAAACTGATGATTCACGATAAAATTATCTACTGAGTCGATTGATGTTAATGTAACCATAATTTCTCCTTTCATTTTCAATAGTTTAAACTTTGTGAGACCAGTCATTAGTAGTATTTTGTTCAACCGCTTAATATCTAACCAAATCTTCAGTGTCGTTACAAATATTAATAAAGTTAAAATCATCTATAATACTATTAAAAAGTCTTTTTTCCTGCCAGTAATCAAACATACGTATTAATTGCCTCTATTAATAGGGACTTCTTTATACTGTAGTGAGTAGCTTGCCAAATTCCCTTTTTACCTTTCAAAATTAGAAGTTGAGGTGATTCATGCTTCACTCCCAAGTCTTTTCCAATCGCATTTGAAACAAGCCTATCTTCTTGTACAATTACTATATATTTAGGGAGTTCTGTTTCAAGTGCTCGTACTTCTTTCATCGCTGATAGACTACTTAGGCATGTAGTGCTGAATTTAAACAGAAGAAAAGGCTGTTCTTTGGACTTTTCCAATAACTCTCGCCATTCTTCAATTGATTTGATTCGTTCCATATGTGTTTAACCTCCAACATTCCCAACACAAGCGCCAGAGCAGCTCGTTTAGACCCGATGCTCATCCACTCGCCAATGCTGAATTTCTTTTTTTATTTCCTCAGGTGTCATGCCAGTTAATGCAGCTTTTGAAGCAAGTCTTGGAAACTCATCATCTGAAGCAAAGCGCAAGGCAATTAGTTGCGATAACGTAATCTTAGAGTCGATTGGTGTTCCCGTTAACATAAAATAGCGTAGTTGTTCCTCCACTCGAATCGTCCGATCTTGAACTTTTAACGCATTCATCCTTGCTAGCAGTCCTGCAATAATACTCATAATCACTAAAGCCATTATTAAAAAAGTAATGAAGGAAAAATCACCTTTCAAAATGCTCGTAATCGTATAGACAATTGCCACCAATAATGTAATGGCACTAATCGGCATGAGGATAAAATGTTGTAATGGGTGAAGACGTGTGTGATTTTCATAGGTTTGCAGCTTTTTTTCTTCCAATTTTATACCTCCTAAAGTTCTCGTAGCTTATTAATTGTTAGTAATTAATATATCTATCCAAATTTTCACTGCCGTTGCAAATATTAATAACGCTAAGACCACCTGTAATACTTTTGTGTTTATCTTTTTTCCACTCATAGCCCCAAGCGGCGCAGCAATTAAGCTTGCGACCACCATGATGATTGATGGCAAGAATTCCACTTGTCCCGTTGATACTTTTCCAGTGATGGCACCTATAGAAGAAATAAGTGTGATTGCTAAGGAAGAGGCAATTGTCATTCTTGTAGGTATTTTTAAAACAGTAAGCATGATAGGTACTAACAAAAATGCACCTCCCGCACCAACAATACCCGCTCCGATTCCAACGACCAATGCAAGTAATGCGGCAAGCCATTTATTAAACTTTATTTGCTCTAGGGGGATGTCATCCAGTCCTTTTTTAGGGATGAACATCATGACAGCTGCAATTATAGCTAATACTCCATATACGGTATTGATTCCACTTTCAGGCATATGTGTAGAGCCTAATCCCCCAAAGAAACTGCCGATTAAAATACTAACCCCCATATAAGCAATCAATCGCTTATTTAATAATCCACTTTTCCGATAGGCAATAACACTACCTATCGTCGCAAAAAACACTTGGATGGCAGTTATTCCCGACACTTCATGGGCTGTAAATTGAGCAATACCCAGTGCAGAGGGGATATACAACAGCATTGGAAAATTAATAATGGATCCACCTATGCCTAACATTCCTGAAATGAATGAGCCTATTAATCCAATGAAGAAAATCGTAGCAATAAAGCCTATATCCATATTTTCCTCCTTCTAAAAAAGGGAACCTGATGCGGCTCCCTCTTTGATTCCCTAAATACTTATTGAAAAAACTTTATAGATAACCCTTTATTTTATCTTACCGAACAACGATTTGGTCCAATTTCCATATCGCGTTGCTTTTCTTCATCAGGGTTAAATTTTCCCATATTTGTTTCACGAATCGCTTGATATGCATTTGGTTGTGGCGGTAAGTTTTCAGTCACCAGTTTTCTAAATACATTTTCATCCTCAATGTTTAGCCCATGATTTGTTTCGTAGAGCGTACTTAACTTTTCAGACACACTACCATTTGCATTTAATTCATCAATAATCATAAAATGTGCTGGCAGTACAATTAGTTCCCCAGATAATTCTCTGTATCTCGTGTATAGACTTTCTCTTAAATCCCCAACCCAGTCTTCCGCTAACCCAGCAAGATCCGGTCTTCCAATGGAATCAATAAATAAAATATCTCCTGATAATAAGAAGCTTTCGTCCACAACAAAGGATGTCGATCCAATTGTGTGACCTGGTGAATATAAAGCATGAATATTTATAGAAGTATTACCAATTGTCACTACATCACCATCTTCTAATGGTTCATAATCAAAAGTTACATCTACAGCATCTTTTGGTGGAAGCAAGTATGTTGCGTTTGTTTTTTCAGCAAGTTTTCTTCCACCAGAAATATGATCTGCATGTAGATGTGTATCAAATACATAGGTAATTTTTGCGCCAATACGATCTGCAAATTCAAGATAGACATTCATCATTCTTGCCGCATCAATAATGGCAGCCTCACCGTTTGAGACGATCATGTAAGACAAGCATCCCTTACCAATTCGTACAAACTGATAAATTTCTCCACCGGATTTGAGATCTCCCACTTTAACAGGTGCTAAATGTTCACTCCATGCTTGCATCCCACCTTCTAAGGAATAAACAGAAAGCCCTGCCTCTGAAAGCATCTCTGCAACCATAATAGATGAACGACCTTTTGCACAAACAACTAGCACATCGTTATCGGAAGGTATCTTATCCAAGATCCCTTCCACTCCATCAATTAATTCGAAGTATGGAACATTTAGATAATCAATATTTTCACCTTCAATTTTCCAGTCTACGAAATCACTTTTATTACGTACGTCTAAAATAAATAGTTTTTCTTTGTTGAATACTTTTTTCGTTAGCTCTTTAACAGTCATTGTATTCACAGCCATTCCATTACCCCCTACGGTATATTTATTTATAAAAAAATATTAAAATGTCAATGTTACATCTGCATCTTTAGCGAACTCTAAAAATGTGACAGCTCCGCCTACTTCAATTCCATCTATAAAGTCTTCTTGATCTAGCCCCATAACATCTATTGTCATTTGACAGCCAATGAATGTAACACCCATTTGTTGTGACATTGCAACCAATTCAGGAATCGCTGGAACATTGGCTTTTGTAAATCCTTCGGCAAAATGCTCTTTTCCTTCCGGCATCGAAAGTTGCTTATTTGCCTCTTTGTGGATTAAGTTCAAACCTTCGAATGTGAAGAAAATAGATACCTCTTGATCTGTCGCAGCTGCTGCAGTTGCGATATTAAACACTTTGTATGCATCAAATAGTCCACCATTGCTTGCGATAATTGCTAATTTTCTATTCATTTGTTTTCCTCCTAGTTTCTTAGTGCTATCATAATATTATTTGGATCAAAGCCTACAATCCATTGACCATTCACTTCAGTTTGAGGTACACCCATTTGCCCCGTCATTTTGACAAGTCGGTCGATAATTTCAGGTTTTGTTTCAACATTCACTTCAGTATAAGGAATGTTTTGTTCTGATAAAAAATTCTTTAACATAACACAATACGGACAATGGTTTGTTGTATAAACTGTTACTAAGTTCATTATCAAATCTCTCCTCACCTATTATAAATAGAAGTTTTTCCAAACTACTACATTATACCTGTACGGGTATTAAAATTTCTAAAAAATTTACTCGACTTTTCCTTCCCAAGAAAGCATTCCACCTTGCATGTTGATTACATTAAATCCATGACTTTCAAGGAATTCTGTTGCACGACCACTTCTTCCTCCTGAACGACAAACCATAATATATTCCTTTGATTTATCTAATTCATGCATACGAAACTCAACCAATCCTAATGGAATGTTTACGGCTCCGGGAATTTTCCCTACTTCCACTTCCTCTACCTCACGCACATCGATAATATTTAATAGCTTTCCTTCATTTATTAAAGACTCCATTTCTTTTGCAATCATTTCTTTCATCGAGATATCCTCCTTCTGTTTTTCATGAGACCCAGGTACTCATGCCACCTTTTACATTTGTTACTTTTGTAAAGCCCAACTTCTTTAACACTTTACTAGCTTTTTGACTTCTCATCCCACTTTGACAAATGACAATCACTTCTTTTTCCTTTGAAAGCTCCTTATCTGCTTTTTGAGAAAGTTGGTGAAGAGGAATATTTTTAAAACCCCTGATATGATTTCCTTTAAACTCACCAGATGTTCGGACATCAATAAATTGCTTATTGTTGTTAATGAGTTCTTCTTTTAAATCAGTTGTTGATAGTTGTTTCACACCTTTTGTTGGTAGAGCCCGTTGTAAGATGAAAACCAAGAAAAGCGCAATTACAATATAACTAACGTATTCCATCTGTTGCATCTCCCTGTTAAATACCTATTACATATACCGGTACGGGTATTTATTAAATTAAAAAAATTAACCCTTTCTTATCCAAAACTTTAATAAGTCACTTTCCTCTTCATGCTTCAAAAGTTCATGCCCACCTGATTTAGCCCATGCTGGAAAATCGCTTTTAGCCCCCTTATCTGTTGTATGAATTTCTAATATTTGACCTGATTCAAGTTCGGATATGGCCATTTTTGTTTTTACGATTGGCATTGGGCATGCTAATCCCTTCGCATCTAATACTTTATTTATCATCATATTTATTCCTCCTCTCATCATTACTGGTACCCCTATGGGTATATTAACAAAAGAAAAAAAAGCTGTCAACCAAACTTTCTTATCTGCTTTTTACAAGTAAGTTGACAGCTTCTTTAATTAGTTCGTCGGTTTTTTCTCCGTTTTTTTCAGCCTCTTGAACACATTCAACTAGGTTTGAACTTACAATTACACCTATTGTTCGATCTACTGCTGAGCGAACAGCTGACAATTGTGTAATGACCTCTTTACAATCTTTATTTTCTTCCATCATTTTTAGAATCCCTCGAAGTTGCCCTTCCATACGCTTTACTCTATTTTTTAGTTGATCATTATATTCCATTGGAACCCACCTCCATGTTAATCACATAATTACTGACAAGCATTATAATATACCCACGCAGGTATGTTGTCAACATTACCATCTGTGCAACCCTATTGATACACACTACTTGTTAATGACAATCGATAATTTATAATTTGCATATTTGTTTAATTCTTCCAAGAACTCATCTAGTATTTCATTCGATGGAAATTTGCATTCTAGAAGGTAACAACCGTCTCCACTGACTTTATTGTTTTGGATGACGTATGGTTCTTGTGTTTTTAGGAACGAAAGATACGGTTTATGGTAAGTATTTTGTGTAAAAATCGTAATAAAAGCATGTATGAAATACCCTAATTTAACTTGATTAACTTTAATTGTATACCCCTCAATCACTCCGTTTTCCTCTAATTTCGCAACCCTCGCTGAAGTAGCTTGTCCTGTCAAATGGACTCTCTCCCCCAATTCTTTCATAGTAATACGACTACTCTTAGATAGTTCATCTAAGATATGCATGTCCGTGTTATCTAACATTTATTCAACTCCTTTCATTAATCAAGTCAAACCCCAAAAAGACTTGATTTTATCTATATATCGGTAATTGACCATAGTATAAACTATATATGAATCATTGAAAAGGAGTTGTAATTATGGATATTAAACAAATTCGAAATGCTACGCTAGTTGTTCAATATGCTGGCAAAAAGTTTTTAATAGACCCAATGTTAGCAGAGAAAGGAACTTATCCACCTTTTGGACCTCAAGTTGGCTTTCCCGATGCACCAAGACAAGATCAAAACAATCCTTTAGTTGGCTTACCAACTTCACTCGACAATATCATATCTGATATTGATGCTGTCATTGTCACTCATCTGCATTTAGACCACTGGGATGATGCTGCTATAGAAGCATTGCCAAAAGATATTAAATTATTTGTCCAGAATGAGGTGGATGCTTCATCAGTTCGCAACGTTGGTTTCAATAATGTAGAGGTTTTACAAGAGGATACAATCTTTGAAGATATCCAATTCATTAAAACAAAAGGCGAGCACGGGAGAGGCCCACTGGTAGAACTTGCTGGTCAAGTGTGTGGTGTTGTCTTCAAACACTTAAGTGAAAAAACTTTATATCTAGCTGGAGATACCGTTTGGTATGAAGGTGTTCAAGAAGTAATCGAAACACATAAGCCAGAAATTATCATTGTAGCTGGCGGAGATAATCAATTCCTAGAAGGCGGTTCGCTCGTAATGGGAAAAGATGATATCTATGAAGTCTATAAAGCTGCACCAAACGCAAAAATTATTTCTAACCATATGGAAGCTGTCAATCACTGGACATTATCAAGAGAAGAATTGAAAAGCTTCAATCAAGAAAAAGGAATCTCTTCTAATATATTAGTGCCAGACGATGGGGAATCTTACTCATTTTAACAAACAAAACAGACAGAACCAAATTCTGTCTGTTTTGTTTCATAATTTAAGCAGAAACGAACCGGGTAACCTCCCACAGTTCTTTAATTTATCCGACTACTTGACTTTTTAAGTTCTCAAATCCAATACGATTAATAAATTTGAACAACGGTTCTCTCTTTTTTCCTTGTTCAGCATAGATATGAATAATTTTTTCGACAGCCTTATAAAGTTGTTCAGGCATTAGCTGCTCCATCAATAAAGTACCTACTTGAGCACCCTTTCCTTTTGCCTTTCCACCAATATATAAATCATATCCATTCCTTACTTTCATTACACCAATATCATTTACTAGAGGTTCACCACATCCAACCGGACATCCCGTATAAGCCGGGCGAAGTGTAAAGGGAACTGGTTTTCCTGCTATTCGCTTATTAAGCTCAATCGCTATAGGCATTCCTTCTTCTTCTGAACCTTTACAAAAGTTACAGGTTCTAAGACTTTTGACAAAGTTCCCAACTGGGTAACAGGATAATCCCACTTCTTTAAATTTTTCCTTGACGTCTTCCACTTTACTTTCAAGTACTTCAATGTAAAGTTGTTGAAAAGTAGTCAACTCCAATTCATCATTGTCACTCATGTACTCTGCTATGACAGCCAGTTGCTTTGCATTTAATTTTGCACCAAATGATATGCCGCCATTTATAGCCAATTTAACCTTTTTCTCTGGTTGATCCATTTCATTTCCTCCACCCGAAACTAATCATATGCAACTATAGGGTAAACAGCGTAGTTTACAGTTATATTACTTTTCTAATTTGACTCTTTGTAAACGTAAGGCATTTAATACAACCGATACGGAACTAAATGCCATCGCAGCCCCTGCAACCCATGGAGCGAGTAAGCCGATTGCTGCAATCGGAATACCAAGTGTATTGTAGCCAAATGCCCAAAATAAGTTTTGTTTAATATTGCGCATTGTTTTACGACTCATAATGATGGCATCAGCAATACTGTTTAAATCTCCACGTATTAGTGTTACATCAGCGGCTTCCATCGCCACGTCTGTTCCTGTTCCAATAGCCATCCCGATATTAGCTGTAGCTAGTGCTGGTGCGTCATTAATACCGTCGCCTACCATCGCTACTTTTCTACCAGCTGCTTGCAGTTTCTTCACTTCTTCTGCTTTACCTTCCGGAAGTACTTCCGCAATCACTGCGTCAACGCCCACCTCTTTCCCGATGGCTTGTGCTGCTCGTTGGTTATCACCTGTCATCATAATTACCTTGATGCCCATTTCTTGTAGGCGGCGAATAGCTTGAGCTGATGTATCTTTAATCGTATCTGCTACAGCAACTAGACCCGCGTATTGTCCATTAATTCCAGCTAGCATCGCTGTTTTACCGTCACTTTCCAATTTCTCCATTACTGGAAGAACCGCTGAAATATCGATGCCGTATTGCTTCATAAGTTTTCGCGTTCCAATGACAACCCCTTGACCTGAAACCGTTGCTTGCACGCCATAACCTGGAATTGCTTCGAAGAATTGGACGTCACCAAGTTCAATACCTTTTTCTCCAATCCCTTGAACAATTGCTTGTGCTAATGGGTGCTCGGATTGTTTTTCTGCTGCACCAATCAATGATAAAAACTTCTCTTCGTCTTGATCATCCACTACTAAAACATCCGTTAATACAGGTTTACCATGTGTTACAGTTCCTGTTTTATCCACAACTACTGTATCAATGCTTTGTGTTTGTTCTAAATGCTCTCCGCCTTTGAATAATATACCGAATTCTGCAGCACGACCCGAACCTGCCATAATAGAAGTTGGTGTCGCTAACCCAAGAGCACATGGACAAGCAATAACTAACACCGCGATTAACACTTCCAGTGCAGGTGTAAACTCACCCGGTTGAACCCAAATGATCCATACTAGGAAGGTGAGGATGGCAATCCCTATTACAATCGGTACAAAAATACCTGAAACTTGGTCCGCCATGCGTTGGATAGGTGCTTTCGATCCTTGTGCATCTTCTACTACTTTAATAATTTGAGCCAACGCGGTGTCACGACCAACTTTAGTTGCTTTCATTTTGATAAAACCATTTTTATTAATCGTCGAACCATATAAGACGTCGCCGCCCTTTTTATCAACTGGTAAACTTTCACCTGTTAACATGGATTCATCCACGGCTGACCTTCCTTCTAATACCTCTCCATCAACAGGAATTTTTTCACCTGGCTTGACTAAAATGGTATCTCCTATTACTACTTCTTCTAATGGTATCTCCTTTTCAATACCGTCACGTAAAACGATAGCTGTTTTTGCTTGAAGTCCCATTAATTTTTTAATCGCTTCAGAGGAACGACCTTTAGCTTTTGCCTCAAATAATTTACCTAAAACAATAAGTGTAATCAGAACAGCACTTGTTTCAAAATATAGATGTGGACTGTGATTTGTCCCCACTGTAATAATCGCCTGATAGACACTATAAAAATAGGCTGCAGAAGTACCCATTACGACAAGTACATCCATATTGGCGCTGCCATTTCGTAGTGATTTGTATGCACCGACATAAAACTGTTTTCCAATAATAAATTGTACCGGCGTTGCCAAAATTAATTGTATCCATGGATTCATTAAGAAGTCAGGTACATATAAAAACGAGGTAAAGGAAAAGTGCGCTACCATCGTCCATAATAAAGGTAACGATAAAATAGCCGATATAATGAACTTGCGTTTCTGATCTTTAATGGCCTTTTCACGATGATCTACTTGTTGCTTTTCCCCTTGCTTTTGATGTGCACCGTAACCAAGTTTCTCTACCTTCGCGATAATGTCTGCAATCGTTACTTCTGATGGATTAAATTCAATTGTTGCTTTTTCAAGTGCTAAATTGACGTTCGCTAATGCAACACCTTGCATTTTATTTAATCCTTTTTCAATACGAGTAGAACATGCTGCACAGGTCATTCCTGTAATATCAAATTCTGCTTTTTGTTTCACAACACCGTAGCCAAGTGCTTCAATTTTCTTTTCAAAATCGGCTTCGTTCAGTTTAGACGGGTCATATTTAATCGATGACTTTTCTAATGCTAAATTGACTGTTGCTTGCTCGACACCTTCCATTTTGTTTAACCCTTTTTCAATACGAGTCGCACATGCCGCACAAGTCATTCCTGTAATTTGTAAACTGGATTCTTTTATTTCTGAACTCACAATACTTACCTCCTCATACCTACATAGGGTATAAATATTTGAAAATGAGAGAGTGCTTTCAAAAGCACTCTTATTCTACGTCATATCCTTGATCTTCAATCGTTTCTTTAATTGTATCAATTGATACTTTGGATTCATCGAATGATACATTCACTTGAGCATCGGCTAAGTTTACTTTTACTTTTTCTACTCCTGCTAATTTACCAACGCTTCCCTCGACTGCATTAACACAATGCCCACATGACATTCCTTGTACCTCTAACGTTAAATTTTTCATATTTTTCTCTCCTTTAATCAGATTTAATATTCCCTTCTTATACACTTAGGGGGTATATATCAATTAAAAAAATAGTTCACATTTTCTAGCGAATCCTATCTTTTTTATTTTTTCATTAGCTTTTGAATCGTTACAACTAACTCGTCTAATACTTCCTCATCACCTTCTGAAAGGCGATCTACGACACAACCTTTTAGGTGACCTTCCAAAAGAATTTTGGCTACACTATTTAAAGCAGCTTGTGTAGCAGACAGTTGAGTGATTACATCATCGCAGTAGACGTCTTTGTCTATCATTCCTTTGATACCACGAATTTGACCTTCGATTCGATTTAATCTAGACGTTAAATTCTTTTTTACATGTTCAGGATGATGACTTTTTCGGCACGAGGTAACATTTTCTGTATTGCAAGTTACTTCATTCACCAAGTTTTCCATTACTTTAACCTCCTATCTTGAATTCACTTTAACATACCTATTAGGGGTATGTAAAGTAGGAAGTTTTATTTTTAAAATTTGGCGTAATAATCGCAATGATTATCCTTTAAATCATAAAAAAAGTAATCACCCTCCTCTAACGTCTAGGTTAGCAAGGTAATTACTTTTTTAAAAATTTATGAAAGACCTTTTGTTTTGTTCCTTATTTTTCTATAGGACCATGGTTAATCATAGATAATGGTTCATTAATCTTAAAAATCTTGCCACGAATATCTTGAATACCAAAAGACGTTAATCGAGCTGAGTGCATTTCTAAATAGGTTTGGGCAGTTTCTTTTGTTTCGAATAGATAGATACCTCCAGCTTCTTTTGCTGCTGCATCCTCCGTCCAAATTTTCCAAATCACACCTGGTTCATCATTAATGCTTTGTGCTAATTCTACAAAACCTTTTGACATTTCTTCTCCATATGGACCTTCCATTTTAAAATCTACTTGTAATAAATAAGCCATTTCAAGTCTCCCTTTTCATTTATTTATATTTGTTCGTCTACTTGTAAGTGTTTGAATGATTCTTTAATATACCTCAATCTACATGAGTCTAATTAGTAAATCAAACATAAAAGATTACACTTAAGATGTCCGCTACTCAAACAAACATTTTCGTATCTATGAAATATCAAAGCTTACAGTTCTAGGACTTCCTCTTTTATACTACTGTTAAGCTTTTCTATAAACTTTTGAGCTACAAAAGAAGGGTTATTGGCTTTCATTATCGCTGATACTACCGCAACGCCAGCAATTCCTTTGTATTGCAATGTATCAATATTTTCTAAAGTAATACCACCAATCGCCACGACAGGAATTGAAACTGTTCTCGTAATTTCTTCCAGTACTCCGTGCGGTAAAAGCTTAGCATCCCCTTTTGTACCTGTAGGAAAAACAGAACCTACTCCGATATAAGTGGCCCCATCTCTTTCAGCATTCATCGCTTCTTCTAATGTCCCTGCAGATACACCCACAATAAAAGAGCTAGGTACGATTTCTTTTACAATAGCAAGAGGTAAATCAGACTGTCCTACATGTACGCCAGCTGCATTTACTGCGATTGCTATGTCTATTCGGTCATTTATAATTAACGGGACATTATAAGCATCTAACAGCTCCTTTAGTGCCTTTGCCTTCTCATAAAACTCCTTACCAGAACTATTTTTTTCACGGAGCTGTACAATCGTCACTCCTCCTTTAATGGCTTGTTCTACAATTGTTAATAACGAATCAACCGGAACCGATTCTTCCGTTACTAAATTCAAAGTCATATTAAGATTCAACAATAGAAACCTCTTTTCCCCATATATATCCATCCAAATGAAAAATCTCATCCATCAATTTCACTTTAAAGTGACCAATTCCTGCACCTTCAGGAAGGTTCCTTTTCGCTCTTTCTCCTGCTAGACTCATAGCTGACATGCCCGCGATACTTGCAGAAAAATAATCATTTGTCGTTCCTGCAAAGCTACCTATTAAAGAAGTTGTCATGCATCCTGTACCTGTTACTTTAGTTAACCAAGTATCCCCATTTTCAATTTGAACAATTTCTTTTCCATCGGATACAACATCGACTTTTCCACTGACTACCACTACACAAGAAAAAAGATTTGCAGCTTTTATAGCAAGTTCTTTCGCTTCTAAAGAGTTATCCGTTGAATCTACACCTCGTGTTTTCCCTTTTCCACCAACTAAAGAATTTATCTCACTTGCATTTCCTCTAATAATTGTTACCCTTACCTTTTCCAATAGTTCGGCTGCTAATTTTTTTCGAAAAGTTGTAGCTCCTACACCCACTGGATCAAATATGACGGGTATTCCTTTCTCGTTTGCCGCTTTCCCAGCAAGTATCATTGCAGAAAAAGTTTCCGATTGAATCGTCCCTATATTCAGTACTAATGCGTTTGCTAATTGCACCATTTCCTCTACTTCTTCTACACTTGTTGCCATTACAGGCGAAGCCCCGATTGCAAGGGTTACATTGGCACAATCATTGATTGTAACTGCATTTGTTATATGGTGAACGAGCGGGTTCCCTTTGCGGACAAGCGTAAAAAGATCACCTACTACTTTTTTATTCATTTAGTATTCTCCTATCTATTTCATTCCCAATTTCGAACTCTCGTATAAATCATAAAAATGATGTGTCGGTCCATGTCCTGAACCTAAAGGAAAACTATGCGTAATCGCAGTCGTTATATACTGTTTCGCTAATGTCACTGCTTCAAACAAAGTCGAACCTTTAGCCAGGTTTGTTGCAAGTGCAGAGGACAATGTGCACCCTGTACCATGGGTATTTTTCGTATCAATTCGTTTAGCTTTTAACCAATGGAATTCTTCTCCATTGTAAAAAAGATCATTTGGAGGACCGATTAAATGGCCACCTTTTATCAATACAGCTTCGACCCCCATTTCCATTATTTGCTCGCAAGCTTTATACATTTCCTCTTCCGTTTGGAGCGTTCTTCCTATCAAAACTTCTGCTTCTGGAATATTTGGTGTAATGATGGATGAAAGAGGAAGTAGTTCTTTCTTTAAAGCTTCCACTGCAGATTCCTTCAAAAGATGATGGCCACCTTTTGAAATCATTACAGGATCCACGACGATCCACTTCGGTTTATATTTCTTTAATGTTTCTGCTACTACATGAACTGTTTCAACATTTCCGAGCATCCCAATTTTCACTGCATCTACTCGAATATCATCAAATACCGTTTCTATCTGATCTCGAATAATGTTCAAATCAATTTGTTGAACAGAGCGTACCTCCTTCGTATTTTGGGCAGTTACTGCAGTAATCACCGACATACCAAATGCACCGTTCGCAGAAATTGCTTTAATATCTGCTTGGATACCTGCTCCTCCACCTGAGTCAGATCCTGCTATTGTAAGTACTGTTTTCATTTACTAGTCCTCCAATTACTTTGTTTTTCATCATCACTTTTAACAAACCAAATGCTAGCATCGCTCCTGTAAACGAACTAAACATAAAGGCTGGCACAAACCCAAATACTGTTAACTCTTTTCCAAATAGGAGAACTCCAATTGGATAAGTTGCAATAGCGCCGAGGATTCCCGTACCAATCACTTCTCCGACAAATGCAAATCCAAGTTTCTTGGTTTTCAGATAAAAGTAACTAGCTAAAAAAGCTCCAATAACACTTCCGGGATAAGCAAAAATAGATCCTGTACCTAACAGATTTCGTAAAGTAGAAACGATCAGTGCTCCTCCGACCGCATACCATGGACCTAATAAAACAGCTAACAGGACATTTGCGAAATGTTGGATTGGGAAAATCTTTGCAAAACCAACTGGTATAAAAATGAGATGACTAGAAATGGTCGTTATGGCAATAATGAGCGATGTCAATGTTAGCTTTCTTGTTTTATTCATACATTTCACTCCTAAAATCAATTATGCCTCGGCATAATTGCGTCCAGATTTTGAATTGCGCTCGCGCAATTAACTCCCTTCAAAATCTGTGACATCCGCCGGAGGCTTAACTTGATTCAGCCATCTTTTTGCTGAATCAAGTTAGATTGGCCATTCTTCTAGTTGGTAGTTCATGTCCCAAAACAAATATTCAAACTTCGATGTCATTTGGAAATGTTCTTCAATAAGAGCAAGTTCCCATTCAGGCTTACCATCTGTTAACTGATCCATCAGCTGTATTAACCACTTGGCACCTGCCGCGAATTCATCGGAATCATATGTTTCAATCCATTTGGCATATTTGTTTGTGGACAAGTTATTACCATATTGTGTGCGCAATAATTTCCCTATCTCCCAGTAATCCCATGCACATGGAAGCAAACAGGAAACTAATTCCACTAGTGAACCGTTTTGCGCAACATTTAACATATAGCGTGTGTATGCCAGATTTGTAGGGGTTGGCTTAGTAGCTTCCAACTCCTCCTTAGAAATACCAAACTCTGCAGCAAAAGCACGATGTAAATCCATTTCGAAATGCAGGGTATCATGTAGCGTTTTCGAAAAGTTTGTCATCATTTCTAAATCGAGTGATTTTTGAACTCCTACTGCAAATAACTTGGAATAGTCTAATAGATAGACATAATCCTGCTTCATATAATGGATAAATTTTTCTTCCGCCAATATTCCTTTTCCTAACTCCTGTACAAATGGATGTTGATGATTTTTATCCCAAATTGGTTTTACATTTTCAAGTAATCGATCGCTAAATTTTTTAGTAGCATTCATACGACTTACCTCCCAGAATAATAGTTTTTTTATTTTTTTGTGTTACACCATTGATAAATAAATAACAACAATGTTTTAGTAAATGAAAGTAATTCCTCTATATTTAGTTTTTCATCTACAGAATGTGCTTCTTCTAGTTTTCCTGGACCATAAATAACAGTTGGTATTCCTGCTTGTCCTAGCCAACCTGCATCAGTTACGGATTTGGACATTCCAATTTCGACCGGTTTTTTCTCTATTTGCTGATGACAATCTGCCAGTAATTGAACCGCTGGGTGTTCCGCATCCATTTTTAATGCAGGAAATATTTCGCCACGTTCTTCAATCATTGATTTTCCACCCCAGCGATATCGAAGAGGATTTTCCCTTAACCAAGGATCAGCCATCGCAACTCGGTTTAAATGATCTTCTATTTCTGTAGTAACTGATTCATATGTTTCATTCGGATAAAAATGTACGGTAATCCATAGTCTGCATTCATCTGCTATAAAAGCGGCATGTCTGCCACCTTCTATAACCGCAGGATTAATCGTGTTTGTTCCAGGGGCAAATCCAGGATATTGTTTTGTCACCGCCCAATGTCTTTCCAAATCTTGAAGGCCTGCAATTATTTTCATCATTTTTTCTATGGCACTTGCACCTTGGATCAACCCTCCTGCATGCAACATTTTCATCCTCATTGCATCATGGAAAACTTCTTTACTTTTAATCGTTATCCACCCTGTTATCACTCCACCTTGACCGTGAATTTGACGATTACTTCCATCTACTACTAGTGCAAAATCAGCCGTGTATCCTCTCTCTATACAAGACAGTGTTCCCGCCTCTCCCGCTTCTTCTCCAATAACAGACTGTATTTGGAGGTCTCCTTTTATTTCAATATTTAGCTCTTTTAATAGTTTTATAGCAAACAATGTTGCGGCTACCGCTCCTTTCATGTCAGAGGTTCCTCTGCCAAATACATATCCATCTTTTTTGGTGAGCTTGAATACTGGCACGGTCCACTCGCTTTCATCTCCGACTTCTGCAACGTCGATATGTCCGTTTATGATTAAGCTCTGATAATGCAAACTATCTGTTCCTCTTTTTATCCCTACTACGTTCGGATCTTTCGGAAACACATCCCAACTATCCGTCTCCAATTGGTGTTTCTCTAAAAAGTTTGCAATATAGTTTTGCACTTCACTTGTATTTCTAGCTGGGGGACTAACTGTCGGAAAACTAACTAAATTTCCGAGTAATTGAAATAATTCTTCTTTACGCTCATCAACTGCTTTATTTATTCGATTTTCTATTTCCTTCTCCATTTCTTTTCCCCTTCCTAGTTAAATTTTTGAAAACAAAAAACCGCTCTCCATAAACGGAAAGCGGCTGTTTTCTACATAATTAAACTAAATATACGACAGTAGGGGTCCAGCTGCTTCCCTCCGCTAGTATTAACTAGATCAGGTTCAAAGGGTTTACATACAAGATGTGTCTCAGCCTAAAACAGGCTCCCCTAGCAGTCATCTATTTAATTATAAACGCAACTAAATCGTATCATAAATAAAATTAATTACAAGAATATTTCGTTAAACGTCTTTTTTATCCTATTAGAGTCATTTAAATTTCGTTTTCTTGCTTTTACATACTTAAGAAGGCTAATTATGCCATGAATGCGAGTATACTAAACATAGAAAAGGGGTGATTCCATGCAGAACAATCAAGATGATATCCAATTGACTGAAGAAAGATGGCAAGCCATTACACATAACGATAAGTCCTACGATGACCTTTTTATATATGCAGTAACTTCTACAGGTATTTGTTGCAGACCTTCTTGTAAATCAAGAGATCCAAAGAAAGAAAATATCCGTATTTTTAATGATGTGGAAGAAGCAATAGCTAATGGTTTTCGTCCTTGCAAACGCTGTAAACCGGGTGGTATACGTTTACCGGATGAAGAATGGATCGACCAAATTAAACAATATATAAATGCAAATTATCACAACCCATTGTCATTGGAAATTTTAGCAGACATGTGCCATGGCAGTCCCTATCACTTACAACGAACCTTTAAACGAATCGTCGGGCAAACTCCTATGGAATATATTCAGCACATAAGAATCCTTAATGCCATGAAAAAACTCCAAAATGTAGAAAAGTCTATTGCGAAAATTGGTTTAGAAGTTGGATTTTCAAATACATCCTATTTCATCACTTTATTCAAAAATAAAACAGGCTTTACGCCAAAACAATATCAAAAAATAGTATTGGAGGAACAGAATAATGAAAAAAAACAATGAACATCCTGTCTATTGGATATTGTTAAATCATAAACAATGGAAGATATATATTGCGGCAACGGTAAAAGGATTATGTTATGTCAGTTCCCAAAATGCTCCATTCGAGGAACTCGGTGTATGGGTAAAGAAACGTCTCCCCCATTATCATCTTCTAGAAGAGAAAGTAGTTATGCAGCCATATGCGGATGAATTAATTGCTTTTATCGAAGGACGACGAAAAGAATTTACATTTTCTCTAGATCTTCATGGTACTGCTTTTCAACAATCCGTTTGGAATGCATTACAAGAAATTCCATATGGACAAACAGTTTCATATACAGATATTGCAGAACGGATAAAAAAGCCACAATCTGTACGTGCAGTCGGAACCGCTATTGGAGCCAACCCTGTATTAATTACTGTGCCTTGTCACCGAGTGATCGCTAAAAGCGGAAAACTGGCTGGGTATCGTGGTGGCTTAGACATGAAGGAACAATTATTAGTGCTTGAAAAGTAAATAATTAACGTTTCATTCATTACGCCTTTTCCTATATTTCACCAAATATGAAACTGCCTGATTCTCCATTCAGTATGACAAAAATGTCACATTAGACACTGGTATTTCTATGGTTGGCGAGCAAATTAATTCGTATAGTATGGTGGTGAAGGAGGACGAAATAATGACAAAAATTATACAAACAAAGAACTTATCGAAATCATATGGAAAAACACAAGTCTTAAAAAATATTGATTTGACAATGGAACAAGGAGAATTCACTGCAATAATGGGGCCATCTGGTTCTGGGAAAACGACATTAATGAATACTCTTTCAACCATTGATAGCTTTAACGGTGGAGATGTTTGGATCGAGGGAAAATCGCTTTTAGATTTAAAAAAGAAAGATTTACGAGAATTCCGCCAAAAACGGATGGGATTTATATTTCAAGATTATAACCTGCTTGATACTTTAACAGTAAAAGAAAATATTCTGCTTCCACTTTCCTTACAAAAAACTCCTGTCCTTGAGATGGAACAACGATTGGCGAAATTAATGGAAGCATTAAATATTGAATCCATATTACATCAATATCCAGCTGAAATTTCAGGTGGGCAAAAACAGCGCACAGCTGCAGCTCGAGCACTTATTACCAATCCAGCAATTGTGTTTGCCGATGAGCCTACTGGTGCACTCGATTCTAGATCGGCAACCCAGTTGCTAGAACAAATTCAAATGCTCAATAATACATTCAAAACAACCGTCATGATGATCACACATGACCCTTATGCAGCTAGCTACTGTCAGCGAGTAATATTCTTGCGCGACGGCAAAATTGTCAATGAAATGTTTAAAGGGGATCAATCGGAAAAAGAATTCTTTGACCGCATCCTAACGATTCAAAGTGCCTTAGGGGGCGACCGACGATGAGTTTACTTGATTTATCTTGGAGAAATATGAAGCGGAATTTCCGTTTGTATACGATTTACTTTATATCCATGCTTATCGGGGTTGTCATTTACTTTACCTTTTCTGGTTTAATGTATAACGAAGACGTAGTTGCTGCAATTCAAAATAAAGAAAACTACGAAATGATCATTTTAATCGCTTCGATTATCGTCTTTTTGTTTATCGTATTCTTTATTTTGTATGCTAACTCCTTTTTTATGAAGCAACGAAAAAAAGAATTTGGTATGTATTTACTTTATGGGATGAAAGAAAGACAAGTTGCGATGATGGTGTTTTTTGAAACATTATTCTTAAGCGCCATTTCTGTATCCGGCGGTATATTAATTGGCGGATTACTATCGAAATTTTTCGGTATGGTATTAATGAATTTAATGCACTATAATGACGACATTTCTTTTGCATTTCCACTTGAAGCAATCGTCTCCACTATTCTGTTATTCACTTTACTAATAGGCATTATTACCGTTCAAAGTTATTTTAATGTTCGTAGAGTGCAGCTTGTTGAATTATTTCATGCAAAAGAAAAAATGGACAAACCACTTAAATTTTCGTTTGTGTTGGCGATATTGTCTATCCTACTAATCGGAGCTTCCTACTACACAATTACATTAGCAGGAGATACAAATTTATGGAGTAATTACTTTAATGAGACATTAATTGCTACAAGCGTAGCATTGATTGTTGGAACGTATTTGTTTTTCCGTCAGTTTTCTGGTTGGATATTACAAAAAATGAGTCAAAGTAAAAATTACTTTCACGGGAATAAAATGTTATGGATTTCCTCCCTTCGTTTTTCTATTCGAGGAAATACAGTAAACTTTACCTTTAATTCTCTCATCAGTGCTATTGTCATCTTTACAGTCGGATTTATCGCTGTAGATTACGCAGTGAAAGAGGATGTTGTCAAAAAAGAATTTCCAAATCATCTTGCCTTTTCAACACAAGATGATGAAACACAAAAACAAATTGAACAAATTATAAATGATTCCCATCCAATAATAGAACATGAAACAATAACAGGAATTCAAACAGAAAGTATACCTAACAGAGAAATTTTTATGAGTCATCCCGCATATTACACCGAAGAGTTTTACATTTTCTCCGAGTCACAATTAAATGCGATCGTTGATTTACGTAAAGTTGGTGACAAAGTAGATTTAGAAGGTGACGAAGCAATTGTTTTAACTAGAGGAATAGATGAACCGACAAAATATAAAAGTCCTCTTCCCGAAATTACTATTTTAGAAGACAATACATTTCATGTAATCGAAAAGATTCGATATCCATTGTTAAGCATTCCGACGAGTCCCGGTGGAAATACCGCCCCTCAACCTTCTGTACTCGTTATTTCAGACGAAGTTTTTGATTCTTTAAAAGAGGATCACCCACTTTCTTCCTATGAAATTTATCAAATTAAAGATCCGAAAACATCGAATGATGTATCTCGAAAAATATACGATATCGTTATGCAAACAGAAGGTGCATACTATTCTGCCTTTATCGATATGTATTCTGTTGATACAGAGTCGTCTTCCTTATTATTGTTCTCTGTTGCGTTTTTTGCAGTTATTGCACTATTTGCTTTAGGAAGTGTCATTTACTTTAAGCAACTACGCGAAGCGACAGAAGAGAAAGAGCACTATGCCATTTTACGAAAAATTGGTGTTGGTGACAAAGAAATGAAGAAAATCATTCGTAAACAATTGCTTTTTGTATTTTTACCACCTTTAATACTTGGATTGATACACAGCTGGTTTCTTTTATACTACACAGTTATCGTATTAATAAAAGATTTACCATCCTTAACTACAATTATTTTTTCCGTTATGGGATTATACGTAGTCACGTATATAATCTTTTACTTATCATCAACATCTATTTACTATAAAATTATCAGTGAAAAAAACACACATTGAGTTAAGTTACTCAGCGTGTGTTTTTTGAAGTCTTAAATACGGATCACTATCTATCGGGAAGTGAATGATAAATTGGCTGAACTCCCCTACTTCGGAAGTGCAACTAATATAATGCCCTAATTTATTACTTAACTGTTGGGCTAAATATAACCCCATCCCAGTTGACTTCGTATAAGTACGCCCAGTCTCTCCAGTAAATCCTCGATTATAAATTCTCGGCAAATCTTTTTGACTAATACCTATTCCGTTGTCTCGAATAATGAGTTGCTTTTCTTGCGAGGATTCGAAAGAGGAAATAGTAATTTCGCCGCCATCTTCCGTATACTTTAAACTATTGGTCAATAGTTGATTGACGATAAACTGTAGCCATTTTGAATCACTTTGCACTTCTAGTGAGCCAAGCTGAATGTTAATACGTATATTCTTTGAAAAAAAAGTTTTGGAATGAGCTTTAATAACCTCTTTTGAAATCTGGACCATATCACAATTTTGAATTTCGTAATCCTGATTAAAACTATCTAGCTTTGCATAATAGAGAGCTTGATCGACGTAGTTTTCAATCTTTGTGATCTCTTCCCTTAAACTGACTGCATCCATATCAGTTTGTTGCAGTAGGCGAATAACCGCAATCGGTGTTTTTATCTCATGGAACCAGGAGACGATAAAATCATAATGCTCTGTCTGTCTTTCCTGAACTTTATTTATTTCACGAATATGCTCTCTTTTTAGCTCATCGTTATAGGCTTTAGCATATTCTCCTTCAAGTGATATACTATCGTACTCTTCACTTTTCATTTGACGAATCACATGTACATGTTGTTGGTAACGAAACAATAAAAATCCAAGTAAAATAATAAAAGCAAGAGAGAAGGCGTAAAAGAGCGTCCCCCATGCCAAGCCGCCATCACTATCTGCATAATATACAATAGATACGATTAGAAAACTAACAAAATACAGATAAATAAAAGGTTTTTCAAAGGTTAGATAGCGCAGGAAGGTCATTCGATTATATACCCCATTCCTTTTCGGGTACCTATGAAATCCATTACTCCTAGTGCAGCAATTTTCTTACGCAATCGGTTGACGTTCACAGTCAATGTGTTATCATCAACGAACTGATCCTCATTCCATAGAGCCTGCATTAGGTCCTCACGCGAAACAATTTTTCCAATATTACGCATCATTACTTGTAAAAGAATGAATTCATTCCGACTTAGTTCTGTGCTTTGCCCATTGTATTCAATCGTTGAATTGGTTACATTTAATGTTAAACCAAGATGATTAAATCTGATGTTCTCATCTTCCTGATAAGTATATTTCCGGCGAATGAGCGCATTGATTTTCGCAAGAAGTATATCTAAATCAAAGGGCTTCTGTATGAAATCATCCCCACCCATATTAATAGCCATAATAATATCCATGTTCTGATTTCTAGATGAAAGGAAAATAATTGGCACATTGGAAACGGAGCGTATTTGCTGACACCAGTAGTATCCATCAAAAACCGGCAGATTAATATCTAATAGAACGAGGTGTGGACTGTTGCGCTCAAATTCCGTTAGCACTTGATCAAATTGGGTCACTTCCACCACATCATATTGCCACTTTTTCAACGTTTCCGCGACAATCTTTCTAATTTTTTCATCGTCTTCAATCATCATTATTTTATGCATGCAATCCCTCATTATTGTAAAAATGGTCTTTACCTTCATTTTAACATAAGCTTTTATGGATTCTCTCGTAAGGACTAACCGCTATCCTAACAATAATCGATTAGATTAGTTCCAGAGTCTATTAAAAGCCGGCTAATACATATATTTTCAAGTTGAACATTATTAAAAGTGCTTTTATTGGAAATAAAATTAAAAAGCAAGATGAACAAGAAATACACACTTATTCCCCATCTCGCTTCTCCACCCCCATAATCAAATTAGAAAACCTCCAAAATTTATGAGATAATAAAAGAACGAATGTTTCACAAAACGAAATGAGGTGTCCCCATGAAACCAGTTATTTTAGCCGAAAAACCATCACAAGCAAAAGCATACGCAGATGCTTTTTCCGTTAAACGACATGAAGGCTATTTAGAAATCAATCCATGTCCAATTTTCCCGGAAGGTGCATATATAACTTGGGGAATCGGTCACTTAGTTGAATTGAAAGAGCCCAAAGCATATGATCCGAAATGGGATAAATGGTCTCTTACTAGTTTGCCAATTTTGCCAGAGCGTTATGAATTTCAAATTGCTAAAGGTAAGTACAAGCAGTTTACCATCGTGAAAAAACTGATGAAGGCAGCAGATACTGTCATTAACGCATGTGACGTAGACCGCGAAGGTTCAAACATTTTCTATAGTATATACAACCAAACCGGAGCAAGAGGAAAAACGATTAAACGATTGTGGATAAATTCATTGGAAATCGAAGAAGTGCGAAAAGGCTTTGCAAATTTACAGGATAATCGCAAAGATTTACTTTTATATGAAGAAGCAAAAGCTCGTCAAATTAGTGATTGGCTTGTTGGCATGAATGGTTCTAGGTTATATTCTCTTCTCTTACAATCACAAGGGATTCGAGAAGTTTTTCCAATTGGACGTGTGCAATTGTATCCGTTAAATATTTGGGCGATTTTAAAAACCCGTTGATATATATAACTTGTACGAATTTCACCCAATTTTATTTGGGTGTATTTAATTTGTATGTTTAAAAAAATTGGAAGTCCCTCCCCAAAAGAGGGTGAATGGAGGTAGAAAATGGTTAGTGTAATAATTTCAGAAAAACCATCCGTCGCAAAAAACATCGCGGATGCGTTAAATATAAAAAGTAGAAAAGATGGGTATTTTGAAGGGAATGACTATGTTGTTACTTGGGCTTTTGGACATTTATTACAACTTTATGATGCAAAGGATTATGATGAGGGAATGGCGAAATGGAGAATGGAAAACTTCCCTTTTATTCCTTCCAATTTTCGATACAAAGTAAAAAGCGATCCCCGCAATAAAGACAAAGAAGATCTTGGTGCTAAAAAGCAGTTAAAAATTATATACAACTTAATTAGAAGAAATGATGTAGATACAGTAATCTCGGCTACTGATTATGATCGTGAAGGCCAAGTCATCGGGGACACAATTATTTATAATCTCAAGACAAAAAAACAAGTTTATCGCTTATTATTGAACGAATGGACTCAAGATGAAGTGTTAAAAGGACTCAAAAACTTAAAGCCAAATACGGAAATGAGGCCTCTTCTAGACGCTGGTATTGGCCGTCAGTGGGCTGATTGGGTAATAGGCATTAATTTAACATCTGTGGCCACATTGAAGTATCAGAAGGGTTCTGGAAAGGCGCTGAACATTGGAAGAGTGCTACTACCGACGTTAAAAATTATTTATGATCGGGATAAAGAAATTGAAAACTTTGTACCTGAAGATTACTTTAAATTAGCAGCTATGTTTAAAACAAAAGATGGTAAAGAGTACGAAGGGACATATGTGGAAGATGAAGAGGATAAATTTAAGAATAAGGAAAATTTGGAATTCATACAACAAGCTCTAAATAACCAAACAGCCACAATCTTAGACAAAACAGTTGAACTTAAAAAAGAATATCCCCCATATTTATTTAACCTTTCGAACTTACAAGGTTTTATAACAAGTAAATATAAAGGTTGGACTTCTGATAAAGTCCTGAAAGTGGCTCAATCTCTTTATGAAAAGAAATATATTACGTATCCACGTACTGCCAGTGTGGTATTGGAAGAAAGTTTAGTGGATAAGGCAGCTAAGGTACTCAACAATCTAAAAAAAGGACTGCCATATGAAAATGAAATTACATTTGCGAAAAAGAAAAGGGTTTTTGATAATTCTAAAATAGAAAGTCACAGTGCGATTACTCCAACGTATTTAATTCCTAACTCCTTATCGGGGGATGAAGCAATTGTTTATAATACAGTCAAAAATCGCTTTATTATGCAGTTTATGCCGATTGCTGAACATGAAGAAACCAAAATAATGACTAAAGTTAATACTGATGAAATTAAAGGTTTGTTTATATCAAAAGGAAAAGTACAGCTAGTTGAAGGATGGAAAAAGGTTGAGAAAATTGAATCGAAGGATACTATTCTACCACTAGTTAATATAAATGATGTCGTAAGTATTGAAGACCATAAATTGACTTCTCATGTGACAAAACCACCGAAGCACCATACAGAAAAAACATTATTAAGAGTAATGGAAACTTGCGGCAAGGGTAAAGACAAAGAGGATGAAGACAGTGAAGAAATGATGGCTGCCATTTTAAGTGGTTATAGCATTGGTACACCTGCTACAAGAGCTGAAACAATAAAAAAGCTAAAAGATGTCGGCTATATTGCTACTCAAAATAAAAATTTAATTTGTACGGAACTGGGCGGAAAGTTAGTTGAAACATTTCCAGTAAAGGATTTATTTGATTTAGAATTCACTGGTAGATTGGAAAAAACATTGTCTGATATTGAAAAGCAAAAGTTTAATAAAGAAAGTTTCTTGAATTTAATTTTTGATTTTACAACAGATGCTGTTAAAACAATAAAAAATGAAAAAGACGTTATTATTAATGAAATATCAAATGAAAAGAAAACCATTGAGGTTCTTGGAAAATGTCCTCTTTGTGGACATGGAATTATTGAAGGACAAAAAGGGTTTGGTTGTAGCAACTGGAAAAATGGCTGTAAATTTGTCATTTGGAAAAATGATAAATATTTAGCAGCTATGAAAAAGAAACCCACAAAAACAATGGTTAAAAGCCTTTTGAAAAATGGAGTTGTTTTAGTTAAAGGATTAACGAGTAAAAAAGGCAATAAGTTTGATGCTAATTTACGTTATGAGAAAAATTCCGATAACGAATATTTTAGTTGGAAGATGGAGTTTCCAAAAAAGAATAAGATTAAAAATGAAAAATAACATATCCTCCGGTACCATTTTTGATGGCGACGGACTTTAGCATTTTAGGATTAGATCTGGAATAAAGATGTCACTTTGGGAGATAAATTGCGCTTATTTTAAGTGTTATTTTGCGCATAGATATATTTCAGGTTATTCCTCATAAGCTAATCTATAGACGAGAAAATAAATGTAAAAAAATCCGAACTTCTACAAGTTCGGATTTTCGAGTCATTTTAAATCTATTTTTAGAGTATCTAATTTTATTTCTTTTGTGCCGATTTTATAGATAGGTTCTACTAATACATAGTCTGTTTTTTCATGATCGATTTCAAAGATTACTTTTGAATCAGATATTGTATTTGTTGAAACAGGTAACCCTTGACTATCCAATATTTTAAGTTCTAATTGTTCACCTTCTACACCAGCTGTATTCAAAATTCCATAGGATAATATAGCATTTGTTTGCCCCACAACTATTTTGTCAAAATGGATACGATAGGCTTCATTCACAGATGATACTGATTGTGCAATGTTAAATTCTTTTGCTGGTAATTTTTCAACCGGGAGATTAAATGACCATTCCCCTTGAACTCCTGCAATATTTGTAAATGTAATAGGAAGCGTTAGGGAATCTACTGAATCCGAATTTGGATTTTCTAATATCATTGCGCCAGTATATCCATTATCCTGTTTTGTTAAAGCGCCTATAGAACCACCCCACCAAGTTGTTTCATCAGTTCGGTCAAACATTTCATACGCATAGCCAGATACGGGAGTTCTTTCCCCATCAATAGAATTGGGTAAACTTTCTCCATTGGCTTTAAATGTTAACCCAACATATTGACCATCATAAAATATTGACGTAATACTCATACTTACACCTTGATCCTCAACCGTTTCGTTGATTTCTGTAAGGAGCTGATCTGAGGCCAATTCTTGGCCAATTGGCATTTGATATTTTTCATAAATGCTACCAAGTATCGGAACTTGTGCTAAAACGTTCGTAACGGGAGAAAAAACAAATCCTGAAGCAAGTATCATCGCTGCTGCTACTGAAGTGAAAAATGACGTTCTTTTTAAAACACCCTTTGGCTTTTTTATATGCCGAGCTTTTTCTCCACGTTCAATTCCTGTATCAATTGCGTGCAGGATTTCTTCTTTCGGTATTTCAATATCTTTAAATAAGTTTTTTTGCATAATAATCATCTCCTAACGTTTTTTTTAACTCCAACTTGGCCCGGCGCAAATAGGTTTTCACAGTCGATTGAGGCTTCTTTAGTACAGTTGCAATGGTACGAATTGGTAAATCGTAATAATAGAAAAGAGTGATCGCATTACGATAATCAACATTTAATGTAGAAAGGGCTTCTGATAAATCAATAGATGGAGCTTCTATTTGATTTGATTCTAAAAGAAATTGAATCGTTTCTTCAGGCAATTGAATGGTTTTCTTTTTACGCTCCAATTCTTTATAAGCTGTTCGAATTAATATCTTGACAAGCCATGTACTAAAGTAAACTGGAGATTTGAGTTGATGGATCGAAATATATGCTTTATAGGTAGCTTCTTGTAGTACGTCGAGTGCGTCCTCTTTATTGCGCATGTGCAGGTAAGCAATTTTATACAATTTCTCACTTTCAATTTTCACTAATTGTTCAAATGCTTCTTTATCGCCTGCCACAGCTAACTCGACTAATTGAATAGAATATGACATGTAGCAACCTCCTTTCACTTATTAGAGGCAAATAGATTAGAAAAAAGTTTCAAGTTTAAAGATTTTACATCCATTTAAATGAATTTGTATAAGTGTACTATACTTATAAGTCGTTTTCTTATTTAGCTTTGAACAACCAATATTTACTGTGAGGGGGCTATTATTGAATATCCGACTCCCAGACTATCTTTTAAAAGCAACAGCCAAAGTGCGCCGTCCACTTTGGCTGTTGCTTTTTCATTTGAACATATTAAAGTGTCTCCTATGTGTCACTTTAGGAGCTAATTTGCACCTATTTTTAATTTCTTGTGCCACAATCGCGCCCGTTCGGAAACAATCACTTCTCTTTGTCCATACAATCCGCACAAAAAATTTCACTTTCTTTTTTCAAATAAGCTTTAATCTCGACCATAATCGTATTCTTCGGAGCCTTCATCTTCGCATAGATTTCTTCTCCACCTTGAACTTCTCGATTGCAATTAAAGCAATATAGCGTGCGTTTGAACATATGGGAACCTCCTTTGTTTTATAGAATATGGACCATTAATGAGGTCAGGTGCTTCTTAATGCCGTTAAAGCGCCTGATTATTGAATTATAAAGTTCCAACTTTCCTTCCCGAAAACCAAACATAGATTGTGAGGATTAACAAAATGATTGGAGTAAAACCAACGTACTTCCAAGCGTTGACTGCTCCCCCAAAATAAAAAGCAATCGGCATACAAGTAATCGTGCTTACGAGTAATAGAAGCCAAGACCGTTTTGTAACACCAAAGACCAATGTTATAACCGAAACGAGAAATGATGCGTACCAAAGTAAAAGCATATTAACCCCTCCTTTGTGTTTTTTATTCAACAATATGGCCCGTTTGTGTAATTGTCACAATCCGGCCCGTCAACTAAATTGTATCAAACTTTATTGCACTCAACAGCATATATATCATCAAGGCAATGTGAACACTCTCAAATTGGTCAAGAAACTTGTTGTTATTATAAGTTTAAATCCTCGATCAAAGTGTTTCCTTTTTTCTCTCTAAATGATACAACGCTGCTATTAGTGTTTATATTTTGGTCTTTTCTTTTATTTTTTCTAAAATCCTCAAACTTTTCATAACCCTCAACTGGATTTTCACTGAACATAGTATCAAATAAATTTTGAACAATTTTATTTCTAGACGTTCCTGTTGTTATTATGTTAATAAGAGGTGTGTCTTCATGGCTGCTTGCGTCAAGCCACTGAAAAAAGAGTTCTTCGTACTCAGTTAGTCTTTGTTTAAGGTGTTGGTTTTCTTGTTCTAATAAAGCAGCTTTTTTGTCTTGATTTGAAAGGTCAGCTGTAAGCTTTCTATTTCTTTGTATATATTTTTTTAATTTATTTTCATTAATAAGGATAGCACCGATAAGTTTTTCTTTATTGCTTTCTTTACCCTGAAAGAACTTGTTTACTGCATCAATAGAATCCACAACTTTCTCATCTTCTTGCATCGAAAGAGATACAGTATGTTCAAGAACTTCATTTGACTTATCAATTGAATCTCTACCTTGCCTTCCTTTTTTTCTCCAAAAATCCTCGCTAAAGTGATAAGTAGATTCTCCATTTTCATATAATTCTTTGGAAAAACGGTAAATATCCAAATACTTAATTAAGCCATTATTTTTATACTGTTGAAGATACTGAAATATAATGTTATCAATAGTTTCTTGAGGATAAATTTTGGGTTTCCGACCTTTTTTACTCATTGGTAGTCACCTTCTCTTTTAACATTGCTAGCTGATATAAGGAATGCTTTAATTGGTTGGAAGTTTCTAGTAGCTCTCGGTTAAATAAGACATTTTTTTCGGAGTACAGATCATTTTTAAATCCCTTGATAGAAATTTGATATAGATTTTTCAAGTTATGGATTAGCTGTTTTGTCACGTTTTCTTTATCATTCATTTTTTTCAAAATGATATCGGCTTTTTCTTTATATTCTTCAAAGGTAATACGCCATGCGTCACAAAAGACATGATCTTCCACCTTGCAGTTTTGATTAGGATCTGTACAATATCCAATGCTCAAGGGGATATGAACTTCTTTGTTTTCCGAAGGTCTTAGAATAAATCTCTCTTTAAATTCTTTTTCATCAAAAATATCCTTTGTGTGCTGTCCTATATTTCGATTAAGGTTGAACTTGAGCATTAACTCCATTACTTCTGAATCAACCCAATACTCTAGATGTTGATGATAATGGTATTGAGAGTAGATGGAGACATGCCCTCCCAATCTGGCAATTTCAACTGGATGATAACCTTGTGTCATAAGATTTAAAAAAGCAAAATGCCTTGTATCGTTAGGTCTAATCTTTCTATTAATCACTTTATTAAGGGATAACCCTTGTTCAACAGCCTTCACTTCTTCTTGTTCCATAATTTTAAAGCCATACCTTTTACAGACTATTTCATCATAGAAGTCATTTAAGACGTATGAGAATATGTTTGAGTCAAATGACTCGGAATTAATCTTTTGCTCCAAATAGTGCTTTTGAAATGGCAAGGATAAATAAGAAATTAGAGTTGAGGTATTGCCATATTTATCCGTTGAATTTTTGTATGCATTTATTGCCTCAGCTAATCTTTTGGGGATTAATATAGAATCAATTACTTGTATCCTCCGGTTGTTTTGTTTCTTTCTAGGTAGTTTTAATAAAAAGCCATCATCCACTTCAATTAAACTATTTCTTTTAATATCACAGAATTCTGAAATCCTCAAAGGAATAATAGTAGTTAGATTCCACCATAGATAAATACAAAAGTATTTTCGATAATGCTCATCTGATAGATCTGGCTTAAAATAATCCTCAACAACCATTGAGAATTTCAAAATGTCTTGAGAACTGGGAAGTTCTCTTATTCCAATTTTTTTTTCTGTCTTGGACTTAACCTCCCAAATTCTTTCTGTATAAATCCCTTCTTCATCTACATATGGAAAATAATCAACAAAGTTTAACACAGCATTGCAAAGGGATAAACGTGATCTAGGAGTTGATTTTTTTATATACTCCATAGAGCTATCGAAAAAATCTTTTGAAAAACCATTAGATTTTGTTACAACCTGTAAAACTCCATTTACTTTGCCTGTTATAGTTCTTGCTGATAAGCCTTTGTCTATTAAAGTAGCTGCCCAGCATTTTACAATAGTTTTTAAATCATATTTTGTCCTTGTTAACAAAACTTCTGACAAATTATCATAGTTTATATGACGATTTGTTTTTTCTGCTTCGTCATGTAAAGTCCAAATATCCTCATTAAACTCACAATGGTTAAATTGATTTTCACTAGAGTATCTTGATAAAGCATCATTCGCCTGTAAAATTGAATGTTTTAGATCAAATTCCTCGTTCGCCAATACTTCAAGTTGCTCAAAATCTTCTGTTTTTATATTCTGCATTTTTAACCTCGTTTTATTGTTATATATTCGTAAGGGCTTGGCAATGCACTGATTTGTTCTTTTAAATCGTTGTATTCTATCTTAATAAAAGCACTTAAAACATCTTCACCAAATTTTTGTTTAGCGTGGCTTAGAACTAAAAGATCGGAAAATAACAAGTTTGAAATTCGGACCTTTTCTCCTAAATACATAGAGTTATTATGTATTTCTCGATATTCTTTAAGTCGCTTAACCATGTTTGTAGCAATTTTGGTTAATGCGTAAAAATGAGGGACAGCGAAAGGGCATCTGTTACAGTCTCTTTCTAAAAATATACATTTTCCATATATGCATTGATAGTTTGCCTCTTTGGCCGGAAGTTGTCCGAGATTCAATAAAAGCATCTTTTCTTGAAGTTCTGTTTCCGAATGATCCTTTAAGAAATACAGGAGATCTTCATGTTCTTGTTCAAGAGCATTAATATATCTAGCTAAGTTTTCAATCTTATAGATATCACCAAATACATTTTTTATTAAGACTGATTTCTTGGGGGAATCATCTGGCTTTATACTAGTTTCCCCAAGTAATACTTTCGAAAATAAATCATAAGTATACCCGAAGTATCCTTTATCAAAAAGCTGACTGGCAATATAATCTAAGTGTTCTTGAGGAATGTCAATATAAGTATTTGTCGTATCCATATCTGAATGATTACGAATGAATTTAGAAATTTCCAAAGGATTTCTATTTGTTTTTTTCTTTACTACATCAGTCATTAGGCCAATAAAGGTGCGGTTCATTTTTAATGAACCAAATTTAAAGTTCTTTTTGAAATTTGCAAAAAATGAATCATGTGTACCTTTTAGCATCTCGTTTTTTTCATTCATAAAGTCAATTAAATGCTCTTTATTTGAACCGAGTAACCTTGTCCTTAATTCACAAATAATTAGTGCGTTGGCAAGAGGGAATATAAGCTCATCTGAACAAAAAAAGTAATTTGTTTTCTGATTTTTGGAATGTTTTAAGGATTGTAATTTACTAGAAAGCTGAATAACCATATACTTGGCATCATCTAAGCTTAGATTAATATTCTCAAAATCAGAGATATTTCTAATTTTTTCTGGCAAATCTAGCCGTGGAATTTTATAAGCAAAATCTGATGCTCTCCAGCCGTTATTCATGTGGAGCAAAACATATAACCATGCAGAATCATACTTTTTATATTTATTTCGCTCATTTAATGCATCATGCACATCCTTAATGGCCTCCTGTTTATGCAACTCGGCTTCCTTAACATAATCTAGCAACTCAATAAATTCTGTAGGGGAGTAGACCTCCTTTTTACTGATCTTTTTTCTTCTTTTTAACTCATTAGGATTTTTTAGCCTATTCAAATCTATTAAAGGAAAGGGCGATTCATTGTTAACGGCATTAAAGAATGCATAAATAGTAATTTGGTATTCTTGAAATATTTCATGATTAAACAGTAATAAATTTAACTCTTTTGCAGAGTAAGAAAATATCTCTTTTGATCTTGTTATGTTCGCTAATAATTCACTTATTGAAGCCAAGCGAATAATTTGCTTCTTAATGGATTGTTTATTTCCCTTCGTTTTATTTAATATTTGACGAACGTAGGAAAACCAGTATTTTTGTGTTAAAGGTGCATTGCCTGAAAAGGAAACTTCTAACGCTAAGATCAAACTTTCAAAAGTAGCAAAGGGAATAGTGATGTCTTTTGTTATGTCCTTTTGAAGTTGTTCTCTTCTCGACTGATTCATATATTCTTCAACATTTTTTTTAGGATAAACTACTTTAGAATTTTTAAATTTCCCCATTTTTATGAGTCTAGGAACGTCAATAATGGGAAATTTTTGAATGGCCTTTGTACTTATGTTTAAAGAACGTAGCTCACTAAATTTCATATACTCTTTTTCAAATTTATCATACTGACAATTCTGGGTTTCTTTAAGTTTGTAAATTTCATCTTTTGGATACCACTTAACTTTATTGATAATATGCTTTGGTATAATTTCATTTTCTTGCAGCACTAAGACCACAAGTGCGTTGGATAATCCTAAAGCTTTACTGACATCGTTCAAGGGAATATGCTCGGTTTTTAGGCTTTTTTCTAGAAGAACTTCGTTTCTTTTGTTAATTTCCTTTTTCTCTTCCCGCAATTTCAAATTCTTTGTCTTATCTTTCAGAACTTTTTCTGCTCTCTTTTTTTTCTTTTCGTTTTTTATTCTCAAGTATTCATCAACGGATGCTTTTGTAAAAGCTACGTGAGTTTTTGTAAAACGATCAAATTTAATAAGTGATGGGAGTTCTTCTATAACTAAATTATTGTTCTTTATCACATGCGAACTAATCATTTTAACGTTTACTAACTTACTAACTTCTTTATAAGTTAAATAGTTTTGATCATAATAGTGATATAGGTCTTCGCGTTTTTTTAATAAAGTGTCAATCTCTTTTTTACTCCACCGATAGAAATTACTTTCTTTATTTTTTATAACAATCGGCTCGATATTATTTTCTTTCAAAAGTTTTTCAATATGTCTGACTTGGAATAGTTGTAATACTTCTTTTGTTGTATAGTACGAAGCTTTATTTAATAACGCCTTTTTTTCCAATACTTCGTTCAATATGCTTTTCTCGTAAACTGTATTTCTTTTATAAAACTTTTTTATTCTTGCAATTATGGGTAGTTCTGTTGGGTTAGATAAAGATAAATCATATGCACTAGCGCCCAGTTTTTTCCCTTCATCATAGGTAACAAAGTTTACTTGATAATACTTATAAAGTTCACTTTGTATTTTCAGTAAGTTTTCTATATCAGCTGCTTTATAATACTCAATATTCTGTGCATCTTTTGAAATGGGCTTTATATTATACTCATTTAATATTTGAATTAATTTAGTCGAATATGAAATACTTAGTAATTTACCTAATTCATATCTAGGATATATTTCTTTATCCATGTCCTTTATCGTTCACCTCTTTCCATTTTTCTAAATAAGCTGTGTCAATGGATGAGACTTTATTATCATAAGCCTCGCGAATGGTATTAATAGCCAATTTCATATTTTCAATTGCCGTTTTTTCATCAACGTAGGCTAGAGCCGAGTTAATGTCTCTATCCCCCCGTGCAATGGCTATTTGAGTGGGGGTAAGTCCAAGATCTAGCAAAAAGTTAGTGAATACCCCTCTACCAATATGTGTAGACCAACTATTCTCTGCTAGCAGGGAATAGTCATTTATATTTTCTTCCATGCTTAAAGCCTTTAAAAAAGCTTTTTTAACTTTCATAAACTTTGAATGATATTGCTTTCCCGTTATAGGCAGTCCAGTGCGTTCAGATACGAACAAATAATATGGGTTATTACAAACTCCTTTTTTTTCAAGGATTTCAAGTCTCTCTAAATGCTCCTTATATATATTTTGCATTAGGTTATTCATTAAAAGTGATTGATTTCTTGGATTTTTTACTTGTATATGGGATGTATTTTTTATGTTAGGGAAGAGTATTTTTTGATTATCTCTTATCTCCAAAATTAATCCATTTCCTTGCTCCTTAATATTTTTCCGTGTTAAATTAACTACTTCTGACCGTCTTAGTCCCCCAAAGAACTGAAAACAAATTCCTAATACAATATCTGGTGCAATATATCTGGCAATGTTTATTAATTTTATTGTAAGTGAGTATCTGTTTGATCCGAAGTCAGAT
Organism: Psychrobacillus sp. NPDC096389; assembly: GCF_044762855.1. Lineage (NCBI taxonomy): Bacteria > Bacillati > Bacillota > Bacilli > Caryophanales > Bacillaceae > Psychrobacillus > Psychrobacillus sp. NPDC096389. The sequence goes on along the minus strand of NZ_JBIWFB010000001.1, from coordinate 170,451 downwards.
AACATACTTTTTACTCTTTCATCTCTTCCAACAAAAATAGTTCCAAGCTCTATATCATCAAAAGGATTAACTTCCACTAACTGTTCACGTTGTCCACGTTTAATTGATTTATAAGTAATTTCAAAATCCCCATCAATAATCTTTTGAAGTTTTAACCAATAATAAAATTTAATTATATATCTCATTTGATCATTAACATATTCCGGGGAAAGCTCCCCAGCCCTTGCTCGTAAAGATAAGTTTGAAATATATTTAGAACCATGAATTAGACCTAATCCACTTATCCCCTCATTTTCTAAATGCATAAAGTATCTATCTTTTTGCTTTATCTGATTGATTATGTAGTTTAGAAACCTTGTTATTGCATATGCACTATTACGTTGACTACTTATAGACTTGCCTTTATTTCTGTACATTGTCTTGATAAAATTAGTAATAGGGGATGGAATGATATTGTTAGTGTTAGGATTTCTCATTCCGATTCCAATTGTTCTTATTGCACTTTCATATCCACCACTTGATTCAGTGATACTGTACTCCCTTACAACATATAAATTCATATAATTGTCCTCCTTCTGTATTAATTTATTATCTTTAGACTCAGAGAGTGAGGAAGTATTGTTTATAGCTTTTATGCAATCTATTATAAACCATTTTAGTTTGATTTGGGTGAAATGTTTTAATAGATTTAAAGCTTGTAAATAGCGTATTTAGGGTTTGGTAATCCAATTGTTATTGTAAACAACCCAAATATAGTTATACAAGTGCAATCTCCAACGATCTATTTGATTTACCAACGACAACTGGAGATAGAAAACTTTGTTTCGGAACCGTTCTTTGAAGTTGAAGCAATATTTACAGCAGAGCATGGTACTTATAAAGGAAAAGCGAAAGCGAAGGAACCGAAAAGGGAAATCATACAGGCTCTGCTTGCAAAACATAATATCCAACCGAATTCACCAGGTGTTATTAACTCTGTGGAAAAGCTGGATAAACGTACGCCGCCACCTCAGCTCCATTCTTTATCCACATTACAAGCAACTGCAAACAGATTATGGAAAACGAGCCCGGCGGATGTATTGAAGACGATGCAAGGACTTTATGAAAAGAAGCTTGTTTCTTATCCTCGTACGGATTCACGTTATATTACGCCAAGTGAATTTTCGTATCTTGCAGCACAAGTTTCCGATTATCAACAGCTTATCGGACACCCCTTCCCTGTCACTTCGCTTGTACCTAAAAAGCGTTATGTGGACAGTTCGAAGGTCCAAGAGCATTATGCCATCATTCCGACGAAAAAACTTCCTACCCAAGCTAAGCTTGCCGGCTTGTCTAGTATTGAGAGAAATTTATATGAAGAGATTGTCCGTACGACACTCGCTATGTTTCATACCGATTATTTATATACCGAAACGAAAGTTGTGACAGATGTAAATGGGTTACCTTTCTTTACGACCGGCAAAACCGAACGCGATAAAGGTTGGAAAGCTTTATTTGTTCGTTCCTCTAAGGAAACTGAGAAAGACGAGCCATCCCTACCTCCTTTGCGGGAGCAGGAAAATGTGCAAAGTAATATTGATATAAAGGAAGGAAAAACACAGCCTCCGAAGCCTTATACAGAAGGTCAACTAATCGCCATGATGAAAACTTGTGGAAAGCTTGTGGACAATAAAGATGAAACAGAAATTCTAAAAGAAGTAGAAGGTCTTGGTACAGAAGCAACTCGAAGTGGAATTATAGAAACGATAAAACGTCACGGCTATATAAATGTGACAAAAAATATCGTGTCTATTACGGATAAAGGACGTGTTCTTTGCCAAGCAATTGAAGGAAATCTACTGGCAAGTCCATCGATGACTGCGAAATGGGAAACCTATTTAAGAAAAATAGGTAATGGTGAAGGCTCACAAGAACGATTCCTAGGAAGTATCGCGAAATTCATTCGAAGCTTATTGGAAGAAGTTCCGAATCAATTAAAAACCAAAAATATTGATATACAACTTGCTCCACGTGCATCAAAATATGATTCGAAATTCAAGAGAGAGCCTATTGTAACTTGCCCAAAATGTCAAAAAGGTTCTATAATTGCCCATAAAAGTTTCTATGGTTGCACGGAATACAAAAATGGCTGTACACAGACGTTTAATGGATACTTTTTAAAGAAAAAGATTACGCCAAGTCAGATAAAACTTCTTTGTACAAAAGGCAAGACAAATGAAATAAAAGGTTTCGTAGCAGAAAACGGACAAAAGTTTAATGCCTATCTGACCTTTGTGGAGGGTAAATTAAAACTAGATTTTAAATAATCATTCTTCAATTTTATGACAGCATAAAATAAGCGATGTAAAACCCTTTTATGAAGTAGGGCTTTTCACATCGCTTTTATACTTAAAAAGTAGCGTTTCTAGTCTTCACTCTCTTTAAAGCTTAAAAGTTTTGCCGTTAACTTTTGACAGACCTCATTATGTTGATTTAATGTTTCGCTTTCCACAACGACAAGCGCTTGGTTCGGTTTAGATTTGGAAGGCTTAATCTCTTTAATTATGCTCTTCACGTATAGCACATCAGTTGGGCGAGTAGGACGCGGCCAGTTTATCTCTCCGCCAGCTCCAATAACTCCGTGAGCAAAAGGTAAACTCTCTGTCAATAATTTCATCGTAATCGATGCAGTATGCCAACCACTAGCAGCTAATCCCTTGAAAAAAGTATCTTCCGCAAGATTCTCATCACAATGGAAAACTTGGGGATCAAACTCAAGCGCATAGCTTTTTATTTTCTCTGTGCTTAAATAGTATTTTTCACTGATAAAAGTATCCCCTACTTTTAAATCATCCAAATAAAGCCCCTGTTCTACCACATTATCCCACTCCCAAGAAAAATTATTTAACGCTTTATTTTTACTTTTTATTCTGAAAAATTTATTGGTAAGAATATTAAAAGCCCATTGTATATTGTCTAGGTATATCACTTTCTTTTTGAAGAACTTTAGCAGACTCTAATGCCCAATAAGGATTTCTTAGCATCCCTCTTCCTACTGCTACAATATCAGCTTCATGATTTCCAATTACTAAATTGGCAAGTAATGGGTCATCTAATCTACCTACCGCAATAATAGGTACATTCAGTGCTTCCTTCATTTTTTTGGCTAACGGCATTTGATAAGCCGCATGTGTTCCAGGTTTACCCCACGCACGGATCTGCCCTTCTCCACCAGAAGATACATCGAAGATATCTACCCCGGCTTTTAGATAATCTTTTGAAAAACGGATACAATCGTCGATATCATACCCACCTTCGACGTATTCTTTTCCAGAAAGACGCATCAGTAAAGGCATATTTTCTGGCATCTCTTCCTTTGCCACTTTAATTATTTCACATCCAAACTTCGTTAAATCCCTTCCGAATTCGTAAGTTCTCCTATTTGTAAGTGGTGAATGGAATTGATGAATTAAGTATCCATGGGCACCGTGAATTTCAATGGTATCCACTCCAGCCTTTAAAGCTAGTTGAATCGACTTGCGAAACTTCTCAATCATTTCATATACTTCGTCTGTTGTTAATGCTCTTGGTGTTTATGATTTTTCATCGAATGGAATGGCTGAGGGTGCAATTGGAACTTCTGCATCTGTTGCTTTACGTCCAGCGTGAGCAATTTGGATGCCCACTTTTGCACCATATTGATGGCATGCGTCTAAAATCCTTTTTAAAGGAGGCACCTGTTCATCGGACCATAAACCTAAATCGGTATTTGATGATCGACCATCTGGTTCCACATTTGTCATTTCGATCATGATTAGACCTGCTCCGCCAACTGCCCTACTTACATAATGAACATAATGCCAATCGGTTAATTTGCCATCCTTTCCAATAGCTGAATATTGAACCATAGGAGACATCATAATACGATTTTTTAATGTCAGACCTTTATATGTAAAAGGCATGAACATGTCTATATCTTTCAACTAAAATCCTCCTTCTTTTTATATGTATATACATATATAAGATAAGCATTGAAAATTAAAAGACGTTTTTCCTTCCCAACTACATGCATATACATATATAATGGTATTAGTAAACATATTATCTGTCAAGAAATGATTTCCAGCTAAATGTAAAGTGTTTTTTAAGAAAAGTATCTTGAAGGTATGTTAGAGGAGAGCTATTAGATGAACAACCAAAACAGTGAATTAGATTATATTATACAATTTTGCGCTTGCGCAAACCTCAGAAAAGTGGCAAGAATTGTGACACAAAGCTATGAAAAGCAAATGCAACCTACTGGCTTAAAAGTCACTCAATACTATATGTTAGTAAACATTGTCCGGCATAAGCAGATTTCTATTAGCAAGCTTGGCGACATTATGTTACTTGACCAAACTACTGTCACTCGTAATGTAAATATCCTAAAAGAAAGCGGCTATGTTAACATTACTAGAGATAAAAATGATTCCAGAACAAAATCTATTTCGATCACTGACATAGGCCTCGGCAAATTAGAGGAAGCAACACCTATTTGGCTACAAATTCAGGAGAAAGTTGAGAATGGCATGGGTAAGGAGCAATATAATAATTTGTTAGAAACACTAACCAATTTACAACAATCTATTGAATGAGACTCATTTTAAATTGGCACAAGAGCAAAACAAATAGAGTAGGTACATGATTTTATTTATACGCCTACTCTATTTTAATTATACTAAATTGATTCCCCTTGTGAAGAACGCTCATCCATCAGCACAAAACATATAGCGAAAGAAAAATAAGCGGAGATTGTCCGGTTGTATACAGGGTAGAGCTAGTTTCCGAGTAAATAAGGGCAGGTTTTCCGATTATGCAAGAAAAAATGCCCCGTTTTCATGCTTTTCGGGTCAATAGGCGGAATCTTTCCGTTTATTTAAGCCCTTTTTATTTATAATTACTAATTAAGCGGACTTTTTCCGTCTATTTATCTAATTGGAATCGAATTTACGTCTAATTGTAGTTATTATATTTAATTCACCTGTCATTCCAAAGAAATCTTCACAACATCATCTAAATATTTCGTTGTTTGATATCCGTAAATCTCAAGTTTTTTAGGAATCATTTCTTCACCTTGAAAACGAGCACTTTGAAGTGTATTGAAATAATGGGGCTGCTCGATTTCATCATTCGGGTAAGATATTTGATACATATCATATTCTACCCCGTTTTTATCCACAATGATTACTTCTGAATCCATCTCCATTGCACCAGGTACCTCTCCATTCTCATTCAGAAAATTGAAATTGAACCACTCGTAGGCTCGATTCTTTACTTCATGATTGCTTACAACAAATTTGGTAGATGATTCATCTTCCTGTTTTTCTATGGAGATTGTGCTTCCTGCATATTCAAAAGTTTGAGGACGTTCTGATGTAACATCCAATTCAATTGTTTTTATGTCTTCAAAGGATAACTGGATAGATTTAAGTTGAATGTTAACCTCTTTCGGTTTTTGACCAAAAAGAGGATCAAATTGTGTCTGAAGCGTATTCCAATTCGCATCTTGCTGAGAATCCACATAAGAGGTACCGTACACATCAGCTTTCACTTTCGTACCGTTCACTTCCAGGCTGTCAAATTCCAGAAAATCTATCCGTTTTTCTCGTTGTTCGTGATTAATGCCAAATTGAATAATCGTCACCGTCGGGGCAATCGTTAATTTATCAATTCGAATTGGAATCCCCTCGATTTCTATTACTTCATTCAGTGTATATTCGGTGGAAGGTAGTTTGGTTACAGGTATCTCGAATTCCCATACACCTGATTTATTTGCACTACTACCGAGATCTGAAAGATATTGCTGCCCAACGGAATCACGACTCAATTTATGAATATTTACAATGGAGAGTTCAATTGTCCCGCTCTCCGTTTTAAGTGGCAATAAGCTTAGTTTCCCTCGATATACGTTCTTTTCTTTGTTATTTTCATCTGATTCAAGATCAGGTGGATAATACTTTGGGTAATATGTTCCGCTGTCCATAATTTCATATTCATTCCCTACGTAAATTCCATTACCATAATTCATCATGTATTGACTGTCTTCCACTGTGTCTTCAATTTCATAAAAAACCAGTGTCTGAGTATCATCAGCAATTACGCTCTTAATCGTAATTTTTACCCCTTCGCTTTCCGCTTCCAGGTTCAGCCTTTGACCAAGACCTTTTTGTAAATAGGAAATCAGTTGCGGATCTTCCTCTGTCCATGAATAGTAGAGGTTGGCAAACGTCCCTGTAAAGAAACCTGTACCTATTAATATTACGAATACACTTGCTAAAACAAGTCCCATTCTTTTACGTTTCTTGTGCTTGTGCTGTCTTTGCTTGTCGTTTTCTTTTAGCTTTCCTTTGACATTTTCCATGAAATGAATTGGCATATGTAAATCTTCTATTCTATCAGTAAGCTTAGACAGAGTGTCTATGACATCCTGCAAAGAAGCCAACTCTTCTTGACATTGTTGGCACCCGTAAATATGTACTTCTAACTCAATTTTTTTCGACCGTTCCATTGTTTGTTCTAAGTAATCGAGGAAATCCTTTTGATATTCCTCACAGCCATGAAAGGTTGAGCCGGGCCATATTTCATTTTTAAGTGACTGAATTCCGGAAACCAACAACTCTTTCATCTTCATCTCTGAAACTTGGAGAAGATATGCCGCTTCTTCGCGAGAAAATTGTTGTACGTATGTAAGAACTATCGCTGCTTTCTCATCCTGTCGCAATTGATCCAGTGCCTTAAAGACACCTTGACGAGGTTCACTTTCTGCAGAAAATTGCAAGCTTCTATCACGAGAAAGCTCCCGGCAGTTATGCAAGAAAATCGATGCCACCCATGTTTCGAATCGTATTTTATGTTTATAATGAGGCAATTCCTTTTGTACTTTTAAAATGGTTCGATAAAAAAGCTCTTCGATTTGTTGAGGATTACCGAAATAGCAGGAGCCAAGTATATAAAACGATTGTTGATGCTGATTTAACCAATCGACGATCGAGTCCACACTCTTTTCTCTTATGGCAGCAGTAGAAATAAAATTTGCTTTAGCTGGAATCATCCAATTGTCCCCCCTTTTGTTCATAACAACTCAATCATAAAATTTACAAACCGCACACTCATTCAAATGGATAAGCATGTGCAATATTCCCTCTTCGTCCTTCTGTGGTAATTGCCTGGGACAATGAATTCAAGATTGCTTCCTCCGTTACTTCAGTCGCTCCTTGAAACAGATCATTCATGATTGGATGATCGTCCCTTAGTTGGATTCTAGTTTCTATGCTCTCTTCAGCAAAATGAGCAACCTTATTTGCTGTGGAAAATGCAATCACGACATCCCCACTGCCATTGCTAAAGTGGCTACCCGTTCTTCCAAGTCCGATGCCGCATCTTTTTGCTACCCTCTTTAGTTGTCTACTGCTAAGTGGGGCATCGGTTGCCAAAACAATCATTATAGAACCATCAGCCGGTTTTGGAAAAGTTGGAACGTCATTTTGCTCCTCCACTTTATAGTGAGCACTTTGAAACTCTTCTTTTCTTCCAAAATTACTAAGTACTAGACACCCCATCGTATAATCCCCAACAAGACGGGAGGAAGATCCAATACCACCTTTGTATCCGAAACAAATCATCCCTTTGCCAGCACCTACTGCACCTTCCGCAGCAACAGCTGTCGAAGCTTTTTGTATGCATTCCACAGCATGTTTCGGTTCGATTGGCAATTTACGGATAGAGTTCAACCTGCTATCATTACACTCTCCGACAACTAAGTTAATCGTTCCAGTAGTATCTCCTATCTCCGAATTTCCTTCTAACATATATTCTAATGCCCCTTGAGTAACTGCAGGAACAGCAAATGTATTCGTCAGCATAATGGGCGATTCTATTAATCCTAATTCCTCCACTTGTACAAGACCAGTTGTTTTCCCAAAACCATTAAGTACGTAACTTGCACCTACTACTTTTTGTTGAAATAAATTACCTCCGTGCGGCAAAATAGCCGTCACTCCAGTGCATGCGTATTCCCCTTCACCTAAAGAATAGTCTAATGTGACATGCCCTACTTTGACATCTGCAACATCGGTAATACAATTCTTTTTCCCAACAGGGAGTTGCCCTATGACGACTCCTCTTTGTCTAATCTTTTTCGATTGATTACGCATTATAGTGCCTCCAATTTAACGGTCTCTTTCCATCTATTCACGTATGCTTTCTCGATAAATTCTTCTTTATCCGCATATAAGCGAATAACATCTTTAATTTCTTCTGCAAGATATTTTTCATTTCGATTGTTTGCTAGGCTTTCATAGATTGAACCTCTTTGTAAAAAGTCAGAGCTAGCCACTGTATACCAGGCTTCGTCTTCTAAAGGGACATCATTCACATAAACGGCTTGAACTTTTTTTCCATCATGTACTATTTCCGCTCCAGCTATATGTAGTCTACCGGTGAACTTCCCTCTAAAACCTGGTCCGCGTCCATCTGCTAGACAAACTTGCGCATCTAAAGATTGTTCTAGCGCTTCCTTAATATACTTTCCTTGAATTTCGAAAGAAGTTGGATTTAATGGCGATGGGCAAGTCTCTATCAGTTTTTTCCGTGTCATTTCATGAAAGATTCCTGCATTACAAATACCGCTATTAATAAGTCCAATATCGCATTGCAACATATCCTTTAACCCTTCCGCTATTAGATTCGTCATGGGATTTTCCTCGAGCACATCATGCCATAGAGCTTGAGGTATTGTATAAAGCGGTTGACTCAACACATCAATTGCCTTTTCTTTATTTCTTTTTAATATAGATACAACTTGCTCATCTTTAGCGACATCTATGGAAGAAAGTGTGAAGGAGTTAAGCAACTTTACTTTCCCTTCATTAATTTCAAGCTCTAGAACTCCTAAATGCTCGCCATAGTTTCCTGCACTATTCATGATTGTGTTGTTTATTATTTTCGCTTCGGCAAAAAGTTTATGATCATGTGCCGAAATAATAACGTCTATCTCCGGAATCTCCAGCGCAAGTGGCTCATCTGCAAATGTCCCTACATGACTTAAAAGTATGCAAATATCATAATTCCCTGCATTTCTTTTTATTTCTTCTATGATTGCTTCTTTATAATCGGTCATGGAAATACCAAGCCCATCATTGAAAACACCCATATTAGGGGAAGAACCAGTAACAAGAATTCGCAAACCAGTTTTTTCGAGAATAACACTCTTGTTTACACCTTTAATCTCCGTCTTATCTTTTTTGAATAAATTATTACTAATAAAGGGAAACGAACTACTACTGGCCATATGTTCAAGTGTATCCACTCCATTGAACATTTCATTATTTCCAATAGTTAGTGCATCGTAACCAATATTCTCTAGTAACTCGATTGCAGCTATCCCTCTTGTTCCTTGCAGCTCAATGCTTCTAAAATCGGCAAAATCTCCAGCTTCTAATACAATTGTATTTTCGTCTTTATGTTGTTTGATAAGTGTTGCGACTTTTGCAAAGTTGTCGAAGTTGCTATGCACATCATTTGTATGTAAAACTTTTAGTTTCATAGGGACCTCCAGAATTTAGTTTTTATTCCATTCTACCATTTCTGACAATTCCATCAAAATAGATACGGTAAATAATTTCTTGGTTTTACTTTGTGAAATGGGGAATAATACGAGTAACAAATAGTAGGAGGTATGCAGTATGGAGTTTCTAAAAGTAGATGGACGTATTAATAAAAAACGATTAGCACTTAGCATTCTTGTTCCTGTTGTAGGAGGATCTATTACTGGATGGTTAGCGAACAGAAATGCACAAAGTAAATACAAAAAACTAACACAACCATCCTTTGCTCCTCCAGCCGCTACCTTCCCAATCGTGTGGACATCTCTTTACACTATAATGGGTATAGCAAAATATCGAGCAGATGAAAAGGTAAATCGCACAAAAGAAGATACTTTGGCAATTCCCTTATATGATTTACAACTTGGGCTTAACTTTTTATGGTCATTCCTCTTTTTTCGTTGGGGTCTTCGAGGTACTGCATTAATCGAAATGACTGCAATGCTTGCCTTAATAGCTTTAACTGCATATGAGTTTCAAAAAGTAGATAAGACTGCCGGAGCGCTTATGGTGCCGTATATTGGGTGGGTTGCATTTGCATTGGGTCTTAATTATGCTGTATGGAAGCTCAACAAATAACCCTTAAGTGCCAGTCACCCACACAAAAAGAGCCTAAAGGATATTTCAAGCTCTTAAATGTATGTTGCTTACACTTCTGTAGAGGTGAATTTTTTTACTTTATCTACTGTATCTACCAGTTTGACAGTCACAATTTCTGATTCATCAATATGATTCATCAATACTTCTTCCGTTTGATCGAACAAAAAAGTTGAAAGATGAAACACATTTATAGCTAGACATATTATCATTTCTAGTAAACACTTTCATTACTTGTTCCGGTGTAAATCCTTTTTCCAGCGTCCAAGCCATGCTTTCCATATTCCAAATTAGCCCAAAACTGTGTCGCAATTGCTCAAACTCCTGCTTTTGCATACAGTACCACTGCTCCAACCCATAAAAATTTGGATGCTAACACTACCTCCAATTCATTTGTTTGTGGATCAAAACCAACAACGAAAAATGTCATGTTCGTACCCCCTTCTTTTAAAGTTGATATTACTCATATTACATCCTTTGTTTGAATAATAAGAAACTTAAAGAATTCGCTTTTAAAAAATACTTCAAGCAGAAGGCGGAACTAGTCCGGCTGTACAATACACCTATACTAGAGCATATTCTATTTTATGATAGGCACCTTACTAAAACACTTTTAAAGTTACTGAATTAAATAGTTATGAATGAGAAATCATTAATGTCTCGAGCAGTTCCCAACTGTTACTCAGCGCACAACTGAAAATAGCTACCTCACTTTATTAGCACAATATGCCGTGCATTAATCGCAAACAGTTAATTCATTTTGGGAATATTACAGGTGCCAGGCACTTGTAATAAAAAAATAGGAATTATAAAGAATATCTTATTATTTTACCTTCTGATATCTTTTCTCATATATCTATAACTTTGTATTCACTTCACCATAATTATATTTTCACAGCAAAAATCTTCCCGTTACATACTTCCCTCCTGTTTTCGTTTCAATATTATAAATTTTACAATATCTTATCTTTTTACTAATTTTGTTTTGCTATAATCTATTTGCATCAAACAATATATGCCAAGGAGTGAGTTAGTTGACAAAAAGTGACACGAAGAATCACGTTTTCAGCAAGGTAGCCCTATCTCTCTTGTTAGTATTAACTATGGTTTTACCGTTTATCGCTGCACCAACAGCGCAAGCAGCAGAACCTATATCTGTTGCTGATGCCATCGCAAATAATACCGGTACGGCAACTGTTCAAGGATTTATCGTAGGGACTGCAAGCTCTGGAACTACTTATGATCAAGAAGCACCTTTTACAGTAGCAACCAATGTCGGGCTTGCCGACTCTCCGAACGAAACGGACGCATCGAAAATATTACCGGTTCAATTACCAACCGGTGTAGTTCGGGCTGCTTTAAATTTGGTGGACAACCCTAATTTATTCAAAGGGAAAGTTACAATTACTGGCACATTATCCGCCTATTTCAGTGTTCCGGGACTGAGAAATGCAAGTGCATACACGATTATTTCAAACGGAGAAGCACCAACTCCTCCTGAAGTGGAGGAACTAGAAAATATCGCTGCTGCTCGTGCTATAACGGATGCAAATAAAGTAATCAAAGTAAAGGGAACAGTAACAACAGGCACTGGTTTTTGGGGTGGAAAAGGTTTCTACATCCAAGATGAAACAGCCGGAATTTACGCTTTTACTAATTCAGCAGATGTAAATCCTGGAGATATTGTAGAGCTTGAAGGAAAAGTAAGTCCATACAGTGGAGAACTTCAAATCCAACCGACTAAAATTTCAAAGATTTCTTCAGGAAATACCCTTCCAACAGCCCAAGAAATTACACCGACTGGAGTGAGTGAAGAGACTCAAGCAGAACGTATTCAACTAAATAACGCTACCATCTCGAATTTAGTAAAAACAAATGACTTCGGGACATTCGAATTCACTGCAACACATGAAAATGGTGAATCTGTTGTTATTCGAAATGATAACCGAAACGGATTAGAATACGAGACATTCATCAAGCAATATAAAAATGGCGATTTAATACATGTTTCTGGTATCGCTTCCAAATTCAATACAAGCTATCAGGTGAAAACACTCGGTTTAGAAAGCTTTGAACAAGTAAATAAACCCGATGTTTACACGGATGTTTTACCTGGAACTATTTCGGAAGGAACAGAAATTTCTTTAATGACACCAATTGAAGGTGCGACTATCCGCTATACACTAGATGGCTCGACTCCTACATTGGAAAGTACAAAGTACACTGCCCCTATTAAATTAACAAAAACTACAACAATTAAAGCAATTGCTGTAAGTGACACTACTTCTGATGTATTCAATTTTACCTACAATGTACTGAAGTCAAATAACCTTATTATTCGCGACATTCAAGGAAACGGGCACTTCTCTCCTTATGAAGGTGCAAGCGTACAAAACATCAATGGAGTCGTAACACACTTGTATAACTCAGCAAACTTTGTCATTCAAGACATTAATCCGGATGACGACAATACTACTTCCGAAGCAATCATTGTTAATAAAGCTTCAAACGGACTTAAAGTTGGCGATTTAGTAGCAGTTTCAGGAACTGTAGAGGAATGGTATTACGAAGGCTATTCGGATATGAAAGCAAATGATTTACCAATTACAAGAATTCGTGCGACAACTGTTACAAAGAGTGGAACAGCGGCTCTCCCTACTCCTTTAGTTATCGGGGAAGATATTTTCCCGCCAACCGAAATAATCGACAATGACGGATTAACTTCATTTGATCCATTAGAGGATGGAATCGATTTTTGGGAATCTGTTGAATTAATGCGACTCGCCATTCCGAATGCAAAAGTAGTTGGACCACAACAATATGGTGAAGTTGCTGTAGTAGCAGCTAATTCTACTAATACAGTATTCAATGTTTTAGGCGGTGTTAATATATCAGCTAATGACTACAATCCAGAGCGAATTTTTGTAGATATTAATAATGAAAACTATGACGCAAAATCTGGTGACTATTATACAGAAAATATTGTTGGTGTAATGGGCTACGGTTTTGGAAATTTCAAGCTATGGACAGAAGAATCCTCTCTTCCGCCAATTACTCGGATTGAAAAACCTAAAGTAATAACAAATATTGAACCAAAAGAAGATAAACTAACAGTAGCTTCTTACAATGTGGAAAACTTTTCAACAAATAAAGAAAATACCCCTGATGAAAAAGTAGCGAGAATCGCAAAGTCATTCGTGGAAAATATGAAATCTCCCGACATTATTACATTAGTAGAAGTTCAAGATAATGATGGACCAACAGCTTCTGGCAATACAGATGCATCTGCGAGTTATGAACGCTTAATTGCTGCAATCGTTTCTGAAGGTGGTCCGACTTACAAATGGACAGACATCGCACCTGAGTATGATCGAGATGGTGGACAACCAGGTGGGAATATTCGAGTAGGATACTTGTACAATCCAGAACGTGTCACTTTAGTAGAAGGTATAAAAGGTAGCTCAACTGATAAAGCAGCCTGGGATGAAAATGGTAACTTAACGTTAAATCCAGGTCGTATTTTAGACATCCCCCTACCTAATACGCGTAAACCACTTGCGGCTCAATTTGAATTCAAAGGGGAAAAAGTGGTTGTTATCGGAACACATTTAAATTCTAAAGGCGGAGATCAGCCTTTATTTGGGAAACATCAACCTCCATATCTAGTCTCGGAAGCAGAGCGAATTGAAATAGCAACTATGATTAATAACTTCATCAAAGCTGGTCAAGCGAAAGATCCAGATTTAAACGTAGTCGTAGCTGGTGATATGAATGATTTTGAATTCACCCCTACCCTTGCTGCTCTTAAGGGTGGCATTTTAACGAATATGGTAGAAAAAGTGCCTGTTGGTGAACGTTTTTCTTATTACTATCAAGGAAACAACCAAGTTCTAGACCATGTTTTAGTAACGAATAATTTAGCAGATAAAACTTCTGTAGACATGATTCACATTAACGCGAACTACATGGATATTCACGGTCGTGCATCTGATCACGATCCTGTTTTAGTCCAAGTTGAATTTAACGAAAAAGAAACATACACTCTAAAAGCGAATAAAACATCTGCACAATTAGAATCAGGTCAAACGGAACAAATTACATTAACAGAAACTACGACCAAACAAGATGGTTCTACTTCAACAAAAGACGTAACTGCAGAAGCAATTTACAGTGGCTTTGATAAGAAAGTCGTTTCTGTAGAAAAAGGTGCGATTACAGCAAAAGCAGCTGGAAAAACAGCAATAACCGCAACCTACAGGGATAATAAAGTAACGATTAACGTCACTGTTCAATCTAATAAGGCTGGTGAAGCAGTAATTACCGCTGAGCAGGTAGATACCTCTAAAGCTGTTATCACAGTAGACGGGTCAGTATTGCACGATGCCGGAAACGTTTATATTCGTTTCACAGAAGCAGCTACAAAGAAAATAGACGCGGCCAATAAAGATGTCATCATTACACTTATTACCGGAACATTCACTATCCCTGCAAGGAACTTTCATACACTTGCTAAGAGTGGTGAATTTACACTTCACTTAGATTATCATGTACCACCAGGTCTATTAAAAGAAAAGAACAAAGAGAAGATTAAAGATAACCTAAAGTTGAAAGACATCGCTTTCTTTGATAGCAAAAATAATAAAATAACACAAGGTTTTAAAGACTACTTCATCATTGTTACAGGAGGTAAAAAACCTACTGTAGAAGGTGCTTACTACGATAGTAAATCAAAGAAGTGGAAATTCAAGAAAATTAAATAAGTAAGAACTAATATTAGGAGCGCGTAAGTGGCTGTGTCATTTATGCGCTCCATTTTATTCGGGGGACTTCAAAAATAGAAGTTAGAATTTTTCTATACCTACTTACAAACTTAAAGCATTAATAGTATTATTTGATTATTAATAGTAGAACTCACTAGGAGGAGAGTAAAATTTATCTTCAGCATATAGGTAAAAAAGTTAAAGAAGCTAGATTAAATCAATCACTTACGCAACAAGAACTGGCTGAGAAATGCAATTTAACAAAGAGTCATATATCAAAAATTGAAAATGGACAAGCCTCTCCAGCTGTTGCGACACTTTCGAAAATCGCTCAAGAATTAAATGCTCCATTATCTTGGTTTTTAGAAGCAAATAACCAAAATAAATTAGCCATCGTCAAAAACAACGAAAAAAAGCTAAAGCTTGGAAATAAAGAAATAGGCTACACATATGAAGCACTTGCAAACCGTAACCAATTTAGCAAAATAGAACCTGTAATTGTTACAGTATTGCCCGAAGCAGATTTAGTAGAACCCTTTACCCATATAGAAGACGAATTTATCTATATTTTATCCGGTTCGATTAATTTATATTATGATGGTGAATTATATTTCTTAGAACCAGGAGATAGCGCATATTTCGAGGGTAATATTCCTCATATTTTTCTTTCAGCCGATAAAAATACGGAAGCAAAGGTTTTAACTCTTTTTATCCAAGGAAACACTCTTTAATAATTCTATCGTGCTGATTTTATTTGTCTATTTGACTATAAAAATCAGCAGTCGCCTTCTTGTATACTTCGTACTGATCCCCTTCCCTCTTTTTCTAATCTTATTATAAATAAATTAATATTTTCTGAATAAGATGTATTTTAAGTATTTACAATTAATAATTATTATTGTACCTTTGTGTAATAGCATTCAACTTAGTTGAATACTATTACACAAAAAGAAGGGGTGTACTGTATGTCTAATTCAAGAATTCCAGGCTTTTACCGTTTATCAACAAAAGAAAGATTTGATATTGTTACAAAGGGGTGTAATTTATCAGAAAATGAAATAAATTCTCTCTCTGGAGAATATCCGTTATCGATGGACTTAGCAGATTCAATGATTGAAAATGTCATAGGACAAATTGGGATACCAGTTGGAGTTGCTACAAATTTTAAAATAAATGGAAAAGACACTTTCATTCCTATGGCGACTGAAGAACCTTCCGTTGTAGCTGCAGCAAGTAACGCAGCTAAAGCAGCATATGAGCTTGGTGGTTTTTTTACATCCATGAGTGGGACAATTATGCGCGGACAAATCCAAGTACTAAATATTGCAGATCCTTATGCAGCAAGAGCAAAGATATTTGAACATAAAGAAGAGATTTTAAACTACTGTAATGAAAAAGATCCTACATTAGTATCTCTAGGTGGAGGAGCGAAAGACTTAGAAGTCCATATTATTCCTACCACAAATCAGATTATGCTAGTAATTCATCTTATAGTTGATACAAAAGATGCAATGGGAGCGAATGCAGTCAATACGATGGCAGAAGCCGTGACACCAACTATTGAAACAATTACTGGAGGAAAAGTTGTACTTCGTATTATCTCTAATCTTGCAGACCGTCGATTAGTTCGAGCAAGAGCAGTATTTTCAAGCGAAGCTCTGGGGGGCAAAGAAATAGTTGAAAACATTGTAAGCGCTTTCGAATTTGCAGACTTTGATCCTTACCGTGCCGCGACTCATAACAAAGGCATTATGAATGGAATTTCTGCTGTAGTATTAGCAACTGGAAATGACACACGTGCTGTAGAAGCTGGGGCGCATGCTTACGCTTCTATATCTGGTCACTATAAATCTTTAACTAAATGGGAGATTAATGCAGATGGTAACTTATCAGGAACTATCGAGCTTCCTATGGCAGTCGGTATTGTCGGTGGCGCTACAAAAACACACCCAGTTGCACAAGCAGCTCTTAAAATAATGAGAGTTAGTACGGCTGAAGAACTTGCGGGTTGCATAGCTGCTGCCGGTTTGGCACAAAATGCTGCAGCTTTACGTGCCCTTTCGGCAGAAGGTATCCAAAGAGGACATATGTCCCTTCATGCAAGAAATTTAGCAGTAATGGCAGGGGCAGATAAATCTGATGTTGATAGAATCGTTGCTCAAGCGATTAAAGAAAAAGATCTTAGATATGACCGTATTTTAGAGATAACTCAATCGATTCAAAGAGGTGAATAAGATGTCACAAAATCATGAAACATCAAAATCTGATTTGAACCTTGATAATAAAAAGAAGAAAACGTATTTAGAAATACTAGGAGATACTATTTTACCAAACCATTTACTCATAGCAGTCCTTATAAGTGTTGGCGTAAGTCTAGGGGGCTATAATATTGGCCTATTTCTCTTCCCTTCTATTGCCAGCGATAATATGGTTGCTTCCTATTCATTACTACTCGGCATTTCAGGGAGTGTCTTAGCTCTAGTTATTTGTTCTATTCTTTTTAAAGCAAAAAGAGTGTTAATTGAAGAAGAAACATCTTCTGAAAGCATGAAACAAGTTTTTGAGGATTTGCAATTGAACCCTGTGGAAGAATTGAGATTAATCGAAAGCGATCCTATTACTAAAAAAGAATTAGAAGAGTTAGGTGTATTAAATAGTTTTAGAGCACTTGGAGGTGAGCAGAAGAAATGAGTTTACTTGTCACAGCAATTTTATTCGCTTTAATTGGGGCAATCGTTTTTTCTTTATTAGGGCTTATTTCCGGTACAGATGAGACAGCAATTATGGTACCGCTTACTTTATTGGTAATCCTATTAGGTGCTCCTCCAGCAGCTGTATTTTCATTTTTCATGGCTGCCGTTCTTGCAAAACATCTAACACATGCCGTTCCAACTGCGCTAATGGGTATTCCAGGAGATACAACTGCAGTTCCGTTGATAGATCACGCGAACACACTCCGAAGAATGGGGATGCCCCATATTGCACTAAGAAAGATGATTTCTGGGGGAATTATCGGAGCATTCATCGCTTTGCCAACAGCTGTTTTATTAGGACAGTTTTTAGGGCAATTCGCTGATTTTTTTAAATCATCCACCGGAATAATTTTCACACTTGCTGCTATATTAATAGCTTACTTCTCTAAAGGAAAATGGGTAAGTGTTTTAATGATCATACCTTTTGCATTCTTTATAAAAAGTTTAGACTTAATGAGCTTTAGTATATTGGATAAACATTTATCCATTAGTTTCTTTTTAGGAATTGCAATTGGTCCTATATTTTGTGATTTATTATTTGCTACTTCTTCAAATGCTAGAAAAACAATTGAACGGGATAAGCCTAAAGAATACAACTTGGCACCTGAAACAAAGTCATGGAAAGGATATTTTCCAAATCCATTAAAAATACTTACTGGTAGACAACAGATTTTCACTTCTATTACTACTTTTATTTCGTCTTTGACTTTTGTTTTTAGTCCTGTTGGTATGACATCTCTTATGGGGGAAATCGTTGGTTCTCGCACGAAAGGAACTTATAAAAAGTCTACTACTAGCTTAGCAGTTATGAATGGTGTTACCGAATCTACTTATATTGCAGAAGTAATTATTCCGCTTATTGCTTTCGGGATTCCATTGAGTCCTGTAGCATTAGGACCTGGATCTCCGTTATTTAACGCACCACCAGTTTTCACTGTAGATCCTATTAATAATCTACATACGTATTTAACGTCATGGGATTTCTTCCTTTACGGGGTGATTGGGCTAGTTGTTGCTTCTCTAATTGCATATCCGTTTTCTATGAACTACGCGAGAAAAGCTTCCGTTCTTGTAATGAAGTTTGTCAGCCAAGAAGCTATCGTTGCAATGTTCATAGGACTTGCATGTCTTCTTGCCTTCCATGAGGCACAACTTGTAGGAATTGTATTAACATTCACAGTGGCTGCGGTTGGAGGTCTATTAAATCGAATTCTTGGAATTGGTGCAGGCGTACAGTTTATGATTTTCTATGCTTCTACTTGGATTATGATGACATTATTCGGTATGTAGCTGAAAGGGGTTATACAAAATGGTGAAACACAATTTTCCTAAAAAAGTGCATATTAGAGAAGTAGGACCGAGAGATGGATTACAAAATGAGAGCAATTTTATCCAAACAGAAGATAAAATAGAATGGATAAATCTGCTTTCTGCATCTGGATTAAGCTATATAGAAGTGACTTCCTTTGTAAATCCAACATGGATTCCGGCATTGTCAGATGCAGAGCTTGTAGCTAAGCAAATTAATAAATTTGATGAAGTGACTTATGCGGCTCTTGTGCCGAATATGAAGGGACTAACGCGCGCTTTGGAAAGTAAAATTGATGAAGTGTCTGTTTTTATCTCAGCAAGCGAAACGCACAACAAAAAAAATATTAACAAAACAATTACAGAAACTGAAACTGTCTTATCAGAAGTTGTTCGTGAAAGTATTGCAAATAACAAAACAGTAAGAGGTTATATATCAACTGTATTTGGCTGCCCTTATGAAGGAAATGTAGAAATTGAAAAGATAATCCGGTTGTCCGATTCCCTCTTTGAAATGGGCATCGATGAGTTATCTTTGGGCGATACTATTGGAATTGCTAATCCTTTACAAGTGAACTTTGTATTAGAAGAGCTTCTTAAACGCTATCCAGCTGATAAAATTGCTATGCATTTTCATAATACTCGGGGAACCGCAATGGCAAATGTATTAGCTTCCTTAGAGATGGGCATTACGAAAATCGACAGTTCCATAGGTGGACTCGGTGGCTGCCCTTATGCTCCGGGTGCTTCAGGTAATTTGGCGACAGATGATCTAAATTACATGTTAACCGGCATGGGTATACAAACCAATATAAACTCGGATAAGCTTCATGCGGCAGCATTGTTCATACAGGATAAGATGAATAAACCTTTAGAAAGCCATTCCCTAAAATATAGCTCGACCAACTAAATTGTGTGGGTGCAAGGCACCCGCACAATTTAACAAAAAGAGCCTAAAGTATATTTTAGGCTCTTAAATGTATGTTGCTTACACTTCTGTAGAAGTGAAGTTTTTTACTTTATCTACTGCATCTAATAGTTTGACAGTCACAACTTCTGATTCATCTATATGATTCATTAACACTTCTTTCGTTTGATCGAATAAAACAGTTGTAATATGAAACTTATTTATAACATCTTCATTAGAAACTTTTTGATTTTTAATAGAGTTAAGTAATTCTTTTACTTCCTCTTGTACATTTGTAATGATTTGTAGTAAAGAGTTAATTTGTTCAGACGTATCGGCGCTTTTTTGAATTCCTTCATTTACCAATCCGATATTATTTTGATTGTCTTCCACTGCTTTTGTAATTTCATCTTGAATTTTCTTTGTAAGATCTGCTATATCAGCCGTACTAGTATTTGTTGTTTCTGCAAGTTTTCGTACTTCCTCCGCCACAACTGAAAATCCTTTTCCATGCTCACCTGCTCTTGCGGCTTCAATGGATGCGTTTAAAGCGAGGAGATTTGTTTGACTTGAAATGTCACTAATCACTTTAACGATTTCTTGAATTTGCTTAGAGCGTTCACCTAGTTGATTCATACTAGAAGAAGTTTTTCTAGATTGATCCCCTAATTTGTCGATTAATTTTTCTACTGAATTTACTGCTTGCTTACTTTCAAGTGATAAAGTGACCATTTCGTCGGATGAAGAAATTAAAGAATTTCCCTTTACTAGCGCACTATCCGATATTTCATTCGATTTAACTGTGCTATCTTCCACTCGATTAAATTCCGTTAAGATTTGCCCAACCATTTCCCCTAAAATAGCATGCTGACTGTTAACATGGTCATGTTGGTCGATTGTAGAAACTAACTCTTTATGCAATTCATTCAAGAAAATCTGGAATTCATTTTCTTTCTTATCTAATTTTGAATTTAAATCATCTATTTTTTGCTTGAATTGTTCAATATCTTCTTTTTTCGGTTTGAAAGAGATTAACATCGTTTACACATCCCGGAAATTTTTTTGGCCCATATTTAGTAAGAACAGTACTTTTTAAGTATACCACAACATAAATACAGTATAAATGACTCACTAAATTTATTAAACATATCTCTTCCCAACAAAATCTTCTATTTTATCCGCATATACTCTAGCACCTTTAAATCAATAAATCCTCTTTCTTGTATCCGCTCATCAAAATTTTCTATTAAATGATACGACTGCACGGCATCTAGCAAATCATCCTGTTCTGTTAACCCTCTATCTAAATAACCATTTTCATATAAGATAATTTGAATTTCTTTTTCCAATTCCCCTTCAATCGGCACAATATCCGATGGCATCGCCGGTTCAAAATAAAGTCTGTGCAGTTTCAACAATCTAGCTAATTCATGTACTGGTTCTTTGTGATCATCCACACGAAGATCAATGTAGCGATCATTATAACCGCCATAACTGCCATTCTCCTTTACGACTAATAAAGCTGCAGATTGTTTTCCTCTTCTATCACCACCTGCACTTTCTCCAGCTTGTAAAGCTGCTAACAAGCGTTCAGCTAAGGATCCATCCATTTGTATAAATACAGCTTTCATCGCCTCTACTGTACGTTGATCTACTAATATATTTCCTTGTATAGCAAAGTTCTCCCCTGCTAAACCGCCAGCCCAGTTATAGCAATCCTCACCAGTGAATGTTGCACTTCTTCCCTTGGCATCAACAATTCCAACTTGCCTATAAGTAGACCTATTATCGTTTCTAGTAAGCTCTTTTATCGCTTGTTCCGGTGTAAATCCTTTTTCTATCATGTCCAAACCGTGCTTCCCATATTCCAAATTAGCCCATGATTGTGTCGCAATTGCCCCAACTCCTACTTTCGCATACGGTACTACTGCTCCAACACATAAAAATTTAGACGCCACCGCTACCCCTAATTCATTTGCTTGTGGATCGAAACCAACAATGGAAAATGTCATCTTCATGCCCCTTTCTTTGGAGTTTTTAATAGTTGATATGTACTCATATTGTATCTTTTGTTTGAATAATAAGAAACTTTTTCTTAGGTGCCAGTCATCCACTCAATTCGCATGTTGGCATTCTGTTATAATTAGATAAGGATCTTGTTATTATAATGGGGGTTTAGAAATGGAGAGTAATAAAATATCAATGATGGATGCTTACATGATTGAAGTACTACGTAGTAATGGTATTTCGAATGAAGAAATATTGGACCGACTGGAGAGAAAAGATAGCAGTGATTGGGAGAATTTAAAACCAAAATTTGATTTTAATGAGCTTATCAAGTTATTTGAGCAAGATAAAAATGGTTTTAAATCTGTGTTAGCAGATGGATATAACGTAAAGTTTCTCACAATGAATGGATTAAAAAACCTTTTAAAAATGAAATTCAATAAAATTGCTGGACAAGATTATGAAATATCCGATACGGGAATCCACCATCTAGCAATAGAATCTCAGAATTTCCCTGCCTTACAGCAATTACTATCCATTAACTGGATTATGGAAGAATATCCTGTTATGAACAATGACTCTACCAAAAAAGTAGTGAGTATACAAGTTCTTCAACGGGTATAAAGAAGTAAAATAAATAAAAAAACCGAACTATCCTTCGAAACACTAATTTGTTATTTCGTAATAGTTCTGGTTTTTATTTTTATTGCTTGGATAATAAAAATATTATCCTGCTTTTATAATGGGCAAATTAGTTATGAACAATCCTCTTTAGTAGCATTTTTACTGTTTAGGTTTATCCACGTATTTTCCATAGCCAGGTATAGCTATCTGTTCAAAATCTTTCACAAGTACATTTAGACTACTTGTTAACAAATCACCTGACATTGGTAATCCATGACCTGTAACCGCAACTTTCGGGTTTAATTCCGCTAATTTTTTTACCGATTCTTTCGCCGCTACCCAATCGGTAGTAAGGTATCTCGGTGGTCCACTTATCTCCTGTTCCTGTGTTAAAACCTTATACAAATATTCTTGTTTAACAGTAACAAATGCATCCCCTGCGATTAATGCTCCGTCTTTGTCCCTGAATAAAGAGACATGCCCTGGGGAATGACCAGGTGTGTGTATCCATCTAAAACCAGGCATATGAGGTATTGTTCCATCGGAAGGCAATTCTTTTACGTTACCGGCTAAATTTATCGGATCTGTTGGGAACATAGCAGACATTTTAGAAATCATTCCACCTTCTACACTAGTATCGGGATCAGGATAGCTTTCTGTTCCAGTTAAAAATGGGATTTCCAAAGAATGAGCATATACGGGAACTTTCCATTTATTCACTAATTCTACAATGCCACCTACATGATCAAAATGACCATGCGTCAAAATAATAGCGCGTGGCCGACTATCTGCACCAAAACGTTCCTCTATAACAGAGGTAATTTTGTCAGCTGAGTGTGGCATCCCAGCGTCAATTAATACAAACTCATTTGATCCAGGTTCTCCAACTAAGCAAATGTTGACAATTTGTATAGTATGATAATATATACCTGGTAAAACTTCCATTCCTGTTCCACTCGCAATTGATGTGGCTGGTATAAATTTATAATCATCTCCGTAGGAAATATTAGAATCCATAAACTCCCTCTTTTCTAGTTATGTCATCGTTAGCTTTTCACTCCTACATGGATTTATACCCTAAGGACTTTTTTCAAAACAATTTGACTTTTCTTCTTCCATTTGGTAATTTAAATTACAATATCTTAGAAAAAGAGAGTAGCAACATCGAATTATTAAGCGAGCTAGGGACGGTGTAAGCCTAGTTAAGAAGAGTTGTGAACCGCACTTTGGAGATGCTTTTAAAAAAAGCCGGAGACTCACCGTTATGGAGAAAGTGGCCAAAATAGGCAAATTGAGTGGTACCGCGGAAGTAAAGCTTTCGTCTCATTTTTTAATGAGACGAAAGCTTTTTTTGTTGTTCCAGTAATCTGTAATTATTACAAAAGTATTACGGGTGCCTGGCACCCGTAATACTTTTAGGAGGAGTTCAAATGAAAAAGAAGATAGTGGAAATTATTCAAAGCTTTACGTCTGAGGCAATTGCTGAAAATATGATTGAAGTTCCTACTTATGCGCACTTGGGTGACTTTGCTCTGCCCTGTTTTCCGTTAGCTAAAAAGCTTCGCAAGTCTCCTATCCTTATTGCGCAAGAACTTGCTGTAATTATCCAAGATGAAAGTATTGAAAAAGCGGAGGCAGTAAATGGATACGTTAATATTTTTATGAAAAGATCGACATTTGCCCATTCCATTTTGACGAACATTCATAACCAAGGAAAACAATATGGTTCTTCCGATGTGGGTGCTGGAGGCGTTGTTTCTATCGATATGTCCTCACCTAATATTGCAAAGCCGTTTTCGATGGGACATTTAAGATCTACGGTCATTGGAAATTCTATCGCTTTATTACATGAAAAAAGTGGCTATCAACCTGTTAGGATTAATCATCTTGGCGACTGGGGCACTCAATTTGGAAAGTTATTAGTAGCTTATCGTCTATGGGGAAATGAAAAAGAAGTACAAGAGGCTCCTATCCAAACGCTATTAGCCCTCTATGTTCGCTTTCACGAAGAAGCTAAAATAGACGACTCTTTAAATGACCAAGGAAGAGCGGCTTTTAAATCGTTAGAAGATGGAGATACAGAAGCATTGGCACTTTGGAAATGGTTTCGAACGGAGTCACTAAAAGAATTCCAAAAGATCTATGATTTACTTGGAGTTTCCTTTGATTCATACCGTGGAGAAGCTTATTATAACGACAAAATGGAACCGATTGTAGAAGAACTCCAACAAAAGAAGTTATTAATCGAATCTGATGGTGCATTAGTAGTCGAAATTGGGGAACATTTACCACCTTGCCTTATTAAAAAATCCGATGGTGCAACCTTGTATGCAACGAGAGATATTACAGCCGCTATTCATCGTAAACAGACATATGATTTTGTTAAATCATTGTATGTTGTAGGAAATGAACAAAGCTTACACTTCTCCCAATTAAAAACCGTCTTAAACAAAATGGGATACGAATGGGCGGATACTATACACCATATTCCTTTTGGTCTTATCTTAAAAGATGGTAAAAAGTTATCGACTCGTAAAGGGAAAATAATTTTACTGGAAGAAGTATTAACTGAAGCAATTCTACTAGCCGAAAAAACAATCGAAGAAAAAAATCCTCGATTGGTTAATAAAAAAGAAGTGGCAAAAACAGTAGGTGTCGGCGCTGTCATTTTTAGTGATTTAAAACAACACCGAAAGCATGACATCGAATTTGACTTAAAGAAAATGCTTCAAACAGAAGGTGAAACCGGTCCTTATGTACAATACACCTATGCAAGAGCATGTTCCATATTACGAAAAGCACCTGCACAAAACACTTTTGAGGTTACTGAAGTAAATGATTATGAGTGGGAAGTCATGAAATCACTCCAGCAGTTCCCATCTGTTATTAAGCGTGCTGCAGCGGAATATGATCCATCGTTACTAGCGAAATATGCCGTGCATTTGGCGCAAACCTTTAATTCATTTTACGGAAATATACAAATCATGAAGGATTCCAATCATTTGCCGTATCGTCTTGCACTCGTTCAATCAGTTGCTATAGTTTTAGAAGAATCTCTTAGACTGCTTGGTATAAAAGCACCCGAGGAAATGTAACATACCCAAGAACTACTGACAAAAGTCCAATTCCTCTCTCCTTTAATGAATAGGTTAATCAATAGGGGAGGTGAAATTAATTGGATAATAGTCAGCCATGTAGTAAATGTGGCAGAGTTCATACCAATAGAGGCAGAAGAGGTCCAATGGGTCCTGAAGGTCCTCCGGGGGTTCAAGGTCCACCAGGAGAGCGTGGGGAAAGAGGTCCTAGAGGATTTATGGGATTAGAGGGTCCTACTGGAAAAACAGGGGCACAAGGTTCACCAGGCGGAATTGCTGAATTTGCATACATTTATAACATTGGTGAACAACGTATTCATCAGGAAGAGGATATTTCCTTCGATTCAAACGGCATTTTAACCCCAGGAATTTCACATACTTCTGGAGAGTCTAAAATTACGATTAAACATAGCGGGATATACGAAATCATCTATCACGTTACAGGCAAACACTCAAATCAATTAACCCTATTTGCTAACGGTATAGAAGTAACTAATACGACCTTTGGTGCGGAGTACGGTAATGCACCGAATATCGGTATCCAAATTCTTCGTTTAGAGGATAATACACAGCTAACCCTTAGAAATCATACATCCATGTCTAGCCATCTCGACTTATTATTAAATGCAGGAGGCACACAAACATGTGTCAACGCGGCAATTACTATCAAAAAGATTTCTACTAACGTATAACTTTTATATAAAAACTTCCCGCCTATTTGCTCAATTAGCGGGAAGTTTTCAATCGTCACATTTTAAATTGTCGCACCATTTCATTTAATGCATCTGATACAGTTGTTAAAGAATTAGCAGCCATTTGAATTTCTTCCATCGACGCTAACTGCTCCTCTGTAGCTGCGGCTATTTCATGTGTACTTTCAGCGTTCTCCTTGAATAGTCCTGAAACTTCTCCATATTTTTGCGCAACCATCGTAAAGTCCGTTGTCAGTCGCTCGGTTGCCG
This sequence comes from Psychrobacillus sp. NPDC096389, assembly GCF_044762855.1. NCBI lineage: Bacteria > Bacillati > Bacillota > Bacilli > Caryophanales > Bacillaceae > Psychrobacillus > Psychrobacillus sp. NPDC096389. Next base: position 143,818 of record NZ_JBIWFB010000001.1, on the reverse strand, counting down.
CTGCAATTTCTTGTACTTTTCCAGAAACTTGTGAAATAGATCGAATAATTTCATGAAATTGAACAGAGGTAACAGATGTTAATTGGATTCCATTGTCTACATTTGTTTTTACTAGTTCGATTGTGTGAACAGTATCATTCGTAGTTCCTTGGATTCGAGTGATCAATGCTTGAATTTGCTTGGCTGACTCGCTTGATTGTTCTGCTAATTTACGTACTTCCTCTGCTACAACAGCAAATCCTTTGCCATGCTCCCCTGCTCTAGCTGCTTCAATTGCGGCATTTAAAGCGAGTAAATTCGTTTGACCGGAAATATCATTAATGAGTGTTGTAATTTCCCCAATCTTAATAGCATCATCAGCCAATGAGTTAATATTTTTGTCAGTTGCACTTACAGATTGATGAATGACTTCCATCGAGGTCACGATTTCTTGCACTGATTTTTCCCCGCTATCAGCTTGTATGCTTACTTCATTTGTTTCTTCTGACACTTCTGCCGTTCGAAGCGTCATACTTTGTAGCATATGCAAAGATTGCTCAACAGCAATGGAGCTTTCGTTCAACATCTTTGTTTGATCGCCCATGCTTATCGAAACATTTTGGACATTTCCTGCAATTTGATTGGATGTTCGTTTCGACTCATCTGCGCTAGCTGAAAATTCTTCTGCTGAAGAAGCTGCCTGCGCAGAGGAAAAACTAATTTGCTGGATCATTTCTTTTAGAGAAGTAAGAAACTGATTAAAAGAAGTTGCTACTTCTCCAAGCTCATCTTTGTTTTTTACGTAAAGTGTTTTCGTTAAATCCCCATCTCCACTAGCAATATCATTCATTTGCTCCTTTAATTGATGCAAAGGTACTAATATGGCTTTTAGTAGTATTACACTCAAAACGATGCCAATTACTACTGCTACCAGAGAAATACCGATCAAAACCACTTGACTTATCGTAGATTGAGATTCCAAACTTGCCCCTACTTCAGCTGTTTTACTATCTAGCTGTTCGATGAATGCTTCAAACGATGGATCTAACACTTCTTTTCGAATTCTTCGTTCTTCCCCAAAATGAATTTCTTCTGACTTCTTTCGATTTATCGCATTGTTTTGAATGACCAGTTGGCTTTGTGCCCAAAACTGCTCGTAATCCGATTTAATAGTCTCTATCGTTTTCTTAGTGGAAGATGTATTCGATATAGCGATGATTTTATCGAATTGTTCTTGAATATTTTTAGACTTTTCTTCCATTTGCTTGGCATACGTATCGTCGCCCGTTAAAAGCAGCGCACGCTCATCATTGGAAAGACCTGCAAGGCGGTACTGTATTTGTTTCGCTATTTTTTGCATTTCCATGAGCGTATTTAATTCATTATTTTTGGCTACTGTATGAGATAAACTCCATGTTGCAAATCCACCAACAACAATGATAGATATGACTAGAATGGATGTAACCAACATCAGCCTTGTCTTAATTCGCATATTTTTCTCCCTTACTATTAGAAATTTTCATTCTAAAGTATAACAGAGAAAAATAGTACACACCTTGAATTCAAACAATAATTAATTATAAAATTCTTCAGGTATTGGACCAAAATTTCTTCTATGATAAAGTAGCGGATTTTTATCTTCATTATGAATGTGGATTACTTCTCCAATGAAAATGATATGGTCTCCAGCATCAATTTGATTGGCAGTTTTGCATTCCAATTGGGCAAGAGAACCAGACAACACAGGTAAGTTTCTTTCCGACTCTTCCCATTTACATTGACTAAAACGATCCTCCACTTTAGAAGCAAATAAAGTACAAATATCCGCTTGGTCATCCGCCAAAATATTCACCGCAAATTTTTCTGCCTCTATAAAGGCAGGACAGGAACCTGACTTTTTATCAATAGACCATAATATGAGTAAAGGATCTAACGAAACAGAAGCGAACGAATTGACCGTTAACCCTATTGGATTATTTGCATCATCAAAGGTTGTTACAACCGTTACACCCGTTGGATAATTTCCTAACGCCTTTTTGAATTCATCTTGTGCAGTACTTGCATTTACATTTACACTTACCATAAAAGTACACTCCCATTCTTGTTTACTTTACAATAACAACGCGCTGTTCCACTGGTTCTATCAGTTTTTCTTTCGGTGGCGAAATAGGATTGCCAAATGGCAACTGAGCAATAAGTTCCCATTTTTCTTGAATACCCCAAGATTCTTTCACTTCTTTTGAAAATTCCGGATAGAAGTGTTGCAAACTTGCTCCAAGTCCTTCTTGTTCCAATGCCGTCCAAACGATATACTGCAACATACCTGATGCTTGATGAGACCAAACAGGAAAATAATGCTCTACGCTTGAAAATTTTTCTTGGAATGATTCTACAACAGAATAATCTTCAAAAAACAGTACTGTTCCATATCCACTAGCAAAGCTTTCAAAGCGTTTTTTAGTAGAATCTATCTTTTCTTCTGCCAGTCCTTGTTTCGTTGATTCAAATGCTAGTTTCCAAAACTTTTTATGTTGTTCACCTAATAGCACAACAACTCGACCTGTTTGCGAATTGAATGCAGTAGGTGTATGCTTTACGACTAAATTTACTATATCTTCTATTCTTTCATCTGAAATAATCTTTTCATCATTAATACCATAAATAGAGCGTCTACTTTGAACGGCAGAATAAAAACTTTTGGTCATTTGAAATACGCCCCTTTCATTTGTTATAACTCTAGTCTGAAGCATTTCACATGTACATCTGCATTATGAAAATCTTTTGATTCATCTCGCTTAAAACCAAGATGTTCGTATAAACGGATCGCTTGGGTCATATTAGCACCTGAGTGCAAGTATAAAAAGTTGGCCCCTTTATCTTTTGCGTAGCTCGCACTTTCTTTTAATAACGCTTGGGCAATCCCTTTTCCTCTTGCATCCGGACTTACCGCAAGCAATCTCACAATCGGATCAACTATGCCAATCTCCGGCCTTTGATAAGCAGCTTCTGAATTCGTGAATAATTGTAACGTCCCTAACAATTCCCCTTCACTTTTTGCTACCAAAACTCTATCTATCGCAGGATTATTTAGTGATCGCTTAATACTCTCCAAATACACCTGCCAAACCGTTGTACTAAAATCACTTTCATATTGTCTATAACTTTCTACTAATAACTCCGCTACAGCCTCTTTGTCAGCTTCTCGCAATGTATCGATTGTAATGATGCTTGGCATATTATTCCTCCTTATACTGAGATTCAAAAACTCTGAATATCCAATCGATAGCATTTTACGAGGAAATTCAATTTATTAAACTCTTTCGACGTGTCACGTTTAAAACCTAGATATTCATACAAGCGAATTGCTTTGGACATTTTATCACTTGTATGTAAATAGATGTGTTTAGCACCTATTTCGTGTGCATAATTGATACTTTCCTTGAGCAATGCTTGTGCAATTCCTTTCCCTCTTGCAGTGGGACTAACAGCAAGCATACGAATAATTGGGGAGTAGATTTCTAAATCAGGTTTGTTGTAAGCCATTTCTGAGTCGGAAAATAACTGAAGTGTGCCTAGCACTTCTTCCCCATCTTTAGCAACTAAAAACTTGGCTACATTTGGGTTATTAACAGAAGCCGCTAAATCTGATGCGTAATCCAGCCAATCTTGTAATTTGGCATATGAATCCTTGTATTGTGCATAACTTTCAACTAGTAATCGACCAACAGCTTCTTTTTCATTTTCCTTTAATGTATCTATTGTAAGCACACTTGTCATTGCAAAACCTCCATCAGTTCGTTTTCAATCCTAGATTAAACTACCCCACCCTTACTGTATTGCCTTACTCTCTTTTCAATCAAATAATAAATACCTTCCATAAGGATAGAGATTCCCCAATAGATCAGTCCAGCAGCTATAAATGATTCTAAAAACTTTAAATTGGATGATGCCACAATATTAGCCATTCCAGTTAATTCTTTTTGAGAGACTAAAAAAGCAATGGAAGTCGTATGTAAAAATCCAACCGAGAGATTTGTGAAGTTTGGAATTGATTTCGCCAAAGCTTGAGGTAACAATATTCTACCCATAGCTTGGAGAGTACTCATACCAATAGAATAAGCTGCTTCCATCTGGCCTTTTGATACACTGGAAATACCCGAGCGAATAATTTCAGATAAATACGCACCTGCTGTAAGTGATAATGCAATTATTACATATAAAGAGATTGGTATTTTATTTGTTTCATATGGTAGATTGAAAGAGTTAATAACGCCATCTAGAAGCATCGGAATACCAAAATAAATAAGCATAATATGCATAATCGCTGGTGTACCTCGGAAAAATGATACATAGCCATTAGCTATCGAACTTAACCCCTTCACTTTATACTCTCGTACTAACGTAACTAATAAACCTATAAAGAAACCGATTATAACCGGAACAATGGCTAGCATTAAAGTTAACGGTATAGCTTTTGCAATTTCTTTAAATGCCACCCAAATAAATGGAATATCAATTACCATAGTTATTTGCTCCTTTCACTTGCTTCAGCAGAAGTCTTTCACTTCTATAAATAGTGGATTGAATGCCAAGATGCATTTAAATCAAAGGGAATAACTCCCTGCTGATTCAAGTGAAGCCTCCGGCGGATGTCACAAATTTTGAAAGGAGTCGAGGAAGGCAGTCTAAGTTCGCGACGTCCTGTCGCAACGACTGCATGACCTACATCCTGTAGGCCTCAAGCGCAATTCAAAATTTGGACGCAATTACGCCGAGGCGTAATTGATTCATCAAGTAACCGAAGCATCTGTTCCCTGATAACGATTTGTATATTTCTCAAATACTTTAAATCCTTTTTCTAGTATTAATACGACCATGTAATAAATGACAGATAAAGCGATGTAAACTTCTAAAGCATGTGCAGTAGCAGCGATAATCGTTTCTCCTCTTCCCATCATATCCATTACTCCAATGGTAAAAGCTAATGAAGTGTCTTTCAATGAACCAATAACAGTATTTGCGATATTCGGAAATGCAACGCGAATCGCCTGCGGGAATATGATGCGTGTAAAGTTTTGAAAAGGAGTCATTCCAATAGAATAAGCCGCTTCTGTTTGCCCGAATTCTACAGCAGAAATCGCTCCTCGGAAAATTTCTGCAAATATTGCACCATTACTCAATGAATAAGTGATGATTACAAAAAATAATGCATCCATTCTAGTAATATCAATATTTATGAGCGATAAAATAGCAGGTAACCCATAAAACACTAAAAATAATTGGATAATAATCGGTGTTCCTCTTATAAACGATATATAAAGTGTGACTATTTGCTTTAATATCGGAATATGGAACAACTTTGGTATAGCAGCTACTATACCAATGATTGTTCCTAAAATAATAGATGCAACTAAAATTTCTAATGTTATACCAAGATATTTCACTAATGTTGGAATAAATTCAATAATTAAAGAAGGATCAAATACTTTTCCCATCCATTCTACTCCCTTCCATCTGCTGGAGAAGGATTAGAATTCTGCCGAATAATCCGCTCCTAGCCACTTCTCACTCAGTGCACTTACCGTTCCATCTTCTTTCAACTCAGTTAACGCTTCATCAATACGTTTTTGAAGTGTTGTGTCACCCTTTTGTAATAAAAAGTAAACTTTTGAGTTAAGTAAAGTGTCACCAACAACTTTTTGTTGTGCGTCAGATTGTTCATTTAAAAAGTCTACTGCAAATGGAGTTGTAATAGTTGCATCTACACGACCAGTGCGAAGTTGATTAACAACATCCGACGTACTAGAAGTATAAATAATTTCAGCACCTAGACTATGTTCTTTATTGTATTTCTCCATATAGATTGCTGCGTTACTAGTAGCAGTAGTAGCAATCTTTTTTCCTTTTAAATCATCGATAGATTGTATATTTTCATTATCTTGATGAACCGTTACTTTTAACGGAAATACATTGTAAGGTACTTCGTTAAACAAGAATTTTGCTTGGCGTTCCTCGTTTACCTCCATTTGGTGGGCAATAAAGTCAATTTTATTTGTTTCTAAGCTCAACATTAAGTTAGAAAAATCCATTGTTTTAAATTCAATTTCATACTCTTCTAGTTTTTCATCAATTGCACGTACTAATTCCACATCGTAACCAGTTAAATTACCGTCTTCATCTAGAAAACAAATATTCGGAAATTGCGTACCAGTTCCAACTATAATTTTTTGTACATCTGAATTACTTTCCGATGTTTTTGAACTTGCTTCCTTTGAGGAACATGCACCTAGTAAAGCTACTGCTATCACTAATAAAAGTGTTAATACTTTCTTCAATATATATCCTCTTTTCTTATAAGTTTAGTTGGTTTTATACCAAAAATTATACATGTGCTGGCTGTAAAGCTGCTTTTAAATGCTCTAACCCAACCTCAGTTACTGCTCTATAAACATTTCCTTCGCCAATTTCAACAACTGGTACATGACGAATGCCATATTTAGTATCTAAAATATCCCGGAATTCATCATGATTCGTAACATCTACTGTTTTATAGTCAATATTTTGCTCTGTTAAATATTCCTTCACTTCGTTGCAATAACTACATCCTTGTTTGGACCATACGACTACTGATAGATTTTGTGACATTTTTTTCTTCCTCCAATATTAAGCATGAACTGCTTGTTTCAATAGATTTTTTGGACTTAATAATTCAAAAGAGCGAAGTCGTTGTTCCGGATTAGGAATTGGAGTATGCAAGATAAACTCATCTACCCCGTATGTTTGATGTAATTCATCTAAAGTTTGTTTCACTTGCTCCGGTGTCCCATAGATAATATTCGCATCGTATTGTTTTACTTCATATGCTTCTCCAGACTCTTCCCCGAACTTTTCCGCTTGTTCTACAGTTTGTAATGATAATGTACGACCACTTGCTAAATGCACTTTGATAATTTTATGGTTACTTGCAAGTTCTTTCGCTTCTTCTGCGGTAGGTGCTGTAACAACCGTAACAGAAACAATAAAAGTTCCTTCTGGATAAATCGCTCGATATAAATTAGCAGCCTCTTTCAAGATTTCGTTATCCGCGTTAATAAATCGAGCAAAAGCATATGAAACTTTTAACTCTGCCGCTAGTTTTGCGCTATTTGGGCTTGCGCCTAACAAATACGTTTCCGGTTTTACAGGGGGTATCGGAGTTGCTTGAATACTAGCAAGCTCATGCTCTTGGGGAACATTATCATGTATAAGCTGTTGTAAAAAAGCAAGCCTTGCTTCAAAGTCTTCCCCTGTATTCACTGTTCCATATTGCAATGCTTTTGTTGAAAGAGGTAATCCACCCGGCGCTTTTCCAATACCCAGATCTACTCTTCCTGGTTCAAGTGTAGATAGCACATTAAAATTTTCCGCTACTTTGTACGGACTATAATGCTGTAACATAACTCCTCCAGAGCCTACTCGAATCGTTTTTGTCTTCGCCAACAAATAAGAAACTAAAACTTCCGGAGATGAACCCGCAACTGTATCTGAGTTATGATGTTCTGATACCCAAAATCGTTCATACCCCCAGCTTTCCGCTTTCTGAGCTAAATCTACTGTTTTTTGCAAAGTATCGTAGTTAGATACGCCTTCAACAACCGGACTTTGATCTAAAATTCCTAATTTATAACTCATAAACTTTCCTCCCGGATTAACATACTTCGTTTTTATATGGAATACTCTAGCTCAGGTGTCATCCTTTTCAAAAATTGTTTTGTACGGTCTTCTTTAGGTGTTCTAAAAATATCATTAGGAACTCCTTCTTCCACAACTATGCCACCGTCCATAAAAATAACTTTATTAGACACCTCGCGTGCAAAGTTCATCTCATGCGTCACAATAATCATTGTGATACCTTCTCTAGAGATTTTCCGAATAACATCTAATACTTCTCCTACAAGTTCGGGATCTAATGCAGATGTTGGTTCATCAAAAAGAATCACTTCTGGATTTAGAGCCAAAGCTCGAGCAATGCCCACCCGTTGCTGTTGTCCACCTGATAATTGAAGAGGATATGCATCTACCTTTTGCTCTAATCCTACTTTTTTCAACATTTCCAATGCAATTTCACGTGCTTCTTTCACATTCTTTTTTTGAACAACGACTAATCCTTCCATCACATTTTGTAAAACCGTCTTATGTTGAAATAGATTATAGCTTTGGAAGACCATGGCTGATTTTTTTCGTAAATGATATATATCTTTTTTATGCACTTTCTTAGAATCGATTGTTACATCACCTATCGTGATAATACCTTCGTCTGGTCGTTCTAAGTAGTTTAGACAACGCAATAATGTAGTCTTTCCAGAGCCACTCGGACCTAATATAGAGATGACATCGCCTTTATCAATCTGTATATTTATTCCTTTTAAAACTTCATTTTTCCCGAACTTTTTATGAAGATTTGAAATGGAAATCATTTTATCCCTCTTCTCTTAAAACATTAAACGAGCTGTTTCGCATATCGACTTTCCAAAAATGGAAGACCTAAGTTTCCTCTCAACGTATCCGCCTCATACTCTTCACGATATAAACCGCGTTGTTGTAAAATTGGGATAACTTTTTCGACAAAATCGTCTAATGTGTTAGGCGCCTGTGTTGCAATGATAAAGCCGTCTGCACCGCGCTCTTCAAACCATTTTTGTACTAGATCTGCAATCTTTTCTGGAGTTCCGATAAACTCTGAACGAGGCGTTGCTTCTCTTAATGCAACTTGACGTAGAGTAAGGTTTTGCTCTTTTGCTTCTTGTTTAATACGATCAGTATGGCTTTGAAAACTATTCTTCCCAATGTCGCCTAACTCTGGAAAAGCTTCATCTACTGGATATTGAGAAAAATCATGATGATCGAAGTAACGACCTAAGTATGCCAAAGCTCGATCAATCGATACTAAATTAACAATCTCTTCATATTTCTTTTCTGCTTCTTCTTCCGTATCCCCAATAATAGGAGAAATTCCCGGGAAAATATTCAACTCTTCCGAATTACGTCCGAATTCAGTAGCTTGTTGTTTTACATCGTTATAAAAACTTTTTGCAGATTCAAGCGTTGGATGCATAGTAAAAATAGCATCTGCTCCCTTTGCAGCAATTGTCTTTCCTGGTCCGGAAGATCCCGCTTGGAATACTACTGGCTGCCCTTGTTTCGAACGTCCAATATTTAACGGTCCTTGTACAGAGAAATATTCCCCTTTATGATTCAGATGATGTAATTTGGATGTATCGAAAAACACATCATTTTCTTTATCCCCAACAAAGGCATCATCGTCCCAAGAATCCCAAAGGCCTCTTGTTACTTCTAAATACTCTTCTGCAATTTTATATCTCGTCGCATGATCTGGATGCTGTTCGATTGTTTTATTGTAATTCAGTGCAGTGCTTTCTAAAGGTGTCGTCACTAAGTTCCATCCCGCACGTCCACCGCTAATATGATCAAGAGATGCGAATTGACGAGCAACTGTAAACGGATCACTGTAAGAAGTAGACACGGTACCTACTAAACCGATTCGTGAAGTTACAGTAGCAAGTGCGGATAAAATAGTCAAAGGCTCAAAACGATTTAAAAAATGTGGAATCGACTTTTCATTGATAAATAATCCATCTGCGATAAAAACTAAGTCAAACTTACCTTCTTCTGCCTTTTGAGCTTGTTGCTTATAAAAGTCCAAACTTACACTCGCATTTGTTTGAACTTCTGGATGCCTCCACCCTGAAATGTTACCGCCTACTCCATGAATGATTGCACCAAATCTAATCTTTCTATTGTTCGTCATGTGAAATCCTCCCATTCTTAAACCAAGTTAACTGATATGATTAATGTATTTTTATTAGGTCTTATGCTAACACTTTATCTAGGTGAATTGCAATACGTTTACTGATAGAAAAATTTATTGTATTGATAGAGAAAGTCTATTGATGCAATTGAAATCTCTCAACAGATTGGTTGATGTCTTTCCATAATTGCCATTTCGTTACGTCTTGATTTGCATAAGTGAGAAAGACATGTTGCTTTATTTGAATCAAATGGGCAACATCGATTTCGATCAACTCTCCACTGGCTAGTTCATTTTTTATGCATAAATAAGGTAAAAATCCAATGGCACAACGACTTTTAATAATGGATTTCGCTACTTCTAAATGATCCACTTGAAATTCAATCCGCGGCTCCACTTTACCCACTTCAAAGAGTTTATGTATTCGATTCCAGTCAAAAGCTCCACACTCAAAAAACACCATTGGTTCTTCTGCCAATCGAATGGGCGTTATATTTTCTTCGTAATACAAAGGATGCTCCGGATAAGCAACTAGTCTTACGGAATTATCTAGTAATTGTTCTTTTTGAAGACTTTCATTTGCCGTATCCTTTATAAAAGCAACATCTACTTGTTTCTGCAAAAGTTTTTCAATTAAAATATCATTTGGCGCAGAGACAAATTTATAACGTAATTGAGGATTAGCTTGTTTCCACAATGGCAATGCATAAGGAATAAAATATTGTGAAGTAATGACATTGGCGCCGATAATCACTTCTTCATGACTATCTCTTGCCTTCATTATTTTTTTCCCTTCTTTATACGTTTGAATAATTTGTTCTGCATAAGGTATGAATTCTCTTCCATGCTCCGTAAGTGAAAGTCCTCGGCCATGCCTCGCAAATAATTGTATATTTAATTCTCTTTCTAATGTCTTAATCCTTGCTGTCACAGTCGGTTGGGACAAAAACAATGCATCCGCTGCTTTATGAATGCTTTTTAACTGCACGACATACATAAATGCTTCCAAATGATCGATATTCATTTCCTATCCCTCTTTTCTTATCTATCATCATAATCAAATTATTCCAAGTGGTAAAGTATGTTTTTAAAATAAAAAAAGCGTACATGCCAATCTCTGCCCCAATACAGCAAACAGATGGGATGAAAGGCATAATACATGTAATAGGGATAATGCGTATTATATTGCTCTGTTAGCGTCCACTGTGATTTTCGCTGCAGGACGGACGCTTTCCGGGGGGGGGGGAGTGATGAGCCTTCACCGCCGCTTAGGCGTACGTTGTGAAGTCTCATCTTACTCACTTGATCCCTTCGGAGTCGCCGCCCTGCAGCGAAAATCAATGAAAAAACACTGACTTATCAATGTCCAAAATTAAAAATAAATGGATGGATGTGACAATCTAGCCTTTGAATACGATAAACTAATCGAACAGATGCCGACCAGGAGAAATCGGCGGTCTTTTCGACATATTGTTCCTATAATATGTCGAAATCATAGTCGTCTCAATCCAAGTAAAGAGCTATTGTGAGAAATTAGTTGCTCTCATTGGCAATTTAGTTGCTCTCACGTTGATTTTAGTTGCTTTCGTACTGAAATTAGTTGCCTTCAATAACTTTTGATTGCCCTTAGCCATACTTTGGAATTTTCCGCGACATTGTAAGATCCTACGCGAGCGTCAGCGACGTAGTGGCTTCATCACTCGTCTGGCGGAAACATAGCGGCCTCCTTATTGAACTCTCTACGAGGCATTATCCCTAATTTATATACAAAATAAAAAGTGCCATATCCTATGCTACTTGAAGAAAGTTATCTTTCCGTAGAATTTTCACGTTTTCCCAAGCAGTAAAAAAACTAAGCCAATAGTAAGTGGCTTAGTTAAGACTATCCTATTAAGTATGTCGGTTGGTTCTCACAGTTGGTTGATCTTCACCAATTTCAAAAAATCCTGCTCTCCGACAATTTCGATTGGGTATCCTTTTTCAATCAATGCTTCTACTTTTTGCATTTTTGTACTTTTAATACCTTGTCGATATTTTTCTAAATCTCGATCGCCAACTACTAGGAAGTTTGTTGTCGCATCTACTTGTCCTTTACAAATAGCTCCGCAATTTGCTGCATATTGTGCAGCTATCGGTCTTGTCATGGATACCATTTTTCCCGTAAATACAATATTTGCTCCGTAAAATGGATGCTTAGTATTAAGCGGAAAAGTTTCCGCAACAATTGAGTGCAATGATGCATCTCCAGAACTCTTTCTAGCGCGAGTCGTTTTATTATTTGCAGCAGTAGGGCTTCCAAACTTAAGCTTATGCAAAGTAGATAGCTCTTGGATAGAACTTGTCTGCGTTTTTTTCAACGCTTCGAGTGTAATAAGTGCCGAAGCTCGAGCATCCTCAAGAGCGTCATGATGTCTCAGGCTAATGCTTAAGTAATTGGCGACTGTAGAAAGTTTATGATTGTACAAATTCGGCCAAACCTTCTTGGCAATTCGGTAAGAACATCCATATTGAAAGTTTGGCTCTACTTCATGAATTCTTTTTAAAGAGTCGCGTAGTACTCCTATATCAAAGCTTGCATTATGTGCAATGATTGTTTCGTCATCGATATACTGTTTAAAGTTTGGCCAATATTCCTCAAATGTTGGTGCATCATGTACCATGTATTCTGTAATTCCATGAATTTTCGTATTGTAATAATGAAATTCACTTAATGGGTTGATCAATGTATGTATTTCTTCTTCAATTTTACCATTTTTTACTTTCACAATACCGATGGAGCAAACACTAGAACGCATACTATTTGCAGTCTCAAAATCTATCGCTACGAAGTCCATCTCTTATCCCACCTTACTTTTGTTTGAATCTGTTTATTATCTCATACATAACTGCCTATCTAAAACCCCTTGCAAGTATGCAAGGGGTCGATGTTAGTATAGTCGATTTCTTGGTGGAATTTCATCCAGCTTCTCTTTTATTTGCCTTCTTTCCTCATATTGTTCCGGAGAAATACGCTTTTCTCCCCCAACTAAATATGGATCCGTGGCAAATGTTTCTCCGCGAGCAAAACGATCTGGTGGTGCATCGTAGCTACCAATGGACGGGTCATCTGCAAACGTTAGTACATCTGTATATAGAAGAATCGCCCCTCTTGAAACTTCATCCGCATAGCGTTCCGTTTCTTCCACAGACAAATTTAGCTTCCGGAGCCCTTCTGTTATAGCATCTTCACCAGTAAACCAAGATTTAAATTTATCTATAAATGTTCCTGCCTCGTGTGTCGTTACCTCAGAGTGTCGATTTAAAGTATATAAATGATTATTTTCTTGCGATATTACGTGGATATCACTATCCGCATATCCTTGTTCTTGCAGGAGTTCCAACTTTTCATACATCTCTTCTTCTGAACGAGCTATTTCAATTCGTCGATTTGATTCAATGTTCATCGTATTTCCTCCTAGTTTTCGTCTTATATATGTGATACCCCATTATTAACCCAACATAAACTTCCTACTAACTTTTTAATGTTTTTGTAACATTAGCAACGAAAAAAGAAGAGCGACCGTAGCCTCTCTCCTTATTATCGAATGTTCGCTTTTCGAAATCCTTGTATCACATCAATTAAAGCAAAAACGATACTAATTAATATAACTCCTAACTTTACTGGACCCTGAAGCTCAAATGTAAAATGAAACAAATCCTCTAAATACGTATAGAATTCTATATTCACCAAACTATTATTATTGAGTATAACGATCAATACAATAGTAGATACAACATGTCGTACTGTATTCAAAATGGCCACTTTTCGAGTCCACTGCGAAGTGACAAATTTGTAAAACACTAATATGATTTCTACCGCAATGGCAGCGAGTACTATAAACGTATAGGCATGTAATACATCTTGATTGAAAGTAGGAATGATGAATTGTAGTTTCCCACCTACATTTTCATATACGCCAATTAAATGTACCGCATTGAAATAGACGGCAACAAAAATTGCAATCCAGAGTAAACTACCGAATACTTCAACTTTAGAAATTTTCTTTTCATTTTTAATGTACGGTATACCTTTCAAGTCATCTGAAGTCCACTCTTTCCAATTGGATGTTAATGGCGATTTATCCTTTGAAGTGTCCGTCCTCTCCAAAATAGCAAACACGATTGTAATCCAGAAAAATGTCTGAATCGCTGAGCTAATCACTCCCCAAATACTATGTCCGACAATAGTAAGAATTGTACCGAGTATAGCTTCCTCCCCATTGTAAGTTAAAATATTCTCCGTAATAACAACTATAAATACGATTACCGCAACTATTGGAATAATCATTTTCAGTAAAGTCGTATACATATCGAAGTATCTTGGACCTATTAAATGCATTGGTCGATCCGCGTATCCACTTGCAAGTAATGCTGGATTACCTAAATTTTCAAGAGCTTCTTTTACTTCTTTTTCTGTGTAATCCTCAGGTAACATATCCTCAATCGTTGACCTTAGCTCCAGTGCAATGTCCTCCCGGTTCTTTTCAGGAAGTCTGCGCGTCACTTCCTGTATATAAATATCAATCAGGTGCATTTTCCACATCTCCTTTCAATAAATTTTGAAGTTCTTTTGTCGCTTTTTCCCATTCTTCTTTCAGTTGCTCTAAAATTTCTATTCCATACTCGCTTAGTACATAGTATTTCCTTGGTCTACTTTCTGTTGTGTCCCAACTGCTTTCGACCAACTCTTGTTTTTCTAAACGACGAAGCAAAGGATATAACGTACTTTGATCAATTGATACTCCTGAATTTTCCAGCAATTGAACTAAAGAATACCCGTATTGGGGGGTTCTAAGCTGACTCAATACAGCAAGTGTTAAAGTCCCTCGACGTAATTCTGTTATTAATGAATTGATTAATTTACTCATTTTCCACCTCACTTACTTATACTATATGTCGTACACTATATTTATACTGTGTATAATACACTATTATGTTATTCATAACAATATTTTTTTCACACAAAAATATACCTGACTCTGGTCCAATTTAGCAAATGGGAACAATGAGTGGGATAACCCACAACATAGGGATAATGCTGCGTAGAGAGTTCTATTAGGTGACCGCTGTATTTTAGTCGGGCGAGTGACGTGCCGCTACGTTGCTAACGCTCTTGCAGGGTTTCACACCGTGGATCGAAATTCCAAAGAATGGCTAAGGGCAATCAAATAGCTATTGAGAGCAACTAATTTCAGTACGAAAGCAATTAAAATCAACCTGAGAGCAACTAAATTGTCGATGAAAGCAACTAATTCTTAAAACAACAAGTATACTTAACATGAGATAAAGGCGATTATGGCTCATCTTTGTCAACGTTGCGCAAATGACCAATAATGTTGCGTGTTTGAATGGGAATGTTGCGCGAATTCTATACAATGTTGCGAGTAATGACTAGAACGTTGCGCTTTTTTTAATGTAAAAACTTCTCAGTTAAATGGCTCATGCAAGATGTGGCTAGCGGTCACCTTTTACAACCCAAAATCTCTATCTCACTTATAATATAAAGTACGACACACCTTACGTTACTTGAAAAAAATCTATGTGCTTAGTTTCCTCACCAACAAAAAAAGCCGTGAATTTAATCACGGCTTAGATTCCTTATTTATTTGCGATCCGAAAATTCTTGATCGTCTCCATCTGAAAATTCAACTTCCAGATCAAATTCTGTATAATCTTCCACTCCGAAAGCTTTAGAAACCTTTTCTATCACTTCTTCTTTACTCATATCTTTTGTTAGAGCAAGATCTTTAAAGATTGGTTCCAATTCAGCATATGCTTCATCACCAGTCAATTTCTTGGATGCTAACTTATTTTCATATTCTGCTTCCGTTTCGGATACATCCATATCAAATGAGGCATCAATTGCATCTTTTTGATTAGCTGTGTCGATATCTAGATCAAAAGATTGAAACCCAAATTCATTTTGCATGTCACTATTAGAAGGTGCGTCACTTACTTCTTCTTTATCCCCACATGCTCCTAGTAATAGAGCAGTTGTTAATAATGTACTTCCAATTATCGAATATTTTTTAGTTTTCATAATAACTCTCCTTCACTTGTTGCGTAATTATCCGTTAAATTATTTATTCCCATGATGAATGATTCATAAACATTAAGTAATATTACTTAACCAGGATAACGTTTTTCACTAGCTGACGTCGACTTCGTAGAGTCTTTGTTTTCTTCATCTTTTACTTTATCATTTAGTTCTTCTACCGGAATTGGATCCACGGTTTTCATATCCTCATCTATATCAAAAATACTTTCTTTTTCTGTGTTCACCAAATCAGGGTTATCTAATATACGACCAACAATATCCTGTTTTTCACGATCATCATTTGGTTTCTTTGTCATATGAATCTCTCCCTTGATTGTTTTTATTTATTTAACCTATTTTTAAATTGTTAAACATTGTACCTCTTCCGCAAAAATAAAAAAAGCCGTGGGTTCCCCCGCGACTGTTTATGCTTTATTCTTTTTTCGTATCCTTGTACTCTTTTTCTTCCCCATCGGAATATTCTACTTCTAATTCGAACTTTGTATAATCTTCCACTTCAAAGGCTTTTGATACATTTTCAATCACTTCGTCTTTACTCATTTCTTTCGTTAGTCCTAAATCTTTTAATAATGGCTTCAGTTCATCGTATGCTTTATCACCTTTTAATTTTTTGGGCTCTATACGGTTCACGTATTCAGCTTCTATTTTCGAGCCATTCATCTCAAGATATGCCTCAATTGCGCCTTTATGGTCCACTGTATCTACCTCTAACTCAAAAGAAGTAAACCCAAGATCTGACTCTGCTTCTTCCGGTGTTGATGAGCCTTCTACTTTTTTAGCTTCCCCACAAGCCCCTAGTAGCAGAGTAGCTACCAATAGTATACTTCCATAGATTGAATACTTTTTCATTGCAATTATGACTCCTCTCTTGAAGAACTTCTAGCTATAGCTATAGCCAAAAAGAGAGGAATATAACCAAATTTGGCTCCTTTAGAAAGAAAAATCGCTTATTTAAAGAACTTTGTTAGAATGTTTCTCAAGCCAATTTGATTGGCTGGGCCTGAACGAGCTATTAGCAAAGAAACTTGTGCCATTGTAATCGGTAAAGAAGTTTTTTTCCGCATTGCCAAATATTTAGGCTCCCAACCGTCAGCGTATTTTTCCTTGAACATTTTCAGCCCTTTAAAATGATAAAATGCATGACCATATAAGAAAATTTGATAGGCAATTTTTTCTGTTAAAAATGAATACTTGGAAAGTCCCACATTTGCCAAAGGTGCCATTCCAAGATTAAATTTTTCATAATTATGTTCCTTATACCATTCAAATAGTTTAATAAACATATAATCCATCGTTGCATTTGGGGCCTTTAATCCATAACGCATCAAATCCACAGAAACCATTTTATCCCCATCATAAGCGGGCATTATATTACAAAAGGCGACGATTTCCTCTTCTTCATCCATCACTACAGCAATGGGGACATTTCGTAAATAAGCGGGATTAAACCATCCTAATGAAAATCCTTTTTCTTTTCGTCCTTCCAGCCATTGGTCAGAAATAAGTTTTAACTTTGAAAGAAACGCATCTGAATGTGGGGCTTGAATTACTTGAAAACGATAGCCTTCTCTTTCTAGTTTATTTTTATTGGCACGCAGATTTTTCATTTTCTTACCTACCAAGTTGAAAGAAGGAAGATTTACTAATGCCTCTTCTCCTAACTTAAAAAAGTCATAGCCGTTTTCATGCAGATATGGGAACATCCTTGAAGTAACTTGATAATAAACCGGCGTGTACCCATAGACATTTGCCCGATCATGAAATTCTTCCATCGCTCGGGGAATATCTTTTTTCTCCCCAACTAAATCACCTAAAACAATCAACTTATCCGAATACTTTTGAAAAGCGAGCATAACTGTTTTGGTGTCATTCCAATAAATGTATTTATCATGCAAAAAAATTAAATGCGATAACACTGTGCCTTCATATTTTTCAAGATGCTCTTTTATTTCATCCTCATAACTCACAGACTTTTCAAAAGGGAAGTATCGTGGTTTCGCGAGCAAATAACCGATGGACATATATAATATTGCAAGGATAATCCCTACTCCAGCGCTTACTAATAGATCAGTCGAATCCGTCATAATATATGGTCGTAGTTTCACAGGAATTGTAAAATGAGAGGTTGGTAAGTTCACGAACCCAATAAATACAAAGCCTCCTAATATAATCGAAATTCCTATAATATCAACCAATGATTTACCCCAAGTAGGAACAATATTTTCTCTATAAAATTGCTTTTTCGACAAGAGGAGTATAACGAATACAACAATGACAAACAACGCATCTTCGTAGTCAAACCATTTAGATAAAGAAAATATTGCGGCTACTACTAATGTCACAAGCGTTAAAGTGTAGGCCCACTTCACCCTATATTGTATCCCCCTCGTCAGCATTAAGAGAGAAATGCCTAATCCAACTGTAAATTCATGCGACATATTCATCACAGGCAAAGCCAAAATTTCATTTGTCATTTTGATCCGCTCTAATGCAGCTGGAACAGCAGCTGACACCAATAAAATAATCCCAGCTAATAAAACGAAAACGGTAACAATCCAATGGCTGACATTTTGCAAAATAATAGTTGGAATTCGATTTAGCTTTTGGTTTAACTCTCCCCAAAAATAAAGCAATAAAGTTACAGTTCCGATTAAAGCAGGGACAATAAAATAACTAATACGGTACAAAAGCAGAATTAATAGGGTCGTTTCAGTAGGAACCCCCAAACCTTCCATACCAAGCAAATACATAAGATCAAAGGAACCTATTCCCCCAGGCAACATACTAATAATTCCTGCAAAGGATGCAACAATAAACGTCGCTAACATACTAGAAACAGGGACTGAAACCCCTAAGAAATAAGTTATTATATACATTAATCCAAAAGCAAAACACCACTCAAACAATGAAATGACTGCTAAAGAAAGAATATCCTTTCTTTTAATAAGACTTACTGTTGCAGAAGCCTTTTGCCTTTTTATGCTTACAATCAAGATTGGAAAATAGATTGCTAATCCTACTAATGCTATTTGAATCCATTTAACTTCCTTAAATATAGGAGTTTGAATAATTCCCAGTAGGGGGAGCCAACTTAATAACGACATACCAGATAAATAAAATAAGGTAATTAACCCGATTCTTTTCACAAGTGCCTTTTTTTCAAGCCCGTGTCGACCATAAAAAAAAGTACGAATGAGCATTCCAGCTACTCCACCAAAACCAACAAAATTAGATATCGTATTAGCAGTCCAAGAGTATATTACTGTCTTTGTGACCGGAACTTTCAATTGTAAATGTCGCCTTAAAACAAAGTCATATAATATCATTGGTAGTACCGCAAAAATACCAGCAAAGATAATAATGACAAGATGACTCCAAGCTAAAGCACTAATGTTACTTTTTAAAAGGGAAAAGTCTAAATTTTTTAGCGCTTGATTGGATTCAAAATAGAATACTATGAGTATCAAAAGTGGAACAACTATTTTAATAAGGCGCGAAAACCATGGCATCTTCCAAAATTGTCTCATCTATTGTCACCCCAATACATTTATATCTTCTCCACTACAGTGTAAACGTTGTTCTATCATATATAAAGACAAAACACCAAGCAAGAATTTTAATTCTCACTTGGCGTTTTCTAATTTAATGAGCTTTTGTTATTTGCTCATAATACACATTCAAATCATTATAATATTTATTCAAAGAAGAAGTGGATACATTAAAAGATTCAGCAATTTCTTTTATCGTCATATCTAGCGGTTCAAAAAAGCCATTTTCTTGACCAAATCTGATAGCCCCCGCCGAAATCGCGACTTCTTTACGCGCATTTGGTTGCTGTTCTACTAAATAATCTTCCACAATTTCTACAAGCTTATGGTATTCTCGATTATTTTTCTCTAAGAAATCAATTGCTACTTGTAGCACTCCTGCTTCAAATTGCGTATATTCTCCACCTTCGTAACCATTTTCACCTAGTAAAGTCCACAATGTAGTAGCTTTTCCTTTCAAAAATGCTGGAGCTGATAATTCATCTTGTGATTCAAATTGACTCACAAAAGAGGAAAACACATTTTGATGATCAGTAGGAAAGAAGATTAAACTAGAAATTGCTATATAATGATTTTCTTTCGGTGTCCCATCTGGCAAGATGAAACAATACATATGTACACCTACAGGTACTGGCTTTTCGCCTTCACGTCTTAATCGAATCGTTTCTTTTGTCAAAATATGCGTTACCGTCATGTAATGATCATCTACATCTACTACTTCCCCAACAAAGACACGTGGTTCATTCCACTGTTGGATAGCGTTCAATGTAGAAGGTCGGACGATTTTCTTTTGTTGTTTCTCTAAGAAGCCTGTCCATATTTCTGGTTTGTGATGGAAAAAGAATTCATCTAACACAATCGCTTCAATCATTTCTTCTTCTAAGTATTGGTTAAGCGATTGGTTCCAAGTTTTCACAAGCTCCTGGAACGCTGGTATATCTTTTCTTTCCGGATATTCATCATAAAATGTTTGTAAAATACGTTCTAATTCTTCTGTTTGTACTTCTTCTATTGTAATAGTCTCTTTCGACTCACAACACTTTTTATATTTCTTTCCACTACCGCATGGGCATGGGTCATTACGTCTTACCATTAAAACACGTCCTTCAATAAAATAAGCTGAAGTCTTAGTTTATCACGTTTTGCATGAAATATTAAGGTACGAACGACTCGGGGCGAACTTCCTTTTTGTGGATATTCCAAATACCCCCTCGGTTTTTATAACTAAACGCCCTATTTTCCAACTAAGAACAAAACGCTAAAGCGTCTTTCTCTGAACCGATATAGAAAATAGGAACGATGAATGGAATGACGCACATAATGGGGTGAGTGAGACGTTGGGAGTTCTATAAGGTGACCGCTGTGATTTTCGCCCCCCAGCAGCGAAAATAAAAAAACTAACTTAATCAGTGTCCGAAATTAACAATAAAAGGATGAACGAGATATCTTGCCTTTGAGCACGATAAACTAGTCGAGCATATGCCCGTCATGCAAGTTCAACATGCTTTTAAGCATATCATTCCTATAACATATCGAAATCATGGTCGTCTCAATCTAAGTAAAGAGTTATTGTAATAAATTGCTTGCTTTCATCGGCAATTTAGTGGCTCTCATGCTGATTTTAGTTGCTTTCGTACTGAAATTAGTTGCTTTCAATAGCTCTTTGATTACCCTTAGCCATTCTTTGGAATTTATTAATTAATAGCTACATAATTTTGCTCGAAGGTGTGAGACCCTGCAAGAGCATTAGCAACGTAGTGGCCCGTCACTCGTCCGGCGGAAATATAGCAGCCTTCTTATTTAGCTCACTACTGCGCTGTATTCCTAAACAGTAATACACTTATATCTTTAAGAGTATGTTATCTACAAACCATGCATTTTACAACTTCCGAAAGCACAAAAAAGTGCCCTTGAAGTTATTAGCTTCAAGAGCACTTCCTAAAAACTTATTGCGCTGTATAACCACCATCTAAAATGATTGCTTGACCAGTCATTCCTTTTGCCGAATCACTAGCAATATATAAAGCCAAATCAGTAATTTCACTAATATCTAGTAATCTCTTTTGCGGAACAAGTGGATATAATACTTCTTCCAAAACTTGCTCTACTTCTATGTTACGAGTTTTTGCTAAATCCGCAAATTGGTTGCGCACAAGTGCTGTGTCCACATAACCTGGGCAAATGGCATTTACGGTAATACCATCTGCAGCTGATTCAAGTGCTGCTACTTTTGTTAAGCCAATAACACCGTGTTTTGCAGAATTATATGCCGCTTTTCCAGCAAAACCTATGACTCCATTAATCGATGCCATATTTATAATTCTTCCGAAGCCTTGTTTTTTCATATGAGGTAATGCATGTTTAATCGCGATAAAAGGAGCAGTCAACATAATTTTCACGAGTAACTCGAACTTTTCAGTTGGGAAATCCTCGATCATCGATACATGCTGCATTCCGGCATTATTCACTAGAAAATCGATACGACCGTATGTTTCAACCGTAAATTGGATTGCTTTTTCGATGTCAGCTTCTTTCGTCACATCACAAATGATTCCTTTAGCATTTCCATTTAATTGACTTACTGCTTCATCGATTGCATCTTGTGCTAAATCAGAAATTACTACATTTGCACCTACATCCGAAAATGCTTTTGCAATATCAAAGCCAATACCGCGAGCCGCTCCAGTGACAAATAAAACTTTCCCTTCCATTACATTACCCCCTAAGTTAAATTGTAGTCCATCCGCCGTCTACTTTTAAAGTTTCACCAGTTACAAAGTTTGCTAGATTGGAAGCTAAATAAAGTACTGCTCCCGAAACATCTTGTGGTTGGGATAGGCCTTCTAAAAGAATACGACTTTCCACATCTTTTTTGAATGCTTCATCTTCGAACATTTTTTCTGTAAACTCAGTTTCCACAAATGTTGGGGCTACTGCGTTCACTTTAATACCTAATTTTGCCCATTCTACAGCTAGAGCTTTCGTCATTTGCACGAGCCCACCTTTGCTGGAACAATATGCCGCTCGTTTATAATAGCCGACGAACGCCATTTGGGAAGCTATATTTATAATTTTACCACTTTTTTGTGCGAGCATATATTTTGCAGCAGCTTGACTAGCAAAAAATGCAGATTTTAAATTTAAATCGAGCACAGTGTCCCAATCTTCTTCCGTTACTTCCATTGCAGGCTTTGCAATATTCACACCTGCATTATTCACGAGCACATCTACCGTTCCAAATTGGCTTGCTGCTTGTTCGATTAAATCTTTCACAACCGCAATATCACTCATATCTCCTTGGACAGCTATACATTTTTCATTAAATGCATGCAATTCTGCTAGTGTTTCATTCAAAGCTATTTCACTTCGTCCGGAAATAACGACATTAGCGTTCAATTTAGCAAAAGTAAGTGCAATATCTTTTCCAATACCCTTACTTCCACCAGTTACGATTACTGTTTTATTGGCTAGTTCGGAGAAAAATGCTTCCATTATTTTTCCTCATTTCTTTGCAGATCATTTTTTAAGAAATGAATAAGCGTTTGCTCGCGTTCTGCATTTTTCTGCTCTGAAAAATCAGCCTCCCAATTATAAAAACCTTCTCCACTTTTATCTCCAAATTTCTTCTCTTCTACGAGTTTCGTTAGAACAGTGCCTGATTTCTGATCCGTACTTAAATCTTCAAATAAATAATTGGAAATCGCTGAAAACACATCAAGTCCACCCATATCCGCTGACATTAATGGACCTGTCACTGGCAAACGTCGTCCAATACTATACGTGACTGCTGCATCAATATCTTCTTTCGTTGCAACACCTGCATCTAGTAAAGATTGCGCTTCACGGAACAAAGCGTATTGTAAGCGATTACCGATGAATCCTGGAATCTCTTTGTTTAGTAATATTGGTTGTTTATTCATATCTTTTATTACTTGCATTGCACGTTCCACTGTTTGCTCATCAGTTTGTTCGCCTTTAACCACTTCTACTAAAGGGATTAAATGCGCCGGGTTCCAAAAATGAGTTACTACAAAACGATTTGGATTTTGCATCTCTTCCGCCAGTAAGCTTGGTTTAAAGCCGGAAGTATTACTTGCGATCACTACTTCTTCACTTATCATGCTTTCAATTTTTTTATACATTTCTTTTTTCATATCCAACACTTCTGGAATTACTTCAAAGATAAAAGTAGAATTCGCAATTGTTTCTTCTAATGAAATGGATAACGTTATTTTCTCTCTAATTTGTCTCGCAGTTTCTTCATCAAAGACTTCGTTATCTGTCATTACTTTTAATTTACTATGTAAGCCTTTGTCGGCATTTTCTAAATCCTTTTCATTAATGCCATACACCTTTACTGCTAATCCTGCCCAAGCAGCCGATAATGCAATCGAATGTCCCATTGTTCCACAGCCAATAATTGATACGTTTTCCATATAATCCACATCCCCTTTATGTTTTTTATGTATAACGATATATACCCAACAAACCTATTATAAATTAGTTTGTTGGGCATGTGTTTACTTCTACTTCTTAAATTCCTAAACCGATTGAGAATAATATAACAGCTACAATAACACCTAATATCGGCACTACTACTGTTAATGCCCCAAATGCAGGATATGCATCTTTATGTGTCTCACCACAAATCGAACGGATTGTAGTTACAACATAACCACCTTGTGGCAATGAATCGAGTGACCCCGAAGAAATCGCAACCGAACGGTGCAACGCCTCTGCGTTAACGCCCAAATCTAAATAATGTGGTGCTAAAAGTGGTAACGCAATTGCTTGTCCACCTGAGGAAGATCCAGTGAGACCAGCAATTACTGCTACTGCAAGCGCTCCACCAATGAGCGGACTTCCCGGAATATCTGTCATAAAACCAACTGCTGATGTAAATGCAGGCGTTGCTTTTACAACTCCACCAAAACCAACAACAGCTGCAGTATTGGCAATAGCAATGATTGCTCCCATTGCACCGTCTCCAAGAGCTTTTCCAAAGTTGTGGAAATACTTTCTGTTGATCAAGTAAGTTGCTAAAATACCACCAGTTAAAGCGATTATTAAAGCAGAAGTTCCTAAAGTGTTGTGGAAGAAAAATGATATAGCTAATACAACAAGTAAAGGTACCATACTTAATAATGGATCCGGTAATTCTGTACGAACAACGCCCTCTACATCTGTATCTCTACTAACAAATCGCTCACCTTTTGACATTGCTTTGGAAATCATCTTTTTCAGCCACCAGTATCCAAAAGCCATCATGAACACAGCAACGATAAAACTTACTTCCCATCCAGCATATGGAGTTGTTCCTAAAAATTCAATCGGAATCCAGTTTTGTATTTCTGGAGAACCCGCTGATGTCATCGTAAACGTTGTCGAACCAAAACCAAGTGCTGCTGGTATAAAGCGTCTTGGCAGATCTGCTTGTTTAAACAAGCTTAACGCCATTGGGTAAACAGAAAACGCAACAACGAACAAGCTTACCCCACCATAAGTTAATACAGCACAGGCAATAACAACAGCTAACGCCGCACGTTTCATACCAATTTTACTAACAATCCATTGTGAAACACTATCTGCTGCTCCACTGTCTTCCATCACTTTACCGAAAATTGCACCAGTTAAGAACATTAAATACCAAGATGCGATAAATCCAGTGAATCCAGTCATATAGTTTGTTAAAAAGTTTGCCGCTCCTTCTTCTGCAAGCTGCGGGAAAATTGGTAATCCATTAAAAATCCCAACAACCAAAGCCATTAATGGTGCTGCAATAAGAAGGTTCATTCCCTTCATCGTCAAATAAATAAGTAACGCAAGGCCACCAAATAGCCCAATCATACCTAACATAATTTTTCCCCCAGTAACCCTCTATTTATCAAATTCGCCTTGGCGTATTTGCGTCCAGGTTTTGAATCGAACTCGTTCGATTAACTCCTTACAAAATCTGTGACATCCGCCGGAGGCTTGCTTAATTCCGTGTGTTTTTCTCCCACGGAATTAAGTAAATTATTTATTTCCGTATCTTCTTACGCGAAGTAATGCTTGTTCAGCATGCCCTGCAAAGTTTTCTAATTGGCAAAGTCGAGCTGCATACTCCCCAATATACGCACTAGCTTCAGGTGTAACTTTTTGATACGTTACTGTTTTGATGAATTTACCTACCCATAGTCCGCCTGTGTAGCGAGCTGCACCTTTTGTCGGTAGTGTGTGATTCGTTCCGATTACTTTATCTCCGTAAGCAACATTTGTTTCTGGTCCTAAGAATAGACAACCATAGTTGGTCATATTTTCAAGGAAGTAATTTGGATCTTCCGTTAAAATTTCTACATGCTCAAAAGCTAAACGATCTGCTTCAATTCTAGCTTCTTCAATAGAATCTACTAATAGAATTTGTCCGTAATCTTCCCATGAAACGCGTGCAACATCCGCTGTAGGAAGTATTTCTAATTGACGTTCAATCTCTTTCACTGTTTCTTCTGCAAGCTTTTCAGAAGTTGTAATAAGTGCCCCTGGAGAAGTTGGTCCGTGCTCTCCTTGCCCAAGGATATCTGTTGCAACCATTTCAGCATCTGCAGTATGGTCTGCAACAACTAGGGTTTCTGTAGGACCGGCAAATAAATCGATTCCTACACGACCGTATAATTGGCGCTTAGCTTCTGCAACAAATGCATTACCAGGTCCAACAATCATATCTACTGATTCAATTGTTTCTGTACCGATAGCCATTGCTGCCATAGCTTGAATTCCACCTAAAAGATAAATTTCATCGGCGCCAGCTAAAGACATAGCAGCGATTGTTGCGTGTGGAATTTCTCCATTAATTGGAGGAGTACAAGCGATTACACGCTTAACACCTGCAACTTTTGCTGTTAAAACACTCATATGCGCAGAAGCTACCATTGGATAACGACCACCTGGAATATAACAACCTACACTGTTTACCGGAATATTTTTATGTCCCAAAATAACGCCTGGGATATTTTCAACTTCCACGTCATGCATAGAAGCAAGTTGCGCTTCTGCAAATTCACGAATATTTTTCTGCGCAAATTTAATATCTTCTATTACTTCAGCTGGAACTTTGGAAACTATTTCATTTATTTGAGATTCAGATAGGCGGAATGATTCCGGTGACCATTTGTCGAATTTATCAGATAATTCACGAACTGCTTGATCTCCTCTGACTTCTACATCTTTCAATGCCTCTGATACTATTTGAGAAACTTTTAAATCATTTGCACTTACTTCTTCTTGTGATTTACCTGCTTTTAACACTTTGACCATTATATATTCCTCCCTTTAATTGTAAACGCATACATTTCTTTTTTGCATACGTATGCAAAATACCCTCACGAAAAGAATATTCTAAATTCAAGCACAAGTCAATAAAAATTATGTAGTTTTTCGCACAATTAACTCTCCATTTACCTCTACATTTTCAGTAAAACCAGAGAATTCAACAATTTCAGCCATTAAATAATTTACCGTTTGTTCGACCATTTTTATAATTGGTTGTTCCCAAGTAGTTAGATTATATGTTGGCCATGAAGCCATATCGATATTGTCGAATCCCACTACTTTTGTTTCAGCTGGAATCATAATAGAATTTTCTTTTAAAGCATCTACTACCCCGAGTGCCATAATATCATTTGCCACGAAAATTCCATCTGGTATTTGCTTTTCCGCAATAATTTTTTGCGCAGTTTTATAACCACCTTCATATGTATAATCTGAAGTGTACTTGTTAAATGGAATGTTATATTTTTCAATTATAGATGTGAACCCTTTTTCTCTATCCCTACTAGTAGATGTATTTGCATTCCCTGCAATATATGCTACATTCGAACAACCCTTTTCGATCAAATACTCAGCAATTTTTTCACTTGCATCCAGATTATTACAACAAACTGAATAAAATTGCTCATTATCAATTTTGCGATTAAAAAGGACGAGTGGAACTTGGTTCACCTTAAAATCTTCTGTTACATTCAAAGATAGAGAAGCATCCGTAATAATTACTCCAGCAACATTATAATTCCTCAACATGTCGATATCTTCTTTCTGTATTTCATCATTGTTTGTAGATACAAACAAAATGCTGTAACCTAGTTTATTAAACGCTGTTGTAAATTGCTTTAAAACTTCCGGATAGAATGGATTTTGAATCCCTTTCATCACTAAACCAATAATTTTTGTACGGTTGGTAATAAGGCTCCGTGCAAATTCATTGGGTCTATAACCTAACTCCTTTGCCGCTGCCAATACTTTCTCCCGCGTTTTTTTAGAAACCGATGCTCCTTCAAAATATACCCTCGATACCGACGATTGCGAAACACCCGCAAGCTTGGCAACATCCTTTGCTGTAACATAATACTTCAAAACGTTCACTACCTTTTTTCAAATATATTAATAAAACTATACTATGTAATCTTCATTTTTGAAAACAGATTATTTTTTATCAAAACAAACTATAAATTACTACAATTTGTTTTTTGTTTTTTTACTGTCTTTATCTAGCACTATACAATATTATTAAGGATAACAAGATCTCCCGTCCATCTTCAATTTTCTGTACAAATAAATAGATTTAAATACCTAATTAAAATAGTGCGATATAGATTCAAAAATACTATAAAGTCGAAAGGGTGGTATGAATGGAACAAATAGATGATAGCAATTATTTTTACCAATCTTTATTTAAATATAATCCGGACATTGTATATTTTATTAATACATCAGGAAGTTTAGAAAAAATGAACGATGTTTTTTTCCAAAAACTCGGATTCACTAATATTCATGAGATAGACACTATAGATTCACTGATCCCTTCAAATTATATCCATATGCATGATGAAGCATTCCATAGAGTACTTTCTGGCATCCCACAAAATATGAATATGATGTTCCTACATAAAAAGGGTTATACAATTGATATTAACTTAACAATGATGCCTGCTTACTTAGACGGCGTTACAGTAGGAGCTTTTGGAATCGCAAAAGATGTTACGGATCACATGAAAGCAGTAAAACTAAATACCTATTTAGCAAATTATGATCCATTAACTAGATTACCCAATAGGAAACTATTTCGAGAAAAACTCGAACAAGCAATTATCATCGGAAATACGTTAAACCAAAAAGTAGCCGTTATGTATTTAGACTTAGACCGTTTCAAATATATTAATGATACGCTGGGTCATACACTTGGAGATAAATTACTTATAGAAATTGCAAAGAGGCTAAAATATTGCCTTGGGGAGAATGCTATTGTAGCTCGTCTGGGGGGAGATGAATTCGGTATACTATTATCGAATTTTTATATGCAACAAGCAAAAGAACGATCGAAAAGTATAATTGAAGCATTAGATAAACCATTTCTTATAGAAAATTATAATCTTTTCGTGACAACGAGTATTGGAATAAGTATTTACCCACATGACGGGAATGACTCACTTACATTAATGAAAAATGCCGATTCAGCTCTCTATAAAGCAAAAGAATTAGGGAAAAATAATTTCCAAGTATTTTCATCTTCGTTAAATGTCCAAACGTATAAGATTTTTTCTTTAGAATCCAGTCTTCGTCATGCAATTGAACTGGGTCAATTAGAATTGTATTATCAACCAAAAGTTTGTCCAAACACCTATGAGATTGTTGGTGCCGAGGCACTCATTCGTTGGAATCATCCTGAATGGGGAATCGTGTCGCCGGACGAGTTTATCCCATTAGCCGAGGAGACCGGACTTATTACTGAAATTGGCCATTGGGTTAAGCGAACTGCTTGTATACAAAATAAAAAATGGCAAGACGCCAACTTACCTAAAATACCCATTTCTATTAACCTTTCAGCAAATCGCTTTTTAGAACGGAGTTTAATAACTAGTGTAATGGATGTTTTAGAAGAAACAAAATTGGAATCCAAATACTTTGAAATAGAAATTACGGAATCCTCTTTACTGGAGAATGAAAAAATTGTGTTTTCTGTTTTAGAAGGATTGAAACGCTTAGGAGTCAAAGTTGCACTAGATGATTTTGGAACAGGTTACTCTTCCCTTTCTTCCTTAAAACGTTTCAAAGGACTAATCGAAATTCTAAAAATTGACCGGACATTTATTAATGATTTAACACCGCATGATACAGCCGATTCCAACTTTATAGCGAATATGATCATTCAGTTATCCCAACAATTGCAGATGTCTGTTGTTGCAGAAGGTGTGGAGACTACTGATCAACTGGAAGTGTTAAACAATTATAACTGCGATACGATTCAAGGTTATTTATTTTCTAAACCGGTACCAGCAGCAATTTTTGAAAAACTACTGCGTAAAGGAAAATTGGTGCCTGAAGAAATGAATACAAGTCAAGATGGATCTGAAAATTACGGAAAAGATTTCAAAACAATACTAGTCAATCCTTTAAAAGCGGCAATGACTTTAACACAAATTCGGGATAATAAAGTAGAATTAGGAACAATGGATGTTCTTATCGAAGAAATTTGTACAAAAAGATTGAAGTTTTTATCTAATACTAAGCTAGCAGTCAATCATTCGATTATTTTAGAGTTAAAAACAATGATTCTCAGCCAGATTGTAAAGTTTGCTGGTACGATTGTTTCGGTAACAGAAGCTAAACCTAATGTGTATCAATATGTTTTGGAGTATAAAATGGAGGAAGAGGAGTTAATAAACCTCAACAAGGCCTTAGATAAATTTGGTGCTCTTCATGCCCCTTCACATGGCGCAGTATGTAGTTTTGTACAAACAGATCGGTATGCATTTTTTGATAAGGATTGAAATAAGAATAAACCAGCCTTCCTAAGCGGAAGTGCTGGTTTTTTTATTCATAAAGTAATTATTTTCAGAGTAACTCTTTTGCTTTAGGGAAACAAACCCGACATTGAAAACACTTATTTTTCATAATAACAAATTTACTTTAAGTGAAGCGAAAATAACAATGACGTGTTATAGGGAAAGTGCGTCGTAGTGACCGCTGTGATTTTCCCTGCAGTCGTACGCTTTCCGCCGGGTGAGCGATGAGCCACTACGTCGCTAACGCTCTTGCAGGTTCTCAAACCTTCGTGCAAAATTCCAAAATTATGTAGTTATTAATTAATAAATTCCAAAGAATGGCTAAGGGCAATCAAATAGGTATTGAAAGCAACTAATTTCAGTACGAAAGCAATTAAAATCAACACGAGAGCAACTAAATTGCCGATGAAAGCAACTAATTTCTTACAATAGCAAGTTTACTTGGATTGAGACAAAGATGATTATAGCCCATCTTTGTCAACGTTGCGCAAATGGCGTACAATGTTGCGTGTTTGAATGGGAATGTTGCGAGTAATCACTAGAGCGTTGCGCTTTTTTAATGAGCAATCTTCTCATATATATGCTTTGATATATTTGCCTTAGCGTGCCGGGTCACATGAGTCGCAGTCATGAGGCTAGCAGGGTCACCTTATACTACAAATTATCCCTACAATGCGATTCTTCATTCTACTTTGAATGAAAAGTCACCTTCTTTAATCTGCAATAAACTATTCATTATTCTGATGTTTTCTAAAAAACAAAGATCCTCCTACTAAAAACACTCCACTAAATAGAAAGATTCCCACCATTCCTATCGAACCACCAATCAACCCAAAAAACGTTGGGGCGATTAACTGAGAAAAACGATTCGTCGCAATGCGCAGTCCTAATACCTCCCCAGTTCGATCAGGCGGGGATGCATTATAGGTAGTCGTCATGGAAATCGGTTGACCACAGCCTAATCCAAGCCCCATCACAATAGCAAATATAGCAATCAAGTATACCGAATGACTAAATGGCAATAAAAGAAATGCTATGCCAGCAACTAAAATCGACATGAACAACACAGTATCACGTTTATACGTTTCCAAGAGCTTCGGCAATATGAAGCGAACAAACATCGTAGCGAGTCCTTGCAATGCGATAATCCAACCAATTGCAGAAGTGGATAAATGCATTTGCTTTCCTAACAATGGGAAATACGCGACAAAAATATCTTTCGAATATAAAACAAGTGCACTGGAAAACAACGCTTTTCTTACAAGTGGATTTTCAAAAAGTTTAAACGAATCAACTAACTTAGTAGGTGGTCTGTCAACCTTCTCACCTGCCCTTGGAATTCGGAAGGAAAATACAATAGAAATTACACCAATGACTATACAAAAAATGTAAACCATTTGAAAGGATATATGTTCTGATAAATAACCCCCTACTAAAGGACCAATTACTGCTCCTAAAGCTACGCATAGACTAAACATACTAAAAAAATAATCTCTATTTCTAGCGGTGGATTGGTGACCTAACAAATTTTGCAAAGCTATAGGAATACATATATTGGCGAGCCCAAGTAATAATTGGCTTGCAAATAAGGCCCATATAGTTGTAAATATCGCCGGAACAATCATCCCTGCAATAGAAGCTGTAAAACCAAAAACTACTGGCATTCGATCTCCGAATTTATCGATAATTTTTCCTGCATGTATGGAAAAAATCAATGGTAAAAATGCGAATGATGACGTTAAAATACCTATAATAACAAAAGATGCTCCAAATGCATCTGCTGATAATGTAATAACTGGTCTTGTCGCATTAACGATTGTCTGAAATAAAAAAATAAGTAATAAAATCCATCGTAAATTCATCTTTATCCCTGCCTATGTCCTTTTAAAATATCTCGCTTACAACAAATCTTATTATACTAATTTATGGGAGTAGAAGAGTGAATTTTTTTGTATTAAATTTTCCACTCTGCTAGAACAACAAAAGCCATTACTCAATTCACTGAGTAATGGCTTCGAAAATTATCTCTGCTTGTATTCATCAATAATATTAGACAGTAGTGTTGAGCTAATCTTTGGATTTGTACTACCTGTAATAAAACTTCCAACAATAATAACTTCCACGCCTGCTTTAATCAGGCTAGGCATGATTACGTCATTTACTCCGCCAGCAACTGCAATCTGAATATTATCCAATCCTTCAACAAGTTTTAATAATGAAGACGTCGCAAGTACTCCGTCTTGTTGCATGTCTTTACCGACATGCAAACAGAAAAGCCGAGCTCCAAGCGAGTGAATTTCTCTTACTCGCTCAGCGTTTTCTATTCCGAGTAAATCTATCATTACTTCTCCATTTTGCTCAGTAGCAACTTCCAAGCACTGTTTTATGGTGGCATTTGGAGAAAAGCCCATAACCGTCGTAACATTAGCACCTGAGTTGAAAGCTTGTAAACTTTCGTGTCGTCCAGCATCACATGTTTTCATGTCAGCAACAATTGTTTTTTCAGGAAAACGTTCCCTCATTTTGCGGACAGCAGTCATCCCGTATTCTTTTATAACACCCGTTCCAATTTCAATCCAGTTGATATAATCCTTGGTTTTATCAACAAGGTTTATACAGTCTTCTATCGTCATACGATCTAAAGCCAATTGAATTTTGACATTACTCATTCGACACCTCCATCCCCTACTATCCAGTGGTAATTATTATATTACTCTATTAATTATTCAGTTAAATAATCATAAACACTCTTGGCAATTGTAATTCCGTTCACTAGATTGTTCTCTTCATTTTGCTGTTCGATTTCACCTGGTATGTATACTTTGGAAAATCCCGGAGCAGGCTCCGATTCATGCAATTCGTCTATCATTTGATCCATTCTAGCTAAGAATGTTTCTAAGTCTATAAAGTTTGTTGGATTGAAAACACAAAAATAATGCCCTAAATGGCGTTTTTTATCTAAATCTTCATACATTTTTCCGATATGCGGACCGAATGCTGCCCCTGCAAGCAACCCTGAAAATATATCTACTATAAGTGATAATCCATATCCTTTTGGTCCTCCAAAAGGTGTTAGCGAAACTACTTTATCCGGATCTGTTACTGCTTGTCCATTTTCATCGACACCCCACCCTTCCGGAATAGATTTCCCTTCTTCCTTATGTTGCAACACTTTTCCGAGTGCTACTGTTGACGTTGCCATATCCAAGATGAACGGTTTATGTTTCTTTGCGGGAATGCCATATGCAATTGGATTCGTTCCTAAAAAAGAGTTTTTTCCACCAAAAGGAACTACAATTTTATCTGTGTGAGACATGGCAATTCCTATTAAATTAGCTTCAGCTGCTTTTTGCACGAAATAGCTTAGTGCACCACAATGACTACTATTCATTACTGTAACCATACCAATACCATTTTCCTTCGCCATTTGTATTGCCTTTTCTATTGCAAAATCACCGATGACATGTCCAAAGCCATTGTCACCATCTACTATACCAGTTGAAGGTGCTGTTTGATTGAATGTAATGTTTGCGTTTGGATTTATGCCTCCAGCCTTTAAGCGATTCACATAATGTTCTGTTCTTAGTACTCCATGAGAGTTAACGTTTCTCAAATCAGCATGAATCAAAATTTCCGCTACTTTTTCTGCGTGGGATTCCATTAGACCTGCTGCAACTAATTTGTTGATAGCATATTGCTTTGCTTCTTCATGATTTATTGTAATTGTGGACATAATCAATCTCCTATTCTAAATTGCTATGTTTGTTTTTCAAAATGTCATTTGTTTGCAAACTATCAAGGCTATCGATAATGGCTGCATCTAAAATGAGATGGGCAGCTTGGTCGAATTGATTGCCTAAAGGTTGAATCGTTTCTGGTTCATTTGGTAAACGGTATTTTGTTGCTGCTGGAATGTATAATCCATTGTACTGAGCGAGTACTTCTGTATTTGTCGTTATCATAAAGATTTGTGCACCTACTTTTGAAGCACTTTCTAAAACATTTAACGTATTTGCCGTCTTTCCCGAACCTGAAAGGACTATAAGTGCGTCCCTTTCCGTAATTGCGGGAGTAGTTGTTTCTCCAATAACAAATACAGTTTTACCGCTATGCATTAATCTCATGGCAATTACTTTGGCAATAAGCCCAGATCTACCTTCGCCAGTGAAAAAAAAGCGAATATCCTTTTTAAACAAATCTATTAATTGCCTATATTCTTTATCGTTTACTTTAGTAAAAACTTCCTTCATTTCTGTTAGAACGGTTGAAATAGTATTCATGTAATCCCCTTTCTCCTATTCTTCTATGTATCCAAATCTATTAACCGTTTATACGAATTAAATAAACCGGTTTAGTAAAAAGCTTAAATGAAACCCTTTTCAAAGTCAATTTTGTTTCTGAAATATTCAAATATTTACAACAATAATTCATACACATATAATTTTATTATTATCAACTAAGTCCTTTAGGAACGACTGCTCCATAAGTGAAAATACAGTAATTAGGGGTGATGGAATGAATGCTCATACTATAGAAAGTATTGCTAAATGTATGCCAACAAATCAAATCGATACAACTATTCAAAGAGTACAAATAGAACATAGATTGAAATTAGCAAGGTTTTGGAATATCAAATTTGGAAGCAGAGTGTTAGAGATTGGCTGTGGACAAGGGGATACAACTGCAACTCTGGCTTATTTAGTTGGAGATGCTGGTTTTGTTCACGGCATAGATATTGCTCCACCTTCGTATGGAAGTCCTGTTACTTTAGGTGATTCAATTGATTTTATAAAGAAATCAGAATTAGGGAATCGTATCAAAGTAGATTTTGAGACGAATGTTCTCTCGCCTGAAGTCGATTTTCCCGAAAACTCTTTTGATTTCATCGTGCTTTCTCATTGCTCTTGGTATTTGAAATCATCAGAAGAGTTATATGATATATTGAAGAAAATTAAAAAATGGGAACGAAGAATGTGTTAAATCGATGTCTACATATACATTTTTAGCGAAGTGAGGATAAAAATATGAAAGAACTAACAGAAGAAATACTCATGTTTTGTGAGGAACGGGGCTGGGGTAGAAACCATGATGCACGGAGCCTTGCCATATCAGTCTCTTTAGAAGCTAGTGAACTACTAGAACATTTTCAATGGCTGTCACCAGAAGAGGCAATAAAAAAAGACAAGCAAGCAATTGTAGATGAAGCGGCGGATGTTTTTATTTATTTACTACAACTTGCCAACGTATTAGGTGTTGATTTAAAAGAAGCTGCGCAACAAAAGATGATAAAAAATGCTTTGAAGTACCCCGCTCCTGTGAAAATGGAAAGTTAATGACTAACTCGAGGCGTCGCGATTATTCAGTAAATAAACTCTTTTCAGTCTACTTAGTTGATTGTTCTCCTCATTATGTTCTATCATATAAAGAATAAAGATTTATATGAAAAGAGGATATTTAGAGATGACAATTCTAATGGTAGATGATAATTCAGTAAATTTATTTGTAATTGAAAGTATCCTTAAAAAATCAGGTTATGAAAATTGTCATCCTTTGAATTCAGCAGAAGAACTTTTCCAGTACTTAAGAATGGATGAGCCAGCAGCACCTGTCCCAAAGGTTGACCTTATACTATTAGATATAATGATGCCAAAAATTGATGGCATCGAAGCCTGTCGACGTATTCAACAAATTGATAGATTAAAAGAGATACCCATTATTTTCCTTACCGCTTTAAATGACTCTAAACATCTAGTAGAAGCATTTGACGTCGGAGGAACTGATTATGTTACTAAACCAATTGATAAATTAGAGTTTTTAGCAAGAATTCGACTCGCTTTAAGACTGAAATTTGAAAAAGACCGAAATAACGAGCAAGAAGCGAAGATGCAGGAAGACTTATTACTTGCCATGCAAGTGCAAGGCAGTCTCTTAAATGACTCTATTATTGATAAGCATTTAAGCATTCAAGTATCTCATTGTCCTTCTGATAACCTTTCCGGAGATATGTACCACTGGCATAAATTCAGTGATCAGAGATATGGTATTATTCTTTTTGATATGATGGGGCACGGTATTAGTGCTTCTCTTGTTAGTATGTTCATCTCTTCTGTTTTAAGAGATGCGATAAAAAACTTAGAAGATCCAATACTTGTCATTAAAGAATTAAATCGTTATATGACATCTTTACATAATAAAAACAATCTTAATTATTATTTCACCGCAATCTATCTAATTATTGATACGGAAAAACAAGAAATAGAATATGTAAATGCAGGGCATCCACCGGGATTCCTACGTATTGATGGAACACTTCATACGATGGAAAGAGGAGCTTGTGCAGTTGGTTTGTTTGACGATATTCATGTAAAGAAGTCTTTCGTTTCTTACAAAAATGATATCCAACTATTACTTTACACAGACGGTATACTCGAGTCAGAAGCCATTGATGAAATGGAAACCATTGATAAGTTACAATCAATCACTTTGCAAGAATGGAAAGATGATGAATGTCTATTCGAAACGATTCTCAGCGATATTAATCAGTCCAATCAAAAAGATGATATCTGCTTATTAATGATTAAAACAAACACGCCTGTTAATTAGATAAAATTATCCAATAAATTGAATACTATGATTATGGTGACTCAGAGCACTCTATGTTTAAATGCTTTTGTAGTGCTTTGAACGAAAGTGAGTTCTACACCATTATCCGAGATTTCTTTATGTGTAGGGATGCGTTCGTCCGTCACACTCCAAAAGCATAAGTAATCAAAGTGCTAAAGCTTTTGAGAACAAAAGAATAGCCACTTTCCTATCTAGATAAAAGCAGCCAAAGATACAATTTTGGCTGCTCAGTCCTTCTCTATCGTATTTTCACCTTTTTGATTGAAAGGAAGCGTTCCTTTTCTATCTAGTATCAACGTATTACTAGTACGAACTTTGCTCGAATGTGTGAGACCCTGCAAGAGCGTTCGCGACGTATCGGCCCATCACTCTCTGGTGAAAATATAGCGGTCTCCTTATAAAGCCTTCTCACGATGCATTATCCCTATACCACGCTCAAAATTATAAATCTTAATCTAATATTTTATGAAAAGTTATCCACATGCCAAAATTTTTCTAGTTTCCTAGGCAACTAGAAAAAGCAGCTTCCCCAATAATTGGAGGAAACTGCTTTTATTTTTTTCGATATAGCGGTTCTTCTGTTGAAAACTCTTCATAAGCGTCCGCATATTGGCTAATTCTTAACGATTCTTTATTCCCTAAACCAAGAAATCCATCTGGAGACAGACTTTGGATAAATAATTCATGCACTTTGTTTTGAAGTGTAGGATTGAAATAGATTAATACATTCCTGCAGAAAATTACATGGAACTCATTAAACGATTGATCCGTCACTAAGTTATGCTGTGCAAAAATAACATTCTTCAAAAGTCTTTCCGAGAAAAAGACATTTTGTGAATTTGTCTTATAATACATAGAAAACTCTTTAGTCCCACCTGCTTTAAGATAATTCTTCGTATAGCTTTGCATTTTATTCAGCGGAGCAATTCCTTGCCTTGCTTGTTCTATAGCTAGTTTACTCATATCTGTCGCGTATATGGTTGTTTGGTCCAATAGTCCTTCTTCTTCCAGTAAAATTGCCATGGAAAGCACTTCTTCACCGGTTGCACAGCCAGCATGCCAAATCCGGATTTCTTTATAATTACGAAGGATAGGAATAATACTCGTTCTAAATTCTTTAAAAAAAGAAGGATCTCGGAACATCTCTGTAACGGGGACAGAAAAGCCTTCAATGATTTTTTCTAGAAAACCAGGTTCATGAAACGCCCTTTCAATGAGCGATGTAATATTCGGAGCGTTCTCTATACTTCTTCTATTTTCAATTCTCCGTATGATAGAAGCACGTACATATTGTTTAAAATCATAGCCCGTTAAACGGTGGATTGTTTCCAATAGCAAGTCTACTTCAAGTTCTTTTTTATAGTTTTCGTCTTGACTGTACATTTAATCATCCATTTCTATTTATTAGAAACCCAGACCCGTATAACAGATAATAATTGCTCTAAATCTAAAGGTTTACTAACATAATCAGAAGCCCCTGTCTCTAAACACTTCTTGCGATCTCTTTCCATCGCTTTAGCAGTAAGGGCAATAATAGGTATATCTGTCAGGTCGTCATTAGCACGTATTCTCTGCATTGTCTCATACCCATCCATATTCGGCATCATAATATCCATCAGGATAATATCAAATAGAGAAGGTTGCTCTTTCAGAATCTCCAGACACTCTAATCCATTATTTACGGAACAGACAATCATACCTTCTTGTTTCAAAGCTGCTTCTAAAGCAAAAATATTGCGTAAATCATCGTCTACAATCAATACGTTCTTGCCTTGTAGAACATTTTGCTTTTTAACTTCTAGCAAGTTCATTTTCGGAGTTTCATCTATCAGAATTACTTCTTCTATTGTCGATGCAGCAACTTCCTCAATTGAAGTTTGATCTATATCTTCTTTTACCATTTCCTTTGACAAACTTGGAAGATACAATGTAAATGTACTGCCGACTCCCTCTTCGCTTTCTAGCGTAATATAACCACCTAAATGTTTCGTGTATTCTTGGCAAATTGATAAGCCAAGACCAGTTCCACCATATTTTCTCATAGTGGCACCATCTGCTTGTTGAAATGCTTCGAATATTAATTGATGCTTCCCTTTTGGAATACCAATTCCTGTATCCTTGATAGAGAATGATATCCAATAGTCTGCCTCTTTGTTAACGAATGTAGGATGTAAGTCTTTCTTAGGAACATTATTAATCTCTATTAAAACATTACCTTTTTCTGTATATTTAAACGCATTGGAAAGGAGATTTTTTAATATCTGAAGCATCATTTTTTCATCTGTAAAAAAAATATTAGGAATGTTTGAACCCTTTAGAATACTAAACGAAAGATTTTTTTTCTCTGCTACATGGTTAAAGTTCATTTCCAAATAATTCGGCAGATCATTAATATTCATTTCGCTAAAAATAATTTCCATTTTACCAGCTTCTACTTTTGATAAATCAAGAATATCATCGATTAAAGACAAGAGATCTTTACCTGATGTATGGATTACTTTGGCGAATTTTTCTTCCTCTTCTCTCGAATGCACTTGTGCATTTTCAGCGATCAACTCAGAAAGGATCAATATACTATTTAAAGGCGTACGAAGTTCATGTGACATATTCGCAAGGAATTCTGATTTATATTTAGAACTTAAAACAAGCTGTTCTGCTTGTTGTTCTAATTCAATTTTCGCCTGATTTAGAGCTGCTGATTTTAGCTCCGCTTCTTTGGAACGTTCTTCTAGCTTTTCATTAATTGTTTGTAATTCCTCTGATTGCATTTGTAACTCTTCTGATTGCGTTTGTAAATCATCCGATTGGACACGTAATTCCTCTGTCATTGTCTGAGATTCCGTAAGTAGACGCTCTATTTCTTCTCGGTCCTTCGCGCTATTTAACGTAATACCAAAATTGTCTATAACATCTACTATTAGTTGTTGATTTGATGAAGAATAATTAGACAAACTAAGTATTTCTATTACCGCTATTACCTCCCCTTCATAAAGAATGGGTGCAATAATCATTCCTTTCGGATGAATCGTCCCTAATGCGGAAGGAATAAGTTGGAACTCATCCAAATCACTTAAAACATGCATACGTTTTTTAAGTGCGTATTCTCCGATCAAGCCTTGTCCTAATTCGAAATGATCTCTTCCTACTGTTTTAAATTCATCTGCAAACGTCGCACTTTTTACATAACGATGCCTTTCACTTCGAAAATCTCTTACATAGATGCTTCCATAAGAAGAGTTTGTTTCTTCCGAGATTACGGAGATAAATGCTTTACATAAAGCAGCTATAGACGTAATACCTTGGTAGGAATTAAATGTATGGTTAATACGTTGTTGATGCATTTCTCTTAGTTCTAAATTTGTCAGCAATTCATTTGTTGCACTACCTAGCTCTCTAATCTCATCCCGTGATCTGAGTTTAATTCTCCTCGATAAGTCTAGCTCTTTTGTATTAGTGAAAGTCGCAATGTCTTTTATCGTCGCTATTACTTCATTCATCGTTTTCACAATGGAACGTGATACTAACGTAGACAGAACAATTGCTACGATAAATACAAGTAAACCTAATGTGATTAGCCCCTGGATTAACGTGTCAATATTTTGATTTAATTTATCCGATCTTTGTTCTCTGAATTCAAGTTCTACTTCCCTAAAACTATCAAACTGGCTACGTATCAAATCTATCGTCGCTCCACCTTGATCGTTTTCCAAATAACTCGAAGTAATCCCATTACTTTCTTGTTTCTTTTGATTAATCATCGGCTCGCCAACCGTGTCTTCCCATTTAATAATATTTTCTTTAATAGCCATTAGTTTAGCTTGCTGGCTTGGGTCATCCACTAACCTATATATTTGATCAAAGTTATGTTGCCATTCTCTCTGCCCTGTATAATACGGTTGGAGATAACTTTCCTCTCCCGTAATCACATAGCCTCTTTGTCCCCTCACCATATCAAGCACATACTTTTCTATTTGATGGGATAATGTTACCACTTCAAAATCATGTCCCATTATATAATCTTTATCCGCTTGTACAGAAGTAAATTGATTATTCACAAGGAAGAATGCAAAAATAACCATCACTATAACCAATAAATAGCCAGACATAATTTTAGTGCGAATACCAATTTTTCTATTTTTTTTCATCAAATAAAGAGCCTACCTTCTATCAATAATGTATAAACTCAATTAGTTAAAGTCGCATACTAAGCTTAAAGTCTATTTAAAGAGCATCAAAGCTACTAAAGATATTATACAATAATATAAACATATGTTTTCAACTTTTCGAAATTATTCGATTCATCTCGACATTTAGTTTAGTATACCTTGAACAAGAGAGGAAATTAAGAAGAATCTAAGGGAATTGACAGTACAAATACTTAATTTATTTAGGGAGTATGATCGAATTGGAAAACATGATGTTCAAATGAGAGTACTAATTTCCTATTTAACAATTTTACCCAGATAAATAGAGCGGAGACTCTTTACTGGAGCGTGTCGGGTTGCATGAGCCGAAGTCATAAGGCCAACTCAGGCGTAAACCGAGTTGGCTCCTGCACGATAAGGCTAGAACTAAAGCGCATGCGCCTGTTTCTGCCCCGATTCAGTAAAAAGAATTTCGAATGTTGTGACCAACATCCTGTAGGCCTCCTTTAGAGTCGCACCTACAGCGAAAATCAATAGGAAAAACTAACAATAAATAGTTGAACGCGACAATCACAACTCCGAACATTACAATGCACACCCCGAAAAAGAAAACACGGTAGCTGAACACAATAAGCCCTGTCTATCCGATACTAGCTTGCGTGCTCAGACGGCATTATAACGTATTGTTCCAATAATAAGTAGCGTCTCACCTTAAGTAAAGAGATGATTTATGAATTTAGTTTCTTTCATCGGCTATTTGATTGCTCTCATGATGATTTGGTTGCTTTCAGACTGGAATTGGTTGCTTTCAATGAATGCTTGGTTGCTCTAAGCCATTTACTGGATAAAATAGGCCCATAAAATGGACTAAGCAGTTGCTATCCCTAGTAATAGTTGCACATTACTCCTATATTGCAAATAATTAAGTAGTAACCCCTTAATTTTGTACATGTTACTGTAATGTACCGGTGCTCAAAATGCTCGTATTAACATGAATATCCCACTGTAATTTGCTAAGTATTTCTTGCTTGTTTTCTTCCTTCCATTCTCCTTTGTAATACATTCGAAAACTCTCTGTTAAGCCAATCGGATCTGCCTCAAACTCTTGTAATTTCTTCAAAAAATCACTTATACCTTCTTCTAATTCTTCACTAATTTCATTTTCCAACTTTGCTATACTTTCTGCTGTCTTTAAACCATTTTCTCTCTCACCTTTAAATTCGACCAGCGTACCTTCAATGTTTAGGGTAATAGTGATTTTTGGATTCTCAAAATTTTTGTTGCTTTTTATCTTCACGCTACTATTAATTAAGTCCATCAACAACCTTTCTCCGTGACTATTTAGCGTAAGATCCATTGGTGCAAGTTTTTTACGTCCTTGTAATGCCTGAATGATTAGTGCCTCATCCTTCGGTAAACTATGCAGCATGTTTTTTCCTTTAAATAAAGCAACTCCTTCTACTTCTATTTTGTTATCTTTTTTCTCTAGTATTGGAACGATTGCGTCAAATACTGGATTAGTTTGTGTATATATGTAGTCATGGATATTAGTGTTTGGATTGAATGCTGTATTAATACTTGGTTGTAATAAATCATTTAAATAGAAGTTAATATTCGGTTTATCTGGGTATTCTCCTTTTAATATCTCTTCTCCATTTCCTTTAACTACTGCAATCAGCACTTTATTACCAACTTCTGAATTTCTGTAGAGATGCCGAATTGATTTTTCAACTTTTCCATGCCGTGCAAATTCTTCATTGATAAGCACAACCCGCAGTTGATTTAATACAACCTTTTTATCTGATAGAGATTCAATGTCAACAATTCCTTTAGAAATTAAATCCGTGGAAACGGAGAAAATTTGCGTATGTTCTTTTGCCTCAGGTGAATATTGAGGAA
The DNA here is from genome assembly GCF_044762855.1 of Psychrobacillus sp. NPDC096389. Classification (NCBI taxonomy): domain Bacteria; kingdom Bacillati; phylum Bacillota; class Bacilli; order Caryophanales; family Bacillaceae; genus Psychrobacillus; species Psychrobacillus sp. NPDC096389. The sequence continues at coordinate 100,901 of NZ_JBIWFB010000001.1, read as the reverse complement.
TGGCTACCGTCAGCTTCAAGTTGTCTTCATCAATATAGTCGAATGCCATTACCCCAACCATTCCTACATCTTCCAAGGGCACTTTCAATTCCTTTGCCGTACAACCAGCAAGATATATACTCACAAATACAATGACAACTAAGATAAGTTTTTCCTTCACTGTTGCACCTGCTTTTTCCTAAGTAAATGGATAATGCTCAAAAACATTGGCCAAATGATCAGTACATATACAACATAATTACTAAATTTAAATAATCTTTCTTTAAATTCAATAGAAATTGGAAGCATTATCAACAAAATGATGAGCATCGTAATGATGTAATCATGAGATTTCTTTTCTTTTGATCGAATCGAATCCAACCCTTTCTTAGCGCTCCATAGATACCCTGCAACTGTTGATAAAATAAGAAATACCCATAATGTAATTCCAAAAATATCAATTCTTTCTATAAATGTAAGTTCACCAGCTTTAAACAAATGTAATACCGAGAACTCAATATTTTTCAGTTGCCACTCCGAGAAATACATAACACTTACTAAAGTCGTTATTAAACAAAGAATAATACTTATCCAAACTCCGATTAAAACATGTTTGAACGCTTTCTTTTGGTTCTCTATATACGGATAGAAAAACATGATTAACTCATACCCTAAAATAGATAAGTATCCTTCTTTCAAAGCATTTAAAAATTCTGTTCCATTGAAATTAAACAAAGGTAGAACATGACTAATATCACCTTTCTCTATGGCCCATCTTAAAAAGTAAAAAATCGGGATAGTCAAAAAGAAAGTGATTATGCAAAACCTTGCGATTGCTTTTATTCCTCCACTTACGATGTAAATTAATAGGAGTAAAAAAAAGAGAGCAGGAATTGTAATAGTCTGTTCGGGAAGTGCAGTAATTTGTATTAGATCCATATAGTTACTAATAACTCCCGCTAAAAAGATAATAAAGTTCAGAACTATGATTATGTTAATGCCTTTCCCTACCCATTTCCCTAGTAACTTTTCATTTATCTTAAACAAGTTATCGTTTTTGTACTTCGAATTAAGCCAAATCATCGGCCATAAAGTTAGGCTGGCAATTACCCCAAACAATAGTGGGACAAACGCTTGGCTATAACCTAGAGAACTAAGTTTTTGTGGGAGAGAGAGGATTCCTGTACCTATCATTGCACTTTGTATTAAAAAAATGACATGATATCCATTCAAAGGCCTTTTCTTATGAGTACTCAACCTAACCTACCTCCCCCAAACAACGTCTACTTTTTCGGTGATCTCGAAATTCCTGTTTTTCCTTTTAAAAAGGCGGTTGGAAACCGAATAATATTATCCATTAAGTCCCCTGCCTTCCGAGGAATAACTGGTGTCATAAACGGAGTGCCTAAAGAATTTAATCTTAATAAATGTGTAATAAGCCAAGCAAATGCCAGCATTTGTCCGAACAGTCCAAATAGCCCAGCAGAAAGAATAAAAATATATCGAATAAATCTACTCGTGTTACTCATCAAAAAAATAGGTGGTAAGAAAGAAAGTAATGCAGAAGTTGCGACTAAAACGATTAATATATTACTAATAAGGCCCGCTTCAACAGCTGCTGTTCCAATTACAATACCTCCTACGATACCAATCGTTTGTCCTACTTTTGCAGGCATTCGAGATCCCGCTTCCCTTAAGACCTCAATAATTAGTTCAATGAACAATACTTCAATAAGTGGCGGAAAAGGCACTCTGCTTCTAGACTCCTGTAAGTTTAACAAAAGTTCATAAGGTAAAATTTCTGGGTGGAACGTTAATGCTGAAATATACATCGGAGTTATCATTATTGTTAAGAAAAAACCAAAAAAACGAAGCATTCGAAGTAAAGAAGCAGTTGTCCACCGATTATAATAATCTTCAACGGAAATAAACATTTCCAAAAAGGATGTTGGACACACGATTGCCGCTTGACTGTTATCCATAAAAATAACAATTCTTCCATTTAATAAATAATGAACAATACTGTCCGGCCGCACGGACATATAGTATTGAGGAAATGGAGATAAAGGATTGTCTTCAATTAACTGCTTTAATATTGAAATATCCGTAAAAGAAGGATAGTTAATCTTATCTATTCGACTCTTTAAAGTTTCTAGGTTTTCTTCATTTACAATACCTTCGACATATAAAATAGAAATTTTCGTATTCGTTTCATATCCTAGAGTATGATCTTCATTTTTTAAATTCGTATTTTTAATACGTCTTTTCACTAGTGAAATATTTGTTTCCAATGATTCTGTAAAGGCATCTTGAGGACCTATAACCGTTGATTCAGTTTCAGTATTTGTAATGGAACGGGTTGATGCGCTGTACGTATCGATACTTTCTAATAAGTTGGCTTCATGGAAATACAAAAGCGTTTGCCCGCCCATGAGCTTTGATACTATTTCAGCATTATCGGATATACTTACCGGTTCCGATACTTGATGGATTTGATGCAAATGATTGGCTAAAGGGATAAATACCATTACTTGCATCGTCATTTTCTCTATAAGTGAATTGACATAAATTAGTGTAACAATTCCTTCTTCTGTAGGTATTTTTTTAAAAATCACATCGCTAATATGATCCGTATGCTTCTGTATCAATTCAATCGTTTGCTTAACTTCAATGTTTACATCATTTTTTTCATTTTGCGATGTCTTTTTGTTATCCTCACTTTTTGTGGAGCGCATGAACTTTTTAAACTTCACAAATACCACAAACCTCTCATCTCTACATATGGTAATTTAATCCTTTTCATTAATAATTATATGAATAGCATGTCCACTATGAAGAAACAGTATTCATTTAACTAGTTCACTCGAAAAGTATTCCTTTATATGGATGTTTATCCACAATATAATACTAGTAGAAATTCTCAAAGTATCATATTCTTAGTAAGGCTTATGAAATTTATATTAAATAAGACTAATTATTGTGTAGGAGAATAGAAATGAAGAAATTATTATCTATCGTATTAGCGACTGGAGTTGCAGGGGCTAGTATTTTTACACCTTTTACTAATGTTGAAGCAGCCTCTATCACTAAAGCGGAATCTTTAGTAAAAGCAGCAGAGCAACATGCTGGAGCTTTAAAATGGCAAATTTCAGTTGAACTTACAAAAGAGATTAAATATCCAGATATGAAAATTTTCAACTTAACAAAAGACGCTTACTTAAATGCGAAAAAAGAGATTGAAAAAGTAAGTGCTAAAGATAAAGCAAAGTTAGAAAAGCGTCTAGAAGATAACGCTGGTATCCACTATACTCGCGCGATGGGATACATTGATGCAATCACTTCTGGGAAGAAAATTGTAGAGAAAGCTAACCAATTTAACAAACTATATGCGGATAATCCAACTTCAGATGTAACTGAAAAAAGTTATCACGAATTATCGAGCGAAATTCGTAAACAAGCAATCTTACTTTACCGCGTATACGGAAAATCAACTCGTGAGGCAATTTTAACGAAATACAAAACTCCTGGCGAAAAAGCACTTCAGTCATCCAAATATGTAATTACAGCAAAAATGGAGTTAGACAAACTAGACGATTTGATCACTAAAAAAGCAGGTCAAAAAGCAGTTGAAGCACAAGTTTCTACATTCCTTGAGTCATTAGATGCAATTGAAGATGATGCAATTATTATGGACCTTTATGATGCTTACTACGATAGCATTAGAGAAGATGAAAACTTCGTGGCACAAGAAAAAGAAATTACTGACTTCTTCCAAAAAGCTACTGAGTATGCAAATGCCGAAAAACTTGATGAAACATTAAGCTTGTACAGCAAAGATTTTCCTGGCTATGCATCACTTAAAGAGAATTTAGAAGCAACTTTCAAAGATTATAATGTAAGATACGAGACTTTAGATTTAGAAGTTCATTACATTATGGACAACACAGCATCAGTAATTCATCACCAAAAATCTATGTTCAATACAACAGATTCACTTGAACATATTACTATTTACCTTCTAGAAAAAGACAAAGATGGAAACTGGAAATTCCTAGATTCATCTGATGCTACTGAAGAACCTGGTAATGATGAAGATACTCCAGCTACTGAACAACCTAGTAACGATGGTGACACTCCAGCTACTGAACAACCTAGTAACGATGGTGACACTCCAGCTACTGGGGGAAATTCGGATACTCCAAAAACACCGGTGGCAACTGACTTGATATAAAGTGAAACCTCCATCAGTGGAGTCTGGACTTACCGTTAATACGAGTTAATTATGTAATAGAAATAGATTAGCAAATTAAAAACTGTAGCAATGCTCGTAGAAATACGAATTGCTGCAGTTTTTTAGAATGAAACAATCATTCCACCTTTTCCTGCATATGTCCCCATTGTTGCACCCATATAACGAACAATGACGTCTTTTGGCTGAAATCGGCGAATAAGTTCCGCTTTGAGCACTTCTGCTTCTTCTATGTTTCCGGTGTGGGTAATTCCAAAAATAGTCTGAGAAAAGTCTTCTTTTTTATTTTGGATAACTTCCAATGTCTTTTTTTGAAACCTTTTCTTCCCTTGGAACTTTTCTAAAACTTCTACCTTGCCATTAACTCCTTCTAATATCACTTTAATATTCAGAATCTTAGCTATTGATCCTTGGAATTTACTTAGCCGACCACCCTTTACAATGTTTTCCAACGCATCTAAAAGGATAAGTATATTCATTTCTTCTCTATTCTTTTCCAGTACAGTAACAATCTTTTCAATAGAATATCCTTTTTGCGCAAGTTCTGCGGCATGGACAATTTGAAAACCATGGGCAAGTGAACCAGCTAGTGTATCAAACACGGTAACATTAGTACCGGAAAGTTCTTTTCCCATACATGCCGATTGATAAGTTCCACTTAAGCCGGAAGAAATAGTAAGGCATAATAATTCATCTTCTTCCGTGAATTTGGAGAAACTTTCAGCAAATTCCGCTGGGGACGGCTGAGATATTTTTGGTAGATTTTCCGAAGAAAACAGCTTCATAAAGAACTCTTTTGGCGTTAGATCAATACCCTCTAAGTAGTCCTTACCCTCTATATTAACTTTCAATGGCACGACCGTAATATCATATTTTTCTATTATTTCTCTCGACAAATCTGATGAGCTATCTGTTATAATTTTTATCATTTTGTTACCGCCTTTATGTTGAAGATGGATTTCTGTTATAATATTTATTATAACAGTTACTCGTTTTGTTCATTGTTTAGTCGCTCAGACACTGGCATTTTAAAAATTAGCATTTGTACTTTTAGCATATTTCGAAATTCAAATCGAAACTTTCTACTCGCAAATTCGTAAGAAGAGTATACAAAGAAAGAGGCGAAACTAACTGTGCATGATTCGAAAAAATGGCTAACTGATGAGTTAATACATGTGGAAAAATGGGAGAAAGACCAAAGTGACTTATGGTTTTGGGAGAAACTTGGTCGCCTACCTTTTAAACTAATCGATAAATGGACTCCCTCATTTATTCAGAACAAAATTGGCATCCTTGTCGATGAACTTGGTCAATACGTTCAGACGGGTGGTAGTTATTTAAGCTCGACATCCAAAATCCCTTCCTATTTTCCAGATATAGAAGTACAAACATTAGAAGATGTAAACAAATTACCAGTTTCCCATATGGATAACGCCGCAGAAAAGCTTACAGGTAACAGAAAGAATTTAGCAACTATACAAGGAGCAAGTACAGGTATCGGTGGTGTTTTTACATTATCAATTGATATTCCTCTCCTGTTAGGTTTGCAGCTAAAAACATTACAAGATATCGCTATTTGCTATGGGTACGATCCAAACGACAAAAAAGAGCGCTTATTTATTATTAAATGTCTTCAATTTGTCTCAGCCGATATAGTTGGAAAGCAGACAATTCTTGCCCAGCTATCTACGTTTGATCAACAAGATGAACATGCAAAAAGAGAAATTCTATCGGAGTTACAAGGTTGGCGTGAAGTAATGTTTTCCTACCGTGATCAATTTGGGTGGAAAAAACTATTTCAAATGATTCCAATTGCTGGTCTTGTATTTGGGGCATTCATTAACCGGTCTGCTATAAACGATATTGGAGAAGCTGGCCAAATGCTATTCCGAAAAAGAAGGATTATCGAGAGAATTGAAAATCATACAAATAACGACATTTTTCTTGAAAAATAAAGAAATTTTTCTGCTTTTCATTCATTTCTTCACTTTAACTTAAGAGGATATTCCCAAAAATGAATTTATTATGCCTCAAATAGGATATACTATTACTATAGAACGTAAAAAAGTGAAAAGGAGGTATGAATATGTCAGTTGCTAGTGAAGCATCTCAAGTAAACCTAGATTTTTTAATAAATGATTTGGGCCTTCGACAAGTATCAAATACCGCCCTGTTTCGAAAGGGAAATATTTTAGTTATTTCACCATCCGTTCAAAACAAATCGAACACATTTGAACTGGGTGAATCACTTATGAAAAAATATGATCCCGAAACCGATGAAGGATATTTACTCATCCGTATAAAAGAAAAGTTCTTAATGGCAAAGCTTCATCCTTTTCAAAGAAAAATGATGACTGCCGATACGGAAAAGAGTACAAAAAGTAAACCTTCTTTTTGGAAATTCAATGTGGTTGAATCCATCATTCCACGTATAGAAAATAACGGGGATCGTGAGCTAACTTATAAAATCCAAGCTCCAACTCCAAAACAATTAGTTGCTTTCTTTAACAAAGTAAAATAACTCGCACTGAGAATATTTATTCTCAGTGTTTTTATTTTCTATGATTAAAATAAGTGTTCAGTGCCATATTAATTTAGAACGAAATATAGAAAGGAGAATTAACATCGGACGAGATAATAAGCAAGGGAAAAGCAAGAACAAGGACACCCTTCCACAAACACCTAAAAACCAGAAAATAAAACCGAACAATGTGCAAGAAGAATTTGCTGCGGAGTTTGCAGAGCTCAAAGAAAATACTCCAAAGAAAAAGAACAAGCAAAAAAAGCACTAACCTATTTATTCCAATCTCGATATATGGAATGAACATGTTGAACATGATAGGGAAAGTGCGTCTTATAAGGTGACCCGCTAGCCGCAATCTTGCATGAGCCAACTCGTGTTGCACACGAGGGCTCATGACTGTGATTCATGCGGCCAGGCACGCTACGGCAAATATATCAGAGCCATATATCTGAGAAGATTGCTCATAAAAAAGCGCAACGTTCTAGTCATTACTCGCAACATTATTGGACATTTGCGCAACGTTGACAAAGAAGAGTCATAATCATCTTTATCTCATTCCAAGTATACTTGTTGTTTTAAGAATTAGTTGCTTTCATCGGCAATTTAGTTGCTCTTACGTTTATTTTAGTTGCTTCCGTACTGAAATTAGTTGCTTTCAATAGCTATTTGGTTGCCCTTAGCCATTCTTTGGAATTTATTAATTAATAAATACATAATTTTGGAATTTTGGCCGACGGTGTGGTGAGACCCTGCAAGAGCATTAGCCACGTAGCCGCTCGTCACTTGCCCAGCGGGAATATAGCTGCTCCCTTATTGAATTTGCTAAGACGCTTTATCCCTATATCCCGCACAATAGCCAAATAAACTTTTTATAGTTTCCTCATACTCAAAAAGCCTCTATAGGGGCTTTTTTGCTTTTCAAATCAACTACTACTTTCTAAATTGCCGTTAAATCATTGACCATTTTTCTAGTTATCGCGTATAATATGTATATGAGCATATGTTCATATACATAGTTAAGAGGGGTTTTATAATGGATAAACAAGAACATGCATTTTTATCTCCAAATACGGTCGATGATGCTTCGCGTATTTTCAAAGCATTGGCCGATCCAACTCGGATTAAAATATTATATTTGCTTTCTCAAGAAGAATGTTCCGTAACTCATATTAAGGAAGTATTGAATATGACACAATCTGCCGTTTCGCACCAACTAAGTTTACTTAGAAATTTGAGACTTGTTAAGTACAGACGAGACGGAAACACCTTTTATTACACGTACGACGATGAACATGTCATTACTATTTTAAATCAAGTCATTTCACATGTTGAATGTAAATAAGGAGGGAAATTTATGGGTCATCACCATCATCATGGGCACGACCATCATGGGCACTCTCACAATCACTTTGAGGAGGCTCGGCAAGGGAATAAAAAAGGGTTACTAATTGCTTTACTTATTACAACAGGGATTATGTTTTTAGAGTTTTTTGGAGGGTTATTTACAAATAGCTTGGCCTTATTATCTGATTCTGGTCATATGCTAAGCGATGCTAGTGCTTTGCTATTAAGCTTAGTAGCTATCTGGTTTTCTTCTAGACCCCCTTCATCCGTTAGAACATTTGGAGGATATCGCTTCGAGATATTAGCAGCATTATTCAATGGTGTCACGTTATTTGTGATTGCTGGATTTATCGTCTGGGAAGCATTTGGTCGATTTTTAGAACCTCAAACAGTTGCAAGTGGGACAATGATGCTCATAGCAGCAATTGGTTTGTTAGCAAATTTATTAAGTGCCTGGGCTTTAATACGGAAAGGTGACGTCAAGAATAATGTAAATTTACGAGGTGCTTATTTACATGTACTTGGAGATGCTTTAGGATCTATCGGTGCAATAGTAGCAGGAATTCTTATGCTATTATTTGATTGGTACGTAGCCGATCCCATTATTTCAGTCCTTGTCGCTTTATTAATTTTGAAAAGTGCTTGGGGACTTATCAAGCATTCCATCCATATTTTAATGGAAGGAACCCCTATGTCAATCGATCAAAAGGAAGTAAAGGCATCTTTAGAACAAATCGAAGGAGTGCTTGATGTTCACGACCTTCATATATGGACAATTACATCTGGGTTAGATTCTTTAAGCTGCCATCTTGTCATTGAAGACGAGAAAAATGGACAATATATTCTTCAGCAAGCCCTTGATAAATTGAAGTTAACATTCCACTTAGAGCATGCGACCATTCAAGTGGAAACTGCAGAGATAAAACACGATGAATTGAAATGTCATTTGAAGTAATAACATACAAACAATACGAAAGAAGCCTCTTCTGGAATGAAGGGGCTTCTTGTTGTTTAAATTTCTATAATTTGAGGTTCTTCCCCCTTTGTGTTCATTACTCGAATTTGCTTTGGGGTAATTTTCAAAATGATTAGATCCGGATCTTCAGGTCCTTCAAACCAACCTTTTAAAGCGTTATTCCATACTTTTTTCTTCATACTCTCATCATCATGTTCTTCCACCGTTCCTTCAATTTCTAAGAAGGCATCACCTAAACCTTTCCCTTCATATCCTAAAAGAATATGCGTATTCGGGTTCTTTTGGATTTCTTCTACTTTGTGTGTCTTTTTACTTGTCGCTGTGTACAGAATGAAATCATCGTTAAAGAAGGTCATATAACGAGAATGTGGTTTATTTTGTTCAATCGTCGCCATTGTACCAATCAAACTATTTTGCAAGATCTTTTGTGCAATCTCTTTCGCGTTTTTTGCCATGAATAAATCTCTCCTTTTACTGACTTTCATTCTTATTATTCCTTTTCTAACGCTAATTACTCTTCTAATGAATAAAGTTAAATTACCACATTTTTAAAAATTGAGTCGCCCGGTTTCTTCCTTTTTCCAATAAATTCGCCTTCATTTCTTTATCCAAATCAAACTGCGTAGCACTATATTCTTCAACTGGGATAAAAATAACATTCTTTTCAAGTTTTCGAGAAATATAACGTTCATCATGTGCATTTTTCATCGTGGAAAAAAGTGCTTCGAATAGCTGCAAACCGTTTTTTATTTTATGAGGCTGCATCTCCTCGGAGCTACTGCTTAGCTTCAAACCAATGATTGGACGCTCCTTGTTTCCATTATCAAAAATCCACATCGGAAAATTGCTTAATACTCCTCCGTCTACAACAATCGTGTCTCCCGAACCCACCCTCATTTTTACTGGTTCAAAGAAAAATGGGATGCCACAGCTCATGCGCAGAGCTCTAGCAACGGGAAAGCTATTAGGAGACACCCCGTAGCGTTCCAAATCATCGGGAAGTACCATCATTTTGCCATTCGTTAAATCTGACGCAACCAGTTTCAAAGACCCTTCTGGCAAATCGGAAAATGAATAGATTCCTTTCACTGCTAACTTCTCTAAAAACCAATTTTCTAAAGCCTTTCCTTGATATAAACCTAACCCCCAATATAAATTCAGCCATTTCATAAATGGGATAGGAAGTACCATTTTACGTGGATCGAGAAGAGATTGAAAATCCTGTTCCACCATTATTTCTTCAATTTCTTTTCCAGTATATCCCGCGGCTATAAAACACGCTAAAATAGCACCAGCACTCGTTCCCGCAACCCGTTTAAACGTATATCCCTTTTCTTCTAATACTTGAAAAGCCCCAACTAGGGCAATACCTTTCATACCCCCACCCGAAAATACTCCATCTATTAACATACATGACCTACTCCCTTTTCATGTCGTTATAACAATGTAAGAGAAAAAGAGAGAAATTAGAACAATATTCGATATTATTTTATATATTCATGGAGTTATAGATTTTATCTTCAGTAGGTCCGTTATGTATTAATTGATAAACAAAACGGTGAAAGCATATTACTCTCACCGTTTTATTTATCAAATATTTAATCTAGAAGGATTGTCTTTATTAGAAGGTTTACTTTTGTTTTCATTATCATTCTTTTTCTTAGCTGCGTTATTTTGACCTCTTACATCTAGATCATCTGGACTTACATCATATCCAAACCCGTATTCTTCACGATCTACAGATTTTCTAGGATTTTTACCTTTTGTCATGCATTCTCACCTCCATGACAAATAATTTGTGCATTTGGGCAACTTTTATGCATGTGTAGCCAATTACTTATATACATTTCACAACTGTAAACTTATTCAGAATTGCATAATTAAAACTTAACTTAGAGATTTTCTTAGTTTTTCATCCAGTAATTGAAATACTTGCTTTAATTTTTCTTTTGGTAGAGTTGCATACTGATTACCTATATTCACTTCAAAACCACATGTTTTTTGCGTCACTTCTTTTAAATAGCTTGTTAATCCAAAACTCGTTTCCTCATATAATTCTGCTAATATAGGTTCTACTTCTTCTCTGGATGCTTGGAAATGGACATGAAACATATTGGAAACAGGTATTAGTGGGATAGTTGAAACGCTCTCACATGAATTAAAAAAGACTGCAAGCTCTAAAGCGTCATGGTAAAACTGGCTCATCCTCTTTTCATTTTCATCGAAATAATAATTAGCACTGACGATATATGGGTATAAACTGATTAGGTCCCCACCATGTCGTCTTTTCCATATTTTCGATTCATCCGTAAACGCTTTGTCGCCTGCAAGAATAGCTCCGGCCACTCCTCCAATTCCTTTATAAAAGGATATATACACACTGTCAAAGAGACTACATACTTCAGCAGCTGTCTTTTCATAATAAGGTAGTATTTCAAAAAGTCGTGCACCATCCAAATGTAGTCTAATTCCTTGATCGCGGCAATACTTAGAAATTTTCTCAATTGTTTCATAGTCCGGCAATTGACCGCCAATTTCCCGTTGAGGCAATTCAAGTAATACACAAGAAACCTCTTTATCCATATTCACTACATCATCCAACCCTATTAATCTATCTTTGTCTGCTAACAAAATAGACTGGATATGATGCAATTCCTTTAGCCCATCTTCCTCATGTATTTCTAAATGGCAAAGTGGATGATATGCAACCTTTTTCGAGCCTTTTTCATCACACCATATTCGTAATGCAATCTGCTGAGCCATTGTTCCACTTGGGAAGAAAACTGCTTTGTCTTTTCCAAGATATTCTGCCATCTTTGTTTGAAATTCTTCGATAATTCCTCCATTACCGTAAACATCACTTTCCTGCGTGCCATCCACCGTTTGCAAGGCATTCTTCAACACTTGTATATCTCTCTTTCCGTGTCCTGATACTTGATATTTAGTTTGCTTAAATACTTCGTACAGTAATTTTGTTTCATTCATTTTATTGTCTCCAGTCCTATTTTGAATAATTGCAATAATTTTAATCTACAATAATTATTGAACTCTAACAATCGAAAAGTGTACTGTTTTTATTTGTTTTTCCGCTTTAAAGCAGCATGTATATAGGCTTTAAATACACGCTTTGAAGCATCGTCATCGTCTAGTGCAAATTCCTCTGGATGCCATTGAAAACCAAAAGCAAAAGTATGCTTTGTACTTTCTACACATTCGATGATTCCATCGGTAGCTCTCGCGACAACCCGCAAATTTTCTCCTACTTTATTCACGGCTTGATGGTGAAATGAGTTTACTTTAAATTCATCTTCTTGTAATAATTCAAATAGATGACTGTCTCTTTCTACTATTACTGGGTGTGATCTATGTGTACGAATCGCCTTTTGTAAATGTTGCATCACCGGTTCCTTGCGCTGCGAGTGAATAGATTGATAAAGTGTTCCTCCGGTAACGATATTTAACATATGTAGTCCTCGACAAACACCTATATATGGTTTATCCAATTCAAGCATTTTTTGTACAAGTGAAAACTCCATCTGATCTAAATGCGGTGTAATTCTGCCAAGATGGATATGTGGTTCCGCATAGTAATATGCTGGATCGATATCTTCCCCTCCTGTTACAAAGAGTCCATCTATTTGTTTCGCTAGTGCATCAATATCTTCATCTGGTATAAGCGGAATTAATACCGGAATTCCTCCAGCTTGTATGATCGCTTTTCCATATACGGGAGGCATGAAATAATTACCGTCCTCTTTCACTTCAGCTGTTATTCCAATAAGTGGTTTCATATAAATTCTCCATTCTCCAATTATGTATATAGATATACCCCATTCTTTTAGAAGAAAAACGAAACTTACTATTCCGTTAAAACACATTCATAAGTTTGTTTTTTTCTAAGGAGGGAATAATAAAATCAACCACTTAAAAGGAGGATTTACATGACAACAGATAAATATACAAAAATCGATCAAGAGGTCTCAGGGCAAACCCAAAACACGCAACCGGGTGCAGAAACGGAAATGAATCCCCAACCAATATATGATGATCCAAATTATAAAGGCTCTGAGAAATTGTCCGGTAAAGTAGCACTTATTACAGGCGGTGACAGTGGAATTGGAAGAGCTGTGGCCGTAGCATTTGCCAAAGAAGGTGCCAATGTTGCTATCGTATATTTGGATGATAATGAAGAAAAAGATGCTGAAGAAACAGTCCAAGCAATAGAAAAATATGGAGTCAAAGCGATGAAAATTAAAACAGATTTAAGCGATGATGAAAACTGTCAAAACACAGTCGATGAAGTAATTCAACAATTTGGCCAGCTTAATATATTAGTGAATAACGCCGGTAAGCAATTTCCTACAGATGACTTTTTGAAAATTACTCCTGATCAATTGCAAGAAACATTTTCCACGAATATTTATTCGATGTTTTATTTAACACAGGCAGCATTGCCTCATATGGCCAAAGGAGATACGATTGTAAACACTTCTTCTATCACGGCCTATAATGGTTCACCAGAACTTATTGATTACTCTGCCACAAAAGGTGCAATCACTGCCTTTACCCGCTCTCTTGCCCTACATTTAATAGAAAAAGGTATTCGGGTAAATGCCGTAGCGCCTGGTCCTATTTGGACACCGCTGATACCTGCTACTTTCGATAAGCAGAAAGTCGAGCAACACGGAGCTAATACTCCGATAGGTAGACGTGGTCAACCTGCTGAACTAGCCCCTGCCTATGTTCTCTTAGCTTCTGCCGATTCCAGTTACATGTCAGGACAAACAATTCATGTCGATGGTGGAGACTTTGTCAGTTCATAAAATAATTATGAAAAAAAGAAGCTTTTTGCATTGGGTGCAGAAAGCTTCTTTTTTTATTTAGTTATATTTATTCAACGACTTTTTTGAAAGCAAGTACAGCATTATGCCCACCAAAACCAAAACCATTGGAAAGCGCATAGTTTATTTCTGTCTCTACTGCTTCATTTGGCACATAATTTAAATCACACTCTTCATCTGGAGTTTCTTGATTGATGGTAGCTGGTGCAATGTCTTCTGAGATACTTTTAAGTGTTATTATTGCCTCAATGCCACCTGCAGCGCCAAATAAGTGACCAGTCATGGATTTTGTAGAACTTACTTTCAATTCATATGCATGCTCACCAAAAACAGCTTTAATGGCGTTTGTTTCAGATTTATCACCTTCAGGAGTACTTGTCCCATGCGCATTAATATAATCAATTTCTGTAGGATTAATTTGTGCCATCTCAATAGCTAACTTCATCGCTCTAGCTGCTCCATCGAAATCAGGTGAGGTAATATGGAATGCATCCGTTGTGGAACCGTAACCAACCAGTTCTCCTAAAATCGTAGCTCCACGTTTTTTAGCATGTTCATACTCCTCTAATACTAAAATACCTGACCCTTCCGACATAACAAATCCATCACGATCTCTATCAAAAGGACGACTCGCTTTTTCCGGAGTGTCATTTAAAGTAGACATGGCCCGCATTCTTGAAAAAGCAGCAAAAGATAATGGGTTGATAGATGCCTCTGCTCCACCTGCCACGATCACATCTGAATATCCATGTAATATATTTAAATACGCCTCACCAATAGCATGATTTGCCGTTGCACAAGCTGAAACCGGTGAAAAACTTGGCCCTTTAAAACCGTATTTAATGGCAATAATACCAGTTGCCATATTGCTGATCATCATTGGCACCATAAATGGAGATACCCTTCTTGGACCTTTTTCTAACAGCAATTTATGGTTCTCTAGCGTTGTATTAATGCCCCCTATCCCTGAGCCAATATAAACGCCGATCCGTTCTTTATTAACAGATTCCAAGTCTAGTTGCGATTGATCTAAGGCTTGCTTTGTTGCCGCATATGCGTATTGTGTATATAAATCATATTTCCCTAAATCTTTCTTATCTAAGTATTCTTCCGCTGGAAAATCATCTATTATCCCAGCTATTTGTGTATTAATTTCTTTAAAATCGTCTGATTCAATTTTTTTGATACCAGATTTACCTTCTTTTATGTTTTTCCATAACGTAGCCACATCATTTCCTAATGGTGATATGACTCCATATCCAGTTACAACCACTCGACGTTTCATATTCATCCTCCTATCGTTTTCCCATCCTTTTATGTTAACTTACTAATAGCTAAATGCCAATTTTTTATGCAGTTGCTGTGATAGATGAGGAGGATTTTTTTGTCCCTGTGCAGCAAACAATTCAGAATCGTTTGCTGCACAGGGACATTTTAAAAATCAAAGTTGTCTGGATCTGGTCCTACGCGATGATTCTGATTTAAGCTCTCGATATGTTTCATATCTTCCTCTGTTAATTCAAAATCAAATACATCTGCATTTTCAGCAATTCGATGAGCTTTTGTTGATTTAGGAATCGTAATTACCCCGTTTTGTAAGTCCCAGCGTAAAATGACTTGTGCTACAGATTTACCGTATTTATTTGCAATTTCTTGTAGTTCTACGTTTTCAAGCAATTGTCCTTGCATAAGTGGAGACCATGCTTCTAACTGAATGTTGTTCTCTTTACAAAATGATTTCAAATCTTTTTGCGTCAAACGTGGATGATATTCCACTTGGTTTATCATTGGTTTAATCTTCGCATCTTTCATTAAGTTTTCTAAGTGATGAATTTGAAAATTACTTACGCCGATTGCTTTCACTCGACCTTCTTTATAAAGCGTTTCAAGTGCTCTCCATGCGTCACTGTATTTACCTTCTACCGGCCAATGTATGAGATACAAATCTAAGTACTCCAAGCCAAGTTTAGATAAACTTTCTTCGTAAGCGGCTATTGTTTTTTCATAACCTAATTCTGAATTCCAAACTTTAGATGTGATAAATAAATCCTCTCTTGCAATATCTGCCTCTTCCATTGCTTCACGAATACCTTGCCCTACTCCAACTTCATTGCCATAAATAGCGGCAGTGTCAATACTTCGATAACCATGCTTAATAGCAGCTTTCACCGCATCTACTAGTTCTTGCCCTTCTTCTACTTTAAATACACCTAGTCCTAACCAAGGCATTTCTATGCCATTATTTAATGTTGTTGTAGATTGTAAATTTTTCATCATTTAGACTTCCTCCAATTTCATTATATGTTGTTTATCTTTTCTTTCGAGCATTCGACTTATACCCGTTAATATTACTGCAAGTACGACCATTAATGCCCCAATCCATGTAGTATGGATAAGTCCCATAGATTCTGCTACAATGCCCCCTAAATAGGAACCAATTGCAATTCCTGCATTGAACGCAGCAATATTCATAGCCGAGGCCACATCAACTGCACTTGGAACAAAGCGTTCTGCGAGCATTACTACATATACTTGAAGCCCGGGAACATTCATAAATGCAAATAATCCCATGAAAATAATTGTGATTAAGCCAGCCACTTTAAATGGGACAGTAAATACTAAAATAAATAATACGATCGCCTGTACAATAAACATATAAAATAGCGAGCCGATTGGATTTTTATTCGAAAGCTTCCCACCTATCATATTGCCGATTGCAATGGCAACTCCGTAAACGAGTAAAATAATTGCAATCGACTCTTGCTTAAATCCAGTTATCGTCTGAAGTAATGGGGATAAATATGTGAAGACGACAAATGTTCCTCCGTAACCAAGCGCTGTAATACTCAAGAGCAATAGTATTCGACTATTTGTTATAAGCTTCACTTGGTCTCGCATAGACGTTGGATTACCTTTTCTTAAATCAGCCGGAACAAGTATGCTATTAGCGATAAACCCTATTAGGCCAATGATGACAATTGCCACAAAAGCAAAACGCCAGCCAAACTGTTGACCAATAAATGTACCAAATGGAACACCTGTAATCGTTGCAACCGTCAGTCCCGTAAACATAATGGAAATGGCACTTGCTCTCCGATTTTCCGGAACTAAGTCTGCAGCTATAGTCGATCCAATCGACATAAATACTCCATGCGAAAATGCCGAAATGACACGGGCAACTAGTAAAACTGTCACACTTGTAGCACTTGCTGCAATACCGTTCCCTATGATAAAGACTACCATTATCCATAATAACAATGTCTTGCGTGGCATTTTGGATGTAAGTGATGTTAAAATTGGTGCTCCGAACATTACACCTAATGCATATAACGAAACAGTAAGACCAGCTGTCGTAAGCGATATATCTAAATCATGAGAAATTAACGGTAAAAGTCCCACGCTAACAAATTCAGTCGTTCCAATTGCGAATGCACTTACAGCTAAAGCAAGTAGTGCAAACATACTTCTCTTTTTATTTACAGTCATTTTTTCTCAACCTTTCTTTCCCATGTGTTGTTAGGAAGTATTCATTAAAACTAGTGTAAATCCACCAGCAAATGTTAGTATGAATCATAAGGTTTCAAAAGAAAAGTACGCACTTTTAAGTAATATAGGAACTAAAAAGTTATATAGGTACTTATTAGTTCCTATTAAGAAGGAGAAAAATATGACAAAAAAGAAATATAATATATCGGTTGAAGCAACTTTAGAAGTAATCGGTGGAAAGTGGAAATGTGTGATTCTCTGCCATTTAACTCATGGAAAAAAACGAACAAGTGAGTTGAAACGGCTTATGCCTGACATCACACAAAAAATGCTAACACAACAATTAAGGGAATTAGAAGCAGATGGAGTTATTAACCGAATCGCTTACAACCAAGTTCCCCCAAAAGTAGAATATGAATTAAGTGAATATGGCTTAAGCTTAAGAGGCATATTAGATGCATTATGTGCATGGGGAGAAGTTCATATTACGAAAGTATATGGAGATAAGTTTTCTGTTTTAGAAGATAGCATTTTAAATGACAAGCTAAAAAACTAATTACTATGCATCTTAGGGATAATGCGTTTTATATTGCCCTATTAGGATCCACTGTGATTTTAGCTGCAGGACGGACGCTTTCCGGGGGGTGAGTGATGAGCCTTCACCGCCGCTTAGGCGTACGTTGTGAAGTCTCATCTTACTCACTTAATCCCTTCGGAGTCGCCGCCCCATGTACGTCAACTTAAGGATTTTTAACGATTAACTTTCTCTAATTGGTGGTATAGAAAGAGTACTATCATATAAGGAGGGATCGATGATGAAACTAAATCCTACTGTTTACCAACTGAAACGGTTGTTCCTGTTTCTTTCACCCAAAAGAATTGACTAGCCTTGCGAAGAAAACAAAGTTTATACAACGGGAACGTAAGCTTACGGTCATCTCATTCATGGAGCTTATTTTCCATAAACAGGGAGCCCTTTCGGAGTCCTCTCTAACAGAACTCTGTTCTGATCTGGCCGACCACCATGTCTATCTATCTAAAGAAGCACTGAACAAACGGTTGAATGAAAAGACAGTCCAATTTTTAAAAGAGATCTTTCTTCGTTTGTTCGATCAACAGGCGCATCAAGTTTTTGAGGGGATTCGGCTTGCGACAAGCATCCCATTCAGGTGTATTCGAATTCTCGATGGTACAACTATTACCCTCCCCAAATCCTGCAGTGCAATCTATCCCAGCAGTGTTGGTGCGGGTATGAAATACCAGATTGAATTTGATTATCTGACGGGTCGCTTCCAGTACATCGAAATTCAGCCAGGTAAAGCAGGGGACTGCCCATCCGGAATGGAACGCCTGCATAATGTGGAAAAGAACGATTTGATCTTACAAGACCTTGGATATTTCCAATTTGACATCCTGAAAAATATCGCGAAGAAAGGCGCCTTCTATGTTTCGCGGGCCAAATCAGACACGATGTTCTATGTCGATCATCCGAGTCCTCGCTATCATGAAAACGGAGAAATTATGAAGACCTATGCATATGAGCGACTTCTTCTGGAACAAGAATGGCAGAATTTAAAGCGAGGCCAAACACGAGAATATCCAGTGGTGTATCTGGGGAAGCAAGAGAAGTTGCCGTCCCGTCTCATTATCTATCGCATGACCGAGGAGGAACAGAGACGTCAAGAACACCGAATCAAACGACGCAGCCAAACAAAATCGAGGCAAATCAAACAGAAATCCAGAGACTTGGCAGGTATATCTACCTTTATAACGAACCTCCCGTCTGAAGTTCCTGTAAAGGAAGTGGTTTCCTTGTACCGTTATCGCTGGCAGATAGAGATTATCTTTAAGTCTTGGAAAAGCGATTTGAAAGTGGATTACTATCGAGAGATGAAATTGGAACGGTGGGAATGTCACTTGTATGCGGAGCTAATTGTACTGATACTTAGCACCTTAATCACCTTTCAGTTGCGAGCGTATTTTTGGCATGACAAGCACATCATCCTAAGCGAACAGATAACCATAAGGGAAGTAGCCAAAAAAATAAGGGTGCTTTGGCGAGCCCGTGATGATACGGAATGGGAAAACACCCTTCAAAAGATAGAAAAAACCCTGATGGTTACCGGCCGAAAAAATGTAAAAGAACCGGGACCGATTGGGTGGTTAGTGTAAACAGAAAAGTAACCCTTTTTTTAGGAGGGAAAAAGAATGTTTATTTGTCATGCCTACAAGTTTAGGAGTAGTTGTATTACTATACCCCCCTCATCAAATTCGAAACCTTTTTTATTTATGGAATCCTATTTTTCCGGAAATCTGGTCGTTTTAAGGGATCAAAAAGGATGATAAAGTCTTAAGTTGACGTACATGGTCGCCGCCCTGCAGCGAAAATCAATGGAAAATACTAACTTATTAGTGTCGAGAATTAACAATAAATGGTTGAATGAAACAATGTAGATTGCTAACTCGACAAAATAGACGAGCAGATGCCGACTAGGCGAGTTCGATGGGCTTTTAGGCATATTATTCTTATAATCCGCCTAAATCATGATCGTCTCAATCCAAGTAAACTTGCTATTGTATTAAATTAGTTGCTCTCATCGGCAATTTAGTTGCTTTCCTGCTTATTTTAATTGCTTTCGTACTGAAATTAGTTGCTTTCAATAGCTATTTGATTGCCCTTAGCCATTCTTTGGAATTTTGTTCGAATGTGTGAGACTCTGCAAGAGCGTTAGCGACGTAGTGGCTCGTCAATTATCCGGCGGAAATATAGCGGCCTCCTTATTGAACTTGCTTAGACGCACTTTCCCTATAAAGTGCCCCTAAACAACCGTATTCATTAAAAAACGAGATCCCAATAAATCAGGATCTCGTTTTTTTATTGTATTCAGTTAAACGGCTTTCCGGGATACTTTTTTTCCATCATATGCATAGACAGTCAGCTTATCATCCACGACCGTTTCCATATGCACGTTTTTACCCCATAATTGATAAATATAAGGAAGTACATTTTCTAAATAATGAGGGTCTAGCTCTGTTCCTTCATAGCCGTGCTTTAAATACAGCTCTCCATTTCTCGAATAGTCTCCATCTTCCACTACGATATAAGGAAAACTTCCATTCGTTCGCATTGAAACTAGCTGATCTCGGACATTTTCATAGTCTTTATCGGTGATTTCGTAATTCCCTTTCTTTTTTTCAAACAAGTACAGATCTTCTTTTTTCACTAGCTCTTTTGTTAAATAATTTCGTATAAACGAAATATCTGATTCAATTTCCCGTACCTCGAATATTTTTTCTCTACCAGAGTTAGGCTTTATCCCTGATTGTTTCATTTCTTCTGTTGGATTATTATATCTATCTTCAATGTCTTCAAAAATTTTCAACCCTAAATAGTATGGATTAATACTTGTTGAAGAAGGCTGCACAACATTGGCATTTAGTTTTGCGAATTCGATTGTCTCATCGGTCGTTAAATCCATTTCTCTTAAAATTCTTTGATGCCAGTAGGATGCCCAGCCTTCATTCATGATTTTTGTTTCTAGTTGTGGCCAGAAATAAAGCATTTCCTCTCGCATCATCGTTAAAATGTCGCGTTGCCAGTCTTCTAATTCTCGACTATATTCTTGAATAAATAGCAATAAATCTTTTTCAGGCTGAGGCGGGAACTTTTTTCTTTTTGGAATTGATAAAAGTCTAGTATTCGTTGGTTCATCCATCTTCCATAAATCATCATATGGAGTTTTTCTTATAGCCTCTACTTCTTCCTCATCCAAGTTATAGTCAGGTAATTTCGGCCGGATGATGGAAGGATCGATATGTTCCTGAATGGCAAGGATGGCATCTAAAAAGCTTTCTACCTCTTCTTTGCCATAGGTCATTTCATAATCTGCAATTCGCTCGGCAGTCGCGGTCATACTTTCTACCATGTCTCGTCGAGTATTAGAAAAGCGAACATTATTTTTAAAGAAATCACAATGTGCAAGTACGTGGGCTATGATTAGCTTATTTTGGATCAAGCTATTGGTGTCGAGCAAAAATGCGTAACAAGGATTGGAGTTAATAACGAGCTCGTATATTTGGCTCAATCCAAAGTCATACTGTATTTTCATTTTGTGAAATTGCTTACCAAAACTCCAATGTGCAAAACGAGTTGGCATTCCATAGGCGCCGAATGTATAAATAATATCGGCAGGGCAAATTTCATAACGCATCGGGAAATAATCTAGTCCAAAACCAGATGCTATCTCTGTTATTTCAGCGATTGCATGATGAAGCTTTGTATCCAATTAATGACCCCCTTACATTTCAAAGTGATGCTTCATATTTACGAAATAAACTTTTAAGTGCTTGGTAAACATCCCGATTTTCCTTTAGAACATAATGACGAAACTTTGGATTTTCAATTTTCTTATACGTATTCATAAGCGTTGAATATCTACTATGTGCATTTACTTCCCCATAGCCGAACATGCTAGATATATCCATTAGTTCATTGACCAATTTTATACATTTTTCATTATCGCTTGTCATATTTTCACCGTCAGAAAAGTGAACCGGGTAAATATTAAAACGCGCAGGATTATACTTCAGATTTATAAGTTCTAATGCCTTTAAATATGCCGAAGAACAAATAGTTCCCCCACTTTCCCCTTTGGAAAAGAACGCTTCTTCTGATACGACTTTAGCTTCTGTATGATGTGCAATGAACTCGATTTCTACCGTTTCATATTTGGTGCGTAAAAATCTGGCCATCCAGAAAAAGAAACTTCTTGCACAATATTTTTCAAAAGACCCCATAGAACCACTCGTATCCATCATTGCAAGTACGACCGCTTTGGATTCTGGTTTGACTACCTCATCCCATGTTTTGAAACGTAAGTCATCGTTATGGATTGGGGTAATTTCAGCTTTTCCTTTCATCGCATTCCGTTTAATCGCTGTAATAATTGTCCGTTTTTTATCGATGTTCCCCATAAGTCCTTTTTTCCGGATATCATTAAATTCTACTTTGTCGGTGACGATATCCATTTGTTCTTTTTGCTGTAAGTTAGGAAGCTCCATTTCTTTAAATAGAGCTGTTTCTAGTTCTTCAATGGTTACTTCTGCTTCGTAATAATCTTTTCCAGCCTGGTCTCCTGCTTGCTTCCCTTTTCCTTGCCCGTCTTTTTCTTCACCGGATCCTTTTGCAATTACATCCCCGACTTGACTGTCTCCGTCTCCTTGACCAACATGTTTTGTTTTATCATAGTTGTAACGAATTTTATATTCGTCCAAAGAGCGGATTGGTATTTTAATCACATCTCGTCCATTTGACATAATAATACTTTCTTCACTTATTAAATCTGGTAAATTATCCTTAATAGCTTCTTTTACTTTATCCATATGCCTTTGTTGATCTTGATGCCCTTTTCGATGGAGAGACCAATTTTCCTGAGAGATAACAAATTGTTTTTCTTCTTTCTCACTCACTCTCATCAACACCTACCTATTTTTTATCTTATGCTAGGGGGCCAAAGTTATTGCCAATGTGTATAAAAAAACAAGACTAATAACTACCATCAGTCTTGTTTTTTAGCATTTATCTATTGAGCAGACTACCTACATAACGCAGTAATTCATTTGCTGAAGTTGTATTATATCCATGCTCATCTACGAGCCTTGCAATGACTTCATTGACTTTCTTCAAATGCGTTTCATCCGGCGTTTGAGAAGATGTCGTAATTTTTACGACGTCTTTTAAATCCGCAAATAGTTTCTTTTGAATCGCTTCTCGTAAACGTTCATGAGAGTTATATTCAAAA
Source organism: Psychrobacillus sp. NPDC096389 (assembly GCF_044762855.1). Taxonomy (NCBI): domain Bacteria; kingdom Bacillati; phylum Bacillota; class Bacilli; order Caryophanales; family Bacillaceae; genus Psychrobacillus; species Psychrobacillus sp. NPDC096389. The sequence goes on along the minus strand of NZ_JBIWFB010000001.1, from coordinate 77,701 downwards.
CGTTTTCCTTTTCGTGCATATGCAGAAAGTCGGATTAAGATTTCCTCTCTGAATGCTTTTTTCGCATTTTCAGAAATACCTATTTGTTCTTCTATCGAACGCATTAGCTTTTCATCTGGATTCATCTCTTCTCCCGTTAACGGATCTCTCATTTTGTTTTTATTACAAAATGCTTCAACGTTGTCGAGATAATTATTCATTAATGTAATAGCCGACTCTTCATACGAATAAACAAACGCTTTTTGTACTTCTTTTTTCGCAATTTCATCGTACTCTTTTCGTGCAATTGCAATGTAGTTCATGTATTTCTCTCGGTCTTCTTGTGAAATAGATGCATGCTGATCAAGACCTTCTTTTAATGCTCGCAATACATCTAATGCATTGATCGATGGAATTTCTTTACGAATAATGGCGGATGAAATTCGATTAATCACATAACGTGGATCGATTCCATTCATACCTTCATTTAACGATTCTTTCTTTAATTCTTCCAGATCGATTTCGTTAAATCCTTCTACACTTTCTCCGTCATACAGTCGCATCTTCTTCACAATATCAACGCCTTGTTTTTTAGGCACTTCCAACCTTGTTAATATCGAGAAAATAGCAGCTGCTCTCAGTGCATGCGGTGCTATATGGACATGGGTCATATCACTTTCTTTAATCATTTTTTCATAAATACGTTCTTCTTGGCTTACTTTTAAATTATAAGGAATTGGCATCACAATAATTCTGGAGTGAAGCGCTTCATTCTTTTTATTGGAAATAAACGAACGGTACTCCGTCTCGTTTGTATGTGCCACGATTAACTCATCCGCACTTATTAATGCGAACCTTCCTGCCTTGAAATTACCTTCCTGTGTCAGAGACAATAAATGCCATAGAAATTTTTCATCCAGTTTCAACATTTCTTGAAATTCCATAATTCCACGGTTTGCTTTATTTAGTTCTCCATCAAAACGATATGCCCGTGGATCAGATTCCGACCCGAACTCAGCAATTGTGGAGAAATCAATACTTCCAGTCAAATCTGCGATATCTTGTGATTTTGGATCAGACGGTGTAAACGTTCCGATCCCAACTCGTTTATCCTCTGAGAAAAAGATTCGTTCTACTAAAACATTTTCAATACGTCCATCATATTCCTTTTCCAGTCGCATTGTATTAAGTGGAGATAAGCTACCTTCAATGCGGATCCCAAACTCTTCTGCAAAGTCCTCACGTAAATGTTGCGGAATTAGATGCAGGGGATCTTCATGCATCGGGCAACCTTTAATCGCATAGACAGCGCCTTCATCGGTTCTTGAATATTGTTCAAGACCACGTTTTAACAATGTTACAATGGACGATTTCCCTCCACTAACAGGTCCCATAAGTAAAAGAATTCGCTTACGAACATCTAGTCTCTTGGCAGCAGGATGAAAATATTCTTCCACAAGTCGTTCAAGTGCTGTTTCAAGCCCAAAAATTTCTTTCCCAAAAAAGTGATACATTCTTTGCCCATCTCTTTCTGTTAAACCGGAGCTTTTAATCATGCTATAAACACGTGAATGAGCAGTTTGGGCAATTTCTGGTCTAACTTTCACCATGTCTAAAAATTCCTCGAACGTGCCTTCCCACTTCAATTGATTTTCTTCTTCGCGGTAGCTCTTCACCTTACTTAAAATATCCATCCATTCCCTCCATTCAGGGCTCTATTTTATACATAGTATGAAAGAATAGAGTTTATGATACATAATACTTTTAAGAAATAGCGTAATTTATATCCGCTATTCAGGCTGGTTCAACGTTTGGCGACCAATTGAAAAAGGTGAACTATTTCCTTGATACGTTAAAGTGCCAAATATTTTATCGCTATTTAAACAAGCCATTCTCTTCACCTAGAGAATGGCTTGTTTGTATGGATTAATTTTCATTTTAAAATATACATAATATGGATAACAGATTATATATCCATATTATTTACATTTACAAGTACCAGCACCCGTTTTATTGCATTTTTTACATTTTTGCTTTGTCATTCATTCACTCCTTTAGTTGATTAATAAAGTATATGGAGATTACTGCTTGTCCAATTCCTGCATTAGGAACTTTTTTTCCCCAAGTTAAAGAAAGGCTGTTTTAAACCTTTCAATAACTGTCACTACCACCTCTTTTTCCATATATATAAAGAAAGACTTTTTCAGGAGATGATTTCATGGTCCTCTGGATCGATGTATCTGTTAGTAAGCGGCAATTAAAGTTGTATGATGCTAGCGTATTATTAAAAACGTATCCGATTGCAGTTGGAAAAATATTGACACCTACCCCAACTGGGAATTACATTATCATTAACAAGGAGCTGGACCCCGGTGGACCTTTTGGAGCCTTGTGGATGGGTCTATCCAAGCCGCATTACGGAATTCACGGAACTAACGACCCATCATCCATCGGAAAAGAAGTTTCACATGGCTGTATTCGGATGCATAATGAGGACGTCCTTGAACTTTCTTCCATGGTTCCAACGAGTACCAATGTCTATATTCACAAATAAGCTTCATAGACGAAAAGAGGAATAGAATATGAACGAGAATACTTTGAATACGTTCGTCTTATTTTCATCTGAACATCTGGCTGCCATTTCTGTGCTGTTCCTTTGTGTATTGATCTTATTTCTCTTAAAAAAGGTATTGGTTCGTCCACTTAACAATACCCTTCTTGTCGAACGTGTCTTTGCCGTTTCTTTACTTGTGATGGAAGTTGCCTATCATCTTGTATTAGTTCAAGAGAAGACATGGAGTTTAAGCGAGTCCTTACCCCTTCATTTATGCAGTTTAACTTTACTTTGTTCCATCATTCTCTTATGGACTGGAAACAAACGTTTCTATGATTTTGTTTTTTATGCGGGAATGGGAGGAGCTCTTCAAGCCATATTAACTCCTTCTATACTAGTAAACTTTCCTGATTTTAAGTTCATCCAGTTTTTTTATGTGCATATTGGAATTATTTTGACTGCATTTTATATTCTTTGGGTAAAAGGCTATAAACCTACTTTTAAAGGTCTTATTAAAACAATGGTTATCTTAAACATCGTTTTTCCTTTCATTTTTGTACTGAATATCCTTATTCAAGGCAATTATATGTTTTTAAGGGAAAAACCGATTAATGGTAGTTTACTAGATTTCATAGGACCCTACCCCTGGTATATATTATCTATGGAAGTAGTTGCATTTACTCTCTTTCTTATCACTTGGTTGGTCTTCAGAAAACGGAAAATCCAAAATAATTAGGAGTAGATAAAAAGACCTTTCTAAAATAAGAAGGTCTTTCTAACGCACAGGACATGCTAGTATGTAGAAAAACTCCCCAATATTCGAGTCTTCACTTTATCTATTGTTTCTGATCAAGTCGTCTTCTTTTGATAATCCAATACACAACAAAAGCAATGACACCTAATATTAGAAAGACTGGTAGATTACCGATGAAAAAGACTACAATAGCTGATCCAGCAGCAAGTAATCCGTTCGTGCTTGTAACAAACTGTTTCTTCGTCTTTTCCCAAGTGTTTAAATCATTATTTTCTATACCTGGAATAATAACTCGGTTTTCAATCATCGTAAGCTCTATCGTAGAAAAAGAGACTTGGTTTTCAAGATATTTCATCTTACCTAAGATTACCTCTATCTCTTCTTGAACAGTCGCTAAATCCGAAGAAATTTTCAACAAGTCTTCTGTTTTCTCCGCACCTTCCATAAACGTGATTAAGCGCTCTTCCACAACTCTTTTGGACTTTAATCGGGATGACAAATCTACATATTGCTCCGTTACGTCTTGGCCAGTAACATGACGTTCCAATACTTTTGACGCTTCCTCTTCCGCTTCATTCAAAAATGTATCAAAATGCTTCTCCGGAATTCGTACAATCATATGACCGCTACTCGTTTGATCATCTTCCTTGTACACATTGGACTCGACAATATAACCACCATATTCCTTTACCTTCTGCTCGATGTTACTTTGTGCTTTTGCAAGTTCTTTTACATTCGTTCGGATGGTCGCATTATGAATAATCATACGTTGATTATTCGTTTCAGCAGGTGCTTCTCCATTTATTTCCTCAGCTTCTGTCTGAAGACTTTCCTCTTTTTCTGCGTAGCTGGTAGAATCATTTGCCACGTCCATTTCAGAAACACTTGATTTCTCTTCCATTGCACTGCAGGCTCCGAGTAGTAAACCGAAAAGTGCCAGTAGTAGAATATAAAAAAGCATTTTCTTCATTTTTACTTACCCCCTTATCTATATATAAACAGACGGTTGCTAAAAAAAAGAGTTACAAAAAGACAGAAAATTTCGTTTCATCATTCTACTATGCTAATGAAACATTCGATTAGCAGATGAGAAATTTTTACTTTTTTCTTTAAAACACTTAAATTATCAGAAGTTTTAGATAGAATGGATATAAGAATAAAAGGAGGGTTTTATATGGGAAAAGCAAATGAAAAAGTGATCCGCTATAGAGGAACAAATTTAAATACAAAAGGTTGGCTCCAAGAAGCTGCACTTCGGATGCTGATGAACAATTTAGATGCAGAAGTAGCAGAACACCCAGATGAACTAGTTGTATACGGTGGAATTGGAAAAGCAGCTCGAAATTGGGATGCTTTTGATGCAATTGTTCACTCCTTAAAAGAGCTAGAAAATGATGAAACACTGCTCGTACAATCTGGGAAGCCAGTTGCCGTATTTAAATCCCATCAAGATGCACCACGCGTTCTCATTGCAAACTCTAACTTAGTTCCTGCTTACGCCACATGGGAGCATTTCCATGAACTTGATAAGAAAGGACTTATGATGTACGGACAAATGACCGCTGGCAGTTGGATTTACATCGGTTCACAAGGAATCGTTCAAGGAACATATGAAACATTTGCGGAATTAGCAAAACAACATTTTAACGGAACTTTAAAACACACCATTACACTTACTGCTGGTCTTGGAGGTATGGGAGGAGCACAACCACTTGCAGTTACGATGAATGGAGGCGTGTGCATCGGGATAGATGTGGATGAATCACGTATTGACCGCCGTATCGAAACACGCTATACAGATTTGAAAACGCATTCATTAGACGAAGCTATTCAATTAGCAGAAGAAGCAAAACAAAATGGTAAAGCTCTTTCCATTGGCCTTGTAGGAAATGCAGCTGATATTTTACCGGAAATGATCGCACGAGGCTTTATACCTGATGTATTAACCGATCAAACATCTGCCCATGATCCTTTAAATGGTTACATTCCTTCTCGTATGTCTTTGGAAGAAGCCAGCGCATTACGGAAAAACAATCCTACTGAATATGTTAAACGCTCTAAAGCATCGATGACAAAGCACGTAGAGTCTATGGTTCAAATGATGGATAAAGGTGCAGTAACTTTCGATTACGGCAACAATATTCGGCAAGTTGCAAAGGACCAAGGATTCGCACGTGCATTTGACTTCCCAGGATTTGTCCCTGCCTATATTCGCCCACAATTTTGTGAAGGAAAAGGTCCCTTCAGATGGGTTGCATTATCCGGGGATCCTGAAGATATTTATAAAACAGATGAAGTGATTTTACGCGAGTTTAGCTATAACACTCATTTGTGCAACTGGATTAGAATGGCACGTGAAAAAATCCAGTTTCAAGGTCTTCCCTCTCGTATTTGTTGGTTAGGCTACGGCGAACGTGCACGCTTTGGCAAAATCATTAATGATATGGTTGCATCTGGTGAGTTAAAGGCACCGATTGTCATTGGTCGAGATCATCTAGATTCAGGTTCAGTCGCTTCCCCGAACCGAGAAACGGAAGCTATGAAAGATGGGTCAGATGCGGTTGCAGATTGGCCGATTTTAAATGCCATGATAAATGCAGTTGGCGGTGCTACATGGGTATCCGTTCACCACGGGGGCGGTGTTGGAATGGGATATTCCATCCATGCTGGAATGGTCATTGTTGCAGATGGTACGGAAGCAGCAGAAGCAAGATTAGAACGGGTATTAACGACAGATCCAGGAATGGGAATTGTTCGCCATTTTGACGCTGGTTACAAGCTTGCCGAAAAAACCGCTCAAGAAAAAGGAATTCGCATTCCGATGATGAAACAGGAGGACTGAAGAAGCAATGATAAAAGCTGTTTGGATTAAACATGCATCGCAACTTGTTACATTAGCGAACAAAGTACCTGGCCCCCGCATAAAAGACGCAATGAACGAATTATCGATTATTGAAAACGGAAGCATTTGGCTCGAAAACGGGATTATTCAAGCAGTTGGAACGACGGAACAATTGGAAACTTTGTATAAAGAGCGTGAGATAGAGGCAGAAATAATTGATGCAACTGGGCATCTCCTCACACCAGGTCTCGTAGATCCACATACGCATGTAGCATTTGGTGGAAGCCGTGAACGAGAATTCGAAATGCGTTTAGAAGGTGCTACGTATATGCAAATTATGAATGCTGGTGGTGGAATTCATGCGACAACCAAAATGACTCGTGAGGCAACAGAAGATGCACTTGTTGACCAAACATCTAAAAGACTAGACTCATTTTTAGCACACGGAGTTACTACTATTGAAGGAAAAAGTGGCTATGGTCTAGATTTAGAAACAGAATTAAAACAACTGCGGGTCATGAAACGATTGCAAGAAGAACATCCAGTTGATATTGTCCCGACCTTTATGGGAGCACATGCCGTCCCTACCGAATATAAAGGACGGGAAGAGGAATATGTAGATCTTATTATAAATGAGATGTTGCCGGTAGTTGCAAAAGAAAAGCTAGCAAAATTCAATGATGTTTTTTGTGAGGTTGGCGTGTTTACACCTGAACAGTCCGAACGTATTTTAGAAGCAGGTAAATCTTTAGGGCTAACTCCGAAAATCCATGCGGATGAAATTGAACCATATGAAGGTGCAGAGCTGGCAGCAAGAGTTGGGGCGATTTCTGCAGAGCATTTATTAAAAGCTTCCAGTACTGGTATTCAGGCGATGGCAGAACAAGGGGTTATCGCTTGCTTACTACCAGCTACGGCATTGTACTTAAGAGAAACAGCTGCAAAAGGAAGAGTAATGATTGATGCAGGAGTGCCTGTTGCCATTTCTACGGACTGCAATCCAGGTTCCTCACCTACGACCTCTATGCCACTAGTAATGAATTTAGCTTGTATTTCCATGCGACTCACACCTGCTGAAAGCTTATGCGCTGCTACTTATAATGCCGCATGTGCCATTCAAATGGAAGATAAGGTAGGTTCTTTAGAAGTCGGAAAGCAAGCAGATGTCGTTCTTTGGAATGTCCAAAGTTATCAACAGCTGCAATATTTATTTGGGGTGAATCACGTAAAAACAGTGTGGAAAAAAGGAGTAAAAGTCGTTGGATAATGCGGAAATTTTATAAAGAAAGAACGTGAAGAGAATTGATTAATTTAACAGGCAATGGACTGACGCTCGAGAATATGCGGGCCATTATATATCAGAACGAACAAGTTTGTCTCGATGAACATGCGATTGAAAAGGTCGTCAACAGTAGAAAAGCAGTAGAGAAAATAGTAAAAGATCAGCGCACCGTTTATGGTATTAATACAGGTTTCGGGAAATTTAGTGATGTTAGTATTGAAGAAGCAGACACTCGTGCATTACAACTGTATCTTATTCGCTCACATGCCTGTGGTGTTGGTGAGCCATTTGATGAAATAGTATCACGTGCAATGATTGTATTACGACTGAATGCCTTGTTGAAAGGTTTTTCTGGTATTCGCTTAGAAGTTCTCGAGCGGCTTGCATATATGGTAAATAATCGAATCCACCCAGTCATACCCGAGCAAGGATCTTTAGGGGCTTCAGGTGATTTAGCACCCCTCGCCCATTTAGCTTTAGTTCTTATCGGCGAGGGCTTCGTCTGGCAAGAGGAAAAACATATTCCATCCCGTGAAATATGGAAAAAACATCACTTACAACCAATTATTCTGGAAGCAAAAGAAGGTCTTGCCCTTATTAATGGAACACAAGCGATGACAGCCCAAGGAGTTATTAACTGGTTAGAATCGGCAACACTTGCCTATCAAAGCGAATGGATTGCCGCCATGACAATGGAGGCGCTGCATGGGATTACTGACGCTTTCCATCCTGCAGTTCATGAAGCTCGAGGTTACCCACAGCAGGTAGAGGTAGCACTCCGTGTACTCAAATGGCTTGAAGGAAGCAAACTTGTAACTAAGCAAGGTGAAAAACGCGTACAGGATGCTTATTCTTTACGCTGTATCCCTCAAATACATGGTGCTAGTTGGCAAGTATTAGACTATGTGAAAGAAAAACTAGAAATTGAAATGAACGCTGCAACCGATAATCCCTTAATAGTAGAAAATGGAGAACTCGTTATTTCAGGTGGAAACTTCCACGGACAACCGATCGCCTTTGCTATGGATTTCTTAAAAATCGGCATCGCAGAGCTTGCCAACGTTTCTGAGAGAAGAATCGAAAGACTGGTGAATCCTCAATTAAATGAAGGACTTCCGCCTTTTTTAAGTCCGCAACCTGGCCTTCAATCTGGTGCTATGATTTTACAGTATGCCGCAGCTAGCTTAGTGTCGGAAAATAAAACACTTGCCCACCCCGCCTCCGTTGACTCCATTCCTTCTTCTGCAAACCAAGAAGATCACGTCAGCATGGGGACAATTGGCGCAAGACACGCCTCTCTAATTATTCAAAATGCACGCAGGGTGCTTGCGATCGAAGTTTTTTGTGCCATGCAAGGAGTGGAATATCGAGGGATAGACCTTATGTCCCCTACCCTTTTGGAAAAATGGCACAGTATGCGTGCATTTATTCCTTCTATCACGGAAGACCGCATCTTTAGCGTGGATGTGGAAAAATTGAATATTTATTTGAAGGAAGAAACTGTAAACAAGAAAGGGAAGCAGGTTTTATCATAAATACGGAATTGCTTCATATAAAATGGCCGATTCAACAATAAATGCTGAATCGGCTATGTTCTGTTCGGCTATTATTCTTCGACCATAAATGGCACTATCTTTCCCTCATTCACTTGGATTAATCCTTGATCTGTAATCTTCAATGCTGGGCTAACTGGAAGCGATAGCGTGCTTAACGACATGATAACGTTGTAATGATCGTAACCTAAAGATTTAAGATTTTTTGTAAAGTGTTCCACTTCATCTGCAATTACTTCAAGCGGTGCTTCGGATAAGATACCTCCTACAGGAAGCGGTACCGATGAAAGAACTTCGCCATCTAGGACACAACACATCCCACCTTGACCTCTGATAACTTCATTAGCAGCAATGAGCATATCCGTCTTATTTCGACCGACAACGAGAAGATTGTGGTTATCATGCGAATAAGTCGTAGCGACTGCACCTTTTTTTAATACATCCCCTGTAATGAGACCATGTGAGCGATTGCCGTTCTTTCCATACCGCTCGAAAGTAGCAATCATAGCATGAGAACTTTCTTCCCAAAGAAGCAATTCACTTCGAACGTCTAGCTCCTCGTGAAGCTCTTCCGTAAACGTCGATCCATTCTGAACCTTCATCACTCTGAATTTATGTAGACCATCTTCCACTCTTACCTCCACATCAAAGTCGGACGCTTCTAACTGCTTTAGCTTTACACTTTCATAGAAAGAAGAAGGAAATTGGCGACCTTTCACTTGCTGTTCATATTTCTGAGCAGCATCAAAAACAAGCTTACCGTTTTTATAAACACAATCAATTGTTAAGCTCTCTACATCAGACACAAGGAGGAAGTCTGCAATTTTTCCTGGCGCAATGGAGCCACGATCATTTAATTTCATCCTTTTTGCAGGTGTGTATGTACATGCGTAAATTGCTTTCTCAGGAGGCATCCCCATGCTAATAGCCTTTTTAAGGATATTATTCAACTGACCTCTAGTCCGGAAATCATCGGTCATAATATCATCGGTAATAAAGCAGAAATGCTCATCTACTTGCATTTTTATCAAGTAGTCAACCACCTCACGAGTCATCGATTTTTCTTGAATTTCAACGAACATGCCAGCCGCAATTCTCTGCTCCATCCCTTCAACAGTTTGGTGCGTATGATCAGAATTTACACCAGCAAATATAATTCTCTGCAATTCAAGGTCAAGTAATTTCGGTACATGGCCTTCGATAATAAGATCTGGATATTGCTTGCGAATGTGAGTAAGTATAAGGTTTGTTTTACTTTCAGGCTTCGAAATGACATCATAAAAGTTCATGATTTCACCGAGACATGCAATGTTCTCCGTCTGCAGTAGCTCATCCATATCTTCTATTTCAATAGAACCACCTGTTGTTTCCATAGAAGTTGCAGGAACAGAGCTCGGAATTGCATATAACATATCTGCAACACAATCTTTACTAGCCTTAATCATTTCCTGAACACCTAGTAAACCAAATACATTTGCCATCTCGTGAGGTTCTGGAACAATTGTCGTTACACCATTCTTAATCAGTCCATGAGAAAAAGTAGAAGGTGTCACCATCGTACTCTCAATATGCAAATGAATGTCAATGAGTCCAGGAATCATATATTTCCCTTTCCCTTCAACTATTTGTGCAGCTTCGAATGTCTCAAGCGCTCGCTCGCCAATATATAAAAACTTCTTATCTATAATAGCTACATTGCCTTTAATAAACTTTTTAAATGCGCTGTTATACACGTGTACATCTGTAATAAGTAAATCAATTTTCACGCAAACATCTCCTCACTTAGTCGACTAACACCATTTCTTCTTTAGGGAATTCCAGTATCACTTCCTGGCCCATACTTAATGGCTGAGCCATTTCCTGATTGACAACAAAGTTACCGATAGCTGTTTCAACAACATATTGATAACTTCTACCAAGGAAAGTCGTCACGTTAACTTGACCAAAAAGACCATTTGGAGGTAATGAATCTGTAGGATTTTTCGCACGAATTTTCAAGTTATCTGGTCGTATTGCGCCCGTTTTCCCGGATGTGTTTTTCATTTTCCCATCCTTTTGGATAACAAAGGTATAGTCGCCCTTTTTAAGCTCTATTTGACCTTCTCGTTCTGCTACTATGTCAAAATCGATGAAGTTTTTGAAACCTATAAAATCGGCAACGAATTTTGTTGATGGATACTTGTAAATTGTAGCTGGATCACTTAGTTGTTCGATAACACCTTTATTCATGATGGCAACCTGATCGGAAATAGAAAAACATTCTTCCTGGTCATGTGATACATACACAGTAGTAATTCCTAGTTCTTGTTGAATACGACGGATTTCCACTCGCATACTTTCTCTTAAATTTGCATCCAAGTTACTTAGCGGCTCGTCAAATAATAGTAGATCTGGTTCAATTACAAGTGCACGCGCAATTGCTACACGCTGCTTTTGACCACCTGATAGCTCTTTAGGGTACCTTTTCTCAAAACCTTGAAGATTTACGATATCAAGTACATTCATAACGCGCTTTTCAATTTCCACTTTCCCTACTTTTCTCAATTTAAGCCCGAAAGCAACATTATCGAATATCGTTAAATGCGGAAACAAAGCATAGTTTTGAAATACGAAGCCGAAATTTCGTTTGTTTACCGGCACTTTTGTATAATCTTTCTCTTGGAATAAAAACTTCCCTTCATCTGAGTGCAAAAAACCAGCAATTAAGCGAAGTGTCGTTGTTTTCCCACAGCCACTTGGCCCAAGAAGAGAAACTAGCTTTCCTTTTTCAATTTCCAAATTAAAATCTTTTAATACATGCTGTTTATTATAAGAAACTGCTATATTTTCTAAAGTGAATAAAGACATCACTCATCGCCCTCCTTTATCGTTTTGTGAAGTAAGACAGACCCATCAACCGTTCAACCGCAAACATGAAAATTGCTGTAATAATCATGAGTAAAACGGAAATTGCTGCAATCGTCGGATCAAAATAATTTTCAACATATGTAAGCATTTGGATCGGTAGCGTACTTACCCCAGGTCCTGTCATAAAGACGGAAATATCAACATTATTAAAAGACTCTAGAAATGCGATCATGACAGCCGCTATAATTCCTGATTTAATATTTGGGAGAACGACCTTAAAAAATGCCCCTATCTTACTTAATCCAAGGCTTTGGGCCGCTTCCTCGATCGAGAAGTCAAAGTTCGATAAACTCGATGATATAACTCGAACAACAAATGGAATCATAATAATTGTATGACCAATGAATAGACTTGTGTAAATTGAAAACTCGTAAGCAACTACAACATAACGTAATAAGGCAAAACCGAGAACAATTCCTGGAATTAAAATCGGCGAAACGAATATTAAATTCAACACATTTTTCCCTCTAAAATCGTATCTACTTAGCGCATAGGCTGCTGGTATTCCAAGTACAAGTGCAAGTAAATTACCCGCAAGTGATACGAAAATAGAAGTCTTAAATGTTATAAAGAACATTTTTACTTTAAAGATATTTTCGTACCATCTAAATGAAAATTCTTCTGGTGGAAACTTTAATATATTGCCGCCTTCAAATGATGTGATTGATATGATAAGCAAGGGCCCCAATAAAAACAAAAATACTAGGAATGTAAACAGGGCCAATCCTCTACTTTTCTCCTGCATACACTTCTACCCCCTCGGATTTAATTTTTTTGCTAGTACATTCATGAGTGAAATAACTAAAACTGTCACTACAATCATGATGACTGCGACAATAGACGCCACTTGCCAGTCATTCAACGTGATAGCGTTTTGGTATAGAAAAGTCGAAATTACACGCTGCTTGCCTCCTAGAAGAGCTGGAGTTGTATAAGCAGTAAAGCTTCCGACGAATACAAGAATACTTCCGATGACAAGTCCCGGTACGCAAAGAGGCACGACCACTTTTGCAAATACACCTATTTTAGAAGCACCTAGGCTTTCCGCAGCTGTTAACAAATCAGGTTCGATATTTTCCATTACCCCAACAAGTGTAATAATGATGAGCGGAAGGAATAAATGGACAAGCCCTATAATAATGGCCGTCGGTGTGTACAAGATAGAAAGTGGCTCTTCTATTAAACCGATCCCAGTTAACACATTATTCAGCACGCCATTTTTACCAATAATAATCATCCAGCTAAAAGAACGCACAACCGGACTTGTTAATAGTGGGAAAATCGTTAATAAAAGAAGAAACGCTTTTTTTCGGGGGCCCATCTTAGAGACAAAATAAGCTACCGGAAAACCAAGAAAAATACTGATAATAGTTGTAATAACACTAACACGGAGCGTTGTAAACAAGATTCCCATGAAATAAGGATCCTTGAAAAATTGCAAATAGCCTTCTACCGTAAATCCGTCTTCTCTAAAAAAAGTTGTCCCCATTGTCATAAATATGGGAACGAGCATAAATAGCGTTAAAAATAGAACACCTGGTAAAAGGAGTAAATATATATACCTTTTTGACATAATAAACCCCCTGGTCGTTGATTTTACGAATTAATGATACGAATAAACAAATCAAAGAATGCTTGTTCATCCACATCGACGCACACGCTTAAATTGGCAGGCTGTTGTAGCCTATTCTGAAAATCACAAACTAACTGTCCATCGCAGAGCTCACTTTTCGTTTCAACATCAACAAAATAACTTTCTGTCATAACTAAGTTTTTTTGTATCGCCACTCCTACTGCTAACGGATCATGCATCGCACAGCCAGATATGTTATTACGCGCGAAGTATCTTTTGCGATAATCAGCCGTACTTTCTTTTATATATGAAGCAAGCACTGTATTTTCAAGTTCATCAATATGTTCATCCTTCAAAAGCACTTTCCTCGTTACATCCAGTCCGACTTGCGTAATAGATTCAAAACCAGCTTTTAATACGATCCGTGCTGCTTCCGGGTCAACGTATGTGTTATATTCAGCTGTAGGTGTAACATTTCCGGGTCCTTGGATTACGCCACCCATGAAAATAACCTCTTTCACATGCTTCACCATTTCTGGACATTTCTTAATAGCAAGCGCCAAGTTCGTTAATGGGCCCGTCATAATCAGGGTTACTTCTCCGGGAAATCCTAAAACTGAATGGATGATAAAATCGGGTGCAAACCCTTCATCTGGTATTTTTTTAGGTTCAACATTCCTCAATGCCCCACCTAATCCGTCTTCTCCATGTACCGCATGCTCAAAAAAAGTATCTCTAACAAGTGGAGTGTTCATCCCTTTAATTACTGGAATGTGTTCTTCATCTAGCAAATCTAAAATTTTACATGTATTACGTGTAGCCGTTTCAAGTGACACATTCCCATTTACCGTTGTGATGCCAAGCACATCAAATTGTCGACTTTTTACAGCAAGGATGATGCCAATTGCATCATCCACTCCAGTATCTACATCAAGGATTATTTTTTGTTTCATAATCGAACACCCCTTTTCTTACTGAACAAGCTCTCTATTCCAGCGATCAATCCAAGTTTTTGATTTCTCATTTACAAATTTCATATCAAGTGTGATCAAGCTATTAACCAGCTCTTCTCCATATGTCATATTTGTAGCTTCCTCGTCTGTCAATACAACTTCTGTATTTACTGGAGAATCGATTTTCGCTTTCGCAGATTTTTCCTGTATTTCTTTGCTCAGCATAAAGTTGATGAAGCTTTGTGCTAGTTCTTTTTGATCACTATCTTTCACAACATTCACCGTGTTCATAACCGCATATCCACCTTCAGCCGGTGTAACAAATTTTGCATTCGGTACTGCTTCTTGTAAACTTCCGAAGTACATTCCCATAATAGGTCCTGCTACAATTTCACCTTGAGAGAACATATTTACGAATTCAGAAGTTTGTCCGTATTCTTTTACAACGTTTGGCATAACTTTCTTCATTTCGGAAAATGCTTGATCTTCATTAAATTCTTCATTTCCACTAACCTTCGAAGCAGCGTCCAAGAACATAGGTCCTGTCGTAGACGTTATGCTAGGAATTGTAATACTATTTTTTAACTCACTATTCCAAAGATCTTTCCATGAAGTAATCGGTTGTTTAACTTCATCTGCATTATAAGCAATCCCGAATTGTGCAATTGTATAAGCTGGTCCAAAGCCTTCACCAAGTGGCGCTTTAGCCACATCATAAATTTTATCTAAGTTCTTAATTTTGCTACTATCAATTTTTTCAAATAGATCCTCTGTAACACCTTGCTGTGCATAATAATCAGATAAGAAAATGACATCCACATTCGAGTTTCCTTGACGAACTTTATTCAAACGATCTGCATTGTTCCCTGTGTCGAGAACGATTTTGACATTATGCTCTTTTTCAAATGGTGCATACACGTTTTCACGGAAGAAATCCTCCGAAAACCCCCAAGTTGATACAATAAGTTCCGCTTCCTTTTTCTCTTTAGAACCTTCCTTTGAAGAACAAGCTGCAAGAACTAACGATAAAGCAGACATTACTAAAATACTTTTCAATACCTTTTTCATTTGTAAAACCTCCATTTTTATGTGTAGTATGTGCTACAAAATAAAAAAAGACAATCTTAAATAGAACATCAAAGTCTACCTAAGATCATCTTTTCTTTGTAAACAAAGAGAAATGTATCCCTATAGTTATATTTCTTGGCATTCTCTCAGATAAATCCGAGTATGAAAACCAAAATTTAATCCTTTATTACAATATTGGTAAATGCCAGTTGCGTCGGAGAATCATAGTCTCTGAGTACAGCTTCAATTTGCCAATCCATTTCTTCCTCTAACTTCTGTTTCAATTTCTTTTTAAACAAAAGCGACATATGAAAATCGACCTCCTGCTTCAAGCTAGGAACTTCCCCTTCTAAAGCAGCTGACCTAGGGGCACGTCGATGCTTGGCTTGAAACGTGATCACATTATTCTCTATCGTCACCTTCAACAGCGAAGTACCAAACCCAAAAAGTTCCTTCGATACATCATTGTAAAGATGCGAAAGCTTTTTCTTCGTTTCATTGACGTCTAATGAATTGATTAGGATCACCACCAATCTCATTTATAAATCAAAATTATACATACTATTTATCAATTCCACAAGATATTATTCGGATTTTAACAAAAAAAACATTTCATTCCCATATAAATACCGCTAATATAATCGATAACCGAACTATCATATAATCAATCAATTTTTAACTGTAAATTTTATACTGTTTCGCAAAAGGTATATTGGACATGTTTATATTTCGGTTAATAAGGGGTACATAACAAATAGATCAACAGAACAAAAAGCTATAATGGGAGGAATTTAAGATGACAACGAATTCAATCACGGAACGCAAATGGGGGAAAATCGGCGCAGCAACTTTTCTTTCGATAGCATTACTAGCAGCTTGCGGTGACGATCCGGATGATAACGATATAAATGAACCAGGAGAAGATGTAGATTTAAATGTGGATGTTGATAACGACGATGAAGGACCAGAAGATACAACCGTAGATAAAGAAAATGTAGAAGATGCTGATGAGGAGGTAACGGATAAAAATCGTGAATAACATGTAAGGATGTATAATTTCTTGTGGATAAGTTATTCGCAATTACATTTACTTTCATTAGTATAAGATATACTTATGAAAAAAGATAATGTACGTCAAGAGCGATACATTTTATGCACGATAAAATTCATTTAGAATCTAATATTTAGTCTATTTCTATAAAAATGTTTCGACAAAATTCGAGTTATCAATTTTTGTGGATAAAGTTATTCACAAAATCCCGACTGCTATACAAACCATTTGGGATACTTATTAACAATTGCTAACAGGTTATCCACTCTTATCTGTGGATAAGAGAACAGTTGTTCTTAAACTAGATTTTTGTTAGATTTGAATTATAGAAATATACGATTCATTTTTATTTTTCTCAAAACTTTTAGTAGAATTTTTCAATCAGGAGGTGTCAATAGGATGAGTAAAATGTCAGATGAATTGTTATTAGAGTCTTATGAAAGAGCTAAAGAGCTAAAACTCTCAACTGATTTTATAATTCTCTTGGAAAATGAAATTTGTCGTCGCTCATTGATTGTTTATGCCTAATCTCTCTAAGTAGTTTAGCCAATCTTTTGAGAAAAATAACCTATTAAATCTTTTCTACAAGACACCTCCAATTCAGTTGAATGAAAGAGTGTCTTTTTTTTATTTTGTTTTTCCTTTAAACATTTATAACAACAGGTTTCCTCCTCGAATGTAATTCGACATTATTCTTCTTTTGTGTATTTGTGGATAAAGTTATACACAATACAAAATCAATGATAATTTAAAATATCATCTACACTAATTAAGTTAATAACAGTTTATCCACAAACATGTGGGTAACTTAACACTTTAATTGATCACATTTAAAGTACTACTTTCTTTTCATTGGTGCGTAAATAGTATAGTCTAAAATAGTACACTTACATAGTTAATAATGGGGGCATTTAAAATGAAAAAATTAGTAGTATTTTTGTTAACCGCAACGCTCGTATTTTCATCGGTCGGTAACTTAGTATTTAACGACAATCCAATCACAGCTGAAGCGAAAAAATATAAATCGGGCAAGAAAAGTTTCAATACAAATAACAACACAACGAACAACAATTCAAATATCGAGAAGAAAAAAGAAGATTCTACAACCGCAACAAGTAAATCCACTACTAACACAAATAAGAAAGGCGGATTTACATCTGGCGGCCTCATGAAAGGTCTGTTTGTAGGTGGACTGGCTGGTTTAATATTCGGAAGTATGTTCGCTAATATGGGTATACTCGGATCTATTTTAGGCTTCGCAATTAATGCTGCAGCGATTATTCTAATCGTAGTAATTATTCGTAAAATTTTTCACATGTTCAAAGAAAAGAAAAAAGAGGATGCTAACTCATGGAGAAGTTAATCATCCCAGAACAAAATATCATTAATGCCGTTTGTGTATATATCGCTCGCCAAAAACATGTGATACCAGAAGAAGTGGAAGTAGAGCTTATGTACGATGACGATACTGGATTTACTGCAGAGGCATTTGTAAACGGACAACAGCAATTTCTAAGTACATTAAATTTAATAGAGGCACTGCGCATGTCCATCCAAGAATTTTTGAATCTGGACCCTAACTCAACAGGAATCGAATTAATTCTAGATGATGAAGAAGGCATAATTGCAGCTGTCCATTAACATTGAAAACCGGTGGCAATTTCGCCACCGGTCTAATTTGTTATTGTTGGTTATTTGGTTGTCCACTCATTTGCGCTTGGGCTTGGGCTACTAAACGCTTAGTAATTTCTCCGCCAACGGAACCGTTAGCACGCGCTGTAGAATCTCCACCAAGGTTTACACCAAATTCTTGTGCAATTTCATATTTCATTTGGTCAAGAGCTTGTTGTACTCCTGGTACTAGAAGTTGATTTGAATTACGATTAGCCATGTTGTTCACCTCCTTGTGAAATTAGATTGTGCAATAATGACTCGTTTATACAAAAAAGAAAAGATGAATTTTGCAATTTTTTTTTGAAGATGGAGCCAAGTAAAATAAACTATCTGGCTCCATCTTTTCTATTACTTCTCGAAAATTTGATGAATTATTTCGTATGATTTACTGTTATTTAAGTTTTTATGGATGCAGCTTTCCGGCAACTCCCTTATACTGTCCGTAAATGCTTTTGCCATCTCTGCCTCCCCTGCTACATGAAGCTCTCGCCAACCTCGCTTTTTCTTTAACTGTTCAATGGTTGTATTCATTCCTTTGAAGAAGGTTGTAGCATTTACTTTGTATCCTGGTTCTAATATGGCTGTTCTGCTATCTGCAATAGCACGTCTTCCCTTGGCATCTGTTTTTTTCTTTTCTCTCCACTCTTCAGAAACTGGGTCAAATTTGAACGTTAAATCGTCTCTAACAAACCCCATCGCCGTATCCAAAATACGAACTTCTCCAAAGCTTGGCATGATTATTCCCGCTTCTGGATATGCTTTATACATATACTCTAATTGTTCAGTCATCGCATGGTTTTCCCAATAGAAATTTGTTTTCACCGGTACTTGCGCATAATAAACAGACCATAAATCTTCATTGGCAGTAGCGAAGATAACGATTCCTTTACGCAAATCGTGTGCATTTTCTTCAATTTCGTTCATTATTTTTTTCTTTATTTGTTCAAATGCTTTTATTTCTTGCGCATCATCCGACGCCTCTAAATATTCACCAATACGTTTTAAACCGCTTTTCAAGTGAATCTTCCAAGCACCTTTAAGCGTATCCGGGTCTGCAGGATTTGTATTTAGATAAACACTTAACACACAACGATCTGTACAGCTATACGCTTTTAATGCTTCAAGTTCTTTATTTATCGTCATTTATCCTAAAACCTCCTTTTTTAATACACACTTAGCATTTCCCTCAAACGATTAGAAAATCCGTAATTGAAGTGTTATGTTTTAGGTTCAATTTCATTTATTTAGAAATAAAAAAACTACCCTTATATAGGATAGTTTGTGCAATATATAGATAATGTGTCTTAGTGAGTTGTATGAAGTGTCCGCAGGGATTTTCGCAGCAGGGTGGACGCTTTCCGTAGGGTGAGCGGATGCCGACAAGGATAGTTGGGCGGGCTTTTATCCATATTATTCCTATAATTACCAAATCATCGTTGTCTCAATCCAAGTAAACTTATTATTGCGAGAAATTAGTTGCTTTCATTGGCAATTTAGTTGCTCTCGTACTGATTTTAATTGCTTTGATATTAAAATTAGTTGCTTTCAACAGCTATTTGATTGCCCTTAGCCATTCTTTGGAATTTTGCTCGAAGGCGTGAGACCCTGCAAGAGCGTTAGCGACGTAGTGGCTCGTCACTTTTCCGGCGGAAATATAGCGGCCTCCTTATTGAGGTCACTACGACACACTTTCCCTATACTGTACTTTAAAATAAGTCATTTCTTTAGTCATTTTATTTTAAGTCCGATCAATAACCATTTTCCCTTGGTAATAAACTCTTTTTATTTTCTCCGGTTCCGTTATTTCTAACCCTGGAATTCCTTCTGCGACTAAAAAGTTTGCATCTAAGCCCTTTTCTAAGCGACCGAATTGATTTTCCTTGCCTAATATCGTCGCTGGGTTATTAGTAAGTAAAGCCAAAATTGCATTTTCATCATAATTATTTTCTTTTAAAAGCTGCATGGACGGATATGCTATTAACATTAATTGGTCTGGTCCTTTTAATGATTGGTCTTTAAACGGAAGCCATGATACTTCTGGATACGGTGGCAAATAAGCATCTGTTGAAATCGAAACAGAAATGTTTTGATTCACAAATCGCAGTATTTCCATGGGTGAATTTGGAGTTAAATGTGTTCCTCCCATTGGTGTAGCAACTATTTGTATACCCAGTATCGAAGCTCTTTCTATTAGTTCATCTGTTATACCATGTGCATGATGCAAGACATCCACACCTGCTGCCAGTGCCATTTTTATTCCTTCTTTACCCGCGACATGAACGCCAATTTTCTTTCCTAGTTGATGGTAAATATCTACGATTTCTTTCATTTCTTCTATTGAGTAAATAATTTCTCCAGCTTTTGGGACCTCATTAATAGTGAAATTTGCAGGGGTCGCATTGATGAATATATTTTCACCTGGGTAGTCACTTTCTTTTGCAATTTGCTTAACTAAGAACGGATCAATTAAATCCTTTTTATGGACAGCCACCGACTGAGTTATTGAACTAAAATGCGCAATGTTTTCGAAGCCAATGGATATACTAGTCGTTGCAAATGATACATTTAGTGGTATTCCATGTATTGCTTTTCGGTAATCCTCTACCCGAAAATCGCAAAGTGGATGACCGCAAATTTGTTCTCCAAGTGCTGTAATTCCAGATGATAAAGCATGAAAAAGAATCGCTTTTCCGGCTATAAAATGTGTTTGTGGAGTAACTGGATAAAGAGATGTGGGGGCAAATTCAAGTAGATGCGTATGGCAATCAACTAAAGAAGGTGTTATTACATAATTTGTATAGTCGATTACTTGAATAGAGGAATATTGTTTCCGCAGAATTTCCCATGTTCCTATTTCTACTATTTTTTCATTTTCGATTAGCATTGCACCATCTTTAATCGTTCCAGCATTGCTTACTGTTACAATCTTTTTAGCACGAACCATATAAATATCCATTATTTATCCTACTAAAAATGGCGTTAAGAAATACGCAAGTAAACATGCAGTTACAATTCTAATAATCAGCCCCACAATCGATGCCACTAACGCCTCTCTTTCATTTAAATCAGAAACTCCTGCCCAAGTTGCAGGAATTTGTCCTAAAATAACCGATAACGGTAAACCTGAATTTGCTAAAACGAAAGAACCAACTACTAATCGTGGATCGATTGAAGCAGATAGTTCAGCAAGTTGTGCGACAGCAAGCGTAGGAGCAGCAAGAATCGATACGATGCCCGTCGCTGGCTCAATACTTAAAAATGTTAAAACACTCGATAAGCTTGATTCAATTACATCCCAGGCTCCAAAGAATCGAAGCGCTCCAATTGCGAAAAATACAGCCGCAACCGCAGGAATAATGATTAGAAATAGAAGCTCAGCACCTTCTTTTGCAGAAGAAAAGAAAGTTTCAAGAAATTTTGTTTTCGGTGTAAAACGAGGCAAATTTTCTAAATCGACCTTTTTTGTATCACGGTAAATAGTAATGGATAATAGCCATGGAACGACCACGATTGGCAGAAAAATAGAGAGGATGATTAAAGGAAAGGCATTAATATTAAATGCAGCAAGCGCAATGAGGCCTAGCACTAATGTTGCAAAAGATTGGGGTGATTGAATCATCGTTGCAACTGCGATTTTTTGTTCCGCTTTCGTAGCTTTCGCCTTCACAAGTACAGGACCTGCAATTTTTCCAGCAGCGTTAATATCCCCAAGAATATTGTAAACGCTTGGCACAATGACAGAAGGGTTAATTTTTAACCATTTCATAATTGGAACAAAAATTCGAATTAAACCGTCTGTGAATCCCAAACGTTCTATCATACGACCAAAAATTACACTAATAATGATGGCAATTCCAATTTCACTTGTTAAAAACACATCGACTACGATAGGCTTTACTTCGGTAATAATCGCATTAAAAAAATCAGAGAGTGAACTAGGATTAAATAATAGGATTGATAACGAAGCAATTATTAACAATATACCAACAACCTCAATTGGATACCATTTCGAACGTGCGCCTTTCAACTTAAAGCCTGTTCCTTGATTTTTCTCCAACCGAACAACCCCCTTACCCTTTTTATACTTTATGTCCGATTAGAAATATGTGTGTTTGTCTCGGTTAAAAATCCTCTTAGCAATAAAATAATAATTCTTTCTCAACTAACTTTATGTCCGGCCGATAAAGAATTAGAAGATAATTCTTAGTACATTTATCTTATAAATCAACAAAATATATTATAATTTCATCACAAATATGTTTTAGTGATGAATACGAGGAGATTTCGCATGAAAAAAAGTAGAACAAAAGGTATAAATTTGAAATTTAAACTTTATATCTCTTTCTTACTTATACTAATTATTCCGGCAGTGTTAATTGGCATACTATCCTTTGTAACCGCTAAAGACTCTGTTGAGAAAGAATTACTAGCTGGTGTAGAAGAAAATTTAAATCTATTAAACAGTTCTGTGGATAACTTAATACAAACTAAAGTACATGACGTGGAAGTATTTTCAACAAGTGTAAATTGGAAGCAAGAAGAAAACTCTGGAGTGAATAATCAATTTTCACAGTATAAAGCACAGCATCCTGAAGTCGAACTTGTTTATGTGGGGACTGAAACTGGTTTATTTATACAAAGCCCTGATGTAGCGATGCCTTCTGACTATGATCCGAGACAAAGAGACTGGTATAAAGATGCTATGAATAAAAAAGGGGAAGCAACTATTTCGCAACCTTATATTTCCGCTAGTACAAACCAAATAGTAGTGACAGTATCTCAAACTTTAGCGGATGGTTCTGGTGTTGTTGCTGTTGATCTCGATTTGACATACATACAAAAACTAGCAGATCAATTACAAATAGGAAGTTCTGGATATGTAGTCATCTTAGATAGTACCAATAAGTTTATCTACCACCCTACTGAAGAGATAGGAAGTACAGTAGATAGTGAGTATGCAGAATTATATGCAAAAGAATCAGGTAGCATCAAATATGGACTAGGCGATGATTTGAAAGTAATGAGCCTTACAACTAACGATTTAACCGGTTGGAAAATAGCTGGTAACTTTTATTATTCGGACGTTAATACTGCTGCTGCTCCAATTCTCAAGATGACAGTCATCGTTATTATTATCTCTATTATCATAGGTTTAGTAGCTGTAGTCTTCATCGTTCGTTCCGTTATTCGTCCGATTAATTATTTAAAAGAAAAAGCAATTACCATTAGTCGTGGAGACTTAACAGAACAGATTACTCTAAAATCTAATGACGAGATAGGAGCTTTAGGAAAAGCATTCCATGAGATGCAAGCTAGTCTTATAAACTTGATTCGAAGTGTGAATGAAAACGCAGAGTTAGTAGCCGCTTCCTCTGAAGAGCTATCTGCAAGCGCTGATCAGACGAGTGCCGCAACTGAGATGGTCGCCTCTTCTATTCAAGAAGTAGCAAGAAGTGCCGAAACACAAACAGTTGGTGTAGATACAAGTGCTCAATCATTAGCTGAAATTTCTATTGGTGTTACTCGAATTGCGGATTACTCTTCCAAAGTTTCTGAGCTATCTCACCAAGCAACAACGCAAGCTGAAATAGGCGGACAAGCAGTGACAAAAACGGTCATGCAAATGGAGTCTATACATACTTCTGTAAATGAATCCAACGAGAAAATAAATTCGCTATCAGAACGCTCAAAAGAAGTTCGATCCATATTAGAAGTAATAACAGGAATTGCGGAACAAACGAACCTTTTAGCATTGAACGCAGCAATTGAAGCAGCAAGAGCTGGCGAACATGGAAAAGGATTTGCAGTAGTAGCAGATGAAGTTAGAAAACTGGCAGAACAATCACAGCAATCTGTAAAAGAGATTCAAGAGATTGTAGCACGTATTCAAACAGACACGGACAGTTCCGTACAGATTATGGCATTAGTTAAAAACGATGTACAAACAGGCGTGCAATTATCGAACGATACTATCGAGAAGTTTAAGGCAATTATTCAAAGTATGAAAGAAATCACACCTCAAATGGAGGAAGTTTCTGCAACGGCAGAACAAGTAGCCGCAGCTGTTCAAGAAACGACTGCAACAACAAATGAAGTAGCGATGATTGCACAAAGTAATGCGGCAACTTCTGAAGAGGTAGCTGCTTCGGCAGAAGAACAATTAGCTTCAATGGAAGAAATCACTGCATCTGCTCAATCTCTTTCTCATATGGCGGAAGAATTAAAAGAGCTAATTTCTCGATTTAAATATTAAAATACTCAAAGGACGATTATCCGGAATCTAATGCCGTGGTAATCGTTCTTTTTACTTTTCAAATTAAGCAAAGAAACTCCCAAACAATTATTAAATTATTACGTAAAATATAGAAACGGTCTTTTTAAGAGGTGATAATTTTTCATTGCAAAACAAGTAGATAGTCAACAACTCATGACTGAAGTCACGAGCTTGTCTTCATACCGAGAGGATGAAGAAACGATTCATGTACCTTTCCTCATTCATAGTCCAAAATTATTTTCAGAACGTAGTACTGCGAATATGTTAACAAGCTATGTGGATATTCATCCTACATTACTTGGACTTGCTAATATTAATGTGGATAAAATAGCAAACGAACTGCGTCAAGATCATATCGAAGTACATCCACTTGTAGGACGTGATCTTACACCTTTTATACTAAAAAAAGAGAACTTTCAACTACAACTAGTGCATGAACCTGTTTATTTTATGTCGGATGATGATGTCACAAGAAGCTTAAGCCAAGTTAGCTTCTCAGGTCAGCCAAAACTGTAAAAACAAATAAAAAAGGCATACCGCCATACATTCAAGTACGGCGGTATGTCTTTTTATTAATGGGATTGCACACTGTTTTCTTCCATCCAATATGCTTCCCTAATATTAATCTGTCGGCGAATTTTTCTCATAATATCCATGGAAACTTCGCCTGTTTCATATAGGCTTTGAATCTCATCTCGCTCAGCTTGAAAGGCTTTATCTCTCAACTCTCGTTGTTCTCGAATATATCGACTTGAGTCTGCACCTTTTCGTGCTAACTTAAATTTCATGATCATATCATTGTACTCTCCAATGATTAATACATTAATGCCCTCATTTTCAGGAGTCATCGATTCTCTCAAATATGTGATTGCTTCTTGCGCCATTTCCATTTTAATCCTTGCCACTTTTTTCTTTTTCTCAAAACGAGCTTTCAAGGAGCTATGCTTTCTCGACTTGAACAAGCTTGCTATATTCAAAATTCCTCGCTTTACAATTGTCCAAATGAATAACCCTCGATATTGTAAATGGTTCGTTACAGCAACGCGCATCCGATGAATATGCTCTTCTAATAAATACAGCGACTCTCGGTCAATTTGTTCATTTGTTTGTAGCTTTTCAATATAATGTATTTCTACTTCTAATGCTTTCAAGCGAGTTTCGGTTTCCATTTCCTTCTTTCGAGCACTTTCTTCTTCCGTTACGTTAACGAAGTGATTTCGAATTTGATTATAATGAGCAATAATCGAAACGGCCGCTTCTCGATTTTTATCTGTAGTCAGCTCACGCATCGTTCGAATCGCTGCATCCATCGAACTAAGTATCGCCTTTCTTTCCATTTCTTCTTTTAACTCTTCCGTACTTCCTTTTTCCGTTTTCGCAATAATTGGAAGGAAAATACTAGCTAAAACAAGTGTTACTAAAATGACACCCGCTGCGATAAAAATAATTAAAGAACGCTCAGGGAACACATCTCCATTTGCTAAAAAGAAAGGGATTGTAAACGCACCTGCAAGTGTCACTGCACCTCGCACCCCTGAGATCGTCGTAATGCTTATATATCGCATCGATGGCTTGGGGAGTCTTTCCATTTTCAGTAGCCATCCTCCCCACCATCCTGCAAAAATCCACAGGAAACGTAATGCCAAAAGCGAGGCGGTAATGATCAGTATATAAGTAATCACTTCAAAGTTATTAAACAACGGACTTTCTATAATCTCTTGGGAAACACTTGGAATTTGTAAACCTAACAGCACAAATACAAGCCCATTCAAAATATAAATAAGTATTGTCCATGTACTCTTCGAAACAACTTGCAATTGAACATTCGGTGACTGCTCCCGATCTCGATAAATGGCATGAACAATACCGGCAGCAACAACAGATAAAATCCCAGAAAGGTGAAAATGTTCAATTATATAAAAAATGATAAAGGGAGTTAATAACTGGATAAGCATATGTAGTGTTACATCTTCCATACCTAATCGACGGATTAATAATTTCAGTCGTATGATGAAATAAGCAAGTAATGCTCCTCCCAAAAATCCTCCAAGTGCAATCAATATAAAACTCCAACTAGCTTCTGCAAGTGAAAATACACCTGTAACAGTTGCCGCTACAGCAAATTTAAAAGCAACTAATCCGGAGGCATCATTCATCAGCCCCTCGCCTTCAAGTATATGCATAATTGTCTTTGGCATCTTCACCCTACTCGAAATTGCTCCTACCGCTACAACATCTGTAGGAGATAAAATTGCGGCAAGTGCAAACGCTGCAGATATTGGAATGGAAGGGATAAGCCAATGGATTAAATATCCAATGACAACGACCGTTAAAAACACGAGTCCAAGCGCCAATAATAAAATTGGCTTCTTTAATTTCCAAAGTTCGTGTCTTGAAACGTTTTTTCCATCATAAAATAATAATGGCGCAATGAATAGGATGAAAAATAGTTCTGGCTCCATGGGCATATGTATGCCTAGCGGTAATGCTGCAAGTAAGACGCCAAGTGCGATTTGAATAAGTGGGACAGGTATGTATGGCAAAAAATGATTGATAAAATTAGAAAGCCCAATGATGGCTAGCAAAAGTAAGATAATCATTAAAAATTCCATCACGTATCTCCTTTCTATATGTACTATGTAATAAGTGTAAAACTGTTTTTAACGAAATACAAATGCTAACCGTTTCGGTACTTATAAAAGAAGTAATTCATCCAAGTACTTTAACCTTGTGTTAACTTTGAATTTCTTATTCAAATTCCAATAAAAGGGGTAATTATTACGGGTGCCTGGCACCTGTAATAATTACCCCTTTAACTTCCTATACTTTTATCATGCTTATTCGACTATCGACAAAAATTGTCTTGTCCTTGCTTCCTTTGGCTTATGAAAAATTTCTTCTGATGTACCTTGCTCTACAATTACGCCATTGTCCATAAAAATGACTCTGTCCGCAACCTCTTTAGCAAAATTCATCTCATGCGTAACTATAATCATTGTCATTCCTTCTTTAGCTAAATCTTTGATAACCTGTAAAACTTCTTTGACAAGTTCAGGATCTAGAGCCGAGGTTGGCTCATCATAAAGCATCACCACCGGATTTAACGCAAGTGACCTAGCTATCGCTACTCGTTGTTGTTGACCGCCTGACAATTGAGCCGGATAATGATCACAACGATCCCCAAGACCAACTTTTATAAGAAGATTTTCTGCAATCTTTCGAGCCTCATCCAACTGAGTCCCGTGAATAATAATAGGTCCTTCCATTACATTCTCCAAAGCTGTTTTATGCGGAAATAGATTGAATGATTGAAAGACAAAACCTGTTATCTTCCTTAACTCTCTAATTACTTTTTTTCGTTTACTATCTATTTTCTTTTCAGCATCTACTTGAAACTCACCAATTTTAATGATTCCGCCTGATGGCTCCTCTAAAAAATTTAAACACCGTAGTAAAGTTGACTTCCCAGAGCCACTTGGTCCCATTATGACGACTACTTCACTTTTAGCAATAGTGAGGTCGATTCCTTTTAATACTTCATTTGAGCCAAAGTTCTTTTTTAAATTATTGACTTGAATAATCCCCATGGCCGACTCCTTTCATTCTTATTTCAAATAGAGTACTTATCGAACCAAGTATTTGGAAGTTCTCACTTCTAATTTATCTAATATAGTTGTAAAGAAAGTTATCAATACCCAATATATAGCGGCGGCTATTAAATAGATCGTCAGTGGTTCAAATGTTTTGGCAATTATCAAACTAGACATTTGTAATAGCTCCGTTACGGTGATTACAGAAACTAATGAGGTATCTTTAATAAGCACAATAAATGAATTGGACAATGTAGGAATAGCAATTCGAAGACTTTGAGGCAAAATGATTCGCCTTAAAGCTTGTGAATAGGTCATTCCCATTGATAAAGATGCTTCCATTTGTCCATTATCTACAGCAAGTATGGATGCTCGAAAAGATTCAGAAAGATACGCCCCTGCATTTAAACTTAAAGCAAGTATTCCTGAAGAGATAGGATCTAAAGAAATGCCTATTTGAGGTAAACCATAGTAAATGACGAAAATTTGTACTAATAACGGGGTTCCACGAATAATGGAAACATATATGGTAGCAATTCTATTTAAAACTCTCACTTTTACTATTCTTATTATTGCAGTGAAAAAACCAATTACAAGCGCGATTACAATGGAGATTCCTGCTAAAGAAATAGTCATTAAAGTTGCTTTAAGTAGGGATGGCAATGAATCAATAATGATAGTGAAGTCCATACATCCTCCTCCTCTTTAGACTAATTACATAATTAATTGTCTATTCATACTAAAGCTTCTTCTTTATAGTTAATATTTACTCCTAATCTATTTAACTCCTCTACAAATGGTTGGAATCTCTCCCTAATAATAATGCTTTCTATGGGAACGACACCTGTCTCAGTAATTTTGTTGGTTGCGATCCACTTAGCTGTTATCGCAGCCGGAATCGCAGTTGTTTTAGCCATAGAAGTGATTCGACGCTCATGATCGTATAAATCAACCATTTCCCAAATATGTTTGGTTGATTTCCCTTCTTTCATTCCACTTACTTCCACCCGAAGCACCGTGATGTCTTCATTAGAAGCACCAATCATTTTAGGTGCAAGAATTTTTTCTGCAAATGCTCGTGGAGTTGTTGTGATTTCCCCTACCTTAGTAGGTTGATCGTCGAGAAATCCTAGTTCCCCTAATACATTCATTTTCTCCCAGTGTCCTGGATATCGTACTGTTTTTTCATATAAGTTTTTCACTTTATCTTTTAAAATGTACGCAGTGCTATGTGCATCTGTAATTACAGCCTCGCAGTTACCTACTGGCTCCGGAAAAGTGATTTTTTCTAATCCCGATAAAGGAGGCAACTCTACTAGTTCTCCATTTTCCACTGCTACTGCTGGCTTTGTATAAAGTCCTAACACACTCTCGAGTCGGAAAACGACCTGATACCAAAGGGGAGGAACAGGATGTCTAGGAATCCCTCCGCAAATCATTACCGCTTCCTCTGCTTCCTCTAACATTTCAATCCCTTGCGCCGCTAAGAAGTTGGTTATTCCCGGTGCAACCCCACATCCAGGTATTATCAATACCCCTGCTTCTTGTGCTTCTTTATACAAGGCTATTTTTTCACTGAACTTTGATCCAACAAGATCTACTAAATGGCATTTTGATTCGATTGCGGCTTTTATGGCGACGAGACTTAAGGAATGTGGGAGACAAGCAACCGCTACATCCGCCCCTTTGAGTACTTTGGCAATATCTTCTTCCGTCTCTAATGACGCTACTTGTCCAACCACTTTAGGGTTATTTGCGATTTCCAAACATTTATCAATACTTTGTTGTCTTACATCAACAGCAGTAATCACATCAATTTCATTAAATTTAGCAACTTCACTAACTACAGTCGTTCCAATCATGCCTGTTCCTAATACAACGATATGCAAATTATATTTCCTCCCTTTATCCTTTTTAGATTATTTCCGCGTATCATTAGTTTTCTATTGGATCAGTACCAAACCATTTTTTATAAATTTCGTTATACGTCCCATCTGCTTTCATGTCGCTTAACGCTGTATTTACCTTCTTAACAAAATCTTCGTTGCCTTTATTAATAGCCATTCCAATTTCGTCTTTATTGACAATATCGCTTGCAATTTTTATCGGGAGATTATTTTCTTTAATGTTGTAACTTATTAATAGCTGATCATTAATAATGACATCTAATCGTTCATTCTTAAGATCTTCAAGGTAATCACTTACTGATTTATATAGTTTAACTTCTGCACCATCTACACTATTTGCAACCTCTTCAAAAGTTGTTCCCCCGCCTACGCCAACTTTTTTTCCTTTTATATCTTCAAGCTTAGAAATATCATTCGTTTCCTCGCGCGTTACTAAAACAGACCCTGTTACAACATAAGGGTCAGTAAAATCAACACTCTTTTTCCGTTCTTCCGTTACAGTCATCTGACCAATAATGATATCGAATTTATTAGCCTTTAAACCTCCTATTAAACCATCCCATTTTGTCGCGATAAAATTAGCTTCCACACCTAATCTCTTAGCAATTTCATTGGAGATATCTACGTCAAAACCCTGAAATTCATTACTATCATTCATAAAGTTAAAAGGTGGATATGTGCCTTCAAAGGCAACATTTAAGACTTTAGTTTTTTCAATACGTTTCCACACTTCCCCACCCCCGGAACTACAACCTGCCACCATACTAATGACAAAAAAAGTTATAACAAATAAAACAAAGTACTTCTTCAACGCTCTTCCCCCTTTATTTTTCCCTATAAATAGGCGTGCGAAGGAATCTATTAAACACTTGTCCTATATTTGAATAAGACAAGTTAACCCCTTTCATAAAGTGTATTCTGAAAGATTCATTTTTATTATCAAATATATTTATAAACTCTTATAGAAATGTTACGGGTGTATTACGGGTGCCTGGCACCCGTAATACACCCGTAACAATTTTTAATACGAGGCAAAAAAAGACCCGCTCCTCAAATGCACACTTTCCGTGTATATTTGAACAGCAGGTCTTTTATAAGTTTATTTCGACAAATAATCTAACAATCCCATTGAACTGACTTCTATATCTAACTGTAAGATGTTATACACCTCATGGTCATCTGAAATACCTTGCCCTCTTAGATGTTCCCTCACTAAACTTTCTAAACGCTCTGCAAGAACTTCGTAGCCTTTTTGTTCTGCGTAGACTCTTTTCGCTTCATTTACGTAAATTTCCAACCAATTAGAAACTTGGTGATATACCTCATTCGGTTCTTTTGCCATCCCGTAATGACCAAAGTAAATCGCATCAAGCTGCATTTCTTTAAAACGGTCAATCGCTCTTTGCATCGCCTCTGGATTGAACTGATTTGGAGAAGTCGATGGTAGAAATAACTGTACTCCATCTGGTATTAATTGTTCATAACGTACCCCAACTGTATCCCCTGTGAACATGCCGTTACTAATTGGATCATAAATGCTGAAATGATGGTTGGCATGGCCAGGTGTATCTAAAAACTCCAATTGGCAATTTGGACCAATTGTTAGTTTATCCCCTTCCCCTTTCACAAGAAGACGATCCTCATCAATAGGAAGGATTGGTTCAAATAGCGCCGAAAATTTATCACCATATACCGCCTTTGCACCAGCTATAAGTCTAGACGGATCTGCTAAATGCCTTGCCCCTTTTGGATGTACTACTACTTTTGCGTTCGGACATTCCTGGATTAGTAATCCCGCACCTCCAGCATGATCTAAATGGATATGTGTAACGATTATATATTTAACTTCATCTAAAGAAATTCCTAAAGCTTTTAACCCTTCTTTTACATGCTTGATAGAAGGACTTGCGCTCGTTTCTACAATGGTTATTTCCTCTTCTTGAATGACATATATACCCGTTCGTTCCTTGATCCCTAAATCATGCCCATCGATTAGATGCATTCTTTCGTTTAACTGGATTGGTTTTGTCTCTTGCACTACATATTCCCCCTAAGTCATGGTTTTATCTATTGAACATTCAGATAATATACTTTCTATCTTATCATTATCATCCTGTAAAATTAAAGAAGATAAAAACCTATTCCCATGATCAAATAAGCAGCAAACAGCGTTAACCCTTCAAACCAGTTCGATTCACCATCATTGGAAACATTAATAACTAAAAGTGCAGCAGTAACCATCGCGACAAGCTCCGGCCAAGTGAAAACGAGCGCCATCGACTGTGGCATGAATAAAGAAATAAGCACAAGTATCGGTGCTACAAACATAGCCACTTGTAATGTAGAACCAACTGCAATTTCAACCGACACATCCATTTTATTTTTGACAGCCATCGTAATAGCGGAAACATGCTCAGCAGCATTCCCTACAATTGCTACAATAATGACACCTATAAACAACTCGCTCCAACCAAACTTGGCCCCAAGCATTTCAAATGTATGCACTAATTGCTCTGAAACGAAAGCGACTACTACCGTCGCCAACAAAAGGATCAGAATAGATTTTCCTTTTGTCCATTCCGGCACTTCTTTTTCAGCTTCCGCTTCTAGTTCATCTGTAGACGAGAATACACCTCGATGCGTGACAAGCTTGAAAAATAATCCCGCAAGATATAAAGCAATTAATATGATGGCAATCCCAATACTTAAGCTCAACGTCTTCTCTGTATTCATGGTCATTGAAAAAACTTCTGGAATAACAAACGCTACAATAACGGCAAAAATAAGCAACCCTGAATTGTATCTCGCGCTGTGAACACTGAATTTTTGGCGCTTAAATTTTATACCCCCAGCAAAGAAAGACAATCCAAGTACAAGTAACAAGTTACCGAGAACTGACCCAGTTAGCGACGCTAAAACGATCCCAACCATCCCAGCTTTTAATGTGAATATCGAAATAATAAGCTCAACCGCATTACCAAAAGTCGCATTCAACAAGCCTCCGACTCTAGGACCACTTACGATTGCCAAACTTTCCGTTGCCCTTCCAATGTATCCGGAAAGTCCAATAATACTCACACAACAAAGAAAAAACATAATCATGGCAGACCAATTCAAAAATGCTCCTAGAAGCACGAAAGGAACTCCTACAAAGACAACAATAGCAAATATTTTATTCACTAATAAACACCTCTTCAACTTAATACACTTTAAACATATCTTTCCCTTATTCAACAAGAAGAAACCCTTTTTCTTTCCCTTACATAACTTATAGATAGATGAAAAGGAGGAATGATAACCGATGATTAATTTGGAACCTATCAATATCGAAGGACACATATTTTTATCGATTTCTGTCGAGTTACCAAAAACAAATTTACTTGTCGTATCGAACGACAATGGGTATATCATGTGTGGGGCACTGGATGTTGCATTGTTAAATGAGAAACTAAAAGACCGGAAAGTGCTGGCTGGAAGAGCTGTAGGCGTGAAAACAATCGAACAACTTCTTAATGCACCTCTGGAATCCATCACTTTCGAAGCAGAAGAACGTGGAATCACCAAGGGAATGATTGGTAAAGAAGCACTTTTGAAAATGATCTAATAGAAAACCGACGAGCTAGCCATCTTTGTATGGCTAGCTCTTTTTTGCCCCTGTGCAACAAACAATTTAGAATTGTTTGTTGCACAGGGACAAAAAGTTGACATTCACCAAAAGAAGGAGTAAATTAATAAAGCATAATAAACTGTTCATAAATGAACTATCCTAAAAAGAACGGAGTGATAACAGTGCATTGTAACAATCACCCTGATAGTAGATCTTCAAAATTCTTGCATACTTTTTGGCGTGTAAATAGGAATATGATGCGGTTTATACATAAGACCGCGCTAGAAAATGAACTATCTATTCCACAGTATTCTGTTCTAATGACCATTGCGCCACGTAAAGAAATGACGCAAAAACAATTAGGAGAAGTATTACAAATACCTAAAAGTACTTTAAGCACGGCAGTGGATGGACTTGTACAAACCGAATGGCTCCATAGACAACCTGTTCCCGACAACCGAAGAGAAATGCAATTAATACTCAGTGAAAAAGGAAATAACTTGTTTGACAAAATAAGTCAACAAAAAGGAAGCATTCATCGAACAATCGAGTCCATTATGGACACAATTACCGAAAAACAATTTGATGAATTTCAAGCCACTCTGCTTCATATCGCTAGCTCTTTAGAAAATGAAACTATTTCAAAGGAGGATACCCAAAATGATTAAACTCCTGAAAAACTTAACTGTATATAAATGGATTATCCTCTCCATTTTAGGATTAGTTTTTATCCAATCGATGGCTGACCTATATTTGCCAACACTTATGGCTGATATCATCGATAAAGGTGTAGTAGTTGGAGATACTCCATATATTTGGAAAATTGGAGGATTAATGCTTTTAGTTGCTGCATTCGGGGCGGTCGCATCAATCGCTGCAAGCTTCTATTCATCCAAAGCTGCAATGGGCTTTGGTCGTGATATTCGTCGTAAAGTATTCAAACATGTAGAGCAATTTTCCCTTCAAGATTTTGATGAATTTGGTACTGCATCTCTTATTACAAGAACGACCAATGACATAACGCAAGTGCAACAAGTAACCATCATGATGTTGCGTATGGTGGTGAGTGCACCTATCATGTTTGTCGGCGGTATTATTATGGCCGTATCAAAAGACGCCAAACTATCACTTGTCATCGTACTTACAATGCCTGTTTTAGTTGGGGCTGTTTTATTAATCATGTATAAAGGTGTTCCGCTTTTCACAACAGTACAAACGAAATTGGACCAATTAAACCTTGTATTACGTGAAAATTTAACAGGAATTCGAGTTATCCGCGCTTTTAATCGTGAAAAACAAGAAAAGGTTAGACTTCAAAAAGCTAATAAAGACTTGACCGATGTTTCTATTAAAGTGAATAAAGTAATGGCCTTTTTAATGCCCGTCATGATGCTCGTTATGAACATTACCGTTGTATTAATCATTTGGTTTGGTGGAATCCGTATCGATGGTGGGTCGATGCAAATCGGTGATTTAATGGCATTTATCCAGTATGTAATGCAAATTATGTTCGCACTTGTAATGGCTTCCATGATGTTCATTATGGTACCTCGTGCGGCAGTATCTGCAAACCGTATCAATGAAGTACTGAATACAAAACCGACCTCTTTAAACGAAGGAACAAAATTAGCTAATAAAGAACGAGGTACACTTGAATTTGATCATGTATCTTTTAGCTACCCTGGTGCAGAAGAGTCTGCATTATCCAATATTACATTCCAAGCAAAGGCTGGGGAGATTACGGCAATTATCGGAGGAACCGGAGCTGGTAAATCAACACTTGTGAATTTGATACCGCGGTTTTATGATGTGACCAGTGGAACGATTCGTGTGAATGGCGTCGATATTCGCGAATCTTCCCAAGATGAAGTTCGCTCAAAAATTGGCTTCGTCCCTCAAAAAGCACTTCTCTTTTCTGGGACGATAAAAGAAAATATTCGTTTTGGGAAAGAGGATGCAACCAACGAAGAAATAGAGCATGCTGTTCGCATTGCGCAAGCGGAAGATTTTATAGTCAAAATGGATGAAGGATATGATTCCGTTATTTCACAAGGCGGTTCGAATGTATCTGGAGGACAGAAGCAACGTCTTTCTATTGCAAGGGCGCTCGTTCGAAAACCGGATATTTATATTTTTGATGATAGTTTTTCAGCTCTTGATTTCAAAACAGACGCAAGTTTACGTGAAGCACTAAAAGAAGAGACAAAAAATGCAACTACCGTCATTGTTGCACAACGGGTTAGTACCGTAGTCGATGCAGATCAAATTATCGTATTAGATAAAGGAGAAATAGCAGGAATTGGTACGCACAAAGAACTTTTAGAAAATAATGATGTATACAGAGAAATCGTTGAATCTCAGCTAGGAGAGGAGGAAATCGCATGAGTAAGCCAAAAAAATCGCAGTCCGGTGGCGGACATCCAGCAGGACCAGGCGGAGGAAACATGATGATGATGGGCGGACAAAAAGCGAAAAACTTTAAAGGTACTTTATGGCGCCTTCTTACTTACTTGAAACCTCGCAGCAATCAATTAATCGCCGTGTTTATCGCCGCTATATTAAGTACTATATTCGCTATTGTCGGACCTAAAATTATGGGGAACGCCATTACAGAACTATTCGAAGGTGCTTATGCCAAAATGACTGGTGTTCCTGGCGCAGCAATTGATTTTGATGCGGTTGGGAAACTTCTCCTTCTACTAGCAGCTTTGTATCTAATAAGCAGTTTGTTTACGTATATCCAGCAATATATTATGTCGAGCGTCGCACAAAAAACAGTGTATGA
Source organism: Psychrobacillus sp. NPDC096389 (assembly GCF_044762855.1). NCBI lineage: Bacteria > Bacillati > Bacillota > Bacilli > Caryophanales > Bacillaceae > Psychrobacillus > Psychrobacillus sp. NPDC096389. The sequence goes on along the minus strand of NZ_JBIWFB010000001.1, from coordinate 41,348 downwards.
TTTAAGAGAAGAGGTAAATGGGAAACTAGAAAAACTTCCACTTAAATACTATGACGGTCGACCTAATGGGGAAACGTTAAGCCGTGTGACGAATGACATCGATACGATCGGAAATACACTTCAACAAAGCTTAACACAATTTATTACATCGGTAGTGACCATTGTAGGTATTATTATCATGATGTTAACGATTAGCCCACTATTAACGTTAATATCTATTGTTAGTCTTCCGGTGTCGATGTTTGTCATTCAACCCATTTTGAAAAGATCGCAAAAACATTTTGCCGATCAACAACGAACACTTGGCGAATTAAATGGTCATATTGAAGAAATGTATACAGGCCATCAAGTAGTTAAAGTGTTTGGTCATGAGAAAAAAGCGGTCGCTGAATTCGATGAAGTAAATGAACAATTATATGATGCCGGTCGCAGAGCACAATTTATATCAGGGATTATTATGCCGATGATGTCTTTTATCGGGAATTTAAGCTATGTAGTGATTAGTGTTGTTGGTGGGATATTAGTTACCCAACGCGCCATTTCAATCGGTGACATTCAAGCTTTTATTACGTACACTCGTCAGTTCACACAGCCAGTTATGCAAACAGCAAATATCGCTAATATAATCCAATCGACTATTGCAGCTGCTGAACGGGTTTTTGAATTACTGGACGAAGAGGAAGAAGAAAAAGAAGTGACAACAGAAAGTTTATCCAAAGCAGCAGGTGCAGTTACATTTGAACATGTAGACTTTGGATACGGAGATGAACTTTTAATCGAGGATATGAATATTGACGTGTTACCAGGTCAAACGGTAGCAATAGTAGGACCTACTGGTGCTGGTAAAACAACCTTAATCAATTTATTGATGCGATTTTATGAATTAAACAATGGGAAAATCACCATCGATGGACATGATACTAGAAAAATGTCACGAACAGATCTCCGCACAACATTTGGTATGGTACTTCAAGATACATGGCTCTTTAATGGATCCATTAAAGATAATATCACATTCGGAAAAGACGAAGCGACAGACGAAGAGATATTCGCAGCGGCTAAAACAGCGCGTGCCGATCATTTTATTCGTACTTTGCCAGATGGTTACGAGACGATTTTAAATGAAGAAGCATCTAATATTTCGCAAGGACAAAAACAACTTATAACAATCGCTCGTGCTGTTCTTGCAAATCCACCTATTATGATTTTAGATGAAGCGACATCCAGTGTAGACACACGGACCGAGCTACTGATCCAACAGGCCATGAATCGCTTAATGGAAGGAAGAACTAGCTTTGTAATTGCCCATCGACTTTCTACTATTAGAGATGCAGATTTAATATTGGTGATGAATCAAGGTAAGGTAATTGAACAAGGATCACATGAGGAGCTTATTAAAGAAAACGGCTTCTACGCCGACCTATATAACAGTCAATTCTCCACTAAAAAAGCAATTTAACATTTGAAAGAGAGTCAGATTCTTGACTCTCTTTTTTAAATCTCAAAATACTTAGTCATAATCTTTCTTTCCTATTTATATACTTAAACATGAAGTTAGTTTGGAGGGAACATTTTGAATAAGGTAGATTTCAAAAAAGCTTTTGATATTGGATATCCAGAAATGATATTTGCTGCAAATAATGATGAAACTTTCATTCGCATAAAAAATAACTACTCTGTTCCATCTTCCAAAATATCCTCCACCATTGTCCATATTAATGGAAAACTATTTAAAGAAAATAAGTTTTGGCTCTTCTTCACTGAACTAGTAGAAGTAAGTTCAGATGTTAGCCAAGATGTTCAAATTGAATTAGATAAATTTGAAGTAGATTCAGAAGACTTCGAAGAAGCCTTCATTCAACACTTGAAAGATGAAATATCGGATAAATTAGCAGAAAATGAAATCCGTACGGTTCTTAAAGAAATGGAAGTACTTTAACCAATCTACAGCATTGCCGCAGCTATTAATCTATACGAATTAAACCGATCTTTCGCAGAATAGGTGATCGTATTTAACATGATTTCAGTCGCTTTATAGTAAGCTTGCATTTCCATCAGCTTCTTTTTCACATCTGTGGGACTACCAATAATAAATTTCTTTTTCATATTTTCCAATGTTTCTTTCTCTACATTGTTTAATATATACTGTTGTGCATCTTTAATAGAAGGAACTCCTTCCTTTCCCTCCCCTTTTGCCTTTTGTATGGACCATACAAGCGCACTGTTCGCTACCTCATTCGCCTTCTCAGTCGTTTCCGCACAAATAACCGAAACTGTTACAATTACTTCGGGTTTTTGTCCTTGTTTTCCAGGCTTAAAAGCATCCAAATATGCTTGAATAATAGCCGCCCCATCCACCTCACTCATAAATTGACCGAATGCATAAGAAAGTCCATTTTGCGCAGCAAGCAAAGCACTCTTTTTTCCTGTTCCTAGAAGCCATGGCGCTGGCAATACATCTGGAACTGGGGCAGCAGAAACTTTCGAAAACTCATGATCATTAGGGAAATCCCCATTTAGAAAATGAAGAAATTCTTTCACCAAACTAGGCATCTTATATACGTTTTGCAAGAAATTATCCGACAATGCATTCGTAGCTTCCGCAGATCCACCCGGGGCTCGTCCTAGCCCCACATCCACACGATCAGGAAATAAAGTAGCGAGTGTGTTATAAACTTCTGCCACTTTGAATGGTTTATAGTGAGGCAACAATACAGCTCCTGAGCCAATACGGATTGTATTAGTATTCGCCCCAATGTACGCTAGCATCACTTCGGGAGCTGAACTGGCGAGTCCCGCTAAGTCGTGGTGTTCTGTAATCCAATAGCGAGTATAGCCTAACGATTCGCCAAGCTTTGCTAACTCCATCGACTCATTTAATGCCTCTTTCGCAGTTTGATTGAAGGAAATCGGGGATTGATCCAATATACTTAACTTCATCTCTTCTTACCTCCCTCCTTAACTTTGCACTTCCAATAGACTCAGCTTATACTCTCCAACTTGCCCTTTTTCGTATAAATTTGTGATCGAAGTGGAATATTGATGAATGGTCCCTTTAAATGCTAAACCTTGCGCTGGTACTTTCACGTCGAACATGCCTTTATACAACAATGTCGCAATATCATGATATTCTTCACTTGTCACATAAAAATCAACATAAATTAGGTGTAAATCATTTACTTTTTCTTTTTTATAATGATTCACTTTAATGATTTTATTATCGAGCTCTATTTCTTTTACATTTGAAATTTCTACGTCTTTGCTCATGCAAAAACACCTCCGATCTTAGTACTTTTCTTAGTGTACCATTATCGAAAGTGCTTTATATTGTTTCACAACTTAATGTATGTTGTTTAATTTCTCCTTGTCCTGTTTCAATTGTTCCTGAAGCATATTAATTGGCCCCAAATCTCCTCTACTTTCAAGAGCCATGGTGACGGAACGATCCGCACGTTCAATCATGTTTTTTGCATTTTGAATGGATTGTTCAGAGGGATTTGTAAGCGCCTGTCCTACGGCTAATGTAACATTGTCCACCGAATTGTGTAATTGGCCAATAACATTATCTTCTTTCCAACTCATTTGTGTGTGATCTTCCAATGTAAATTCCTCCTTCACTTTTCTTCGTAACCAATACGTCTTTACTATGGCAAAACCACGCCAGTATTATTCATTTTGAATTAAAAAGCTTCAATAATATCGATGATTTTGGGAACAATAAAATATGAAAGTTATTATGAAGATCAAGGAGGGTAAAATAATGTCTATACACGAACCTGGTCCAAATGATTCGGCTAAAAACGTTGAAAGATTGAAGAAAACTATTCGTAATAAAGAAGCGGCAGAAATGGCAATGGAATTTGCAGAAGGTGAAGAACTTACTGCTATTAAAAAGAAAAATGAACGCCGAGAAGAAAGTATCGATGGCTTACGTGCGGAAATACTTGCAGAAGCTAAATCACGTATAAACGGATATATTTGAATAAAATGAGCGCAGTAAGGTGCGCTCATTTTATTTTTGTATGAATCCTTCACACGAACGAAAGAACAAACGTAAACTAGGGGAAAAAGGAGTGGTCTCAGTATGCACTTTCACTCAAATGAATTTTCCTCTCGTCCCCATAATGCTGTTTATAAAATGCCATACTCTCAATATACCGCACCCGTTAGATACATTTTAAACAAATCATCTACTTATAACCAACACTATTATATAAGTAAAGCAGCTGTTGACTTCGAAAGCATGAACCGACTTCTTTGGCTGGAGCATGTTAATTGGACCAGAATGACCATTACAAGTATTGTATTCAATTTACCCGATCTACCATCTGTGCAAGAACGGCTTCTGCAAAACGCAACCGACTTAGGAAATTGTATTCGTCCTTTTTATGGCGATCAAATCGCAGACAGATACGCTGAACTCATAAAAGAACACTTAGTATTAGCAGCAGAATTAGTAACAGCGGCGGTAAAAGGTGATATGAAAAAAGCAGAGGAAAAAGAAAAAGAATGGTACCGTAATGCAGATGATATCGCAATCTTTTTAAGTAGTATTAACCCATACTTAAGAAAAGCAGAAGTACAAAAGATGTTCTACACGCATTTGGCATTAACAAAACAAGAAGCGGTATTAATGATTCAAAAAAATTACAAAGAGGATATTAAAGTATTTGACCAAATTGAAGCAGAAGTTTTGGAAATGTCCGATATGATTTCGCATGCAATCATCATGCAATTCCCTTATATGTTTTAACAAGAAAAAGAGCTTGGAACTGTTTCCAAGCTCTTTTTCTTTTTACATATCTGTCCATAAGATTGACAAATTATTGACGTTCGTTACAACTTTGTTAACAAATATCGAAATAAAATAGAAATCTAAATGAACGTTTTGTGAAGGCGACTTTTTGCCATTGTGTTTAGCGCAGCTTGTAAATATGATAGAGGCAACGGAATACGAATAACTTCGTACATGTTTATTACACTCAAATAATCGAAAGGGGTACAACTATGAAATTAAAAGTGAAATGGGCTTTACTTACGATGATTTTCACTATAGCCACTGTGCTAACTGGTTGTGAACCATTATTAGTTTTAGATCCAAAAGGTCCTCAAGCAAAAACGCAAGCTGATGATATTATGTTATCCATCTTGCTTATGTCAGGTATTGTAATTGCGGTACTTGCAATATTAGTATTCGTGTTAGTAAAATATCGTGCTTCCAACCAAAAGGAAGATTACGAGCCTCCTCATATTGAAGGAAGTCCACTTGTGGAAGCAATATGTATTGGTATTCCAATTATTATCGTCATTTTCCTTTCTTTCGTTTCGGTTAAAAGTAATTACGAGGTAGAGGCAACTCCAGCAGGGTATGAGGATACAAAACCGTTAGTTGTTTATGCTTCTTCTTCCAATTGGAAATGGCATTTCAGTTATCCGGAAGAGGATATTGAGACAGTTAATTACGTATATATACCAGCAGGTCGTGCCATTGAATTTAAACTATATTCGTATGGGCCTATTACAAGTTTTTGGATACCGCAACTAGGTGGTCAAAAATATGCGATGGCTGACATGGTCACAACTTTACACTTAGCAGCAGACAATCCAGGTGAATTCATGGGAAGAAACGCAAACTTCAGTGGTGCAGGATTTGCTGAAAATACATTTGAAGTTACAGCGATGTCTCAAACTGATTTTGACGAATGGGTAAAAGAAGTTCATGAAACAGCTAAACCTCTTACAGAAGAAAAGTTTGAAGAGTTAATAGAACCAGGGCATCTTGGACGTTCTACTTATACAGGAACACATTTAGAATTCGCACCAGCTCCTGAACATAACCATGGTTCCACTGAGCCTGGAGTAGATCACTCAGAACATGAACAACATGATTCTAACCATTCTGATGAAGAATCAGAGCATTCTCATCATTGATAAAATAATTTCAGTATCGTAACAAACAATAGATTTTCGAAAGGAGTTACAAAAGTATGGATTTCTTTGATCGTTTTGCAGTCCCACATCCAAGCTTTTTAATATACGCGTCCATGGTCGGTATCGGTCTAACAATGGTTGCAATCGTTTTAGGTATTACCTATTTTAAAAAATGGGGATACCTTTGGCGCGAATGGATTACAACAGTAGATCATAAACGAATTGGTATTATGTATTTACTAGTCGCTTTACTTATGCTATTCCGTGGAGGAGTAGACGCAATAATGATGCGTTATCAGCTTTCAATGCCTGATAACAAATTTCTAGAATCACAACATTATAATGAAGTTTTCACAACACATGGGGTTGTTATGATCCTATTTATGGCGATGCCTTTCATCACATTTTTCTTTAACTACCTTATTCCGTTGCAAATCGGAGCTCGTGATGTAGCATTCCCGCGCTTAAATGCACTAAGTTTTTGGTTATTCTTTATGGGTATGGGATTATTCAACATCTCATTCATCATAGGTGGATCACCTGATGCAGGTTGGACTTCTTATTTCCCACTTGCGAACAATGAATTCAGTCCATCTGTAGGGACCAATTATTATATGATCGCTATTCAAATAGCAGGTATGGGTACATTAATATCTGGTATTAACTTTATAACGACTATTCTTAAAATGAGAGCACCAGGTATGAAGTTAATGAAAATGCCTATGTTCACATGGTCTGCATTTATCGCAAACGTAATCGTTGTTTTTGCCTTCCCTGTATTAACAGTACTTCTTGCAATGGGGACTATGGATCGATTATTTGGAACAAACTTCTTTACAACTGGCAATGGCGGTATGGATATGCTTTGGGCTAACTTGTTCTGGGTTTGGGGACATCCTGAAGTATATATCTTAATCTTGCCGGCATTCGGTCTTTATAGTGAAATAATCTCTACCTTTGCACGCCGTAATCTTTATGGTTATAAGTCAATGGTTTTCTCGATGGTAATCATTTCAGTATTTTCATTTTTAGTATGGACTCACCACTTCTTTACAATGGGTCAAGGTCCATTAACAAATAGTATTTTCTCGATCACAACAATGGCGATAGCTATTCCGACCGGAGTTAAAATATTTAACTGGTTATTCACGCTTTGGAAAGGGAAAATTGTATTTACGACGCCAATGTTATACTCCATGCTCTTTATTCCACTGTTTACATTAGGCGGAGTTACTGGAGTTATGCTTGCGATGTCAGCTGCTGATTACCAATATCATAATACGATGTTCTTAGTTGCTCACTTCCATAACGTAATTATTCCAGGAGTAGTTTACGCTATGATTGCAGGTCTTACTTTCTATTGGCCAAAAATGTTTGGTTTCATGTTAAATGAGAGAATTGGTAAATGGACTGCATGGTTGATGTCAGTTGGGTTCGTTTTAGCCTTTATTCCAATGTATATTACTGGATTAGATGGGCAAGCACGCCGTATGTACACATACTCTGAATCTACTGGTTTTAGTATGTTAAACATGGTCGCATTTATCGGTGCAGGAATTATGGCAGTAAGTTTTGCTTTACTTGTCTACAATATTTACTATAGTATTCGTTATGCTTCAAGAGATATTAGTAGTGACCCATGGGATGCACGTTCACTTGAATGGGCTACTCATACTCCAGTACCAGAATATAACTTTGCTATTACACCACAAGTTGCATCCACACAAGGATTTTGGGATGCGAAGAAAAATGGACATGAATTATTTAAAGGTAAAATCGAAAAAATTCATATGCCAAATAACAGTGGTTGGCCATTTATCCTAGGCTGTATTTTCTTCGTCTTTGGATTTGCGATGGTATTTAGCATATGGCCACTTGCTATCATCACGTTAATCGGTATTTTAGTTTGCCTAGTTTATCGTTCGTTTGAGAAAGACCATGGTCGATATATCTCCGTTGAGGAAATTGAAGAAACTGAAGCAAAATTGCGAGGTGTAAAAAAATGAAGATAGATAACTCGCTTCCGCTTGAATATAGTACGGAAGAAAATAACTTGAAAATTTTAGGTTTTTGGATCTTCCTAGGTGCCGAAATAATGCTTTTCGCAACACTGTTCACTATGTATTTCACTTTAGAAAATCGTATTGGCCATGGACCATCTGGTGCAGAAATCTTTGAAATTACACCAGTATTAGTTGAAACAATTTTACTTTTAACAAGTAGTTTTGTTATCGGACTTGGGATTCATGCTATGCGTTTAGGTAACAAAAAGGCAATGATGGTCTTCTTTTCAATCACCCTACTACTTGGTGCTGGATTTTTAGGCTTTGAAATATTTGAATTCATTCACTATGTTCATGTAGGTGCAGCACTACAAACTAGTGCATTCACTGCCGCTCTGTTAACTACATTAGGAACACATGGATTGCACGTAACATTTGGTTTGTTTTGGGGATTAGCTATCCTTATTCAAGTTAAAAAGCGTGGATTAACTCCTGAGACAACAAATAAATCTTTCATCTTTTCGCTTTATTGGCATTTCTTAGATGTAATCTGGATCTTCATCTTTAGCTTCATCTACTTGAAAGGAATGATGTAACATGAAAGAATTATTCCCTGTAAAACAAGTAATGGGCTTTGTCTTTTCGTTGGTCCTTACAGTAGTGGCACTAATGGTTTACTTTACGGATATGTCATTTACTATTGGGATGACAATTCTTCTAGTAACTGCATTTATACAAGCTGGTCTTCAACTAGTTGTATTCATGCATGCTGGTGAGACTAATGACAAAAAATCCATTTATACAAACGTATATTACGGTTTAATCATTGCGCTTGTCACCATTTTTGGAACACTATTAATACTAGTTTGGGATATGTAAATAAGCATTTTAAAGAGAGCGTCTTTTTAGGCGCTCTCTTTTTTACATTTTCTAGAGTTCGCAATCATTTCTTCAGATGCTACTAAAAACATACCTATTAGGAAAGTAAAAACAGCCCCCATTACTGTTCCAATACCGATTCCCATCATTGTACTGTATTCGCTTACAAAAATACCGTATAAGAAAATGGCAATTCCAATAGCAAGCACTGTTGCTCCTACGTATTTTGTAGCATGAAACATTTTCACGTTTGATTCCATTTCACTCATCCTCTCTTTATATATATTATTCATCTTGTTCACAATATTGTCAAACAAATTTTGTTTTTTAGCCACATTTTTTTCTTGACACATGTAAGGAAGCGTTTGTTTTCTTTCGTAATATAGGGAAAGTTTGTCGTAGTGAGTTGCATGAAGTGTCCGCAGGGATTTTCGCAGCAGGGCGGACGCTTTCCGTGGGGTGAGTGATGAGCCTTCACCGCCGCGCCTACGCGCGTACGTTGTGAAGTCTCATCTTACTCAAACAGAGGAACAAAGGCTAAGAACGCCACATCGTGTGGCAACGCCTTTGTGACCAACATCCTGTTGGCCTCCTTCGGAGTCGCCGCCCTGCTGCGAAAATCCATTGGAGATTGCTTACTTACCAATGTCCGAAATAAAAATAAGTGATTGAACGAGACAATATACACTGTGAACACAACAAAATAGTCGTGCAGATGCCGGTTAGACAAGTTCAGCGGAATTTTATACATATTATTCCTATAATATGTATAAATCTTGGTCGTCTCAATCCTAGCAAACTTGTTATTGTAACAAATTAGTTGCTTTCATCGACATTTTAGTTGCTCTCATGCTAATTCTAGTTGCTTTCGTACTAAAATTAGTTGCTTTCAATAGCTTTTTGAGTGCCCTTAGCCATTCTTTGGAATTTTGCACGAAGGTTTGAGAATCTTCGTGCAAGAGCGTTAGCGACGTAGTGGCTCGTCGCTCGTCCGGCGGCGGTATAGCGGTCTCCTAATTAAACTCACTACAACACATTTTCCCTATATTGCATATGAAAAAGAACTGCTTCTCTGCCAAATGACTTTGTAGCAGTTCTTCTTTCAACTCACTCCGACTCTATATTTTCTCCAAAAATAATGACACTTTGTCGTTCAGTTATAAATTCTCGTCCATTCCATCTCAACATATTTTGCACATATCCTAAGACTTCCGCCTGGTATCTTCCTGCTATTTCTTGCAGCGCAACTAGTCCATACACATCGTCTCCTGCATAGTCAATTGGATATAGCCCACTAATTGGTTCTACCCAACTTTCAATCGGCTCTTTCAAAGCTCCATTTTCATCATAGATTTCCGTTAAATATTCTTTCCCTTTATACATTAAATCTAGCGTATATTTCTTTTTGGGATCAGAGCTGACTATTGTCACCTTAAATTGATCTTGATAGTTGATTTTATAATCCGTCGTATCATTATATTCTTCCGAATCAAAAATTTGTCGCATTTCCCCTTCTAAAAAAGAAAACAAATATGCCTTTATCGTGCTTTCATTTTCGCCTGTATCTATCAAAACTAAAATGTCATCCAGTTGATTACCAGTAAAATCTCCAAGGAATAAGCGCGGATTATATCCAACAGTTTCTTTTAAATAAAATCCTTCATACAAATCTACTTTCTTATTTAAAATATTTAAGGTAATATCTTCCCAGTAAGAACTTTTCTCCGTCATACTTCCTGTTAAGTAAACAGTTTCCCTAAAACTATCGCCGGTAATATCTCCTCTTTTTTTATCGATTACCGTTTGACCGTTCGTTCTAGCATGCGTTAAACGACTTAATACTTGCTGTTTTTTATCTAATAACTGTTCCTTCGATGGGTAGGGTGAACGGAACGATAGCGCTTTATCAATGGAAGTCAGATTCTGCTCCAAGTTTCCTGCTTTCCTTTGAGCGTCGGATAAGTAATACCAGTAATAGGAAAAGTCATTTGTTTGCAATAATTTTTCATAGTAAGCTGCCACTTTTTTAAAATAATATGGATACACATCTTTTGCTCGTACTAGTTCCCCTTCACTAAAACGGTAAACGTCCACTTTATAAGCATCTCCGGTATCATGTACCCATATAGCAAGTTCGTACTGACCATCTTTTCCGTAGTAATCAGGCATATCTTCTACTTCCAATTTACTGTAAATAACATTATTTGTAGGTAACCTTATAATTCCACCGTTTGTCCATTGTAACAAGTCTAGTTGCGACTGCATGTTGTCTATCCGCCAACCGATAATTAATGTATTCACCCAGTTTTCCGTAATTGGTGCTACTCTTAAGTCAGAAATACCGTTTCCTTTTCCATCAATATGTTTTAAAGGTAACCACTGATTATCATGTTTTTTTAACAATATAATATAGTTCTGTTGTTCATACCTATATGCACCAATTAATTCATCCATTTGATCCCCATCAATATCTGCAAGCAATATAGCCGCTCTCTTTTGGGGTTGTTGTAATTCTAGAATGGTTGCCCCAAGCGGCAAAAAGTTCTGTAGCGTATTTATATAATCGCCCATTGTACCCCCCATTTACATTCATTATTAATATCATATGCGGGTAAACGTACGTTTTAATCATATTTTGTAAAGTTTCTGTTAGATGCTCATTTCATACAAAAAAAGATGCCAAAGAGAAATATTCTCTTTAGCATCTAGTTCATCTCACTTTAAAATGATTCTAAAGTTTTTTCTACTGGTAACTCTTCGGATGTTTCAGGTGTTTCTTCGACTGATGGTTGTTCAGATGGTGCCGGTACATTGATGTACAGTTTACCTGCCGCTTTTTGGCGTGTCTCGTTATTAAAGCTGTCTACAACTTTAACTTCAAGAACTGCACCATTCGCTACAGTTTCTGCTGGCACCGTCCAATAGCCAACATAATGTCCGTCTCCTTGTTCCATCATTGGTAATTCAGTCGCATTTTGAACTTGACCGCCTAAATTCGTTAGTGGCATATGGATGACAAATGTTGCTTTCATTCCAGGTGCACTATCAAATTCAATCTTCACACTTTTACCTGTAGCTAAATATAAGTCTTCAACTGGTAATAAGTTTTCAATGGCAGGTGCGTCGTATTGTGCTGTTACCGTAATTTTTTGAGTTACACTATTATTTGCTTTATCTTTAGCGACTACTTTAATTTCATTGGCGCCATTCTCTAGAAGAACTCGTTTAGAATACTTGCCATTAACTACAGATGCATTTTGCCCATTAACTTTAACAGTGTCAAGGTTTGCATCTTCAATAGTTCCTTCTACAGTTACTGACTCACGATTTGTTTTCTCCCCATCTTTCGGGCTATCGATTGTAAGTTTAGGTTTCAATGTATCTAGAATAACGGAAACCGGAGTAGATTCACCTGTTACGCGTCCATCAAGATTAGAAACTGCTGTAAATTCATTTATACCTTCTGTTAATTCGGCTGGAATTGCAAATTTGCCATCTTCTCCTACGACAACTGAACTTGCAACTTCACCATTTTGTTTTAACTCAATAGTAGTTGTCGGTGATGCAGTTCCTTCTACCGTAATCGATTTTTCGTTTGTCACAGTATCAGCTACCGGTGCAGTTATAATTGGACCATTTACTTCATAGCTGACACGAGCACGAATCATGTAGTTCCCTTCAGCGGTTGGTGATGGTGACCATGCGCCAGAAACTCCTTGGTAGCTTCTGCCTGCATTCGTTCCATTCTCATCTGTCGCAAGACCTGGAGTATTTGGATTTGCGAATGTTTGGCGATATACCATAAAGAAGTCACCATTCACAATAATATTGTGCTCGGTTAAATCTACAACCGTCCAGTCACCATTACGTTTAGCTGTTGCATCAATTGGACCAGCAAGCATTTTACCTGGAGCCCCATCAGCACCTGTTGCATCCCATACTTCTACAGCAAATGCAGTTCCACCAGGTACCGGCCATTCAGTATCCCAGAAACGGAATACCCCGTCTGTTACGATACCGTTTTCTTTTCCTTCTGGTAGAGACATTTTCACTGCCCAAGCATTACCAGCTGCGTTGAAAGCACGTGCATTTTCAGCACTACCGTCGTCGTAGCCAATTTCGCCACCTGGGTATGTGTAGAACGGCTCAAGTGCAATGTTTTGAGTGATTGCTTCTGAACCAATCGTAATATTTACTTCTTGACTGTGATAACCACGTGCGATTACTTTTAATGTGTAATCGCCTTCATAAGCTGTAAGTGAATAATTACCAGCAGCATCTGTTGCTACCGGTGTGATATTCGCATCTTCTACGAGTAATAGAGTTGCCCCAGATACACCTTCACCTGTCGCTTGATCCGTAATCGTACCGCTTACTATATTTTGTGCAACTTCATCTAAAGTGAAGTTTGCTGTTGCTGTTCCATCTGCTTCAATGGAAACTGACTGTTCTTCAGAAGTAAATCCATATGCTTCCGCCTTCACCGTGAATGTTCCTGCACCATGCGTCAGTGAATAAGAACCGTCAGCTGGGTTTGTATAAACCGAACGTCCCGATTCCAGTACACTTACTTGAGCACCTAATGGTAATAGTGTAGGATTTACAACTTTTTCTACCACTGGTGGTGCTTCTTTAATTGGTAATACAGGTCGGATTGTCGTTGGATCAATATCTTCTTTTTTAGCTAGTTTATCTTGGCCATCTCCGATAATCAATTTGTTAATTGCCTTATTATTGTTAACGCTATTTATTTTATTTATATTGTTATCTATTCCTTTAGCCACTTTGCCGGTTTGTGCAACATCAGCAAGTACAACATCATCGATATACCATCCTTCTCTTACAACGCTTCCATCAGAAAAGGCATTAAAACCGATATAGATGCGCTCTCCAGCATAAGCTGACAAGTCTACTTCTGCATCGATCCAACCATTTGATGCACCTTGAACCATCAGTAATTGTGTCCACTCTACTTGATCGGTTGAAACAAAGACATGACCATAATCCCAAGCTCTTCCGGTTGAAGATTCCTCAAAGTTATGCCATTGTTTGAACTGTAAATAAGAGTTCCCTTCTGGCAAATCAACTGGAGGCATCACTAATGTAGCGTTCATTCTACTATCATAATTGCCCGCCAAGTTTGTAGCATACACCTTTTCACCAGATGCCGCATTTCCAGGTCCTGATGTTGGTGCCCCCCATTCCCAGCTGTTAGCATCCCCAAAAGAATACCAGCCAACAGGTTGTCCTTCAAAGTCTTCAGAATAACCAACTGTAATTCCCGGCTTCACTGCTACAACATATTCTTCACTGCTCACTTCATTATTTCCGAAATCATTGATAGTCCATTTGTAAGTAAATGCGTCACCCGTAATAATGTCACCTGGAATTACGACGCCATACTCTCCGGATTTATAATCACCAGATTTATGTCCGGCTTCGATTGCATGCCAAGTACCATTTGCATCTTTATAGTTTAATACAACTGATGAAACACTGATATTATCACTAACTGCAACCGTCAAATCTAAATCCATTCCAGCATACGTTTCTCTAGGCGCTGAATGTTCGAATACTGGTGCTTCGTTATCGTCACCTTGTTGCGTTACTTGACCTTTTAGTGTCCCAAGTCCAGTAGCGATGGAAGATACAGCTTCATAAGCATCGACTAAGCCATATCCATAGCCATGATTAGGAGTCGTTGGATATTGTGTGTCAGTCAATGGGTTTGCTGTATTAAGAAGAATTTCTTCCATTTCATCAACTGTCAAGTTAGCGTTCACTTGGCGAAGAAGTGCCGCTACTCCCGAAACAGCAGGACCTGCCATAGATGTACCGTTCCAGCCACCTTCATAATTACCGCCCGGTACGGATGAACGAATGTTCACACCAGGTGCGGAGATATCCGGTTTAATCTCTGCATATGGAGAAGGACCACGAAGAGAGAAACCGCCTACTTTGTTATTGATATCAGTTGCACCAGTTGCAAATGACTCAGGGTAATTTGCTGGTGCCGCAACAGATCCTGCTCCCCCTGGGTTTGTAAGCGTTGTGTTTCCTGCCGAGAACTCAGGGAAAATTTCTGCAGCACGCCAGTTAGTGACAACTTCACGGTACCACTCATCAAGACCAGGACCGCCACCCCAAGAGTTATTTACAACATCCGGAGCCATGTCAACACGCGCATTTCCGTTCGCGTCGGTCGGTGCTAAAATCCATTGTGCCGCTTCTAATAAGTCAGTGTCTGT
This sequence comes from Psychrobacillus sp. NPDC096389, assembly GCF_044762855.1. Lineage (NCBI taxonomy): Bacteria > Bacillati > Bacillota > Bacilli > Caryophanales > Bacillaceae > Psychrobacillus > Psychrobacillus sp. NPDC096389. The sequence continues at coordinate 26,287 of NZ_JBIWFB010000001.1, read as the reverse complement.
TCCACCGTTTGCAGTGAATGCTTTTACCGCAATATATTTAGCACCAGGAGCAACACCAATTTGATTCGTATCATTTGGTTCGCTACCAACCATTGTTCCTGTTACATGCGTTCCGTGATCAATATCATCATACGGGGTAGCCCGTCCAGCTGTTGTCGCATCGAACCAGTTAAAATCGTGGGAAACTTGTCCAGTCGATTTATTGTAGCCTCGATATTTTTCTTTTAAAGCTGGGTGATCCCACTGAACACCAGTATCAATGCTTGCTACAACTGTTCCCGCTCCGTCAACGCCCATTGCCCAGACATCTGGTGCTTTAACACGCTCCACATTCCACTCAATGTTTGCTGTTTCTGCTTTAGGAACAACGGCATTTTCTGTTTTTGTCGTAAATAATTGACGGGTTTCATTCGGTAAAACCTTTTCAACCTCAGGGAATGTAGCAATTTTTTCAGCAACTTCTTTCGTAGCGGTTACCGCCATTCCATTAACAATGTAATACGAAGTTATATCTTTAGCATTCCCTTTTGCTGCTTCCTGATCTAAGAATTGTTTTACTGATTGTTGTGATTCAAGAGAAGTCGTCTTTAATTCGGATACAACAGCAGACCGCTGAATGAGCTTCGTATTATGCGCAGATAAATTTGCATCGGCCGCACTTTTGCGAGCTTCAACCGCTATTGCTTCTACATCCGTTTTTTCTTTGAATTTGATAAGGAATGTTACCTTTTCATCTTCTTTGAAATTTTCCAGTAGTCGACTACTCAACTTTTCTGTCACAGAAATTGTTTGTGAGCTAGCTTCTCTGAAAGATTGGTGAAGCTTGTTCGTTGTTTCTGCACTAACAACATTGGGTGCAACTAGTGTAAACGTCATTAGTAAACTTGCAGCAATACTTAGTGCTTTGTTTGAACTACTTTTCCTCCCCATTTTCTTTCCTCCTTTGAATTTTCCAACGATTTTAGTACCTAGCGAAAATCTGATAGCCTTTTTGATACTCTAAAAAAGACCATACAAAAACACCTTCGCCTCCTTTCCCAAATAATCATTTAGGTAAACAGAATCAATGGTGTCATCCGTGGATCTCTAGTTGTTATTACCACTATAGATGAAATGAACTGCAGTTTTTGTCTAATTCAGTCGAAAAATATAAGAATATTCTAAATTAATAGTTATTTACTATTCCTATCATTTTTCGAGTTAGGTAAAAAGTCGTTCTAATTCCAAAAACAGAGTTAGTAAAAAGAACACAAAATACTGGTATTACTCATTTCGTAAATAAATACAGTTTTACATACAGCGAGTTATAATTTGTTACTTTTTTGAAAAATAATGAATTAATCCTATTAAACTAGATAAGGGTCAATTGTCTATTCAATTTCTATTTAATAAACCGATTATTTAAGACTATATATTTGTTGAATTTATACTATTATAAGAGACTTTACACTTTAACTTTGATTAATTATAAGTATTTCTTACTATTATTATTGAAATGATTATTTGATTATAAATAATTATTTACGATTTAGATAATTAGGAATCAAAGCATGGATCAATGATTCCTAATTACCTAGTAAGGCGTGAAAAAGAACCCTTATCATTAGCATTCCACTTAACCTAGGACTCTTTTAGTTGTGTATAATACATGTAACGATGGGAGTGTGATCGAATGAATTCAACTGAACGAAATTTGGAAGAAGAAGTAGATGAAGAATTCCTCGAATTTGTCTTAGAGGCACAACAAGAAGCACTGGCTAAAGAAGCACAAAATAAAAACAATCCTAAACCAAAGCATCGCTTTCCTAGATGGATCTTTTGGATAATGGCAACTGTATTATTCGTCAATACATTTGCAGTGATCTTTCAAATTTACTCCATACCAGCAATTGAATTTATAAAGACTTCTGCAAGATTATCGGCCCAAGAAGATATTGCACTATATAAAAAATCAGTTGTCATCGTATTAACGGATGATAGCAAAGGAACGGGATTTTCCATAGCGAGCGATGGGACAATTTTAACTAACTATCATGTCGTCGAAGGAAATGATACAGTAACTGTTGGTTTCCCGGAGGATGGTCGTTTTAAAGCAAACGTTGTACATACATATCCATCCATAGACCTTGCAGTATTAGAAATAGATGGGGAAAATTTACCTTATCTTGATCTTGCCGAACAGCCGACTTATAAGGATGGAGATCCTATTATATTTATCGGGAACCCTTTAAGCTTTACAGGCATAGCAAACGAAGGGAAAATTATTGATTACTATCGGCTAAGTGATTGGGATGTACCTGTTATGATGATAGAAGCACCAGTTTATCGTGGAAATAGTGGTAGTCCTGTTTTAGATAATGAAGGTCGAGTAGTTGGCGTCGTATTTGCCACCATGGATCATAAAAAGCATGGAAAAGTTGGTCTTTTTGTGCCGATTGAGGAGTATTACAAGGAAAATACTTCTTTGGAATAGATAATACGCAGGTAGAAAACGATTCATTTTCTACCTGCGCATTTATTTACTAGGACAAATATTTTTCTCGCCAAGCTAAACGCTCTTTTTCATTCAACATGTTTTCCAATACTTCATCCCATCTTTCGAGTAATGTATTCCAAACACGAGCGTAGAAAATATCCTCCTCTTTATTATGAAGAATAAATTCAAAACATGGAATATCATCGACATACAGTTCTGTCGTCTTCTGTATTTCTGATATAACTAGTTGTATATCTTTCATATCCGTTTCCACAACTTTAGTTTGAAGAGCATCAATCACTTGCTCAGCCTCAAATGAAAGCTCGGCATCCAAATAACCTTCTTTTACATATCGAAAGATTGCAAGCTCACCCTCCCCGTCCATCGCAGGTTTAATATCTCCGGATAAAAATGCTTCGTGACTAGTGCTATATAGGACAATCTGTGATTCCATCTCTTGTTCCTCTTCAAAAACTCCATTTTCCAGCTGTTGATTTCCTTTAGAAGTTAAGGCAAAAAAATCACCTTTTTTCTCTATTAATCCAGTTCTACCCATGATGTTAATTAAATCTTCTACAAAAAGTTGCTCCACTAGTAATAACTCACTTAGTTGATCTGCTCCCGCAATCTCTGCTTTTTGAAATGCAATGAGCATCATTTTCATCAGAACATCCATTTTTGTCCGTTTCACAGGTTTGTACTCGACTTCAATAGAATGAATTGGCAAACTCCATCTAGCAGCATGTACTATTTTCACTTTATTATTTTGTTGTAGTTCATTTTTTAAGCGTTTTTCTAAATTTTGCATATCATATATACCTCTATACTACTTTTTCTTTTGACCATGCTGATCTCGGTAACCATTCTGTTTTTTGACGGTATGAAGTAATCGACTATACATCTCTCTAGAATCTTTATGCTTGGCACGTGTAGTGAACATATTGGCACTTCCGACTAGAACAAGCAATTCTCTTGCACGGGATAGTGCGACATTCAGTCGTCGATAGTCATTGGCGAATCCAATATCTCCGCTCTTATCTTGATTGTTGCGAACCATACTCAATATGATAACGTCCATTTCCATTCCTTGGAACTTATCTACCGTTCCGGTTCGGAAGTGTAAATGTTGAAAGTTTGTTTCTTGCTGTATTAAACGGTCAATTCGTTTCACTTGTTCTCCGTAAAAACTAATGACCCCGATACTTTTTCGTTCCTCTTTTGCTAATCTACCTTCCTTTTTAGCAATCTCAGTAGCTCGGTTTAAGTCAATTAATACTTCCCTAATTGTATTAAGTTCTGCCTGGTTAAAACGGCTTTTCCCGTTTTTCATTCGCTCTTCAAAATACTGCTTTTCATTTGGCATATCTAGCCATAACAGATGGTCTTGTCTTTTTACATAATGGGAATCGAGTGAATGATCACGCATCGCATCGGAATCTGTTAAGCCACATTGCAGGCGATAATTTTCTTCTTCATAAAATGGTGTAATTGTTTCCATGATGTTTGCATGCATTCGATATTGAATAGCAAGCATTGTTTTATTTGTCTTAGGTAAATTTTTAAATAATCGTTCAAACAATGACTCTTTCAAAAGCTTCTTCAATTCATCTTTTTCTTCAAAACTGTCACTTTCCTCTAAAATAGCTTGAAGGGTTTCTTCCAGTGTATCTTCCCCTACAAGTGGTGGCAGTTGATGATGATCTCCAACTAAAATGATTTTCTTACCTTTTAACATAGGGAGTAATAGCTCTGGTGGAGTAGCTTTTGATACTTCGTCGATAATAACGACGTCAAAAGTTGGATAATTGTCCATGAACTCTTTTCGTGCAGATGCTACACATGTTGTTCCAATAACGTTTGCATGTCGTACATACAATTTACGTATCTCATCTAAGTCATGTTCATTTGCTTCAGTCAGCATCGTAAACCATTCACTTTGAAGGGACTGAGTTATTGGTAAACGATCTTTTGCTTGCTGTGTAATGGTTATTTTTTCTTTCAACTCTTCTATTTTTAATAAGGCATTTGCACGTTCTTCTTCTGGATTTTGCCGCAACAACTCTTCTAAGACCTTTAATTGTTTTTCTTGCTCTAGTCCTTCCGAATTCACTTGTTTCGTTTCTTGCTTATTTTGTTCTAATTGCTTAAAGACTCCATCTAGCTTTTCTGTTGAAACTTTGAGTGCATGCTTTTTCTCTTCAAGTTGAGAATTATTTTGTGCAAGTGTAGCTTTTACTTTATCCCACTCAAGAAGACTGTTTTCTTTTTCTTGCAATTGTAGTTGTAGCTGTTGTAAATCGGGAATATTATCAGAACTACCTATTTGGCTATGTAGTTCCGCAACTTTCCCTTGCAGCTGTTGCAGTTCTTCATTTTGAATAATTCCTTTGTTTTTCCACTCGTTTTTCGTTTGTTCGGTTATTCGTATATCTTGCTTTACTTGTTCTGTAAGTTCTGCTTTTATCGAGATGAATAAATTAGCAGAATCCGATTTCGCTTTTTGAAAAATTGCCCCTTGCTTCCAAACGAATTTCTTTCTTACATTTAAGCCTTCTAAATAGACTTCTAAACGCTCAATATTCGCTGAACCCGAAGTTAATAGCCGTTTCATACTGTCGATGAACTGATGAATTTCTTTGACAGAATAGGTTGAATCAAATATTACCCCACTACTATTTACATGGCTTTTTACATTCTCGAGGGAAACATTATTCTTTGTTAATAAACCTTCTATGTATCCAATTGCAGATAGCAGTCGTTTATTTAAGTCTTCCCACTCGGTGAAAGAGATAATAGTTTCAATAAGCTTGTCCAAATTGATGATTTGCTGCTCGAGCATATAAGAAGGAGAGATTTCATAATCACTCATACGAACTTTGAGCGAATCAATTTTAGAAATGGAATGTAGTTCACTTGAAAATTGCTCCAATCGATTGACTTTAGATTGGGCAACTTGATAGGCATTTCTCGTTTCTATTAATAACCCTTCCACATTCCTGCTCTCTTGTAATGTTTGTTGGTAGATTATTTGATGTGTAGTTTGGGCAATTTCCATTCTAAGTCGTTCTATCTTTTTTATTAACTCTTCACTTGTAGGGTTATCCGCGATAAATTGTTCCATCTGTTCGACTTCGTTGGAGCGTTCATCCGTAATTTGTTTCAAATGATGATAATTCTTTTCTAGTTCTTCCCGTTCTTTCTTTAGCAGGATTAAACGTTTTTTCAGCTCTTTAATTTCCTTCATTCTTTCTTCGAATTCGATTTGAGCCAGCTGTTTTTGTTCGATTTTTTCTTTTAATAATTCTACTTGCTTCCCAAGAGAAACGGATTGTTCTTTATAAAGGGCAATTTCTTCTGTTAACTGTTTTTCTTTTAGTGGATGGCTACTGATTTCTTCTTGCAGAGCATTTAATGTTTGGTCTTTCCAATACTCGCCAACATTTTCTTCGATAAATCTTTTTCCTTCTTCTTCAATGCTTTCCGTTCGACCAAATCGTAATATGCGAATGTCCTTATTGGAAAGTAGTCGGCTTAGTGCATTATCAACGGCAAGATTGGATTGGGAAGCAACTAGCGTTCTGAGCCCAGCTTTTGCATTTTGCTGACAGATTTCAGAAATTACGGTAGTTTTCCCTGTTCCTGGTGGACCTTGAATGACATATAAATCTTCTGCTGACATTGCTCCAACAACTGCTTCTTGTTGAAACTCGTTTAACTGATTATGAAATTCTAAATGCTTTTGCTTATTCTTTACTTGTATAGTGGGACGTTTTTCAAATAGAATATTTTCTAAATTAGCATTAGCTGCTAGCCCATTTTGTAAATCTTCAAATCCTTTTCGAAGTCTTCGGATCTGACTCAAGGTAGAAAAGTTGCTAAACACTGCTTCTTTCCATTTTGGTTGCCACTGATTTCGTCTTGCCATTTCTTGAAATCTCGGTTTCATCTCAATCTCTATTGTTTTCTTCGCTCGATCAACTTTCAGCACTTCTCCTATGTCGTTTTGAAAACCTTTAATGGAAGTGCTAAGTCCTTTTAATTTATTCCATTCATTTTCTTTCACATTACTTCCAATAAGCGTCAGTCTTGTAAAGTCTTCATTGAATATGAATTTTGAAAAATCCGCCGTTATATCCGCAATATCGGCATTTCGTTCTTGTATTTTCAAATACCCTTCCCAACTAGAAATTCGTTTTTTCACGTACTCCGATCTTTCTTCTGCTACGGGTAATTCTCGTATGCTCGTATGTAATTGAATCGGCATTCCTGCTCCATTATTACGGGCAGTTACAAAATCCAAATCTACGGAAAGACGTCTATTTGTCTTTACTGGAACTCTCGTGCCTCGTACATAAAAGTTAGTAGCGAGTAGTCCGTCATTTTGAAGTACACACTCCATGACACCTACCCTACCTTCTAGTTTTCCCGCCAAAGCCTCGTTCGAATCATTATCGAAGTAAAGTGATACGGATGTATTTCCATGGGCATTCATTGGACGTTTTTCGATATGCACTTTAAAGGAATGTTGCATTCTAAAAAAGGCATGTTCATCAACAGCCCATTCCTTGATTCCACTACGTGCTTTATTCGTCACCATCAGATTACAGCGCATTGTTGTTACTGGGATTGACACTTGTCTCATGCACATGCCTCCTTTCAAAAGGGTGGACGATTAACAAAACAAAAGAGTACCCATCTCGATTTTTTAAAAAATCGGGTACTCTGCATATGTTTTATTATACCCCTAAATGAGCAAAAAAGAACTGACAATACTATGAAAACGAATGAATCTAAAACAATTCACTTAACCATTTACTAATAGAGCAATTTAATTTTGAACATTTTGTGAATTTTTAGTTGCTATCCTATTAATATTCTAATATCATTAATCTACATCTAAGAATAGAACGGAATATTCAGAAATAATACTAACTTTATAGGGGGAATGGAATTGGCGAAAAAAATCGAAAGCGTTTTCAATCAGCAAGATAAAACACTTTCAAAGGGTGAACGAGTACATACTCATCCCAAAATATCTGCATCACCGAATTATGTAGCAATTGCAGAAAGTCCAGAGTTTAAATCTTTAAAAACGAAAAAAAGAAAATTTATATTACCAATCGCAATCTTTTTTCTATTATGTTATATCTCCTTACCTATTTTGACTTCTTACACAACGATCTTAAATACAAATGCATTTGGGGATGTGGCATGGGTATGGGTATACTCCATCGCCCTATTCATCATGACATGGGCATTATGTATGATTTATGTCCGCAAGGCAAACGGATTTGACCGAGAGGCAGATGAGATTTTCGAAAAAGAAAAGGCTGGTGGCTATGAGTGAATGCACTAGGATTATCATTCTTTGTAGGAATTGTCGCACTAACATTATTCGTAACATATATCGCTTCTAAACGAACAAACTCGGCAAGTGAGTTTTATACAGCTGGTGGCGGTTTATCGGGTTGGCAAAACGGAATTGCTATTGCGGGAGATTATTTATCTGCCGCATCATTTTTAGGGATAGCTGGAGCTATTGCACTTTTTGGATTTGATGGATTCTTTTATAGTATCGGTTATTTAGTAGCTTACTTAGTTGTGCTATATATTGTTGCAGAACCACTTCGAAACTTAGGTCGTTATACATTAGCAGATATGATTATGGCTCGTTTTGACCAAAAGAAGATTCGTGCCGCTGCTGCTGTTAGTACGTTAACAATTGTTTTATTTTACATGATTGCACAGCTTGTAGGTGCAGGTGCACTTATTCAACTTTTATTAGGAATCGATTATTGGATCGCTGTATTACTCGTTGGTATTATGATGACCATCTATGTATTATGGGGTGGAATGGCTGCGACGAGTTGGGTACAAATTATTAAAGCTGTGTTATTAATGGTTGGTACTGTCATTATTTCATTCCTTGTATTGTGGAAATTCAACTTTAATATTTTTGGTATGTTCACAGAAATGAAATCAGTAACAGCCCATGGGGAAGCATATTTACACCCTGGTGTAAAATATACGAATGGTTTAGATACCATCTCCATGATGATCGCATTGGTATTAGGTACGGCCGGTTTACCACATATTTTAATGCGTTTCTTCACGGTAAAAGATGCAAAGACTGCCCGTAGTTCTGTTGTGTTTGCAACATGGATTGTAGGTGCTTTCTATATACTAACTATTTTCCTCGGGTTTGGTGCAGCTGCATTCGTAGGCTCCGAAACAATTATTGCAGCAAATCCCGCTGGTAATATGGCAGCCCCTCTCCTCGCACAAGCTTTAGGTGGAGACTTGCTTATGTCATTCGTTTCAGCAGTTGCATTTGCAACAATCCTAGCTGTTGTAGCTGGACTAGTGTTATCAGGTGCTTCTGCATTTGCGCATGATTTATATGGGCAAATTATTAAAAAAGGAAAAGCAACTGAAAAAGAGCAAATGAACGCAGCTCGCCTTGCTTCCGTTGGGGTTTCTGTATTCTCTATTCTTTTAGCATTAGGTGCACAAACGATGAACGTTGCATTCTTAGTTTCACTCGCTTTCTGTATTGCAGCAAGTGCAAATTTACCAGTAATTATTTATACGATCTATTGGAAAAACTTTAATACAACAGGTGCTTTATCTGCGATTGTTACAGGTCTTGTTACTGCACTTGTTCTCGTATTATTAAGTCCAAACGTATGGGCTTCCGATGGCTCCTTATTCTTTACAGGAGAAGCAATATTCCCATTAACGAACCCTGCAATAATTTCCGTTCCCGCTGGTTTTGTCGCTGGTTGGATAGGATCTTTAGTAGGAGCACGTGCAGATTTGAAAAAATATGCGGAAGTGGATGTCAAAGCGAATATTGGGTTGAAATAAGCGAAAGCGAAGGGTTTCATAGCCCTTCGCTTTCGTTTTCGCCTATATTCGATAGTTAAGCTAATAAACATACATATCGCGAACCAACTTTATACTAAATTAATACTTTCTGATATATTGAAACGATATCATCCTCGTTCGCTTGTCTTGGATTAAACGGAAAAGTCCCTACATCATCCATCGCATCTTTTGCTAGCTCTTCAATCATTTGTTGCGTAAAATCGATGTTTAAATACTTGAAGTTGGAAGGAATATTCAGTTCTGCATTGAATCTATGAACAACATTTGAAACTTGACTTGCTGCTTCTTTATCATCAGTAGCTATAAGAGTTGGATCAAAAAGTCTAGCTATTTCGGCAAACTTCTCTATATTAGTTACTTTGTTAAATTCTAAAACGTAAGGTAAAATAACAGCATTTGCTACGCCATGTGGAACACCATATCTAGCTGACATCGGATGCGAGCAAGAATGCACGATACCTAACTTCCCGTAGTTAAAGGCAAAACCAGCTAACGTACTTGCTAGATGTACTTGTGCACGTGCCTCACGATCTTCAATGTTCCTAAAGCTAGGTGGTAAATTGTTTACTAACATTTTCATTGCTTGCACAGAAAAACTTTCAGAAAAAGGATTTGCCACATTCGATGTATAGGATTCTATTGCATGAACTAGTGCGTCCATACCAGTAGAAGCAACAATATGTGGTGGTAATGTATATGTGAAAGTTGGATCCACCATTGCATATCTTGGTTGAATATATGGGGAAGCGATAATGTATTTTCTTTTTGCTTGCGGATCGGTAATCACAGACACAGGAGTAACTTCAGATCCCGTCCCAACAGTCGTTGGGACTGCAATAATAGTTGGACACTTCTGATATAACGTTTCTTTTCCTCTCCTATAATCTAAAATATGTCCGCCATTACCGACTACTGCACTCACCCCTTTAGCAAAATCCATCGCACTTCCTCCACCTAATGCGATAATGAGTTCACAATTACCCTTTACATAAACCCCCATACCTTCCATAACAGTGAAGTCTAGCGGGTTCGTCTCTACATCTGAAAATATCTCATATGTAATGTTATTACCCTCCAGTATATCAATCACTTTATTTAAGATACCGGAAGACACAATACCTGGATCAGTAGCAATAAAAATCTTCGAATAACCTTGTTCTTGCAAAATAAGTGGTAGGTTCTTATTAACGCAATCTTCACCGAAAATTAGATTTGTTGCTAATAAACTATTAAAATTAGACGTGTGGAGTTCCAAATTAGCCTTCCTTCCTTTTTGAATGCTTAAATACAATTAGATTCTTTCAATCCATTGAACTAGTGATTCTAAGTCTTGACTATTTTGCTTTCGAATTTCTTTAGAAGGCAGTGCCCACTCATAAAATCCTTTGCCAGTTTTGACACCTAAGTCTCCACCAGCCACTTTTTCTTGGAGTAGTTTCGACAGTACCGTCCGATTATCTGTCATATAGACATGATAAATCGATTAGGATATTTCAATTCACTGTACAACTGATTAATTGGTATTCCTGAGGTATTGGTTGCTATAACCACTTTACTAGATAACAGCGCTTCCAATTCTTTGTATAGTTCCTTTTTTTCGCTCATTTTCATGAATGGCTTCTACAATAAGTGAAACGTCATTTAATCGTTGAAGATCTGTTGCATTACTAATCTTGAACATTCTTCCTCTGTCCAGTTTTATTTTACAAACAACTAAATTTTTTTCAAGGATACCTTGCTCTTTATCAAACAAAACCACTTGGCATTCTTTCGTAATGAAAAACTTGGCAATATCCAATCCCATCGTTTCAGCACCAATAACTGCTAATCTATTAATAGCATACACTTCCTTCATTCATCCCATTATAAAACCATCTCTTTATTTCAATAATGACGGTAACCAAGTAGATAAAATCGGAACATAAGTAATAATGAGTACATCTAAAATCAGTATTAAAATTAGTGGGATTGCATACTTGGCAATTCGCATAATACTAACATTAGTTAATTTGGAAACTACAAATAAATCTATTCCAACAGGAGGTGTCACTAATCCGATAGCCAAGTTACACACCATAATAACCCCGAAATGGACAGGATCAATCCCTAAGTTAATCGCGGTGCCTAGCAATAATGGAACTAAAATTAGAATTGCTGCGCCACCCTCTAAAAACATACCTGCAACAAATAATATGATGTTAACAAGGAATAAGAACGCATATTTGCTTGAAACTAATGATGAAATCGATTCGTAGATCATATCAGGAACGCTATTAATACCAATAAAAAATCCAAATAAGCCAGCTCCACCAATTACAAACATAATAACGGAACTATTTACTGCACTATCCTTTAACACTTTTCCTAGTTGTTGCGGTGTAATATCCCTATATATAAACATACCTACAACTAGCGAATACACAACAGCTACTACTGAAGCTTCCGTTGGAGTGAAGACACCCGTGTAAATCCCACCCAATACAATGAGTGGCATTAAGATTGCCAATATCGCTTCCTTAAAAGATTTCAGTACACTAGGGAAACTCTGTTTTTCTTCCCCTACATAACCATTTCTTTTTGCAATAATAATTGCACTAACTAATAAAGAAAAAGTAATTAGCAACCCTGGAATAATTCCAGCAATAAATAGATCGCCTATGGATACCTCTGCTGCAACACCATAAAGAATCATCGCGATACTCGGCGGTATAATAATCCCTAAAGCACCAGCTACTGCTTGATTGGCTGCGGCATACTCAATTTTATAGCCTTTAGCGACCATTGCCGGTATTAAGATGGAACCAATCGCAGCAGTAGTTGCAGCCCCCGAGCCAGAAATTGCAGCAAAAAACATGGACGTTACAATTGCAACCATAGCAAGTCCACCTGAGAAGTGACCTACTAGTGAACTAGCAAAATTAACAAGTCTTTTAGACATACTACCAATACCCATAATATTCCCGGCTAATATAAAAAAAGGAATAGCCATTAGCGGAAATGAATTTAGTGAAACAAAAATTCTTTGAGGAACAATTTCCATTGGAAGGGTTTCATGAAGAGATATCCCTAAAACGGTTGACAAACCTAGTGATATCGCTATTGGCACTCCTAAAAACATGAGTACAAATAATGAAATAAAGAATATGATTAACATTTATTTTCCCCCTTCCCAATGATTTCTTCAACTATACAAGCTAATGAATTTAATAGAAGTAATACACCACCAAGTGGTAATGCTAAATAAATATATTTCATTGAGATACCTAATCCCGGTGCCATTTGATTAGTAAAACTTTGGGCCATAGAATAACCGTATTTGATTAAAATTACAAAAAATACCAGTGATATAACGTGAATGGTAATTACAACAATCTTTTTTGATAAATTTTCTACTTTTTCTAATAAAATCTCTATTGCAATTAATTCATTGTTTCTTAGAGCAATTGAGGAACCAATTAAAATCATGAAAATCATCAAAAATCTAGATAGTTCTTCTGACCAGGATAAAGAAGAACCTACTACGAAACGAGAGAACACTTGCCAAAAAATAATTGCTGTCATTATAGCTAATAGAAGAGTTAATATGTAGCCCATTACTTTATTTAATCGATCAATAAAACGTAAGTAAGTCCTTAAAATGGATTCCAAATTTCTTCACACCCCTTATGTATTTATAAAAAGATCTTATTCGTTGCTAATTTATTATTTAAAATACAATTTTCTCAAATAAACTTTGGAAAATGTCTTCCTCCAAAATGAAAATGCTTTCAATGGTGTGTAAAATAGATATTTCTAAAGGTCTTATTACTTTACCGAAGCGAGATCAAAAAAATGAACTCGCTTCGGTAAATTCGTTTTAATATGATGTATTTCGGATTTTATCGATAAGCTCTTCGCCAAGCTTCGGTGCCCACTTAGTATAAACACTCTCTGCACTCGCTTTAAATGACTCTTTATCTGGAGAAGTAATTGTAATTCCTTCTGATTTTAAAAATTCTAAGGCCTCTTCAACTTTTTGCTTGTTAAATTCTCTACCTTTTACTTCTGCTACTTCCGCCGCCTTTAATACCGCATTTTGTTGCTCTTCAGTTAAACGATCGAATGTTGCTGTACTTATAGAAATTGGTGCTGCACTAAAACGATCTTCTATTTCCGCTACATAGTCTTGTACTTCGTAAATTTTAGAAGATTTAATAGTAGCGGCAGAGTTCGAATGTCCATCTATTACACCTTGCTGTAAACCTGTAAATACTTCTGTCCAAGCCATTGGAGTTGGCTCAGCTCCATAAGCTTTCCACGTATCAATTTGAATTTCATTTTCTTGAACACGAATTTTCATTTTCTTAACATCTTCTACTCTATTGATAATATTATTTGATGTAGTTGCTACGAAACCGTTTTCAACCCAACCTAATATTTTTACATTCGTTGCAGTTTCGAACTTTTCATTTAATTCTTCACCAATCGAACCATCTAACACACTGTAAACGTGATCCGTATTATCAAATAGAAATGGCAAGTCAAAAATATTAAACTCTGGAACCCAATTCCCCATAGGCCCCGCGGATTGAATTGCCATATCTACTGAACCTAGACCCATCAGTTCAAACACTTCCCTTTCACCGCCAAGGGAGTTATTACCGTGTATTTTTACAGTCATTTTATTATCTGTAAGTGCTTCTAATTCTTCCTTAAATGCCGTAGCCGTTAGCCCAAATTTTGCATCTTCAGGTTCTGGAATACTTAAATCTAATATTAATTGATCACCATTGTTCCCGGCATCCCCTTTGCCCTGTCCCTTTGCTTCTCCCTCTTCAGAACTACAACCAGCCATAAAACTGCCCATTAGGACGACTAGTAAAACTAAAAACTTCTTCATCCATATCCCCCCATATTTGTGAAATAAAATTTATATCTTCAAACAGATAAATCTGCCTTAAAATATCTTCTTGGACTTCAATTTTACGTTTATAGCACTTTTTTTTATAATTGAACACATACTGTTCGAAAGAACTGAACCGTTTATTAATGGAAACTCTTACATAATGAAATGATGAACTTGGAAGCCTTTCATTTCAACATAATCAATGAAATTCTCGACTATATTTATTTCAATGTATCAAATAGACTCACTATTTTTTTCTCAAGTTAATTCGTTGTGCTGCTTCAACAATAAACTTTGTCGAAATTTCGTATTTCTCCAACAATGCTTCGTTACTAGCAGATTCTGAATTACGATCTTTCACACCTACAAATTCAATAGGGGTTGGTACATTTGCTGCTAATATTTCTGCTATCGCACCACCTAACCCTCCATAAATGCTATGTTCTTCTACAGTAACAATTGCTTTCGTTTTTACAGCCATTTCGATAATTAGTTCTTGATCGATTGGTTTTATGGAAGGTAAATGAACTACCGCAGATGATATATTTTTTTGTTTTAATATTTTGGTAGCCTCAAGAGCGCGACTTGTCGCAGTTCCAGTAGAGATAATAGTTAAGTCCGTCCCCTCTTTTAGGACAACTCCTTTATTTGGTTTGAAAACGTACGAATCATCGAATAAGATAGGATAATTATCTCGAGCCAATCGAATATATACTGGTCCGTCATATTGATTAGCCCATTCCATCATTTTGGCTGTTTCAACTGAATCTGCTGGTGCTAGAACCGTCATATTAGCTAAACTTCTAAAGATTGCGATATCCTCTAACGCCTGATGTGTTTTTCCTGTAACCCCTGTCAACAATCCGCTATAAGCACCAATCATTTTTACATTTAACTTAGGTTGTGCGATTTGCACTTGAATCTGGTCTAAAGCACGCTTTGACATGAATGCGGCAAAGGTTACTGCCCATGGCTGAAGTCCAGTTGTTGCTAAACCGGCAGCAACACTTAACATATTTTGTTCAGCTATCCCCATTTGTAAAAACTTTTGTGGACGTTCTTTCGCTACCTTTTCAATTTTAGTTGAAGTAGCTAAATCTCCGTCCAATACAAAAACTCTAGGATCGTTTACAGCTAACTGGTAAAGTGTTTCACTAAAACTGTCACGCATTGATGCCGTTTTAAGTTGGGAAGCTTGCATTATAAGTCACCACTTTCGTCTAATTCTTTTAATGCCACTGATAATTCTTCGTCTGTAGGAATTCTAGAATGCCATAAATAATTATTTTCCATAAAACTAATTCCTTTACCCTTTACTGTATCTGCAATAAGGATCGTCGGTTTTTGTTTTACTAACTTCGCCTGTCTAAAGCCTTCTAAAATTTCTTCAAATGAGTGCCCATCTATTCGAATAACATTCCATCCAAAGGCCCCCCATTTTTCTTCTACCAAGTCATTTGGAACAGCTCGCTCGGTATTTGTTCCTACCCAACCATATTGTTGAAGTTTATTGTAATCTAGAATAACTACGAGATTGTCTAACTCATATTTTGAAGCTATAAACGCGGCTTCCCATACTTGCCCTTCTTGGGACTCGCCATCACCAATCATGCAATAAGTTCTAAATGATTGACCTTGCACTTTCGCACCTAGTGCCATTCCAACCGCAGCCGATATACCTTGACCTAGAGATCCAGTCGACATTTCAATACCAGGTAATATTTTCATATCTGGATGACCTTGTAGCCTTGAATCTAATGAGTCAAAAGTGTACAGTTCCTTTTGATCAAGATAACCTTTTTCTGCCAATACGGCATATAACCCTATAGCTGAATGCCCCTTTGACAAAACAAAGCGATCACGATCCACTTTATATGGATTAGAAGGTTCAACATTCATTTCTTGAAAGTAAAGAGCTGTTAATACATCAATTGCCGATAGTGGACCTCCTATGTGACCAGCCCCCGCATGGTGAACAACTTTTAATAAACTTTTTCGAGCAGCTTTCGATTTTTCTTTTAGTAATGTATTGTTACTTGACATATAAATCCTCCTCATCATCTCTAAAGAAAGCGCTTAACCAAATTTTTTAAAAAAATTCTATTACACGGTGATTTTATTTACACCCTATTCGTTTTTAAACTCACTCTCAAATCACAACCAAATATTATAAAATACTAATATGCTGCTCTTCTAAGTCAAATTTCGGATGAACGATATCGCCTTTTACTAATGGTTTAATATAATCTAGAAACTCTTCTTTCATTACCTTTTTTTGCTCATCATACCAATGCATCGGAACTTTTTTCTCGATTCCAACGACTTTACTTAAAAGAACTGAACTATATACAACGTTATATTCTGGTATATTTAATCTAGAAAGTGTAACCATTACATTGTTTCTACTATTTAGTGCTAATTGCCATGCTTTATACCCTAAATTATATGCTTCGTTCACATCAGTTAAAGAAATGTATCTAGAACTGCTTCTTTGCCAAATACTTGTGTCTATACAGCGAGTTCCAATATTTAAATTGTTCTCAATTTCATCTTTTAAAAACCAAGATACCCCGCCCAACTTTGGTCTATTTAAACTATCAAATTGTAATGTATTTGATATAATGAGCTCATCCTGCTCATCTCTTATTCCCTCTGAAACAATTAGTAAAGTATGATAATTATTATTATAATTATGCTCAATAGCTTCAAGACAATTACTCAAGCTAAACGGGCTCTCTGGAATATATATTAATTGTTTGCAATTTGAAGATTTCTGTTCCGCTAGCGAGCATGAACCTGCAAGCCATCCTGTATTACGTCCCATCGTTTCCATAATGGTTACCTTTTTAGGCGTCTCATAACTGACGATATCCAGTGTTATATCTTCCGTACATGCTACTAAAAATTTAGCGGCACTCGCATATCCAGGAGAATGGTCAATTCCAGCCAAATCATTATCTATTGATTTAGGAACACCAATAGTACAAAGTGGATAATTTAGTTCCTTCGCGTAGATACTAATTTGCTCCGCAACATACATAGATCCATTTCCACCAATATAAAAACAATGGGTTATATTGTACACTTTAAATATTCTGATTATTTCTTGCAGATGAAATTCCTCTATTTTTAAACGACATGTTCCAAGCACAGCACCGGGAGTGTATTTAATTGACCGGAGTTTTTCTTTTGACAAAGTATCCAATCGCACTAAAGAGTTATTCAGTAATCCTTTCACTCCACCCTTTGCCCCGAAAATTTTTATATTTGGGTTATTAAATTCCAAAATTGCCTCTACAATCCCCACCAAAGAACTGTTTATAACAGCTGTCGGTCCTCCAGATTGGATGATAATAGCATTTCCATTTAAAATAATAATC
The DNA here is from genome assembly GCF_044762855.1 of Psychrobacillus sp. NPDC096389. Classification (NCBI taxonomy): domain Bacteria; kingdom Bacillati; phylum Bacillota; class Bacilli; order Caryophanales; family Bacillaceae; genus Psychrobacillus; species Psychrobacillus sp. NPDC096389. Next base: position 8,658 of record NZ_JBIWFB010000001.1, on the reverse strand, counting down.
ACCTCCACTAAAAGTTAAGCGCTTAACCTTCTTGCAAATTAATATAAATCAATTTTTCGGAATTTTCAACTATAAATTTAAATTTTTTTTACACTTTCCCTTTCAATTAACTCCGTTTTTAGAATAATCGTGTGGTTTTTAGTATCCCCATCTATTGCACTCATAAGTAAATCTACTGCTTCATTAGCTATCTTTTTTTTAGGTTGAGCAATAGTTGTTAAAGCCGGATTAATAATTTGAGCTATGAGTGTATCATCAAAGCCCATCACAGATATATCATCTGGAACAACTAACCCCATTTTTTGACTCGCTTTAATAGCTCCTACCGCCATCATATCATTACAAGCAAAAATGGCTGTGGGAGCTATTTTTGATTCTTGCATTATTTGTTGCAAGCTATCATGTCCTGCTTGAATAGTAGATTCTTTTGCGTAATAAATTTCCGATGGAATGGGTAATTGATGATCTTTCATTGCATCAGAGTAACCTCTAAACCTTTCTCTATTACTCCAAATATCTCTAGCAATAATCGAAATTCTTTTATGTCCTTGTTGAATTAAGTATGAAGTTGCTTGATACCCTGCTTCATAATCATGAATAGCTACTAAATTGACTGGTACCTCGGGATAATTTCTAGCTACAATTACGACCGGTACTTCCTCATCCATTAATTTTTGAACTGTTTCAAAATGTTCAAAACCAGAAGCTAAAATAAAGCCATCCACATTTTTTTGCATCAATAAGGAAATATACATATCCTCTTTTTCCTTTAAATAATCTGTACTACAAATTACAACATTATAATCATATTCATTGGCTTTATCTTCTATGTATCTAGCCAACTCCGAAAAGAACGGGTTTGCTAAATCTGGAAGGATAAACCCTATCGTTCGAGTATTTTTCCCCATTAAAGCAGAGGCAATTAAACTTGGTTTGTAATCCAATTCTCTAATGATATCATTCACCTTTTTTTTAGTCTTATCGCTTATTCGACCGGTATTATTAATAACTTTTGACACCGTAGCAATAGAAACATTGGCTGCCTTAGCAACATCGTAAATATTGACTTTCATAATAATTCTCCTCATAGATTAGTTTTAACACTTTTACCCTTAGTTCCACAGTTTAGTTCGTTTGATGAGTAAACGTAAATAATTTCTCTCCCATAAACTACGTAGAATAGGTTCCATCTCTAATATTTAGCCATAATAGCATATTATACAAGTCAATCTTATTAAAATTTTATTACTGAAAATATTTTCACATTGACTTTTTTTCTTTTGGCTATCTATAATCTTAATTAATCAATATATTTTAAATATTCAAAGGAGGAACTATTCATGATTATTAAAGGACATATGATTATTAATGGTGAAACAGTTACAACCATTGATCAAATTGACGTTATAAACCCAGCTACACAAGAAACGATTGGTAGCATACCAAACGGCAACGAAAAAGAGGCCCTATTGGCTACGGACGCTGCCTTTGCAGCATTGGAATCATGGTCTGCATTAACTGCTAGTCAACGTTCTGATTTATTATATAAATGGTTTCATTTAGTTGATCAGAACAAGGAAATTATTGGGGAAATTATGACGAAAGAACAAGGTAAACCATTAGCAGAAGCCATTGGTGAAGTTGATTATGCAAATAGCTTTATTTCCTGGTACGCTGAGGAAGGAAAACGCATTTATGGTCAAACACTCCCTTCTTCTAGCGTGGTTAAGCGCTTACTCGTTACAAAACATCCAGTTGGAGTGATTGCAGCTATTACACCATGGAATTTCCCAGCTGCAATGATTACACGTAAAGTAGCACCGGCACTAGCAGCAGGATGTACAGCAGTAATAAAACCAGCCTCTTTAACACCGTTAACTGCCATAAAATTAATTGAGTTAGCCCATGAAGCAGGGATTCCAAAAGGTGTACTTAATCTAGTAACTGGTAACTCAAGTGCAATCGTTGGAGAATGGATGAATGATAGTAGAATTCGAAAAATTACATTTACCGGTTCTACAGAAGTTGGAAAAAAGTTAATGGCTCAAGCTTCTTATAATGTAAAAAAATTATCACTAGAGCTTGGCGGGCATGCACCTTTTATCATTACAGAAAATGCAAATTTGCAATTAGCTGCTGAACGTTTAATAAAATCGAAGTTTCGAAATGCTGGTCAAACATGCGTATGTGCTAATCGTATTTATGTTCATGAAAGTGTTGAACAGGAATTTACTAATATATTTAAAGATGAAGTACAGAAACTAAAAGTCGGTAATGGTCTGGAAGAGGGTATTCATATTGGACCTTTAATTGACCAACATGCAGTTGATAAAGTGAAATCCCAATTAGAAGATGCTGTGAATAAAGGCGCTAAAATTATTACTGGGGGCGAAGAAATTACAAATTCGAACGGTTTCTTCTTAACACCAACTGTCCTGGTTAATGTAACCGACGATATGGAATGTATGTATGAAGAAACATTTGGACCCCTCGCACCAATTACAACATATAAAACAGTAGAAGAAGTGATTAGCCGAGCAAATGATACGCCATTTGGTTTAGCTGCCTATGTATTTTCTGAAAGGCTTTCAGAAGCAATTCATATTTCTGAGAAATTGGAATATGGAATTGTTGGTCTAAATGATGGTGTGCCTTCGACAGCACAAGCCCCATTTGGTGGATTTAAAGAAAGTGGATTAGGTCGTGAAGGTGGACTTTGGGGGATTGAGGAATTTTTAGAAGTGAAATTCATTTCAATTGGAATGGAATAATTAAAAAACATTTTACGAGGAGTGGATCTATATTAAAGCGCTACAAAAAACAAAACCTGGTGTTGGAAATATTGAAATTGTGACCATTGAAGAACCTGTATGTAAAGCTGACCAAGTGAAAATAGAAGTGGCTTATACCGGAATTTGTGGAACAGATTTGCATATATTCCATGATACATTTAAAAGCTACCCACCAGTCGTTTTAGGTCATGAATGTTCGGGAGTAGTAGTTGAAACTGGTCCCGAAGTAACTAATGTAACTGTTGGCGATCGCGTTGCGGTGTTGGGATCCACTCAGCTTACTTGTGGAACATGTATTCATTGTAAAACGGGTTACTATATGTTTTGTGAACACCGCCGTGGCATGGGACATGGCGTAAATGGGAGTTTTACCAAATATTTAACAATAGAAGAACATGTTGTCTATAAATTACCTGACCATGTATCTCTTCAAGAAGGGGCATTAGCGGAGCCTTTAGCTTGCGGTGTCCAAGCAATTGAAGAACTTACAGATATTAAGAGCGGTGATGTTGTCTTATTATCGGGACCTGGTCCAATTGGGCTTATTTGTCTGTCTTTATTGGCTTTGAAGGGTTGCAAGATACTTGTTACAGGTACAGATGTTGATGTACAACGTCTAGAAATTGCGCAGGAATTAGGCGCAGATAGAGTTATTAATGTTCAACAAGAAAATTTATCAGAGATTGTTGCATTAGAAACAAATGGTTTAGGAGTAGACATTACGGTAGATTGCACGGGTGTACCTGTAGCGATCAATGAATGCTTTAAACAACTAAAAAATCGGGGAAAACATATCCAGGTTGGGATAGCAGGCCAACCCTTTACGATGGATTACGATGTTATCTTATACAAACAATTACAAGTATATGGTTCTCTCGCACATTCCTATGAAACATGGGAAAGAGTAATAAAATTATACGAGCAAAATAAAATTAATTTGAAACCAATTATTACGCATACGATGCTTTTAGAAGAATGGGATTCTGCATTCCAACTATGTGAAGATAAAAAATGCGGTAAAGTTCTACTTAAATATGAAAATCAACCAATATTGGGGTGATACGAATTGAACACATTAGAAATGAAAGTCGCAAATTTAGTAGAAATCTCTAAAGTGGAAGTCGGTTATGAAGAAATCCCTTCTATCTCTCCTAATGAAGTATTAATAAAGATAAATGCCGTTGGTGTTTGCGGATCTGATATTCATTATTATAAACATGGGCATATCGGAAAAAGAACCGTACAATACCCCCACATTCAAGGTCATGAATGTGCAGGAACTATTGTCAAAATTGGTAGCGATGTAACTAAGTTTTCGATTGGTGATAGAGTCGCTGTGGAACCAGGTGTCCCATGTCGAATATGCGAAAAATGCAGAAGTGGGAAATATAACCTTTGTGATAAAGTAATATTTTTATCTACTCCTCCTTATAAAGGAGCATTGCGACAATATATTAGCCATCCAGAAGATTATGTATTTTTGATACCCGATTCTTTAACTTTTGAGGAGGCTACTTTAGCTGAACCTCTCTCTGTAGGTATTCACGCCTTAAATCGTGCAAACTTAAAACCTGGAATGAAAGTCTTAATAATGGGTATGGGACCAGTTGGTTTAATGGCAGTTGCAGCGACAAGTTATTTTAATGCAGAAGAAATAGCAGTAACAGATATTGTCAAACATAAACTAGAAGTAGCAAAAAGTTTGGGGGCTACTCAAACGTTTGAAGTAGCAAAACAAGAAATTGCTGAAAACTATTTTGATCTAGTACTTGAAACTTCAGGAGCAGAACAAGCGCTAGCCACAGCTATTAACTCTCTTAAAAAAGGCGGTAAATTAGTTAGCATTGGGTTTCCACACCACCAAAACGTTACGTTAGATTTAACGACTATGTTACAAAAGGAAATCGATTTGTTAACTGTATATAGATATGCCAATACATTTCCGTTAGCCATAAATATATTAACTGAATTAAAAGATGTTATTGGAAATATTATTACATCTACTTATGTTCTTGATGATATTAGTGTTGCGATGGAAAAGGCTTGTGAAACGCAGTTAGATACGATAAAGGTTATTGTATACCCTCATCTACCTAAAGATGGGCGTTCATTATGAAATTATCAATCTCCATTAAAGGGAAGAGGTTTTTAAATGAAAACTTATAAAATCGCTACAATACCAGGTGATGGTATTGGAAAAGAAGTAGTACCTGAAGCAATGCGAGTACTGGATACTTTAGCGGAATTAGATGGTAATTTAAAATTTGAATGGGAAATACTATCTTGGGGTTGTGATTACTATTTAAAAAATGGCGAGATGATGCCTGAAAATGGTCTCGAAATTCTAAAAAATTTCGACCAAATTTTTCTGGGGTCAGTAGGTATGCCTGAACTAGTTCCTGATCATATTTCACTATGGGGCTTGCTCATAAAAATTAGAAGAGGTCTTAAACAAACTATTAATATCCGCCCTGCTAAATTATTAAAAGGACTTGATTCACCATTAAAAAGCCCTGGAGAATTCGATATTATTGTTGTACGTGAAAATTCTGAAGGGGAATACTCGGATAGCGGTGGTAGAATTCACTCAGATGAGGATGAAATTGCCATTCAAAATGCTATTTTCACTCGAAAAGGCACAGAAAGAGCAATGCGTTACGCATGTGACTTATCTAATCAAAGAAGTAAAAAAGTGACGAGCGCTACAAAATCAAACGGCCTTTCTCATAGTATGCCTTTTTGGGATGATGTTTTCCATGATATCGTAGCTAACTATCCGCAGCTAGATCAAAACAGTGTTCATATCGATGCTATGGCAGCGTATATGATTATGAAGCCTTCTGAGTTTGATGTGATCGTAGCTTCCAATTTGTTCGGTGATATTTTGACAGATATCGGTGGAGCAATTATGGGGAGTATCGGCATTGCGCCAGCAGCCAATCTTAACGTAACTAATGAATTCCCTTCCATGTTTGAACCAGTGCACGGTTCTGCTCCTGATATCGCAGGTTTAGGAGTCGCTAACCCATTAGGTCAAATTTGGACCGGAAAACTAATGTTAGATTATCTAGGCTATGCTAGACTAGGAGATCATTTACTTGAAGCAATAGAATATAGCCTAGTACAAGGCACCAAAACTCGTGATTTAAAAGGTCAAGCTACTACAAAAGAAGTCACTGATACAATCATTCACTATTTGAAAACTAAATTAGAGTAAGTTGATAACTGTTTATTTCTATACTCTGCATACTGTAATATATAAAAAATTGTCGAAGATTGACTTTTCGACAATTTTTTATTTTTAGCTCGTTTTCATAAATGAAATATTGGATAGTCAGGAATGTTCGACTTATTTTAAGAAAATCAAATAGATCTTATTCCTCAAAAAAACACCCCAACCATTTCTGGAAGGAGTGCTCTATAAACCTTGCTATCATAAGCTTTTTAAATAAGCCGCCTTTGCCGTACTTTAAATAAGAAACTTTTAAACCACCACTTCTCAAACGTTATAGAAAATATTGTAAATCATTTAATAATCATTGTTTTAATGGTGTTTATTAGTATGTTTTTATAACGTCTATTATCGCTATATTTAGATTTCAACACGAAGGAATTGATGTAGCTTTGCAAAATGGCACAGTTTTGGGTCGACCAAAGGTTACTGAGTTTTAAGTTGCGTATGCTCAGTGGAAGTCAGGAGATATAAGAGAAGTGAAAGCAAAGCAAGAAATTGGAGTAAAAAATACAACTTTTTATAAACTAGTCAGTGAATATGAAGAAAGCCTGTAATTGTATTTTTTTTAATAGAAGAACTCTAATCATTTAGTATAATAACTAACATTTTCTAAGTATCGATAAGGATGACAAAATCATTTATTGTTACTGCTGTCTTCGGGGTTCGGGACTCGCACCCTATAGTTCATGTGCATGCCTGGCGCACTAAAAAAAGACAATCAAATGAATGATTGTCTTTTTTTCTTTAAAGTTTATTATGACCCCTACGGGATTCGAACCCGTGTTACCGCCGTGAAAGGGCGGTGTCTTAACCGCTTGACCAAGGGGCCTTTATATGGCTCCGAAGGTAGGACTCGAACCTACGACCAATCGATTAACAGTCGATTGCTCTACCACTGAGCTACTTCGGAATAGTGGTGGGCCTAAATGGACTCGAACCATCGACCTCACGCTTATCAGGCGTGCGCTCTAACCAGCTGAGCTATAGGCCCACTATTGGAAGCGGGTGAAGAGAATCGAACTCTCATCATCAGCTTGGAAGGCTGAGGTTTTACCACTAAACTACACCCGCATTACTATGGTGGCTCAGGACGGAATCGAACCGCCGACACAAGGATTTTCAGTCCTTTGCTCTACCGACTGAGCTACTGAGCCAACTTTGATTTGTGCTAAGCTACGAATCTCTCGCTTATCTCAAATTTCGAACTAATAAATAAAATGGCGGTCCCGACCGGGATCGAACCGGCGATCTTCTGCGTGACAGGCAGACATGTTAACCGCTACACCACGGGACCGTTTTGGTTGCGGGATTTGAACCTGTGACCTTCGGGGTATGAACCGAATGCTCTAGCCAGCTGAGCTAAGGCCCCAAATAAATAACTGGTCGGGAAGACAGGATTCGAACCTGCGACCCCTTGGTCCCAAACCAAGTGCTCTACCAAGCTGAGCTACTTCCCGTCATATATTATGGTGCGCTCGGCAGGACTCGAACCTGCAACCTCTTGATTCGTAGTCAAGTGCTCTATCCAATTGAGCTACGAGCGCATATATTTTTTTAAAAAATGGTGCTGAGGACCGGAATAGAACCGGTACTGTAGTCACCTACCCCAGGATTTTAAGTGCTGTGCGTCTGCCAGTTCCGCCACACCCGCATTTATATTACTTACTTAACAAGTGATGAGCCATGTAGGATTCGAACCTACGACCCTCTGATTAAAAGTCAGATGCTCTACCAACTGAGCTAATGGCTCGAAAAATGGTGCCGGAAAAAGGACTTGAACCCTCAACCTACTGATTACAAGTCAGTTGCTCTACCAGTTGAGCTATTCCGGCAATTATAGAATTATGGTGGAGGATGACGGGCTCGAACCGCCGACCCTCTGCTTGTAAGGCAGATGCTCTCCCAGCTGAGCTAATCCTCCTGGGTAAATAATAAATCATAATAAGTAAAGTATTTCTACATCGATTTTTTAATTCAATTCATTGTTAATTTGAACTTTTTTTGATTTATTATATGTATTTATTACAAGCCCAGCGACGTCCTACTCTCGCAGGGGGAAACTCCCAACTACCATCGGCGCTGAAGAGCTTAACTTCCGTGTTCGGTATGGGAACGGGTGTGACCTCTTCGCCATCATCACTAGACAATTTAATGTTCATGTTTGTCAGCCAAACTATTTGTTCTTTTGGCGACTCGAATAATATTACTCTATTATTATCAATATGTCAATACTGAGTTATAAAATTTATTAAAAATACAATGAAGATATGAAGTTTCTGGCAAAAAAACCTATAAGCTACCCATAGTCATCTTTTTCAATAGATAATAAAAGTCGCTACCGATTACTCGGTAACGACTTTTTTATTGTGCCCAGCGACGTCCTACTCTCACAGGGGGAAACCCCCAACTACCATCGGCGCAAAAGAGCTTAACTTCCGTGTTCGGTATGGGAACGGGTGTGACCTCTTTGCCATCATCACTAGACGATGAGTGCTTGTTCACTCAAAACTGGATAAACAGACATTTACTACAATACATACATTTTGGTTAAGTCCTCGATCGATTAGTATTCGTCAGCTGCACGTGTCGCCACGCTTCCACCCCGAACCTATCTACCTCATCGTCTTTGAG